>NZ_BORW01000001.1 GCF_018333375.1 Paenibacillus cookii
AATTCGGTCTTGATTTTGCTGACGGGTGTGGTAGACTTCATCTAAAAGGTGCTCCTTTCTTTGTAGGTGATGTTCTGGACAAACACCATTCTACCAAAGAATTGGAGCCCTTTTCTTGTTTTTCAGACGATGTTACTTTCGAAATTCAGGTTAAATCATCAATATAACCCAAAACAGGAATGAAATCGGGGATGAAATCAATTGGACTAAATGCATAGGCAACAACTACTATCGTAAATAGCTTAGCATACCACGATACTCTTGGGTCTTTGTAAGCTAGGAATAGCACAAAAATGTTGCGTTTAATTTCTCTTGCTTTCCTTTTTGCTTTTTCCAGCACCTTCGCTTTTCCCATGGGGTTCCCCCGCTCATACAAGAGATTCCTGAACCTCGAATCCGAGCTACCTCATAAAACCCTGCGGCATCAATCCCACAGGGTGTCTTTGCTCTCTTTGCATTGGCGGCAAGTGGGTAAACGTGCAACGTTTCCCCTTCATGCCTCTATGCTCCCCCCTTATAAATCAAGGAGCACACGCACTCCACATGGCTCGTCTGCGGGAACATGTCCACCGGCTGCGCCCACTCGATCTTGTAGCCGCCGCTGATAAGCACCTGGCAGTCTTTCGCCAATGTAGCCGGGTTGCAAGATACGTACACCATCCGCTTCGGTTTGGCTTTGACGATGGCATCCAGCAGCGGACGCTCGCATCCGGTACGCGGCGGATCGACGACGACGACGTCGGGGCGGATGCCGCGGTTCACCCATTCGGGCAGCAGCTGTTCGGCGCGGCCTTCGTAGAAATGCGCGTTGTCCACGCCCGTCGATTTGGCATTGGCGCGCGCGTCCGCCACCGCCTCCGGTATCAGCTCGATCCCCCGGACTTCCCGCGCAAACGGCGCAAGCCAAAGGCCGATCGTGCCCGTCCCGCAATAGGCATCGACGACAAGCTCGGAACCGTTAAGGCCGGCCGCTTCCTGGACGGCATTGTACAGCTTCACCGTCTGTTCGGGATTCAGCTGAAAAAACGCGCGCGGAGACAACGCGAACCGCACGTCTCCAAGAGACTCCTCCAGCTGTTCTTCACCCCATAAAATGACGGTTTTGCTGCCGAACACAAGCGGCGATTTCCCTTTGTGGATATTATGCGCGATCGTCGTCACCATCGGCAGGCGCGCCCGGAGGTGCCCGACGAGCCTTCTGGAATCGGGCAGCCGGTCGGTCGCCGTAATCAGCGTGAGCTGGACCTTGCCGCTGGTCTGCCCGACGCGGGCCACGATCGTTCTGATTGCGCCTTCGCGCGTCCGTTCATTATAAACGGGGATATCCAGCTCCTCCAGCACTTCCTTGACCTGTTCGATGACCCGGTTCACCACCGGATGCTGAATCGGGCAGCCGCTGATGTCGATCAGGCGATGCGTTCCCATCGCATACAGGCCGGCAATGACATCCTTCCCTTCCCGCCCCACTTGAAGCTGGGCTTTGTTCCGGTATCCCCACGGGTTATCCATGCCGAGGATCGGGCGAATGAGAAGCGTCTCCAGCTTCGTATAACGCTGAAACGACTCCCTTATAATCTCTTCTTTCGCCTGCAGCTGGGCATCGTAGTTCATATGCTGAATCTGGCAGCCGCCGCACTTGTAATAAATCGGGCACGGCGGCTCTTTGCGCTGCGGCGATTTTTTTTCGATTTCGATGATTTCCCCTGTCAAATATCCCGGTTCGGTCCGGGTAACCTTGGCCTTCACGACCTCATCCGGCAGTGCGCCGTGCACGAAAACCGCCTTCTTCCGGTAGTAGCCGACGCCTTCCCCGTTAATGCCGATCCGTTTGATCGTCACGACGATTTTTTCTCCTACCTTCACGGATTCAGCGGAAGGTTCGTTTTTAGGGGAGATCCCTTTTGTGCTTGGGGCCGCTCCATGCCATTTCTCCCCTGATTTTCCATGCTTGCCTGTTTCTTTCGGATGGGCAGCCTGTCGCTTGGATCGGCGGTCGCCCGCCGGGTTGAAATCGCGTTGTTCCGTTCCCCGGCCGCCTGCCGCTCCCTTTGCTTTGTTTTGTTTGTTCTCGGCCATCCTGTCAATCGCTCCGTTTCTGTCCTGAATTCATGTCTTTACTATACCATAGCGGAGCCTCTTCCCCTAATGCGTTCCAGCCGCTTAAGCAATCGGCGTTCCATTGGGCACAACCAAATCCGGCTTCAGCAGCACGACGTCCCCCTCCCCGGGAACGCCCCCAAGGACCAGCACTTCCGAATCGAAACCCGCAATCCTGCGGGGCGGAAAGTTGACGACGGCTACCACTTGTCTCCCCACCAATTGTCCGGGCGAATATCTTTGGGTAATTTGCGCCGACGAACGTTTGATTCCCAAGTCGCCAAAATCGATTTCGAGTTTCATGGCGGGTTTGCGGGCTTTCGCAAAGTTTTCCGCTTTTATGATCGTGCCGATCCGTAAATCCAGCTTCAAAAAATCTTCTATCGTTGCCATTTCCATCACGCTCACACTCCAAGTCATTGTTCGTTCATTTCCGGCGATCGCTCAATCCCTTCACATCTTAGCAGATCGTCCGAAAGATGCACAAACGTAATGTATGGTTTAAATAAAAAAATACAGAACAAAAGGGGAAGCCGCCGCTCCCCCTTTGTAAACGTGATGTTGTAATTTTGTTTCCGCGATCATGCCCATCCTCCGGGCAGCCCCGTAGGCAAGCAGTCGAATGTAAGTTTCCGCAGCGTCCGCGTTTAGTGAAACTTCCTATTTTTGTTCGCGCGGCTTTTATCCGAACCGGTCATCAGCTTGATGCCGCCCGCAATGAGCAGGATCGACACGAGAGCAGGCTTCAAATAACGCATTTTATATTCGATAAACCACTCCGGGAACCACCGGTCAAGGAACGGGACCAAGATCGTGGATCCGACGTAATACAGTCCAAGCAGCACCAGCCCGATGCCCAGCCAGCGCTGGTGGTCGGAAATGCCTTCGATGATCGGACGGTCCACGAGCGGCTCGCGTCCATAACGGCTCGTTTGCTGAAGCCCGTCAAAAAACGAAAAGAACCAGACCAGCGGAATGAGAAAGAGAAACAGGGACAAGTGCAGCACATCCAGCACATACACGCTGCCAAGGAAAATCACCATCAGCTGCAGCCCCCGTTTTTGCAGTCCGAGGTACATATGCCCCGCGCCCGGAAAAGCGGACAGCAGCGTCGCGATCACTTTGCTCCGTTTGCCTTCCTCGCGGCCCGCCTCCATATCGTCGAACAGCGAACGGTCGCGAAGCGCTTCCCCCGACTGTCTGCGGTGTATGAGCTGAACGGCGTCAAACATGCAGTAGAGCCAGATGATCGGCAGCACGCCGAGGAACAACAGGAAAATCGTATGGCTCGTAAGTCCGGTCAGGAAAAACATGATCGTGCCCAAGCCGAAAAAGGCGATCAAAAACGATAGTCCCCGCTGCATGAGTCCCATATGCAAATGGCCGAGTCCCGGCACGAAGGACAGCAAAATCGTATAAAAACGTTCGCTTTCCGGACTCTGGGACGATCCGGTACGGGGCGGATACGGCGGATACGCATAGCCGCCTCCCGTTTCATCCTGCCCCGCGAACATGCCGGCAGGCGGCGCATGCGGATCGGCGTACGGCGGATGGCCGCCAGGGTAATATCCGTTAGGATCATAACCTTGAGGCGGGAACGCAGGCTGCCGCAGCAAAAACACGACCAAATCCAGCATGCAGACGAGCCACAGCGCTATCGCGCAAATCGCGGTCAAAACGATAAAAAAAAACGCTTCGTACGTGTTGGCGACGGCCAGCATAAAACCGAACAAGATTCCCCCGAAAAACAGAAACGGATAAACGAATCCTCTTCCTTTTCTGCCCATATAATAATGCCCCAGCCCAGGGATGAAATTCAGGATAAAGGCTGTCATTTTATTGCGGTAAGGTTCCACGTTCATCTGTCCTTTCAAAAAATGTTCGTCTCAGGATGCCCAAGGCATCCTAAACGGTACGGTCATTATTTTTAACGGCCTTGAGGCTTTAGCCGGTCGATCCAGCCCGTCGTAACTTTAACCAGCTCTTCGCTGAAGGATGACTCGTTGGCATGTTTTTTGACATGTTCCGGACCGGGCGTCAGCTTATCGAACCACCCCGCCGAGAGGAAGATCAGCGTCAGGCAAGCTGCTATGGCATAATGGAACAAGCGATGTTCGTACCAGCGGCGCCTGTCGTCCTTTGCCTCCATGTTGACGACTTTGGCGTGAGGATTCCCGATCCGCGACATGACATTGTCCGCAAACCGCTCGGGCTGCGCCAAAACGGGGAGTTCCGAGCCTTCCCGCTCCAGCGCTTTCATGTACATCTCCAGCGCCTGTTCATCTTCGAGCAGGAGCGTTTCCATATATTCCACCTGCTCCCGTACCGACTCGTCCCCGCGGATGTATGCGGCCCATGCCTCGACGGACGGCATCGCTTTCCGGTTGTCATTCATCCCATTCTTCCTCCTTCCAGTGCTTCCGAATCCAGCTTCGCGCCCGGTAAAGCCTCGATTCTACCGTTTTTACCGCAATGTTTTGCTCCCTGGCGATCTGGTCATAGCTTTTTTCCTCTATATAGAATTGAACTAAAATGTCCCTGTGCTGGGCAGGCAAACCGTCCATTTTTGTCTCCAGCAGCTTCTGCTTTTCTTTGCGGACCAGCTGCCTCAGCACATCCTCTTCCGCCGACGGCAAGTGCTCGATGAGCTCTCCATCGGCCATCTGCTCTTCCCGCCGCCTGCTTATCTTGCGTTTGGCGTCGATCGCCTTGTTCACGCAAATACGGGTTATCCATGTTTTGAACCCTTGGGAACGGTATTCCGGGAGAGATTTATAGACCTGCAAAAAAACTTCCTGTGCCGCATCTTCCGCTTCTTTGGCGTTTTTGAGCACGGAATAGGCGGTTTGGAACACATGCTGCGAGTATTGCTCCACAAGCATCCGGAATGCAGCCTGGTCGCCGCGCCTGATTTGATCGATCAATCGTGCTTCGTCAATCTTTCTCTCCCCCTTCCCCGTAACAATAGACGACAACCGTTCCGCCAACCCTGCATCTTTTTCAAAAACAATTTTTAGCATGATAGATTTCCCCGTGCGATCGCAAAAAGAAAAGCCTTTCCCCGCAGGAAAAGGCTTAAAACAAGGCGAAGTTTCATCATCTTTCGGCAGACATGCGGCCGATCAGCGCCGGCAGCCAAGCACGAAGCGGCTGGAACTCGAAGCCCAATCGCTCCGCTTTGCTCGTATCCATCACCCACGAATCGGGAACGCCGAGCGGGGATTTGTCCTCATCGCGAACCTGTTTGGCGATCACCGCTTTTTTGCCGGTTTCTTTTTCGATCCACCCGATCAGCTCGGACAGCTTCACAACCCCTTGCGAGCATGCGTTGATCGCCCCTTCGACGCGCTGCTTTCGCAGCCAGGCGAGGAACGACGCCGCTTCGCCGGAGGATATGAAACACATCTCCGCCTTCAGGTTCGGGATGCCGATCGGCTGCCCCTGCTTGATATGATCGATATGGAACTCCAGCCGGCCCGTGTAGTCGTCTTCGCCCAGCACGATCGGAAAACGTACCGCCGCGACCGGAAAATCGGCCTGCTGCAAAAATACCGCTTCCGCCAGCCGTTTGGCTTCCCCGTAGGAAAAATCGTCTTTTCCGCCGAGCGTTACCGGATAAATATACGGATTCACGTCGTTTTCTTTATGTTTGCGCGGAGCCGGGTCATAGACGGACAACGTCGAAGTCAGGATATATCTCCTTACCTTGCCTTGAAACACTTCGCAGGCATCCTTGGCGGCTTGCGGAGAATAACAGATATTATCGAAGACGGTATCCCACTCCTGCCCCGCTTCGACCGCTTTCATCAGCGAAGTTTTATCGTTGCGGTCCAGCTGGATGCGTTCCACCTGGTCGCCAAATTCGTCGCTTGTATTTCCCCGGGTGGCGATCGTCACTTTAAAGCCTTCGTCCAAAAGCAAACGGACAAGCCTTTTGCCGAAAAAGCGCGTTCCACCCAAGATTAATATGTTTTTCATGGATGTCCTCCCAACATCGATATTCGTTCAGTCCATACTCTCGTTTCCTATGTATTTTACCACAAAAGCGTGCCCTCCGAATGCACCGGAAAGGCACGCTTTACGTGGAATTTCAAAACATCTCGCCATTAAAATGCCCGCCGCATGCGGTCCGTCATGTTATGCTCGTCCGCCATTGCGGAATTTTTGCGTATAGGCTTTGGCATCGCTGACCGTTTTGACCCGGTTGCGGCTCCATTCCAGCAAAATCCGGTCGATGTACCGGAAATGCACCTTCCCGGCAAATACGGCCTCCTTCAGCGCCATGCGGATCAATTCTTCCGGATAACGGTCCTGATCGATCCATCCGGAGATGGCCTCCAGTTCCATCGGCGACAGGGGCCGTCCGAATTCCTTCTCGAACACGACGAACAGATTGCGGCCCGCTTCCTGCTCCGGACCGGTGTCCGAATGCGGGCGTGACGCGGGAGTGGACCTGTTTTTCCGCTGATCCGCCAAAAGCATGCCCAGCTTCTCGAACAAGCCGGACAAATTGTACCGCTCGTATTGAATGTTGCGGAGCTCGTCAAGTTCTTCGTCGATGCTGATCATCCCTGCTTTCAGCAGCTTCTGTAGGCTCTGGGCGATGGCTTGGGCCGAGACGCCCATCACCTCCTGAAGTTCTTCCAGCGTCGGAAAATCTTTGTGTTCCACCTGCTTGAAAGATATCAGATGGATGAGCAGCAACACCTCTTGATCGCTCAGCTTCAGTTTGCGGTAATGCCGGAGCAGCACATACGGAATGACCGCCATGCCGGATCCCAGGCCGAAGGAAGCACCCTCGGCCCATGCGTTCCATCCTGCGCCGTCCATGAGCTTCATCTCTCTTTATTAAGGGTAGAGGCGATACAATGTGCGAGGGAACGGAATCGTTTCGCGAACGTGATCGAGTCCGCAGATCCAAGCTACCGTACGTTCCAGCCCCAGACCGAATCCGGAATGCGGCACCGTTCCGTACTTGCGCAAATCCATGTACCACTGGTACGTTTCCATCGACAGGTCATGCTCCTTGAAACGCTGTTCCAGCAGGACCGGATCGTCGATCCGCTGCGAACCGCCGATGATTTCGCCGTAACCTTCCGGCGCGATCATGTCCGCGCACAGCACGACCTCCGGACGGTTCGGGTCCGGTTTCATGTAAAACGCCTTGATCCCCGCCGGATAATGCGTAATGAATACCGGTTTGTCGTATTTCTCGGCGATGGCCGTTTCATGCGGTGCCCCGAAGTCTTCGCCCCACGGAATGTCGAAGCCTTCTTCCTGAAGGAATTTGATGGCATCGTCATACGTAATGCGCGGGAACGGCGCTTGGATGTTCTCCAGCTTGGAAATATCGCGTCCGACCGCTTCCAGTTCCTTCTTGCAGTTTTTCACGACGGATTGCACGACATGCGTGATGAACTGCTCCTGGATCTGAAGGCTTTCTTCATGATCGGTAAAGGCCATTTCCGGCTCGATCATCCAGAACTCGATCAGGTGGCGGCGGGTTTTCGATTTTTCGGCGCGGAACGTCGGCCCGAAGGAATAGACTTTACCGAGCGCCATGGCCGCAGCTTCCATGTAAAGCTGGCCGCTTTGCGTCAAATAGGCGTCCTCTTCGAAATATTTCGTGTGGAACAGGTTCGTCGTTCCTTCCGCGGACGTCGGAGTCAAAATCGGCGGATCGACCAGTGTGAATCCGTTTTGATCGAAAAATTCCTGAACGGCGCGGATAATTTCTCCGCGGATGACCAAAATGGCGCGTTGCTTCGGCGAACGCAGCCACAGATGGCGATGGTCCATCAGAAAATCGATGCCATGCTCTTTCGGGGTAATCGGATAATTTTCGGTCAAGTGAATGATTTCAAGTCCCGTTACCGTCATTTCATAGCCGGACTGGCTGCGCGGCTCCTCGCGAATGACGCCGGTGACGTATACCGAACTTTCCTGCGTCAGGCTTTTGGCATCGTTCCATACCTGCTCGGAAACTTCGTTTTTCACGACGACGCCCTGAATATATCCGCTGCCGTCACGCAGCTGCAGAAACTGGATTTTTCCGCTCGAACGTTTGTTATGAATCCAGCTGCCGATCGTAACGGTCTCTCCTACGTGCTTGTTCACGTCACGAATCACACTTTTGGTGGCCATGCCTAAATCTCTCCCTTTACAATAACTTGCTTGTATTCGATGATTTCGCGTCTACGACTTCAATCCTTGTACGAGGCGGTTCGTGTCCCGGGCGATGACAAGCTCTTCGTTGGTCGGGACCACCAGAACCTCCACTTTGGAATTGGCCGAAGAAATGCGGCGCGGTTCGCCGGAACGGATCGCGTTTAATTCCTTATCCAGCTCGACGCCCAGATAAGTCAAATTTTCGCATACTTTTTCACGCAAAACAACCGAATTCTCTCCGACGCCTGCCGTAAAGACGATCGTATCGACGCCGTTCATGACGGCGGCATACGAACCGATGTATTTGCGGAGACGGTATTCGTACATGTCGAATGCCAGCTTCGAATTGGCGTCGCCGTTTTGCATCCCTTCGGTAATTTCCCGCATGTCGCTGCTGATGCCGGAAATCGCCAAAAGTCCGCTATGTTTGTTCAGCATCGAGTTGACCTCGTTGACCGTCAATTCTTCCTTGTTCATGACGAACGGCACGATCGCCGGGTCCAAATCGCCGCTGCGCGTGCCCATCATCAGGCCTTCAAGCGGCGTCATGCCCATCGAGGTATCGATGGAACGTCCGTTTTTCACGGCCGTGATGCTGGCTCCGTTGCCGATATGGCAGGTGATGATTTTCAGATCTTCGATTGGACGGCCCAGGAATTCCGCCGCGGCTTGGCTGACGTAATCATGCGACGTGCCGTGCGCGCCGTAGCGTCTTACTTTATGCTTTTTATAGAGCACTCTCGGAATGGCGTACAGGTACGCATGTTCCGGCATCGATTGATGGAAGGCGGTATCGAAGACGACAACCTGCGGAATGTTCGGCATATTGGCTTCGGCGGCCTTGATCCCCATCATGGAAGCCGGGTTGTGAAGCGGCGCCAGGTCGAAGAGCTGGCGGATTTTGGACTTCACGTCGCTGTCCACGACCGCGGACTCGCCGAAATATTCGCCGCCGTGAACGACGCGGTGCCCGACCGCTTCGATTTCGTCGACCGAACCGATCACGCCGTGCTCAGGGCTTGTCAGCAGACCGAGCACTTTACGAATGGCCGTCGTATGCTCCAAAATTTCGCTCACTTCCGTCACGTCGGCCCGTCCCGCAGGTTTGTGCGTTACGATGGAGGAATCCATGCCGATCCGTTCCACCAGCCCTTTGGCCAGCACGGATTCGTCGGTCATGTCGTACAGCTGGTATTTAAGGGAAGAACTTCCCGCGTTAATGACTAAAATTTTCATACCCGGTCACCATCCTTGTCGTACTTGAAGAAGCCTTCGCCTGTTTTGACGCCCAAATGCCCCGCGCGCACCATCTTTTTAAGCACGATCGACGGACGGTATTTCAGCTCGCCGAATTCCCGGAACATCCGCTCCAGCGCCGCCAGGACGGAGTCGAGGCCGAAACGGTCGGCCATCTCCAGCGGTCCGTATTGGAACTGGTATCCGATGCGCATCGCGTCGTCGATGTCCTCGGGAGAAGCCACGCCTTCCTGGAGGATATGCAGCGCTTCGTTGATCATGAGGCAAATCATCCGGCTGGAAACGAAACCAGGGGATTCATAGACCATGATGCCTTTTTTATGGACGACTTCCTCAACGAAACGTTTGGTTTCCGTAAACGTCGTATCCGAAGTTTTCAAACCGCGGATAATTTCGACCAGGTCGACTTTGCTTACCGGATGGATGAAGTGCATGCCGATCACCCGCTCCGGATACATGGTCGAGCTGGCCAGCTCCGTCAGGCTGAGCGAAGACGTGTTGCTGGCAAGAATGATATGGCTAGGGCATACTTGGTCCAGCTGCGAGAACACGACGCGTTTGGCGTCCAGGTCTTCGGAGATCGTCTCGATGACCATGTCGCATGTGCCGAGCTCCGCAAGATGCACCACTTTATGAATTCTGCCCAAAATCAATTTTTTTTCTGCTTGGGTAATGGCCCATTTTTCGAGCTGTTTGTCCAAGCTGAGCTCGATCATGGAATACGAATAATCGAGTTTTTCCGGCGTTTTCTCCACGAGCAGCACGTCCAGGCCGCGCGTCGCCAGCATTTCGGCGATGCCTTGGCCCATCGTGCCCCCGCCGATTACGCCAATCTTTTTAAAGTACATGTTTCTCTTCCACCTTCCTATGGCCACTTGTTTGCGAATTTTCTATGTCGTACCCGTATCTTTAATGTAGGAGGGTACATGGTGACCCAAACTATAATAATAACTTAGCACAGAAAAAAAGTAAAAAAAAAGAACCAGCATCACAAATTATGCTGGTAATTGGGAATGTTCACGAAATAGTCGACGAAATTGGTCTCCGGACAGCGTTTCTTCCTTCAGCAGGATATCGAGCGACTGTTCGTAAATCGTCCGGCGTTCCTCCAGCATCGTCCGCGTCCGTTTCATGAGATCTTCCAAAATGGCATTGTTTTCTTTCATCAGCTCTTCTTTCGTCACCATGTCCAAATCGACGATGCCAAGGGACGTCAACCCGGATTTCATCATGGTTTGCACGATGTTCAGCGCCTGCTCGAAGTCGTTGCTCGAGCCGGTGCTGCGTCCGCCGTAGAAAATCTCCTCCGACGCGGCGCCGCCAAGGGCGATCATAATTTGCTCCTCCAGGAACGTTTTCGTGTACAGATATTGTTCCTGGGTCGGATTATGCCGCACGTAACCAAGCGCTTTGCCGCGCGGGCTGAGCGCAACCTGGCTGACGCTTCCCGGACGGACAAGCTCTGCCATGATCGCGTGACCAAGCTCGTGAATCGCGACCCGTTTTTTCTCTTCGAGCGTCGATTCGCGGTCGGTGCGTTCGCCCATCATCACCTTGTCTATGGACATGGACAAATGTTTTTGTTCGATTTCTTTTAAGCCTTCGCGCATCGCGTAAATGGCTGCCTCGTTCATGACGCTCTCGAGCTGCGCCCCGGAAAAACCAAAGGTTTCCTCGGCGATTTTCCCGAGGTCGACGCCCTCTTTAAGCGGCTTGTTTTTCGCATGCAGCCGGAGAATATGCTCGCGCCCCTTTTTATCGGGCAGGTCGACCTGGATATGCCGGTCGAAACGTCCCGGACGGAGCAGCGCGCTGTCGAGCATTTCCTTGCGGTTCGTTGCCGCGATAAGCAAAATTCTCGGACTGTCGGACGAATAAATCCCGTCCATTTCGGTCAGCAGCTGGTTCAGCGTCTGATCGTATTCGCGCTGCTGGCCGCCTTCGCGTTTGCCGCCGATCACGTCGATTTCATCAATGAAGATGATCGCGCTTTGTTTGTTTTCCTTCACGGCGCGGTTGCGCGCTTCGCGGAACAGCTCGCGCACGCGACCGGCGCCGACGCCGACGTACATTTCGACGAATTCGCTGCCGGACGAAGCCACGAATACGGAATCCGTATAATGCGCGGCCGCTTTCGCCATGAGCGTTTTCCCGGTTCCCGGAGGTCCCGTCAGCAGAATCCCTTTCAAAGGACGGATGCCGAGCTTTCGGATTTCTTCATGCTTGATCAAAAAGTCCAGCGCCTCCATCAGCTCCTGCTTCGCATGGTCCTGCCCGCCGATTTCTTCGAACGTCAGCTTCTTGGGCCCTCTTTTTTTGCGTTTGCGCTCCGCCCCGGCTCCTACGGCCAGTCCGCCGCGAACGCTCGCCATGAAAAGCAGCCCGCCGATCAGCAGCGCCGCAATGATCAACGGAATGATATTGACGCCGATATAAGCCAAAAATATGAGCAATACCGGAACGAAACCGACCAGCACCTCTTTGGTCCATCTTGGCATTATTCCCACACCCCTATCTTCGCGGGGTTCCGGGGCAGCACGATAAACTTGCTGGAATCGCCGTCGCTAAGGCTGATATACACGTTGTCCGTATCCATCTCCGTTTGGGTTTTGATGCCGGAATCTTTGGCCATTTGCTCCAGCTTGGCCGGAATTTCGGTATATTTCTTGTTGTCCATCGCTTCGGCGACGGAGAACATCGCGGAATTCCAGAAACGGTTCAGCTTCTCGGAGGAATGGTCCACGAAATCGAATTTCAGCTTGCGGTTGCCTACCACCGATTTTCCTTTGGTCGTAATTTGGTCTACAAGTCCCGATAAGTTCGTGTCAGGCTTCAAATCCAGTTTCAAATTGATCTGATTGCGGGTAATATCGAATTGGGCGTTGTTGACGCCTTTATAATTTTGAACGATTTTTTGCAGCGGCCCTTGCATCGTCGTCTGGCGATAAACGAACCATCCGCCGAACAGCACCGCCGCCGATATGACAACAGTAAGCGCAATTGGTATTGGACGCAGTTTCAAAACGTTGTCCTCCTCTCTTATTCTAAAAAATTATCTCTATCTGCTTAGATTGAATTAAAGCAAGTCACCTTCGAAAAACGAATTCCCCGTGGAATCGAAGAATGACATAAAAACTTTAATTCGTTCTATCTATATCATACGAAAAATAGACAACCGCGGCAAAGGAGCTCTAAGCAAAGCTTCTAAGTCACGGTCATTCCAAACTTTTTCAATCTGCATTCAACACGACGGTCACACCATTTTCAGAGAGTATATCTTTGAATCACAATATAGAGTATATCACATCGTATATACTAAATCGAAGGTAATGTGTGAAAGTATTTAAAATATTATCCTGCGCACGCCAAAGAACCCCATTTTCATGAGGTTCTTTTCCATTTATTAGCTAATGATTCGCATCAATGCGTTTAGGCGGATTAACGGTTAGGCAGCGTAAAAGGACCCCCGATGCTTTGGCCGTCGCTGAACCGGTAGAATTGATAATAATAATGATCCTTGGACCAGTAAAAAAGCTGCCATGCGTATTCGCCGTTGTACATCCCGGGCACGACCTTCAGCTTTTTGACGTCCGGAATTTCCTTCGTCGCTTTTTCCTTGATCTGATTTTCCGACATGCCGTTGGAGAGCAACTCTTCGTGCACCGCGCCCTCGCCCGGTTTCACTTTGCCGTTTTCGTCCATCGTCACCCACACCATGATCGGACGGTTGTCTTTGTCCAACCCTTCGATCGCCCAGCAGATCGTATCCCATACCGATTTTTGGGCTTCGGTCACCTTCACGAGGCTTGTCTCCTGTTTGGCCTTCAGAATGGCCGCCGTCTCTTGCGCGCGGATATCCTGCGTTACGTATATGTAATAACGGTAAAGCCCGAACACGATCAGCAGAAACGCGACGATGCCGAGAAAAATCCATTTCTTTTTGTTCTTTAGCATAAGTTCCCCTATCTTTGGCCGTTCTTACCGGGACAAGAGACCTTCGAACGCGGCTTGGGCTTCCCGGCGGATGCGCTCTTCGTCCATCGTCAGGCACGCGCCATGCTTCACGATCTGCTTGCCGTCCACCCACACGTGTTCGACGTCTTTGCCGCTAGCCGAGTAGATTGCATGGGAAATCAGATCGGTATGCGGGAGGAAATGGGCTTGGTCGGTATTCAGTGCGATAAAATCGGCTTTCATGCCCGGCGCAAGGGTACCGACGTCCTGCAGGAAAAGGGATTGCGCTCCGTATACCGTTCCCATTTTCAAGGCTTCGTAAGCCGGAACCGCCGTCGGGTCGCCGGACACCCCTTTATGGATGAGCGCCGCAAGACGCATTTCCTCGAACATGTCCAAATTGTTGTTGCTGGCCGCGCCGTCGGTGCCGAGCGAGACCGTTACGCCCGCTTTGAGCAGATCCGTCACGCGGGCCACGCCGCTCGCCAGCTTCAGGTTGCTGCCCGGATTGTGGGACACGGCCACGTTGTTGCGCGCCAATATGCCGATTTCTTCATCGGTTAAGTGAACGGCATGGGCGACCAGGGACGGTCTTGAAAATACGCCGAGCTTCTCCAAATGGGCGACCGGCCGCAAGCCGTAATCCCGAACGTTTTGCTCGACCTCGGCAATCGTTTCGGACATATGGGTATGCATCGGCAAATCCAGGTCAAACGCGGCCTGCACGAATTTCTCGATGAAATCCGGAGGACATGTATACGGCGCGTGCGGCGAAATCATCGTCGTGATCCGGCCGTCCGCCTTGCCGTTCCAATCCCGTGCGAACTGGATCGCCTCGTTCAGCTTGTGACGCTGAATGTCCTCGGAGCATAACCCGATGACGCCCCGCATGAGGGACGCGCGGATTCCCGACTCTTCGGTCACCTTTGCGACTTGGTCCATATGGTCATACATGTCCAGGAAAGTGGTCGTCCCGCCCTTGAGCATTTCCAGCACCGACAGCGCCGTTCCCCAATAGACGTCGGAAGAGGTAAACTTGGCTTCCATCGGCCACATTTTCTCCTGCAGCCAAATTTGCAGGGCCAGGTCGTCCCCGTACCCCCGCAGCAGCGACATCGCCGCATGCCCGTGCGTGTTGATCAGGCCGGGCATAAAAAACAGATGCGTGCCGTCGAATACGGGAACATCGTTTTCAAGCTCCGGCATTTCTTCCCCTATATATGCGATGCGGTCGCCTTCGATGACCATGCAGCCCTGGATTACGGGCTTGTCTTGGCCAGGCACGGCAAAGCTGCCGTTTTTAATGATCCATTGGTTTGTCTTGTTCTCCGCCATCGGCTGAATCGTCCTTTCCGTTATTCAAATAATAAGCCAGGCTCAGCAGGTCCGTCGTGAAATCCGCCGCATGGATCCGGATGTTGGCCGGCGCCTTCAGAATGGTCGGCGCGAAGTTCAGGATCGCCTCGATCCCGGCGCCAATAAGCTGGTCGGCCACATTCTGGGCCTCGACGGCGGGCACCGTGATGATGCCGATCCGGATGTTCCGGTTTTTGATCGTATCCGTGATCTCTTCCATCGGCTGCACCGTCAGCGTATTGATTTTTTTGCCGATTTTTTTCGGATTTTCGTCGAAGACCGCCACGATTTTAATGTTTTCGCGCAGGTAAAAGTTGTAGTTGGAAAGCGCCTGTCCCAGGTTGCCGGCGCCCACAAGCACCGCGTTGATCTGCTGATCCAGGTTCAGGATGTGGCGGATCTTTTCAATCAGGTACGAAACGTCGTATCCGATCCCTTTCCGGCCGAAATCACCGAAATACGCCAGATCCTTGCGGATTTGTGCCGGGTTCAGGTCCAGTCGCTGACCAAGCTCCTGGGAGGAAACCGTCGCTACCTCCCGCTTGTGCAAATCATTCAAATAACGTAAATATACAGGCAATCTGCGGACGACCGCTTCGGAAATTTTCTCCGATTTCATGCATGTTCCCCCTATTTAACAGCTTAAATTCTATCGTTCGATCCTATGAAAAGGGTCGTATTAACCTTCTTGAAGCCATTCAGATATACGGGGAACCATTTTTTCCGTATTCATATGCTCCATCTTTGGCCCCGGCAAGGAATAGAGAAAATATTTCCCGTAGTAAGACTCGATTACGCGCGTATCGTATACGATGACGATTCCGCGGTCATTCGCCGTACGAACCAAGCGGCCGAAGCCCTGCTTAAAGCGGATGACCGCCTGCGGCACGGAAAGCTTCATGAACGGATTTTTCTTCTGGCGCTGCAAAAGTTCGGCTTTCGCTTCGTTCAGCGGGTGATTCGGCGGCTGGAACGGAAGCCTTACGATCGCCAGGCAGGTCAACGCTTCGCCGGGGATATCGACTCCCTCCCAGAAGCTGCTCGTACCGAGCAGCACCGAAGCGCTGCTGTCTTGAAACCGGCGAATGAGCTTGGTGCGGCTGCCGCTGTCCACGCCTTGGCCGAGCACGGTGATATCGCTGCCCGCAAGGGCGTTTTTCAGCGGTTCGTGCACCTGCCGGAGCATCCGGTACGAGGTGAACAGCACCAGCATTCGGCCATGGGTTGCGATCGCCGCGTCGGCCAGGGACCGCACGAGCGTGTCCACGAACACCGGATCGCCGACGCTTCCTTTTACGCTCGGGAAATCCCGCGGAATGACCAGCAACGCCTGGTCGCGGTATTTGAACGGGGAAGGAAGCTGCACGGATACCAGCCTGCCGCTCTCCTGGTCTTCCTGCAGGCCAAGATTATCGATCATGTATTGGAAGGACTTGTCCACCGACAACGTAGCCGACGTTAATATAACGCTTTTCTTTTTATCGAAAAACAACTCCTTGAGCTGTTTGCTGACGTCTACCGGAACCGCATACAGCTGAAGCGATTTGCTGCGGAAATGACTGCTTGCCTCCATCCAATAAACGACGGTGGCATCGTCCAAGTTCATGAACGTCCGCAGATCGTCGCGTTCGGCAGCCAGATCCTTGAACAGGCCGCTAAGATCCGTTATCAGGCTGTCCGCGCTGTAATCGTCTTCGTTTTCCTTGTATTCGGCCAGCATTTTTTCGCCGCGGCGGACGATTTCGCTCATTTTCACATGGATCTGGTTCTCCATCGCCTTCAGTGTTTCCCATTCCTGCGGCCATTTCGACGGCTGGAGCCTCAGCACATATTGCCCGGATTCTCCCGGCGCGGCGTCATTCCTTTCCGGCATCAGGGCGAAAAGGGATTCGCTGAGCTTGTCCCAAGTTTCCTTGACGTCGACCAAATCTTCGCTGATGCGATCGATCGCCGCGATCCAGTCGCCGGCCCGCTCCTGCCCGGACGACTGCAGTTGTTGGCGGAGGGCGATAAGCTGTCCGCTCCGCGAATCTTTGTACAGACGCGTAAGGGTGTGGACGACGCTGAAATATTTCATGTGCAGCCCCAGATGTTTGCCGGCAACGTCCTCCAAATGATGGGCTTCGTCAATGACGAGGCGCTCATAGGACGGCAGCAGCTGATGACCCGCTTTAACGTCCGTGAACAGCTTGGAGTGGTTCGTAATGACGACGTCGGCGATGCCCGCTTCATGTTTCGCGCGGTGATAATAACATTTGCGGAACCACGGGCAGGCGCGGCCCAGGCAGGAATCCGAATCGCTGCTCACCGTTTCCCAGAAGTCGCCGCCCCTTCCCCCGAGATTCAGCTCCTCGTCGTCGCCGTTTTCGGTTTGCGCAAGCCATACGATCATCTGCGCAGCGGTAATCGTATCTTCCTTGGGATTAAAAAAGTCTCTTCTGTTTATTTTATGTTCAAATTTTCTCAAACACAAATAATGTTGTCTTCCCTTAAAGACCGCCGCCTTGAAAGGGAACGGCACAACCTGCGTCAACAATGGCACGTCGCGCTCCCGCAGCTGCTCCTGAAGGTTGATCGTGTGCGTGCTGATCATCACCTTTTGCTGCTGCTTGACGCTTTGGTAAATGGAAGGAATAAGGTATCCCAGCGATTTGCCGGTACCCGTTCCCGCCTCGATCAGCAGATGCTTGTCCTCGTTCAGCGCGTTCATCACCTGATCGAACATGATCGTTTGCGGTTCGCGCTCCTCGTATTGGGGCATAATAGCCTTAAGACGATTTTGAATTTCGCCCAAATATTCCTTGAACTCCACCCCGGCGAGAGGGTTGTCGTCCCCTTCGTCCCGCGGCGGTTTCATTTCCGTCCAGTCTTCGACGGCCAGGGCAAACTGGCGGTAAAACGTATGGCTGTTCAGGTCCTGAATCGGCTCCTGTTCCTTTTCCTGGCACAAGCCGTCAAAAAACCATCCCAAATCGCTGTCTTCGTCGGCAAACAGTTCGGTAAGCCGCTGCAGCGTGATGAGAGGCAAGTCCCTGAGTTCTGACAGGCATTTCAAAAATACATAAGCCGTCGCCAATGCATCGCTGTCCGCCTGATGGGGCCGGTCATGCTGGATGCCGAAATGCGACGTGACCTGGCCCAATTGGTAGGAAGTCAGGGACGGAAAGCATATTTTAAGAAAATCCAACGTGTCGAGAATGCGCCCGGAAAACGGGAGATATCCGGAGCTGTCCAGCGCGTTTTGCAAAAAATTGAAGTCGAACGCGACGTTATGCCCGACCAGGACGACGTCGTCCAGCATCGGCACAAGCTCCATCAGCATCTCTTCCAGCGGCGGCGCATCCGCCACATCCTCTTCCGTTATACCGGTCAGCCCCGTAATAAACGGCGGGATTTCCACCGTCGGTTTGACGTAGGAACCGTACACGCGGGATATCGTCAAATCTTCTTCTATGATGGCAAGTCCAACTTGAATGATCTCATCGGCGGACTGGTTGCCTGTTGTCTCAAAATCCAGTACGGCAAATTTCATGATCAAAATTAATCCTTTCGTTCCAGTCTCAATTACCAGCATAACAGAAGATTTCACATTTGAAAATTAAAGGGCAGCAAAAAGGCGATGCACAAGGCGCTTCCCGGAGCGCATGATGCATCGGCCTTTTTGCTGCTTTCTACATCATCGATATGAGCTGGCTGCCGTATTGAAGCTGGCCGCGGTTCTGCTGGCACACCTTCAAATTGATCAGCGGATCGGGCAGCGTCGGATCGCACTGCAACGCAATGGTAAAAAACTCCTGGGCTTTGCTTGTTGCTCCATGCTTCACGGCAATGCATCCCAAAGCATTGTAAATCATCGCTTTCAGCTTTTGGCTGTGGGCGAGCGGCAAAATCCATTGGAAATGTTTTTGGGCCGCTTCCGTTTCGTCCAGGTGCAAATGGGACATGGCCAGATACATCCGGGCCAAAAGGCTGTCGGGATATTGACGGATGACTTGGGCAAACTGCTGCGCGGCTTGGCGGTACATCAACAACCTGAAATACCCCTGCCCGCGCACGAATGCGTTCATTTCCAATTCGGGCGAGCTCTGATCTGAAAACAAGGTGGCAGGCACCTCGACATGCTGGCGGAATTCCCCCATTTTTTCCTCAAAAGATAACCATTCATCAATAATGCCGTCGCTCATCGTCTTCAGCATATTCCATTGTTGGATCAACTGATGTTTCTGGGTTTCCTCCGCCGTCGGGTAATGTTTCATGATTTCATCTAACATGTGGTTCATTTCCGCGAAAACATGCTGGAACATCGCTGCATCCCACCCTTAAACTAAAAATGAAATCAGTGCGGTCACCTGCATTCATTTTTTGTTGAACGGGCTGTTTTCATTCTCCGCGGAGCCTGCCATTCCTTGTCTTCATAAACGTTAGATGATGGTTGCGTGCACTTCCTTGCTCATCGTTGTCAGCGGCCGATTGGACTCGTTGACGAACACCACTCTCGGCTTATGGTTTTTGATCTCCTCATCGGACATCATGGCATAGGACATAATAATGACCGTATCCCCCGGTTGCACCAGGCGTGCCGCCGCCCCGTTGAGGCAGATGACGCCGCTCCCGCGCGGACCCGGAATCACGTACGTTTCGAGCCGGGCGCCGTTGTTGTTGTCGACCACCTGGACTTTTTCGTTCTCCAGCAGGTCGGCGGCTTCCATCAAGTCTTCGTCGATCGTAATGCTGCCTACGTAGTTAAGGTTCGCTTCGGTTACGGTGGCGCGGTGTATTTTGGATTTCATCATCGTTCTGAACATGTGTCATTCCCCTTTCGAATGGAGCAGGCAATTGTCGATCAGGCGCGTTCTGCCGAATTTGACGGCCAGCGCCATCAATACGGATTCATTGTGTTCGATCACCGGCTCGCCGTCCGCAAGCGGCGCAAGGGCCGGAAATGCGGCGACTTCGACGTAATCGATGACGGCCAGCGGGGATTCGCTGATGCGAGTGGTCAAAAACCGTTTGGCCTCGCCCGCGGTCCGGATTCGGCCGCTTTCGACCGCTTCTTTCGCCTCGCGAAGGGAACGGGAAAGTACCAGCGCTTGCGTCCGTTCTTCCGGGCTGAGGTACACGTTCCGCGAGCTGAGGGCCAGCCCGTCCTCTTCCCGTACAATCGGGCAAGGCACGATCGTCACGTTAAAGTTCAAATCGTAAACCATCTGCTGGATCACGGCCACCTGCTGCGCGTCCTTCATGCCGAAAAACGCGTAATCCGGCTGCACGATATTAAACAGCTTGCCCACCACGGTCGTCACCCCGTCGAAATGTCCGGGGCGTGACGCGCCGCAAAGCCCGGAGGTTACCTCGGATACGGCGATTTTCGTTTTGGTCGGCTGCGGGTACATCGTGTCCACGGTCGGAAGAAATACAAGATCGGCTCCGGCGTTTTCAGCCGCGGCCAAATCCCGCTGTTCGTCGCGAGGGTATGTTTCAAAATCCTCCCCCGGCCCGAACTGGATCGGGTTGACGAATATGCTGACGACGACGACGCCCGTTTTCTCCTTGGCTGCCCGGATCAAGCTGGCATGCCCTTCATGGAGATATCCCATCGTCGGCACCAACCCGACCGTTCCTACATCCTTAGCCGCTTTCAAACTTCGTATTTCTTCCCTAAGCTCTGCAATCGTTCTGACGGCTTTCATGCGTTGTTCACCTTTTCCCGGCCTCTGCCGTATAGATTATCGATGACGTGATCGTCTGCCGTAAATACATGGCTCTCATCCGGGAAAGAACGTTCTTTCACTTCTTTGACGTATTGAGCCAGACCCTCGCGGATCATCGTTCCGGCATCCCCGAAGGTTTTTACAAATTTTTTGGCGCGGTACGGGGAGGCATATTGGAAAATATCATGGAAAACAAGCACCTGGCCGTCCACGCCCCGGCCCGCGCCGATGCCGATCGTCGGGATGGACAGCTGCGACGTGATGTAAGCCGCAACCTGTTCGGTGACCAGTTCCAGGACGACCCCGAACGCGCCCGCTTTCTCCAGCGCTTTGGCGTCTTCCAGCAGGCGCTGCGCATCCTTTTCGTCTTTCCCTTGAATCCGGTACCCCCCGATTTGATTCACCGACTGGGGCGTGAGGCCGATATGGCCCAAAACGGGAACGCCCGCGGCAACGATCGTTTCGACCGCCGCGCTGATATCTTTGCCGCCTTCCATTTTGACGGCATGGGCATGGCCTTCCTGCATCAGCCTGCGCACGTTGCGCAGCGTTTCGTCGATGCTCCCGTGATATGTCATAAACGGCAAATCGGCGACGACGAACGTATTGCCCGCCCCCCGGACGACCGAACG
Source organism: Paenibacillus cookii (assembly GCF_018333375.1). Taxonomy (GTDB): domain Bacteria; phylum Bacillota; class Bacilli; order Paenibacillales; family Paenibacillaceae; genus Paenibacillus_AQ; species Paenibacillus_AQ cookii. The sequence continues at coordinate 21,176 of NZ_BORW01000001.1, forward strand.
CGTATGGTACACCATGTCGTCGATGGTGACCGGGAGCGTCGAATCATACCCGAGCACGACGTTGCCGAGCGAGTCGCCGACCAAAATCATGTCGACGCCCGCTTCTTCGGCGAGGCGCGCCGTCGGGTAATCATAAGCGGTAACCATGCTGAGCGCCGTGCCTTCCTCTTTCATTTTTTTCATTTTAACGATGTTGAGCGGATGTTTCACTGCCATGTTTGCAGCCCCTTCCTTCGGAATAGTGTTGGAAAAACAAAAAAACCTTTTAGCAGATCACTAAAAAGTTCCGAAAGGGCAAAAAAGAGTCACTTGCGATCGTCCCTTCTGTCTCGGTCCCTTCGGCTCAGAGCAGAATCCAACGTATGCATTATGCTGTTGTGATTGCTTGCACATGCAGAGTGCAGTTCGGTCCCTTGCCGATACCGCCTCTACATGTCAGTATATCAAATCCTTCGCAAAATTTCATCGTCTAAGTTCGACATCTCCGGAAAAAACAGGCAATTCCCGCCCGTCCTCCATCAGGATGACCAACGCGCCGTGAGGGTCCAGCTTCAGTGCCTGGCCCGTTACGGGACCCGATGCGGCTCCCACGGTGACCCGTTTGCCCAAAGTGACGGACAACGCCTCCCACAACGAGGCGATCGGCGCAAATCCTTCCTGCTGGTAAAGCCGGTACAACGTTTCGAATTCTTCCATCGCCGCCGCGATCAATTGCACGCGGTCGACGGGGTGACCGGCTTCTATTTTTAAAGAGGTGGCGACCGATTTGAGCTCATCCGGATAATCGTCGGGGTCCAGGTTCGCGCTGATCCCGATGCCGGCGATGCAGTAACGGACATATTCGTCCTCCGCCGCCGATTCCAAGAGGATCCCGCAGATTTTGCGGCCGTCGACCAGGAGGTCGTTCGGCCATTTCAGCCCGGCCATGACGCCGGTCGTCCGCCGTACCGCCCTGCACACCGCGACGCCCGTCAGCAGCGTCAGCTGGGGCATGTAATGCAGCGGTTGTTTCGGTCTTAGCACCAGGCTCATCCATATGCCTTTGCCTTTGGGAGAAAACCATTTCCGCCCGAGCCTGCCTTTGCCCCCCGTCTGCTCCTCGGCAACGACCAGCGTTCCCTCCGGCGCCCCGGCCTCGGCGAGCGCCTTGGCTTCCTCCTGCGTGGATACCGTCGTTTCAAGCACTTTCAGCTTCTTGCCCGCGATATTCGTCTTTAACGTTTTCAGCAGCGTCAGCGTGTCGATCCGTACCGGTTTGTTGACGATCCGGTAGCCCTTGTTCGGGACGGCCTCGAATTCGTACCCGGCTTCCCTCAGCTTGTTGATCTGTTTCCAGACGGCCGTGCGGCTGACGGACAACCTGCGGCTGATTTCCTCGCCGGAAACGAACTCCTGCGGGCTGGCGAGCAGCAAATCAAGCAGCGTTTCTTTTTCACTCATGGGTTGATATCACCTGTTTCGCTTCTTCGATTAATCGGTTATGGTCGTTCGGCAGCTCGCGCGAACTAACGCGTACAAGCAGCCCGTTCAATAGTTCGCCCAACCACGGCCCGCCTTTCCGCCCGGACAACGCAAGCACGTCTTTGCCCGTGACAGCCAGCTCGGACATGTGGTATACGGCCATTTCTTCCATCCACGCCCGTCCGTTTTCCAATACGTCCTGCGGATAACCCCCAGCGGCTTCCCCCGCCTTCAGCACATCGGCCAGCCTCAGCCAAGATTCGGAGGTTTCCCGCCCGAACCGAAGCACGATCCGGATCCACTCCAGACGGCAAGGGGAGGTATGGTCCATGGCTTCGACGGCTTCTCCGACGTTTAAAATGCCGACAATCCGCTCCCGAACCGTATTGGGAAAGGTCCAATCCCGGAGGTACGCATTCGCTTTCTCAGCCGGCACAGCGCAGGCATATAACAGCAGCGCAAATCGGATCGCCGGTTCTTCGGGAGAGAGATCGTCGATCAGGCGGATAAGCCTTGCCTCGGACGCATAGGGAAAAGGAACCTTGGCATAAGCCGGCAGCTTGCTGCGGTAAAGCAATCCCAGCCCTCTTGACGGCTTGCTGCCGGCCATCAGCTTCTCCAGCTCCACGCGGAAGCGCTCCATGGCTACGTAGCGGATGTTTTCCCGTTCCTCGAGCAGCCCTTTCCAAGTGCGGTAGGCAATGTTGAATCCGAACACCGAGGCAAACCGGATGCAGCGCACCATGCGCAGCGCATCTTCTTGAAACCGTCCTTTGGCATCGCCTACGCAGCGGATCAAGCGGGCCTCCAGGTCGTTTATGCCGTGAAACGGATCCACGACATTGCCTTCGATATCCCTGGCAATCGCATTGATCGTAAAATCCCGCCGCTTCAAATCTTCCCGCAAATCCCGCACGAACGCGACTTCGGCAGGCCGCCGATGCTTTTCATAAGCTCCTTCAACACGGTATGTGGTCACCTCGAAGGCGCAGTCCCCGCTCAGGACCGTAACGGTTCCATGCTGGATGCCCGTCGGGACGGTCCGTTCAAATACGTCCTGCACTTCTTCCGGCAACGCGGAGGTCGTAATGTCCATGTCGTCGACCGGCCTGCCCATCAGCTCGTCCCTGACGCAGCCGCCGACCCAATAAGCCTCATGACCATGCTCAAGCAGCTTTGAAATCACTTGTTTGCCCTGCTCCGCCATCGCGGGATCGGCTTGTTTCCATCGTACCAATATCGTTCCTCCCTGCCTCTCGTCCGAAGCCGGATCAGCCGCACACCGAATCGAGCTCCGGAACCTCGCGCCCAAGAACGCGGTAATAAATTTTCTCGTACTGCTGGGTAATCAGCCCGTCGCAGAACTGTTCGCATGCCCTTTTGACGCAGGCCTCCTTGAACGTGGCTGCAAGCGCATCGTTGGACAACAGCTGAACGGCGTAATCCGCCATGCGCTTCGTGTCGCCGATCGGCGCCAGAAATCCGGTTTCGCCATGGACGACTAGCTCCGGAATGCCGCCGGCAATCGAACCGATCGTCGGCACGCCGCAAGCCATCGCCTCCAGCGCGACCAAACCGAAGCTTTCCTTTTCCGACGGGAGCAGCAGCACGTCCGCCAGGGAAATCACTTGCGCGATGTCGTCCTGTTTACCTAAGAACAACACTTTTTCCTCGAGGCCGAGCTCCCGGATTTTGCATTGAACCTTCGGCAGGTCCGGACCTTCCCCGACGAGCAGCAGCTTGGAAGGCACTTTCTCCTGGACCTTCGCAAAAATGTCCACGACATCCCCCACCCGTTTAACGGGCCGGAAATTGGAAATATGCATCAATATTTTTTCGTGCGGTTCCGCGTAGTCTCCGCGCAGCGAGCTGATGTCCCGCGGATAATATATCCGTTTGTCGACAAAGTTATAGGTCAGGTCGATGTCCCGGCTGATGTCGAGGACCTCGCGCGTCTCTTGGATCAAATCCCGGGAAACGGCCGTTACCGCATCGCTTTCGTTGATGGCCAGGCGGATCAGGTCCTTAAGCGACTCGTCCTGGGCCAAAACGGTAATGTCCGTGCCATGGAGCGTCGTAACGACTTTCAATTGATCCCCCACCATCTGTTTGGCCAGGAATGCGCAAACGGCATGCGGAACGGCATAATGGACGTGCAAAACGTCCAGCTGCTGCATTTTGGCAACCTGCGCCATTTTCGTCGCCAGCGACATTTCGTACGGCGGATAGCGGAATACGTAATAATCGCTGACCTCCACCTCATGATAAAAAATGTTTTTGTGAAACGTGCCTCCCAGCCGAAACGGTATGCTGTTCGCGATAAAATGGACCTGATGCCCTTTTTCGGCCAAAAGCTTCCCGAGTTCGGTGGCAACGACCCCGGAACCGCCAAGGGAAGGGTAACACGTGATTCCTATTTTTAATGGTTGACTCAATCTGCCTGCCTCCCTTATGAAGAGAAGTATATGAACCCGTATGTTCCTAAAGCGTGAAATAGTCAGAACTGACCCCCCGCAACATGGCTGAAGATCAGTCCTGACTTTGATTGAAAGGCATCTCTACATGAATTTGTCCACGAGGAACGGCGACCGCGCCGCGAAACCTTCCGCATACGGAATAAGCCTGCGCTGGCCGGTCAGCTTGTCCCGGGAACGGACGCGTTCGATATAACCTTGATTGAGCGGGGTCGAAACGGCATCCTCTTCGCCAAGCCCGCTTTCGAACTGCGAACGGTAGCATAAAAGCGCTTGTTCTTTTCTCTCCTGCTCGGCGGTAATGTCCACCATGACGTCCGTCCGGCCCATATCATTTATAAAGTAAAAATACAGCTGATCCACCTGCACGGCAGGCATCTCGGGCATATAGCGGCGGAGTTTCGCGTTAAAAACCGCCTCCTCAACCAGCCGGCTGCAAGCGACGTGATCCGGATGCCGGTCTTCCCAATAAGGCGCGAACACGATCCGGGGAGCGTAACGTCGTATTTCCTCGGTAATCCGGCGCACGTGCTCCGGAGTGGCGAACAACCCCCGATCCGGCAATCCCAGGTTGCTCCGCATCGCCAGCCCAAGCACGCCTGCTGCCGCATCGGCTTCCTGCCGGCGCCGCTCCACGGTGCCGTTGGAAGACATCTCGGCATAAGTCAAGTCGCAGATGCCCACGCGGTAACCGGCGTCCACATGCTTGATGATCGTGCCGCCCATGCCGATTTCAGCGTCGTCCGCATGAGCGCCGAAGACCAGAATGTCCAGCCTGTCGCTCATTCCTCAACACCCGGCTTGTATTTATGTACCAGCTCGCGCCAGGCGAAATCGCCGCGGTCCAGTGCTTTCACCAAAATTTCCGCCGTCGCGATATTCGTTCCGAGCGGAATGCCCTGCACGTCGCAAAGGCGCAGCAAAGCGTTGATATCCGGTTCATGCGGCTGAGCCATCAGCGGATCGCGAAGGAAAATGATCAAATCCATTTCGTTTTGGGCGACAAGCGCCCCGATCTGCTGGTCGCCGCCGAGCGGCCCCGACATAAAACGGTGGATTTTCAGATTGGTGTTCTCCATGATCCGTTTGCCGGTCGTCCCGGTGGAGTACAGCTCATGTCCTTCAAATACATTTTCATAGGCCGTCACAAAATTGACCATTTCGTCCTTTTTGCGGTCGTGTGCGATAAATGCGATTTTCATCCTGTCCCACTCCTTCGGAAGCTACTCTATAAAATGATCAAATCCGTAAACCATGCCGGTATAACCCATAACCTTTTCGATCGCCATTTTCACCCCAGGCATATAACCTGCCCGTTCATAGGAATCATGACGGATTTTCAGGGTTTGGCCGAAGCCCCCGAAAATCACTTCCTGCTGCGCGAACACGCCCGGCAGCCGGACGCTGTGGATCCGGAAGCCGTTATAATAACCGCCGCGGGCTCCGTCAATCGTCTCTTCCTCTTTCGGATTTCCCTGGCGGATTTCTTCGCGGTTCTGGGCGATCAATTCGGCCGTTTTCACTGCGGTCCCGGACGGAGCGTCCAATTTTTGGTCCCCGTGGTACTCGATAATTTCCAGATGCGGGAAGTATTTCGCCGCTTGCGCGGCGAATTTCATCATCAAAATGGCGCCTACCGAAAAGTTCGGCGCGATCAAGCCGCCGATGCCTTTGCTCTGGCACTGCTTGTCCAACTCTTCGATTTGCTCCGGGGTGAACCCGGTTGTCCCGATGACCGGACGAACGCCGTGAGCAACCGCAAGTGCCGTATTGGCATAAGCAAATTGCGGCGTCGTGAAATCAACGAGGACATCCGGCTTCGTTTCTACCAACGCTAACTCCAGATCGTTTGTCACTTGGACCCCGCAGGCCGGCAGACCGACCAGGGTTCCGGCATCGGTGCCTTGCTGGGAGCGGTTGACCGCTGCCGCCAGCTCCAAATCCGGATCCTCAAGAACCAGCTTGACGACCTCTTTTCCCATTCTTCCGGCAGCCCCGGCGACTGCAACTTTGATTCGATTTGACATGCGCTTTTCCCCCCGCTTTTTTCTTTGCTACGTAGTGGAATCGTGCAAATAGGTGCTCAATCGGCTTTTGAACTGGTCAAGCATGCTTTGCAGTCCGTCATCCTGCGGCTGCAGAGCCATGGCTTCTTTTAATGAAGCGATCGCAAGCGCATGCTCGTTAAGCTGGCTGTAAGCCACGGCAAGCCAAATGTACGCCTCCGCGTAGAGCGGGTCAAGGTGTACGGCTTCCTTCAGCACGGACACCGTTTGATACAGTTCGCTGGCGGGTGCCATATCGCCTGAGTCGAGCACCTTTTTGGCATCCTGCACGATTCGCATCGATTGCAGATGCTGAAGATTGAGGGCGTATTCCGCTTTATCCGGTTCCAGCTCGCAGGCCTTTTGTGCATGTTCGAGCGCTTTGTCGATTTTTCCGCTTCGCGCATAGGTCACAGAGCACCGGTAACGAATTTCAGCGGACGCCGGATTCTCCGCAGCAGCTGCCTCAAACCACTGAAGAGCCCCTTCGAAATCATTTTGCAAAATGCACTGGTAAGCATTTCGAACGAATTGTTCGGATTTCATCCTGCCGTACTCCCCCCTGTTATTACAGGCTATTGTACAGCATATGTATGACGGGCTTATTCGGTGTCCTTTTTCGTCCAACGGTTTGCGTCCCGCGTATTAAATTTATGCATGACCTTGTCATGCGCCTCCGTCAGGTCAATGCCGAGAGAGTTGGCGAAACAGATCGTGATGAACAAAATGTCGCCAAGCTCAAGCTCGATGGAGTTTTCCTCCTCCGTGGCTTTTTTCGGTTTTTCCCCGAAGCGGTGGTTTACCTCGCGAGCCAGTTCGCCCACCTCTTCCGACATCCGCGCCAGCATGGACAAAGGACTGAAATATCCTTCTTTGAACTGGGAGATATACCGGTCGACTTCCTTTTGCATTTCAGCCAGTGTCTTTTCCATTTCGGATGGACCATCCCCCTTAAATCTGCATTTTTCACCCCGATTAGACAAGGTATCAGTTTACTCCATATGTTATCGCAAAGCCGAAATGAACACAAATCTTTTTTAAATCGTCTGGAAAAAGGTATACTATGGTTGGAGCGAAGAGCTTGTTCTTCCTACTTTTGGTTAATGCGAGGGGTTTCATGACATTATCGAAATGGTTGTCTCCCATGAAAATGGTCCTGCCGATCATCCTCGGGACCGCCGTGTATGCTTTTGGGCTGCTGTATTTCATCATTCCGAACCAGCTGATGGAAGGCGGGGTTACGGGCGTCACCGTCCTGCTCAATTACGCCTTCGCCGTACCGCCCGCGCTTTCGACGCTGGTGCTGAACATTCCGCTGTTCCTGATCGGACTCAAAGTGTTGGGCGGCAGGCAAATGATCTATACCGGCGTCGGCATCGCCGCGCTCACGTTCTTTTTATGGGTGTTCGAAAAAATGATAGGCTGGGGTTGGATCACCCCGTTCCAAACCGAACGGGACTACATTCTCGCTGCCCTGTACGCCGGCGTTACGTTAGGCGCGGGGCTCGGCATCGTGTTCCGGTTCGGCGGGACGACGGGCGGCTCGGACATCGTGGCCCGGATCTGCAACCGCAAGTTCGGCTGGAGCATGGGCCAGGTCATTTTAGGAATCGATATCATCATTATCGGCGCTTCCCTTTTCTTTATCCCCAGAGAACGAATATTATACACGCTTGTCGCCGTGTTCATATCGTCCAAGGTGATCGATTTCATTCAAGAAGGGGCATATGCCGCCAAAGCCTTTACCATCATCAGCGACCATGCGCCGGAAATCGCCGACAAAATCACGGCCGAAATGGAGCGCGGGGTAACGCTGATTCCGGCCATCGGGGCTTATTCGAAACAGGCGAAGCATATGGCCTATTGCGTAGTCGCAAGACACGAAATCCGGAGGCTGAACGGAATCGTCAAATCGATCGACCCCCGCGCGTTTGTCATTATCAATGACGTCCATGACGTGCTTGGCGAAGGGTTCAAAGAGACCTGACGAATTGGCGCCGGCAAACCCCGGCGACTCATCGGCTGTAAGCGTAAATAGCACCAAAAGCCTGCTGCTTCCGCTTGCGTTTGGTTGCATGCCCTGCAAAACAAAAAAAGCTCCTGTCGAACTTGCTGTTCAGGGAGCTTTTTGAAGCATTACGTCCTTGGCGTCACCTTTTTAAAGCTGTTTTTTTCGCCTTTGTATTTTCGGTATGCGGTATAAGCGAGAATGGCGGCAATAAAAGCCCCTCCCCAAAACATCCACGGCCACGAACCATCGACTTGATCAAGCGGCGCCAACGCCGGATGATCTTTTTTCTTGCCGAACAGCCCGTTGAACATTTCCTCGCCCTGCCCGATCATGCTTTCGATTTCGGCGGGTTTGGGCTGGACGGCATTCACCAAACCTCCCATGTACGAAATCCAGGAATCCACCATCGCCACGTCCGAGGGCGTACGCTGGATCGTGACCGCCGGACGGATCAGCTCGTAATGCTCCTGAAGACGGTCGTATGCCTGTTTGGCGGCCAATACGTCGCCTTTGCCCAATCCTGCCCTCATCTGGCTCAGTTCCTCGCGGATCACCTTGTAATATTGCATCCATATCGGCTGTTTGGGGTTGTTCAGACTGTCGGCAGCCATTCTAAGCTTGGCCGATGCCGTAAGCCACTGCTTCTTGTCGAGGTGGACCCGCGCAACCGCTTCTTTCATTTCGATGATGCTTTCGGACAGGGCATGAATCCCCTCCACGCTGGTCAGCTTTTGAAAAGAAGAGGACTCGAAGATCGCGTTCACCTCCTGCAATTCCCTGCCGACCTGGTTAATGTCGCCTTGAAGGACATGGTTGTACATTTGCTCCGCCACCTGGCTTAAGCGAGCCGCCTGCCGGGCAGCGTCCTCCGGCCCTGCGGGAGCCTGGTCGTCAGCCGAGCGGCCATGCGCGATAACCGGCTGCAATGACAGCACAACGGCCAGGAGCCATAGGATGAACCATCGGGTTTTGGGCTTTAACGGTATGCTCCGCAGCATAGGACATCCCTCCTACCGTAAATGTATGGCAGAAGGGATGCGGGTAGAACAAGCTATGTAGAATTGCGTTTGCCAAGACGGAGCACGAGCCAGGCGAGCAAAACGCTGAACAGCGTAAGCCCGAGCGTAAAGCTCTGAACTCCTTGCAGATCGTCCTCCAAAACTCGGGGAAGCCACGGGTAGACGCCAAACGTATAATCCACGATATCGTTAAGAAACGTCCAGGCTGCGGCCGGAATAAGCATGATCGCGCCAAAACGAAAAAACCGCACGAACAGCAGCGCTTCGATGGCCATGATCAAATGGGATGCAACCAGCATCCAATCCTGCCACACCAACTGATCCCCTTGGGCAGCCCCGGCAAAAATGATGCTCACCGCCCATACCCCGTATTTGACGGAGGTCACAACGGCCAGCGATTCCATCAAAAGCCTGAAACCTGCGAAAAAGGACGACTTCGGCGGATACAAAAGAAACAACACGCTGATCGTAAAAAAGAGGCTTGCCGTCGGGCTGTCAGGGACAAAAATAACCTGCCATAACGCGTTGTGGGCCAACGTAAATTCGATCTGGTCTCCATACCATATGTACCCGTATACGGTTCCGATCAAATTGCACCAAAACAGCAGCCATAAAATCACCCGGTTGGTTAAAAAAGCGCGGCTCCAAAAAAACGAAACAGACAACTGGCGGTCCTCCTTTCGCCGTTTTTTTCCAAAAAAACCTGACCGCTTTCACGATCAGGTTTTTGGATCACATATTTCGGCTTATTTTGCTTCAGCCTTTTGTTTGGAGAGCCAATCCGCCAAATTGTCAATGTCTTTGTCCGTCAGGCCTGCCGCGATTGCACTGTCGTACATCGCCGGCATTTTGCCTTCGTAACCTTCTTTGATGATTTTGAGGATGGCTGCTTTATCATGTTTGTCGCCGACGCCACGCAGCGATGGTCCGCTGGCACCCTTCAAATCGGCAGCGTGGCAAGAAATGCAGCCCGCTTTTTTGAAGGATTCCATCGCCGGATTTTCTTTATCGACGATCGCAATTTCTTGTTGTTGATTGCCGCTTGTCGTTGGAAGGCCTTTGGCTCTGTTTTCTGCCGCTTTTTCTTCGCGCTGGATGTTTTCAGGGACTTGGCCCGTTTCAGCCAGCTCGGCTTTGTAATGAGTCCAGGCGCTGTTCGTCAGGTATACGCACGCAATCAAAGAAAGAATCATAAGCGACGAAGCGATCGGTCTGCGATAGAAGCGGCGCTCTTTGCCCGTATCAAGGAACGGAGCAAGCAGCAGCGAACCGAAGGCAACGCCCGTCACGCCAATCGTTCCGAGCACGATGTAATCGCCGGATGCGTATGGCATCTTCAAGTACTGATACAGGAACAAGAAGTACCAGTCCGGCATCGGAATGATCGAAGCGCTTGGATTCGCCGGGAACCACAGCGGAGCAGGCTCTGCGATGGTAAGTACCAAGAATCCGACAAGCACGACAACGCCGACCATCCATTCTTTCAGCAGAAAGTTAGGGATGAACGCTTCCGATTTGCCCGGATACGCGGTGTAGTCCGGAGGAGTGACGAACCCTGCGCCCTTTTTAACGCGGGAGTCTCCTACGTACACAACTTTTTCTTTCGAATTTTTCCCGTGTGCCATCGATATTCCTCCCTTCTTATTATAGTGGACCGGAAATGCCCTGTCTGCGGATCATGATGAAATGTCCCACCATCAGTACGAGCAATACGGCCGGGAGGAAGAATACATGAAGCGCGAAGAACCGTGTCAGCGTTTCCGCGCCTACGATGGTACCGCCCTGCAGGAATTCCTTGATGATTGGCCCGAGCCAAGGAACGGAATTCGCGATTTCGAGCGTAACCTTCGTAGCGAAGTAAGCTTTGTTATCCCAAGGAAGCAGGTAACCGGTAAGGCCCAGACCCAGCATAACAAAGAACAGAAGCATACCAACGACCCAGTTCATTTCACGCGGCGCTTTGTAAGAACCCGTGAAGAACACGCGCATAGTATGTAAGAACATCATGACGATAACCAGGCTCGCGCCCCAGTGGTGCATACCGCGCACGATTTGGCCGAACGCCACCTGCGTTTGCAGGTACTCGACGCTGTTGTACGCGTTGATGATGTCCGGTACATAATACATGGTCAGGAACATCCCTGACAGGATTTGAATGACCGTGATAAAAAACGTCAATCCGCCAAAGCAGTATACGAATGCGGAGAAATGATGCGCCGGGTTAACATGCTCAGGCACTTCGTGGTCAGCAACGTCTCTCCAAATCGGCGTGACATCAAGACGTTCATCAATCCAGTTGTAGACACTCTTAAACATCCGAATCTACGCCTCCTATTTCACTTCAGTATTTGGCTCTACTTGCCCCAAATACACCCAACCGTCCTGCAATTTCAGTTTATACGTATCGAGTGGTTTAGGCGCTACAGCCAAGTTCTTGCCGAGTTTGTTGTAACGTGCGCCATGGCATGGGCAGTGATACTCGTCAGGGAAATTTTTGTCGTTGTTCCAGCCGACCGTGCACCCCAGGTGCTTACAGATCGGGGACAGCGCATAGATTTTCCCTTGCTCATCCTTACGGATCCAGGCCGTCAATGTAGCCTTGCTCGCGTACCATCCATCCTGCTGTTGGAGTTCAAAAGAGAATTCCTGAGGCTCGTCCGTAATTTTGCTTTCTTCCACGACCTTAATGAATTCGCCTTCACCTTTTTTATGCAGAATCGGATCAACTGCAAACCGCACCATCGGGAGCACTGGGCCCATTGCCATAAATGCGGTTGCACCACCTAAAGTATAAGCAAGAAATTGTCGACGGGACATTTCTTTACGCCCGGGTGGTTTCTCAGATGGTTCATGGTGGTCATTTTGGTTGCTCATAATGTCTTCAACCCCCTTTGTCAACCAATTCTTTAAGTGCTTTCAATGATTATCATCACACGACTTACTAGGACATAATAATAATATATTAGCCTTATAAGACCGTCAAGAATAACCAGATCTTTTTATTCTACAGTTGAAGAATTAACCAATTAAATTGTTGAATTTCTGTCACAATTGCATTTCGGTTCCGGAATTCCATAATTTATGAATTTCTCCCTGCACGATACCGGCCAATTCTTTCCCGCTCTCGGCTTCTATCGCTGGTCGCGCCAAGATCAAATCGGCTTCCGGCAGATCGCTTGCCGGGAGGCTGCAGTCCGCCGACATGATGACGACATGTTTGAAGCCCGCCTGTTTCACGTTGCGGCACACTTCGTTCAAAAGCGACATTTCCCGCTGCAATCCGTATTGGAATGCAGGATATGTAATCATTCTTCCCTTAAACGGAATTTCGACCAGGTCCATGAAATCCCTTAGACGTTCAAGGGCTGCCGTGGCTTCGACCGGGCTTTCGTTCCCGGTCAATCCCGTATAGGGAATGAGACAAGTGTCAAAATAGGGCTGCAGTTCCCCCCAAGACGACTCGTCCACTTCGCTGAATTTCATTCGTTTCACCCTTCCATCATTTTTCTCCATTATATTTCATATTATGCCTCGGCTGAAGAAAAAAAGAAACGCCGGTCTCTCCGCTCGGGTAAACGTCCCGCGTTCCCGAACGGAAAGCTGCCTGCATTTCTTTTTGTGACGGGCTTTTAGGGTGGAACCAACTTGCCTTCCACGCCGGTCGCATAGATCGAATATCATGCGCTCGGTTTAATTCAACAACCTCAGTTCATCCGTTAGATTACGGAAAGCCGATTCGTCTCCGGTAGCCAGCGCCCGATCGATTTCGCGATAGAGCTCCTCGCTCCGATGTTTGCGCAACGCTTCGTCCCATACCATTTCAGCAGCAAGCCCCAACATGACTTCATACGTAGCTTTCATTTTATCCATAGGATGCACCTCCAAACATTGTTTAGAACATCCTATACTCTTTCCCCTTCTCCACATAGTTTTGAGTCGTGCGGTACATTCGCTGCAAATCCGCTTCCGTCAATTCGCGGACCACTCTTGCTGGAGAACCGAGGGATAGCGTATAGGGTGGGATTTTTTTGTTTTCAGTAACGAGACTGCCTGCACCTATTAAAGCATATTCTCCAATTTCGGCACCGTTCAGTACAATGGCCCCCATGCCGATTAATGTACCTTTACCTATCGTACATCCGTGAATGATGGCGGAATGTCCAACGGATACGTCGTCAGCGACGATGAGCGGCTCACCCGTATTCACATGTCCGACGGCTCCGTCTTGAATGTTGCATCGCTCACCGATCACGATCGGCGCCATGTCGCCTCTGAGAACGGCATTGAACCATACGCTCGAGTCCGCTCCGATCTGAACGTCCCCGATGATTTTGGCACCTTCGGCCACGTAAACGGAAGGCTGCAGCTTCGGCATATGCTGACCGTAACGCAATAACATTTCTCATCACTCCTAACTTTGGGAGTGATTTTAACAACTTTTACAAGCTTTTGTCAATGGACGAAAGAAGCATTCCCTCCGCCTAAAACGGAGCTTTTCCCCGCAAGTTTCAGTCCCCAAGCGGTCATCTGGACCACGGCTCCTTGCTCTTGGCTTTCTCCGATCCGCAGCAGTCCCAAATGAAGCATCATCTTCAAAATCCGCTCATTGAGAATCGATTCCGCGGTGTCGTAGTAATAAGGTTTGATCAACCAGCCGATCGCCTGATGCAGCGATGAGACGGTCACCCATTCCTTGGCGCATTCGCTTGTCCAGTAAACCAGGGAAGTCAGGTTGGGGATCGCTTGTTTATATAGCCTTAACCAGAAACGGAAAATTTGCACCATGCTTTCTTTCATTCCGCCGTCTATCATTTCCGTTCCCTTCGGGGTTAAGCGCAAGCGCCCTCCCTCTTCGGCAATGTACTCCTGATAGGATGCAAAATCGTACAGCAAAGCAAACCGGCTCGGGTAAGAGGTGAATGATCTTCCGTATCCGAAACGCCACCCGCCTTTCGTGACCAAAGGTTCGCTTACGTGAAGCATGTCCATGACCTGCTGCTGCTGGCGGCGATACATGGCCGCTTCCTGGTTAAGCTCGATTTCCTGATCGCGGACATACCGCAAAAATAACAGCAGATCCTCCGCATACAAGTTTTGTTCCTCACGGTAGGCCCCGGGTTCTCCGGACCGCCTGACCCGGTTGCGAAGCATGGCGCCGAGTTCCTGCCTGAACCTTTCCTTTAAATCGTTCGGCATCTGAAACAGGAATCTCGTGCTTTGGGTCGTGCCGTTGAACAGCCACCCGCTTCGCTTATACCTGGCGATGGCTTCGCGCGGACTTTCCGCCTTCTGCTGCTTGTCCGAAGGATCGGCATCAAAAGCGGTTTGCCCGATGATGGCCAGCAGTTCTTCCAGGCTGTAGGAGCCGCGGCCGTCAAACAAAAGGGTGTTGAGAAAACGCAAATCTTTTGCCGAACTGCTGCTGACCTGCTGCTCGATAAATTCCCTACGGTTTAGCATAACCAAAATGCTCTGGATCAGTTCATGTTTGGAATTCCGCTTGCACTCGCATTCGTAATGCTCCGCAATGGTCGTCAGCTGGCCGATGTCGGCATATGTCAGCATATCCGCTAAATTCATCTCTGATCGCCTCGCCGTTTTACTACCATTATGGGAATTATTACAATTTTTATTCGGCAAAAACAAAAAAAATAACCCGAACGAAAGTCCAAGTTATTCTTTGGCATGAAGAAAAACGAGCGGTATAAATGTTATAAGCGGAAAAGCGGGAAAATCCGTTCGGCGCTCGCGCCGTCCGCCAATGCCTCGCTGCTGCTTCAGGGCTGCGAAAAGGCATATTCCGGATTTCGCGCGGCCTTCTCGCGCATCCAAACGCTTTATTTGCGCATTTGGCTCAGCCGCCGCAGCGACAGCAGGGCCATCGCAACGCCCAGCACCGATAAAATCATCCAATATTGCGGATGCGTCGGTCCCATGCTGACGACAAACGGTTCGATGATCCCGCTGTTCGTTGCCGGAATATTGTAGCTGAAACGGCTTAATTCCGCGCTGCCGGCAATCCCCGTCGGCAATATGCCCGTCGCGGCGTCGGCGGTTTCCTTCGGTTGCGGCTTATCCATAAGCAGGAAATAAAGCGCGCTGCACAGGAACACCATCACGAAGCCGGTAATCCATAACGACAACCGTTTCCTCGTCGCCGCAGGCACGTCAAACGGCTTGCCCTTGTCCGGAATGAGCCACGGGGATTCCCGGTAAATCCGGTCCATGACGTTCCGGTTGATCTCCTCCGCTTTTTCTTCGGAGGCTTCCTCCTGCAATTCCAAAATGTAGCTGTGGCTTTCCATCCACAAATCGAATTCCGCCGCGCAATCGCTGCAGGTCGTCATGTGCATTTCCAGCTGCCGCCATCTGGGATCATTTTCATTCAAATCCGATATCAGCCCGAATAATTCTTGAGCCTCATCGCAAGTCATCTGCTTTTCATCCCTTCGTATTGTTCATAGTTTTGCTCATAAAAATACGGTTCCAGCTGTACCTTCACGCTGGATCGGGCTCTGAACAGCAAGGATTTGACCGAACTGACGCTTTGTCCTAATATATCGGCGATCTCCTGATAGTCGAGCTGGTCATATTCCCGAAGGATCAAGGCAGACCGCTGTTTCTCCGGCAAATTGTTGATGGCCTCGCGCACAAGCTCCACCTTCTCATTCCGCAAAACGGCTTGTTCCGGAGCAATCTCCGCCGGCGCAACGGGCGTCACCCCGCTTTCCTCGATCGGAACATGGGCGCCCTTTTGTTTTCTCAGCTCGCTGAGCACGGTGTTCCGTGCGATCGTATACAACCAGGTCGAAAAGGATGCATCCACTTCCCGGAAGGAATGCAGGCTGCGAAATGCCTTATAGAATGTCTCGGAGCATAAGTCCTCGGCCATGAGCTCCATGTGGGAGCTTCGAAGCATATGGTAAACAAAAGCCAAAATTTTCCGTTGATAACGGCGCATTAATTCGGAGAAGAGCTCGACGTTGCCCTTCTTGATTTCCCTAATCATTTGGGAATCCGTCATTTTTATGTAACCTCCTCGCCCGTACAAAACCTCCCCGTTCGATTCAGTCGTATATAAGTACCGAACAGGATCCGAAAAGTTGCGGTCGATATTTGTTGTCGGCGGTCCATGACACGCAAACACTATGTATTGGCAAATTCCCCAACGATTCTACAAAACTATCACTATCATTGTAGCACATTCAAGTATAACCGTCAGGAAAGCCGCGCGCAAATTGTCCGTTTCCCCCGCCGAAACCGGAATTCTGCCGAATAAAAAATGATTCCAATATATCAATAGACGGAACAACCTCGCAAAATGTTACTAGAACATACATATTTTTTTCGGAAACAGCTTTCGGCCAAAAAAGCAAACCACGTTTAACCTCGCCGCGACCGAGCCGATCAAAACTCCCACACCCGCTCACGATATGTAAAACGCTTTGGACAATCATGGGGTTAGCAGAAAAACAAAAAAAAGACCGCGAATCATTCGCGGTCCGTTGTTCACTTCGGAACAACCATTTATTTGGATAGGAGTGGAGAGAAACCATACTGTACTTTTATTATATGTATCCGTTTTCATTTTGTCAACCCTATATTCAAACTTCATTTCAAAAGCTATAAATAAAGAAAAAATTGTACCGTACATCACGTTTTGAGACGTTTTTTCCGCCCGTAGAAAAAGAAAAAAACCGGATTACAGCGAAATGCTGTAATCCGTGTTGTTCAGCAGTTCTTTGGCCCGCTCCATATCGCTTTCCTGGCGGAAAGACAGCCGCATGATGCCCGGCACATCCTCCCTGCTTTCGATAATTTGGATATTGCTGAGGTTGATATGGTTTTCCCCGAGGATGGTCGTGATTTTGCCGATAATGCCCGGATGGTCGGGAACGTCGATATACAGGTCGAACGTCGAAGCGATCATTCCTTTGCGGCGCTCCGGGAGCTCGCTCCGGAAGTCGTTCGCTTTGGCGAAGGCTTGTACGATCCCTTCCCCGTCCTCCTGCTTCAGCAGGTTGACGAATGCCGAAATACCGTTGTTCCAATCCGAAAGCATCTGCAGCATGACGTCCCGGTTATTCAATAAAATGTCGCGCCAAATGATCGGATCGCTCGAGGCGATCCGCGTAATGTCCCGGAATCCGCCGGCCGCAAGCTGCCGGTACAACGGATTGTCCTTGTTGTAGTCGCACACCTGGTTGACGAGCGCAACAGCGATGACATGCGGAAGATGGCTGATCGCCCCCACGATGCGGTCATGCTCCACGGGATCGACTTTTACGATCTGCGCCCGCGTGTAGCTGAGAAGGTGGACCAGCGAGTCATACACTTCTTCAGGCAAACCCGGCGGCGGCGTCAACACGTAGTAGGCGTTTTCGAACAAAAGCGGCGTCGCCGCTTCGACCCCCGAGCGTTCCGAGCCGGCCATCGGATGGCCGCCGATGAAATAAACGTCCTCCAGAGCCAGTTTCTCGGCGGCAAGCGCGATGCTGGCCTTCGTGCTGCCGACGTCGGTGATGATGCAGCCTTTTTTTAATGGCAAAGCGCTGAGTTTCGTCAAGTATTCGTCGAGATTGCCGACAGGCACGCACAAAAAAATGAAGTCGGCATCAAGTGCCGCTTCCTCGATCGACAGCGTGGCCTGGTCGACAACGCCGCGGCTTATATATTTATCCGCGGATGCGGGACGGTGGGCATGGCCCACGACGGTAATCCCCGGCTTGCCTTTAAAGCAAAGGGCCAGGGAGCCGCCGATCAGTCCCACTCCGAAAATAGCGATTTTCGTCGTCATGGTACCTCACTTCATTGTTCGCATCCTATTGCACATGAGCTGTTTCCGCGTTTAAGACCTGCTCAAGGGCATGAATAAATGCTTTATTTTGTTCTGGAGTGCCTACGCTCACCCGGATATGGGTCGGATATTTGCTGTGGCCTGCCCGGATGATCACGCCCTTGCGGAGCATGGCTTCGAAAACTTCTCCGGCCGGCTTGCGCACGTCCACCATGATGAAATTGCCGTGAGCCGGGAAATAATCGAGTCCAAGGCGGTCGAATTCGGCCTGGATCTGTTCGATGCCGGCCCGATTCGCCGCACGGCATTTGGCAATGTAATCCTGATCCTTCAAAGCCGCTTTCGCCGCGGCCTGAGCCACGCGCGTCGTGTTAAACGGTTCACGTACCTGATTGATCAAACGAATGACCTCCGGCTGGGCGACGCCGTATCCGATGCGCAGCGACGCCAAACCGTAAATTTTGGAGAACGTGCGCAAAACGACGACGTTCGGATACTTTTCGATATATCGGATGCCGTTCGGGTAAGAAGGATCCGTCACGTACTCGAAATAAGCTTCGTCAAGGACGACCATGACGTTCGAAGGCACTTTCTCGAGGAAAGCCGTGACCTCCTGCTCCGAAAGAAGCGTGCCGGTAGGATTGTTCGGGTTGCACACCCAAATGATTTTCGTGCGATCGTTGACCTTGGCCAGCATCGCATCCAAATCATGTTTCCCGTCCACGAGCGGCACTTCAACGGTGACCGCCCCTTCGATATCCGCGTTGCTCTTGTACACGGAGAACGTTTGGTCGGCCATGATCGTTTCGTCGCCCGGCACGTAAAATGCCCTGGAGATCAATGCGATGATCTCGTCGGAGCCGCAGCCGAAAATGATTTGGTCGGTATTCACGCCGAGGTGCTTCGCAAGGTCGGAAGTCAGCTCGACGGCGCCTCCGTCCGGATAAAGGCTGATATGTTCAAGCTCGGCCACGATAGCTTCTTTTGCTTTGGGCGATGCGCCGTACGGGTTTTCGTTGGACGCCAGCTTGACGACTTCGTCCAAGCCGAGTTCCCGTTTGACGTCTTCGATCGGTTTTCCGGGCTGATACACGGGAAGATTTCCAATTTGGGATTTAGGTCTCACAATAACCACTCACTTTCAGCAAATTTATGCTTTTAATTGTGACACAAACTTGCGTATTTGCAAGAGGCCATCTTGGCGAGTGTCCGCATTTTGCAGAAGGGGGATGGATTCTTCGATGGTTCGCACGATGGCGCTGCCTACGACGACGCCGTCGCAGATGCGCGAGAAACGCTCGGCCTGTTCCCTGTTCGAGATTCCGAAACCGATGGCGACCGGCGTGTCCGTAAATTCTTTGACCTGGCCGATGAACTCCTCGACGCCTTCATAGAAACTGGACCGTTCCCCCGTCACGCCCAGCGAAGAAACGCAATAGATGAACCCTTTGGCCCCCGCCACGATGCTCTTGATTCTTTCCTTCGAGGTCGGCGCCACGAGCGGGATGACATGGATCTCCGCGGCTTCCGCCCGGCGAAGCAGTTCCGCCGATTCCTCCACCGGCAGATCCGGTATGATCAGACCGCTGATGTCATGTTTCTTCACCTCATCGAAAAACCGGTCCAAGCCGAACTGCAGCACGGGATTGTAATACGTAAAAAGGATGAAAGGAAGCTTTACCCCGGCGCTGCGCGCTTTGACGGCGGCTTCCATGCAGGATCTGATGTTGACCTGATGCTTCAAAGCCCGCTGGGAAGCGCGCTGAATGACGGGTCCGTCGGCCAGAGGGTCGGAATAAGGGACGCCCAGCTCGACGATATCCGCTCCGGCCGCTTCCAATTGGGCGATGATCTCCACCGACGTCTCCACATCGGGATCGCCGATGGTCAGGAAAGGGATCAAGGCGGTCTCCCGCGCTTCCTTTAATCTGGAAAAGGTTTGGTCGATCAAGTTCATGCCTGTTTCCCTCCCGTGTACGCCATAATGGATTCAACGTCTTTATCCCCGCGCCCGGATAAGCAAATGACGACGAGGTCTTCGCTGCCGAGGCTTGGCGCCATTTTGACCACCTGCGCGATCGCGTGCGCGGATTCCAGCGCCGGGATGATTCCTTCGGTACGGCACAGCAGCTGCAGCGCGTCAAGCGCCTCCTGGTCCGTAACCGGCACGTATTTGGCCCGTTCGATATCCTTCAAATACGAATGCTCGGGTCCGACGCCCGGATAGTCCAGGCCCGCAGAGATCGAAAATGCCTCCTGAACCTGTCCGAATGAATCCTGGAGCAAATAACTCATCGAACCTTGGAACACCCCTTTGGTCCCTTTGCTCATGGTTGCCGCATGAAAAGCGGTTTCGACGCCTTTGCCCGCAGCTTCAACCCCGATCAGCGCCACGCCCTTGTCCTCGATGAACGGATAAAACATGCCGATGGCATTGCTGCCGCCGCCGATGGCCGCGACGACATGATCCGGAAGGCGCCCTTCGGCTTCTAAAATCTGGCGGCGAGTCTCGTCCCCGATGATCCGCTGGAAGTTGCGCACCATCATCGGATACGGGTGCGGCCCGACGGCGGAACCCAAAATGTAAAAGGTGTCGTCCACGTTGCTCACCCAATACCGGAGCGCCTCGTTGCCGGCATCCTTCAGCGTCCGCGATCCCGAGGTCACCGGTACGACTTCGGCCCCGAGAAGCTGCATCCGGAATACGTTTAATGCTTGGCGCTTCGTATCTTCCTCGCCCATGAACACTTTGCATTCCATGCCGAGCAGCGCGGCGACGGTCGCCGTGGCCACCCCGTGCTGGCCGGCTCCCGTTTCGGCGATCACCTTGTTTTTGCCCATGCGTTTCGCGAGTACGCCCTGCGCCAGCGCGTTGTTGATCTTATGCGCCCCCGTATGGTTCAGGTCCTCGCGTTTCAGATAAATTTTGGCCTTGCCCAGATGTTTGCTCAGCCGCTCCGCGTAATATAGCGGGGTTTCCCGTCCCGAGTACTGCTTCAACAGATAGGAAAGCTCCTCCTGGAAGGAAGGATCCTCCGCATAACGATGATAAGCTTCCTCGAGCTCTATGAGTGCATTCATCAGCGTTTCCGGAACGAACCGTCCTCCGAATTCGCCAAAACGTCCATTTTGATCCGGTAATTGAATCATGCCTGCTTCACCCTTTCCACAAAAGCTGCAATTTTTTCGAGATCTTTCGTTCCGTTCGTTTCCACGCCGCTGGATACGTCGACGCCGTCCGGCGCATAATCCCGGACCAAACCCGCGACGTTGGAAGCGTTCAGCCCCCCTGCCACCAGCAGCGGAATTCCCTGCTTCCGGGTCCATTTTTGATATGCGGGGATTTTATCCCAAGCAAATGTGGTCCCCGATCCGCCGCCGTATTGGGGTTCGAACGTATCCAGCAGCAGCGCGTCGACCGCCCCTGCATAGTCCTGAATAAGGATCGGATTCCCGTCCGATCGGTGCTGGGGCTCGACGGAGACGACTTTGAACAACTCCGCTTGAAAACGGTTTTTGACCTCCCGGCAAAAATCTGGGCTTTCCTGTCCGTGAAGCTGGATTACGTCCAGCGCGACGCGGGACATGACGTCCTCAAGCCGCTCCATGTCCGGATTGACGAATACGCCTACGGTGCGCGGGGCGGGAAACCCCTCCCAAGCCTTGGCGGTTTCGGCCATCTCGGCTGCCGCGCCGGGCGTCACTTGCCGCCGGCTTTTGGCAAATACGAAGCCGATATAATCGATCGGCAGGTTATTCATAGATTTTAGCACTTCAACGCTTTGAAGTCCACAAATTTTTACCATCGTTTTGTTCATGTTCGGTAAACGCCGCCTTCCTCCGTAACGGGGCCCATCAAATCCCGGACCGCAGCCCGCACGTCCTGCTGGCGCATGAAATACTCCCCGATAAGAACGCCTGTCGCCCCGGTATTCTTCAGGAACTCCATGTCGCTCACCCCGGAAATGCCGCTTTCGCTGATGACGGGCACGCTGTCCGGTACCAGCTTGCTCAGCGTCTCGGTGGTTGTCAACGAGGTTTCGAACGTATGCAAATTGCGGTTGTTGATGCCGATCAACGCTCCGTCCGCAAGGTCAAGCCGAAGCACCTGCTTCATCTCTTCCTCGCTGTGCACCTCGATCAGCGAATCGAGGCCTATGGAGGCCGCCGTTCTCATATACGATGAAATCTGTTCAGGCGTCAGAATGGCCGCGATCAGCAGGATCGCGTCGGCGCCGAGCAGCCGGGCTTCATAAATTTGAAGCTCGTCGATGATAAAATCCTTCCGGAGCAGCGGCAGGCTCACGGCCTCGCGCACCGCCTGCAAATACTCCCCTTTGCCCTGAAAATACGGCTCGTCGGTCAGGACCGACAGGCAGTCCGCTCCCGCTTCTTCATAATCAAGCGCGATCCGGACCGGATCGAAATCGGGGCGGATCAGCCCTTTGGAAGGGGATGCCTTCTTCACTTCCGCGATGAGCCCCATGTCCCGCTTTCTCCCGGCCGTCAGCGCCCGCGCAAAACCTTTGGTCGCGGGCATGTTCGCAATGGCTTGCAGCGCATGGTCTACCGATAAACGTTCCGCCAGCTTGGCTGCTTCCTCCCGTTTCGTCACGACAATTCGATCAAGATACATAACTCAGCTCTCCCGTCATTTGAATCAATTGCTGCAATTTAGCATAAGCACTTCCGTTATCGATCGCTTTCGCGGCGGCATGAACGCCTTCGGCGATGCTGTCCGCAAGGCCGGCCACATAAATGCATGCTCCGGCGTTGGCGAGCACAACGTCCCTGTACGGGCTTCGTTCGCCTTGAAGCACGGACTCGACGATCCTGGCGTTTTGCAACGCGTCCCCGCCCAGAACGGCCTCCAGCGGATGCACATCGAGACCGAGATCGTGGGGGTGGATTTGGTAGGTCCGCACCACGCCGTCCCGCAGCTCCGAGACCTGGGTCGGCGCCGAAATGCTGATTTCGTCCAGCCCGTCGTGGCTGGTTACGACAAGCGCCCGTTTGGAGCCAAGCTCGCGAAGCACCTCCGCGATCGTTTCCGTCCGGTTGCGGTCGTAGATCCCGAGCAGCTGCCGATCCGCTCCGGCCGGGTTCGTCAGCGGCCCCAGCATGTTGAACACCGTCCGGACCCCAAGCTCCTTCCGCGGCACCGCCGCATGTTTCATGGACGGATGGTACAGCTGCGCGAACAAGAAGCAAATGCCGATTTCATCAAGGCAGCGTTTCGCCTGCTCGCTGCTCAGATGAATATTCACCCCGAGCGCTTCGAGCACGTCCGCGCTGCCGGCGCGTCCGGAGGCCGAACGGTTTCCGTGTTTGGCCACGCGCACCGAAGCCGCGGAAGAGATGATGGCTGACGCCGTGGAAATATTGAATTTGTGGATGCCCGACCCGCCCGTTCCGCAGGTGTCCAGCAGCTTTTCGTTGTCCGCCTTGACCGTGCTGGCCACGTTCCGCATCGCTTCCGCGAAGCCCGTAATCTCATCGACCGTTTCGCCTTTGATCCGCAGCGCCATCAGCACCGCGCCGATCTGCGATTGCGTCACGCTGCCTTCCATAATGGACGACATCAGCTGCCGCGCTTCCTCGCGCGTCAAATCGCGCCCTTCGATCAACCGGTTTAAGCATGCAGGGATAAATCCGCCCGTACTCATACCTCATCTCCTCCTTCGGGTTTATGGCGTATATTCATAAAAATAATCCTGATTCAGCTGCTCCGGCATCGCCTGATCGGCCTGCGGGAACATCGCTTCGGCCACGCGTATCGACTTCAGCAGGGCTTTCGCCTTGTTGAGCGTTTCTTCGTACTCCCTCTCGGGCACCGAATCCCACACGATGCCCGCCCCGGCCTGAACGAACGCTTTTCCTTTGCGGAAAATGATCGTCCGGATCGTGATGCAGGAATCCATATTGGCGTTAAATCCGAGATACCCGATCGCTCCCGCATAAGCTCCCCTGGCTTCCCGCTCCAGTTCGGCGATGATCTCCATGGCCCGCAGCTTCGGAGCGCCGGAGACGGTTCCGGCCGGCAGGCAGGAAAGGAAAGCGTCAAAAAAGTCCTTATCGTCGCGAAGCGTGCCGGAAACGTTCGAGACCATATGCATGACGTGGGAGTACCGTTCGATTTCCATGAACATGTCGCATTTGACCGTTCCGAACTTCGAGACGCGCCCCAGATCGTTGCGTCCCAAATCGACGAGCATCAAATGTTCGGCGCGTTCCTTCTCGTCCGCCAGGAGCTCCCGCGCCAGCCGTTCGTCTTCGTGCTCGTCGCTCCCCCGCGGGCGCGTCCCCGCAATCGGCCTTGTCTCCACGCGGTCGCCTTCGACCTTGACCAGCGCTTCCGGCGACGTGCCGACGATGATCTCCTCATGCATTTTCAAGTAGTACATGTAAGGCGACGGATTCAACGTCCGCAGCACCCGGTATACATGCAGCGGGGAAACTTCGGTTTCGATGTGGAAGCGCTGGGACAGCACCACCTGAAAAATGTCCCCTGCCCGTATATATTCCTGGGCGCGCTCCACGTTTGCCATATATTGCTCCTTGGTCATGTTCGATTTGATGTCGCCCAGCGGGATGTCTGCCGGAATCGGACGACCGTTCACGTTCTCCCGCGGCCCATGGCTTTGCAGCTGCTCCGCGATTCGGTCCAGCTTCCCGTCGAGCTCCGCGTATTTGCGGCGGATGTCTTCATCCGTGTCGCCCGGGTTGACATGCACGTTGCCTACCAGCAAAATCTGCTGTTTCACGTGATCGAATACGATGACCGAATCGCAGAACATAAACCGGATGTCGTCCATGCCCAGGTCATCCACCGCATGCGCCGGCAGTTTCTCGTAATATTGCAGCAGATCGTATCCGAAAAATCCGATCGCCCCGCCCGTAAACGGCGGCAGCTCATCGTGCTTCGGGCTGCGGTACCGGCGAAGCAGCTGCTTCAGCTCTTCCACCGGCCTGCCCTTCATCGTTTCCTTGCTCCCTTGGCGCTCCAGCACGATTTCGCCCTTTTTGCCGTAAATCATCATAAACGGATCGGTGCCGATAAACGAATATCGCGCCCATCTGCTGCCGCCCTCCACGCTTTCGAGCAAAAACGCGCAGTCGCGCCCGGCGTACCGCTGGAAAATGCGGATCGGGGTTTCCATGTCGGCAAGCAGCCTTTTTACGACGGGGATCAAATTGTATTCGCGGGACAGCTTCAAAACCTGTTCAACGCCCGGATTCATCATTGGCCATATTCCCTCCTTCAGGTTGTAAGGACTTCATGTCAGCAGCGAATCGAGTTTTTTGATGTTGGACAGCAAAAAACCCTCTACCGAAGTAGAGGGTTTGACGTTCATTAAGTATATGGAAAGAGGGGTCCGTCAGCAGATCGGCTTCAACGGCGCCTTGCGGATCTATTGCCTGCAATCGGGCAAAAAACCTTCAAGGGGCGTTAAAACGAATGCCCGACACGTTCCAAGTTGCGATTCATATGGACTCGGCTCTTCTATACTCAACTCAGCTCAACTAAACTCTACTCGTCTCATGATTAACCGGAATCTCCATCCCGGTTCAATCCTGTTTCGGTTCCTGCAAAGGATTCCCTGTTGCCCGAACCGTTAACCTACACTATACAGGATGAAACCTGTCCTGGCAAGCATCCTTCCAAAAAAAGTTAGGATTTGGGAGCCGCCAGATCCGGGCGCAATCTTTGGGCCTCGTTCAAATACACGTGTTTCATTTCGCGTTGGCTTTTTTCGGTGTTCACCTGTACCATCAGCCGGATGCAGCGCGGAAGGCTGCCCTTCACCGGCACCTCCACGGAACACATCAAGGGCACCATCTCCCAGCCTTCGAGCTCCCGGATCGCTTTGGCCGGGAAGGCCGCGTCCAGATCCTGGGTAAGCGTGATCCACACGCTGCAAATATCTTCGGGATCGATTTGGTTCCGCTCGACGATTTCGCGCATCAGAACGACGGTCTCGTCGAGAATTTCGCGCTCGTCGTTATGCCGGACGGTCGTGGCGCCCCTTATCCCTCTGTTACACATTGGCTTTTCCTCCTTTTCTAAGCTGCTTCAGGATATCTCTGACCAGCTGTTGCGGAATATCCTTCACGATGCTGACGGAGCCGATGGCATCCGGTACGATGAATACCATCGTGTTTTCCTTGAACTTTTTGTCATGCATCATTGCTGCCATCAGCTCGTCTTCGCCCAAATGGTCGGGCAAAATGACCGGCAAATTCAACGCTTTCAGCATGGCCGTCGTGTCTTCGTACAGCCCTGTGCCGCGGCCGAGCGCCTCGGCCAACAGGGCCGAGCCGGCCATCCCGATCGAAATGGCTTCGCCGTGAAGGAATTCGCCGTACCCGGCAACCGCCTCAATGGCATGGCCGATCGTATGGCCAAGGTTCAATATGGCCCGCAGACCGCCTTCGCGCTCGTCCTGGGACACCACCTCCGCCTTAATGGCCACCCCGCGTTCGAGACCGTACCCCAGCGCCTCCCGGTCGAGCGAAAGCAGTTCCTGCGCATAGTCTCTGCACCAGTAGGCGAATGCGGCATCCCGGATGAGCCCGTGTTTGACCATCTCCGCCAAACCCGCCGACACTTCGCGCGGAGGCAGCGTCATCAACGTGTCGAGGTCGTACAGCACGAACTCGGGCTGATGGAAGGCGCCGATCATGTTTTTCGCCAGCGGATGGTTCACGGCCACCTTGCCCCCGACGCTGCTGTCATGGGCCAGCACCGTGGTCGGCATTTGAATGAATGCGATGCCGCGCATATAGGTCGCGGCCACGAAACCCGCCAAGTCCCCGACGACGCCGCCGCCGAGGGCAATGACCGAAGATTTGCGGTCCAAGCCGCCTTGGATGGCCGAAGTCATGACTTCCTCGAACACCTGCAGCGATTTGGAGCTTTCGCCCGATTTCACCACCGAGACGACCAGGCGAAAGCCGGCTTTCTCGAGCGTTGACTTCAGCGTATCCAGATGATGCGGGGCGACCTTGTCGTCGGTGACGATCAGATGCGGGCTTTTGACGGACAAGCCGTGTTTGACCAGAAACGATCCCGCCTGCGGCAGCAGGCCGGTGCCGATATAAATCGGGTACGAGCGTTCTCCCAAATCCACATGTACCGTTCTCATATTCGCAACACTCCGCTTGCGATGAAGTTAGAAATACTCATGTTGCTTTCCCCCTTTAAACTGTTAAACGGTAAACGGCTAAAATCCGATGATATCTTTGCCCATTATAATATTTAACGGTAGGCCCTGTCACGCGTTGATTCAAAATTTGCCGCCAGAGCATGATCACGGTAATCTGTTGCCTGTAAATCCGCATACAAAAAAAGCCGGCCCTTTGAAATCAAGGGTCGGCGTCTTATTCTGCGCTGCTGCCGTTTGCGGTGAGTCTGCCGGCGGGCTTCGGGGCGTTCTCCAGGTTTTCCACGGAATCCCGCACCATCCGGCTTAGCCGGATATCTTCGATGCCCAGAATTTGCCCGCATTCCTGAATCGTAATAAACCCGCGGCGGTACGCGGTAATGACCTGGCGTTTGTCCATGAATGATACGAACCTCCACTTTTGTGAGTTCCCATGTCAATCATAGTATCGGTTTGAACCGGCCTTCATTATACCTGTTCTGGAACGTCAGCCTTTTTTCCGGTAAAAAAACGTTTCGGTCGGCTCGAGCCCGTATTGTCCCGGCGAAAAAATTTGCTCCGTGCTGCCGACGAACAAATACCCGCCCGGGCGGAGGGCTTCCGCGAATTTGTGGTACAGCTTGGATTTGGCTTCCTCCGTAAAATAAATCATGACATTCCGGCAGACGATCAAGTCATGTCCCTTTTCGAACGGGTCAAGCAGCAGGTTTTGCTTGCGGAACTCGACCTTCTTTTTCAGCAGCTCGCTGAATTTGAACAGGGCTCCATCCTGCGTAAAATAGCGGGCGGCGACGTCCTGCGGCACATCCTTGAGGGATCGCTCCATGTAAAGCCCCTGCTTGGCTTTGGCCAAAGCGCCTTCATCGATGTCGGTCGCAACCAGCTTGGACGCATCCAGCAGGCCTTTGCCGTCGAGGATCATCGCAAGCGTATACGGTTCCTCCCCCGTGGAACAGGCAGCGCTCCAAACCTTAAGCCCCCGCGGACTTCCGCCGGCCAGCTCGGGAAGGATGATGTCCCGCAAAACCTCCCAGCGGTTCGGGTTGCGCCAAAATTCGGATACATTGATCGTCATCCGGTCCAAAAATTCATAAAACAAGGATTTGTCCTTGGAAAAAGCCTCGAAAAAAGCGGCGAAACTCGTGTAACCGTTTTTAACGCGGAGCGTGGTCAAACGGCGTTTCATTTGCGCTTCCTTATATTCCGACAGATCGATGCCGGTGCTTTTCTTTACGTTTTCGATGAACATCATATAATCACGGTCCGGCAGGGAAATTCCGGCAGATTCCCCCCCGGTCGGCGGATACGGCTGTTTTACGTCCACGGCGAGATGGTCTTGTCGTATTCCACCAGTTCGTGCGCTTCAAAAAAATTCGCGATCTCGCGCGCGCTGCTTTCCGGGGAATCGGAACCGTGGATCAGATTATGCGGGGTGTGCGAAGCGTAATCGCCGCGGATGGTGCCCGGCTGCGCTTCCTTCACGTTCGTTTTCCCCATCAACATCCGCGACAGGGCGATAATGTCGTCGCCTTCCCATACCATGGCGAAGACGGGGCCGGAAGTAATAAAGTTGACCAGGTTATCGTAAAAATCCTTGCCTTCATGTTCGGCGTAATGGCGTTTCGCCTGTTCCTGCGACACTTGCACCAGCTTGCCTGCCACCATTTTGAACCCTTTGTCTTCCAGTCTTGCGATGATTTTGCCGATTAAACCACGTTGTACTCCGTCTGGCTTGACCATTAAAAAAGTTCGTTCCATAAACTCACTCTCCTATTTTGACTCAAGTCGTAAGGTTAAGTATGGCAATCTTACAATATATAAAATCAGACTGATATTAACTTCGTCATACCTGCAATGGAAGGCGGCAAGGTGCTTCAATAAGAGCGTTTGGTCACGAAATGGGCGATGTCCCTCAAATTTTTCTTCGTCCGGTTATCCGGGAGGCGCTCCAGCGCGCCAAGCGCTTTTTTTATGTAACGATCCGCCAAGGCTTCGGCCCGCGAAATGCCGCTGCTGGACTTGATCATCTGAATGGCCCCGGTCACGTCGCATTCCCCGTTGCGTTCGCGGATATAGCCGATTTCCCTGAGCAGGGGAGCCTTCAGCTCTTCGTCCTGGAGGGCAAAAATGACCGGCAGCGTAATGTTCCCCTGCCGGATGTCGCTTCCCGGAGGTTTGCCGATCTGTTTTTCCGTCCCGCACAGGTCCAGCAGGTCATCCTGGATTTGAAAGGCCATGCCGACGTTGTATCCGTAACGGTACAGCAAATTGGACACCTTCTCATCCGCGTCGGAAGCCACGGCTCCGAGCTGGCAGCTGACCGCGATCAGAAGGGCGGTTTTGCGGCGAATCCGCAGCAGGTAGCGGCGCACGCTTTGCTCGGTATTGAAAAAGTCGCGGATCTGCTCCATTTCGCCGATGGACATTTCGACCATCGCTTT
Organism: Paenibacillus cookii; assembly: GCF_018333375.1. GTDB lineage: Bacteria > Bacillota > Bacilli > Paenibacillales > Paenibacillaceae > Paenibacillus_AQ > Paenibacillus_AQ cookii. The sequence goes on from NZ_BORW01000001.1 coordinate 50,588, forward strand.
GGACAGGATTTGATGAATTTGCGGTTTTTCCAGCTGCGCTGCGATCATGAGAGCCCGGGCATAGATATAGTCGCCGGTGTACATCGCGATCCGGTTGTCCCATTTGGACTTGACCGTCAACTCCCCGCGGCGGGTATCCGCGTCATCGATCACGTCGTCATGAACGAGAGAGGCCATATGGATCAGCTCCAGCGGCACCGCCACGTGCTTAAGCTTTTCCAAGTCGTAGTTTCCGAACTTCCCCCCCATCAGCACGAACACGGGACGCAGCCGTTTGCCTCCCGCCTTCAGCAGATGCATGGACGTTTCGTTCAGCAGCTGATGCTCTCCTTCGATGCTGCGAAAGAGCTCGTTTTCAATGTAGTTCATATCTTTTTTCAGTAAGCCGAATATGTCTAATCTTTTCATTCCTTCACCCGTGTCAGCGTATTCTCAATCCGCATTTCCCTTTTGCAGCAGCAGAATTCGAGTTGTTTTCATGCAATAACCAGTTTTAGTTCATCATAGCACAGTTCATACGCAGATGACACTGTACCGGATTCAGGGTTTTTCCCGCTTGTGCGCGGCCTGCCCGCCGTCCCAGCGGGTAAACAGCCGATGTTCGATCCGCAGGCTGTCCAATATTTTGCCTACCTGAAAATCGACCAGATCGTCGATCGTTTCGGGATGAAAATAAAAAGCCGGCATGGCCGGAATCATTTTCACTCCGAGCCGGGCAAGCTTCAGCATATTTTCCAGATGGATGGCATGCAAAGGCGTTTCCCGCGGCACCAGGACGAGCGGTCGCCCTTCCTTCAGCATGACGTCCGCCGCCCGCGTCATCAGATTGTCGGAGGCGCCGCTGGCCACCGCGGACAACGTGCCCATGGAACACGGAACGATCACCATGCCTTCGACCTGGTAGGAGCCGCTTGCAATGGTCGCGCCGATGTCCGCGATCGCATGGTACGTCAGCTTGCCCGGAAGCCCGCCGAATTTGTCCTGCAGCGCCTGCTCCCGCCTTGCCGCGTTCCACCCGAGTTCCTCGCCAAGGACCCGCCAGCCCGCATTGGAAACGACCAAATGAACCGGATAATTTTCATTCAAAAGAGCTTCGACCAGGCGTACGCCATAAACGGAGCCGCTAGCTCCCGTGATTCCGACGACCCAGCCCCGTTTTTTCGCATCGATCAATGGAACTGCACCACCAAGTCAATCAGCGTAAAGACAAAAACAACGATACTAAGCACGCTGTTCATGGTGAAAAACGAGGTCTGCAGCTTGCTCATATCATTTGGCGACAAAATGAAATGTTCATAGAATAGGATAAAATAAGAAATGACCATCCCGGCGAAATACCACCAGCTCAAATCCGTCGCAAAAAAGAGGATGATAAAACCTGCGGCCGTGACCATATGAAAATATCTTGCGATTTTCAACGACCCGTGCAGGCCGAAGCGGGCAGGAATGGAGAACAGCCCTTCCTTTTTATCGAATTCCATGTCCTGAATCGCGTAAATCACGTCGAAACCCGCCGTCCAGAACGCGACGGAAACGTAAAGCAAAAGCGCCGTCCAGTCGATGCTGTTCGTCACGGCCACCCAGCCGCCCAGCGGAGCCAGCGCGATCGTAAGCCCGAGAATCAAATGGCAGAGCCATGTAAAGCGCTTCGTGTAAGAATAAAAAACAAGGAAAAAGACCGCGATCGGAAGCAGCTTTACGGCAAGCGGGGACAATTCGAACGCCGCCCAGAACAACAATACGAAACAAACGATCGTAAACACGATGACTTCGGCCGTTTTGAGAAGCCCTGCGGGAATCGCCCGCCCGGCCGTGCGGGGGTTCTTTTTATCGATGACTTGGTCGATCATCCGGTTCAAACCGAATGCGGCGCTCCGCGCCCCGAACATGGCCATCAATATCCAGCCGATTTGCGCCCATGAAGGCAGATGGCCGTTTACGGCCACCGATCCCAAAATGGCCCCCATAAACGCAAAGGGAAGTGCGAACAATGTATGTTCGATTTTGATCATTTCCAAAAAAACGCCGATTTTCTTAAACATGCCGATTCTCCTTAATCCCAATATGTAGTGCCGCGATGCCGCCAGTCAGGGGATAGGCCTTGACATGCTGTAACCCGACGTCCCGGAATATCGACGCCAGCTCCTCCCTTCCGGGAAAAAGCGCAAGCGAATCCGGCAGCCACTTGTACTGCTCGTATCTTTTGGCGAAAAGTTTGCCCAGATTAGGCAGTACCTTTTGAAAATAAAAATAATAAATGCTCTTGAACGGCTGCCATGTCGGCTTGGACAATTCCAAGCAAACGACCATGCCGCCGGGTTTGACCACGCGTTTCATTTCCTGGAGCACCTGCACCAGATCCGGCACGTTCCGAAGGCCGAAACCGATCGTCGCATAATCGAACCGGTTATCCTCGAACGGCAGCTCCATCGCATTCCCCTGCACCAGCGTAATCTGGTTTTCGAGATGTTTGGCCCGGACCTTGCTTTCCCCTACCTTCAGCATGTTGGGGCTAAAATCAAGTCCCACCACTTGGCCGGTCCGGCTGGCCTCAGCCATGCTGAGCGTCCAGTCGCATGTACCGCAGCACAGGTCGATGGCCGTATCCCCGGGTTTCATCGCCATCTTCTTCATCGTAAATTTGCGCCAGGCCTTATGCCTGCGGAAACTTAAAATGTCGTTCATGATGTCGTACTTGTGAGCGATGCTTTCGAATACGGATTGGACGTGGTCGTATTTGTGGTCCTCCGTATGCGTTTTGGGCTCCGAAGCATTGATATTCATTAAGCAACCCTACCCTTCTCCGACGGCCGAACCGGAAGCGTGCAGCTGACGCTGGAACGGCTCCAGAACCTGTCCGATCTCGCGAAGGCAGCCGTCGCTTTTGGCGTTTTTCAAAACGGATTGGACGCCGTTTACCGCTTGACGCAGCCGTTCGGCCATATGCTCGGCCGCTTTGTATTTCAGCATCAGCTTTTTCCAGTCCTTGTTGTCGATTTTTCGTTCTCTCAGCGCCTCTTTATCCTCTTCATTGGCCACATCCAGGATGTGCCAGTAAGAGTAACTGTAAAGAAACGGTTCGCCGCCGCTCCGCTGCATTTCCCTCGACACGGTTTCGCATTCGCTGACTTTGCGGAGCAGAGTGCCCCACAACTCGTGGAGGGATTCTTCCAGCAGGGGCGTAAAAGAAAGAAACAGCTGCATATTCAGCTGCACCGTATGCCGCAAATATTCTTCTGCCGACAATAACAGGCTTTTCATTTTGCCGTACAAGTTCATCTTCAGCACATTGACGTCGCAAATGGCCTGGCTTAGGCGCGAAACGGCTTCGATTTGTCCCTTCTGGGACAAGAGCTGATAAAACCGGCTGCTGAAATAGTCTCCTGCGAGAACCTTCAGCTGGCGGGAACGCATAAAGCCTTCGCCCGGTTTGTCCTTTTGCGTATCAATCGTTTCATGCGTATCTATACCTAATTGAACGAGGGAAGTCACCAGCGAAAACAGCTCGCTGTGCATGCCGTGACTGCCGGTTCCCTGGTTCAGGAAAATGTATAAAAGCTGAACACGAGCGTCTGGAAAAGGCGGCAGCTCCGTATGTTTTTGGATCATGTCGTATTCGACATATTTCTTTGCTAGTTGGGGTACGCGGTACGGTTTCATCGTCAGCCTCCGAGCCTTATTTCTCTTGAATCACTTGCTTATCCGACGAACAAGATCATTTGTTCACAATCTTTTCTATTATATCACATGTTTTTTCCCCACGCACGGGTGGGGAAGCCTTATTTTTATATATATCTACCCGCTAAAATATCCGCCGTAACGCTCTTTCCACAACAGGGTTTCGATCACGTGCAAACGGCTCTTTATGTATTCGGGCAGCGCCGCTTCTCCCGTCAGCCGGAGTTCGCGGTACATGGCCGAATCCCATGCGCTTCGTCCCGTGTCGGCCGCCAGAAGGAGATGGCGCGTATCCAGCCACGGATCCTCGGCCATCAGCCTCAGCTTGACCTGCTGGACGTTGCTTGTGCCCGAGAAGCAAAACGACAGGATTTCGGCGATGTTTTTGTACATTTCCGTTCGCGTCGTTTCGGGAGCGGGTACCGTCAGGTCGATGGATATCGCGGGCGCATGCCATTCCACGCGGCGGATCGCCAGCGTCAAAGGCAGCGAATGCAGCACGTCGACGATGTTGTCGTCGCTCAATTCCCAGCCCTGCCGATGCAAAACGACCGGCATCACCTGTTTGGGACGGGCCGGGGCGGCATCGGCATGCGGGGTTGCCCAAAATAAAGGCGGCGCCGTTCCCAAAGCAAGGATGAGCGCGGCGCATGGAAGGATATAACGGGTCATCTGGTAGTCCTCCTCGCTTGTTCGGTACCTATAGTTTAAGCTTCATTCCCGGAGTCCATACCTCGATTACCCAACGAAAAAAAAGCAGGCTATGCCTGCATTTAGCTGTCGCTTTCGATCACCCCGTGCTTGGTTTGAACCTCCGCCTTGCCGCGGATTTTCATGGCGGACGTATGATCCGTGAACTGCGCGATCAAAACCTCGCCTTTATCGAGCTTTTCCGTATGATGGAATTTCGTATCAGTACCGCGGGTCAGCCCGATCACCTGCACGCCGTTTTCTTTGGCCTTCACGACGATGTAATCGTTGTTGTTCGGATTTTCCATATGAATTCCCTCCTTCCGCCATCATCTGCGCGATCGATTCTTCTCGTAAAATTCGATGCCGTCCTGGGAAAGCTAATCAAGCAATATACTAAAAAAGGAGTGAGCCCCATGATGAATCATTACGAACCGGCGCCGCTGGACGAAGAAACGATTTCGAAGCTCCGGGAGTATGAACGCCAGATCAGCCGGGAAGCAGGTTATCCCGTCGTCCTGATCGCATACGCGGACCAAGACCAACCCGCATCCCAATGAAGTACGCTTGAAAACTCCCCCCCGGCCGGTCCCTGCCGATCCGTCTCGTACCGTCCAGACAGAAAAGAAAAGGCCGTGAACGCCTGCGCGTCAAATCGGGTTGAACCGAAAAGCTTTGCAGGTACCCGAAACGCTGCTGCGGATCAAGATCTGCAGCGGCAGCCGGGTTCATCACGGTCTTTTTCTCACCAGCTTATTGGAAATATGTAGAAATCTTATTTGATTCCGTCTTTGAGCGCTTTGCCTGGTTTGAAAGCAGGGATTTTGCTCGAAGGGATTTCGATTTCTTCACCGGTTTGCGGGTTGCGTCCTTTACGGGCGGAACGCTCGCGAACTTCAAAGTTGCCAAATCCAACGAGTTGGACTTTGTCTCCGTTTTGCAGAGCTTGAGCGATCGCTTCGAATACCGCGTCAACGGCTTTCGTCGCATCCTTTTTGGACAATTCTGCAGTTTCAGCTACTTGGGAAATCAGTTCGGATTTATTCATGGTCATTTCACCTCCCCAAAGGTTCGATCGGTTGTTACTCACTCTTTCCGTTTTGCAGCAAAATATACGTTCATCTGCTGTTATTTACAGATAGAATCGCCGTAAAGCCAGTACAGCCGCAGGCGCGGACAAACTTATAGTAATACAGCGCCATTATAATTTCAAGAGTTTTAAGCTTTGGAACGGTTCAAAACATAAAAAGTGACGGCAAGCGCCAGCACAAGCACCGTTCCTTTGATAATGTCATGCGTAAAATACTGCATGTTCATCATCGTCAAGCCGTTGACAAGCACGCCGATCAGCACGGAGCCGATGAAGGTGCCGATGACGTTCGGCTTTCTCGCGCCAAAAACCGAGAAGCCGACGAAGACGGCGGCGACGGATTCCATCAGCAGCGGCGAACCTGCGTCGATTTGCCCCGAGCCGACGCGCGACGCATACAAAATGCCGCCGATGGCCGCAAAAATGCCCGATGCAACGTAGGCGAGGGTGCGGACTTTTTTCACCTTGATCCCGGAAAGTCGCGCCGCCTCCTCGTTGCCGCCGGTGACGTACATTTGCCTGCCGTATTTCGTGCGCGTCAGGAAAATATGGACCGCCGCCACGGCGATGATCAACAAAACGGCGGAGATCGGGATGCCGAACCACTTCCCCTGCCCCAGCTGAAGGAAAGCGGCGCTCATTTCCCCGGGAGCCTTGGTGCCGTCGGGAAATTCCATATGATTATAGATGTTGTAGCCCTGCGCATAGGTTTTGTGGATGCCGCCGACGATGTACATCACCGCAAGGGTCGCCAGCAAATCCGGTATCCGCAGTTTAACGATCAGCAAAGCGTTCAGCAGGCCGATAAGCGCCCCTGCAAGCAAAGAGACGATGATCACGACATAAACGGGCTGCTGGTACCAGATCATCAGCGAAGCGGCTCCTACGGTCGTCAGAGAGACGGTGGAGCCTACCGACAAATCGAAGCCGTCCACGACAAGGGAAAGCGTCACGCCGATGGCAACGAACGTCACGATCGTGATGGAGCCCAAAATATCGCTTAAGTTGCCATAGGTAAAAAAGTAGGGGAGCCGGAACGAAAAAAAGGCGATCACCCCGATAATGACGACAACCGCCCCGTAACGGAACGCGTAATGCAGCAATTTATCCTTCATAATCTTCCTCCATGCCTCCGCTGGCGTAATATAAAAGCCGGGCCTGCGTGGCTTCGCCGCGCTTGAACACCTTGCTGACCGCGCCGTCCGCCATGACCGCGATCCGGTCGCCGATCCCGAGCCCTTCCGCCAATTCGCAAGTAAAATAGACGATGCCTTTTCCCGCTGCCGCGAGGTCGCCGATGATGCGGAAAATATCGCTTTTCGCCCCGATATCCACGCCTTTGGTCGGCTCGTCGAAAATGAATACTTCGGCGCCGCTTTCAAGCCATTTGCCGATGGCCAGCTTTTGCTGGTTGCCGCCGCTTAAATAGAGGGCAAGCTGATCGCCCGAAGCCGCTTTGACGCCAAGCGAACGCACGATGTCCGAGCTGAGGCGCTTTTCTTTTTTGCGGGAAACGAAGCCGAAACGGCTCACCCGGTCGAGAATGGGCAGCGTCAGATTCAAATCGACGGACTGATGAATGAAAATGCCCTGCTTGCGCCGCTCTTCGGGCACCAGCACGATCCCGGCCTTGACCGCGTCCGCGGGCTGCCGGAACGACAGCTTTTTCCCGCGCATCTCGATCCGGCCCTCTTCATGCTTGTCCGCGCCGCCCAGTATTCGGGCAAACTCCGTTTTGCCCGCACCGACGAGACCGACGACGGCGAGCACCTCGCCGCTTCGCACCTCGAGATCCGCCCCGCGGACTTTGTAGCCCCTACGGATTCCTTCGGCTTTAAGCAGCGGTTCGCCGATCTTCGTCTCCCGTTTCGGAAATTCCTCCTCGAACGTTTTGCCGAGCATATGGCCGATGATGCCTTCGGCGCTGATGTCGGCCGCGGGCCCGGAGTGGACCTTCTGCCCGTCCCTCATGACCGTCACCCAGTCCGCATGCTCCAGCACCTCGGGGAGCCGATGCGTAATGAAGATGCAAGCCACGCCGCTATCTTTTAATTCATGCATGATTCTGAACAGCGCTCTGCATTCGCCGTCGCTGAGCGGAGCGGTCGGCTCGTCGAAAATGATCGCCTTGGCGTCCTGCGCCACGATGCGGGCCAGCAGCACGATTTGCTTTTGCGCAAGGCTGAGTTCCGCGACCTTCCGATTCACGTCGATGTCCGCCCCAAGACGGGATAAAACGCTTTTCGCCCGCTTCGCCCGGTCCCCGGTCCGGATCCAAAGGCCCGATTCCTTGGAGGCAAGCGCGTCCAGCATCACGTTTTCCGCGACCGTCAGCTGCGGCACCAGAGCCGAATCCACCTCCTGGTAGACGCAGTGGATCCCGCTTTTTTTCGCGTCGGCGGGAGAGGCAATCCGGAGCGTCTTGCCATCCGCGGCTATGTCCCCGCCGTCCGCCCGGTAGGCACCGGAAAGGATTTTCATCAGCGTGCTTTTCCCCGCCCCGTTGGCGCCGAGGAGCGCATGGATTTGCCCTCCCTTTGCCGTAAAATCCACCGCGTTCAGGGCCGGAACGCCGCCGAATTGCTTGGTGATCTTTTTCATTTCCAATTGGTATGAAGCTGTCAAAGCGGCCCCTCCTTTTTTCGCTCAAGGACTGTGGATCATCCTCATATGATTGAAAAGACCGTGCCTAAGCACGGCCTTTCAGCATGAAGCCCTGGCTTGACGTTCAGCCATTACTTGCCGTATTCCGCCATCCAATCCGCAAGGCCTTGCTTGCTTTCGCCCCAGCCTTTCACGTATTTGGACAGCTCCGTCGTCGAAATTTGCTCTTGAGGCAAAGCGTCGCGGGATACGTAAACCGGCTCCAGCACCACTTCGTCCTCGGTTTTGTCGCCATGCAGCTTTTGGTATCCGTATCTGACCTGGATGCGCCCGATGTCCTTCGGATCCACCGCGGCGGAAGCGACCCAAGGATTTTTCGGATCCTGGATCATCTGCAAATCTTCGTCGCTCATATCGATGCCGTATACTTTGATTTCGTCGCGTCCGGCTTGCTGGATCGCGCGGGCGGCCCCTTTGGCGAATTCGTCCCAGGCGGTCCAAACGGCCGAAATTTGGCCTTTCGGATACTGCTTCAGAATGGCTTCCATTTGCGTTTGCGTATCAAGGGCCGGATTTTGGGCCGTGCCGAACGTCGCGATCTCTTTGATGTCCGGGTTTTCCTGCATGAATTTGCTATATGCCGTCTGACGGCGTTCCATCGGCGCGAAGCCGGCGACCCACACCTTGACGATATTGCCTTTGCCGCCGATGTCTTTTTTCATTTGTTCCAGCGTCAGCTCGGCCATTTTCCGGTCGTCCTGGGACAAGGTCGTAGCGCCCGCCACGTGGACGTCCGCGTCGAATACGACGACGGGGATCTTCTGGGACACCGCCTTCTGAACGCCCGGCTGCAAGAGCTGATCGCCATGGTCCGTCAGGATCAGGTCAAAACGCTGGGTAATGGCGGAATCGAGCAAGGATGCCATCTTGGCCTTGTCGTTGCCCGCAACGAATTTCGTCAGCTTGCCCCCGAATTTTTCGACTTCCTCGGTGACGCCCTGCACGTACTGCTGCGAGAACGTGCCTGTGTTGAATTCCATGATGAGCGCCACGCGTTTGCCTGCCAAAGGCTTGTCCGCATTGCCGGCAGCGTCCGCTTCGCCGCCGACGGTCGATGCGTTTTTTTGCCCGCAGGCGCTTGCCAGTAAAGCCAAAACCAGGAATAATGAGAGCAATGCCGCATTTCTTTTTCTACCGAATCGCATCGGTTCTTTCCCCCTTCAACTCTCTACAATGTAAAAATGTTATACATAATATAAGGCCTAAAACCAAGTATGTAAATAGGTTTTTAATTATTTACGCCATATTTTTGCAAAATTCGACTAAAACCGCTTTTCTCATCGGTATGATGAAGTTAAAAAATGCTGGCGCGGCTGGGAATATCGACCGGTTTAATCCTGCAAACGAACGCAAAAAACCCCGCCGGCGGATAGCTCCGCCGGCGGGGTTTCGCATGCAGCGTTACAGAATGATGGCGATCAGGCCGCCCGATCCCTCGTTGATGATTCTGCCCAGCGTTTCCTGCAGCTTGTATCGCGCATTGTCCGGCATCATGGCGATCTTGCCTTGAATGCCTTCGCGCACGATCGAGTGCAGGGAACGTCCGAAGATGTCCGAATCCCAAATTTTGATCGGGTCGTTTTCGAAATCCTGGATGAGGTAGCGCACAAGCTCCTCGCTTTGCTTTTCCGTGCCGATGATCGGGGAGAACTCGGATTCGACGTCGACCCTGATCATGTGGATCGAAGGAGCCGTCGCTTTCAGCCTCACGCCGAAACGGGTTCCCTGACGAATAAGCTCAGGCTCATCCAACGACATTTCCGCAAGGGACGGCGCGGCGATGCCGTAACCGGTTGTTTTCACCATTTCAAGCGCTTCCGCGAACCGGTCGTATTCGCGTTTGGCATGGGAGAATTCCTGCATCAGCTGGAGCAGATGATCCTTGCCGCGGATTTCGACGCCGACCACTTCCATCAGGATTTGGTCATACAATTCATCCGGCGCGAACAAGTCGATTTCCGCCACGCCCTGCCCCATGTTCATGCCGCTGAGCGCGGCGCGCTGGATGAATTCGTAATCCATGAATTGGGACACGACGCGGTCCACGTCGCGCAAACGGCGGATGTCCTTGACCGTATCGCGGACCGAATTTTCATAGTTGCTCCGGAGCCAGTGCTTTTCGTTCAGCACCATCACCCAGCTCGGCAGATTGACGTTGACTTCATGCACGGGGAATTCGTAAAGCACTTCGCGCAGCACGCCTGTCACGTCGTCCTCCGTCATCGTCGCCGCGCTGAGGGCCATGACCGGGATGTCGTATTTGTCGGCCAGTTCGTTGCGCAGCTGCAGCGTTTCTTCGCTGCGCGGACGGGTCGAGTTGATGACGAGCACGAACGGCTTGCCTACTTCCTTCAGCTCGGCGATGACGCGTTCTTCGGCTTCCACGTAGGAGCTGCGCGGGATTTCCGCGATGGTTCCGTCGGTGGTGACCACCACGCCAAGCGTCGAATGTTCCTGAATGACTTTGCGCGTTCCGATTTCAGCCGCTTCCTGAAACGGAATCGGCTCCTCGAACCAAGGGGTGGAGATCATGCGCGGACCGTTTTCATCCTCGTACCCTTTTGCCCCCTCAACCGCGTAGCCTACGCAGTCCACCAGGCGGACGTTGACCTCCAGTCCCTCGGTTACCTTGATTTGCACTGCATTGTTCGGCACGAATTTCGGTTCCGTCGTCATGATGGTTTTGCCGGCCGCGCTTTGCGGCAGTTCATCCACGGCTCGTGCCCGATCGGCTTCGCTTGCGATGTTCGGAAGCACGATGGTTTCCATGAACCGCTTGATGAACGTCGATTTGCCTGTTCGGACCGCGCCGACCACACCCAGGTAAATGTCCCCGCCGGTGCGTTCGGCAATGTCTTTAAAAATGTCCACTTTTTCCAAAAGAGATCCCCTCCTCATTTACTCCGAAGGAAAAATGCTTAAGAGCATCCCGCTTCGTGTTCCATCTGAAGCCTCGAGCCATTGCAACGGAATGGAGCCATACAATGTCGTCAGTAGTCCGCCGCCGGGGTCAGAATCGGATTGGAACGGCAAAGCGGCGATACTCGCTTTAGGCATTTGGACTAGTATCATATTATGTACCTATGAAAAACAATATGACGGGTATTTTGCAAAATCTCTTAACCTATAGAGAGTGTTCTAAAGCCCGTTCACGCCCGATTTCCGCCGCTCTTTAGCCCATTCCATAGATCCCGAGCTTTGCCCGGCCTCGTCATCCTTTCCAGTTATATGCGCCTTGCCGTCCATCTATGTAAAATATTTTGCGCAAACAAAGCGTGGAGCCCCGCTAAAAGAAGATTCTCTGAAGCCCTCCCCCAAAAATGCAAAAAGCCGCTCTTCGCAAGCGGATCGCTTGGAACAACGGCTATAGGAATCTATGGGGTTATTTGGACGAAGATCCGGGCGCGACGGCTACCGGCGCGTCCCCGGACCATCGGTACGGCAGCGATTTGACGGGAACGTATTCCGACGCTTTCACCAGCTCTTCCCGCAAATCCTCCTCTCGGGTCGGCTTGAGGCCTTGCTTATCGATCAGCTGCATCATATCGAATGCGTAGTCGACGTAAACCGTGCCTGTTCGGTCCATGATAAAACGGACCTCCTGGCCGGAATAGACGCTTTTCAAACCGATGTCCTTCAAACCTGCAAGCGAAGGGTCCACCGCATGAATATCCGGGTAAACTTCGTCTCCGGCAGGAAGCTTCCCGTCATGCGCAATCTTGTATTGGTTGACGAGACGCTGTACGTCGTTGACTTTTTGGACCGTGATCAGATCCATCACTTTGACCGTAGGTTTCGTTTCTTCGTCCTGAATGAGGAAGTAGGCGCTTCCGCCCTTCTCGAAGGCGGTCGACGGGATTTCATCGATGAATCCCTCTTTTTGCAGCTTATCCAGGTCGATCCGGAATTTCTCGTATTTCGGCGTTTCCTGGTCCGCGTTCAATATCGGCAGCAGACCTTTTTCTTTTTGATAATCGTCGATCGCGGACTGGATGCGTTTGACGCTTTCGCGATACGACACCCTGTTTTCGTTTTTTTTCTCATCCGGGTACAAACATCCGGACAAGCTGACCGCAAGCAAAACCGCCATGACGGCGGCCGCGGCTTTCCGGAGGGTACCGGAACGTTTGGCGAAATGAGCCTGAGTCACAATCATCATCCTTTATGTCGTGAAAATGTCAAATCGGGCAAGCATCACCAAAGGTCTTCCTGATCCCGCTGCCGCGCCGCCTCCAGCTGTTTGCGAATCGCGGCCTTCAGCTTGTCTTCAGGTATGGTGACGGTCACCGTTCCTTCGATTTTCGACTGGCAGGCCAGCCTTATCCCTGTATGGATCAACGAGCCAAGCTTCCGGCTTTCCGCCTCCGACGGGGGAGACAGCTGCTCTTTGGCTTGATCGTCCACTTCGATTTTGCACATGAGGCAGCCCATTTTGCCGCCGCAGCGCGTCGGAATAGGGGCGCCCGCCCGGCGGGAAGCCGCCAGCACCGTCGTGCCGGGGCTTACGGCCGTCTTTTTGCCCGAAGGCTTAAACGTAATTTCATGCTTCATCATGCAACGGCTCCTCGGGCGCGACGCGAAAATGGCTGCCGTCTCCGTTCAAGCCGAGCAGTTTTTCGATTTGCACCGCATGCTTGCGCGACAGCCGGCAGGTTTCGAAGATGCGGCGGAGCAGCGGCATATGGCTCCCCAAATCCGTCGTCATCGTTGCGGCGATCGCTTGGTACCGGTCGGGACGCTCCCTAAGCACGTTAAACACCAATTCATGTCCAAGCGGCATCAGGGGAATGGAAAAGCCTCCGATCTCAGCCGTTTTGGCTTCCGGGAGCAAAAGATTTTCCACCAGAACCTCATAACGGCTCCCCGACGCATGAACCTTAAAGCTGCCGACCAGTTCCATCAAATAATCGCCCAGCTTATAATGGCTGAGGGTGGAGTGATATGTATCCGTCCGGCTCACTTCGGGTTCGTCGACGGCCAAGTCGTTCAGCAGGACGTGAAGTCGGCTTACGCGGACACCATCCGCATAGACGTCGATATCCCGGGGCATGGCGTCAAGACGCACGTTCTGGAGCAGAAGTCCGCAGCTTCCGCCGACCAGCCAGCAATTCCCGGCTTGCCCGAACCGTTCAGATAACTGCTGCAGCGCATGATGTAGTTCGGATGAAACCTGCATGTCCCACTCTCCTATCCAACCATCCGTTTAAAAATAAGTTTTGTTCCGCGCTACGATTTTTCCCGGGGATCTTACGACCGCCTGGCATCCAAGGCGGAAACCTTCGTCGAATTCTTCCGTGTCGAGGCGCCGAAGTTCGGCTTGCGTCGGCTCTTCGAGCAGCTCCGCTCCCTCCACGACCTGACATCTGCAGCGGGCGCACGTGCCGCGGCGGCACATATGCTGCCAGTCGATTTCATGGTCCTTTGCGTGCTGAAGGATCGTTTTTCCCGGTTCGGGCACGACCGTTTTTTCGATCGTCCGTCCTTTCAGCTGCATGGTAGCTTCCCCGGAAGCCGCGGTTGCACGTTGTTCCGGTTCAACCATCTCCTCGTTTGCCGGCTTTTTTTTGTCAAAAAAAATGCGGAACGGGTTCATATCAACGCCGCCATTCCTCCGAGAAATCCCACCACCATAAAAATAAACGCCACAAAAGATAAAGCGCCGCGAAGAATGCCGGTTGTTTTCGTGCGGGCAAACGTAATTAAAAACACGGATAATCCCATGATCAGGATGGCAATCAGGGAGACCCACATTTTTGTCATCGGATCCATAGGCTGACTCTCCATTTCTTGATATATAGACGTATTATAGCATGAAACTTGTCCGCATTTTTAGCGGAAAGGGTTACGTAATATCGACATCTGAAAAAAAGAGCATAAAGTCCTTGAAGCTTAAGGCTTCAAAGGCTTATTGCCCTTTGATTTTGGGTAACCCGATTTATTTCTTCATCATTAATTTCATCAACGATTCCATGTTTTGCGGGTTCATGCCGCTTTTTTTGACCGCGCTCACGATGTCCTGGATCGTCTCTTCGCTGACCGGAACGTTGGCCATCGCGGACACTTGCTTGATCAGTTGGCGGAGCTGGGTCTCGTTTTGCATCGTGGACGGTTTTACGGTACTGGCTAATTTCTTAACCTGGCTTTCCGAGATGCGCTTACCGGATTTCTTGTTGACGACGTTCAGCACATCTTTTGGGAAATTTTTGCTCATCTTCTCCCCTCCTCCGACAGTCCTCAACTTATATATATGAGGATTGGCCCTGAAAGGTGAAAAGATCAGCTATGCCATTGCTCCCAGGTTTTGAGCTTCATGGCTTCCATTTCCGTCTTCGGGTCGCGGCCCATCAGGGCTTCGACAGCGATGCGGGGATCTTTGTTCTCAAACAGCACTTGGTACAGCTGCTCCGCGATCGGCATTTGCACGCCGTATTTGGCGGAAATCGTGTGGGCCGCTTGGGTCGTGCGGATCCCTTCTACGACCATGCCCATGGAGTCCAGGACTTCGTCGACCTTTTTCCCTTGGCCAAGCAACGAGCCTGCCCGCCAGTTCCGGCTGTGGCGGCTGGTCGCGGTAACCACCAGGTCACCGACCCCGGCAAGCCCCGAAAACGTAAGCGGGTTGGCCCCCAGTTCGACGCCGATCCGGGTGATCTCCGCAAGCCCCCGCGTCAGCAGCGCCGCTTTTGCGTTGTCGCCGTAACCAAGCCCGTCGGACATGCCGGCCCCAAGCGCAATGATGTTTTTGAGCGCTCCGGCCAATTCGACGCCTAACATGTCCCTGTTGGTATACACGCGGAAGTCGGCGTTCATGAACAAATATTGCGCCGCGGCCGCGGCCTTTTGGTTAAGGGAGGCCACTACGACCGTCGTCGGGCAGCGGCGGATGACTTCCTCCGCGTGGCTCGGCCCCGATAGAACGACAACGTCGCCCTCTTCGATGCCAAGCTCTTCGGAAATGACCGTCGACATCCGCTTCAGCGTTTCGGTTTCGAACCCTTTCGTCGCGTGGATGCACAGCATGTCTTTGCGCCAATACGCCTTCAGCGACCGCGCCACTTCGCGCATCGCTTTGGACGGGGCGACGATCAGCACCGCCCCCGCATCCTTGACGGCCTCTTCGAGATCCGTTGTCGCTTTCAGGTTGGCCGGCAACGCGGCGTCAGGCAAATACCGGCTGTTCATATGCTTCTCGTTGATTTCCCGTACCTGCTCGCTGCTGCGGCTCCAGATCACCACGTTCGGGTGATTGCAGGCGAGAACGCTGGCCAGGGCGGTGCCCCAGCTTCCCGCAACCAGTACGGCTATCTTATTTGACAATGCCCTTTCCCCCTTTGGAACCTCCGGAGCCAATTTTGTTTTCCCGTCCTTGAACGATCTTTACGATATTGCTGCGGTGTCTCCAGAAGGCAAACAAACAAATGACCAAACTGGACCAGAAAATCGGCCAGTCGAAACCTTGGATCAAACCAAAGACTAACAGAGAAATAGGAGTCAGCGCCACGAATACAAGCGAACCGAGCGAAACGTAACGCGTAAACACGATCAATAAAATGGCGATGATTCCCGCGCACAATGCCGGGAAAAAGCAGAGCGTTGCCATAATGCCGATCGTAGTGGCGATCCCTTTGCCGCCGCGGAAACGGAAGTACACGGGCCAGTTATGGCCGACGATGGCAGCCAGGCCGCAGAGGGCGGGAATCCATTCGTTTCCTCCCCCAAGCCACTTGCCCAGCCAAATGGCGCCGATGCCCTTCAATACGTCAAGCAGCAGCACGGCAATGGCCGGCCCTTTTCCCAAAATTCTCAGCGTGTTGGTAGCTCCCGCATTTCCGCTTCCATGCTGGCGGATATCGATCCCTTTCAGAAGTTTGGCCATCACGACGCTGAAACTGACGGAGCCGAGCAAATAACTCAGTACAATGGCGATGATCTTTAATGTCAAACTATTCTCCCCTAACTTTCATCCGATTTGCGCCGCGTAAAGATCCTGATCGGGGTCCCTTCGAAATCGAACGCCCCCCGTATTTTATTCTCCAAATACCGTTCATAGGAGAAATGCATCAGCTCAGGATCGTTAACAAATACAACCATGGTCGGCGGCTTGACGGCCACCTGGGTGACATAGTTAATCCGCAAACGCCTTCCTTTATCCGTCGGAGGAGGGTTGATCGCGACCGCATCGGAAACGACGTCGTTAAGCAGATGCGTCTGCACGCGAAGAGAATGCTGCTGGGCCACATGCTGAACGACGGGCAGCAGCTTATGCAGGCGCGACTTCGTTTTGGCGGACAAAAACACGATCGGTGCATACGTCATGAAGAGAAAATGATCCCGGATCTTTTTCTCGAACTGGTGCATCGTTTTGTCGTCCTTCTCGACGACATCCCATTTGTTGACGACGAAAATGGATGCTTTGCCCGCTTCATACGCGTAACCGGCAATATGCTTGTCCTGATCGATGATGCCTTCCTCGCCGTTGATGACGATCAACACGACGTCCGCCCGTTCGATGGCGCGCATGGCCCGCATGACGCTGTATTTTTCCGTCGTCTCGTATACTTTGCCGCGTTTGCGCATTCCCGCCGTATCGATCAGGACGTAACGCTGCCCGTCCTTTTCAAACGGCGTATCGATCGCATCCCTTGTCGTGCCCGCGATATCGCTGACGATGACGCGTTCCTCGCCGAGAATGGCATTGACGAGAGAAGATTTGCCCACGTTGGGGCGTCCGATCAGCGCAACGCGGATGACGTCCTCGTCATAGTCGTCGTCGCTAAGATCGGGCAATATATCGACGATCGCATCAAGCAAATCGCCGATGCCTGTTCCGTGGCTGCCGGAGATCGCGATCGGGTCGCCGAATCCAAGGCTGTAAAACTCATAAATTTCGTCATGGCGGCTGAGGTTATCCACCTTGTTCACGGCGAGCACGATCGGCTTTCCGGAGCGGAACAAAATTTGGGCCACTTCTTCGTCCGATTGCGTGACCCCGCTTTTGGCGTCGCACATGAACACGATCACATCCGCTTCCTCGATTGCAAGCTCGGCCTGCATGCGGATGGATTTCAAAATGACGTCATCGCCGTCGATTTCGATCCCCCCGGTATCGATGACGCTGAACGCTTTGCCGTTCCATTCGGATACCCCATAAATCCGGTCGCGGGTAATACCCGGTTTATCTTCCACGATGGCCAGCCGGTCGCCGATCAATCGATTGAAAATGGTTGATTTACCAACGTTAGGCCTGCCAACGATAGCTACTACGGGTCTTGCCATATTCACTCCTCCTGTCAATACTTACGATAATCATCATAGCAAAAAACGCTTATTTTGGCTAACCTTTCATGGACGGATCGTCTTATTAATCCTATTTTCCCGTAGAAACGGGATTCCATGCGCCATTGAACCTGTTTATTATACGTTTTTGCGCATGACATGAAAAAAGCGAACCCGATGAAGGGTTCGCCGTTTTTTGCTTCCGAGACGGTGGTCATCACTTGAACTTGCTCAGTTTGTCTCCAAAACGTTCCCCAAGCGTAATGCTGAGACCTTGGTTGCTCAGAGATACGTTAGGATTGTCTTTAAGCTCATCCTTGTGGTTTCCGCCGCTTTTTGCCGGTCTGTCCGCTTTAGGAGCAGGAGCCGGAGCTTCTTCCGTTTCCTTGATGCTGAGGCTCACGCGTTTTTCAGCGGTGTTGATGTCAAGGATTTTCACTTGAACTTCTTGTCCTTCTTTCAGGACTTCATGCGGGGTGCCGATGTGTTTATGAGAAATTTGGGAAATATGAACAAGTCCTTCGACTCCTGGAGCAAGCTCAACAAATGCACCGAAGGTCACCAGACGTTTGACTTCGCCTGTTACCACATCGCCTGTATGGAATTTTTCTGCAGCGGTATCCCAAGGACCAGGCTGAGCGGCTTTCATGCTGAGGCTGATTTTTCCTTTTTCAGGGTCTACTTTCAGAACTTTGACTTTGACTTTATCCCCTTCGGATACGACGTCGGAAGGTTTTTCGACATGGTTCCATGCCATTTCGGACACGTGAACCAGTCCGTCTACGCCGCCTACGTCAACGAATGCGCCGAATTGGGTCAAGCGCTGTACCGTACCTTCAAGCTCCTGGCCTTCTTGAAGCTCGGACATCACTTTCAGTTTGTTGGCTTCGAATTCTTCGTCGAGCACGTCTTTTTGGGAAAGGATCACCTTGTTGTTCTCGCGGTCGATTTCTTTCACCTTCACGCGCAGCGTGCGTCCTTTGTAGTCGCTGAAGTCTTCAACGAAATGACGCTCTACCATGGAAGCCGGAATGAATCCGCGCACGCCCACGTCCGCAACCAATCCGCCTTTCACGACGTCAGCCACGGTGACTTCGAACACGTCTTGCGCTTCAAAGTGTTTTTCGAGCTCTTCCCAAGCGTTTTCGCTGTCGATCGCGCGTTTGGAAAGAACGAGTTTTTCTTTTTCGTCATCGATGCTGACCACTTTGCATTCTACCTCCTGTCCGATCTGAACCGCGTCCGATGCGTTGTCCAGATGAACCGAAGACAGTTCGCGGATCGGGATCACACCGTCGTATTTATATCCAATGCTTACATAAGCTTGGTTATCTTCCAGCTTGACGATCGAACCTTTTACGGTGTCCCCTTTTTTCAAGGATACGATTTGGTCCATTTCCTCCTGAGTTACTTCTGCTTCTTGATTTTTTGTTTCTTCCGACATGTCAATACCCTCCTCAATTCAAAAAAACCATTTATTCAAACCTGCTGACGCAGAGTTCAAAACTTGAAAACAGTTGTGATCATATCTTTCCAATAAGTGCTTGCCTTCATGCACCGGCGCTTAATTCGCCGTCGGCTTCCCGGTCTTCTGCATCTCGCGGATGCGCGACATGATATTGTCCGTGACCGCTTCCACCGCTTCCCCGGACTCCATTTCCTTGAATTCCGTCAAATCCAACGGAGCGCCGTATATCACTCTCATTTTCCGGAAAAGCTTGTAATCGCCGACAATGGCGACGGGCACGACCGCAGCCCCGCTTCGCAGAGCAAAAGTTGCTGCGCCCTTTTTGGCCGCTCCGCTGTCGGAATGTCGCGTGCCTTCCGGGAAAATGCCCATCATTTCGCCGTTACGCAAAATGGTGAGGGATGTTTTGATCGATTCCTTGCTGACGCCTTCGCGTTTGACCGGAAACGCACCGAGCCTCGTGATGACCGGTCCGAGCACGGGCACCTTGAACAGCTCGGCCTTGGCCATGAATTTGATTTTGCGCTTGATTCTGATGCCCACCGTGATCGGGTCCAGGACGCTGATATGGTTCGAGCAGAGCAGCACTCCGCCTTCCTTCGGGATGTTCTCCTCCCCCGTTGCCTCAAGACGGTAGGCCACGGCGAAAATCCCCCGCAAAAGCCCCCGGCAAAACTCATAAAACATGCTTCCTTCTCCCCATCCTTAAGAGTTCGTTTGCGCTTTGCAATAGGAAACGATCGTGTCGACGACCTGAGGGATGTCCATATGCGTCGTATCCAGCACGATGGCGTCATCCGCGCAGCGCAGCGGCGAAATTTCGCGTTCTGCGTCCAAACGATCGCGTTCGGAAATATCCTTTTCCAGCTGCTCCAAGGTCAAGCCCTGCGCATCACTCAACTCTTTGAATCGGCGGAGCGCACGTTCCTTCACGCTGGCCGTCATGAAAATCTTCAGTTCGGCGTCCGGCAGAACCGTCGTCCCGATGTCCCTTCCGTCCATGACCACGCCCTTGCGGGCAGCCATCTGCTGCTGCAGCGCTACCAAATGCTTGCGAAGCCCTTCGATTTGCGCGTATTGCGATACCGTGCCGTTGACTTCGAGCGAGCGTATGAACCCCGTCACGTCTTGGCCGTCCACCAGCACCTTTTGCCCGTCGGCGCCCGGAAGAAGTTCGATCTCCAACCCTTGGGCATGACGCAGCACTTCCGCCGAAGATTCCGGCTTGATTCCATGCTTCAGCATATACCAGGTCACGGCCCGGTACATCGCGCCGGTATCCACATATATGTAGGACAGCTCTTTGGCCACCAATCGAGCAATCGTGCTTTTTCCCGCCCCGGCAGGTCCATCAATCGCGATATTGATCTTCAAGTTGTTCTCCGTCCCCTGCCTACTCAAAGGGGCATTCCTCCTCAAATCATAAGCATAAGAGATGTTATAGAGCGGCGGGAACGCGGCTTGCCAGCCGACTCCCCCTGCGATCCAAATGCGGCTTCAGCCCGAGCTGACGCCTCTTCGATCACTCAAGAAAAAAGCAGGCATTGCCTGCGCTGTGAAAATTATATCACACAACCTACACCGATGCAAAAAAACACCCTTCGGTTCATGGATGCCAATCCTTTACATTTCGCTCTTTTATCGGTATTCCGTCCAATCGGTCCACCGGAGAAATCAGCGGGCGAAGGGAATGGATGTGCAGAGCGGCCTGAAAAAAGAAGAGCGCGGCGATCAAAAAAACGAGCAAAATTTTCGTCCATTTCCCCGTTTGTTCGCACAGCCGTTCGAACAGCCGCACATATTGTTGAACTTGTTCTTTTTCGTTCATCATGGCAAGTCTCCCGGATTTTTCCTATTACTGTGTCCGGAAACCGCCCGTTTTATTCAGGATCTTGCTGATCTTGCCGACAGGGCTTATCGCCTGAAGTCGAGCTGGCGTTCGAAGCAGTATCTGATCAGCTTCTGCCGCTCGATGTCCGCGATCGTCGTGAATTTGGCCATGACGATTTTGCGGCCGTTATCCAGCGCTTTGATCCTGACGATTTCGCCTTCGAACGGCACATGCTCAAGGCTTCCGTTTTTATAGGGCACCACCACCCAGCAGGACATCCTGTCCCCTTCCGCCACGCGATGTTCCGGTTCGCAGTAAAAAGATATTCCGCCTCCCCCGATATCGTCGGTACGGGTCAGGAAACGCCGGTCGTTATCCATCCTGACGGCCACCTCGAGTTCTCCGCTTACCCGCAAAAAGCTGCGCCGCTGGATTTTGCCGATCGAGTCGGGGTCGGGCTTGCGGATCCTCACCATCCGGATCACGTCCTGCTTGAACCCGGTCACATAGGAATTGAAGTAGTTCTTGACGCCGCCGTCGGTCATAAAATAGATGGACAGCTCGTCCCCGACGAACAGCTTTTTAAGCTGCCCTCCTCCTTCCCGGATCGGAACTTCGATGAGAATCGAGTCCTCGTCCATGTCGGCGATTCTGGATTTATATTCCACCCTCGTTTCTTTTTCGTCCCCCGAATCCACGCTAATCATCAATAAGTCATTAATTTTCGGATACAAAAACGTTCACCGCCAACTTAAAAATGTACCGCATGCCCTGATTATACCATGTCTTTGGTCTCAGGTACGCGTATTATTTCAACGAAAAAGGAGCCTTTTTTCTCAAAGGCCCCTTCGTTAGGCGGGTATAAAAGTCTATTTTACCGGACTGCAGCCTGACGGTCGGAGGATTTCAGCTCCTCCACCATTTTTTCGGACCCGTCATTCGCGTCCAGGTACATCCGGTATCTTGAACCGTTGATGTTGCCCCCGATTTCGTAGCAAAGCGTTTCCTTGCCCAAATCGTCCTTGATGAGCGCCAGCCGGTGATAGGTTTCCTTGAATTCCGGATTCAATTTTTTCCGGATTTCGGCGATGCCCATTTTCGGTTTTGCCAAGTTGCGCTTGCCCTCTTTATGCTCATAAACGTAATCGCTGGCCTGGAACCCCGTCACCTCGCCGTTGTCCAAACCGACGCGAACCGTGATTTTTTCAGGATAGATCAGCACGCCGTCCTGCGTGCTCACATAGGTCAGGTTCCCCATATTCCCGTATTGGTCGGCGGTGACGGCCGTCATGCCTTTGTAACCCTTTTTGCTGAGGAACTGGTCGGCGTTGGCTTTCGCCTGCTCCATCGTCACCGCCTTGTGTCCGATTTTGCGGCTGTCATGGTAGCTGATGAGAAGCCCGCCCTTTTTCGTAAAATCCATCGAAACGACGGCCGGCAGATTTTTCGCCTTCACGGTTGCGGTGTACGATTCCCAGTCCGTTCCTTTCCCGTTTTCGGTTACCTGGACGGACGCTCCCGCACCGGCATCCGCGAACTTAACCGCCTTGCGTTTGATGTCCTCTTTCGATACGGCCGTGCCGGAAAGCATTTTGACGGACCGTTTGTCATACATGCTCGATACGGCCGGGCCCCAGTTTAGTTCCGGGTATTCCCCGACGCGTTTGTCGACGGTTTTGAAGCCGTCGATGATCGTGTTGTCCATCTGCTTCTCTTCGGACGCCATGGCGCTCTCCACGTCCATCCAGCGCAAGCGGTTGCTGATCACTTTGCTTTGGACGTCTTGCAGATGCTTGGTGATCTCGCCGGAGTTTTTGTACAGCACTTTCAGGTTTTGCAGCTCATCGTTGGTGAGCGGTTCCTTTTCGAGATTGCGCATCGACGTCTGATACGAGAAGTTCGAAATCCGGGACAAGAAGTCCTCGGTTTTATTGAACGGGAGCATCGTCAGCGGAAGCTGGTTGATCTCGTTTTGGGCTTCGCTCGTCAGCCTCCATACGTTGATAAGCCCTTTGCGGTGCATCGCATTGGAGGAAGAGCTGACGGCCAGCGTGTTGCCAAGTTCGCTGTGGAGCCGGTCCATGTGGTAGGACAAGTTGTGGAACGCACGCTGGTATTGGTTTTCGGCTTTAATCAAAATCGAGTTTTTTTCCTGGTTCTCCTGGTACCCCCACACAAATGCACCGATCATCAGGAGAGTCACGATGGGAAACAAAACAGCGCTTAACCGCTTGTACATAATTGCTTTAAGTCTCCTTTCTTCAGCTGAACCAATCAAACCAAGCTTTTCGCTTTGATAACGGCTGATGGATCACTCTACTGGTTGCTGCTGTTAGTTTGACAAGAAGAAAGGAGTCTTATGCATCAATTGGCAGCGGTAAGCGCCATTTTTCTGTGCCGGTTAAATCGGGAGCTCTTCGATGTCGAAATGGTTTTTGTTGTTGCAAAGGCATTGCTTAAATCCGGTCTCGATCCGGCCCCGATCCCTTTTGCCCCGCAAAACAAAGCGCTCTCCGCACTGCTTGCACACGATCGTCACTTTTACGCGCAAAAAAAAGCACCCCCGATCAAATAAATTTCCAGGAATGGAAGTTCATAGGATCCAGTGTGCCCATTTTCGTCACATATTAACCTCTTCTTCGCGTTTAAGGAAACGGAAAGGAGAGCGGTTGTTGGCCCGGGTGACCTTCCCCATGCCTCCGTACCATAAAAAGGCCATCAGCGGAACGATGAACCAAATCCAATATTGGGTCATGGTCGCCAATATCAGGTCGTACACGCCGTGCCAGAACCACGGAATAACCATGGAATACACCAGAAAACGTTTGGCTTTCGCGCCTTTGGAAAAACGGGCCCGGCCGAGGTAATACCCCATCATGACGCCGAACATCGCGTGTCCGGAAACCGGGAGCAGCGCCCTGAGGAACATCGCGCCGATCGATGCGTGGCTGTACCAGGCGTACATGACGTTTTCGACGGTCGCAAATCCGAGCGAGATCGCCACCGCGTATACGATGCCGTCATAAGGCTCGTCGAACTCGGTATGGTTGTAGATCATATGGTACAGCACGAACCATTTCAGAAATTCCTCGACGAAAGACGATATGACAAAGGACTCCACGTATGGATTGCCGCCAAACCCGCCGGTCATCCCCCGCTGGATAATCATCACCGGCACGACGATCAAAAACCCGAGCACGAACACTTTGACGACCATCATGAGGGGTTCCTGCTCATATCTGTCCTTCAGGTAAAAATACGTCAAAAGGGCGAGACCCGGCGCCAACGCCGAAGCTATAACCGAAAACCAAAGCACCGTTTTTCCCCCTTTTTCTGATTAAAATACCGCATGAATTAAACGCAATTCATCCCATGAAGCAAAGGAATGCCCATGGGATGACAAGCTTTAGTCCTGTCTTTTGAAATGTTCACGGATCGTTGCAATAGCTTTTTCCGGCATAACCACCTTGCCGTATTCTTCGAGGACCGCTTCCGTATAGGAAGTGGCTTCCCCGAATTCCGCCAAAACGGCGATCAGCGAAGGAAGCTTGCCGGAATCGATGTTGTCCGGATCGATAAACAAAACCCATTTATCTCTATAATGATAAAGACGGCCTTCCTCGGTGATGTGACCGCCAAGAACATGCGCTGCTTCGATCAGCACTTCAAAATCGCCGAACGCGTAAACGATGGTGTCGCTTTGCTCCAAAGTGACTTCCATTTCGTACACTTCCTCGGGGAGCTCATCTTCCCCTAAGTGGCTGTAGTGCTGATAATCATATTTTCCGCGGGTCACGATGACGACCATGCCTTGAGCGGGAAGGGCAAAAACTTCCACGGCGAGCGGTCCGGTTGCGTCGAAACCGAGTTCGTTGTAGGCCTGATCCATCATTTCGGTGAACAGCTCGTGGACTTTGGGAAGTTCCTTCCACATGTCTTCCTTCTGAATTCCTCGCTCACTCAAATCGTCGAACGTGAGGAAAATCCGTATCTTATCTGAGCTTAATCGTTCTATTTTCATGACAGGATCCTCCTCTGTAAGCAATGTTATAACAAATTATGATGTCTCCCATAATGGTGTGCTGAAAATAGTTCTATGTAAGTATGTTATCATTATATATCCCAAAATGCACGCTGTAAAATAGACAAAAAAAGAATCATTTTGGGCGCTGTCGCCCCAAAAATGATTCTTATGGTTTTTCAATCGTTTACAAGCCCGGAATGACGGTGTTTGTCTCCTTCAGAATCGAATCCACTTCCCTTTTTACGTCGGGATTGCTGTGGATGAATTCATTGATTTGCTTCATGCTTTCCGCTTTGGAACGGGGTTCCGAATAACGGGATTCATGGTTGTTCATGCCGATGGAACCGATCGAGCCGATGTCCATCATTTTGCCCGCGTTGCTGGCGATGGCGGAAGTGATGTTGCCTCTGCTTCTGGAGACGAGGGCAGTTGCCGCCGCACCAATCAAAACGCCGCTTATAAATGACGAAGTATTCACAATTACAACCTCCTTATGTGATAAAATCAAGTCTAGTGTTCACGGATTACGGCATGCTCATGCGGCAAAAAAACAGGAAAGCGAGATGAAATAATGGTAAGAAAAACGGCTGCGCTGCTTCTTATGACGGCGCTGCTTCTCAGCGCATGCGGAGGAAAAGACGAGGCGGCCACCAAAAACGCCAACACGGCGGTACAGCAGCAGGACGAAACAAAAGAAAAAGCGCCGGCGAAGCCAAACGGAAACGGGGCGAATCAGGATGCCGGCGAAACGGGCGCGGAGCAAGGAAACGGCGGCTCGGGCCAACCCGCAGGCGGGGAAAGCGCAAACGACGCTGCCCCGGCGGCCGTTCCGCTGAAGTACCACATGGACAAAGCCTACAACATCGTGCCTAACAATGAAGGGACGGAGAAAAAGGTCGTGCTGCTCACGTTCGACGACGGTCCGAAAAAAGCGGAATGGATCAACGGTTTGATCGATACGCTGGACAAGCATCACGCCAAAGCGATCTTTTTCGTCAACGGCTACCGGGTAAAAGAAAATCCCGAATTGCTGAAGCTGATCCACGATCGCGGCCAAATCGTCGGCAACCATAGCTGGGACCATATCTCCCTGCGGAAGGAGCCCGAAGCGAAAGTAAGGCAGCAAATCGAAGACGTGCAAAACATCGTGAAAGCCACGATCGGAGAAGCGCCGGTATTTTTCCGTCCGCCCTTCGGCGAAGGCGGCGATGTCGGCAAAAAGGTCGCCAAGGAAAACGGCCTCCTCTACATGACCTGGTCCAACGGGTCCCTGGATTGGACGATGAAATCCAAAGGAAAGGACAACCCCCAACAGGTCATCCAAAACGTCATGGACCAGCTTCACGCAGGCAGCAATATCTTGATGCATGAGCTCCCGTGGACGGCCGAAGCGCTGGACGAGCTTTTGACCAAGCTGGAAAGCAAAGGCTACTCCTTCGTGGACCCGCGCAGCATCGAGCTTGAAATGCGCTAAAAAACCAAAAAAAGGCGTTTCTCCCGGTTATGCCGGCGAGAAGCGCCTTTTTGGCGTATCGGCTTTATGCCTCGGTTTGATCGGGGATCGCCCTGCGAAGCCGAATAAGATGCATTTCGGCAGGACAGCATAAACGAAGCGTTACCCGCCGGTTGCCGAATCCGCGGCTGATCAGCATTTGCGGCCTTTGAACGTCCGCCCCGGGCTGGTACCACCGGAACCATCCGCAATCGTATTTGCGGTAAAACCGGTTCAGCCGAAGCGCGCCGAGAAACGGAAAACGGATTTGCCCCCCGTGGGTATGTCCTGCAAGAATCAGGTCCGCCGGCTTTTCGGGCACGTGCTGGATCCAGACGGGATCATGAACGGCGACGATCCGGCAAAGATCCGAAGTCCCCGGAGGCAATTCGGGGAGCCCGGGGTACCCGTCGCGCTTTTGAAGCGGCTGGTCCACGCCGGTCAGAAGGATGCGGTCGCCCGCCCGCTCCAGCAGGACGTTTTCGTTCCTCAGCAGCCTGCCTCCGGCTTCTTTCAGCGCAACGGCCAAACCCGCAGGATCGGCTTTCAGGTCATGGTTGCCGAATACCGCGTACATCGGGCCGATCCGCGACAGAAGCTTCAAATTTTCCCGCACGCGTTCCAGCGGCACGTTCCTTTCCATAATGTCGCCGCCCAGGATCACCCAGTCGGCTTTCCCCTCCATCGTCCGTAAAAACGATTCCGAAAGCTTTCGTTTATGAATATCCGAAATAAAAAAAATCCGGCTTCCGTCGAACGCCTCCGGCAATCTTTCAAGCTTTACCTCTGAACGGGTGACCGCGTGCATCCTTGCTTCATAGGACATCCTTGCAAAAAGCAGGACGCAGCAGGCCGCGATCAGGCCGGCGCTCCACAGGAGCGCTGCCGTTACCACAGATCCTCCAGCGGAGGGGCGCCCTTGACTCCCCAATACACCAAAAACATCGTCAGGACCAGGAAAAGGAAAAAGAGCGAATTCGTAAAATATTTGCTGACGACGATTTTCCTGGAGGTGTATTTGTCGGTTCGGCTTGGGGTGCCATCTTCTTCTCCCCCCGCGTTTTGAACTCTTCCGTGTCCTGCTTTATGCCTTGCAGACCGGGAGCGGAACGACCCCGTCGGCTCGAACGGGGCGATTTTTTCCCGTACTTCCTCCTCCGGCTTGGGAGCTTCGCTTCGCTCTTTCCTTGCCTTCACCCTGCTTAAGGTCGCCCCCGCAGTCTTCAAACGCTCCCGGCGCGACTTTTCAATGACCGGTTGATTGCCGTCCTGCGCCGGCAAGGGGGGCTTTTTTCTAGCGTTTTTTTTTCGGCTATTATACGTTTTGACTCTGCTTAACTCAGTACTCATGATTCCCTCCGAAATCGTATGACCAAACCGGAAATGCAGTCGATGGCAAAATGGCATACCACCGGGGCAAGCAGCGTGCCCGAATGTATGTAGATGTAACCCAGCCCATAGCTGCTTAGGAATACCCAGGCCGTCGGAATCCAATGCCGCAGATAACGGACATGGATCGCCGCGAACAGGATGCTGGTCCAATAAGGGCCGAACGAATGCTGTACTGCGCCCCTGAACAGCAGTTCCTCGCATACCGCGACGACGGCGGCTATGCATATGATATGCCAAACGGGACGCTTCCGGAACAACAAATGGTTGATTCCTCCGTCATCCATGACTTCCTCGGGCGTAATCCGGGACACCGCAAAATCGATCAAAAACATCACGGCCGCAAGGCCGAGGCCCCACGCCCAAAAATAGGATCCCGGCTGTACGGCAAACAGCTCCAGGGGATTTCTTCTCTGAAACAATATCCAAATGATTCCGATAATGAAGGTAAGTCCTTGGGTGAGGTACAGATTGATCAGCAGCAGACGGTCCGTCAACTGATCGGGAGTGGCCTGTTTCAGTTTAGGCGCACGGAATTTGAATTTTTTCATCTTTTGCCTGCCTGTCGTATAATTTAGCTACAAAGTTCGTTCGCCCTCACCTCTATCATATCGCATTTTGCCGCGTTCGGGAAATCGCCGCCTCCGAAGCTGCGCCATGTGGCGATAGGGTATGATAGAGCCTGTGAAAAAACGCCATGAAACACCATCAAAATCATATCAGATTTCGCGCAAAAGATTCAAGAAGCCCGAAGTTTTCCTATTGACAGCAGCCGCGGGGCCATGATACATTATGAAAAAAATTATCGAGTCAAAACCGATGAAGGAAAAAAGACCCTTGAATGCCTCCAGAGAGCCGGTGGTTGGTGCAAACCGGTGGCGGGCAAGACGTCTTCAGCGTTCCAGAGAAGCTGCATTGAACTTTACAGTAGGTGCAGCCGGGTAATTTCCGTTATCAAATAGGCCTCTATCGGGCCTCTGAGGCTGCCGGCGTCAAATCCGGCGGTGAATTAGGGTGGTACCACGAACAACTCTCGTCCCTTGCTACGCAAGTAGTGTGCGGATTGAGAGTTTTTTTGTTATATACTCCTCATCGCAAGTCTGTTCAGCATCGACTGCAAGTCCGTTCAGCATCCCTTGCGGCTTGAATCCGCGGTGCGTTATACATGTATTCTTTTACACAGTACCGCGTTGCTTTTGGAATACAGCGCCGAATTGCATTATATAACGCTGCAATGCAGCCGTATCCGAAACATCCTTTTCACGTGTTTTATGGGCATGCTTCTTTCGGGAAGCATCCCTTCCATCATATTTTATTTTTTGTTTTACAGATTAAAGGAGGAAGAAACCATGTTTAAAGTATTAGTATCGGATCCGATCAGCGATCTGGGAATCCAGCAGTTGATGGACGCCGCCGATGTCCAGGTAGAGAAAAAGACGGGCCTTGGCGAAGACGAGCTTGCAGCGATTATCGGAGAGTACGACGCCCTGCTCGTCCGCAGCCAGACGCGGGTCACCGAAAAAATCATGGAAGCCGGCACCAAGCTGAAAGTGGTCGGCCGCGCCGGCGTCGGCGTGGACAACATCGACCTGGAAGCTGCAACCAAACGCGGCATTATCGTCATTAACGCTCCGGACGGCAACACCATCACCACATGCGAGCACACGTTTGCGATGATGATGGCCCTTGCCCGCCACATACCGCAAGCCTACGCCAAAACGATCGGCGGAGTTTGGGACCGCAAATCGTTCCTTGGCGTCGAACTTCGCAACAAAACGCTGGGCGTGCTCGGCATGGGCCGGATCGGCAGCGAAGTCGCAAAACGCGCCAAAGCGTTTGGCATGAACATTTTGGCGTTCGATCCGTTCCTGACCCAAGAGCGTGCGGAAAAAATGGAGGTCAAGCTCGCCTCCGTCGACGACATCGTACGGAACGCGGATTTCATGACCGTGCATACGCCGCTGACGCCGGATACGCGCCATATGATCTCCCGTCCGCAGTTCGAAGTGATGAAAAAAGGCATGCGCATCGTCAACTGCGCCCGCGGCGGCATCATCGACGAACGCGCCCTGGTGGAAGCGATCGACGAAGGCATCGTTGCCGGCGCCGCGTTCGACGTGTTTGAAAGCGAACCGCCGCAGCAGGATCATCCGTTCCTGAACCATCCGAAAATTATCGTTACGCCGCATCTTGGCGCTTCGACCGTGGAGGCCCAAGAGAACGTAGCGATCGACGTATCCGAAGAAGTGCTTCACATCTTGCGGAACGAACCGTTCAAAAACGCGGTCAACATGCCTCCGGTCGCCGCCAGCGTCATGAGCCGCCTGCAGCCTTATTTTTCGATCGGCGAAAAGCTGGGAAGCTTCGCGGCCCAATCCGCCAACCAGGCCGTAAACGAAATTCACGTCGACTACGCGGGCGCATTGTCCGACGTTGACACGCTTCCGTTGACCCGGTACATCGTCAAAGGCGTGCTGGCGCATCATCTCGGCAGCGAAAACGTCAACATCGTCAACTGCATGCATCTCGCCAAATCCCGCGACATCAACGTCGTCGTCACGCAAGCGTCGAAATCCAAAGGCTTCACCAACCTGCTCACGGTGACGCTGAAAACGCAAAACGACGAAGAAACGCTTGTCGCAGGAACGCTGCTGAACGGTTACGGCGAACGGATCGTGCAAATCAACAAATTCCCGGTGGATGTCGCGCCGGAAGGGCATCAAATCCTCATCTCCCATCATGACAAACCGGGCATGATCGGAAGCGTCGGCACCCTGCTCGGCCAAAACGACGTCAACATCGCTTCGATGCAGGTCGGCCGCAAAATTATCGGCGGGGAAGCCATCATGATCCTGACGGTCGATAAAGCCGTGCAAAAAGACGTGCTGACGCAGCTGACGACGCTGCCGGGATTAAACGGCGCGATCGAAATCACGCTGTAATAAAGATCAAACGCGAAATACAACAAAAGCGCATGCCCGATTCAAACGGCATGCGCTTTTCATTTGTTCCACGTTGAACAAGATTTATCTCGCAACTTCAACAAAAAACACCCCGGTTTGAGGT
This sequence comes from Paenibacillus cookii, assembly GCF_018333375.1. Classification (GTDB taxonomy): domain Bacteria; phylum Bacillota; class Bacilli; order Paenibacillales; family Paenibacillaceae; genus Paenibacillus_AQ; species Paenibacillus_AQ cookii. Next base: position 81,256 of record NZ_BORW01000001.1, read on the forward strand.
GTTTCTTGCCTTTTGATCAAGCTTTATCGTTTTCGACAGGAAGCCGTATCGAGAATACGGTTCCTTCCCCGACCTGGCTCGAAACGCGGATGGTTCCGTCGTGCGCGTCCACGATGCTTTTGACGATCGCAAGGCCGAGCCCCGTACCGTTCGACGTACCTCTGACCCTCGCCTTGTCCGCCTTATAAAACCGCTCGAAAACGTAAGGCAGATCCTCGCGCGGGATTCCCGCCCCTTCGTCTTCGATTTTGATGAGGAGTTCGGAAGCGGGGCCCGCCTCCGTCCTGTCGGCGACGATCCGGATCTGTTTGCCTCCCGGCGTGTGCCTGAACGCGTTGTCCAGCAAATTCGTGAGCACCTGCTCGAGTTTGTCTTCGTCCGCTGCCTCAAGCACCAAGTCGGAAGTTTTTTTATCGTAAATAAGCTCGATGCCGTTTTCTTTGGCCCGAACGGAGAATTTCCGGTATACGCGTTCGAGCATTTCGTTGACGTCCACCCTTCTGCGCTGGATGTCCGTATGCCCCGCTTCCATTCGGGCCAGATCGAGCAGATCCTTCACGAGACGGCCCATCCGCAGCGATTCGTCATGGATGACCTGGATCAGCTCCTGGCTTTCTTCCGGGGAAGCGGCCATGCCGTCCAGAAGCGCCTCGCTGTATCCCTGCATCATCGAAAGCGGCGTCCGGATTTCATGCGAAACGTTGGCCACGAAGTCCTGCCTCATTTTCTCCAGCTTGACTTTTTCCGTAATATCCCGCAGCACCGCCACCGCTCCGCGGATATCGTTCTCGGCATATAGCGGCGCCATATGCACCGACCATACCCCTTGTTTGACATGGACGTCGGCGCTGACGTCCGCGCTTTCCTTCAGCATGCGTTCGAACAGGTCAAGCAGCGGCTTCGGCACCTTTTCCTCCGCATTGCCTTCCAATTCGCCCTCCTGCTCCAAATCCCAATCGATGTCCCTCCACTTCGGAATAAGCTTCTGGGCCGGCGGGTTCGTCAAAATGATGCGTCCCGACGTATCGATCGTGATCACGGCATCGCTCATGCTGCGCAGGACGCTCGCCAAATGTTCCTTCTCCTGATTCAGGTTGCGGATATTGTCCTCCAGCTCGGCCGCCATATGGTTAAACGTATTGGCCAGCTTGCCGATTTCGTCGCTGGTCACAATCGATAGGCGGGTACTGTATTCGCCTTTGCTGATGGCCTCCGTCGCGCGGATCAGCTTTTGCATCGGCTGCGTGATTTTGGTGAGCAGAAACAGGGCAAAAAACGTCGTCATCGAAAAACCGATGATGGCCGTGTACGTAAACAAACGTTTGATATCTCCGGAATTGTTCGAAAAATTCGTGTCGATGTACGGGAGCAGAAACAAGGCTAAAATGATGAGTATGCAGGCAACCAGGCAAATGATCGTCGCCCACAGTTTTCCGACCAGCGATGTCCAGAAGTTCACGTTACTTTGGCACCTCTAACTTGTAACCGACGCCCCATACGGTCGTAATCATCGCGGCGGATTCCGGGGATACCTTGTTCAGCTTTTCCCTCAATCGTTTGACGTGCGTGTCGACGGTGCGCAAATCGCCGAAAAACTCGTAATTCCACACATCCTTAAGCAGTTCTTCCCGCGAAAACACCTTGTCGGGCGATACGGCAAGATAATGCAGCAGCTCGTATTCCTTTGGCGTCAGGCTGACTTCATGCCCGCTTGCCGTCACCCGGTGCGCGTCATGCTCGATGACCAGATGGGGGAACACGATGTTGTTGCTGGAATTGCTGTCTTTGGACAAATACGCCGTTGCCGAAGCGCGCCGGAGAATCGCCTTCACCCGATAGATCACTTCCCTTGGGCTGAACGGCTTCACGACGTAATCGTCCGCCCCGACCTCGAACCCTTGCACCCGGTTGATCTCCTCCCCTTTGGCCGTCAGCATCAGGACCGGCGTGGATTTTAACTGTCGTAAACGGGAACAGACCTCCATGCCGTCCATCCCGGGAAGCATCAAATCAAGCAAAATAAGTCCGTAATCCTGATTGGCGGCTTTGCGGAGCGCGGTCTCCCCGTCTTCCGCCTCTTCCACCTCGTATCCTTCTTTCTCCAGATACATTTTCAACAGACGGCGAATCCGCTCTTCATCGTCCACTACCAGTATCCGGTTTGCATGCTCTGACATTAGACAACAACCCCTTTTAGTTCAGGAATGGCGCAAAAAAAGGAAACGGCCGAAGCCCGATTTGCAGCATCCCAAATTATGCGAAAAAACATACCCTTATAGGGACAATTATAGCGAAAATCCGCTTCGACATCCAACTTTCAAATGAGGAAACGGATTTTCTTGCAACTGCGTTATTCGTTTTGGCGATATGCTCAATCCACGCCCGCGTAGGAGTGCAGGCCTGCAATGACGAGGTTGACCCCGACGAGCGTAAACATGACGACCAGGAAACCGATGACCGACAGCCAGGCGGATTTGCCGCCCTGCCAGCCGCGGGACAGTCTGAGATGCAGGTATGCGCTGTAGAACAGCCAGCATATGAGCGCCCATACTTCTTTCGGGTCCCAGCTCCAGAACGTTCCCCAGGCGATCTCCGCCCAAATCATCGCGAATATCAAGGCGCCCAGCGTAAATACGGGGAAGCCGATGGCGATGGCACGGTAACTGATTTCGTCCAGATCATCCGGATCGATCCCTTCCATCATCGGCGACGCCGCCCGGCCAAGCGGCTTGCGCGCGATCAGGCGCAACACGGCGTACAAAATGATGCCGGTGATGAAGGACCAGATGATCGTATTGAATTTGCGTCCGGCGTTGACCCCGTTCATCCAGGACGGCGCGTTAAAGAGCGGCTTCGTCATGCCGAGGAACGGTTCGTAGCTGACGACTTTGCTTTGGTACGGTCCGACGATCGGCGGAAGCTTGTACGACACCGTTTGCGTGACCGTTTGTTCCGCACCGGGCTGTCCGGTTACCTTCGTTTGGGTAAACACGGATTCGTAGCCGGCCGCACGGAAAATAAATACGGTCGCGATAAAGGAGATAACGAGAATGACGGAAAAAAATACGACCTCGACCCAGCGCTGCTGCCTTTTCGCTTTTTTATCCTTGCTTTTGAAATCGACGGTACGGATCAAATACATGAAGCCTGCCGCAAACCCGATGGCGAAGAAAGATTCGCCCGCCGCTGCCAGCGTGACGTGGATTTTCAGCCAGTACGATTGCAGCGAAGGAATCAGCGGCTGCACTTCCTGCGGGAATACGGCGGCGTATGCCATAATGATGATGGAAATCGGCACCGCAAACAGTCCAAGCAGCGTCTTTCGATAGATCAGGTAAACCACGGTAAACGCAAACATGACCATCATCGACAGGAAGGACATAAATTCGTACATGTTGCTGACCGGGATATGTCCCCCTCCGATCCAGCGCGTCACGAAAAAGATCAGATGAAAAATGAAGCCAAGCGCGGATCCGATGAAGGCGATTTTGCCCCACTTTTTCGAATGGGCGACCGGGTCCCGGTTGCTCCACCTGCGGCCCATCAGGGCGACAGCGAATAATATGAATGCCGCGCAGTAGAGGAAAAAGGCGACGACAAACATATTACTGCTGATAGATAACAAATCATTCATGCGTGTTTTCCTCCGTTATCCAGGGACTTTTCGTCCACGTCCAAATTCATTTTTTTCAAAATGGCCGAGATTTCGCGGCGAATGCCGAACCAGTTTTTGTTCGTATGCGCTCCGAGCGTCAGCACGCCGTCGTCGATCCGCAGCCAAATCCGGCGATGCTGCCAATAAAAGCCGAGCACGAGCCCGATCATCACGATGGCCGCGCCGACCCAGATAAACGGCATCACTTTGTCCACCCGGATGTTCAGGTACGTCGTCGACATGGAAAAGTCGACGTTTTCCATTCCCTTCACATCAAGCATCAGCGGCGGCGTGCCGCCGTTCATCTTTTCGTTGATGGCGTCCTGCTGGAAGCGCTCTTTATCGATTTGCTTCGGGAAATAGATGTATTGCATGCCCGAAGCCGGCAAATTCGGCCCTTTGATCAAAAAGAGGAATGCAGGCGCGTTCGGATTCGGAGTTTTCGTTACGGGCCTTCCGTTTTCGTCCAGTCCGAAATCATTGTATTTCTCTTTCAGTTCCAGCGAATAATCGCCTGCGGTGTAATTCCGCTGCGGATTTTTGATGTCCAGCTTGAATTTGCCCAGCTCCTTGCCCGTTTTGGCATCGACGAGCGACGGGCTGACCGATCGCAGGACCGGCGTCAAATCGTAATCGAATTGATACGCCTTCAACCCTTTGTAATCCAGCGGGTCGTTGACCTGAATGTCATGTCGGGCGACGGCTTCAAGCTTCGGCTCTTTGGTCGGGTCATCGCAATCCGCCGTGCAGTGGTAAAGCGTTGCTTTCGTGTTGAACAGTTTCGGGAGCACCTTTCCTTGATTGCGGAACTCCTCGGGCATGTCCTCCTCCGAATAAAACTCCACGGTAAACTTCTCATTTTTAAGATAATAAGAAGTGTTCGGAATATGTTTGATTTCCCCTTCGGGGAAGGCGATATGCTGGTCCATTTTCAGTCCGGGCAATCCGCGGGCCAACACGGCGAGCAGGAAGATGATCAAACCGATATGAATGACGTACGGCCCCCAGCGGCTGAAACGGTATTTTTCGGCCAAGAGAGCGTTTCCGTCGGTATGCACGCGATACCCCTTTTTCTTCATCGGAACCGCGGCCTGCTTGACCCATTCTTCCGCATCGCCTTCGATCTTGCCTTGATAAACGACGCGCTGCCGGGTCAGAAATTGCATATGCTTAAGTATTTGCTGCTTGCTCAGTGCTCTGTACAGCGGAAGGACGCGGTCCAGGCTGCAGATGACGAGCGAAGCGCCGATCATGACAAGCAGGAGGATGAACCACCAGGATTCATACGTATGCGTTAATCCAAGCTTGTAATAAATCAGCCCCCACGTGCCGTAGGTTTCTTTGTAGTATGTCGATGGATCGATGTTCAGGAACGTGTTTTCCTGCGGAAAAATCGTGCCCAGCATCGAACCCAGCAGGGTCAGGATGATCATGTAAACCGCGATTTTGACGGAGGCAAAAAAATTCCAGATCCGGTCGATGATATTCGGATTGGCTCGCTGCGAACGGCGGGCCATCCCGTCGTACCGCATTTCCAAAACTTCCTTCGAGTTTTGCTCCTCTTCGTCAAGCGGTTTGCCGCAGGATTCGCACAGCACGGTTCCGACCGGGTTCTGGTGGCCGCATTCGCATTTGGTGTTTTTAAAAGCGATGACTTTTTGCAACATTTTACGATTTCACCAGCTCTTCAATTTGTTTGTCGAGGGTGGCCAAATCCAGCTGTCCGAGATGGATTTTGTTGATTCTGCCGCTCTTGGACACAAAAAAAGTAGTAGGCAAAGGCGAAATGCCGTAACTGGCGATCGAATCCTTATCCGGGTCCAGCAGCACCGGAAAATCGACGTTGACGTTGTTCACGAAGTTTTCGACGGCCATTTTATCCTCACCGGCATTGATTCCGACGACGACGACGCCTTGATCCTTCCACTTCTCCCACTGCGCCTGCAAAGCCGGCATTTCCTTTACGCAAGGCTCGCACCAGGTGCCCCAGAAATTCAGAACGATGGCCTTACCTTTATATTCGTCCAGCGTATGGGTTTTGCCGTCCAGGCCAAGCAGCTGAAATCCGGGCGCTTTGCTGCCCTCGGTAGGTTTTCCTCCCGATCCCGACACTTGCGTCACGATCGCATAACCGCCCACGATCACGATCAACAGCAGGATAACGATCTGCATTAGCTTCTTTTTTGAATTACCCATGCCAAATGCTCCTTTACTATGACAAACGTCATGTTTTCCCTTCACAGGTTTGAACATCCTATGAACAATTATAGCGAAAACATGTCATATTTGCGGCGGACGGATTTGAATATTGTGTGTCCTTCCGAGCTATTTTTTTCTTTTCTTTCCGGTTTTAGCCATGTTTTTCAGGGCTTCGACCTCGTTGCTCGTCAGGTGGCGGTAAAGCCCCCGCTTCAGGTTGTCCAGCTGCAAATCGCCGAAGGAAACGCGCTTCAAACGGATCACTTTATGGGAAATCGCATCGAACATGCGCCGCACCTGGCGGTTTCTTCCTTCGTGGATCGTAATCGTGATGACCGCTTCGTTTTTTTCGATGTCGATATCCTTATATTCGACTTCCGCAGGAGATGTCATACCGTCCTCGAGCTGAATGCCGGCGCGCAGCTTGTCCAGGTCGGTCCCGTGCGGAATCCCTTCGACGGTCGCGAGATACGTTTTGGGCACGTGGTGTTTCGGATGCGTCAGCATATTCGCGAATTCGCCGTCGTTCGTCAGCAGAAGCAGCCCTTCCGTGTCGTAATCGAGCCGGCCCACGGGATAAATCCGCTCTTTGATGCCCTTGATGTAATCCGTGACGATTTTGCGGCCCGCCGGGTCTTTCGCGCTTGTGATGACGCCTTTCGGTTTGTTCATCATGATGTAGATTTTCTTTTCGTTTCGGATCGGCTTGCCTTCCACCGTGATGATATCTTGTTCGGGGTCCGCCTTGGTTCCCAGCACGGTCACGGTTTCCCCGTTAACTTCCACCTTGCCGGCCAGAATCAGTTCCTCGCATTTGCGGCGGGAAGCGATGCCTGCCTGGGCTAAAATTTTCTGTAATCTTTCCATTGTCTTTTAGGTCACCTCAGAACTAATGATACCCGTGAGAAGGGTAAATCACAAGTTCATTCCAGGGAAATTCTTTCCCCGGGCAATCGGATGTATGCGGATAAAGGAAAAGGGGGGATATGTCATATTGCCTGGAGAGCTCCAAGATCAGCTTGCCGGCGATAAAAAGCTGCTGCTTTTCGGCGGTTCCGAGCAAATCGTAGCTGCGGTCAAAGCGGCCTTCCAGGCAAATATGGATGTGGGAAGGGTCCGTCAAAAAGGGAGCCGGCGTCACGGAACCGTCCGCCCCGATCCAGAAGTCATATCCGGATCCGTTGATGGACGCGCAGGAGGAATGATGGATGATAAAACCTTCGAACGCCATGATTTCACCTCAATCCCTGTACGATGTCAAGCGTGATACAGTATATGAGGCAACGTTCATTGCGTGACGGGTCGAGGCTTGATCCGCGAACGGATCCGGTTATCCGAAGAAAAGCAGGCAGACGGCGATGGAAGCGATGAACCCGACGACATCCGAAAACAATCCGACTTTCAGCGAATATCTTCCGTTGCGGATGCCCACCGCCCCCATGTATACCGTCAATACGTACAGCGTCGTGTCCGTGCTGCCTTGGATGGTCGATGCCATTCTCCCGATCATCGAATCGGGGCCGTAGACCGATATCAAATCGGTTGCGAACGCCAGCGAACCGGTGCCCGTCAAAGGGCGCAGCAGCCCCAAAGGCAAAATTTCGCTCGGAACGCCCAGGCTGCTTAAAAACGGGCCGGTCCAGCCGACAAAAAAGTCCAACGCGCCGGACACGCGAAACACGCTGATGGCCACCATCATGCCGACGAGGTTCGGAATGATCTGAATGGCCGTCTGAAAGCCGTCCTTCGCGCCGAGAACAAAGGATTCATATACGGGCACCTTTTTGACGAAAGCAAACAGCGGTATGAAGGCGATCAGGGCCGGGATGGCCCATGCTGAAATGACGTTGATCAAAGCGGTCACGAGGCATCATCCTTTCGCATCCGGTGTGGCCGAAGGCGGCGGGCCCGAAGGGATTGGAGGTTTCTGCCCCCTTTTCAAAAGTTTTCGCCGGTAATACCGGTCCGCCGCCACCGCCGCGAGCGTCGCCACGATGGTCGCGGCCAGCGTCGGTCCGACGATTTCGGTCGGATTCGCCGACTGGTAATTCATCCGAATCGCGATCAGAGTAGTCGGTATTAAAGTGATGCTGGCCGTATTGAGCGCAAGCAAGGTGCACATGGCGGGGCTTGCGGCCGTTTTGTCGGGATTCAGCGTTTGAAGCTCCTGCATCGCTTTGATCCCCATTGGCGTCGCGGCGTTGCCCAGTCCCAGCAGGTTGGCGCTCATGTTGGACAAGATGTATCCCATGGCGGGATGGTTTTTGGGCACGTCGGGAAACAGAAACCGGACGATCGGGCTGAGCAGCTTCGCGATTTTTTGGAGCAATCCCGAATCCTCCGCCAGCCTCATCATCCCGAGCCAGAACACCAGCACGCTGATCAGGCCGAAACATACGGTGACCCCTGTTTTGGCGCCGTCGAACGCGGCCGAAGTAACCGTTTCGATATTCCCCTGGACGGCCGCAAAAACGAAGCCGATTAAAATAAGCGCCATCCAAATGACATTGATCATGGTATATCCTCTCCTCCCCCGCTTGCTTCAAAGCTCAATCACGCTGCAGGAACATCTGCTGAAACACCCGGGCCATGGCCTCTGCCAACGTGGCGGGCCGCAAAGGCCCAAGCGTGTCGTCGACCGGATTTCTGGCATTCGGCTCGGGCAGCAAACTGCCTTTCTGGTACACCGGAACCGTCCCGATCAGCTTGCCGTCAAGCACCATTCGGATTTCCCCGCGCAAACCGAAGCTCAAATCCGCCCTGCCTTCCTTTGCAGGCGAATGTAGCACCAGCTTTTTTTCCAAACGTTCCTGCTCCCCTTCGGCAAACGGATAGTTGAACGTATTCGCCACGACAAGATCGTACCCCTGAACGGACTCGCCCTTCTCCATTAATTGGGAGAGCGGAAAATATTTAAAGCCGTAATCCAGCATTTTGCCGTGGTCGTTCCAGTCGTCCCCGTCGTTCAGCGTTACCGCCACAAGCTGCTGGCCGTTCCGGGTGGCGGAGCTGACCAAACAACGGAATGCCTTTTTCGTATACCCGGTTTTGACCCCGTCGGCCCCTTCGTACAGGCGCAGCATTTTGTTTTTGTTGTCCCAGCGGTAATCCCACGATTCGTTCGGATTCGGCGCTTTTTTGACCTGCGTTTTGACGATGTTTTTGAACAGCGGGTTATGGAGCGCGTAAGCCGTCAGTTTGGCCATGTCGTTGGCTGAGGAGTAATGGCCGTCCGCGTCAAGCCCGCTGGGATTGGCAAAATGGGAATGCGTCAGACCGAGCTCTTTCGCCTTTTCGTTCATCAGGTGCACGAACCCTTCCTCCGAGCCGCCGACATGTTCGGCGATCGCCGTCGCGGCGTCGTTCCCCGAACGAAGCATCAGGCCGTACAGCATATTTTCGAGGGTCATCTCCTCGCCCAGCTTCAGGTAAATCGAGGAGCCTTCTTTTCCGTAAGCGTTTTTGCTGACTTTCACCGGTTTGTTGAAGTCGCCGTGTTCGATGGCCACGATCGCCGTCATGATTTTGGTCAGGCTAGCGATCCGCAATTCGTCGTCGCCGTGGCTGGAATAGAGCAGCCGCCCGGAGGTGACGTCCATCAGAGCCGCCGCCTGGGCGTGGGTGTATAACCCGGGTACCTTATTCGCTGCGCCTTCCGCCGCAACGGGGAAGCAATATGCCAAAAATATCGCGGCCGCGGCGATCCAGCGGGTGATCGATTTGATCCTCATCGTTTATTCCTCCGGATTCTTGAAAATCTTGTACAAGTATATGCTTGTCTTTCAAATCGTATGCCATCAAGCCTTCTTGATCCGAATACCCGCTCTCAAAAAAATCCCCTTCGGGTGCGAAGGGGATCATGCTCTGGTTTAATAAAAAGTCGGCGGTTCGTTTACCATTTGCTGCCGGGCGTTTACGCCTGCAGTCGCGGCATTCCCCGTTTGGAACATGGCTTGAAGCTTTTCCACCATCATCGGCGCGGAGTCGATGATTTTCTCGAAGATATGCGTTTGGTTGTCCAGCGGCACGATGTTGACCCCTTCTTTGCCGACGACGAGAAACGCGATCGGACGGATGGAGACGCCGCCGCCGCTGCCGCCGCCGAAAGGCATCGAGGACTTCAGGTCTGCGTGGCCATGCTCGCCGACTTTGCCTGCATACTCGCCGTTAAAATCGCTGCCCCCCGCAGCGAATCCAAAGCCGACGCGGCTGATCGGAAGGATGACGCTGCCGTCCGGCGTTTGCACGGGGTCGCCTACGATGGTATTAACGTCGACCATGCCTTTGATGTTTTCCATGGCGGTTTGCATAAGGCCTTGAATCGGATGATCGGACATGTTCTGCTTCCTCCTTCATGAAACTAAATAAGGTCACTTCAATCCTTAGTTTGCCCACAATCATTTCGAGTATGTAGGAGCATGAACCCGCACAGCCAAGCTACACGCTTGGAACCTTCTGGTTGTTGGCCTTCATTTGGCGGTACAAGCGGAACCATCTTTTCAACCCGCCTTCCACCTGCAAAATCCGCGACATCAAAATAAACGACGCATACATCGCATAACCGAACGAAAGCCTGGAAACGCAATAAAATTCGGTCGAAAAGGACATTTCGTCGCTAAATTCGGGAATGACGTGCAAATCCGGATGGCTTTTCATGCGAACCTGAAAGGAAAGCCATCCGACCAGCGTCGTTTTGATGCTCCAAAGCACGCCGCTGGCAACGGCCGTCCACTCGGCTTCCCCCGTCGAAAAACGGGTCGACCAGTTGAGTTCATGCACCCGGACATGGGCAAAGGTGTGCCGCAGCCATTTTTTGAGGGAAGCGGTCGATTCCAATAAAATGTGCACTTCCTTGGACCACAGTTCAATTTTGCGTTTATTGAGCCGCACATGGGCGGAGTCTCCCGATTTCCGGCTCAGGTTGTTTTGTTTTTCAAGTTTGAGCAGGAAGCCCTTTTTCATGTTGTCGAATTTCAGCTTCGGCATTTCGTAATGGAACCGGACCATGCCGAAAAGCATCCGGATATCGACTTCGGCGCGGTCATCGCTTCCTTCCTTTTTGTACCGGACGGTACACGTGATGTTCGACATTGCGGCGGCAATGATCAGGATGACGATGACGGCTATGACAACGAGCGCAATCCACACGATGGAGCCCCCCAGATCTGAGCATCTTTTCTTCGGACATAGTATTGTCTACACGTCTGGAAAAGATTCGGTTCATTTGCTTTCCGGGGTAGTGCATCCTATGCCATGAATACGGCCAGGTCAGCGATTCGGTAGCCCTGCGGCGCCTCCGCAACGCTCTTGACGATCAGCCGCAGGGCTTTTGCCCCCTTGACGATCGGGAATTTCGCTTTGTAAACGAGATGCCCGCTTCCAGAATCAGGTTCCTTCAGGGCCGAACGTTGATCCGTTACTTGAATCCACCCGTCCAAACCGTTCGCGGACACTTCGACCGCCCACTCGCAATGACAATCGGAAGCAAGGGTGAAACGTACCGTGTTAAATGATTTCGGCTCCATCCAATCCAAATAATACATGTGCGGCGCAGGGATGCCCGGCTTGCTCAAGACGCACGTATCCGGATTTCCGTCGTTCAGCGCGCAAATATGCGATTTCGCTTCATATAAATCTCCCCATACGATATCCGTCCCGCTCCCCGCCACCGCCGAGCGCGCCAGATTTTCGCCTTCCTGCGCCGTTTCCGCCGGGAATAGCTCCATCGGCATCCCTTCCCTTTTGTAAACGCGGAAATAATCGACGGCGAATTCCTTCGGATAAGGCACAGCAGGATCGAGTTCGCCGACCCATCCACCGTCGGATTCGTTGATCTGGAGCAGCGTGACCATCGGGTAGTCCGGAGACTGGTTCGTCTGCCATATTTTTTGGTTATCCAAATAAAAAGCCATGCCGTTTTCATCCCATTCGAAGCCGTAAACGTGGAACCCGCCGGACAAATCGGTTTCGGCACGGTAAGGCTGATGCTCGTATTTTAATTTAGGATCGCGCAGCGCGTGCAAGGTCGAGTTCATGACATGCGTATCTTTGCCGAGCACTTCGAAAATGTCCACTTCGGCGTTTTGTTGCAGCTGGTTTTCGAAGCCGATCATCCACCAGGCCGAATTGATTCCGCTGCCTTTCGCGACTTTGGCCCGCAGCTCGAAATAACCGTATTTCGTCACCAGATTCATGGCAGGCCTTACGTGCCTGCGCAGCTCCAGTTGCTCCCAGAAACGGTGAAGCCCGTCCCGCATGCCGGTGGCCACGGCTGAAATCCTTTTTTGGGCGTCCGGCAGCTGCAGCACGAGACAGGAATCCCTGAGCTCGTAAGCTGCCTCATTTTCTCCAGGCCCGTACCAATGCGCCAACCCGTAAGGCAAAAACTTTCTTTCATCGAATGCCGTTCCTTCGAATTCTTCCTGGAAAACCAGCTGCCATCCTTCCTTTTGCGGCGGGTTTGCCGGGAAGCCGGGCGCGTGCGGATTGCTATTCATTCCAATTTCCTCCTTATAAATCGTTCTTCAAATCGTTAGGTATACCGGCTGGCTCAAGACAGCCGCTTCGCGAATGTATTTTTTCAATTATGCGCAGTATGCGCTTTCATTGTAATATGGATGACCCTTAAGCGAAATGTCAATTTTCTTACTTGATTTTCGTTTTATTGACTTGTTTGGGCATAAGGAAAATAAAAACCGCCGGAAAGATTTCTTTCCGGCGGTTTCGTCAAGCGTTCCCGAGTCTATCTATTTTTTAATCCACGTCATCGATCGTCAGCTGCCTTCCGTCCAGCTTTTCGAACAGCAGCTGCGTCTCCTCTTCCAGGTTTTCCGTGCTTTCGAACAGCTGCGGCTCCGGCAAATCCTGAAGGCTGGGAAGACCGAAATAATCCAGAAACGATTTCGTCGTCCCGTATAAAATCGGTCTGCCGATCGCCTCGGCTCGCCCCGTTTCCTCGATCAAATCCTTGTTTACCAAGGTTTGAATGGCACGCTCCGATTTGACCCCGCGGATCTCTTCGATTTCCACGCGCGTGATCGGCTGACGGTAAGCGACGATCGCCAGCGTTTCCAGCGCTGCCTGGGACAGCGACGAACGGGAAGGCGAATAGGCGAGTTTTTCGTAATAGGAGGCATGGTCCGCAAGCGTCGCCAGCTGGTAGCTGCCGGCGATTTGCATCACCTGGATGCCGCGCTGCTGCCGCTCGAAATCCTCCTTCAATTCTTTTAACGCGTCTTCGACCAGTTCCGGCCTGTGATCCACGATTTCGGCGATCTGTTTGACCGTGAGTCCTTCATCCCCCGCGAGAAACAGCAGCCCCTCAATAATCGATTTCAATTTCGGAAAGTCCATGAAGCTGCTCCCCTCCTCTCCATTCCATTACGATATCATCGAACAGCTTTTCCTGGTAGCACAGGATTTGCTTCATTTTCATCAGCTCCAAAATTGCCAAAAAAGTCACGACGATCTCATGCCTTACCATGTCTTCGTGCAATAGCCGGGAAAACAGCACTTTCCCCCCGGGGCCCGACTCCGAAAGAACGTCCACGACCTGCCGGATCCGGTCCTTAACCGAGATTTCGTCGCGTTGGATCCGGGTGTAGCTTGTCCGACGCACCGCTTTGCGGAGCGCCTTCTGAAAGGCGGCGACCAGGTCCGCGGCATGCAGCCCCCGCACCGGGTTTTCGTTCACCTGCGGCACCCAGGGCGTCAAATCTTCGGGTTCTTTGGCATAAATCAGGCTGCGCTCCCATTCCCGTTCCTGCAAATGTTTGGCGATGCCTTTGTATTTTCGGTATTCGATCAGCTTCTGCACCAGCTCCGCGCGCGGATCGACGTCTTCCTCCTCGTAAAAATCGAATTCATCCATTTCGAACACCGGCGGTTTCGGCAGGAGCAGCTTGCTTTTAATGGACAACAGCGTTGCGGCCATGACGAGAAATTCGCTCGTAATATCGAGCTCCAGCTCCTGCATGGTGTGCAAATATTCCATGTATTGATCGGTAATCTCGCTGACGGGGATATCCTGGATATTGATTTCCGCTTTGTCTATCAGGTGAAGGAGCAAATCGAGCGGACCCTCAAATGTCTCCAGTTTATATAATACTGTGTTCACGGCTTATCCTCCGTCCATAAAATGAGCTTCTATATTATATATTAAAAAAATGCAGTGCCCCGTGTAAAGGCGCTACATTTAAATAAGCACGATATCGCCGCATTCGTCAAGCCGGCCCGTCCCCGCCGCATCAGCCCTTTAGGGCTCCCGCCGTCAACCGGCCCGTGATTTGCCGTTGATAGATGACGTGCAATCACGATAACGGGAACCATCAAAATCGGCAGTCCGGCGAACACAAGCCCACGCCGTCCGGTACCGCATTTCGCCCGGCATCGCCGCAATTCAGGCGGGGATGTTATCCGGGTTCGGCTTCATTCGGCAATTACAGCAAAAGCATCGCTTCCGCGCAAAAAAGGCAACCTTCATGCCGAAGGATGCCCTATGCTGCCGTTAACCGGCCTTCATTTTATTTGAACTGCTTCGTCAGGTTCGCCATCTCGATCGCCGATACCGCCGCCTCGTAACCTTTGTTGCCGGCTTTGGTGCCTGCGCGTTCCACGGCCTGTTCGATGCTGTCCGTCGTCAAAACGCCGAAGATGACCGGAACGCCGGTTTTCAGGCTCGTTGCCGCTACGCCCTTGGCGACCTCGTTGCACACGACGTCATAATGGGAAGTTGCCCCGCGAATGACCGTGCCCAGCGTGATGACGGCGTCATATTTGCCGCTTTCGGCCATTTTGCTGGCGATCAGCGGAATTTCGAAAGCTCCTGGCACCCAGGCGACATCCACTTCTTCGTCCAAAGCCCCGTGCCGCTTGAGTCCGTCCAAGGCCCCGCTAAGCAGCTTGCTTGTAATAAATTCGTTGAATCTGCCTACCACGATTCCGTATTTCAGTCCGCTCGATACCAAATTTCCTTCAAAAATATGCGTCATGTTTCATCAACCTTTCGTTCTGGAGTGTATTTGTTTATTCTCATGCCTTGACTTGGGCCATGCGCCCGACGAGTGTTTACAGATTCAGCATATGGCCAAGCTTTGCCCGTTTCGTTTGCAGATAACGGCTGTTGTCCTTCCCGGCCTCCATCTGGATCGGCACCCGCTCCACCACCTCGAGGCCATGGCCTTCAAGGCCTTTGATTTTCCGCGGATTGTTGGTCAACAGACGGATTTTCGATACGCCCAAATCTTTCAAAATTTGCGCGCCGATCCCGTAATCGCGCAGGTCTGCCGGAAATCCGAGCTGCAGGTTCGCATCCACCGTATCCAGTCCCTGCTCCTGCAATTCGTAAGCCTTCAGCTTGTTGATCAAACCGATGCCCCGGCCCTCCTGTCTCATGTACAGCAGAACGCCGGTACCCTCCTGCTCGATCTGGCGCAGCGCGGCGGCGAACTGCGGGCCGCAGTCGCAGCGCAGCGAATGGAAGACGTCGCCGGTCAAACATTCGGAGTGGACCCGGACGAGCACCGGCTCGTCGCCCGAAATCGTTCCCTTCACGAGCGCGAGATGTTCCTTGTCGTCCACGTCGTTGGTGTAGGCAACAGCCTTGAATTCGCCGAATTCCGTCGGCATCCGCACCTCGGCCGCCCGGTGCACCAGCTTCTCCCGCTCATTCCGGTATTTGATCAAGTCCTGGATCGAAATGAGCTTCAGCCCATGTTTTTTTGCGATCCCCTGCAGATCCGGCAGTCTTGCCATCGTGCCGTCTTCTTTCATGATTTCGCAGATGACGCCGGCCGGCGCCGAACCGCTCAATACGGCCAGGTCCACCGCAGCTTCCGTATGCCCTGCGCGCCGCAGGACGCCGCCGTCTTTGGCGATCAAAGGAAACATATGTCCCGGACGCCGAAAATCCGCCGGAGCCGCCGCCGGGTCGATCAGCGCCTTGGCCGTCAGCGACCGTTCCTGCGCCGAAATCCCCGTCGTCGTATTTCTATGGTCCACCGACACCGTAAAGGCCGTGCCGTGGTGATCCGTGTTCTGGGACGTCATCGGCATCAGCTCGAGCGCCTCCGCCCGTTCCCTTGCCAGAGGGACGCAGACAAGCCCGCGGCCTTCGGTAACCATGAAATTGATCACCTCCGGCGTCGCTTTTTCCGCAAGAGCCACAAAATCCCCCTCGTTTTCCCGGTCCTCGTCATCCACGACGATGATCACCTTGCCGGACCGGAGATCCTGAATCGCGTCTTCAATCGGGTCAAAATGAATTGGTTCCATGATGTTCGTTACCCCCTTTTGTAGTTGCGTTGTCGGCAGCCCTGCGCGTTACGCAAAACCGTTGGACGCCAGCATATCCAGCGTTATGCCGGACCGCTCCGCGCCTTTGCCGGACGCCGCCGGCCCTAACAGCGCATGCACGTATTTGCCGATAATGTCGCATTCGATATTGACGACGCTGCCCGGCTTCAGGCCGGATAATCCGGTTTCCTGAAGCGTGTGCGGTATGACCGACACGGTGAAGCTTTCGCCGTCGGTGTCGGCAATCGTCAGACTGACTCCATCCACCGTAACGGAGCCTTGCGGGATGATGAATTTGGACAAGTCCGGTTTATCCGGCACGATCTCGATCAGCACCGCGTTCTGCTCCTTGGACAGCCGCCGGACCGTACCGGTCATGTCGGCATGCCCCTGAACCAGATGGCCGCCGAATCGTCCGCCTGCTTTCATCGCCCGCTCGAGATTGATGCGGCTTCCCGGCTTCAGCAGCCCCAGATTGGAATGGCGGTACGTCTGGGGCGTGACGTCGACGGAAAAAACGCCGCCGCCGATTTTCGTGGCGGTCAGGCAGACTCCGTTCACCGCGATGCTGTCGCCGATCCGGATGTCGTCCATGATGGCGGAAGCCTTGATCGTTAAAACCATGGCCTCCCCTTGCCTTGCAATGCCATCCAAAATCCCGATTTCTTCAACCAAACCGGTAAACATGACGTCTCCCTCCTCCTTATTGTTTTTCCCCATTCGAGCTGGCGGGCCACGCCGGTTTTCCCGAAACGAGAATGTTGTCCCCGACCTGCTCGACCTGAAGTTCATTTAACGTAATCGCATCGGCCATGCGGCGGATGCCTTCAAAATCGAAATTATGCGGGGCATGCTTGCCGCCGACGATTTTCGGAGCGATATACATTACGATTCGGTCCGCCAGGCGCGCCTGCAGCAGCTCCCCGTTCAGCGTCCCGCCGCCTTCGACCAGGATGGAGCCGATTTCCCGGCGGCCAAGCTCCTCCAAAGCGGTTCTCAGATCCACGCGAGGCCCCGCGCCGCAGGCGACGACCTCCGCCCCGAGTTCCTCCAGCATCCTGCGCCGTTCTGCCGGCGCCTGCTCCGTCGTCAACACGACGATGGGCGAGGTGCCATCCTTGAACATTTTGGCTTCGGCCGGCATGCGAAGCCCGGAGTCGACGACGATCCGTACCGGCTGCAAGCCTTCCGCGCGTTCATGCCGCGTCGTCAGGCTGGGATCGTCGGCCAGAACCGTTCCGATCCCGACCATGATCGCCTGATGCCGATGGCGAAGGGCATGCGCCTGAAGCCGGGCTTCCGCGTTTGATATCCACTTGCTGTCGCCCGTGTCGGCGGCGATTTTCCCGTCCAACGTGCTTGCCGTCTTGATCGTCACGTAAGGCAGCTTTGTCGTGATATACTTCGCGAACTTTTCGTTCAGGCGAAGCGCCCGTTCCCGCAGCACGCCGACATCGACTTCGATTCCGTGACGGCGGAGCCGTTCGATCCCGGAGCCCGCGACGACGGGATTCGGATCTTCGCAAGCGACGACGACCCGCTTCACCTTGGCTTTGATCAACAGGTCGCTGCATGGCGGGGTTTTGCCGTGATGGCTGCAGGGCTCCAGCGTGACGTACACCGTGCTGCCTTCGGCCTGATCGCCGGCCATTCGGACGGCATGCACTTCCGCATGCGCGGTTCCTCGCTGCAGATGCGTCCCGAGTCCGACAAGCGCGCCGCCTTTGACGATCACGCAGCCCACGACCGGATTGATTCCCGTCTGCCCCTGCGCGCGTTCGGCCATATCCAGCGCCAGGGACATGTAAAATTCGTCGTTCACGGGGAGTTCCATCGCGCAAGTCCCCTCCTTTCCGTTCTTTTGCCTGATCAACCAGGCAACAAAAAAGCCCTCCGGATACCATCCGGGGGCTTGTCGAGAGTAAGCTAAAGACACGCGAATAAAGCTTCGCCCAATCATCATCATAGGCGTACCCGCAACCGGGAACGGCAAAACAAAGCGAGCCTGAGTCACTTGCTTCATCCGAGACGCGACGCGAAAACGGGACCTCCTTGAAGATCGAATCCGGAGTCATCAAAAAACCCGTTTTCCGATATTCCAAGAACGAACGTCCTGAAAACACGTAAAAAAGACACGTCTATGCCGCAGCTTTATTGGTGCAAACGCATAAGCATATGTACCATGCGCTTTCGCTCCTTCTCCCATCCAGACTATACTGTCGGTCCCGGATTTGCACCGGGTCCACCGTACGCGGGCGCTAAAGGCCACGCGGCCGGGTCACGGACTAAGATGCACCAGTTTCATGGCCGTACGCCATAAACGAAATGCATCATCACCGCCGGTAGGGAATTTCACCCTGCCCCGAAGGAATAAACCAATCATGCGTATGAAATTGTTGGAAAGCCTGCTGAAAAAGATCAAGCCGCTTTCTAAAAGAAATGTTACCACCACTTCGGCCAAATTGCAACCTTTGCCCCGCGAAGCCGGTCCTATGGCTCGCAAACGCCTGCAACGAAAGGCTTTCGGACTTCATCAAACGAAAAAAAGCCGACGCCGGTAAGTACCGGCGCCGGCTGTGCCGTTCGCTGACGGTCAAGCCAAAACGTTCCGAAGAGGCGATGCCCTTCTTATTGTTCGTCCCAAACTTTGACTTCTTTCATTTTGTCGCCCGGTCTGATCGCGTCGACAAGCTCCATGCCTTTCGTCACTTTGCCGAAAACGGTATGCACGCCGTCCAGGTGATGCTGCGGCTCGTACACGATAAAAAATTGGCTGCCGCCCGTGTTGCGTCCGGCATGCGCCATGGACAACACGCCTCTCTCGTGCTTCGTCGTGTTCGTTGCGGTTTCGCAATCGATGGTGTAACCCGGGCCGCCGGTGCCGTTTCCGATCGGGCAGCCGCCTTGCGCCACGAAACCAGGAATCACGCGGTGGAACGTCAGGCCGTTATAAAAGCCGGAATTCGCCAGCTTTTCAAAGTTTGCCACCGTGTTCGGCGCTTCTTGCGGCAAAAATTCTATTTCAACTACTCCGCCTTTTTCAAGTTCAATCGTACCTTTTTTCATCGGTATTCACTTCCTCCGGATATTTTCGTTTATTGGATGCTGCTTCATTCGCCAATGGACAAACACCGGTACAAGCATGTCCGCCGTTTGGACTCACTACCTGATTGTATCTTACATGCAGACCCTTTTGCAATGATTTCGGGAAACGAAAAAGACCATTTCCGCATTCCCCAATACAGAAATGATCTTTTCCGTGTTTTGTTCTTCACCAATTCTTGCTTTTTAACGACGGCTGTTCCCGATCTCTCGGACCGCTGTAAATCCTTACTTCAGGACAGCCTGCTTGCTGATCCGCTCCGGGATGACGTCGTTGCCGACGATATCCTGCAGCGTTTCGCGGCGGACGACCAGATCGCTTTCGCCCTCGCGGACGAATACGACCGCCGGACGGCGAATGCGGTTATAGTTGCTGGCCATGGAATAGTTGTACGCTCCCGTGCAGGAAACAGCCAGCAGGTCTCCGCTGTTTACTTTGGGCAGGTCCAGGTCCCAGATCAGCATGTCGCCGCTTTCGCAGCATTTTCCGGCAATGGAAACCGTCTCTTCGACCGGATCGTTCGCGCGGTTGGCGAGCAGCGCTTCATATTTGGATTCGTACAAAGCGGGACGCGGATTGTCCGTCATGCCGCCGTCTACGGCCACATATTTGCGGACGCCCGGAATGTCCTTGCTCGTTCCGACCGTGTAAAGCGTCGTGCCGGCGTCGCCGACGATGCTCCGGCCCGGCTCCACCCAAATTTCGGGAAGCTCGGAAGACCATCCGGAAAAATGGGTTTTAACCGCATCGGTGATCGCTTTTACGTATTGCGAAACCTCAAGCGGCGTATCCCCGTCCACATAGCGGATCCCGAAACCTCCGCCCAGGTTGACCACCTTGAACTGCACGGCAAGCTGCTCGGACACGCTTTTTGCGAATTCCGCCACTCGTTGCACCGCCATTTCAAAGCCTTCAACCTCGAAGATTTGGGAGCCGATGTGGGAATGAACGCCGAGCAGCTCCAGGTTCGACTGTTCGGAGGCCAGCTTCACGGCTTCGAATGCCGATCCGTTGCCGATGTCGAAGCCGAACTTGGAATCGGTTTGACCCGTGGAGATGTACTCATGGGTATGCGCTTCGACGCCCGGCGTTACGCGGAGCAAAATTTGCACGCGCACGTTTTTCTCGGCCGCGACCGCATTCAAGAGGTGCAGCTCCACCAAGTTGTCCACAACGAAGCAGCCGATTTCGGCGTCGATCGCCATTTCGATTTCCTCCAGCGTTTTGTTGTTGCCGTGGAAATGAATGCGTTTGGCCGGAAATCCTGCCTGCAGCGCGGTGTAAAGCTCCCCGTCGGATACCACATCAAGCGACATGCCTTCCTGGTCTGCGATGCGGCACATGGCCATCGTGCAAAACGCTTTGCTCGCATAAGCGACCTGGAATTTCAGGCCGGATGCGCGGAAAGCTGCGATGTACTGCTGGCAGCGCTGACGCACGAGCTCTTCGTCCACGATATAAAGCGGTGTTCCGTATCGGGCCTTGAGTTCCGTCACGTCGCAACCGCCGATTTCCAGATGCCCTGCTGCGTTTATTTGACTTGTACCATGTAAGAACATAATTCAGCATCCCTTCGCTTTCTGTGGAAAATCAAACTTCCATCTGAACTTTTACATCAGTATAACAGACAACGGAAGAGAATGAATGGATTTTTAAGCAAAACATTTGTATTTTTTCTACGATTGATCCGTATTGTCCGGGTTAGGCGCCATTTTCGTGTTATCCCGCGTTTTGTTGAAGGATGGCCTTTTCTTCGCCTCCAGCAGCGGAAAACGGAATAATACGCTCGCCAGCGCCTTTGCATTAAAAGGTATAAACGGCCACAAATACGAAGAATTGTACGATCGGTGCAGCGTCAGCAGCAAAACGAGCAGCGTCGTGCCGATGACGAACCCCTGCACCTTAAAGAGCGCAACGGCCACCAGAAGCACCAGGCGCACCAGCCGGTTGGCCAGCCCGAGCTCATAGCTTGGCGTCGCAAACATGCCGATGGCCGCAACGGCCATATAGAGCACGACTTCGTTGACGAACAATCCGGTTTTGACCGCGATGTCGCCGACGAGGATGGCCGCGATCAACCCCATGGCGGACGCCAGCGGCGTAGGGGTGTGGACGGCCGCCAGCCGCAGCAGGTCCACCCCGAATTCGACCATCAGAAACTGGGCGACCAAAGGGACTTTGCCATGGTCATGAGGCCCGATGAACTGGAGAAAGCCCGGCTTCAATTCCGGATTGGCCACCAACAGCATCCATAAGGGCAGCAAAAACATGGAAGCGACGATCCCGAGAAAGCGGATCCACCTCAAATACGTGCCCATAAATGCCGTTTGCCGGTTTTCCTCGGCATGCTGGCACAGGTCGAAAAAAGTGGTCGGCATGACCATGACGCTCGGCGACGTATCGACGAACACGGCCACCCGCCCCTCCAAAATATGCGAAGCCACCACGTCGGGCCGTTCCGAATACCGGACCAGCGGATACGGATGCCAGCCTTTGTTGATGATCGCCTCCTCCAGCTGCTTATCCGCCTGCGGCAGCCCTTCGATGTCCAGGCCTTTGATTTTTTCCCGGATCGAATCGACCTGCACTTTATCGACGATATCGTCAATATATGCAATGCACACGTCCGTACGTGTACGTCTACCTACCTGGACCAGTTCCGCTTTGAATCCGGGATCGCGGACGCGGCGGCGGACAAGAGCGATATTGCTGAGCAGCGTCTCGACAAAGCCGTCCCTGGAGCCCCGTACCACCCTCTCGATGCTCGGTTCCTCCGGGCTGCGCACCGGGAAGGTGCGCGTATCCAGCACGATGGCCGCCTGCTCGCCTTCGATGTACAGGGCGGACATGCCCATCAGCACCTTGTTGATCGTGGAGCTAAGCTTCTTTTCGACTTCCACCTGAATATGCGGGATATAACATTCGAAAAAGGCTTTCAGCGCATCGGTCGTCAATTGATCCGCCGACAGATAGGTCAGCCGCTTCAAAATTTCGAGCATGATGTTGTCTTTGGCGAACCCGTTGACGAAAAACAGCCCCGTGCGCTGCCCCGCCAGCGTCATCTCGCGGAACACGATGTCAAAGGAGGTCCCGAGTCCCACCACTTCCTTTAACGTCGCCTTCGTTTGGTCGAGGCTCCCCGAAATGTCGTCCGTCTTTTGCCAGTAGATGACCGATTCCTCGACCGAGTCGGAGTGCTCCTTTTCCCGCTTTTTCTCCTCGGCTTTGGCCGGACCCTTCTGCCGCTGCCCTTCCGCCGCCTTCATGTTTGACCCGTTCCCGGGATCATGGCCATTCCCATCGCCTGCGTTTGAACTCGAGGCCGCCTCTCCCTCTGCTTCCTCCGCGTCGCCGTACGACATCGCCACGGCCGGTTTTGCCGGATCCTCCATGCCTGTTCGTTCGTTTTCATGTTCGTTCATGATCCACGCACCCCTTTCGCGTCTTACTTTCTGTACACAAACCAGTCAAACAACGAGCCTGCCACTTTCCCCGTCACCATCGCCATCAAAAGGCCGAATAAAAAGCGGATCATCTTCAGCCGCTTCGCCAAAATCGGCAGGACGTTCAGCACCTCGGTCAAAGCCGCGGCCAACAGGCCGATAAACACGCCGTGGAACAAACCGACGACCAGACCCGACCATGGGCCCAGCGACAGCTTCCAATTCCAAAAATCAAACACGGTCCCCACCAGCGACCCCGCGACCATCGCCCCTTCGTACCAGTGTACCCGGTGGTATGAACGCGTCAGTTGGGCAAGCCTCGGAATCATGTCCAGCACGATAAACAAGGCGATCACGCCGCCGCCGACGGCAATGCCTCCTGCAATGCCCAGCAAAATTTGCACCAGCATACCAAATGCCGTCGTGTTCAATGCGGTTCACCCTTGTTTTGCGACGCTTTCATCCGTTTGTATTCCTGGGCGACGACAAACTGATCGATGTTTTCCTGGTAAAGGAACATTTCCACCTCAAGCGGGGTCGGCTCCTCGTTCCATTTTTTCTTGAACAGATGGTTGAAAAAAATGACCATGCCAAACCCGATGCCAAACGAATAAGCCGCCTGGAACAGGTAAGGATGCTCGTCCCGTTTGCCCGTCAACATTTCCACCGTCCGGATCTGAACCTCCTGCATGTTGACGTCCGCATGAAAATTCATGATCGTCAGCGCGGAGCCGAAAAAAAGAAGGAGCCAAACGAGCAAAAACAGCGCGAGGGAAGGCTTCCGCGGATTTTGGACGACCTCCACCAGCACGTGGTTTTGCCCGATCGGTTCGATTTTCACCCCGGGGATAAGCTCCTGCACCTTCGGTATGATTTGCATAAGGTCGATAAGCAGTAAATTGCCGTCCCATTTTTGCGGCTCGACCAGCTCCAAATTGCGAAGCGGCGCCTCCCACTCCGGGTCGCTCAGGATCCGGGCGACATGCCCAAGCGTCACGACCCTGCCCTGCGTGATCGGCACGCGGCTGCGCAGCTGCAGGTACACCGTAGGAGCCGAATTCGATGACATTCCTATCACTCCTTTGCTGCCTCAATGACGTTAGTATAGGAAAAAGCTCCGTTTTCTACTCCATCGATACCATTCCTGGACGTTTTCCCTTGTTTTCGGAAAAAGCCAAATCCACTAAAAACAAAAACGGACCGGCCCAAGGAAAAACGTCCTTGGAACCGGTCCGCCGCGCGTTTACTGCGCAATCTGATCGCGGATCAGCTGCAATATTTTCTTTTCCAGGCGCGACACCTGCACCTGGGATATGCCAAGCCTGGAGGCCACCTCCGATTGGGTCTGATCCCGGTAATACCGCAGGTACACGATCAGCTTCTCGCGTTCGGAAAGGCCGTCGATCGCTTCGTTCAGGGCCAGCTTGTCGAACCAGCGCTCCTGCGTATCGTCGGCGATTTGGTCCATCAGCGTAATCGGATCGCCGTCGTTCTCAAAGACGGTTTCATGGATCGAGGTCGGGGGTTTGTTTGCCTCTTGGGCAAATACCACTTCCTCCGGCGTGACCCCGAGTTCTTCGGCCACTTCCTTCACGGTCGGCAGCCGATCCAGGTGTTTCGACAGCTCGTCTTTTTTCTTCCGGACTTTGTTCGCCATTTCCTTCAGCGAGCGGCTTACCTTAAGCGTGCCGTCGTCCCGGAGGAACCGCTGAATTTCGCCGATGATCATCGGCACGGCATACGTCGAAAATTTAACGTCGTAGCTCAAATCGAATTTATCCACCGACTTCAGCAGACCGATACAGCCGATCTGAAACAAATCCTCCGGCTCATAACCGCGGTTCATGAACCTTTGTACAACGGACCAGACGAGACGGATGTTGCAGTTTACCAGCGTATCGCGGGCCATGCTGTCTCCGGCCTGGCTCAGCGCGATCAGGCGTTTGACTTCCGCATCTTCCAGATAGGTCTGCGAAGGTTTTTTCACATCAGCATCCATGCGCCCAACCCCTAATTATACAAAGCTTTCTTGGATTCAATCCTTTTCTTCATCCTGATCGATGTACCGGAGCCGGGTTCGCTGGAAACTTCAAATTCGTCCATGAAGTTTTCCATGATCGTAAATCCCATCCCTGATCTCTCCAGTTCAGGCTTTGACGTGTACAGCGGTTGACGGGCCAGATCCAAATCCTCGATGCCCGCCCCTTTGTCTTCGACGGTGATGGTCACCGTATCGCCGACGATTTCGGCGTTGATCGTGACGATTCCTTCGGGATTGCCGTCATACCCGTGAATGATGCTGTTCGTGACCGCTTCGGAAATGACGGTTTTCAAATCGCTCAGCTCGTCCATGGTCGGGTCCAGCTGGGAGATAAACGCCGCGACCGTCACCCGCGCAAAGGATTCGTTTTCCGACTTGGCGGAAAATTGGAGCGTCATGAAATTGCGCTGCACCTCTTTTTTCTCCGTCATGACACGACCTCCAATCCCGAAAGCGCCTGGCCTTCGTTATCATAAATAGGCATGATCTTAAACAGCCCGGACATGTCCAACAGACGATAGACCGCCGCATTGACGTCGCATACGGCCATTTTTCCGCCTTTGCTTTTGATCAGCTTATACCGTCCCAAAATGACTCCCAAACCGGAACTGTCCATAAACTGCAAATTTTTAAAGCTGAGCACCAAATGCTCCGTTTGTCCTCTCTGGATCGCTTCGTCCAGCTGTAAACGGACATGGTCGGCGGTATGATGATCCAATTCGCCCGAAAGGCGGACGATCAATGTTTTGCGGTGATGCTCCATTTCCACTTGCAGATTCACGCCTGCTCACTCTCCTTCCTGTCGCTTGAACAAGGATTTCTACGCAGCGAAAAGAGATTCCTGCACCCCGACAAAACTAGAAGAAAACCGCTATCAATCTACAAGGAACAATTTCGAGGCCGTGCGCTTGAACAGCTTCCACCATCCGGCTTTGCCGACTTGCTCCGGCGATTTCAGCTCGAATTCTTTGAGAACTTTGTCGCCTTGGTACACGACCAGTTTGCCAAGCACCTGTCCGGCCTGCACCGGCGCTTTGACTTCCTTCGGCACCTGCAGCTCGTGGCGGATGCCTTCGGCATTGGCCGTCCTTTTCAGCAGCACGCTGTAGTTTTGTCCGGCGGTTAAGGTCAGTTCCTTAACGTTCCCTTTGTTGACCTTGACCGTTCCGATCGTGTCGCCCGGTTTGAACAGGGTATGCATGCTGTATTGCGAGAACATGTAGTCGAACATTTTGGACACTTCTTCGTTGCGCGTCTTCGTGTTCGGTTCGCCGAGCACGACCGCCACCGCCCTCAGATCGCCTTTGACCGCCGTTGCGGACAGGCAAAATTTCGCTTCGGACGTGTATCCCGTTTTCAGCCCGTCGGCCCCCGAGTAGAACCGGACAAGCTTGTTCGTGTTGACCAGCCAGAACGGATTTTTGGAATCTTTGCGCAGGTAATCCTGGTAAGAGCCCGTGTATTTCGTAATGTCTTTATGTTTCAAAAGCTCGCGGCTGATGACGGCAATGTCGTGGGCCGAGGAGTAGTGGTTTTCGGCGGGCAGCCCGTTGCAGTTGGCAAAATGGGTATCCCTCAGCCCGAGCGCCTTCGCTTTGTCGTTCATCATTTGCACGAACGCTTCTTCGGTCCCCGCGATTTTTTCCGCGATGGCCACCGAAGCGTCGTTGCCCGATGCCATGGCGATGCCTTTAAGCATTTCGTCAACGGTCATTTCTTCGCCGGGCTCCAGGAAGATTTGCGAACCTCCCATGGAAGCGGCGTATTCGCTGGTGCGCACCTTGTCGGTCAGCTTCAGCTTGCCGGAGTCGATCGCCTCCATCGTAAGCAGCATCGTCATAATTTTGGTAATGCTGGCCGGCGGCAGTTTATCATGGCTGTTTTTCTCGTAAATAATAGTTCCCGTATTCGCATCCATAAGGATGGCGGACTTTGCGTTTGCCGCCAAATCCGCCTGCCCCGTCTGTTTGGCCTTTTCCTCCGCAAATCCTGCCTGCGGGAATGCCGCGGCCGACAGGCATGCCGACAGCACCACCGCCAATAGTGTCTTCCTCAAAATAAGTCCCCTCCTGACTCTCGTCATTTTGATCTTGAGAATTTTGCAAACCCGAAAAATAGCCGGCTGAAAACGAACGGAAGCGGAAATATGTTGCAAAATTCAAATCCTGCTGTTTTCCAGTGTCGTCAGGTTCCGAGAAAAATAT
Organism: Paenibacillus cookii; assembly: GCF_018333375.1. GTDB lineage: Bacteria > Bacillota > Bacilli > Paenibacillales > Paenibacillaceae > Paenibacillus_AQ > Paenibacillus_AQ cookii. The sequence goes on from NZ_BORW01000001.1 coordinate 108,194, forward strand.
TCCATGGATCGGCGGACTTATGAGGAAAATTTTGGGTAAAACGCAAAAAAATCCGCAGGTCACCTGACCTGCGGACATCCTTTCGGTATGTTGCCATACATACGCTAGAACATAAATTACATCTGCGGAATAACCGCCAGCACGAGGCTCAAAAACTTGTCCCGGGCCAGATCGGTCGTTTCCATCACTTCGTCGTGGGAAAGAGGCTGGTCCAAAATCCCCGCCGCCATGTTGCTGATGCAGGAGATGCCGAGTACCTCGAGGCCGGCGTGGCGCGCCACGATCGTTTCCGACACGGTCGACATGCCTACGGCATCGGCGCCCAGCGTCCGCAGCATCCGGATCTCGGCCGGCGTTTCATACGAAGGCCCGAGCATGCCCGCATATACGCCTTCCTGCACCTCGATGCCTTTCGCGGCGGCGATCGTCTTGAGCGTCTGGCGCAAACGGCGGCTGTAGCCCTCCGACATATCCGGGAAACGCACGCCAAGCGCCGAATCGTTTGGACCGATCAGCGGGTTTCGGCCCGTCAGGTTGATATGGTCGGATATGACCATCAAATCGCCGGGCTTATAGGATGTATTTACGCCTCCCGCCGCGTTCGTGACGAGCAGGCTTTGCACGCCCAGTTCCTTCATGACGCGCACCGGGAACGCCGTTACTTCCGGACCGTATCCTTCATACATGTGGAAACGCCCTTTCATCATGACGACGGCGCGGCCTTCGATCGTTCCGAGCAAAAGCTCGCCGTCATGCCCTTCGACCGTCGATACCGGGAAATGCGGAATATCCTGATAAGGAATCGAAATGCCGTCCTGGATCAAATCCGCAAGAACGCCAAGCCCGGATCCGAGAATCAACCCCACCTCGGGTTTCAAACCGGTTTTGCCTTGGATGTAAGCCGCCGCTTCGCGGATCACTGTCTGATTAATCATTGTCATTTCCGTTTCGCTCCTTCGACATCGTTAAATACGCCCGCTCCCGCGGATGATGGCTTTGGTACACGTCCTTCATCGCTTTTTTGGTCAACAGGCTATAGATTGGAGCCGCGGACATATCGCTGTGCCCCAGCATCTCCTGGACGGAACGGATATCCGCCCCGTCCTCGAGCAGATGGGCTGCAAAGGAATGGCGCAGCGTATGCGGGGTAATATCCCCGTCAATGCGTGCTTCCGCGGCATATTTTTTTAATATTTTCCAAAACCCTTGGCGGGTCAGCCTTGTCCCAAGATTGTTCAGGAAAAGCCCTTTTTCCCGTTCATCCTTGACCAATTGAGGCCGTATCCGATGGATGTATGTACTCACGGCTTCGGCTGAAATGCTGCTGATCGGCAGCACCCGCTCCTTCCCCGAGCTGCTCGTGCAGCGGAGAAACTTCATGTCGGGATACACGTCTTCCACGTTAAGCGACGTCAGCTCGGAGACCTTCATCCCCGTCGCGTACAGCAGCTCCAGCATCGCCTTATCGCGGATTCCCGGCGAAGTCGAGAGGTCCGGCGCTGCCAGCAGGCGCTCCACCTGTTCGACGCTTAATATTTGCGGAACTTTTTTTTTCGGTTTCGGCGACTCCAAATACAGCGTAGGGTCCTGTTCCATCAAAGACTCCTTGACCATGTAATGAAAGAAGGAACGGAGCGAGACCAGCTTCCTCATGACCGTGGATGCCGTAAACCCGCTTTGCTTCATTTCATTCATATGCATGGATACATGCAGCTTTTTGATCTCGTCGACCGATTGAATCCCCTGCCGCGAGGCAAACTCGAAAAACTGCCGCAGATCGCGTTCATAGGACTCAAGCGTGCTTTGAGACAACCCCTTTTCACCCAAATGGCGGATGAAGGATTCTACGTACTGTATCATAAGTCAAATAAAGCTCCTTCAAATAGATTTTGCAGATCCGTTCATGAATCGGACAGCCCCCCGGATTTCTTTGTCGTTCCCCTTACTCACCGTACCAATAAAAGAACCGCAGCCTGTCGCCCATCATTTCGCCCGCCGGGGCCTGGTCGGAGGAGTGGAAAGCCTTAACGGCATGCCCTTCCGGAATCCGGTAATGGTCGACCGGCGTAATCCATGCCCCAATCAGACTGAATAGCTGGTACAAAGCGTAGGTAAGCGCGGCAAAAACAAGCAGAAATTTCAATGTCGACAGGCATTTTCTCACCGATATAATCATTCGGATCACACCTTTCGGCTGATGGCTGGGAAAATCGAAAAAAGCGAAGCATAAGCGCTTCCCGTTACACAGCTTATGAACATGCGCCTTGCGATATGACAAGCCCTTCGCCCCCGCCTACCAAAAAAGCCCCCACCGGCAAACATCATGCCGGCGAGAGCTTGTGATCTTGGAGGATCGTGATCCGATGGATTAAAGTTTCGACTTGCCCGCTGTTTCGCTGCGTTCTTCCTCTTCTTTCGCCTTGCAGCGGTAACAGATGCCGTGGAAATCAAGCCGATGATCGGACACCGTAAAATTAAACTCGCGTTCCAGCCGCTCTTCCAGCGGCCCCAGCCAGTCCTCGCGGATTTCATCCATGCTGCCGCATTTCACGCAAATCAGATGATGATGGTGGTGTTTTGCGGTATCCGTCCGCAAATCATACCTTGCAACGCCGTCGCCGAAATTGATTTTTTCAACGACATGCAATTCACTTAGCAGCTCAAGGGTACGGTACACGGTAGCCAGACCGATTTCAGGAGCTTTTTCTTTGACGAGCATGAAGACGTCTTCCGCACTCAGGTGATCTTCTTCATTCTCGAGCAAAACTCTGACGGTCGCTTCCCGCTGGGGTGTCAGCTTATAGCCCTGGGATTGCAGTTGTTGTTTGATTTTATCGATCCGCGCTTCCATTTTCTCCCTCCCCACAGGAAAATCACTGTACCTTTGCTATATCATATCTTTTATTATAGAGGGAGTTGCGCGGCAAAGTCAAACCATTTTGCTCATGATCCGGGCACCGCCGCCGTCTCCAGCAGCACGGGAGTCACCCATTTCATCATGCTTGGCGTCACCCACGTCTCGAACGAGGACACGCCGAGCATCAGCAGGCACATCACCAGCGTCAAACCGACATAACGCGCGAAAGGACGCGTAACATTGACGCGATTATGCAGCATCACCCTGTTTTTGATCACGTGCAACGAAAACGCGATCGCCGAGACGCTGGACACGATCAGCACGGGAATGATCAGCAGATTGGACGGGGCAACCGACACGAGCGCAAACAGCAGCCCTTTCCATGAAAACTGCCCGACGAGATAACCGACCGTGAACCCGATCAGCACGCCCTTCAGAAAATCAAGGATAAGAATGCCCGGCAGCCCGATTACGGACAAGCCGAGGAACCAGATCAGCCCGACCCATTTCAAATGCAGGCCGGCGATGCTCCAGAAAGACTGCGCAGCGCCCGTACCGGCTTCGTTTTGGTCTACCGTCATGAAAAAGTTTTGAAGATACCGCCCGAGATCCTGCTGCTGCTCCAGCGACAACGCATTGACCATAAGAGCCCCGAATATGACCCCTACAAGAAACAGCACGGCAACAAAAATGTATAGAATATTTTGCTCCTTCAAGGTATGGCGGAAAGTTCGCATTTGACGGATCTCTCCCTTCCTGTCACATACCTCTACTCTATGAAGACAAGCGTCCGACTATGACTTGTCGGTAGATACGTCCACCTTTCCGTATGTCCCTCCGCCGCCGGCCGACAGCGACAGCGTGCCGTTTCTCGCCATGACGATTTGGCGGGCCATTGTTTCCCCGACCGTCCCGGCGAGCTCCTCTTCGGACGCCCGGTGCAAAATCGCCATTTCGGTGCCGAAACGCTCCAGAAGCTTTTTCCTCGTGGCTTTTCCCAGGCCCGGAATGAACTCGAGCGGCACCTGATAATGATAATTTGGCCGTCCGTCCGGCTGCACGGGCTGTTTTCGGTCGGCGATGTCCAGGATCCGGTCGAGCACCCCCTGCACTTTTTTCAAGCTGCCGCAATGGGGGCAGGCTCCCGTCATCGCCTTCTCCCCGTCAAGGATGCGGCTGCAGCCGAGGCAGTAAGTCCGGTGGTACTTCCCGAGCCGGGGGTTCAGGCCGAAATTGGCCGTCACGCGGCGTCCCTCCGATTGGTCCAGCGCCATCGCGAATTCGCGGAAGCTCGGCTCGGCAAGCCGGATCCGGTTGTACTCCCTGCCGATTTTGCCCAAGGAATGCGCGTCGGAATTCGTGACGAACGTAAACCGGTCCAGCTCGGATATCAGCCCCGCCATCTCCGAATCGGCGCTAAGCCCGAGCTCCACGCCGCTTACCATGTCCAGGTCCAGCACGTCGGACATCCGCGGCGCCACATTGCCGTAGATTCCTTTGTGCGGGGTAAACACGTGGGCAGGGATCATGATGCCGCCCCTGGCGTAAATTTCCTCCTGCAGTTTCCGCGCCGTCACGTAAATCCGTTGGGAACTCAGATTGACGTTTTTCATATGCCCGGCCATCCAACCGGTGAAATGACTCATGACCGCCAGGTCCGGAAAATAGGCCAGAAGATGCGCAGCGCCTTTTCCTTCCTCATAGATTTCGATTTCGCTGCCCAAGAGGATCGTCGTTCCGCGATAGGCGATGCCGCCGCCGGGAAGTTCCGTCATTTCGCCGGATTCCAGGCAGTCGATGATATCCTTTTGCACTTCGGGCGAATGGCAGTCGATGATGCCGATCAAATCCATGCCTTTGCGGCCGGCGGCCTCTTTGGCGATGTTCGCGAACGTCAAGTCCTTGCTTCCGCTTATTTTTACGGCCTGTCCGGAAGTCGTCCGACCGATATGGATGTGCAAATCGGCATAAAATTCCTTCAATGTTGGGCGGGGATCTCCTGGTGTCATGCTGCCGTCAGGTAACGTCATATCCGGAACTCTCCCGTCAGCTGCTGCAGCTTCCAAGCATAAACCGCCATGATCGTTTTGGCATCGCTGATTCTCCCCGATTTCACGGCCTCCAGCGCTTCTTGCAAGGTCAGCTCGTAAAGCTCGAGAAATTCATCCTCGTCCGGTACGGCTTCCCCGCTTTCCAGCCCTTCCGCTACATATAAATGGATCAACTCGTCCGCAAAACCCGGCGAAGTGTAAAACGAATGCAGCAGCCGGATTTGTTGGCATGTATACCCCGTCTCCTCCTGGAGCTCCCGTTTGGCCGCTTCAAGCGGATCTTCTCCTTTTTCGAGCTTCCCGGCCGGTATTTCCAGCTCGCAGCGCCCCATGGCCTGCCGGTATTGATCGACCAAAATGATTTTGTCGTCATGGATCGCCAGCACCGCCACGGCGCCGGGATGCCTCACGATCTCCCTGGAAGCCGTGCCGCCGTCCGGCAGCTTGACCGTGTCGATTTGGAGCGAAATGATATTGCCCTCAAATACGGGTTTCGTGGAAACCGTGACTTCGTCGAGTTTTGGATTCGAATATGAAATTGGTTTCAAAGCGTCTCTCTCCTTGATCCGGCTTTGCAAACGTTCTCTATGGTTTCTATGAAATTTGCAAGCCCTATATTTTAAAAACAAGCATGTTTGAACAGACTGACACATATGGTGTTATTATAACAAACTTCACGCAGGAAAGAAGGAGAGCCCCTTATGAAGAGCTACCGCACGGAGACCTCGATCCATATGGTTGGTCAAGCCTGGCAGATCCGGATCATGCTGAAACAGTGGATGAAAGAAACCGAACCCCGCGCCCCTCTAAGCGCGATACTCGGGAGAGAAGCGGCCTTAAGACGCACGGATGCCGTATCGCGGTAATCCCGAATATGGCAAAGATATAAATAAATGTGAAAATTGTCATGGTTTTTTGGATTTTCTCGTTTTTTTTGCTCGTCCCCTATAACCATTTCATATTTGCGTTGTTTTATATAACGGAGGGTCTCGTATGAAGAAAGACCAAGCATTGTCCCTGCTTCAAACCAAACCTGAATCTTCTTCGGTTCATTACAAATCAGGATTATGGTATCGCACGCGCGGAATGGATGCCGCTGCTCTTTCGTGTTTCGAGAAAGCCCTTTCGATCACCAGGTCCGGCGAGAAAACGGCGGATCCTTCATTCGACGAATCCTTGTGCTGGATGGAATACGGCAGGCTGCTGAGGCAGCTGGGCCGCCATCATGAAGCAGGAATGGCTTTCCGCGAATGTCTCGCAAGGAAGCGGCACATCCCGGAAGCACTCGCGGAAATCGGATTGCTTCTCCGCCGGTCGGAAATAAGCGACGGGGATCTCCGGATCCGGTTAACCGCGGTCGCCTCCGAATTCATCGAAGATCCGGCGCTTCATGTAGCGGAAACGCTTTGGGCGCTAGGAGCTTTTGCTTCCGCCGCCGAACTCTATGCATCCCTAAGCCCTCCTGAAAGGTATACCGACAGAAACCTGGCCCAATACATTTTATGCTTAATATATATAAACCAATTCAAAGAAGCGCTTTTCCTATTATCACGAAAAACCATGCAGCAAGATCGCGTGCTTCTGATTACTGCCCGGCATAGGATCAGAACCGCGGAAGCCATCCATGTATGCAAACTGTGCCTGCATGGTAAGAACGGAGGAGATATCGGCATGCCTGCTTTATCACGCTACGAAGCTTTGGAAACCGCCAAAACCGCCATTGCCCTCGGCAAAGTGGAAGAAGCTTTGGCTATTTTGTCCAGTCCGACGGAGCATGAATACCATGAGCTCATTTATACCTTGTACAAGCAAGGATACCGCGAGCTTGCCGCTTCGCGGATCGCCGGGATGGAACAGCTTCCCTTGTACGACCGCAGCCAGATTTCCCTTGAACTTTGCTTCATCGCCGCGGAAATCCAATACGACGAAGGGAATTACGAAACGGCGGCTTCCATCTTTGAGGCCATTTACAACACGGATCCCAACCATTCGGCTTCGAGGTTCGGCGCGGCCTCCTGTTATTTGCAGCAAACGAAAAAATCGCTGATGGCCCGGCTCGAAAACACGATCGTCGGCAGCGAGCATTTTCTCCAAATCGAACGTTATCTGAACAACATTACCCGCGCGCTGCACATTTTGAATATTACGGAATGGCATACCCGCTGGACTCCTGCCCAGATGCGCAATCACGGAGCGTCTTCCGCCGTTATGCTGCATTAGGCCGCAAGAAGAGAGGGGCCCGTTAAAAAAGGCTGTTACCGCGGCATGGCATGCCGGCCGGTAACAGCCTTTGGTTGGTTGGGCCTTATTTCGTCGTCTCGCGGACAATGCTGATGACCATTTCCGCCGCTTTGACCATGTCCGCCGCGCGGATTCGTTCTTTGGTGGTATGGATGTTCTCGTAACCAAGCGCCAAGTTGACGGTCGGTACCCCCATGCCGTTAAAAATGTTCGCGTCGCTGCCGCCGCCGGAATGGAACGTGCGGCTCGGAAGACCGATATTGGCAATGGCCCGCTGCGCCAGCTTCACGACGTCGTCGTTTTCGTCGAAGTTGAACGCCGGGTAGACGATTTCGCTGATAAATTCGCAGGTCGCGCCGCATTCCTGAACGGCGCTTTCAAGCGCTTCGCGCATATGTTCGATTTGCCGTTCGACTTTGTCCTGCACGATGCTGCGGGCTTCCGCGTCGATTTCGACGTAATCGCAAACGACGTTGGTCGCGCCGCCGCCGGCGAATTTTCCGATGTTGGCCGTCGTTTCATGGTCCAATCGTCCGAGCTTCATCCGGGCGATCGCTTTGGAAGCCACCTGAATCGCGCTGATGCCGTCCTCCGGATTTACGCCCGCATGGGCCGATTTGCCGAAAATTTTCATCTTCATTTTCGCCTGCGTCGGAGCGGCTACCGCAATGGCGCCGATCTCCCCGTTGGAGTCGATGGCGTAGCCAAGGTCCGCATCCAAATATTTCGGATCCATGCAGCGGGCCCCCAGCAGGCCCGATTCCTCTCCGGCCGTAATGACCAACTGGATTTGTCCGTGTTCGATGTTCTGCTCTTGAATGACTTTGATGGCTTCGAACAGGACGGCGATCCCCGCTTTATCGTCGGAACCGAGAATCGTCGTGCCGTCGCTTGTGATCCAACCGTCCGCGCCGAGCTGCGGCTGAATTCCTTTGCCGGGCGCCACCGTATCCATATGGCATGTAAAGAACAGCTTCGGAGCTTTGACACCCGGCGTGCCTGCCATGGTGACGATCAAATTCCCCGCCCCGTGGCCCGTTCTGCTCTTCGAGTCATCTTCGGTCACGCTCAGCCCGAGATCCGAAAATTTTCTTTTCAGGACTTCCGCGATCTCTTCCTCATGCCCCGTTTCGCTGTCCACCTGGACGAGCTCCATGAATTCTTCCACCAAACGGTCTTGTCTGATCATTGGACTTTCCTCTCTCCCTGCGTTTAAGTTACAATAAACATAGCTGTCCTAACATCAAAATGACATGTTATCCAAGCTAATACATCATCTATCGAAAAAGGAGTAGCTATGCAAAACAAGAAATGGTTTCGCGTGTTTGTTTACCTGATGCTGTTCGCCATGTTCGGCTCCGTCATTTTCGGAGTGGTCGAATCCCTGATCGCCCGCTGATTCAGCGGGCCGAACCCGGGACGGTGCCGGCGACCGCCTCGTAACGAAAAACCTCCGCAAAAAAAGGCACGATCTCCTCGGCAACCTGTTCCACGATAAACGTCTTGCCGGTACAACCTTCAAGCGATGTCACGCCGTATTCCTGGATGCCGCAAGGAATAATTCCGGAAAAGCCCTGCGTTTCGATGCCCGCTTTAATGTTGAAAGCGAAGCCGTGGCTGGTGACGAATGCCCGGCGCCTGCGGCATTTATTGAATTTGACCCCGATGGCGCATACCTTCAAGTCCCCGACCCATACGCCCGTATATTCGGGCTTGCGGCCGGCGTCGATGCCATGGTGCTTTAAGTAATTGATGATGACTTGTTCCAGGTTGCGCAAGTAAGCGTGCAAATCCAGCCCTTCCCCCTCCAAAACAAGCAAGGGGTATCCGACCAGCTGGCCCGGCCCATGGTATGTAATATCGCCGCCGCGGTCGATTTCGAACAAACCGATGCCCTTTTCCTCCAGTTCTTCCTTGCTGAGCAGCAAATGCTCCGGATGTCTTTGGGATCCGATGGTATAGGTTGGCGGATGCTGCAAAAGCAGCAGGGTATCCTGCTGCTCTCCAAGGTCAATGCTTTTTACGATCGATTTTTGCAAATCCCATGCTGCATCATAACCCATCATCGGCGTATAGGAAACATGAAGTTCTTTGCCCATACCGAAATCACGTCCTCTCCAGATGATGAATGACTGCCTTTTCATGCACTTTCTTAATACACTTTCGTATCCAGCGTATACGCTTCGATGTTTTCCTTCACCCGCTGCAGGAACCGTCCGCAGATGACGCCGTCGAGAATCCGGTGATCCAGCGACAAGCAAATGTTGGCCATCGAACGCACCGCGATCATGTCGTTAATGACGACCGGACGTTTCACGATCGATTCGAACGTCAAAATGGCGGCCTGCGGGTAGTTGATGATCGGATACGACAGGATGGACCCGAAGGAACCGGTGTTGTTCACCGTAAAGGTGCCTCCCTGCATATCCTCCAGCTTCAGCTTGCCTTGACGGGTTTTGGTCGCAAGCTCTTCGATTTCCCGGGCCAGGCCCGCAATATTTTTCTGATCCGCCCTTTGGATGACCGGCGTCATGACCGAATCCTCCGTGCCTACGGCCAGCGAAATGTTGATATCGCGTTTTACGATGATTTTGTTGACGGCCCAAACGGAGTTCATGATCGGGTAATCTTTGATCGCATTGACGACGGCTTTCAGGAAAAACGCCAGATACGTTAAATTATACCCCTCCCGCCGTTTAAATTCATCCTTCAGTTTGTTCCGGAGCAGCACGAGGTTGGTCACGTCCACTTCAACCATCGTCCATGCATGCGGAATTTCGGATACGCTTTGGCGCATGTTGGTCGCAATCGCGTTGCGGAGCGGCGTCACGTCAATCAGCGTTTCGCGTTCGCCTCTTTCCACCTCGATCGGCGGAATTTTCGGCGATTCAGACATATGCAGGCCGGAATTTCTTTCGGATACCGGCTGAACCGGAATGTATTGCTCCGGCGTGACGGCCGGATCGGCGTGCGGCAAATCCTTGAACGGCGACGGAGCTTCCGCCCGGGCAGGCGCTGCTTCGGGAGCTTGCGGCTGCCGCGGAGCAGCCCCTCCCTTTTCCACGTACGCAAGAACGTCCTTGCGCGTGATTCGGCCGCCCATTCCCGTTCCCTGGATTTGGTTCAGATCGACGCCATGCTGCGCGGCGAGCGTCTGCACGGCCGGCGAATAGCGGTTTCTCATGGACTGATCGCCTGCGGCAGCGGCGGAAGTAACGTTCGAAACCGCCGAAGCCGTTTGCGGCGTTGGTTCGGCGGAAGCCGGAGCCCCGCCGGCGACGGCCATGCGGCAGATGATTTCGCCGACGCTCACGTTTTGGCCTTCCTCCGCGATCAACTCCACCATCACGCCATCGATGGTCGATGGAATTTCCGCATTGACTTTATCGGTCATGACCTCGCAGATCGGCTCGTACTGTTCGACTTTTTCTCCCGGCTGCTTGAGCCATTTGGCAATCGTCGCCGAAACCAGCGATTCGGCCAGCTGCGGCATCACCACATCGGTTAACTTTTGATTTTCAGACATATTTTCACCCCTAAGCTTCCCCTAGTAGATTGCCAATTGTCGCATGGCTTCCTTCACTTTGTCTTTGCTCAGCATATAAAACTTCTCCATCGGCGGGCTGATCGGCATGGCCGGCACGTCCGGGCTGCAGCAGCGCATGATCGGCGCATCCAGGTCGAAAAGGCATTCCTCGGAAATGATGGCCGCCACCTCGGCGCCGACGCCGCCGGTTTTGTTATCCTCGTGGACGATCAGCACCTTGCCCGTCTTGCGGGCTGCTTCGATGATGCTGTCGCGGTCCAGCGGCTGCAGCGTGCGCAGATCCAGGATATGGGCGGTAATGCCTTCTTCTTTTTCGAGTTCTTCGGCAGCCTGCATGCAAAAATGCAGCGGCATGCTATAACCGATGACGGTAATGTCTGCCCCTTCGCGGAGCACATTCGCTTTGCCGATCGGCACGGTATAGTCATCCAAAGGCACGTCGCCTTTGATCATTTTGTAGCATTTTTTGTTTTCGAAAAACAACACCGGATCGGGATCCTGGATCGCGGCTTTCAGCAGCCCTTTTGCGTCATAAGCCGTAAACGGAGCGACGATCTTAAGGCCCGGCGTCCCGAAGAAAATGGATTCCGGGCATTGGGAGTGGTACAACCCCCCGAAGATTCCGCCGCCGATGGGCGCCCGGACGACGACCGGACAGCTCCAGTCGTTGTTGGAGCGGTAGCGGATTTTGGCCGCTTCGTTAATGATTTGGTTGGTAGCCGGCAGCATGAAATCGGAGTACTGCATTTCCGCGATCGGCTTCATGCCGACCATCGCTGCCCCGATCGCTACGCCTGCAATGGCGGATTCGGCCAGCGGCGTATCAAGCACCCGGTCTTCGCCGAACTGCTCGATCAAACCTTTGGTGGTCGTAAACACGCCGCCTTTCACGCCCACATCCTCGCCGAGAACGAATACGGATTCGTCCTTCTCCATCTCTTCTTTCATCGCGAGACGAATCGCGTCGATATATTCCATTACTGCCATGCCTTTTCCCCCTCTTCACGATCGTCCGCATAGACATGCAGCAGCGTTTCTTCCGGCTTCGGATAAGGCGCGTTGTCCGCAAATTCGGTCGCGTCCTTGATCTCGAGCGAAATTTGCTCCTGCAAATCGGCGTCTTTGGATTCGTCCCAAATGCCGCAGCCGATCAAATAGGCTTTGAAACGGGCAATGCCGTCCTTTTTCCAATTCTCCTCGACTTCCTCTTTCGTCCGGTAAGCCAAATCGTTGTCGGAGGTGGAGTGCGGGGACAGGCGGTACATCATCGCTTCGATCAGCGTCGGCCCTTCGCCGCGGACCGCCCGCTCGCGGGCTTCCTTGACGGCCTTATAAACCGCAAGCGCGTCGTTGCCGTCGACCCGGAATCCCGGAAATCCGTACCCAAGCGCGCGGTCGCTCACTTTGCCGCCGATTTGCTTGTGCGCCGGAATCGAAATCGCATATTGGTTGTTTTCGCACATTACGATGACGGGAAGTTTGTGAACCCCCGCGAAGTTCAGGCCTTCGTGAAAATCGCCCTGGTTGCTGGAGCCTTCGCCGAAAGTAACGAACGAAACGATATCCTGCTTTCTCATTTTTGCGGAAAGCGCGATGCCGACCGCATGGGGAACCTGTGTCGTAACCGGGCTGGACCCGGTCACGATGCGCAGCCTTTTGCTGCCGAAATGCCCCGGCATCTGGCGTCCGCCGCTGTTCGGGTCTCCCGCTTTCGCAAAGGAGGACAGCATCAATTCGCGCGCCGTCATGCCTACGGCCATGACGAACCCGTAATCGCGGTAATACGGCAGGAAATAGTCCCGCTCGCGATCCAACGCAAAGGCGGCCGCTACTTGTGCCGTTTCCTGCCCGATCCCCGAAACGTGGAAATTGATTTTGCCTGCGCGCTGCAGCAGCAAATTGCGCTCATCGAATTTGCGTGCGAGCAGCATATATCTGTACATGTCAATCACTTGTCCGTTGCTGAGTCCAAGCTGCTCATGTTCATGCCCTGTTCCAACAGTACCTTGTTCGCTCATGGTAGGTACCTCCTTATTAATAAAGCCTTAGGCCAAATTCTTAACCTGATATTAAAACCTGGTACTAAGACTTGGGTTAACTTTATTATAATCCTTTCCGCACCAAAAAGAAAAGAAGGTTTTTAATTTTTTGCTCGGGCTGAAACGATGTCCAGCAACGGGGCGTTACATGCCGATGGATAATCCGTCCACGGCCAGCATGCCTTCGCCGATGATTTCGGAAAGCGTCGGATGCGGATGCACCAGCTGGCCAACCTCCCATGGCGTCGCATCCAGCAGCTGGGCCAAAGCGGCTTCGCTGATCAAATCCGTCACATGGGCTCCGATCATCTGTACGCCGAGAATATCGTTGCTATTAGCATCAGCCACAACCTTAATAAACCCGTCTTTGCTGCCGTGAACCAACGCCTTTCCGATCGCCTGGAACGGGAATTTGCCGACTTTGACCTCATGGCCTTTCTCGCGGGCTTCCTTCTCCGTAATGCCGATGCTGGCAACCTCCGGCCGCGTGTATACGCAGCGCGGAATCAAATGAGGCTGGACGGGGTGAACCGGTTCTCCCGCCAAATGATTGACCGCCGCAATGCCTTCATGGCTTGCGGCATGGGCCAGCTGCAGGCCTCCGATCACGTCCCCGATGGCGTAAATATGCGATTCCCCGGTTTGCAAAAATTTGTTCACTTCAATAAAACCGCGTTCCACGCGCACATCCGTGTTCTCCAGCCCGATATTCTCCACGTTGGCTTGACGGCCGACCGACACCAGTATGCACGAAGCGGTTAACGTCTCGTTTTGCTCTCCTTTGCGCATGCCGATGGTGACCTGTCCATCCTTGGCCTGGTATGTATCCGGTTGTACCGTGCTTCCCGTATGAACGGCAACCCCGCGTTTGGTCAGCAGCTTCTGCAGCTCCCGGGCGATGTCTTGATCCTCGGCCGGCAAAAGCTGGTCGGCCGCTTCGACGACGGTCACCCGGACTCCGAAATCGCTAAGCATGGAAGCCCATTCGACGCCGATGACGCCGCCGCCGACGATGATGATGGATTCCGGCAGCTCTTCCAGAAGAAGCGCGTCGTCGCTCGTCAGCACGTAGCGGCCATCCGGCTCAAGGCCCGGGAGCGTGCGCGGACGGGATCCGGTTGCGATAATCAAGTTCGCCGGAACCACCGTCTCCATTTCGCCGTCCGCCAGTTCAACGGCTACCGCGCCGCTTTTTGGCGAAAAAATCGACGGGCCGGTGACGCGCCCTTTGCCATGGATCACCTGAATTTTGTTTTTGCGCATCAAGTACTGCACCCCTTGGTGAAGCTGGTCGACGATCGCCGTTTTCCGGTTCTGCACCTTGGAGAACACCAGCGTCGCGCCCGCGGTCTCGATGCCGTAACTTTCGCTGTCGCGGATTTCGGCATACACCTCGGCGCTGCGCAGCAATGATTTGCTAGGGATGCAGCCCCGGTGCAGACAGGTCCCTCCGAGCTTGTCCGCCTCAATGATCACAACCTGTTTGCCGAGCTGCGCCGCCCGGATCGCCGCCACGTATCCGCCGGTTCCTCCGCCGAGCACCGCCACATCGCATGTTATTGTCATGTCCATCCCCCACATTTATCCATAAATTTTTATCCATGCTGATCGTTTGTCGTGAACGGTCTCCCTCACCCGGGAACACCGTGATGTTTTATCTTTTCTATTTTACTCTCTTTTTCCTCCTTTACAAACAAACCCCCGGCGAAATGGACAGAAGTTCTTGAAAACGGTATGATAGGATTAAGCAAAATCGAATGACAGAAAGGGATATTCCGTATGAAATTAGTCATTTCCCGCTTTATTGCCATTCTAATCCTCGTCATCCCCGGATTGATGGCGGTGACAGGTTTTTTATTTATGAAAGACGCCGTATTTGCGTTTTATTCGGTCCATGGGGATGCAAGCGTCGCCCATCCTTCCTTTGAATGGGGGCATTTTTTGCTTGGCCTTCTCTTGTTCCTTGCCGGCATGACGTTTCTTGGCGGATGGATTTTGTACCGGGACCGCAAGCGGAATTACGTCGGACCCAGGTTTAAGGAGAAACGCAAACCCAAGCCGCCCGCCCAGCCAACCTCATAATAAGACGATGACAAAACCCCGCCAAGCTGCGATTCAAGGCGGGGTTTGCTATATTTTACGGGCGGGATAAGCCGTTTCATTCGATCCGTTATCCGATTCGCTGGCGATGAGCTCCAGTGCCTCGTCTTCCCGCTCTTCCCTCTCTTTATTGCCAAGCACCGGATAGTCCGTCAACGTCGTGCTCGTCAAAATGACCTTCAGCTCATTGTTGCGGTTATAAATCAAGGATTCCACCACAAAAAAACCCGAAAGGAGCCCTCCGATCACAGCGATCTGCTGCGGGCTCAATTTCGGCCGCGCCGAGGTTCGCAGGAGCCGTTTTTTCGGCAATGCCTGGGCCTTGCGCGACGTTTTTTTCTTGGAACGGCTCATCTCATCACCCCGCCGACAGTTCTCGTTCTACCTTGTAACAGCATATAGCGGCAATGGGGATTGTGTGTATCGGTTCCGCCAAATTACCTCTCGGGAATTCTCGGCAGCCATGTTTCAAAGCGAAGCCGGGGTTACGCATAGTCATTCATATAAGGCGTCCCGCAGTTTGCTCGACATTCGCGATTCCTTGCTGGAGCTCTTTAATATCCTGTTCCGTAGCGCGTGATTTTGCCGGTGAAGCTCGTTCATCTCCTGCAGCATTTCTTCTATCAACTGTTTGGTTTCCGGAATCCGTTCAAGCTCCGGCGATAACGCAGATATTCTCTCCCGGAATTCCACCAATTTCTCTTTCATCGCGACATTCCTCCGTGTGCATATGTACTCATCTCTTTAACCTTACCACTTTCCGCCGGGCCAACGCCAGCGTCCCAAATGTCTATAGCCACCCCCAACAGATTATGGTACTCTATAAAAGCCGCTATTTTTCGTGACTTTTCATCCAGCGATGAAAATACCTGGTTTTTAAGCGGGAAAGGAGCATAAAGGTGAATAAAGGACGGATTACCGTAATCACGGGCCCCATGTTTAGCGAAAAATCGGGTGAATTGATCCGCAGATGCCAAAAACTCGTGCAATATGGACGGAAAAAGCTGGTTGCCTATAAGCCGGCGGAAGATCAGCGTTACGCCAAGGATGAAATCGTCAGCCGGATCGGCTACCGTCTCCCGGCCATTTCCATTCCAAGGCATCTGACGGACGAGCTTCTTGCCCGAATTTATAAAGAAACGGCCGATGCGGATGTCGTCGCATTCGATGAAGTGCAATTTTTCAATAAACCGATATTGGGATTGGTCGAGGAACTCGCCTACCGCGGAAAACATGTCATCGTCGACGGCCTGAACATGGATTACAGGGGAAAAGAATTCGGTTATATCGGCGGCCTGCTCGCGATGGCGGATGACATCCAGCAGCTCACCGCATTTTGCGCCGTTTGCGGCAGCCCCGAGGCTGTTTTCACCCAACGCATCGTCAACGGCAAGCCGGCGCCGCTCGGCTCGATCATTCTGATCGGCGATTCCGACGATTATGAGCCGCGCTGCCGGCATTGTTTCGTGCCTCCCCATAAAGTGCAGTGATTTGATGCCAGGGGACTCTTCAAGAAAATGGCATTGACAGCGGCAAACGAGAAGCGTAAACTCGTCTTTTGTAAATGGTTAAACAATCTTTAACCAAAAAGGGGAGGCCATAGAAATGAAAAAGATCTTTTCTCTGATCGCCGTCGCAGCTCTTTCCGCCACGGTGTTAGCCGCATGCGGCAATAACGATTCCAGCTCCGGCAACGCAAGCGATTCTTCTTCTTCCGCTAGCGGAGACGTGAAAGAAATTACCGTCAACGCCAAAAGCTTTGAATTTTCGCCAAACGAAATCAAAGTGAAAAAAGGCGAAAAAGTGAAACTCACGTTGAAAAACACCGACGGTGCGCATGGTTTGGAAATTCCAGACTATAACGTGAACCTGCAAAAGGACGGCTCCGTAGAATTTACGGCAGACAAAGCCGGCACGTTCGACTTCGATTGCTCCGTCATGTGCGGTGCGGGTCACAGCGATATGAAGGGCAAACTGATCGTTGAATAATTGATTTCACAGAAAAAAACCACCTTCTCAGGTGGTCAGATTGTCGAGAAACCCACGTCTTGTAGACGTTGGGTTTCTCTTGTTTTCATTTGCAGTTGCTAAAAAAGAAGGGTTACCCCCTCTTTTCCAGGCGATCCAGGTGGATCGCCATCTTCTTCATGTTCTGCACGGCGGCCGTCATCAACGCTTGTTCCGTAACGTTTGAGAGTCCGCGCAAACGGCAATAGCGAAACCCATGGAGCTCTTTGGCATCCGCGAAGCTTCGCTCAATCGTTTCTTTTCGTTTGCGGTACAACTGCTTGCCGTCTCGGCTTAGCCGGTTATTTCGCACCCAGTCTTTGCTGTCTTCCCAGACATGTCGGGTCAGTACCTTCCGGTGGTTCTGGGAATGAGTGCATTGCGCAAGCATCGGGCAGGTCTTGCAATGTTCCGGGTCTGACGCATACTGCCTGTAACCCTTCCGGTCGGTAGTCCGGTACGTCAGTTGGTGTTTTTCCGGGCAGATATAAGTGTTACTTTCAGCGTCGTAAGTAAACTTCCATTTGGCAAACAAACCTTGCTTCGGATGAAATCTCCGGTGTGCAATAACGGCAAAAATCTTTCGCTGCTGTAAACCTCGGCAAATGGGCGTAGTTAAATAACCGGAATCCAGGGCTACAGCTTCAACCTTGAATCCAAAACGTTCTCTTTGGCGGTCTAATCGCGACAAATACGGAACCGAATCGTGGACATTTCCTGGCGTGACATGGACATCGGTAATGAGATTGTATTTAAGATCCACCGTCCGGTGGTCGAGATAAAAGAACCCCTCTGGCTTACCGTCGCGAATCATATAGCCACTTTCAGGATCGGTGGTGCTCACTTTAATTTCTTTGGTTCCATTCACTTCCTCTCGTACTTTCAGGCCTTTTTTCCGTGCGCTTTGCGGTCCTCCGTCACAGCCTCATTGAGTTCGTCAATATAGTCCTTGGTGTTTTGCAGAACTTCCTGCTTGGTATAGTGGTGCTTGTTGGCATTGGCTTTTACGTGAGTCGAATCGGTAATGAGCACACGCCCGCCCACCATTTTGTGCGAGATCGCTTGGAGGACGATTTCGTCAAAGATCTCCTGGAAAATGTCAGTATCCTTAAATCGAGTCCGCCGGTTCCAGCTAATGGTGGAGTGGTCTGGGACTTTATCGGTTAGACCAAGACCTAAAAACCAGCGGTAAGCCAAATTCGTTTGAATCTCGCGTTCCAACTGGCGTTCGGAGCGAATGCCATAAAAATAACCGAGAAAAATCATCTTAAACAGAACGACCGGATCAATGGCTGGCCGCCCGTTATCTGCGCAGTAAAGAGGACGAACCTTATCGTCAATAAAGGAGAAGTCGATATACTTGTCCACTTTCCGCAGCAAATGATCCTGTGGAACCAGCTCTTCAATTGACACGAATTCGTAGCTTTGTTGTTTTTCCCGATTAGATCTCAGCATTCAAGACACCATCCGTTCATGAGTAGTTATCTATATTATACAACATTAACGCGGTGCTGTCTTAAAATAAATAAACATAAAGAAGGCTGTCGAGACTTTCTCGACAGCCTGACCACCTTCTCAGGTGGTTTTTTTCTGTGTTAATCGTCCCATACGTCATCCATCAATGTTCGGATTTCCTTGGTGCGTTGCGCGGTTAAAGCCCGGTTCGGAATCCATTGTTCACCGTTCCATTCGACCACGTCGCCACTTTTCGCGGTGACGTCCACTTTCTTCCTGGGCACGGCTTCCACATGTCCATCCCGCTCGATCTTGCAAAATTCGCCTTCAAAACCTTCGATAATTCCGGTCATGCTTTTCATATGTCCCACTACCTTTCCGTGGAAATCTGAATCGAGCTGCCATCCGAATCGACTTCAACCGTTCCTTGTCGGTCATTGCGGAACACCTCAACGCCCTGCTTCTGCAGGCGGCTCAAAATCGCGCTTTTCGGATGGCCGTAGGTGTTGCCTTTTCCTACCTGGATCACGGCATATTTCGGATTTACTTTTTTCAAAAAACTCAAGGTTGTCGAAGAATTCGAGCCATGGTGGCCTACAAGCAGCACGTCCGCCTGCAAATCCGCCCCCGAGGCGATCATGTCTTTTTCGCTTGCGCTTTCGGCATCGCCGGTCAACAGGAACGACGTCTGTCCGTAGGTGACCTTGACGACGGCGCTCATGTTGTTGGAATCGTCATAGCTGCGGGTCGGCGCCAGCATGTCCACGTGCACCTCATCGTCGAGGTCCCAAGACAGGCCCGCTTTTGCCGTTTTGACCTTCAGCCCTTTATTTTTGATCGATTTTAATACGGATTCGAACGTTTTGGTATTGGATTGAACTTTCGGCATGTAGATCGTTTCGACGGGGATCTGGTCGATCACTTTGTCGAGCCCGCCGATATGGTCGGCATCCGGATGCGTTCCGATCACGACGTCCAACTTGGAAATATGGTACTGCTTCATGTAATCCAGCATCACTTGTTCTTTATCATTATTCCCCGCATCGATGAGCATCGTTTTTCCCGACGGCGTCACCAGCAGCTGCGAAGCTCCTTGCCCCACGTCCAGAAAATACACTTTCAGCTTCTGTCCTGCCGTGGAAACCGGCGTCCCGGTGTCCGGCAAACCGACGGAGCATCCCGAAAACACGAACAAAAACATGCCCGCCAGCATGGCCATAAATACGTATGTAATTCTTGATGATTTCATATACTTCCTTTCCTGCGTTTAGGAGCTGTATTCCGGATACAGTTCGAAGGTGGCGCTCCCGGCCTGCAGCCGGCCATTTTTGAACGTATATGTGACTGCCAGGTCTCCCACGAATTCCGCTGGCGAAATTTGCACCGCAGTCGTAGCGGTTAACACGCCGCCCGTAACGGCATATTGCATGATGCTTCCGATTTGCGGCCGCCCGTTCAACCGGGTACGATCCGTTAAAATGAGCGCATATGGAACTTGATACGATTGCCCATGAACGTTCAGCGTAAGCCCTTGGCCGTTAAAACTCCCGTCAAACTGCTTCAAAAACGCCGTGTTGGCATCTTCTACCGGTATCCTGTCGCCTTCTGAATTATACACAACAACGTCGGAGCGGTAAACTCCGGTGCCGTATCCGGTCGTCAAAATAACGACGGACTCCTTGTTGCCGTCCCCGTTCACGTCTTCGCAAATGATTTGCGGTGCATAGGTCGGATTCGTTACGTTATAACCGGGTAGGCTGCGGCTGAACGCCGGTGTTTCAAGTTTTAGATGGTCGTAAGTTCCCTCGTTTGTTTGGATTCCTGTAATATGTATGATGTGATCGTCGGATTCGGCGATGGTCTCCTCGGGCGTTTCAATTTCCGATTGGGGGGCATGGTCTTGATTATTCATCGTATCATGGCCGGCATCGTCCCGCAAAAGCTGCGAAACTTCTCCGTTCGCTTGTCGGACGGCGTGAGACGCCACCGGCTCCGCAGCGGAATAACCTTGTTTTATAGCATTATCCTTGGCTAAGGTGAATATCGAAGTCGCAGAACATATGGCGATAACTGCGGCTGCCGCAATGATCCATTTTTTGCTCGTCAACGTGAAGCTCCTCTCTTTGGTCGCACAGCTTCATTGCAAGCCAGCATCTCTATCTTCATATTATGTTGTTTTCAAGAGCTTATCCAGCCAAAAAATTGTAACCTTTGGACCATATCCGGGGGACGCGTTTATGAATATAGACTTATTTCCTTATTGTTCCTCTTTGGCGGCCAAGGAATTGCGGATATCTTCGAAAGCAACCGGCTTGTAATCGAAGTGCTCCACGCAGGCATTAAAGTAATGCAATCCTTCGTATTTCTGGCTGTGAATATGTCCATGAATGTTGACGTAAGGCATATGTTTATTCATGTAGAGAGGTTCGTGGGACAAAATGTAGAAGGATTCGTAGACGATAGGATATTCGCTGACCTCGTCAAAACCGGCATCCAGCCACCAAGTTTTGCTCCGCCCCCGGTCATGGTTGCCCAGAATGAGGAATTTTTGTCCGTTCAGTTGTTCCACGATCGCTTTCGTTTTTTCTTTATTGTAAAAAGAGAAATCGCCGAGGTGAAACACCCTGTCGTTTTTGGCGACGACCGCATTCCATTGGCGGATCATATAGTCATCCATTTCTTCTGCGGATGCAAACGGTCTCGACTCAAAATCGATGATTTTTTGATGCCCAAAATGATGGTCCGAAATGACAAATACTCGGTTCATATACAGACTCCCTTCGGATTCTTTTCTCATGATTACATAGTTATACCAGAAAAGGCCAAAAAAATTCGAATAAAAGCAAATACCTGAACGGCAACCCCTTATGAATGATCCGTTCGATTTGAGCCGCGATGCTGTAAGATCAGCATATATGATCCAGCATCCATTGGAAAGGGGAAACGAAATGACATCCTTGGTGCCAGGCGGCGAAACTATTGTCAAATGTTTGATGATATCGGCAGATTCGCTCTGCGACATCACCTTTGTCTATTTTTTGCGCTCCAGATGCGCATATCAGAAGCCAAAGCCCACTATGAAAATGCGCAGATCCTCCCGATTCGTCGCGGATTCCAATCATAACTTCAAAACTTAAGGAACGTTTAGAACAGCTTGAACAAAATCATGGCTCATCAGATGCTTCGACCGGAGCATAAAAAAGAACGCTCTGCCTAAGAAGATGCCTTCAGGTTGAGCGTTCCTTATGTTCCGCCATTAAGTTGCTACATTAATAATTTTCTGCTATAGCCCCTAGAACCGCGGCACGTACGTATTTTTTGCCTTGTAAAGCCCGCAATGCTTCCGGACTCCCCGTCACGACAACGCCGATAGAACGCACATCGTCTTTGGCAGGCTCTTTTTTGCCGCCTCTTAATTGATTGAAAATTTGCGTGTATTCCCAATCATAGTTTCCGTTCAGCTTCAATCCTTCTTTAATGTATTCGATAAATTTGCCCTCATCATTTTCCCATGTGTCCTCCTGATCGGCGTAGGCCGCATAGCCATATACGTTAGGACTGATGAGAGGCAGGGCCGGCGGGCCGTTCATAAATTTGATGTATTCGGGCGTGTACGTATCAACCCAGAACCAACGGGCATGTACACCGGAAGGAAGCATATCGCGGATTTCGTTTGCCGTGTAGGCATGATCGAGCGAGATAGCCATCTCCACTTTTTTCCCGGAATCGATCTGATCCAGCTTGTTCAACTCGTTCAGCAAATCGGGATAATGCACTTCCGGGTGAAAAAACAACAGTTCTCTCTGTCCGTTCATGACGTTATAAGGTCTTGCCATATTCAATTTCTCCATGTCTGGATCTTTAACGTTTAATGGAGAATATCCGCCGACAAATTGCCCATATTCGCCAAAAACATTGTAATGGACTTTCACCTCGGCCCATGGCAGCGGCACGCCTTCGATGACTTTATATGTCCGATAGATTGCCGTTCCTCCTAACACGCTATCAAGTGATTGGCTTTCGCCAAGAAGAACATTAGGAGACGAAATTAATTGATAGTGATAAAGATCGGTAAGGGCTTGTTTCGCGCTGCGTGATAAGAGCATTTTGTCCGCAATGAGCAGCCCGACAATTACAACCATCGCACTCAAGACGGAAATAATAATATTTCGCAACATCGATTTCCTTTTCGTTTTTTTCAAAAGATTTCGAAAATGCTGCTCACTGTCCTGCTCCACAGCCTCGGAATAATCATTGCTCATCTTGTCGTTCTCCTTCATACATTTTTTTGAACATGTTTCGGGCGCGGTATAAGTCGGTTTTGACCCGCTCGGTTTTTACGTTCAATAATCTGCCGATTTCGTCGTAGCTCAAACCCAAATCGTACTTCAGGATCAGCATCTGTTTGTACTTTTGCGGAATCCGGTTCAGCAATTCCTTTACCCCCAGGCTTTTTTCCTTTCGCAAATAACGATCTTCCGGTGATGACTCATCCATGAATGATAAAAGCTCGAACGATACCGTTTTTCCTCGCCGGGTTTCCTTCCTGTACAGGTCATAATATTTATGCGTCGCGACTTTAAAAAGCCAGGACATGAACTTTGCCGGTTTGATGGAATCGATATGCGTTATGCCCTTGAGCAATGTGTCCTGCACGATTTCCTCCGCATCCGAAGGGTTTGCACCGATCCGCACCAAATAGTGTTTAATGACTTTGCCTCTATGAAGCAGTTGTCTTATCAACTCGTCATCGATTATGATCCGCTCCTTTCCATTCTAATAACGATATGAAGAGGGGTTATGTATACAGGATCCTAGAATTTAAAAAACGACCCCGTACGCTTTAACATTTTTACTAGATTCACCGCTTCATGTTGCTAAAAAAAAACACAAAAAGACGCCCTTTCTGAAGTAAGGCGTCTCTTTAAATCTAAAATATATGATTTCCGTGAAACATGGAATCCGTCTTTAGTTATCCTTTCAGCTCACCTTATGCTCAATCCGCAGCTTATCGGCCACCATGGCGATAAATTCGCTGTTGGTCGGCTTGGATTTGCTGATGTTGATGGTGTAGCCGAACAAGTGGCTGATGGAATCGATGTTGCCGCGCGTCCAGGCTACTTCGATCGCATGGCGAATGGCGCGCTCGACGCGGGAAGGCGTCGTTTTGAATTTTTCGGCGATGGCCGGATAAAGCGTTTTGGTGATGGCGCCCAAAATTTCGATGTTGTTGTACACCATCGTAATCGCTTCGCGCAAATATTGATATCCTTTAATATGCGCAGGCACGCCGATTTCATGTATGATGGACGTAATGTTCGCATCCAAATTTTTGCCTTTGGCCATCGGAACGACATTGGATTTGATCGTCGAAGCCATGCTTACGTTTCCGGCCGTCACGTTTTGTCCGCCGACCAGTTGACGAATCCGGCTTGCGAGAACCTCCATGTCAAACGGTTTAAGAATGTAGTACGATGCCCCAAGCTGAACCGCTCGCTGCGTGATGTTCTCTTGGCCGAAAGCAGTCAGCATAATGATCTTCGGCTGTGGAGACAAATTCATTTCCCGCAATCGTTCAAGAACACCCAAGCCATCAAGATGAGGCATGATAATATCCAAAATGAGTACGTCCGGAATTTTTCGCGAATCACCGATCATATTCAGGACTTCCTCGCCGTTATAGGCGATTCCAGTTACCATCATATCTTCTTGCTCCGTAATGTATTCAGCAAGCAAATTCGTAAATTCACGGTTGTCATCTGCCAACAAAACCTCGATTTTTTGCACTGGCTGCTTCCTCCTTAGAATCAAAATCCAATTTTTTTTCGTCTGAAATACTTTTCGACATCCCCATTTAAATTCCTTCTGTCGAAAATTATTTTTGTTTATTTTTTTTTGAAGTTGATTTATAATAAATATTTTTATTCAAAATTCACGCATTTTCTGCCAAAAACGACAAAAAATCTTAAGGCTAACTCGCCTTAAGATTCATTGTATCCCTTTGAGGTATGACGCCGGAATCCTGCAGCATCCATTCGATGAAGCATCCGTAACCGGACTTTGGATCGTTAACGAAGACGTGGGTGACGGCTCCGACCAGCTTCCCGTTCTGAACGATCGGGCTGCCGCTCATGCCCTGCACGATCCCCCCCGTCTTTTCGATCAGCTTGGGATCGGTAATGCGAATGACCAACCCTTTGGTAGCCGGTGCATCCTGTTTCGCGACATGAACGATATCCACCTTGAACTTTTCGACCTGCTGCCCGTCCACAACCGTTAAAATTTCGGCGGGCCCTTCTTTGACGTCTTGCGCGAACCCTACGGGAATTCCTTCTTTATAAAGGCTGTAATCAGGATTCTGATTCATCTTTCCGAAAATGCCGAAATGGGTATTGCGTTCAATGTTGCCCAGTACTTTGCCGCCCTTTAAAAAATGAGCTCTTTTTTCTCCAGGTTCCCCGTCCTGCGATTTGGAAATCGAGGTGACGCTGGATTGCAAAATTTCACCGCTGCCCACCGTGATTGGGGTCTGCGTATTCATGTCCGTGATGACATGGCCCAAAGCGCCGTAAACACCCTGTTCCGGAGCATAGAAGGTTAAAGTGCCGACACCTGCGGCGGAATCGCGAATATAAAGACCAAGTCTCCATTTTTGCTCGCTCTGGTCAAACGCCGGGGTTAATTTCGTTTTCATGATCTTTTCGCCCCGTTTGAAGGTGATTTCCAGAGGTTTTTTGCTCATCCCGGCTTCTTCGACGATTCGGGCGACTTTTGACATGTCTTTCAACGGCTCGCCGTTAAAATGCGTCATTAAATCGCCTAACTGAATTCCGGCGTTTTCGCCGGGGGATACTCTTGTTGTCGGATCCACGTGCACCAGATGATGCCCCACCACCAGAATGCCTGCCGATTTGACTTTAACGCCGATCGTTTGACCGCCGGGGATCACTTTCAGACCGGGTATGACGTGGACATTCACGGTTTTGAACGGAATTTTGCCGAACAACTTCAACGTTAATTTGGCGCTTCCGCTCTGTTGGGGCATCAGCTGAAGCGGATGCTGCGGAGAAACCTTCAGCGATGAAGCGGCGGAACCGTTCAGCTGAAGCACATCGGGACGGTCCACCGTAGCTTGTGCTTCCACCGGCATCGCCAGCTGAAAGGAGCTTTGATCGCCGGCAAACATCCTGATTTCGTTCGGAATCGACGCAAAACTTTTGACAGGTGCTGTCGTGCTGAAAAAAACCAGAAAGAAGACAATGAAAAGACCGAGCATTTTATTCCTGAGGCTGGAGTTCAATGGCTGTCACGCTCCCTTTTGCTTCTTTCGCTTGACGAAAAAGGTGGTCGCCAATTGCGTACCTTTAAGATTGCCCTGCCCCAAGTCTTTTATTACTGTCAATCATTACGCTGGTGCGGTTTTGACGGCCTTCCGTTCCTCCGCCAGCTTCAACATTTCTTGGGCATGATGGAGCGTTTTTTCGGTAATTTCGACGCCTCCAAGCATACGCGCAAGCTCTTCGACGCGCCCCTGGTCGGAAAGCTCCTCCACATGCGTCATCGTCCGTTCGCCTTCGATGTTTTTTTCGATCAAATATTGATGGTCCGCCATGCAAGCGACCTGCGGCAAATGCGTGATGGAGAATACCTGGCAGTTTTCGGCGAGTTTGTCCAGTTTTTCGGCGATCGATTGTGCAGCCCTTCCGCTGACCCCCGTGTCCACCTCGTCGAAAATAAGCACCGGAATCCGGTCATGCCTTGCAAAAATGCTTTTCATCGCCAGCATCATCCGGGAAAGTTCGCCGCCGGAAGCGATTTTGCTTAACGGCCGCAGCGGTTCGCCGGGGTTGGGCGAGATCATGAATTCGGCGGTATCGATGCCCTGCCGCGTCAGCCTGATCCTTCTGCCGTCGACTTCCACGCCTTTAGGATCCTCGATCCGGTCGAAACGAACTTGAAGCGAAGTCCGTTCCATATGAAGGTCCTTTAACTCCTTTTCCACTTGGCCGGCCAGGTCGGCCGCGCACATTTGGCGGGCTTCGCTGAGCTCCTCGGCCGTTGCGATCAGCGCCGCGAGCAATTCGTCGCGCCGGGTTTTAAGTTCCTCCAAACGTTCGTCCTTGTTTTCCAGCGCGCTGGTTTCCTGCAAAATATTGTTGTAGTAAGCCAGGATCTCGTCCACGCTCTCCCCGTATTTCCGCCGCAGGGAAGAAATCAAGTCCAGCCGTTCTTCGACTTCGTCCAGCCGTTCGGGATTAAATTCGATGTCGTCGCGGTAGTTGCGAAGCTGAAAAGCGACGTCCTCCAGCTGGTAATACGCCGACTGCAGCTGCTCCAAAATGGGCTTCAGCTCTTTTTCGTCGTATTGCACCACGTCCTCGAGGCGCGATACCGCCGTACTGACGGCACCCAGTCCCTTCTCGCCGAAAACGAGGTCGTATGCGCCCGATACGGAATCCATCATTTTCTCGCTATGGGATAGCTTGACCCGTTCTTCCATCAGCCATTCATCCTCGCCCGATTTCAAGGCAGCCGCCGAAATTTCCTCCAGCTGAAAACGGTACAAATCCAGCATCTGATACGTTTTTTGGCTGTTCATCATCAGCTCTTTGTATTCCTTTTCGACTTTTGAAAACGAGGCATATTGCTCCTGATACGTTCTTTTGATCGGACCGATGACGGCTTCGCCGTACGTATCGAGAAGATGCAAGTGGCGGTCGGCCCGCATCAGGTTTTGATGCTCATGCTGGCCGTGGATGTTGATCAGCTGTTCCCCGATTTCGCGAAGCATCGTCAAATTGACGAGCTGCCCATTGATCCGTGCCGTGCTTTTCCCCTGCTGGTTCACCTCCCGGCGAATGATCAAATGCTCCTCGGGATCGGCCTGCACGCCCATCTGCTCGAGCGACGCCCATACGGGATGATTGTGCTGCAGCTCGAAGCTCGCTTCGATTTCGGCTTTGTCGCAGCCGTAGCGGATCAGCTCGGCCGAACCCCGGCCGCCCGCGATGAGCCCCAGCGCATCGATGACAATCGATTTCCCTGCCCCCGTTTCCCCTGAAAGAACATGAAAGCCCGCATGAAAAGACACGTCGACCGATTCGATGACGGCCAAATTCCGAATACTTAATGTCAGCAGCATGGATTCAATCCCCCCATAAATATTGCCCGGTTTCCCTTATGAAATATAACTCATGATCAATTCGACCAAGCTTTCGCTGTCTTCGTTGGTGCGGCAAATCATCAAGATCGTATCGTCGCCGCAAATCGTGCCCATGATCTGGTTCCATTCCATGTTGTCGAGCAAAACCGCAATCGCGTTCGCCGTCCCGGGCAAACATTTCATGACCACCAAATTGTTGGTGTAATCGATATGCACGAAATTGTCCACGAGAGCCCGTTTCAGCTTTTGGAGCGGATTGTAGCGCTGGTCGGTCGGGAGCGAATATTTGTATCTTCCGTCGTCCATCGGCACTTTGATGAGCAGCAGCTCTTTGATGTCCCGGGACACGGTCGCCTGGGTCACCTGAAAGCCGGCGGCCCGCAGCGCTGCGACCAGCTCGTCCTGGGTTTCGATATCCTGCTGGGTAATGATTTCCCGGATTTTAATATGTCGTTGTCCTTTCATACATACCTCCTGGTAAAAGCTTATATTTATTCATCATATCCATTAGCGTCCTCTTCATCCCAGTCGAAATGGATGCAGGCAACCTCGTCGTTGTCCACGTCGACGTATAACACGCCGCCGCAGCCCGGATACAGGAGAAAATAAGGAAGCAGCCTGTCCCGGATCGAACTGCCCGTCCATTCCATCGGAAGCCGGCTTCGGGCCACCTTGACCAGATAAAGAACGTTCTCGTCATTTCTTGCGATAAAATCGATGAAGAGCCGGCTGTGAAAATCTTCCCCGTCCACATCGAACAGCAGCGGGATTTTGATCTTTCCGCCCAGCACTTCATAACCTGCATTCTCCAGCATGTCCACCGCCGGATGATCAGGGATATTCTCATTTATGGGCATGTCCGGCACGCGGGCGGGAAGGGGCCTAAAGAGCCACGTCCGAAGCCCGTGCGCGATCCAAACCAACAACAGCAATCCAATAAGAAGCATGACGAGCCAATCCGCCCGTTCCTCCATTTCGATCACCTCGATGGTTTATTTCGCGGCAGCCGGAAGAAAATCCTTTATAACCGTGAATGAACCGCATAAATATCAATTTCAAGTCCATTATATACCAAACATACGTTCTTCTCAATTCACTTTTTGCGAATCTTCGGTCATGAACGAAAAGAAACTCATCCCTTGGATGAGTTTCCCGTAAACGTATGCGAGGCTTCCGCCACGATGTCATGGACGAGCGGCTGCAGCACGGCTTCAAACTCTTCGGTGGATGTCTCGTTTGCACCGCCCTCTTGATCGCTCACATGCCAGTGGGCCAAAAATTCGATGTTGCCTTCCCCGCCGGTGATCGGCGAATACGTCAGCCCCTTCAGCTCGAATCCGAGTTCATGGGCAAAGCTCAAAATGTTCACGAGCACTTCGCGATGAACGGCCGCCTCCCGGACGACGCCCGATTTTCCGACCTTCTCCCTTCCGGCTTCGAACTGCGGCTTGATGAGCGCCGCAACGTCCCCGGGGCGCTGCAGCAGCGCCTTTAGCGGAGGCAAAATGATCCGAAGCGAAATGAAGGATACGTCTATGCTCGCAAAATCGGGCGCGGGTCCTTTCAAATCTTCAGGCGTCATATAACGGAAATTGGTTTTCTCCATCACGCAGACGCGCTCGTCGTTGCGCAGGGACCAGTCCAGCTGGTTCGAACCCACGTCGATCGCGTAAACGTATGCGGCCCCGTGCTGAAGGGCGCAATCCGTAAATCCGCCCGTGGAGGAGCCGATGTCCAGCATCGTTTTGCCCGCCAGATCAAGGCCGAATGTCCGAATGGCTTTCTCCAGCTTTAATCCGCCGCGGCTTACGTACGGATGAACGGCTCCTTTGACGCGGATGACCGTGTCCCTCGGAACCTTCATGCCCGCTTTTTCGATGCGTTCCTCGTTGGCGAGCACCAGGCCCGCCATGATGGCGGCCTTGGCTTTCTCGCGGCTATCGTAAAATCCCTGCTCCACCAGCAGGACATCAATCCGTTCTTTTGGCGAATTCATGATTATCTCCTGACTGTACGTTCCGCCTAGGAGGAGTACCCGGTTTTTCCGATCCCGAATGCATGCAGAGACATCAGCTTTTTGATCTCCGCGCATACGTTCTCGGCGGTCAATCCGGTTTCCTGGCGCTGTTCTTTGACGCTGCCGTGTTCGATAAAACGGTCCGGCACGCCCATCAAGGACACTCTCGTATCAAAAATATGCTTGGAAGCGTAAAATTCGAGCACGGCGCTGCCAAGGCTGCCTTTTTCGCTGGCCTCTTCCAGCACGATCATGTTCGTGTGGCTGTCGGCGAGTTCGATCAGCATCTCTTCGTCAAGCGGCTTGAGGAAACGCGCGTTGACCACGCGCAGGTTAATGCCTTCCCGCTTCAGCTGTTCGGCGGCTTCCAGCGCCACCTGCACCATAGGACCCGATGCCAAAACGGCGTAACCTTCGCCTTCGCGAACGGTTTCCCAGGAGCCGATCGGTATCGGCACAAGCTTTTCGTCCAAAGGAACGCCCAGCCCGTTAATCCGCGGATAGCGGTACGCGATCGGTCCGTCATCGTAATCCAGCGCCGTCTTCATCATGTGCCGCAGCTCGTTTTCATCCTTCGGCATCATCAGCACGAGATTCGGAATATGGCGCAAGAAAGCCACGTCGAACACGCCCTGATGCGTTTCGCCGTCGGCTCCCACGAAACCGGCGCGGTCGATGGCGAACATGACATTGGCGTTTTGGCGGCAAATGTCATGGACGATCTGGTCGTACGCCCGCTGCATGAACGTCGAGTAGACGGCGAACACCGGCTTCATCCCCTCCATTGCGAGAGCCGCGCACATCGTTGCCGCATGCTGTTCGGCGATGCCGACGTCGATCATTCGGCTCGGGAATTTTTCGCTGAATTCGATCAGCCCCGAACCTTTCGGCATGGCCGGGGTCACCGCCACGATGCGCGGATCCTTTTCCCCGAGCTCGATGAGCGTTTTGCCGAAGACGTCCGTGTACATCGGATTGCCGACGGACTTCAGCTCTTTTCCGGATTCGATTTTGTACGGCGAAATGCCGTGCCATTTATGGGAATCGGCTTCGGCCGGCTTGTAGCCTTTGCCCTTGGTCGTCAACACATGGACAAATACCGGGCCGCGCACGTTATCTGCCTGTTTGAAGGTTTCGATCAGCTTCTGGATGTCATGCCCGTCGACAGGGCCGAGATACGTAAGCCCGAGCTCCTCGAACAGCACGCCCGGCACCATCATGTATTTCAGGCTGTCTTTCAGGCGGGAACCGGTTTTAGCCAGCATGCCTCCGATGGCCGGAATTTTTTTGAGCAGCACCTCGAGTTCGTCCTTCGCCCGCAAATAATGGCGGTCGGAACGAATTTTGCTCAAATAATTATGCATGGCCCCGACGTTCGGTGCGATGGACATTTCATTGTCGTTCAAGACGACCATCAAATCTTTTTGCTCATGGCCGATATGGTTCAACGCCTCGAAAGCCATGCCGCCCGTCAAAGCGCCGTCGCCGATGACGGCGATGACCTTGTTTTTTTCGCCCTTCAAGTCGCGGGCGACGGCCATGCCGATCGCTGCGGACAGCGAGGTGCTGCTATGCCCCGCTTCCCACACGTCGTGCTCGCTTTCATTGCGTTTCACGAACCCGCACAATCCTTTGTACTTGCGCAGCGTATCGAATTGGTCCATGCGCCCTGTCAACATTTTATGGACGTAGGCCTGGTGGCCGACGTCGAAAATGAATTTATCACGTGGACTGTCATAACAGTAATGCAGGGCCAGCGTGAGTTCCACCACTCCCAGGTTTGAAGCCAGATGACCTCCCGTCACGGACAGCTTTTCGATCAGAAATCGACGGATTTCAGCCGAAAGAAGGCCCAATTGTTCAACCGATAGAGATTTGATTTGTTCTGGCTGTTTAATTTGTGGAAGCAGCACGACAATCTCCCCGCTTTCCTCTATAGAATGGAATAATTTCTTCAAGTCCGGCTTCCATGTAAAAAGCCTCTTTTCATTATATATATGGTTAGCGCTTTCCTTGCAGAAAGACGATTCTTTTCGTCATTATATCACAAAACTTTACGCAATCCTAAGCAAGGCGTCAATGATCGCGATTCATCAGGTAGTCGGCGATCTCCAGCAGGCGCGACGGGTCGGCCAAGCCGGCTTCGATCACCGCCGATTTCGCTTCGGCCGTCAATCTTTCGACCTCGCCCCGCGAAGCTTCAAGCCCGATAAAATAGGGATATGTTACCTTTTCCTGCTTCATGTCGCTCTGCGTTTTTTTGCCGAGTTTCGCCTCGTCGCCGACGATATCGAGGATATCGTCCTGAATTTGGAACGCCAGCCCGAGCTTTTGTCCGAACGTGCGGAGCGCTTCGAGTTTTTGTTCATCCGCCCCGGCGATCCTTCCCCCGGCAAGAAGCGAAAACGTGATCAAATCGCTCGTTTTGTGAAGATGGATGTATTCAAGCTGGGACAACTCGGTCAGCCCCTGCTCGCCTTCCATATCGGCCGCCTGGCCGCCGACCATGCCTTTCGGCCCCGCAAGCTCCGCCAAATCCATGGTGATGTTGACCACCTGCTCGGCCGGAACGCCATGGACCTGTGACAACCGGGCCACCAAATAAAAAGCGTGGGTAAGCAGCGCATCGCCCGCCAAAATCGCCGCCGCTTCGCCGAATACTTTATGGTTCGTCAGTTTGCCCCGACGGTAATCGTCATTGTCCATCGCGGGCAAATCATCGTGAATGAGGGAGTAGGTGTGCACCATCTCGACCGCGCACGCGGCGTCAAGCGCCGCATCCGCATTGCCGTCCAGCGCTTCGCAGGCAGCCATGACGAGCAGCGGCCGCATCCGCTTACCGCCGGCCATCAAAGAATAAAGCATCGCCTCCCGCAGCGAAGACGGGATCTGCCACTGCGCGGGAAGGCTCTCCTCCAGTCGCGTCGCGACCCGCTCGATGATGTTCTGATGATATTCCCTGAAGGAGGCACGTTCAGTCAATCGAGTCACCGCCATCCGGATCGAGCGGGCTGCCGAAAGGCTTTTTGCGCAATTCGCCGTTTTCTTCCACGATCATTTCGATTTTCCGTTCCACCTGCTCCAGCTTCTGGCTGCAAAGCTGCGAAAGCTTCATTCCCTGCTGGAACAGCTCGATCGCCTTCTCCAAAGGCACGTCGCCATGTTCGAGTTCACCGACGATATCCTCGAGCTGGATCATGGCGTCTTCGAATTTCAATTCATTTTCCTTTTCCGTCAATTTGCCCATCCTCCTTCATTCCCCATACCTGGCATGAAAGCTGACCGTCGCTTACTTTGATTTGGACCAAATCCCCAGGCTGTACGTCGTTTATAGATTTGATGAGATGCTGCTCTTTTTCGTCGTATACGAGGCTGTATCCCCGCGCCATCACTTTCAGCGGGCTTAACGCGTCCAGATGGCGCACCGATTCGCGCAGCTGCGACTGTTTGTGCTTCAAAATGGACTGCATCAGCGCAACCAGCTGTTTGCGGCTCGCCTCGTTTCGTTTTTTGGCGTAGGAAAGCTGTTCCTGCGGATGGTACCGCATCAGGCCGTGGTGAATCCGGAGCCGTTTCTCGCGGCTCTGGTTCAGCGCCGCGCGCATGCTGCCGTTTAACCGCATATGCAGCATGTCCAAGCGTTCGGCATGCTGCAGCAAATATCGCCGCGGGTGCATGAGCACCGGGGAACGCTGCAGCGACGCAAGCTGCTGGCGGCTGCGTTTGACCCGGTCGAGCAGCAGTTGTTTGAGCAGCCGCTCGAATTGGCGCAAACGATCCTGCAGCTCGGCCGCATGGGGAACCGCCAGCTCGGCGGCCGCCGTCGGCGTCGCGGCCCTGAGATCGGCCGCAAAATCGGCGATCGTAAAGTCCGTTTCGTGGCCTACGGCGGATATGACCGGGATCCGCGACTCGCGGATCGCCCGTGCCACCGGCTCCTCGTTAAACGCCCACAGTTCCTCGAGCGAACCGCCGCCGCGGCCGACGATCAGCACGTCCGCCTCGTCCATCTCGTTCATGCTGCGGATGGCGCGAACGATCGATGCGGCCGCTCCTTTCCCCTGCACGAGCACCGGATAGAGCACCACCTTCGCTTGGGGATATCGCCGTCCGAGCGTAATGATGATATCCCGTACGGCCGCGCCCGTCGGCGAAGTGATGACGCCGACCGTCTCCGGGAATTCGGGAATCGGCCTTTTGCGTTCCGCGGCAAACAGCCCTTCTTCTTCGAGCTTTTTTTTCAGCTGCTCAAATGCCAAATACAAACTGCCGATGCCGTCCGGCTGCATATGCGTCGCGTAAAACTGGTACTGACCATCGCGTTCGTATACCGTGACGTTGCCACGGGCAATGACTTTGGCGCCTTCCTTCGGCTTGAAGGGCAGCCTTTGGTTATGGGACGCAAACATGATGGCGCGAATCCGGCTGCCCTCATCCTTCAAAGTAAAGTACATATGCCCGCTCGAATGGTGCGTGAAATTCGAAATTTCGCCGCGAATCCACACGTCGGACAACAGGCGGTCCGAGTCGAGCTTCATCCGGATATACCGGTTCAAATCCTTGATCGATAAAATTCGCTGCGGTTCCATGGCCATGCCCCCGCTTACACAAGCCCGTGATGGCGCTTTGCCGCGATGAGGGTGTTCTGCATGAGCATCGTAATGGTCATCGGACCGACGCCGCCCGGCACAGGCGTAATCGGACCGGACACTTCCTTCACGCTTTCGAAGTCGACGTCTCCCGCAAGCTTGCCGTTTTCGAGCCGGTTCATGCCCACGTCGATGACCACGGCTCCGGGTTTCACGTAGCTGGCGTCAATGAAATTGGCACGGCCGATCGCAACGACCAGCACATCGGCTTGGCGCGCGATTTCCGCCATCCGCTCCGTACGGGAATGGCACATCGTCACGGTCGCGTTTTCCCGCTGAAGAAGAAGGGAAACCGGTTTGCCGACGATATTGCTTCGTCCGATGACGACCGCATGTTTGCCGGACAAAGAGATCCCCGCCCGTTTGATAAGCTCGATCACGCCGGCCGGCGTGCACGGAAGCAGGCTGTCGTCGCCGATGACGAGGTTCCCGACGTTCACCGGGTGGAAACCGTCGACGTCCTTGTCTACGGCAATCGCGTTGATCACGGCTTTTTCATCGATATGTCCGGGCAGGGGCAGCTGCACCAAGATGCCGTCGATGTCGCCCTTGCGGTTCAGCCGGTCCACCAAAGCAAGCAAATCGGCTTGCGAGGTTTCGGCGGGCAGGCGGTGAACCTCGGAGTAAAACCCTAAATCGTGGCAAGCTTTTTCCTTGTTCCGAACGTACACCTGAGATGCCGGATCTTCCCCGACCAGCACGACGGCGAGGCCCGGAACGACGCCTTTGGCCGCCAATGCCCGCACTTCGCCGGCGATGCTGCCCCGGATCTCTTCGGATACCTGTTTTCCGCTGATGATGGTTGCTGTCATTTTACTCTCTCCCCCGTAATTAGAATGGTCAAATCGATATGTGGGCTTCGGTAACGCCAAGCGGAAGCGGCAAGGTCAGGAAAGGGTGTTTTTCAGCTTGTCCACTTCGCGGATCATGTTCCCCAGCACGCCGTTGACGAATTTGCCGGATTCCTCGGTGCCGAAATGTTTGGACAGCTCGATCGCCTCGTTGACGGCCACTTTCGCCGGAACGTCGCTCGAATAGAGCAGCTCGTAAGCCGCCAAACGCAAAATTTGCCGGTCGACCCGCGACAAACGGCTGATTTGCCAGCCTTTCAAATAATTTTCGAGCAGGCCGTCGATGGCTTGTTTCTGGCTCCATACGCCGTTGACCAGAGTCAGCACGTAATTTTTCAGCTCGATTCCGTTCGTGATGACGCGTTCCGTATCGTTTTCCTCGGCGGCCTCATCCAGCAGCATATTGACGGCTTCTTCGCTGCCCACTTCATTCATTTCCATTTGGTACAGACTTTGCACGACGATTTCCCTTGCCAAACGTCTTTTCATTTTGTTCCTCCTGAACCTGTCATTTATGGCACTTATCTTTATTATGGGTTACTGCGGATTGTTGCAATCTCCTATGGCAAAGGTTTTTCAAAGCATTTCCGCAAAAAAACCGCGATACGTTTCACCAGAAAATGGGCGTTATGAAGCTGCAGCTCTTTTTTCCGGAGAAAGCATATCACGGTTCATTTAAAAGGGCGCCAGCGCTCGGAAAGCCATTTCCGCATCTCATCCCAGCGAAAAACGGACTCCATGCGCAAGTCTTTCCGCTTGCCGACGGCATATCCTATGAACACAACCAATGCAAAGAACAACATATCCCAAAATCCCGCGATCAAATAAATAAAACCAAAGAAAATTCCGCCGGCGATGCCGACGATCCGTCCTCTGTGACTCTCCCATACTTCCTTCAAGAATGCCATGGAAGACCACCCCTATTCCACTCTGCTCTTCATGGCCGTCGACTGGGCCACATTCGCGATATATACCGCCACATTCGATACCGGAATGCCCGTCGTCTCCTGAAGATAATCATGTACCTGCTTTTGAATGTCGGTCGTCATGGTCGGAATCGAAACGTCGCCTTCGACCACCGCCCGGATCTTGATTTCAAGCCCGGCTTCGGACACGCGGATCCGCGCCTTCAAATCTTTGGCTCCCCGGATGCGGGCTGCCGCCTTCAGGCATAAATTCTCGATCGTTTCCACCGATATTTGGATGTCCCCGTATTCGGTGCGTTGGTCGATCGAAGGAATTTGCGTACGATCTCGGCGGATCGAGATATAGAAAAATCGGACGCTAAGCAAAAACAAGACGGCGGCAATGACCAGCAGCGTGATTTCCAGTGTGGACGCATCCATGTATTCTCCCAAACCGGGAACCAAGCCGCTTAACCGGAGGAGGGCAAATACGCTTATGATTCCGATGCTCAAGCTGTAAATAAAGAGCAAAAATCTATCCAGTATTTTAGCCACGAACGGCGCAGCCTCCTTAAATTAGAGTAAACCCTCGACGTTCGTCGGGGGTTACGGATACGGAATGAACCCGGAAGCACGGCATGTTTCCAGGGCTCATTCCTTCGGTCATCTCTTATTTCACGCGTTGTTGCGTCAAATCGATTTCTTCCGTTCTTTCGGCGCTTTTGAAATGAACGTCATGAATATGCACGTTCACTTCCACGACGTTCAAGCCGGTCATCATTTCGATCGATCGTTTGACGTTGCGCTGAATTTCGGTAGCGACTTGAGGCAGCCGGTTCCCGTATTCGATGATAACGGAAACGTCAACGGCCGCTTCGCGCTGCCCGACTTCCACCTTTACGCCTTTGGACAGGTTTTTGCGTCCAAGCAGCTCGGCGATGCCTCCGGCAAAACCGCCGCTCATGCCGGCTACGCCTTTGACCTCGACGGTCGCCAGTCCCGCAATCACTTCAATGACTTCGGGCGCAATCTGGATTTCGCCGATTTCGGTACGTTCAAACTCATTCGGTTCCGTGCTCATTATGGCTTAACACACCTTTCGGATAAGATGGATAAGAAGCACACCTTTCTGGACGCCGCATAATCACTCATACTATAACATTCGGGGCGATTCGTGACAAACGTCCGCGGAGGCTTATATCTCGTTTTCCTCTAAAAATTTGATATCGAAGTCGCCTCTGTTGAAGGTCGGATGATCCAGAAGCTTCATATGGAAAGGAATCGTCGTGTGAATTCCCTCCACGGCGAACTCGGATAACGCGCGTTTCATCTTGGCGATCGCTTCGTCGCGCGTCGGCGCCCATACGATCAGCTTCGCGATCATCGAATCGTAATACGGAGGAATGGTATACCCCTGATAAGCGGCGCTGTCAACCCGCACGCCCGGTCCTCCCGGCGGCAAGTAAAACTGGATTTTTCCTGCAGCAGGCATAAAGTTCCGATCCGGATCTTCGGCGTTGATGCGGCATTCGATGGAGCTGCCGCTGATCACGACGTCGTCTTGGTTAAAGGAAAGCGGATTGCCCTCCGCCACCGAAACCATTTCTTTAATCAAATCCACGCCCGTAACCATCTCGGTCACCGGATGCTCCACCTGGATGCGCGTATTCATTTCCATGAAGTAAAACTGACCATCCGGTCCGAGCAAAAACTCGAGCGTGCCCGCGCCGGAATAGTTTACGGCCTGCGCGGCGCGAACGGCCGCTTCGCCCATGCGCTGGCGCACTTCCGGGGAAAGCACCGGACACGGGGATTCTTCGACGAGCTTTTGTCTGCGGCGCTGCACGGAACAATCGCGTTCGCCCAAATGGACCGCGTTCCCGTAATTGTCGGCCATCACCTGAATTTCGACGTGCTTCATGCCGGTGAGGAACTTCTCCAGGTAAACGCCTGCGTTGCCGAAGGCTTTCTGCGCTTCCTGCTGAGCGGCCGTGATTTGCTTGATCAGGGTTTCTTCGTCTTCGGCGATGCGGATGCCTTTGCCCCCGCCGCCGGCCGTCGCTTTGATGATCAATGGATAACCGATATCCCGGCCGATCATCACGGCCTCCTCGATGTTTTCGACCAAGCCGTCCGAGCCGGGGATGACCGGCACGCCGGCCGCTTTCATCGTTTGCTTGGCGACCGATTTATCGCCCATCTTGTTGATGGCATCCGCCGACGGGCCGATGAACGTAATGTTGCAGGATTCGCAAATTTCGGCGAAGTCGGCGTTTTCGGCAAGGAATCCGTAACCCGGATGTACCGCGTCGCACTCCGTCAACGTCGCCACGCTCATGATGTTCGTAATGTTCAAGTAGCTGTCTTTGGACGTGGTAGGTCCGATACAGTAAGCTTCGTCCGCAAGACGGACGTGAAGCGCATCCTTGTCCGCTTCGGAATAGACCGCAACCGTCGAAATGCCCAGCTCTCGGCAAGCGCGAATGATACGGACGGCAATTTCGCCGCGGTTGGCGATCAGGATTTTTTGGAATTTCATGCAGATAACCTCCCTTTCGAATGCGGTGTTATTCCGTTTTCACCAGAAACAGAGGCTGCCCGTATTCAACCAATTGTCCGTTTTCCACGAGAATTTCGACGATTTCGCCTTTCACTTCGGCTTCGAGTTCGTTCATCAGCTTCATGGCTTCAAGAATGCAGACGACCGTTTTTTCATTGACCTTGTCCCCTACGTTCACGAACGGGCCCTTTTCAGGGGAAGGCGATCTGTAGAACGTGCCGACCATCGGGGATACGATTTTATGTAGGTTGGGATCGGCTGCTTTCGCTTCGGCTGCCGGCTGCTGGGCGGCTTCCGCTGCCGCAGCAGGGTTCTGGAATTGGGGAGCGGCCTGCTGCGGAACCTGAACGTACTGCGCAGGTACGGACGGCGCTGCAACAACCTCGGTTTTGTTTGCTTTGCGGATCGTTAAATGAGTTCCTTCCAATTCAATATCCAGTTCATGTACAGAGGTCTGATCGACCAATTGTATCAACTCTTTAATCTCGCTTAACTTCAACATGTACAATTCACTCCTTCGAGGGAAGCTTTCGGAAGCTTCCGGACATACATACACATAACGATAAGTATTATATCATAAACAAGCAAAATGGAAAGAGTCCGGGGAAATCCGGACTCTTTCGACATATTCCGTGCTTACCGCATCTTATGGCGCCATGTATTGAACGCTCACTTTGTCCTGGGTGACGTTCAGCTCTTTCATCACCAGTTCAACGATGCTGACGGCCTGCTTCACGTCCGGTTTGTCGCTGAGGACAAGCACTTGGTATTTATCATTTTCTTCTTTGATAAACGCGTTGGCGAAGGAATATTTATGCTCCAGCTCCTCCTCGATGCCCTTGATTTTTTCTGTTTTCGTTTCCAGCGCGTTCAGTTCTTCGCTTGCTTTCGCGGTTTCAGCGGGATCCTTGCTCATGTCGTTCATGGCAGCCAGCAGATCGTTATATTTGGACTCGTTTTTTTGGTCCCGTTCCATCAGGTAGGAGTCGAACAGGCTGGAGGCGGAGCTTTTTTGGGCAGCCACTTCCTTCAGCACTTCATCGTCGCTTTTTCCGGCTTGCGCTTCCTTGCCGTTATCCGTTTTTCCCTTCGAAGCCGTTTTTTCCTCTGCGGCCGCATCCTTGGAAGCGGCGTCCTTGCCGTCCGTCTGAGCCGTCGTTTTGTCGCTGCTTTCTTTTGAAGCATCCTTCGCCGCGTCTTTCGTCGTGTCCTTGGCCGTGTCCTTGGCGGCTTCCTTGGAAGCATCCGCGCTTCCTGCGTCCGTTTTGGCGGCGGCCGCATTCTCGTTGACTTTGCCGTCGGTGATCACTTCGGTTACTTCCACTCCGCTTTCCGTCGTCGTCTTGGACGCCGTTTCCTTGGCGGACGACTTATCCGCGCCGCTCACCTGCTGGCTGTCGGCAACCGGGGTTTTCGGCGTTTTCGACGATCCCGAGTCCTCCGTAAACAGGTAGTAAGCGGATAACACAACCATCAAGCTCAGCATGGACACCAACCAAATCGTTTGTCTTTTACTGTTCATTCGTTAAATCCTCCTCAAATTTGAACTCATTATTTGAATTGCTGCCTACCCCTGTTTGCGCGGAACGACCGAGATCCGGTATTCCGGAACGTTCAGCCCTTTTTCGACCGCATCGACGATCAGCTGTTTGACGACCTCGTTTTCGGCGCCTTTGGCGACGACCAGGACGCCGCGGATTTGCGGTTTCACCCTCTTCGTAACGATCGGGGCCTGGGTGCCTGACTGCTCGTATGTAACCACTTCCCCGTCCCGCGTATATTGCGTCGTGCGGCGTTTGCCTCCGTTCGCGTCGTTTTCGTCCGATTGCTGCTGCGAATCCTTTATGTTTTTCTGGTAAACCACTTCTTCCGTCGAATCCACGTTGACCAGGACGTCAACGGTGCCCACTCCGACGATTTTTTCGAGGATCTCCTTCATCTTGTTTTCGGCGTCTTCTTCGATGCTGCTGAAGGCGTTCCTTTCCCCGCCGTGCTCCGGGGAGCTTTCGTTGACGGTCGGTTGCGCCGGCGGTTCGCGGCCGATGTTTTCGTTATCCAGCTTTTTGACGTTGACGAAGGAATTGAAGAGGACGATCGCCACACCGATCAGGCCGACGATGATCAGCCAGCGGAAGGTGTTGATCCTGCTGCCGCTGCCCTGCCCTCCGCCTCCGATCCACTGCTCCAGTTTCTTGAACCATTTCCCCACGTTTATCACCTCTTTTTATAGCTTCCCGTTTTCGGCTGTTCCGTTTCGGACGGCGATGATCTCCGGGTCGATTCCCCATTCGCTTCCGATGATTCGTTTGATGGCTTCCGCGTTCGCGCCGCCGTTCTCCTCGCTGCTCGCCGCCGCTTCCTGTCCCGATTCCGTGCCGCTTGGATTTTCCTTTGGCGGGCCGCCGATTTCGATCTGCACGGGGAGCACCGGATCGATTCGGATTTCGCCGGACGCCGGCGGGGCGGCAGCCGTTTCTTCCGAGGCGGGCCCTGCTTTTATCGTGACGGTCACGTTTTTGATATAGGGGCTCTGGTTCGCGTCCTGCGCCGTCCCCTCCGGCATCGCCAGGACCACCGCCACGTCCGCGCCTTGCTCCCCGCTTTCCTTGCGGATCTGGTCTTTCATCTTCGCGGCGACTTCGCGTGCCGCCCATTCGAGGGACTGCTTCTGCTGCCGGGTTTGCAGCTGCTTCGCTTCGTCCATGATCTGCTGCAGGCTGCCTTTTCCTCCGGCCTCGTGGCTCTGGTTCATGCCGTTAAACACGGCCGCGATCTTGATGTCCGCCGCATCGGTCAGTATTTTGATCAGCGGCCCGAGGAGCGTGAGCAGGATCAGCAGGCTCAGCACCAGCTTGACGTAACGCTCCATGGAGCGGCTCGGAAGGATGAGATCCACGAAGGAGGCCAGCAGAACCACCATAATCACTTCTTTCAGCCAACTGCTCAGCCAGGCCATCTTACGCCTCCTTCCTTACCTCATCATG
Organism: Paenibacillus cookii; assembly: GCF_018333375.1. Classification (GTDB taxonomy): domain Bacteria; phylum Bacillota; class Bacilli; order Paenibacillales; family Paenibacillaceae; genus Paenibacillus_AQ; species Paenibacillus_AQ cookii. Next base: position 149,620 of record NZ_BORW01000001.1, read on the forward strand.
ACGGTGACGTTCCCCGCCGTAAGCATGATCGTGATCGCCAGGAAAAACATCAGTCCGACGACGGCCAGCGCGGCAAACACGTACAGCATGCTTTTCCCGATCGTTTCCAGGCAGGTCGTGATCGGCGAGTCTCCGAGCGGCTGCATGACGGCAGCGGATACCTTGTAGATCAACGCGAGCACCAATATTTTGATTGCCGGAAACGCGCACAGGAACAGGATGATGATGACGCCGACCAAACCGATGGAGTTTTTGATGAGCAGCGAAGCCGAGATGACGGTATCCGTTGCATCGGCGAACATTTTCCCCACCACCGGGATGAAGCTTCCGGACACGTATTTGGCCGCCCGGATCGTCACCCCGTCCGTCACGGAGCTCGTGATGCCCTGAACCGAAATGACGCCCAAAAAAATGGTCAACAGTACGCCGAGAAACCCTACGCTGATGTTGCGAAGCAAGTTGGCCAGCTGCGTCAGCTTGTATTTGTCGGAAAGGGAGCTGACCAAATGAAGCACCGCCGAAAAGAACAGAAGCGGGAAGATCAGCGTGTGGATGAGCGTGCCGACGGTGTTGATCATAAAAATGATGAGCGGATGCGTGACCGAAACCGTGATGACGTTGCCCATGGAGGCCAAAAGCGCGAACAGCAGCGGCACCATGGCCATCATGAAATCGATCATGCGGTCGATCGCTTCTTTGGCGTAACCGATCGCCACGTTGAAGCTGTTGATCGCCAGGACGATGATGACCATGTAACATAATGCGTAAGCGACCTTGCTGACGGTTTTTCGTTCGAACGCCGATTGCAGCGTCTCCAGGATCATGCTCATGATGCTCAGCATGACGATGGTGACGAGCAGCTTCCCGTTGTACAGCACTTCGTGCCACATGAAGGAACCTAACGCCGCCAGAACGCTTTTGACGCTGAAGCCTTCTCCTCCGGGAAGCAGGATATCCATAAAGGAAGGCACTTTTTGATCCGGGAAAAACCCGCCGTAATCCTTCATCAGGCTTTCCCAGTAGGTTTCGACCTGGTCCTTCGGCAGCGACTCCGCTTGATGCTTGATCCACTCTTCGGCCGGGGAATCGGCGAAAACCCGGGTTGTCCCCGCGAGCAAAAACAGGATGAAAAAAAGGATCAAATGCCGTGTATCCCGGCGCGGTTTTAAAAGCATGGGTATTCCCACTTTCTCCTACGCTGGCAGCAATTTCAGCACGGTTTCGATGATGATGCCGATGATCGGTACCGCAAGGACCATGATCAGCATTTTGCCTGCCAATTCGATTTTTGAGGCGATATTCTCCTGCCCGGCGTCACGCACGACCTGAGCTCCGAATTCGGCGATATAGGCGATGCCGATGATTTTCAGGATCGTTTTCAGGTAGATCAGTTCGACGCCGGAGGACCTGGCCATCCGCTCCAGCTCCGAAACGACGGTGCTGATTTTGCCCATCAGGAACATGAAGATCAGCACGCCCGTCGCGGCGGCCAGCAGAAAAGCAAACATCGGCTTTTGCTCTTTGACGATCAGGATCAGAATCGTTGCTATGAGTCCAAGACCCACCACCTGTATAATTTCCATAAGCAACCCCTAATGGAACAGAAAAATGGTTTTGATCTCCTGCAGCAGGTTATCGAGCAGCCGGACGACCATGAACAGCACCACGACAAAGCCGATGACCGTCACCCAATGAGCCATATCTTCTTTTCCCATTTGCTTGAGTACCGTATGAATCATCGCAATGATGATGCCGATTCCCGCAATCTGGAAAATTGCGTTCACTTCAAAGTTCATTCCTTGGCACCTCGCTAAAAGATCAAAATGACGATCAATGCTCCAACCAATAGCCCGAGACTCCGGCTGATCTTTTCGTATTTCGCCTGCTCGTCTCTTGCCAGTGCTTCTTCATGCTTCAGCTGCTGGGCGGCCAAGGCAATATGCTTGATTTGATCCTGCCTGTCGCTTGTCCCAAGCGTAAAGCTGAGCTGATGGAGAATATCGCGCTCCGGCGCTTTCATCGCGGTCCGCTTCCAATGGTCGTGCAGGGAGCGCTGGATGCTTTCCTGAGCCGTATTTCCGCTCCCCGACGCCATATGGTTCGCCGCGCTTTTGAAGATGCTCCGCAGCGGTTCCCCGAGCTGCCCGGCCAATCTGCGGAACGCATCGGGAAGCGGCGTAAAGCCGTACGAGATTTCGGTTTCGAGCCTTTGCATCGCAAGAATGAGTTCGCGGATTTGCTTCGGCCTTGCCGCAAACCGGGCGGCCTGGTGAAATCCTGCAAGCGTTCCGGCCAGGAGGATCAGCACGGCCCCGAAAAGCTTAAGCATGGTTGGCTTCCCCCTTTGCCTGAAGCTGGAGCAAGCGCATCTGCCGGTCCATGATCCGGAATGCCGTTTTGCCGCGGCTGCGGTGAAGCAGGACGTAAACTTCGAACATCCGGTTGTCCATCAGCCGTTTCATCGCCGGGCGGTTTTGGAGTTCCTCCGGGGCGCTGCCGTGAGCCGAAGCGATGACGGATATGCCCGCATGCAGCGCCTCGGTGACGGCTTCGGCATCTTCTTCCCTGCCGATCTCGTCCACGATGAGGACATCCGGCGACATCGAACGGATCATCATCATCATGCCTTCGGCTTTCGGGCACGCATCCATCACGTCGGTCCGCGGGCCGACATCGAAGCTTGGCACCCCGTGCACGCTGCCGGCAATTTCGGAACGTTCGTCGATGATGCCGACCTTCATGCCCGCGGGCTTCGCAATCGGCGCCTCCATGCCGCCGGAGCTGATCTGCCTTGCCAAATCCCGAAGCAGCGTCGTTTTCCCGTGCTGCGGCGGCGAAAGGATCAGCGCGTGTTTCATTCTTCGCTCCCTTTCGTCGTACAGAAACGGCAGAATGGCGTTTGCGGCCCCCCTCACTTCCCGGGCGATCCGGATGTTGAATCCGCTGATGTCCCGGATATGCTCCACTTTCCCTCCGGATAAGACCGTTCTTCCGGCAAGCCCGATGCGGTGCCCGCCCGGGACCGTAATAAAACCTTTCCGCAGTTCCTCCTCCAGGGTATATAAGGAATGGTTGCTGATCAGATCGAGAAACCTGCGGCTATCGTCGCGGCTGGGCCTGTACGCCTTGTCCCCGTCCAGCGTCGGCTGCCCCTCTTCGGTGACGAAGCGGTGCCCGCCCGATTCATTCACCTCCAGCGGCCTACCTTCGCGGATCCGAACCTCTTCCAGCTTCCCGAGGAGTTCCCTCGGCAATCTTAGCAGGATGGACTTGATCCGGTCGGGAAACAGTTCTAGCCAGTTTGGATTCGTAATACGACCACCCCCAAGCTGTCTTCTCTTAAGTCCGTGAGCTTTTCGTTTATAGACTAGTAGATGTTTTTTATACCACATGTTTATGCTTGTACTTCAAAATTATGACGACCGAATCTATCATTTTTTTAAAATTCCGATTAAGAGACAGGAAACCCCTACGAATATCCAGGCGATCTTGCCCCATGACAGCTTGTCGGCAAGGCCGATCAGGCCGATGGAAGTGGTCAGGATCAGCACGGTCGGCCCTACGAAAGCCAGGAGCGAATTGATCGCCAGCGCCTTATCAACCTGGGCGAGCCTCAACATGAACAATGCCGCCGCAATTTCGATGCCGCCGGAGAGCATGCGCAGCGTAGCCATACTTAACACGAACTTGTCCAATCGGGAAACCTCCTTGAATTGAAATGTTCATCTTTTATATGGATATGCCGCAGTCTCTCTTTTTAGTTATGTTTTGCGAGAAAAGCGTTCGGAACATTTCCGCGCCTGCTGCATATATTAGTTTTGAAGTTGCAATTCTCTGCGCGCAAAAACATGCTGATAGAGATTGGGACACATAAAGTGAAGGGCTTAAGGAGGATTTGACCCATGCGGGTGGATGTGATTGCCAATGTGGACGATATCAGATCGGAGGATTTTATTCAGAAAAGCGCTGCCGTCATCGATGTGCTGCGTGCAACCAGCACGATGATCACGGCGTTGGCCAAGGGCGCTTGCGGCCTGCTTCCCGTTGAAACCGTCCCCCAAGCCCAAAGCAAAAAAAGCGAACATACCTTTGTCGGCGGAGAACGATATTACAAGAAGATTCCCGGCTTTCAGGCAGGCAATTCCCCTCACGATTACATGACGGAAGAAGTTGCGGGCAAACTTGTCGTTCTGACGACCTCGAACGGAACAAGGGGGCTTCTCAAATCGCAGCGGGCAGCCAAACTTCTGGCGGCCTCCTTCATCAACGGCACGGCCGTCGCTTCGGCGCTCGCGGCCTTCGACCGCGACGTCATCCTGCTATGCTCGGGCTGCAGAAACGAGTTTTCGCTGGAGGACGGGTTGTGCGCAGGCATGATTATCGATGCCATGGAATCCATGGTGGACGGCCCGCTCCGCCTGAACGATTTGGGGCTGGCCATGAAACTCGCCTACAGGCAATGCCGCGCCAATCTGTACGAAACCGTCATGGAGGGAACGTCCGCCAAACAGCTGGTCAAGCTGGGATATGCCCATGACGTGGAATACTGCACCGGAATCGATACCGTGCCGGTCGTTCCCATCGCCAAAAACGATTTGATTCTGACGCCGTTATACGCGAAGGCTCCCTGCTGACCCGAGAACAAAAAAAGGCCCGAAGCTTCTGCTTCAGGCCTTTTTTCTATATTTTTTCTTCATTAGTATCCTAAAACGGAATCGATCCTTAACGTCTGACTTGCGGTCCGCCGACGTAAACCTGCGCGTCGGTATCCAGGTTGTAAGCGGTATGGAGAGCACGCACCACTTGCTCCAGGTTGCCGTTTTCGATGACGCAGGACGTTTTGATTTCCGAGGTGCTGACCATCTTGATGCTGACGCCTTGCTGCGAGATGACGTCGAACATTTGGGCGGCTACGCCCGGATGGCTGATCATGCCCGCTCCGACGATCGAAACTTTCACCAGGTCGCGTTCAGAGGTGACGTCACGGTACGGCAGCTTCGATCTGAGGCCTTGAATGACCTCCAGCGCAAGATCGCATTCGGCCAGCGACGTCGTAAAGGAAAAGTCCGCTTTGCCGTCCTGCACGCCGCTTTGCACGATGATGTCGACGTTGATCTGCGCTTCGGCAAGCGCTCCGAATACTTGGGCCAGCACGCCCGGAACGTCCTCCACGCCGAGGATGCTGATTCTTGCCACGTTTTTGTCATACGCGATGCCGCTTACTACAACTCCCTGTTCCACGCTTGTTTCCTCCTTAACCGCTGTGCCTTCGTTATAGTTAAAGCTGGATCTGACCACCAGCTGGACGTTGTGATGCTTGGCGTATTCCACTGCCCGCGGATGCAGGACAGCCGCCCCCAAATTGGCAAGCTCCAGCATTTCGTCGTAGGAAATTTCCGCAAGCTTGCGCGCGCATTTGACGATCCTAGGATCCGTCGAATAAATGCCGTCCACGTCCGTGTATATTTCGCACACGTCCGCCTTGATCGCCGCAGCCAGCGCAACCGCGGTCGTATCCGAACCGCCGCGGCCCAGCGTCGTGATTTCCCCGTCTTCCGTCATCCCTTGGAAGCCCGCAACGATGACGATGTGGTTTTCATTTAGGGCGGACATGACCCGCTCCGGCGAAATATCGGTAATCCGCGCTTTTCCGTGCACGGGTTCGGTCCGGAATCCGGCCTGCCAACCGGTCAGCGAAACGGCGCTCCGCCCCAGATCGTGAATGGCCATCGACAACAAGGCTATGGAAATCTGCTCCCCCGTCGTCATCAGCATATCCATTTCCCGTGCCGGAGGATTCGGATTCAGCAGCTTTGCCTGGTCAATGAGATCGTCCGTCGTATCCCCCATCGCGGAAACGACCACGACGCATTGATGCCCTTCATCCTGTTTTTCGACGATGCGTTTGGCTACGCGCTTCATTCGCTCCGTATCCCCTACGGAACTTCCTCCGAATTTCATGACGTACAGTGACAACTTCGATTCACTCCCCACTCGTTTGAGGATCGCGCAACATCCGAACGATCGCCCTTCCGATCCATGCCGGATCATGTCGATTGAGATCGAGTGTTGCGACAATCCCGATTTAAGCCAATCCATGGCGTCATCGGCCCAAACAGCCCATGAAAACCGAGATGGATTGATGCAAATGTCTTTTTACGCTTTAACATAGTATAATACGAAAGTTCATCGGGTAGGTAGACTTTTTTTGCGGCGGCCGCGTATATAAAAATCCCCCTCACCGTTCGTGAGGGGAATCCGTAATTAAACCGCTTCTTTGTTTCTGCCGAAACGTTACGCGCGGGAAATGTATTTGCCTTCGCGGGTATCGATCAGAAGCACGTCGCCTTCGTTGATGAACAGAGGCACCTGAACGTTAAGGCCGGTTTCGACCTTGGCGTTTTTGGTTGCGCCCGTCGCGGTGTTGCCTTTGATTCCAGGCTCGGTTTCAACCACTTTCAGCTCGACGCTGTTCGGCAGGTTGATCCCGAGGATTTCGCCTTGATAGCTGACGATGTTTACGATCATGTTTTCTTTCAGGAAGTTCAGTTCCCATTCCAGTTGTTTGCTGTCCAGGCTGAACTGGTCATACGTTTCGTTATCCATGAATACATGGTCTTGTCCGCTTGCATACAGGTACGAAACGGCGCGGTTTTCGATCATCGCGCGGCCGATCGTTTCGCCGGCGCGGAACGTGCGCTCAACCGTGTTGCCGTTGCGCAGGTTCTTCAGTTTGGAGCGGACGAACGCCGCGCCTTTGCCCGGTTTTACGTGCTGGAATTCAAGAACGGTAAAAATATCGCCATCCACTTCTACCGTTAGTCCTGTTTTAAAGTCGTTTACTGAAATCACAAAAATGCCTCCTAAAATTAAGTATATATTGCTTCAATCACGCCGGTAATACGGTATATTCTTTCGGCGAATGCGTCAAGACAGCATTTCCCGTTTCCGTGATCACAATATCGTCTTCAATGCGCACGCCGCCAAGGCCCGGTATGTAGATGCCCGGTTCGACGGTCACGACCATGCCCGGCTTCAGGATATCGTCGCTCAGCTTGGACAGGCGCGGATTTTCATGCACTTCCATGCCGAGTCCATGCCCCGTGCTGTGGCCGAATTGGTCGCCGTAGCCGTATTTCGCGATGATGTCGCGCGCCAGCGCGTCGGCTTCCCGCCCGGTCATGCCCGGTTTGATGTTCGCAACCGCATGCAATTGGGCTTCCAGCACGATATCGTAAATTTCCTTCAGCTTCGGATCCGGTTTGCCGATCGCGATCGTGCGGGTCAAGTCGGAGCAATATCCGTCCAGCAGCGCGCCGAAATCGAACGTAATCAGCTCGTTCCCCGCGATCACGCGCCCGCTGGCCACGCCGTGCGGCATCGCGGAGCGTTCTCCCGAAGCGACGATCGTATCGAACGAGGAGCTGGTCGCGCCGTTTTTGCGCATGAAAAATTCCATCTCCAGATCGACTTCGCGTTCGGTCATGCCCGGTTTGATAAAGTCCAAAATGTGTTTGAACGTCGCGTCCGCAAGATCCGCGGCCCGCTGCATCACCTTCAGCTCTTCGGCATCCTTGATGATGCGAAGCTGCTCGACCAGGCCGGAAACCGGCACCAGCTCCGCAGGTTTAAGCTGTTCGGCATAAGCGCTGTAGGCGGCGAACGTGACGTCATCCTGTTCAAACGCAAGCTTGCCGACGTTTGCGGCAGCCAGCAGTTCCTTCACGGTATCCATCACCCGCTGCCCGTGTTCGACGACCCGGAAATCCTTCGTTTGTTCGGACGCCTGCGTCATGTAACGGAAGTCGGTCAGCAGGTAAGCATCGTTCATCGTAATCAAACAATAGCCCGAGGAGCCCGTAAATCCGGTCAAATAACGCCGGTTGATCGCACTCGTAACGAAAAGTGCCTCCACATTTTTTTGCTGCATCGCTTCACGCAATTTAAGCACACGATCTTTGCTCATTCGTTCGTCTCCTCTCTCTCGCGAGCTTCGTCCATGGAAAAGGAAAGCGGCTTATTGTCCCTGGCCCTCCAAGTGGCGAAGCAAGGCTATCAATCCCAGCTCGTAGCTGACAGCCCCGAATCCGGCGATTTGCCCGACAGCCACCGGAGCAATGACCGATGTATGGCGGAATTCCTCCCGGGCGTGGATGTTCGACAAATGCACTTCCACCGTCGGGATCCGGACAGAGCTGATGGCGTCGCGGACGGCGTAGCTGTAATGGGTCAGCGCCCCCGGATTCAGGACGATCCCGTCGGCTTGCCCCAAGGCTCCGTGGATCCGGTCGATGATGTCGCCTTCATGATTGGATTGGTAAAAACTGAGCGTCACGCCGAGCGCTTCGGCTTTTCGGCTCAGGCCTTCCTCAATCGATTGAAGGCTTTGGGATCCGTACACGCCGGGCTCCCGGAGCCCCAGCAGGTTCAAATTCGGTCCGTTGATCACCCAAATGGTTCTCAAAATGGTATTCCCACCCTTACTGTCAAATAACCATCTGCTATTTTAACATAGGGAATGTCTACTTGAGAAGTTTTTTTGGTTGCTTTAAGCCTTTGCCCGCTTCGGTTCCCGCATGCGTTCATCCGTAAATTCGAATGCGATCGTATAGCCGATGAACAGTCCCCACAGCAAAAAAAGGCAAAATTCGCTGACGATGGAATTCCAGCCGAGCTGGTTCAGCGGCTTCGTCATATGTAGCGGCGGCCCGGCGGCGGCAAAAATGACGCACCACCAGACGATCCCGTAGATGATCCCGGGCCACGGCCCTTTGAGTTTGCGGAACAACAGCACGTATATGACGGATGCGATCGCCGAGAGAGCGATGAACATCAGCCAGCCGGCAAGCTGTCCCGCCCCGCTTTTCAGGAACCCGTGGTGAAAAAACGGCCCCCCCAGAAATCCCGGAATCACCTTCGTAAAGTTCAGCGTATAAAACAGCCAATGGATCGCGCCCCAGATGAATCCCGCAAAACATCCGAGTTCGAGTCCAAACGTAAGCGGGTTGGTCGGGCCTTCCTGCGACTTTTGGCGAAACGGTGCAACATAAGATGCCATCTTCGTCTGTCTCCTTTTGTTTTCCTTAGTATGGTTCATTTCCCTCGAGCCTAAACCAACTAGAAATCGGACCTGAAATTCGATACAATGGTAATAATCAACCCCGACTTTCGTGCGGAATCCCGCTTTGGAAGTCGGAAGCCAATCACGGGATGCAATGAAAATCCTGAATCCATCTATCCAGGGAAGGTGAACTGGTTGTCGCAACAATCGAAACCCGTCAGCTACGGCGGCCAAGCTGTCATCGAAGGCGTGATGTTTGGCGGCAAATATGTCAATGTGACAGCCGTGCGTCGGAAAAATCAAGAGATTACGTTTTTGGAAGTACCCAAGCAGGACAAGGATTGGATCCGGAAGCTGCGCAAAATTCCGCTCTTGCGCGGTATCGTAAGCATTATAGATTCGAGCGCCAAAGGGACGAAACATTTGAACTATTCGGCGGATGCTTTTGCGGACGATACGCTCGAACCCGAAGAACGCGAAAAGCTGAAGCAAAAGGAAGAATCCAAATGGAGCCTCGGCATGATTATCGGCGTTTCCGCCGTGGGCGTGCTCTCCTTCGTGGTCGGCAAGCTGGTGCTGACGCTGCTCCCCGTCTTTTTGGAAAAATTTTTGTTCGGGGCGATGTTCGAGAACTATATATTGCATAATCTGATAGAAGGAGTCATCAAACTGCTGCTCCTGCTCGCTTATCTTTGGGGAATTTCCCAAACTCCCGTCATCAAAAGGCTGTTTCAATACCACGGCGCGGAGCACAAAGTGATCACGACGTACGAAGCCGGCGAAGAGCTGACCGTGGCGAACGTGCAAAAGCACAGCCGCCTTCATTACCGGTGCGGAAGCAGCTTCATGATGCTCACCATCGTCCTGGGCGTGCTGATTTATTCCCTCGTGCCGTGGGATAACATGACCCAGCGCGTGCTGCAGCGGATCATTCTGCTCCCCGTCGTCATTGCCGTCTCTTTTGAATTTTTGAAATTGACCAACGCGCTGCGCGACGTGCCGGTGCTCCGGTACCTCGGATACCCTGGCTTGTGGCTGCAGCTGTTGACGACCAAAGAGCCGAAGGACGATCAAGTGGAAGTTTCCATCGCTTCCTTCAAACGGATGCTCGAGCTGGACGCGCAGATGGAAAAAGCGCCTGAAACGAACCAGCCTGTCAGAACAGGAGTCTTGGATCCCCTGAAAGGATGAGGATAAAATGAAAAGGCATGCTCTGATTTTTTGGATCGCCATCGGTTTGGCCGTACTCGGGATTGTCAATATCGTTTTTTCCGGCGGCTCCGGCCTTGGCAACATTCTCGTTCCGTTGTGCGTAATAGGCGTCGTATTTTTGCTGTATAAGTTTCCCCCTGCCCGTTACCGCAAAAAACCGAAGGTCAAACCTTCCGCCCGAACGATGGAAAAGGTGGCCGCGGCAAAACGTTCCCAATCGAATGGCAAAAGAAAGCATTATCCTTTTCAGGTCATTGAAGGCTCCAAGGGCAAAAACGATGACCAGCAGCCCAAATATCATTGACTCCCTCCGTTATACGGCGGAGCATCCGCGAAACTGCAAACAAAAGGCGCTCATCCTCCCCCCAGGAAGATGAACGCCTTTTATTTTTAGGCAGGTCCCTAAATGCCTCTCTCAGCCCTGGGATAGCCCCCGGCTCTGCCGGTTTATGATCCCGATCCCTTGAACCTCGCAAAAAACTTCGTTCCCGCCTGCACTCCCGATTCGTACAGCTCCATCGTTTCCTCCGGGGTGATGTGGAACTGCGTCGTGCCTACGCCCAGCGTCGGAATTTTGATCGTCCGAAAACGGTTCACCTGCTCGATATACCGCTCGTCATGCGCGGACAACATCGTTTCGAACATGGCCGTCAGCATGCTGATGGGTCCCCGGATCACATGCGGCCTGCCCGAGCTGCGTCCCACCATTTGAAAACCGATCGTTTGGATCGGAGGCTGCCCGAAGTTTTCCGCGGAATCGTCGAACAGCCACAGCGGAAGGTTGCTGAGCAGCCCGCCGTCGACGACATATACGAACTGGTCCTTGAATGCTTTGCCGCGGGCGGCTTTTCCGCACATCCGCAAAATGACCGGATCAAAAAAATACGGAATGCTGGTGCTCATCCGGATCGCTTTGGACACTTCGAACGCGGCCGGATCGATGCCAAGCTTCGCCAGATCGCCGGGGAGGACCAAAATTTTGCCGTTCGTGATATCCGAGGCGATGATCATCAGCTTGCCTGCAGGCAGATCCGAAAACGTGCGGATCCCTTTCGATCTTAATATGTGATGAATCCAATATTCGAGTGCTTCGCCGGAATAAAGCCCTTTCTTCAGCAAGAGGCGGACGGCCGGACCGATGATTTTGGCGTTGAAAATAGGGGCGCGGTGGAGGAAGGATTGGAAAGGGGTCGTTTTGATGATTTCGCTCATTTCGCCGGCCGTAAACCCGGCGGCAAGCAGGGCCGCCACGATGGACCCCGAAGAGGTCCCCGCCACCCGGTTAAAAACCACTCCCGCGTCCTCCGCCGCTTTAACGGCTCCCGCAAGCGATATTCCTTTGACGCCGCCGCCCTCAAATACCGCATTAATGAGCATAGGAAAAACCCCCGTCCTCATCTATTCAACATAATGTATGAGAACGGGGGTCGATTCATGACTTCATATGAACGATATTATTGCTGATAAAACGCGGTCAATGCCGGAACGAGTCCGAGCGGGTTGTTAATCAGGTTGGCCGCCCTGAAAAAGATGCTGCCTTTGACTTCGTCGTGCTGCGCATTGTATTTCAACTGATTGATGATCTCCTGGGCGCTCTGCCAGCCGGCTTCCGAAGTGCCCAGCTTATAGGCGGCATGGCCGACGTACAGGTCAACCCCGGTGCCCGCCACCTCATGGGACCACCAATCGACGAGCTTGTCGTATTGGGCGTTTTTGAACGACATGCTCCAATAGATTTGCGGAGCTACATAATCGATCCAGCGGTTTTGAATCCAGGTTCTGACGTCGGCGTAATAGGAGTCGTATGCGGTGATGCCTGCATTCGTATCCGAACCGGTCGAATCCTTCGCTTTATTGCGCCATACGCCGAACGGGCTGATCCCGAAGGAAACCGCAGGTTTCGCCGCATGGATCGATTGGCCGAGCCGCTCGACGAAATCGTTGATGTTGCCGCGCCGCCAGTCCGCTTTCGAAAGCCCTGCCGTGTTGTACGCGGCAAATGCGGCATCGTCATTAAACGTTCCGCTTGTCGGATAGAAATAATCGTCGAGGTGAACGCCGTCGATGTCGTATTTATTGACGACTTCCATGATGACGTCGATGACATGCTGCCGGGCTTCCGGAAGGCCGGGATCGATGATCAGCTGATTGTTCGATTTCACGATCCAGTCGGGATGCTGGATCGCCACATGATTCGCCGCCAGCTTGCTTGTGGCGGAGTCCATGCTCGCCCGGAACGGGTTGAACCAGGCATGGAACTGCATGCCGCGTTTATGCGCTTCTTCAATCATGAAACCCAGCGGATCGTAGCCGGGGTCCGTGCCTTGCGTTCCCGTCAAATATTTGGACCATGGCACCAGGTCCGATGGGTACAATGCGTCGCCTGCAGGACGAACCTGAACGAACACGGCGTTGATGCCTATCGCTTGCAGTTTGTCCAGCATCGCGGTGAACTCCTGCTTTTGCTGATCTATTTTTCCATAGGATTTCGCAGTCGGCCAATCGAGATTGGTCACGGTCGAGATCCATGCCCCGCGCAGATCCGTCGCCTGCTGCCCGCCTCCATTGCCGGGAACGGCCGGATCAGGTATGTATGCGCCCGAAATCAAGGCGATGTTTTGCGCCGTTTGGTTCCATAACACCTGCAGTCCCAGGTTTTCGCCGATAAAACGCAGCGGCACCATGATTCTGCCGTTTTTGATTTGGACGGAAGCATCGAGCGCAACGTCGGCGCCGTTGACCTGCGCCGTTTTTTTGCCGTTTGTGAGCGACATCGACGAACCGTTCTGGTTGATCGTGACCGTTTTCGTGGTCTGCTCCCAATTGACGTTTGCTCCCAAACCTTCGCTGATGACCCCGAGCGGAACCATCGTCACGTAAACTTTCGGTATGATGTAAGGCACTACGTCGCTGGCGACGGGGTTGCCGTCCAATGTGATCGTGATCGGCGGCTTCGAGGATTTTGCTTGAACGTTGGCGACGGGTAACATCAGGATCAATACAAGTGCCAGAACCATCCATCGTTGAAACTTCCAAAACCTCATTCTACGAATCCTCCACAAATAATAGATTTGCAGGCATAGAGCACCGCGCCGGAAAAGGCCGGCGTCTGCCTTGTGCTGTATGGGCTTCTTCCAAAAACGAAGAGGCATCCGTCTCTTTAAGAAGGGACAGATGCCTTTTTTACGAATCGCCCACTAGTTCGTTATGAATGTTCCGCAATTCCTGAAGACGCTGCTCATCCCGGCGGAAATATTCTACAAGCGTTTCGATGTGCGTAATGGAATCCCAGCTTAAATGATGCTCGATCCCTTCCACGTCGGTGTAGATATGCTCATCGGACACGCCGATCATGGTCAAAAACTCTTCCAAGAGTTTATGGCGGTCAACCAGGCGTTTTCCCATTTTTTTGCCTTTGCTGGTCAACACGAGTCCCCGGTATTTTTCGTAGATGAGATACTCGTCTTTATCCAGTTTTTGAATCATTTTGGTTACGGATGAAGGATGAACCTCCAGGCCTTCGGCAATGTCCGAAACGCGAGCATATCCTTTTTCGTCAATCAGCTTGTAGATGCGCTCCAAATAATCCTCCATGCTGGGCGTTGGCATCTTCTTCCCTCTCTTCTCTTTTTAAGCATGACACTAAATACCTGCTCTTGTAATGATACATGTTTCCGAGATCACTTGGCAAGTCCCGCCGGGGAACGCCGCTTTTCTTATGGCGGCCCCGAAACCGCTTCACGCCTCGTAAACCGGACGCCGTCCCGGACCGAAAATGCCGGAGGGAACCAAGCGAACACGAAGCCGCCAAAACGCTGCGCAGGCCGAGCCGTTCGTTGCCTGGGCCTTGTTTATTTTTAGCCGGATGCACCGAACTATTCCAAAAGCCCAAAAATGAATCGAATCCTTCCAGCATCATCGGGCGCTGCCATCCCCTCTTCAAATTACGCCGGCGGCCAAGCGTCGGTGCGTGTCTACGTCAACATGATGCAAAATGGAGGAAGCCAAAGCCTGAAATGGCGGAGAGAAACGAGAACCTCCCCCGTTGTAAGGCCTGAAAGGCGCGAGCGCCGCTTTACCGCCTGGTTTCGCCATTGCCCCGACCGTTGGGGTATGATCTCTGAAAAAACGGCTGCAGGAAGCTTCTGAAGCGTTTGACCGCAGGCGCTGTTTGATGCCCGATTGCCCGAAGGAACAACAAAGACGCCCTGCGCCGGTTTCGGCACAGAGCGTATTGTTTTTCCCTCCGCTTCGAACGATGGTTCGGCTAGAATTTCATCCATTCCGGCGTGATCGCCTGCAGCCAAATCGTGATTTTGGTCATCTGGTTCGTAAACAGCAGCACGCCCATCAGCAGCATCAACGCGCCGCCGATTTTCATCATGATGCCGGAATATTTTACGATCCAGCGGGTCGACCCGATAAAAAACGCAAGCACGAAAAACGGGATCGCAAACCCGAGCGAATAAGCCGTAATCAGCGAAAACCACGAACCTGGCTGAGTTGCGGCAAGCCCAATAATTGCAGTTAAAATCGGTCCGACGCAAGGCGACCATCCGGCGGAAAACCCGATGCCGAAAATAAAGGAACCTATGTATCCGGCAGGCTTGAATTTCAGATCCATTTTATAGTCCCGCATCAAAAACTTCGGCTGAAAGATACCGATAAGGAAAAGTCCCATCAAAATGATCAAAATGGCGGAAAGCTGGCGTATCAGATCCCGATTGTTGTAAAAAAAGCTGCCTAAAAAACCTGCACTCACCCCAAGGGTGTAAAACACTACCGAAAAACCCAAAATAAATGCGAGCGTATGCGTCATCGTCCGGAACCGGACTTCCCTTTTGTTTTGCTCCGTTTTAAGCTGCTGCACCGACATGCCCGTAATATAAGACAAATAGGACGGATATAGCGGCAGACAGCAAGGAGAAATGAAAGAAGCCAGTCCCGCCAAAAACGCGATACCGATATTCAAGTTCGACAAGGCCGTACCCCCTAATCTAGGTTAAACCGAAAGTCCTTTTTTGCCGGCCATGGTTAACACGAGAAGCAGAATCAGCAGGAGCACGATGGTGGCCCCAGGCGCCAAATTCCAAATGCCGGCGATGACGAGCCCGATAATGACGGCGATTTCGGAAATGACCACGGATAAGATGACGGAGGATTTGAAGCTGCGCGCGATCAGCAGGCTGATGGCGACCGGTATCGTCAGCAAAGCCGACACGAGCAGCGCCCCGACGATTTTGATGGCCGTGCTGATGACGAGCGCGGTCAAAACCGTGATCAGCATGTTAAGCAAACGCACCGGCAGCCCATTGACGCTTGCGGCGTCCTCCTCGAAGCTGAGCAGGAAAAACTCTTTGAAAAACAGGGCGACCACCGCGACCACGACCACCGTAACGGCACCGACCACGTATAAATCCTGCGTATCCAAGGTATAAATGCTTCCGAACAAATAACTCATCACATCTGTATTGTAACCCATACCGAGCGTAAAAAACAAAGAAGCCAGCGCGACGCCGCCGGACATGATGATGGCAATGGACAGCTCGGCGTAGCTTTTATAAGCTTTCCGGAGCTTTTCGATCGCAAACGACGCGACAACCGCAAAGACAAGGCCTGCGCCAAGCGGGTACACCTCGATCAAAAAACCGAGCGCCACCCCGGCAATCGTGACGTGCGCAAGCGTATCACCGATCATGGATAACCTGCGCAGCACCAAAAATATCCCGATCAGCGGAGCGGTAATGCCGATCAAGATCCCCCCGGCAAGCGCCCGCTGAAAAAAATCACTTAGCATAATATCGATAACCATTCAAACGACTCCTTCTCGCAAATTGCTTTCGGCTCCGGGTCAAGACAACGAATGCTGCAAATCCGGAACCTCGCAATTTTGAATATCATGGGAATGCCGGACGTAAAAATTGATGCTGCCGTTCTGCTGTTTGGGCTCTTGGCCCAGGTAACTTTCGACCATCCCCATATCATGCGAAACCATCAGGAACGTCATGTGGTGATGCTGGTGCATATGCGTGACGAGCTCGAAAAAGTCGGCCTGGGTTTTGGCGTCGATGCCGACGGTAGGCTCATCCAAAATGAGCAAATCCGGACGATTGATCATCGCCCTTGCCAGAAAGGCGCGCTGCTGCTGGCCTCCGGACAGCTCCCCGATCTTTTTGCCGGCGATCGATTCGATGCCCATGACCTCCATCGCGTCGTCGCATCTTTGCTGCTGGCTTTTGCCGACTCTTCTAAACAGCGTTTTGTTATTGTACAAGCCCGACATCACGACCTCGCGCACCGTGGCCGGGAATAAAGGATTAAACGCGTTTTTTTGCGGAACGTAACCGATCCGCTCCCAGTCCTTGAACTTGCGGATCGGCTGGCCGAACAGCCGGATCTGCCCGTCCCCCGCAGGCAAAAGCCCGACGATCATCCGGAGCAGCGTCGATTTGCCCGCGCCGTTGGACCCGATAATGCCGACGAAATCCCGTTCTTTGGCTGAAAAACTTAAATCGGAGATGACCTGCTGGCCCCGGTAGGAAAAAGAAACATGCTCCAGTTCCACCACGGGCTGATGGCAATCTTCGAGGTTCGGCGTAAACATAGTGGATCTCCACCTTTCTCATAGGAATCGCTGCCGGAATCTCCTATTCCTGCAGCGCCAAAATCAGATTCGCCAAATTATTGCGCATGAGCGAAAAATAATCGTCGCCGCGCTTCAGCTGATCTTCGGTCAAACCTTCGACCGGGTTCAGCACGAGCACTTCCGCCCCCGTTTCGGAAGCCAGCGTTTTGGCCAGTTTATCGGAAACGAGCTCTTCGAAAAAGATATAATGGATTCCTTCTTCCTTCACGAGGTTCGACAGCTCCAGCAAATCCCGCGAACGCGGCTCCGCATCGGGAGAAAGGCCCATAATGGCATGCTGCGTCAAACCGTAATCCCGCGCCAGATAACCGAAAGCCTCGTGGGACACGACGATCTCCTTGCGCGGCATCTTGCCGAGCTGGGAGGCGAATTCACGATCCAATTCTTCAAGACGTTTCTTCAAATTCAAATAACGTTCGTTATAAGCATCCTTGTGGGCCGGATCGGCTTCAATATAACTGTTTTTCATGTTTTCCGCCATGATCAGCGCCGATTTCGGGCTTACCCACGTGTGCGGATCGACATGATGCTGATGGCTGTGCCCTGCGCCTTCCTGATGCTCGTGTTCATGCTCGTCCTCTTCGTTTGCTTCGATCAGCTTGATGCCCCGGCTGACCTCGTAAGCCTTCACCTGGCTGTCCCGGTTCAGCCCCTTCAAAAACTGCGGAACCCATCCTTCCAGTCCGGCGCCGTTATAAAAAAACAGCTGCGCTTTCGACGTATTGACGATGTCCTGGCTTCGCGGCGTCCAATCATGGGGTTCGACGCCCGCCGGCAGCAAATTGATGACGTTGGCGTCTTCGCCGCCGATCGCTTTCGCAAATTCGTATATCGGGTAAAAGGTAGTCACCACATTGACCTTGCCTTCAACGATTTTCCCTTGGCTCTGCGGACCGCAGCCTGCCGCCAGCATGACGATCAGCACGATCAGCCCGACCGCCCCGCTTCTAAGCCTCCATGTTTTTTTCACCTGACTAAAACCTTCCTTAATCGTAATTTTTACTAACAAATTATAGAATGGGCTTTGAAAACTTGTCAACACCCAGGCAAAAAAAGACGGAATACCTTATGGCTGCAAAGGTACTCCGTCTTATTATTCCCTAGATATACTCTTGTTCAGACCGTTTGGGGCCGATTACTTGACTACGGCTCCGTTCGGCATGCCGTCAGGCACGGTGGCCAAGGTCAGTTGGTCGCCTTGGGAGGCCGCCAAAATCATGCCTTGCGACAGCTCGCCCCGCAGCTTGACCGGCTTCAGGTTCGTCACGCAGATGACCTTCCGTCCGACCAGCTCATCCGGCTTATAAAATTTGGCGATGCCGGAAACGACCTGGCGTTGTTCGAAGCCAAGGTCGAGCTGGAGCTTCAGCAATTTGTCGGCTTTTTTGACGGGTTCGGCGGCGATGACCTGCGCGACGCGCAGCTCGACTTTGGCGAAGTCCTCGATGCCGATCTCTTCTTTGAGCTCCGGCGCTTCCGCCGCGGCCGGCGTTTCGGCTTTAGCCGTTTCCGCTTCGCTTGCGGCAGGCGCGCCGCCGGTCATCGCTTCCTTAATATAGGCGATTTCCTGCTCCGCATCCAGCCGCGGGAAGATCGGATTGCCTTTGACCAGCTGCGTGCCGGCCGGAATCAAACCGAATGTTTTTCCGCTGTCCCACGCGGTCAGTTCGCCTTCTTGAATGCCCAGCTGCTCCCAAATTTTGCGCGGCGCCTGGGTCAGGAACGGCTGCAGCAGAATCGAGGCAATGCGCAGGCTTTCGACCAAATGCGTCATGACCGAAGCCAATTCGCCGCGTTTGCTTTCGTCTTTTGCGAGCGCCCAAGGCTGGGTTTCGTCGATGTATTTGTTGCTGCGGCTGATGAACTGGCTGATCGCCGTCAAAGCGACGCTAAACTCCATGTTTTCCATGGCTTCTTCGACCTTTTGATATACGGCTTTTGCTGCATCTTCAAGCTCGCCGTCGAATGCGGTGACGCCGGATTTGTACTCAGGCACCCGCCCGTCGAAATATTTGTCGACCATCGCAACGGTACGGTTCAGCAGGTTGCCGAGGTCGTTCGCCAAATCGGAATTGACGCGTTCCACAAAACTTTCGGGCGTAAAGGTTCCGTCCGCGCCAAACGGCACTTCGCGAAGCAGGTAATAACGCAGCGTGTCCAGGCCGTAGCGGTCGATGAGCGTCACCGGGTCCACGACGTTGCCTTTGGATTTCGACATTTTGCCGTCCTTCATCAAAAGCCAGCCGTGCGCAAACACTTTTTTCGGCAGCGGCAGATCCAGCGCCATCAAAATGATCGGCCAATAAATCGTATGGAAACGGACGATCTCCTTGCTCATGAGATGGACGTCCGCAGGCCAATATTTATCGAACAACGACGTATCCTCCGAGCCGTAGCCGAGCGCCGTGACATAGTTCAGCAGGGCATCGATCCATACGTAAACGACATGCTTCGGATCGCTTTTGACTTTGACGCCCCATTCGTAGGTCGTCCGGGAAACGGCCAAATCTTCAAGACCCGGCTTGATGAAATTGTTGATCATTTCGTTTTTGCGGGAAACCGGCTGAATGAAATCCGGATGCTCTTCGTAGTACTGAAGCAGACGATCGACGTATTTGCTCATGCGGAAGAAGTAGCTTTCCTCTTTTACGCGCTCCACGGGACGTCCGCAGTCCGGACATTTGCCGTCCACGAGCTGTCTTTCCAGGAAAAAGGACTCGTCCGGCGTGCAATACCAGCCTTCGTATTCGCCTTTGTAGATGTCGCCTTGCGCAAGCAGGCGTTCAAACACTTCCTGCACGACTTTCGTATGGCGCGGTTCGGTCGTGCGGATAAAATCGTCGTTGGAGATGTCGAGTTTTTTCCACAGCTCCTTGATGCCCGCCACGATATCGTCGACGAACTGCTGCGGCGTTTTGCCCGCTTCGGCTGCTTTGCGTTCGATTTTTTGCCCGTGCTCGTCGGTTCCCGTCAAATAACGCACGTCATAGCCGCGAAGCTTTTTGTAACGGACCATGGCATCGCCGGCCACCGTCGTGTAGGCATGGCCGATATGCAGCTTGTCGCTCGGGTAATAGATCGGCGTCGTCAAATAAAACGTCTTTTTTTCGGACATAGGTTTGTCATCCTCCACATACTGATATTTTCCTGAATCAGGATTTGGCAAAGTCGCTTTTTGGATTTCGCAAAATCCCTGTAAAACAAAAAAATCCCGCCCCGCTATGGGACGAGAGTTCTCTCACGTGTTACCACCCAATTTCCCCGCTTCCTCCCGGAAGACAGGCTCCATCGGTTCCCGGCAGCCGCCAGTGACCATCCATTAACGCTGGAACACGCCGCATCCTTACGCAGCCGGACGTCAACGTCCGCTCCGCTCGAAAGCAGTTCCTCCGGGACCATCTTCGGAAAATCGCCTAGACCGGTTTGCAGCTCCCCCGGCTCTCTGAGCTAAGCGGACATTTTCTTACTCATCCGTTCGTCGGAAATGCCATATATTCCTTAATATACTGAACCGAACCTGCCAAAGTCAAGTGAGGCGTCCGGCGCTGCTCCCGTGATTGCCGCCTTTTTCCTTGCGCGGCGGGACCGGATCCAGTCCACCGGGGTGAAACGGCTGGCATTTGGCGATCCGTTTGGCCGCCAGCCAGGAGCCTTTTAAGGCCCCGTGCACTTCGATCGCTTCCAAGGCGTAAGCCGAGCAGGTCGGATAAAACCTGCAGGTCGGCGGCTTGAGCGGCGAAATGAATTTGCGGTAGAACCGGATCGGGCCTTGAACCGCTTTCCGGGAAATGCCCATCTTATCGCCCTCCGGCGGTTTTGGAGGCACCGGAGCCCGCCTCGTCCGGCACGGCATGCTGGCAGTCCTTACAATATCCGAACACTTCGAATTTATGCGTCACGACTTGAAATTGTTCGGGAGCATCCGTAAATTGCACGGGGCAGAAATGGATCGGATACGTCCGCTGGCACTGCAGGCAGATCATGTGGTGATGATGGTGATCCTCGCTGCAGCTGGCCTTGAATTTGATGCCGTCTTCAAAGACGACCTGCTCCAGGACGCCAAGCTCCTGCATGACCCTGAGGTTCCGGTATACCGTATCAAAGCTTAAACCGCTATATTTTTTGCACATATACTCATAAACGTCCTTGGCCGACAAATACCCCGCATGTTCGCCAAACAATCCGGCGAGCGTCTTCCGCTGGTCGGTAATGCGCAGTCCCTGTTCCGACATGGCGTTAATGATCTGGTCCGTCGAAAGCATTACGCTCATCCTCCCGTCGAGATCAACGCAAAAAGCATTGTCTTCGCTTTTGCCGCTTTCCTCAAAATCGATCGAATTTTGCGGCATGTTAATACTTTTAATAATGCCTCAAAACGGCATGACAGTCAATCGAAGCACCTGCTTCCGCTGCCCAAGCAAGAACGTTTGAAGCAGGATCCGTCCCGCAACAAAAAAAAGAAGCTCCCCCGCGGCAAGCTGCGGCTTGCTCTTCGGGAAAGCCTCTTTTTGTCGACTTTCTGAATGTTTTTTTCTTTATTTTACGAAATAAGTTTTCAGCTGATCCAGCATCAGGTTTGCCGCGAGAACGCCGCCTGCCGTGTTCCAGATGACGTCGTCGACTTTATGGGCATTGCCCTTTTTCACGACATCGAGGTTTTTCCACAGATTATCGTTGGTCCATTCTTTTTCCATTTCGCTTCCTTTGCCGTCGCCGGTTTCATACGTGAAATAGAACAGAATGTCGCCGTCCATTTCCGGGATGCGCTCTTTGCCTACGTCGTCGGCGAAACCTTGTTTTTCCTGGGCTTTCGGACGGGCGAACCCAAGCTCATTCAGGATGATTCCCGAGAACGTGTCGCTGTAATAAATACGGGCTTTGCCCGGCATAAAACGGACCATGGACACTTTCGTTTTCAGCTTGTCGCCGAGTTCCGCCTTCAGGTCGGCCACGTGCTTGTCGTATGCGGCCAGGACTTCGTCGCCTTTGTCCTTCATATTGACGGCATCCGCCCACAGCTTGAAGTTTTCCTTCCACTCGCCGCGCAGCGTCTCGGAGAAGACGGTCGGCGCGATCGCGGACAGCTGGTCATAGATTTTTTCCTGGCGCATTTTCGTGCCCAGAATGAGGTCCGGCTTCAATGCGGCGATGGCCTCCACGTTCGGCTGGCCTTCTTCGCCCAGGTTTTCTACGCCCTGCATCTGGTCCTTGATATGCGGATACCATGGATCCCCGGTCCAGGATTTAACGGCTCCGACGGGTTTGATCCCAAGCGACAAAAGGGCTTCGGTGCCTTCGTTGGTCAGAACGACGACACGCTGCGGGTGAGCCGGCACTTCGACCTTGCCCATGATCGTCTCGACGGTGCGTTTCGCATTGTCCGTGCTTTGCTCCGCCTCTTTATTTCCGCTTTCGCTTCCCGTGCCCGCGGTATTTCCGCTGCCGCTGCCGCAGGCGGACAAAACGAGTACCGCTGCCAGAAGCATAAGTATGATTCCGTTCCACTTTTTCATATGATCTATGTCTCCCCTTCGAATTCTCTGATAATGATTATCAGTATCGAATCTTATCCTAATCGATAACGCTTTGGCTTGTCAACAACGGAGAGAAAACATCGGACTTCCGTATGCGAATCCCCTTTCATTGCCTGCCTCAAATGAGAATGATATTCATTGACAAGTTTCATCCCTCCCCTTACACTTTTAGATGTTGTTTATTTGCCTGATAGGAATGAGGGATCTGCCTTGCAGACGGTTTGGCTGCAAAAAACTACATATAAATGGATCGGATTGGTCGCCGGGATCATCCTCCTGCTGCTCTGCGTCGCGGCCAGCATCCTGTTCGGCGTCCATGCCACCGCTTGGCGTCAAGTATGGGAGGCATTCACGTCCTACAACGGAAGCACGGAGCATCTGATCGTGCGCGAAGTCCGGGTGCCCAGGGCGTTGATCGCGGCGTTTGTCGGAGGCAGCCTCGGCATTTGCGGGGTGCTGCTGCAATCCTTGACCAAAAACCCGCTGGCCGACTCGGGCATTTTCGGCATCAATGCGGGAGCTTCCCTGTTCGTGGTCGCTTCTTTCGTGCTTTTTGGGGTCAGCTCGCTCACTTCTTTTACTTGGATCGCCTTCATGGGCGCGGGCGTCAGCTGCCTGTTCGTTTTCGTGCTCGGCTCCGCCGGGCGGCAAGGGCTCACGCCGCTGAAAATTACGCTGGCCGGCGCGGCCATCACCGCGTTTTGCAGTTCCATGACCAACGGCATGCTCATCATTAGCGGGCGCGCGATGGAAGAGGTCCTCTTCTGGATGTCCGGATCGGTCGAAGGCAGAAGCCTGGATATATTGCTTCGCCTGCTTCCGTATATGCTTGCTGCATGGGTGGTTTCCATCCTGATCAGCTCTTCGGTCAACACGCTGATGCTGGGCGACGACGTCGCCAAAAGCCTTGGGCAAAAAACCGCGCTGCTCAAGCTTACGATGGGCGTGCTGATCGTTGTCCTGGCAGGCAGCTCCGTTGCCGTGGCCGGCCCGATCGGTTTTCTCGGTCTCGTCATCCCCCACATCGCGCGAACCGTCGTCGGCAAGGACATCCGCTGGCTGATTCCGTACAGCGCGGCGATGGGCGGCATCTTATTGCTTCTCGCCGACATCGCGGCACGTTTCATCGCCATGCCTCGGGAAATCCCGATCGGCGTCATGACTGCCATCATCGGCGTTCCTTTCTTTATTCACGCTGCCAGAAAGGGGCTGTTAAAAAAATGAGCCGTTCCGATAAATCCAAAGAACCGATCGCCATTCGGATGAGGGGCAGCCGGATTTCCTTTCTGACCAGCCGAAAACAAATAACCGTCTTGACCAGCCTCGCCGTTTTGCTATTGCTTGCCGTCATCGTAAGCATCGGCTTTGGCACGAAATACGTAAACCCTTGGGCCGTCGTGCAGGGCATTTTCGGACAAGGCAATGCATTGGACGTCGTGGTCGTGCAGAAGCTGCGCCTGCCGCGGGTGTTGGTCGGAGCCATGGTCGGAGCATGCCTGGCCATGTCCGGCGCCATCACGCAGGGGTTGATCCGCAATCCGCTCGCTTCCCCGGACGTCATGGGGGTAACCAGCGGCGCTTCGCTTGCGGCAACGGCCATCATTACCCTGGTTCCTTCGGCAAGCATCTTTTGGCTGCCTCCGGCAGCCTTCATCGGAGCGACCTTGACGACCCTGCTCATTTATTTCCTGTCGTGGAAAAAAGGAGTCAACCCTTTGATGCTGGTGCTTGTCGGGGTCGGAATCGGGGCCGTCGCTTCGTCGCTGTCGACCATGCTTCTGGTGACCGGCCCGACTGACGTCGCGCAAAAAGCTTTTAACTGGCTGCTGGGCAGCGTATACGGCAGCTCCTGGAAGCACGTCAACATGCTGCTGCCGTGGTTTATCGTGTTAGGCCTGTTAAGCCTGGCGTTATCCCGCCGCATCAACATGCTCCAGCTTGGCGACGACCTTGCGGCCGGCGCGGGGAGCAGCGTCGAAAAAGACCGGACGATGCTCATCTTTATTGCGGTTGGTTTGGCGGGGGCAGGCATTTCCGTCGGCGGGGCCATCGGCTTTGTTGCGCTGCTGTCGCCGCATATCGCCCGGAAACTGATCGGATCTTCCTACGGCTCGCTGCTTCCG
This sequence comes from Paenibacillus cookii, assembly GCF_018333375.1. GTDB lineage: Bacteria > Bacillota > Bacilli > Paenibacillales > Paenibacillaceae > Paenibacillus_AQ > Paenibacillus_AQ cookii. The sequence continues at coordinate 174,196 of NZ_BORW01000001.1, forward strand.
GCAAGCGCCTTATGCGGGGCCTTGATCGTCGTTCTCGCCGATTTGCTGGCCCGGAACCTTGTCCCCCCGCTCGACATTCCGGTCGGCGTTTTCACTTCGGCGGTGGGCGCTCCGTTTTTCATTTATTTGCTGTGGCGAAGCCGAAGCTCATAAGGCTAAATCGCCTTCAGCCTTGAATGATCCGGCTACGATTTCTTAAAAAGCAACCTTTTTAAATGCACGAAAGCCTTCCCATTACATGACGGGAAGGCTTTTTTGTGAATTTTCAAAAATGACCTTGGGGATTTTATCTATTCGGCGGCGCGATGTTCGTATTGATATCCGGCAAGCAGCCATTCGTACATTTCCGGGGAAATGACCCTTTGTTTTTCTTGGCCGCGGCTGACGACGATTTCGTTTTCCGCCGGCGTGCAGGTCTTCATGCCGCTGCCGTCCGGATTCGTAACCGAAACGCAATCATACGCCGGCTCAACCCTCATCTTTTGTTGATGTTCGGTCGTAAGCTCGGCAGCCATCGGGTAACCGTGCCGCCCATATTCCGTTTGACCCGGGACAGGTTCGGCTGCTTGAAGCCACCCCGTCATTTGGGCGATGATCGGGTCATCCTTCGTCCAAATCGTTCCCCGCAGTTCATCCCCGGGTTTTCCGCCCACCAGCTTAACGGATGCGACTTCTTCTCCCGGGATTTTCCGGTTCCCTGAACCGTGTTCGTCGGCACGTACGGCCGCCGCCGTTAACAAAAAAGCAATGGCCAAAACGCCGGACATAACGATCAACCGTTTCATACGTCTTCCCCCGTTCCTCTGATCCATATCGACGCTTAAATCGATCCTGTTTAGGTTAGGGATACACGATCCCCTTGATTGCAAAAACTGCCTCTATATCATCGGATATAAAGGCAGTTTTCGGTTTCATCTGAAATGATCGGATTTCGTTGAATTGACCAACTATACGCCTTAAGGCGTTTTGACTTCAGGCAGCGGCGTAAACAGCAAGTTGATCGGCAGGTTGCTGCCCGAGGCAGCGGTATACCAAATTTCCACGTTTTCTTCGCCGTTACCCGTGCGGTACAATACGCTGGCTTCATGCGGCGCATTGACGGACACGTTTTTGGCAACCTGTACAGGCTGGCCGTTCACCAGCACCACGCCCGTGTACAAACCTCCGCGCGGATTCAGCGTGATCAACGTATGCGGAGCTACCCGGCTTAACGTGATTTTATACAAGACGCCGAAGTTGCCCGCGTTCGAGGCTTCCGTTCCATAGATGCCATCCAGACCTCTCAGGTTTGGATCCTGATTGTCATCCCCGAGCACCAGACGGGACGGAGTATCGCCGACAACATCGTCATACCGGATCAAACGGGTGGAGTCCGGATAGGTTCCGCGGTTATGAACGTCCCGCTCCAGGTTCGTCAAAAACGGCAGTGTTTTCAGCGGATCCTTGTTTTCGTCGATCATGATGAACGTGTACTGGATCGGAAGATCGCTGAATGCATCGGAAAGCACGGAAATGGTATCCCCTTGCTTCATTTTGATTTTGCTGATGTCCGGCATGATGACCTTGCTTTCGCCCGGCGCCAGGGTGACGACCTGACGGGCCGATTGGTTTTGCATCGTTTGGAAATAACGCTCCGTCGAAACCTTGCCGGTCAACGTCGGATACGGGTTAGGACCGCCCATGCCGAAATTCTCAAACGTCAATTGCGCAGGCGCATCCGTATAGGTGTTGGTCGCGATCACGTACAGCTTCATGTTTTTACCGGTCGAATTGACGTGGTGAATCATGAAACGGGTAGCGCCAAGGCCGGTTTCGCGATACAGGATTCCTTCCTGATATACGGTTTCCGGACTGTTGCTGCGGATCAGGGTCGACGCTTCCGAGGAAATCTGGTACTGCAGGTTTTTCCATGACGGAACTTGGGAGCCGTCAAACGTAAATTTGTCCCCTACGTCCGTAAACAGCTTGTTGAACTGATCTTCGGTATACAGCGTTTCGTTCGTAATGTTGATCGTTTTCTGGAACTCGCTGGTCGCGCCATGTTTGTCGGTCACGATCAAGCGGATGGTCACCGGACCCGGCGTAAAAAATGCCTTGCGGCCGTTCAGCCACTCGCGGCTTACGATCGCATCCTCGTCATCGGTGCTCAGATCGGTGATCGTTACTTTTTCGCCCATCTTATATTCTTCTTTATCGGTCGTAAAGTTGGCGACCGGCGGTTCGTTCGGCTTCAGGACGTTGACGGTAACCGTGTAAGGTTCGCTCCATTGTCCGCTCGAGTCTTGCACGTAGTGCGTAATCGTGTGTTGACCCGGCTCCTGGAATACGTCCTCCTTGCCTTCCCAACGTTCATCCACGATTTCCCGTCCGTCCGCAACTTTCGTTTGGGTCGTGTACGTCACCGTCGTTTCTCCCGCGAAAATATCCTTAGGCGATACGGTAAACGCGGCAACCGGCTTCGAGGACAACGTCAAAATGACTCTCTTATTCGGCTGATCGACCGTATATGGAATGTTCAGCGCTTGAGTAATGGAGGTCAACGGAACCATAAACACGTTTTTTTGCTGATACGCCGGGCCTTTCATATTCGTAGGAACGCCGTCAACGCGATACACGTTGCTGTTCGTTTTGAAGCGGAGTTCCTTCCCGTCTTTCATGATAATCGTTTCTTTTGTTTTGTTGTCGTATGTAAGCTTAAGTCCTGCACGCTCTACCATAGCCCGGATGGCCACGTAGGAAACCCCGTTTTTGACGGCCATCGGTTGGCCTGCAAGATACAGCTTTCCGTTCTGGTACATTTTGTTGCTGTTCATCATCAGAATCAGCTGATCGGGACCTGCTTGCAGCGGATCGGAGAACGTTACCGGAGTTCCCCCGGATTGGCCTTGATCCGTTACGGTTCCGGTTTGGCCGTTCACGTCACCGGTCGATTTATCGTCACCCTGCTCTCCGGTCGGGTCCGAAGCATTCTTGCTTCCGTTCTGCGACGCCGGATCGGTTTGGGCATCCCCTGGTTGAACATTGCCTGTTTGGGCATCTTCCGTTTTGCCGGAGTTATCCGCCGGAGTTCCGTTCGTCGTGCCCGGCGTGCTCTGGCCGGTTGCCCCTTGGTTTGTCGTACCCTGGTTTGTCGTTCCTTGATTTGTTGTTGCCTGGTTTGTTGTTCCTTCCGTTACTGCTTGTTCTTTTCCTGCAACTTCGTTTTTCTGATCCCCGCTGAGGGAATTGCTTGCCATTCCTGCTGCTTGGCCGCCGTCCTGCTGGACGCCAGACGCGCCGTCAGCTGCATTCATGGTGAAGTTTTGAACCGTTTCGATTGAACCTGTGCCCGCTCCTTCCGCGCCGGCGGCCGGAACGACAAGCGCCGTTTGCGCCGCAGCTAACACAGCAATCATTGTCAGTTTCTTGAAATTCATGTACAGAGACTCCTTTACACTCCCATTTTTCTATCTCGCCCTCAAACAGACATAGTATTAGACGCAGTTTCCGTTAAAAAGTTTCTAACCGTTTTCAAGCAAAATAAGAAAAATGTCAAACGGCTTATCTTTCAAATAGGACAATTCTCGTTTTATGGCCAATTTTCCGCAAAAATATCCTGCTCAACTTGTTAAAAACAATACAAGACGCAGGGTTCCCAAAAAACGAAACGGAAGATTCCCGGAATGAAGGAACCCTCCGTCAATCATGTCCATGACTACTATTAAAGTATTGTCGGTTGCTTTAGTGAGCGCCCTGCAAATCCAGGCTGACCGGAAGTTTGCCTTCGGCTTTGCTTTTTCCCGCCAACACGGACGCCAGCGCTTCCATGAAATAAGGCGTGTTTTCGTAGCAGCACAGATAAGCCGGCATGGACGGAATTTCGTTCAGATCATACGGATTCCGGGTGGAAGCGGCCACCAGCTTGTCATGTTTCTGCTCCATCAGCTTCTCGGCCAGCAGGCGTTGCCCTTCGGGCAGCGCGCTTCCCGCCGTATACGTCACCAGAACCACTTGGCTGAAGCCCGCCGCGGCGGAAAGGGCCCGTTCGATCTCCTGCTCATCCGGCTCGGCGCTGACGACGATTTCCTGAACTTGCTCCAGATGGCTGGATAATGCGTCCCCAAGGGTGACGAACTCCGTCCATGGCTCGTCGACCTGCGTCTCGGACCGCAATTCGGGCCAAATGACCAGTACCGGCGCTTCGGCTTGAAGCGGCAGCTGCCCGCGATCTTTGACGAGCGTTACGCTCTTCAGGGAAATTTCCTTTAAAAGGCGGTCCACTTCGGGTTTTTCGTGTCTCTCGACAAATACCGCCGGTGCGGGCGCATCCGAAGTTTTCAGGCCGGCCAGCCGTTTGTTTTTGAGCGCCAAAATGCGCGTCACGGCGGCGTCGATCGTTTTTTCGCTGATTCTTCCCGTCCGCACGGCATGTTTGATGGCTTCGATCGCTTCGATCTGATCGTTCAGCGTATGGCTGACGAGCACGACGTCCGCTCCGGCCTCGATCGCTTTGACCGCTCCTTCCCCGATGCCGAAAAATTTGGCGATCGCATGCATTTCCAGGCAATCGGTCACGATAATGCCGTCGTAGGCCAAATCCTCGCGCAGCAGTCCGGTCAGCACCGATCTGGACAACGTGGCCGGGATTCGCTCCGGTTCGATGGCCGGGAAAATGACGTGGGCGGTCATGATCACGTCGACCCCTGCTCGGATCGCTTCGATGAACGGCTTCAGCTCAACCTGCTGCAAACGGTCCAAATCATGCTCAACCGTTGCCAGTCCCATATGGCTGTCGACGTTGGTGTCCCCGTGCCCCGGAAAATGCTTGGCGGCTGCGGACAGCCCCTTTTCCTGAAACGCCTTGATGACGGCCACCCCGTGTTCGGCGACCCGCTCCGGATCTTCCCCGAAGGACCGGACGCCGATGACCGGATTGCGGGCATTGTTGTTGACGTCGAGGCACGGGGCAAAGTTCATGTTGATGCCAAGCTGAAGCAGTTCCTCGGCGCTGACCCGCGATACCTCATAGCTGTAATCGGGGTTGCCCGTGGCTCCCAGCGCCATGTTGCCGGGAATCCGGCTCACTCTCTTATGGTCGATCCGCGCCACCATGCCGCCTTCCTGGTCGATGGCGATCCACAAGGGCAGGTTCCCTTGATCCGCGGAAAGCTTTTGCAGCGAAGCCGAAAGGTTCGCTACCTGCTCGGGGTCGCCGATATTCCGGCGAAAATAGATGACTCCCCCCAAATGGTGCTCCTGAATCAGCTTCTTGATCTGGTCGTCCGGTACCAACGAATGAAATCCGCAGATGAACATTTGGCCGATTTTTTGCTCCAGCGTCATTGTAGATAGATCCATTTTTCTCTGCACTCCCTTTGATTAACGTAAAAATAAGTTCCAACCAAACGCTTTGATGCAATCCTTGCTTTTCCAACATTTCTATCATAACGGAAATCAGCCCATGGGGATACTTCTGGCCTGATCGCGGAATTCCGACGGCGTCATGCCGGTATGCCGCTGAAACACCTTCGTAAAATACCGCCGCTCATGGTAGCCGATGCCGGCGCCGATCTGCGTGATGCTTTTGTCGCTGTGGAGCAGCAAATATTTCGCGGCCTCGATGCGTTTTCCGGTAACGTATTCCACAAAGGTCATGCCCAGATGGTTTTTGAACAGGAGGCTGAAATAACTGCAGCTGATTCCCAGATGCCCGGCAAGCTCTTCGATCCCCAAATCCGTATCCAGCTTGCTTGCAATGTACGCCACGGCTTCGGCCATGAGCTGCTGCGGGTTTTTCCTCGCGCTCTGCTGCCCTTCCGTCTCCTCGATGCGGGATACCGTCTGCTGGAAAGGATCCTTCAACCGCTGCTGAACGATTTGCTCCCCGACGGCCCGGATGGTGTTTTCGAGCTCTTTGTAATGGATCGGCTTGCAGATGTAGTCGCGGACCTTGTATTTGATCCCGGCCCTGGCGTATTCGAACTCCTGGTAACCCGTAAGCAAAATGATCTCCGCTTTGGAGCCCCTCTCCCGGAGTTCCCCGATCAGGGTCAATCCGTCCATGACCGGCATGCGGATGTCGCATAAAATAATGTCCGGGTTGTGGATGTCGAACAGCTCCAAAGCTTCTTTGCCGCTGCGGGCGGCCAGCACCTGCATGTTCATTTCCTTCCATGGAATGATGCTTTTCAAATTGTTGAGGATCGGCGCCTCGTCATCGACAAGCATGACGTTAAGGATCATCTTTTTCCCTCCATTCGGCATCAGGCAAAACGCACTGAATGATCGTTCCCGTCAAAAGCGAGGAACAAATGAACAATCCGTAGTACTCCCCGTAATGAATCCGGATCCGGTCGGCCACGCTCCTTACGCCCAGCCCCCTCCGCTCTTCATTGATATGCCGATCCTGATCGCCGTTGCGGCCGGATTCCTCTTCCTTGTCGTTCTTCATGTAAACGAATTTCCGAAGCTGCTCCGGACTCATGCCGATGCCGTTGTCCTGTACCTGCAAAATGAAGCGGCCCCGGTCCGTCCAGCAGGAAACATGGATATGGCCTTTATAGGCAATGCCTTCGAAGCCGTGCTGGATGCAGTTTTCCACGAGCGGCTGAAGGGTGAGCTTAAGCACGCTGCGCCGGCTGAGTTCCGGCGGAATGTCCAGCTCGTAATCGAACAGGTCGTCGAACCGGAACTTCTGGATTTCCAAATAACTCCGCAAATGCTCGATTTCCTGGTCGAGCGGAATTTCCTCCTTATCCTGAATGCTGATCCGCAAAATATTGCCCAGCCTGTGCACCATTTCGCTGACCTTGACGCCCTCGTTCTGGATCGCGAGCACGTTGATCGACTCCAGCGTGTTAAACAGGAAATGCGGCTTGATCTGGGCCTGAAGCACGCGCAGCTCGGCCTGCGTTTTCTGCTTTTGCTCGGTTTTGATCTGCTTGAACAGGCTGTTGATTTGGCCGACCAGATCATTGAAGCCTTTTGCCAAAATATGCAGCTCATCCTTGCCCCGGTCCTCGACCTGAACGTTGAAATCGCCGCCTTCGACCTTTCTCATGAAACGGACGATCACCCCGATGGAGCCGGTAATCCTTCTCATGAACACCATGTTGAACGTGATGGCTGCCAGAAGGCAAAGCAGCGTAATTCCGATGAACCACTGGGCAAACACGAGCGTTTCCTTGGATAAGGAAGCCCAGGACGTCACCGCGACCACGTTCCAGGAATAATCCTCCATATGGTAGATCGAAACGATGCTTTTTTCATCGTTGAAATCCGTTTTGAAGCTCTGGTACCCGGAGCCGAACCGGACCGTTTTTTTCATGACGGAGGAGATCGGCTTTCCTTCCAGCGTTTTGTTCGGGTCGTACAAAATGAGGCCGTCGTCGTTGACGAGCAGGAACTGGGTGGACTGCATGTTTTGCGTCGGCGACAAATTGCGGAAGATCGACTCGATGTCCCAGTTTTTGATTTGCACGACCAGAATGCCGATGTTTTTGAAATAACTCAGCTCTTTGACGAGGCGAATCTGCGTAAAAACCGGTTCGGTTCCGGTCAATTCCGGATACTCGTGCGGCGCGATCCATTTGGGCACCCCGTTCAGTTCCAACACTTCCCGGTACAAGGGCTGCTTTTTGAAATCCTCGAAAGGCATGGTCTTGAAGTTTTCCTTGGTGAACACGGACACGACGGCGCCGTGCAAATTGTACAGAAAAGCGTAGCTGATCGCGGGATGGTTATACAGCAGGTTGCGGAAATTCCGCTGGCTGTTGTTCAGGCTGAGCTGCTCCTCGTTCAAATCCTGTTTGGACGGGTCTTTGGCGGCCAGCGCCATATGGAAAACGGAGGTGGCGATGCCGTTGTCGGTCACGTTGTCCATCTGCCGCAGCACCGTGCCGATGCTGTAGCTGATCGATTTGAGCGAATATTCGGTTTGGCGGCTGTATTTTTCCTCGATCGAATGCGACGATACGATATACGTGACGACGCCCAGTATGCATAACGGCACGATGATCAATACGACGAATGCCGTAAACAACTTGTTGCGCAAATTCATGGACACTCTTCCATTTCTCAAGATTTGCAAAATCCGGTATTTTGCAAAAATCAGCAGTCTGTAACTTGATCGCTGCGGCATGGCATGCCGCTGACAACGCCGGTGCCGGCAAACCGCAAAAACGGTCCTTTACCTGGCGGATTCCGCCGCCTGATTGGCGTCATCCTGCACCTTCTGCAGCGCTTCGGCCATTTTCTCCGGCGTCGTTTGGCCGCTGATCAGCTTCTGGATTTGCACGTTGCTGATTTCCGAGGTGACGTCGGCTTGAACGAGGGCGTCGAACGCAGGGAACTTCGTATCGGCTTTTTCGATCACGTCAACGATCTCCTTCATCAGATTGTCGTTGATGCTTGAAGCCAGCACGGCCGCATCCAGCTTCATCGCCGGCAGCACGCCGTCTTCGACGAGCCCGCGGATTTGCATGTCTTCGTTGAACATGTTTTTGATGAAGGACTTTACGGCGGCGATTTTGCGGGGATCCTTGGCGACGGCGGCCGAAAAGCCGTAACCGTTGTTGAAATTCAGCATCAGCGCGGTTTGGTCCCCGACGCCGCCCTCCACCGGAGGCATATTAAAAAATCCCACCTTCCCGAACATCGCGGCCCCCGATTCCCCCTGCTTGAACACGGACGATTTCCAGGTGCCGTCGTACATCAGAATCGCTTGGCCGCTCGTAAACTGGGCCGTATATTCGGGATACTCCAAACCAAGCTCGCCTTCGGTAAAGTAACCTTTGTCCTTCCATTCCTTATGCTTGGCGAATGCCTTCACGACGTTCGGGTCGGTCCACTTGGCTTCTCCGGTGGCAAACTTCGCGGTGATGTCCGGGCCGGCGTAACGGGACCAGAGATGGTTGGTGATCATCAGCGGAATCCAGCCGGCTTTGGACGCGGCAGCGATCGGGGTTTTGCCGTCCCGTTTGATCTCGGCCAGCATGCGTTCCAGCTCCGCGAACGTGGCCGGCGGTTTCCAGCCCTTTTTTTGGAAATAGGCCTTGTTGTAATAAAAACCTTCGCCCGATCCGCCGATGGGCAGGCCGTACACCCTTCCCTCGTACGTAAAGGCGTCCAGCGAAGAAAATTTGTCCTTGATGCCCAATTCTTCGATGATGGGCGTCAAATCCAGCAGCTTCCCCTGTTTGGCGTACATCGCGGAATCGGGGCTGCCGAACAGGTCGAAAATATCGGGAGGATTGCCTGCCGCCATCTCGCCGCGAAGTTTTTCCTTGCGGTTCACGTCGGAATCGACGCCGTCCAGCCTGAAGGTCAGCCCATCGACTTCGGCCTCCACCTTTTTGACCACGTCGTTCAGGATGGCAAACCGTTTCTCTTTGTCTTTGCCGACCTGGGTGTGACGGAGCGTCAGATCGAAGGGTTCGGCCTTTTTTTCGGTTTTGGCCCCCTTGCCGTTGGATGCGTTTTCATTCGCGGGCGAGCTTCCGTTCTCGCAGGCCGTCAACACGAATGAAGCAGCGAAGCACAGCGATATCAAAAGAATCAAGCTTCTCTTGACCTTCATCGTTGATCCCCCTTAAATCTCTCAATTCTCATTATAAGAATGAGTATACATCAAGGTTAGTGCAACAATCTGCTATTTTGGGGATAAAAATCTCTACTGGGCTTGAAATTTCGCAAAAATGCCCCCTCCTCGAATGCCTTGCCCCCGGCAGAAATCGAACAAAGAGCCCTTTTCTTTTGCAGAAAAGAGCTCTTCAGGTCCGGCCCGGTTAACCGATTCCGGTTTGCTTGCGCCCCGCTTCGATCAAGCGGTAGGCCCGCTCGACCTCATCGTCGGTAGGGCTCGGGACACCATGCAAAGGATAAGTTTTGCCAAGCGCCTCCCATTTGTAGACGCCCATCTGGTGGTAAGGAAGGATTTCGAACTTTTCGACGCCGCGGAGCGTGCCGATGAAACGGCCGAGCCGGAGCAAATCCTCCTCGTCGTCGTGGATGCCGGGAACGTATACATGCCTGATCCACATGCTGCGCCCGTGCTCCGACAGCCACTTCGCCGTCTGCAGCGTTCGTTCGTTGGATTTGCCCGTCAGCCGGATATGCTTGGCGTCATCGATATGCTTGATGTCCAGCAACACCAGGTCCGTGACGTCCAGCAGCCGGCGGATTCGCTCCGCTTCGTTAAATCCGTTGCTGTCCAGCACGGTGTGCAGGTTCCAGCGTTTTTTCGCTTCCTGAAACAGTTCCGCCACAAAATGCGACTGCAGCGTAGGTTCGCCGCCGGAAACCGTGAGGCCTCCGCCGGATGCCCGGTAATACGGCAAATACGGCTCGATTTCGGACAACGCTTCTTCCACCGTCATTTCTTTGCCGCCGTCCAGCGCCCACGTATCCGGGTTATGGCAATATTGGCATTTCAGCAGGCAGCCTTGCATGAAAAGAACAAAGCGGATGCCCGGCCCGTCGACGGTCCCGAAGGTTTCCATGGAGTGGATATGTCCCTTGATCATTGAAGTCACCCTTTCCGCATCCGCTATCGGTTCCGGCAGGCCCGGAGCCCGCCTGTTATCCCGTTTCTTACATGGATCCGTGGAACGTGCGGTTGATCACGTCAAGCTGCTGCTCCCGGGTCAGCTTCACGAAGTTGACGGCGTAACCCGACACGCGAATCGTCAGCTGCGGATAATTTTCCGGATGTTCCATCGCGTCGATGAGCTGCTCGCGGTCGAATACGTTGACGTTCAAATGATGCGCCTTGCTGCCGAAATATCCGTCAAGCATCGATACGAGGTTCGATTTGCGGGTCTCCGGCTCTTTGCCGAGCGCTTTCGGCACGATGGAAAACGTGTTGGAGATGCCGTCCAGGCTTTCCTCGTAAGGCAGTTTGGCTACCGAGCTGAGGGAAGCGAGCGCCCCTTTTTTGTCCCGTCCGTGCATCGGATTGGCGCCAGGCGCAAACGGCTCGCCCGCTTTTCGGCCGTCCGGCGTCGTTCCGGTTTTTTTGCCGTATACGACATTCGACGTGATGGTGAGAATCGATTGGGTCGGCAGCGCGTTCCGGTACGCTTTATGTTTGCGGATCATGCTCATGAACGTTTCCACCAGCCAGACGGCGATTTGGTCCACCCGGTCGTCGTTGTTGCCGTAGCATGGGTATTCCCCTTCGATTTCGAAATCGACGGCGATGCCCTGTTCGTTGCGGACCGGCCGGACCTTGGCGTGTTTGATCGCGCTCAGCGAATCGGCCGCCACGGACAACCCTGCGATGCCGCAGGCCATCGTACGGAGGATGTCCCGGTCGTGCAGCGCCATCTCGATGCGTTCGTAGCAATATTTGTCATGCATGTAATGGATGACGTTCAGCGAGTTCATGTACAGTTTTGCCAGCCATTCCATCATCGGCTTCAGCCGTTTGACCACTTCGTCGTACGAGAGGACCTCGGAGGTGATCGCCGGATATTCCGGTCCGACCTGCGCGCCGGACTTTTCGTCGACGCCGCCGTTGATGGCGTACAGCAAACATTTCGCCAGGTTGGCCCGCGCCCCGAAAAACTGCATTTGCTTGCCGATCCGCATCGCGGATACGCAGCAGGCGATTCCGTAGTCGTCGCCGTAGATCGGGCGCATCAGATCGTCGTTTTCATATTGGATGGAGCTGGTCTCGATCGATACCTTCGCGCAATATTTTTTGAAGGCTTCCGGCAGCTTCTCCGACCATAATACCGTCAGGTTCGGTTCGGGCGCGGGTCCCAAATTGTACAGCGTATGCAGGAAACGGAAGCTGTTTTTCGTCACCCGGGTTTGGCCGTTGACCGACATCCCGCCGATCGATTCCGTCACCCAGGTCGGGTCGCCGCTGAACAGCTCGTTGTAGTCCGGCGTCCGGAGAAATTTCACGATGCGAAGCTTCATGACGAAATGGTCGACGAGCTCCTGCGCCTGCGTTTCGGTCAGCGTGCCTTCCTCCAGATCCCGTTCGATGTAAATATCGAGGAACGAAGATACGCGGCCAAGCGACATCGCGGCGCCGTTTTGCTCCTTGATGGCAGCCAAATAACCGAAATACAGCCACTGGAAAGCTTCTTTGGCGTTTTGCGCCGGTTTGGAAATGTCGTATCCGTGCATTTCGGCCATCCGCTTCAGCTCGCCGAGGGCGCGAATTTGTTCGGACAATTCCTCCCGCAGGCGAATGACGTCTTCTTCCATGGCGTCCACCTCAAGCTCGAGCAGCTCCTGTTTTTTCTGCGCAACGAGGAAATCGACGCCGTACAAGGCAACGCGGCGGTAGTCGCCGATAATCCGGCCGCGGCCGTAAGCATCGGGCAAGCCCGTGATGATGCCCGCTTTGCGCGCAGCCCGCATCTCGGTCGTGTATGCGTCAAAGACGCCCTGGTTATGGGTTTTGCGGATGTTCGTGAATAGGTCGATCAGCTCTTGCGGAAGTTCAAACCCGTACGCTTTGCATGCATCCACCATCATGCGGATGCCGCCGAACGGCTGAATGGACCGCTTGAACGGAGCGTCGGTCTGGACGCCGACGATTTGCTCCTTGTCTTTGTCCAAATATCCCGGCCCGTGGGACAGGATCGTGGAAGGCGTATGGACGTCGACGTCCAGGACGCCGCCGTTTTCCCTCTCCTTTTTCGTCAGATCGGAGACGATCTTCCACAGCTCGGTCGTATCGTCCGTCGGCCCCTGCAAAAATCCCTCGTCCCCCAGGTACGGGCGGATATTCCGCTCGATAAAGTCGTTCACGTTGACTTTGCGCATCCAGTTCCCTTTTTTGAACCCCCGCCAGCCCGTTGGCATGGTGTGTACGTCTTGTTCCAGCACAGACATTGGAATCCCTCCGTTTTTGAGGATATAAATGCCGCATCGATGGAATTTTTGTGATTTATTTCACTTAATTGAAAATTTGATCTTGCTATTGTCTTGCTCTATCTGATCCTGCTTTTATGCTGCTTGCTCTCCTCGATGCGGCGGTCTTGCTTCAGGATTTTGCAGCATCCGATGGCAGCCGCTTCCGGGTACATTTTATGGAACGAAACGATTTCGCTTCCATAAATCAAATCGCGGACCGAAAGTCGTTTTTTCGGATGTTTGACAAAATCCCCGTTTACAAGTCCAGTGTAAAAAACTTCCGGCAAAACGGCTGTGATAAACATCACTTTGCAGGCGGTCCTCCTAAGGGGAAGGTCGATTCGACGCGCCTGCAAAGGATGCGGGCCGCATTGGGCGGCAGCCTGTTCGGGGATAGGCGGGCGGCGCGGTCATCAAGCAAATACGTCCCGCTTCCCCGATCCGCCGCCGGCTCCCGCTTCGCTTATTCTTCGAACCGCCCGTAAAACGCGTTCCGGTAAATGTCCGCCAGCTCCGACACGAGCGGCAGCTTCGGATTCGCCGTCGTGCATTGGTCCTCGAAGGCGCGGTCCGCCAAATAATCGACCTTTGCTTCGAACGCTTTGGCGTCAAATCCGAGCTCCTGGAACGATTCCTCAATGCCAAGCGCCTTGTTCAACTTCCGTATGGCCTGAATCAGGCTGTTTACGCCTTCTTCCGTCGTGCGGGCAGGCAATCCCAAAATGCGCGCGATTTCCGCGTACCGCTCGTCGGCGACGAAATGCGAATATTTCGGGAACGACGCGAACTTGCTCGGTTTTTTCGCGTTGTAGCGGATGACATGCGGCATCAGGATCGCATTGGTCCGGCCGTGGGCCGTATGGTATTCCCCGCCCCATTTATGCGCCAGGCTGTGGTTGATGCCCAGGAACGCGTTGGCGAAAGCCATGCCGGCCAGCGTCGAGGCATTGTGCATTTTCTCCCGGGCGATCTTGTCGCCGGTCAGCGCGGACTTTTCAAGGTACTGGAAGACGAGCTGGATCGCTTTGATCGCCAGGCCGTCCGTATAATCGCTAGCCATCACCGAGACATACGCTTCGATCGCATGCGTGAGCACGTCCATGCCCGTATCGGCCACCGCCGTTTTCGGCAGCGTGTACACGAACTCCGGATCGACGATCGCGACGTCCGGCGTCAACTCGTAGTCCGCAAGCGGGTATTTCGTGTTTCCTTGGTTTTTGTCCGTGATGACGGCAAACGAGGTGACTTCCGATCCCGTGCCCGAGGTCGTCGGAATGGCGACGAATTTGGCCTTTTGCCCGAGGCGCGGATATTTGTAGATCCGTTTGCGGATGTCCATGAACTTCTGTTTCAGGTTCGAAAAATCGGTGTCCGGATATTCGTAGAACAGCCACATCGCTTTGGCCGCGTCCATCGGCGAGCCCCCGCCGAGCGCGATGATGCAGTCCGGCTGGAACCGTCTCATCATCTCGGTGCCCCTGTCCACCGTCGCCGTCGACGGATCGGGCTCCACTTCCGAAAACACTTCGATGACGACCGGATTTTGGCGCTGGCGCAGGAAATATTCGACCCTTTCGACATATCCCAGCTTCACCATCATCTCGTCGGTCACGATCGCGATCCGGCTGATGTCCGGCATCTTGGCCAAATATTGCGTTGCCCCTTTTTCAAAATAAATTTTATCCGGTACTTTGAACCATTGCATATTCACGGTACGGCGCGCCACCCTTTTAATGTTGATGAGATTGACCGCGGTGACGTTCGAAGACGTCGAATTCCGGCCGTACGACCCGCAGCCGAGCGTCAGCGAAGGCAGGTTCGTGTTGTAAATGTCCCCGATCGCCCCGTGGGTCGACGGCGAATTGACGATGATCCGTCCGGTCTGCAGCCGGTCCGCGAACGCCGATATCACTTCCTCGTTATGCGAGTGAATGACCGACGAGTGTCCCATGCCGCCGAACGCGACGACCTCCGCCGCACGCCGGATGCCCTCCTCCGCGTTTTTGACTTTGTAGCAGGCCAGCACCGGGCTGAGTTTTTCCGCGGACAGCGGGTACTTCGGACCGACGCCTTCGATTTCGGCCACCAAAATTTTCGTGCCTGCCGGCACGCTAAAACCGCATATTTCCGCGATCTTCACGGCGGATTGGCCGACGATGGCCGGGTTGACCGCGCATTTTTCCGGGGTGATGGCGCCAGCCGTCAGCTTAGCGGTTTCTTCCTTATTGACGAAGTAGCAGCCGTTTGCGACCATTTTCTTTTTGACGGCCTCAAAAATCGGTTCCTCGATGATGACCGCCTGCTCCGATGCGCAAATCATCCCGTTGTCGAACGACTTGGACAAAATGAGGTCGGTGACCGCCTGGTCGATATCCGCCGATTTTTCGATGAAGCAAGGCACGTTGCCCGGACCGACCCCAAGAGCCGGTTTGCCGCAGCTGTAGGCGGCGCGCACCATGCCCGAACCTCCCGTCGCCAAAATGAGCGCCACGTCGGGATGGTTCATCAGCGCGTTCGTTTTGTCCATGCTCGGCTCTTCGATCCACTGGATGCAGCCGGCCGGGGCTCCGTGCTTTACCGCCGCCTCCAGCATGATTTTCGCCGCTTCTCGGCTGCACTGCTGCGCCGACGGGTGGAAGCCGAAAATGATCGGGTTGCGGGTTTTGATCGAAATCAGCGCCTTAAACATCGTCGTGGACGTCGGGTTGGTCACCGGCGTGATCCCCATGATGATGCCGACGGGTTCGGCGATTTTTTGATAGCTTTCATACGGGTTATCTTCGATGACGCCTACCGTTTTTTCATATTTGATACTGTGGTAAATGTATTCGGTGGAAAACATGTTTTTAGTGATTTTGTCTTCATATACGCCTCTGCCGGTTTCGTCGACGGCCATCCGGGCCAGCCGCATATGCTGGTCGAGCCCCGCCAGGGCCATCGCCTGAACGACCTCGTCCACCTGCTCCTGCGTCATGTCCATGAAACTTTGCTGCGCCTCGTTGGCTCTGTCGATCAGAGTCTGGATATACGCTTCCGGCGCCGGTTTCGGTGTTGCTGCGGGTTCTTTTTTAACAGCCATGTCTCTCATCCTTCCGGGGTTTTTTGAAAACTTTTCTCTCTGGCCCGATCATAACAAAACCGGGTAAGGCCCGGAGGTGATGTTTTTCACACGATAAAGTGAAAATAATCACAAATTCGGAATTTCGACACTTTTTCGGGCTTCAAAACCCCCAAAAACCAAATTTTTCAGGTTATAATTTACTTAAAATTTATTTTAAAAATGAAAGAGATAAAGGGGATAACGAGTATGAGCAACCAACTGAACGTGATCGAAACCCGCGGGAATGCAAGCTGCTTCTCCGAACAAAACCTGGATCGGCTGATGGCTGTCATGCATGACCGTACCGTACCCGAAGGCTCCCATCTGTTTTGGGAAGGCGACAGCTCGGATAAGCTCTATTACGTCAAAAGCGGACGCGTCCAGCTGACCAAATCCACGGATGAAGGCAAAGAGCTGATATTGTACATGTACCAGGCGGGGGACATCGTTGGCCATGCCGACCCCTTTTTCAGCCATAAGCAAACCTATACCGCCGAAGTGATGGAAGAAA
The DNA here is from genome assembly GCF_018333375.1 of Paenibacillus cookii. Lineage (GTDB taxonomy): Bacteria > Bacillota > Bacilli > Paenibacillales > Paenibacillaceae > Paenibacillus_AQ > Paenibacillus_AQ cookii. The sequence goes on from NZ_BORW01000001.1 coordinate 190,659, forward strand.
GCGTCGTCGGCGTCATCGATCACAAAGACCTGGAATCGCTGATCTGCCAGCACTGCGACTTTGCGCTCGATTTCATGAAATGGATGGGCATCCATCACCGGCTGACCCAGACCAAATTCCGCGATCTGATGATGTACGGCAAGCCGGGCGCGCTCTGCTCGACGCTGATCCGGCTCAGCAACACGTACGGCGAAGAGCGTGGCGACGGCATTTTGATCAACAAAAAAATCACCCATACGGATCTTTCCAACATGATCGGTTCGACGCGCGAAAGCGTCAACCGCCTGCTCGGCGATCTCCGCAAAAAAAACGCAATCGAGTATGAAAACGGCCTGATCGTCATCAAAGATCTTGAAATGCTGCAGGATATTTGCCATTGCGAGCTGTGCCCGAAAGAAATTTGCCGCATTTGACCGGCAGGCGGCAGCCGATATCCGCGATACGTCATCTCCAAGCTTCCGGGACCGCGTCGGGTCTCCGGAGGCTTTTCCATATGCAAAACGACCCATATGTCTCCTAACTGAATCATGTCTGAGCCTGTTTAGCTTCCTTTCCTCAAAACGGCTAAATATGTCATCACAAGGGCTCCTCATCCCCGTTTTTAATCCTAAAGACCTATAAATCTTTCAGATAAAAGAACCGATGAACATCATGTTGCGCATTTCTTAAGTCTTATTTTACTTGCGCATATCTTCCTACAACATCAACCGATCATCGTTCGGCGCCTGAAGGACCGGAGAACCGAATCTGCCCCGGAAGGACTATCCCGCAGGTTCCGGCGCTGAACTTACAGGCCCGAATCCTCTTATCCCTTCAAAAACGAAAGGAAACATCGAGGATTGGGCCTACAGGTCGGATAAGGAGTGAATAACATGATGGCAGAAACATGGATTCGGCGGATTTTGATGGTCATTACCTTCATAGGTTCGATGGCATCGGGTACGGCGCAAAGCACGGCTTTGTCGTCTCCTCCCGGAATCGCTCCGGAGGCTGCGGCGCAGCCGATGCACCAAAAAGCCACCTGGCTGTGGACTACCGACTGGATCCGGCGGGACCCGCGGGAGGTGTTGTCGTTTCTCGGCGAACATGGCGTGAACCTCGTTTATTTGCAAGTGAACCCCGACATCCCCGCCTCTGATTATCAGAGATTCATCAAGCAAGCGGCCGGCCTCGGCATCGAAGTGGATGCGCTGGGCGGCGCCCCGGAATGGGGACTTGCGTGGAAGCGGCAAGAGATCGCGGATTTTGTGGCCTGGGTGCAAACTTACCAACAAGCGGCGGAAGCTGGCGAACGATTTCGCGGCATTCACGTCGACATCGAACCTCATCTGCTTCCGGAGTGGAAAACAAACCGCCCCGACGTCATCAAGCAGTGGGAAAGCAACGTGCAATACCTTCGAACCGAAGCGGACCGCATGAAGCTGCCGCTTTCAGCCGATATCCCGTTCTGGCTCGGCAACGGCACGGCTTCGGACGGCAAGACGCCGCTCGACCGCTTTATGATCGGGCAGTTCGACTCGGTCACGGTCATGTCTTACCGCGACACGGCCCAAGCCATCGCCGGCATCGCCGAAGACACGTTCAAGGAGGCAGCCGCCCTCGGCAAAACGGCCTTGGCCGCCGTCGAAACCAACCCCAGCCGCGAAGGCGATTTCCTGACGTTCCATGAGGAAGGAGCCGACGCGATGAACGAGCAGATCGCCAAACTTCACGACATGATTAAAAACCATCCTTCCTACGCCGGCATCGCCGTTCACGATTTCGACGGCTGGCGGGAGATGAAACAATAATAAAAGGGATGTGCGCCGGTTTTCGTTTGGTATCATCCCCTCATGGTAGACAGTGAAAAAAGAGATCATGTTACAATGAACTCAAACACTGGAAACCGGAGGGGATTTTTGTATGCCAGCGAAGAAAGGGCAAACCTTTAATCGATATAGTGAAGAAACAAAGAAAGAAGCCGTCCGTCTGCGAGTCGAAGAAGGCTGGACGTACAGTCAAATCATGGAGAAATTCGGAATCAAGAGTGAGACCCAAATCATCACTTGGGTTCGTAAAAGCCAAAACGGAGAGAGCTTTAAGGATTACCGAGGACGTTGGACGAAGAAGCATTTTAGTAGCGCAGAAGAAGAAAATGCGTATTTGAAAGCGCAGGTAGAATATCTAAAAAAGCTCAATCCGAATTTGCACGGGGAGGGAAGTTGGATTTCGAAGCCCGGTGCCAGTCCATTCGAGAAGTAAGCAAGTGGGCTCCCGTGACTTGGCTGTGCAGAATCGCTGAAATTTCACGTGCAGGCTACTATAAATGGAAGAAGAATATTGTCCTCAGAGTGAAACGGGCAGATCAAGATGCAGATCTAAAGGCACATATCCTGAGCATTCATCGACTTCGTCCGTATTTCGGCTACAAACGGATGCGCACGGCTCTAGCTAAAGAAGGGTTTGTGGTGAATCACAAGAAAGTTCGACGCTTGATGAGAGAACTTCATATTCGTTCCGTGATTCGCAAAAAACGTCCATTTGCTGGCCGAAAACCGTCCGTGCTGTTTCGTAATGTCTTAAATCGGGATTTCACGTCCGGGGCTGCTCAGAAGAAGCTCGTGACTGATATTACCTATGTCCGGATCGGACATGAGTTTGCCTACCTCTCGGTTGTCATGGATTTGTACAACAACGAAATTGTGTCCTGGGAACTCTCCGAGCGCAATGATTTAAAACTGGTCACGGATACCGTGAAGAGACTCCAGTGTGGACCTGCCTTACTCCATTCAGACCAAGGGTTTCAATACACGACACAAAGCTATGCCAAACTGCTGGAAGAGAAAGGACTCACAGGGAGCCATTCCCGACGTGGGAACTGCTTTGACAACGCTTGTGTCGAGTCTTTCTTTTCTCATCTTAAAACCGAAAAGTTGTATCTGGAGAAGCCTCAAAATTTAGAGGAAGCAAGGGTCCAAATTACGGAGTACATTTCGTTTTACAACAAGGAACGTTTCCAAAACAAACTCGGCAACCTCTCCCCGATTGAATTTCGGGAAAAAGTCGCCGCTTAATGAAAATTTCTCTTTTTTTATTGTCTACTTGACGGGGCTATGACCAGTTCCCGCTTGCGTACATCCCTTTTTATGACGGCATGTCTTTTGACGACCCTTTGTCCGGTCCGACGTTTCGGCCATGAACAACTGGGCGCGAACCCTTTGCGGGTAATCCGTTTTAGCGCGGATTGAGCTGCACGGAAGCCTGTTTTCCGCTCAGCTGGATTCCCGACGTTTTGGTTCCCGCCTCCTTCAGATCCGTGATCAGCTGCTCCAGAAGCTCCTTCGCGGCCGCCCCTTCCTTGCCTTTGATCCGGATGACGAACAGAACGGCATTGCCGGACTTCAACGTTTTTTCCGCCTGCCGCAGCTTCGTTTCGTAGTCATGCTCTTCGATCTGGGGCGTCAGCCGGATCTCTTTGACCTTCATCCCGCGTTCCGCCGCTTTCGCCTGCTGTTTTTCCCTTTTGGCGTCTCCCGCCCCGATCAGCTTGCACGGGGGAGGACTGCTCATCAAAGAGGTGCAGACCAAGTCGACTTTAAGCTTTTTGGCCATGGCCAGCGCTTCGGAGGTGGGCATAATGCCGAGGGGTTCTCCGTTTAGCCCCGTCAGCTCCACCTCCGTCGCCTTGATTTTTTCGTTCATCAGCATGTTCGCAACACCCCCGTCCCACGTTTATGTATTTGTTGCAGCACCGACCGGACGCGCCGATGAAGCCGCCGCTAGGCCCGGTCCAGCTTGATTTCCACTTCGTCCCGCGGCGACAGCTTCATGTCGAAACCGTCCTCGGCAAGTTCCTTGCCGTTGACTTTGATCACCCATTTTTCCACCGATTTGGATACGTAGCCCTTCACGGAATGAACCATCCGTTTGTTGACCGTCAGTTCGACGAAATCGGTCCCCATCAGTATGTCGCGCACATTTTCGTTTTCGGCGTACGGCAGGATGTACGTATGCGAAATCGACGGCTGTATGGTTCCGCCGTTGATTTTCAGCACGGAATATTTGACTTCCTTCGCTTTGGGATCCGTCGGTTCGATGGAAATGCCAAGCTCGTCGTTTTCCTTGAGCACCGTATCCAGCTTGTCCTTTCCAAGCTTTTTGTCGTTGAGCTCGATCCCCCACGCGAAGGCCGAAGACAGCGAGACCTGGCTGATCGAAAGGATGCTTCCGTCCTCCGCGAAGGTCACGATCCCGCTTTTTTTCAAGCATTCCCGGATCGAGATTCCCTGCTCCAAATATTTTTCGATGTCGCGGATCGTGTCCGGAGAGAAAAAATCGTCTTTTTCGGAAATCAATATCGGCGAAAAGGCTTCTCCGGATGCCACGCCCGCCGAATCTTTGGATTTGCTGCCATCGCATCCCGCCAGGATCACCGACAGGACGGCGATGAAAACGATTGCCTTTTTGAAGCTGTTCCCCATTCCGGGCACCACCTTTGTTTATTCATTGCATGGTGCATTAACGTCGTTGGCTTCTATGAACCAAAATAGAGTCCTCATCCTGAGAACTCTATTTTAACATAGTCAAGCGAGCGTTTTCGACAGGGGTTAGACAGGTTTAGACCAAAAATTCAATGGATCAGCGCCTGCATGAACGTTCTCGTCCCATCCGTATTTTTCAAATAAGGCCCTAAACCGAGGAAATGGCCGCGGTCGACATAAACGCCCGTCATCCACGTCCCCTCCAGAACTTCGCCGTCCAGATGAAGCAGCAACGGAGGCGCGGAAATCAGTTCCTGATAGACCGGAATCCGCGTATTGTGTTTTTTGAAAGGTTTGCCGGATTGTTCGAAAGGAATCGGGGTGACGTACGTGGGCACGAAATAAGCAGAGATGACCTCCATCTCTTCGTCGTCGTAAAAGGGGGCATCGCCTAAAACGGGATGGAACAACGATATTTCTTCGAATTGCGACCAAATGAGGAGCTGCAGCATCATGCTTTGAAGACTGCCGTTATGAAAAACGTATTCGCGTTTGCCCTGCCGCTCCTTCCCTCCCGGAGCATCCAGGCTTTCTACGTAATGGCGCTCGCAGCCGATGCACTTCCAGCCGGACGGGCTCTGAATCCACTTTTGAAACACCGTGCCGCCATGTTCTCCGCCTTCGGAGTACGGTTCCTGAGCAGGCCTCGGGCAGGCCCAATACTTCCGCACGGAATCCGGTACATGCTGCGCCAGCATCGAGATCGTTTTATCGTAAATCTTTCGCACTTTAATAGAAGCGCTTTCAAGTTCGTTGACATCCTCTTTTCCATACCTTATCGCTTGGGAAAGTACTATTTTTCTCATCGTTCTCCGCCTCCTTAAGCGCCGAAAAGGCAGTTTATTTACCAATTATACTACAGATGCCGCCGGAAGGTGCAAGTCTTAACCTAAAAATAACATAAAAATCCAGGTTTCGCGAAATATCGACACGACGCCAAACGCCTGTCCAACGCCAAAAACCTCCTCTAAAATTTAGAGAAGGTTTATCGTCACGGTTGAGATTAGGCAGCTCAATCCAGTTTGACCCATTGTTCGGCCCAATGTTGAACCTGGTCCATTACCGGCTGCAGCGCTTTTCCTTTTTCGGTCAGTTCGTATTCGATCCGAACCGGCGTTTCGGGATAAACATGGCGTTCCAAGATGCCCTCATTTTCCAAGTCTTTCATACGTTCGGACAGCATTTTGTCGCTCATGGATGGAATGATATGCGATATATCCTTGAACCGTTTCGGTCCGTTCATCAGCGAATAGATAATGAGCCCGTTCCAACGCTTTCCCAATACGGAAAAAGCCGTTTCAAACCGCGGACACATACTGAAATCCTGATCCTTCATGTTCTCACCTCTTTACAGGATCCATGCAAACAGTTAATGTCTCATGAAAGCTTACATTAAGTTAGTATGTATCAATTTTACCACATTCGCCTGCAAAAGAAAACTCGCAGATCCGAATCCAGGCTTGAAAATCCTTCCCAAATCGCAGGATCGGCCGCCGCCCGCCAACGAAAAAACGGCAGCATCAGCTGCCGCCGTTTTCTTCCGCCTTGTGAGACGTCGCCTTCCGTATGCTACACCACGGACCCTTTCGCGAACTCTCTTACCGGCTGCGGGGAATGGCCGAAACGCAACGCTTCGCCGGGAGCCGGAGCCGCCCATTTGACGCCGTTGGCGATCACTTTCAAAACCCCGGGATGGAAATAGGTCGGATGCGTTTCGTGTCCGGGACGGAAGTAGAAAATTTTTCCGCGCCCGCGACGGAAGGTGCATCCGCTCCGGAATACTTCGCCGCCTTCGAAATTGCTGATGAACACGATTTCGTCCGGCGTAGGGATGTCGAAATATTCGCCGTACATCTCTTCATGGTCGAGGATGATCTTTTCGCCGATGCCTTCGGCGATCGGATGGGACGGATTCACGTTCCAGATGATTTCCTGCTCCTCCGCTTCGCGCCATTTCAAATCGCAGGACGTACCCATCAAAGCCTTGAAGATTTTGGAGAAATGCCCGGAATGCAGCACGACCAATCCCATGCCGTCCAAAACGCGCTGTTTGACGCGCGCCACGATGTCGTCGCTGACCTTGTCATGGGCCATATGTCCCCACCAAATCAGCACGTCCGTCCGGTTCAGCACTTCTTCGGTCAATCCGTGCTCCGGTTCCTCCAGCGTGGCGGTCTCAATGGCAAAACCGTCCTGCTGGATGCCTTGGGCAAGCGCCGTGTGGATGCCGTTTGGGTAAACGGCTTTGACGGCATCGTGAATTTTTTCGTGGACGAACTCGTTCCAAATGGTTACGTTGATCATGTTGTTTTCCTCCTTATACCCACCACATGTCGCCAAGCGACTCTTCGATCAATACCTGCTGCAAATTGGCCACCGCTTTGGAGAAACCTTCTTCGATGGACATCAGGCCGTCTTCATGCTCGATGCTGACCGCGTAATCGTATCCGACGAGACGCAGCGCGCTGATGATGTCCGCCCAGGTTTTGACGTCGTGGCCGTAACCTACGCTGCGGAATTGCCAAGCGCGGTCCAGCATGTTCGTGTACGGCTGCATATCCGTTAAACCGAAACGGTTGACGTTGACCGGATCGATGACGGTGTCTTTGGCGTGGAAATGGTGGATCGCGCCGGCGCGGCCCAAAATGTGGATCGCCTGAACCGGATCGATGCCCTGCCACCACATGTGGCTCGGATCAAGGTTGGCGCCGATCGCCTCGCCTGCGGCTTCGCGCAGACGAAGCAGCGTTGCCGGCGTATGCACCGAAAATCCGCCGTGCAGTTCCAAACCGATTTTTACGTTATGGTCGGCGGCAAATTTCGCTTGTTCCGTCCAATACGGAATGACCTTGTTTTCCCACTGCCAAGCCAAAATTTCCTGAAAATCGTTTGGCCAAGGAGCGACCGGCCAGTTCGGGTATTTCGCGTTTTCATGGTCCCCCGGGCAGCCGGAGAACGTATTGACGACCTGCACGCCCAATTTCTCCGCCAGTTTCACCGAATTGACGAAATCCTCATGATCCGCTTGGGCAAGATGCTTTTGCGGATGAAGCGGGTTGCCGTGGCAGCTGAGCGCGCTGATCGTCAGGCCGCGGGATTCGACCGCATGTTTGAACTCTTTCAGCTTCGCTTCGTTTTCGAGCAGCTCGGCCGGATTGCAATGCGCTTTGCCGGGATTTCCGCCCGTTCCGATCTCTACCATCTTCAGACCTTTGGACGCCACGTAATCGAGCGCATCCTCCAGCTTGCGACCGCCGAACAATACCATAAATACGCCTAGTTTCAAAGTAAACTCCTCCTTATGCGTTGGGTTTCAAATTAAGGTTGCCTCAATAACTTCCGGTTTTGAAAAGCTTTTCAACTTGCGTAAAACGAAGCCCGAACCCCAGGCAGGTCGTCTGCATGGGGAACGGTGAGTCGAGATGTATGAATGAACCTCTGAAGATTACTCGAAATATACGGCTTTACCCGTTTTGGCGGACTCGTAGATCGCTTCCAGAATTTGCGTTACGACAAAAGCCTGCTCAGGTTTAACGATCGGCTCCTTGTCTTCCAGGATCGCCTCGATCCACAGTCTTTGCTCCAGATCCGACTCGCTTTCGGCCGTGCCGGAGTAGAACGCCACGCCTCCTGCCTGCAAATCGATGTTGGTGTCGTACAAACGTCCCAGCTTTTCTCCGTTGATGCGGAGACCGTCCTTCATGTCCGCGCCGCCTTCGGTGCCTGCAAGGATCGTTTTGGCTTCGCCCGTTTCCACGACGTTAAGCGCCCAGCTGGATTCCAAAATGATCGTTGCGCCGTTTTCCATCGTGATGAAGCCGAAAGCGGAGTCTTCCACCTTGAATTGCTCCGGATCCCATGGTCCCCAGGCGTTGGCCGCGTCCTTGCGCTGTCCGAGCTTATGGAACGAGGAACCGAGCACGCTTTTCGGTTTGTAGTTGTCCATCATCCACAGCGTCAGGTCAAGCGCATGCGTACCGATATCGATAAGCGGGCCTCCGCCTTGCTTTTCCTCGTCCAAAAAGACGCCCCAAGTCGGAACCGCGCGGCGGCGGATCGCCAACGCTTTGCCCAGGTAGATGTCGCCGAGTTCGCCGGCTTCGCAAAGCTGCTTCAAATACAGGCTGTCGGCACGGTAGCGGTTTTGGTAGCCGATCGTCAGCTTTTTGCCCGTGCGGCGCGCCGCGTCCAGCATTTCCTGGGCTTGCGCCACGGTTTTGGCCATCGGCTTTTCGCACATAACATGTTTGCCGGATTCCAGGGCCGCTACGGTGATGACCGAGTGGGAATCGTTTGGCGTACATACATGAACGACGTCGATGCTTTCGTCTTTGAGCAGCTCACGGAAGTCGGTATACACTTTCGCGTCTTCGGTGCCGAACTCCTTGGCCGCTTTTTCCGCGCGTTCCTTCACGATGTCGCAGAAGGCCACCATTTGCGCTTGCGGCTGCTTCGCGAGGCTCGGCATATGTTTTCCGTTTGCGATCCCTCCGCAGCCGATGATTGCGATTTTTAAGGTTTGGGTTGTGTTAGACATGAACAGGTCCTCCATTTTTTGCGTAGTTTTTAATCCATTCCATGCTTTTCGCAATGGCTTCGAGCGGCGGATTTTGGCAGAAATCCTGCTCTACCACGATCCATTCCGCGCCCGCTTTGTCCGCGGCTTCGGCCACGGCCTTCAAGTCCACTTCGCCTTGGCCCAGCTCCACCGTCAGCGGGGAACCGTCCTCTTGTCTGCGGACATCCTTCCAATGCACCACCGGAAGGCGTCCCGCATAAGATTCGATGTAGCGGACGGGGTCGTAGCCGGCAAAGTGCACCCAGCAGCTGTCCAGCTCGATCTGGAGCAATGATTCGGGAACGTTTTCGTACATCGCGTCGAATACCGTTTGGTCCCCGATCTTCTCGGTGAATTCAAAGTCGTGGTTATGGTACAGCAGCGTAACCTGCTGCTCGGCGCACCGCTGTCCGATGCGTTCCAGGTTCGCAAAAACTTCATCCCAATGGCGGTCTTCGGCTCCGAGATACGGGACGATCAGGCGGGTATTGCCGATTTCTTTGTTGTAGGCGATTTCCTCGTCGAGGGCATTCAGCATGCGGTCGTAACCCGTATGCGTGCCGAGCGCGACCAGGCCGTACTGGTCGAGAAGCGCTTTCACCTCGGACGCGGGGCGCCCGAAAAAGGTATGGAATTCCACGCCTTGATATCCGAGCTCTGCTACTTTCTTCAGCGTCCCTTCAAAATCCTGCTCCATTTGCTCACGAACCGTATAAAGTTGCAAGCCCAGCTTCAACATGTTTGCCTCACTCCTGTTTTTTATTTTTCAAGGCAGGGTGCTTTCCAGCTTTACATGCTCGCCCTTCAAGGAAGAGGTATGGAATGCATGCATGGCTTCAAGCACATGGTAAGCGAGCATTCCGCTCGCCCGATGGCCGCGGCCTTCCCGGATCGACGCAACCATGTCGTTCACGCCAAGCCCCCGCTCGTTTCTTCCGCATTCGAATGCCGGAGCCAGCGTTTCGGTCTCGGTCGATCCGCTGCGGCGGAGCTTGACGTCCCCGTCGAAGAAATTCGGATCGGGAAGGATGAGCGTCCCTTCCGTGCCGTATATTTCGAGCCAAGGCAGGCTTGCGCCGCCTTTGACGTCAAAGCTTGTAATCACGGTGGCGATGGCGCCCTGCCTGAAATCGATCGTTCCGGCCAGATGCGTCGGCGTAAGCACCGGGATTTGCTGGCCGGCCTTCGGTCCCGAACCGATCGTTCGCGTCGCGCTCGGAGCGCCGGCCGAAGAACTGATCCGGTCCATCGGACCCAGCAGCTCCGCCAGCGCCGTCAAATAATACGGCCCCATGTCGAACATCGGCCCGCCGCCGGGGGCGTAAAAAAATTCGGGATCCGGATGCCAGCCCTCCGGCCCGCCGCTCATCATAAAGGCTGCGGCCGCCACCGGCTTGCCGATCATGCCGCCTTCGATGGCCGCCTTGGCCGTTTGAATCCCCGATCCGAGGAACGTGTCCGGCGCGCTGCCGACGCGGAGACCTTTGCTATCGGCGGTCTGAAGTATGCGCTTACCATCCTCCAGCGAGACGGCCAGCGGTTTTTCGGCATACACGTGTTTGCCCGCTTCCAGCGCGGCGATATCGATTTCGGCATGGCTCCCCGGAACGGTCAGGTTAATGACCAGCTCGATCTCCGGGTCGGCCAGCAGTTCGGCTGCCGTGTATGCGTTTGCAATCCCGTATTCCTCCGCCCGGGCCGCGGCGCGTTCAAGCACCACGTCGGCGCAGGCCACCACGTCGACAACGGGGCTTTTTTTCAGGTTCTCCAGGTAAATGGCGCTGATGTTGCCGCAGCCGACGATGCCTGCTTTCATTTTGGTGTCCATGCTTCACACTCCTTCATGAGGTAGAAGGTTGAATCAACAATCTAGTACCCATGGTATTCCGAATTCGTTTATATTAAAATGAATAATATGATTAAAACATGAACAATCTGGTCATTATTTTTTTGACCGGGATTTTTCCCGAACCAAAATCGGCGGTTCCCTGCGGACAAGCCACTTACGCTATAGGAGTTAGTTTTATGTCTACGGATCAATCGGTTCATATCTATACGGCAGGATTTTCATTCCACCACAAACCCTTTTACATGAGCGAAATGAACGGGGTCAAAAATTATTTGATGCGCCTGCAGACGGACGGAAGATGCCGGGCCCGCGTCGGCGGGGAGATGGTGCCCGTCGAGGCCGGGGATCTGCTCCTTTTTTCGCCGGACGAGCCGTATGAGCTGAAAATCGACGAGGAGCTGAACGCCCAAAACGAGCTTGCGGTCGAAAGCGGGGATTACCATATCTTTTTCGGAGGCAGCTGGATCGAGGAATGGTGGAACCGGCAAAAACGCCCGACGAAAATCCGGGTCCCCCTCAACGAAACGATCATCGGCCTTTTCAGGCAAATCGTGCTGGAGCAGCGCAAAATCTCCAATCCTTTTCCCGAAATCTCGGGGTATTACATGCGCATTTTATGTCTGGAGACGGACCGCCTTCTGCGGGAGCATCCATCCACGACCCCGAAAACGTACCTGGCTCACCGGATCAAGCACTACATCGAGGAAAACGCCTCTTCATCGTTTAAGCTGGAGGATGTCGCGGCCCACGTCGGGATCAGCGTATCGCGCGCGGTGCACCTGTTCAAGGAGGCGTTCGGCAAAAGCATTATGCAATATACGCTTGACGTCAGGCTCGACATGGCCCGCGAGAAAATCATTTTCAGCCCGATGTCCCTCGAAAATATCGCCGAAACTTCGGGCTTTGCGAATTATACGTATTTCCACCGCGTATTCCGTTCCCGGTTCGGGAAATCGCCGAAGGAATACCGGATGGAAAGCCGCGAGCAGATTTGAAGGCGGATTCGACCGTTCAGAAGAAAAAGGAAATTTTGCTCAAGCAGGAAAGCTCCCCGGCAGTAGGCAGGGGAGCTTTATTTACAAAGGCATTGGATTCCAATGGCTGATAGTTGTATTTTGTTATTCCTTAGGCATTTCGTTGAAGAAAGCGACGTCCTCAATCGGCAATCTTACCGTCGGGTGTCCCGGCTTCGCCGCCTTGCCGATGGCGATCAGCATAATGGGAGCGTATCTCTCCGGAATATCGAACGCTTCTACGAATTTAGCCTGGTCATAGCCGCCCATCGGGACCGTATCATACCCTTTAGCGCGAGCGACCAGCATAAGCTGCATGGATACCAATCCGGCGTCAATGGATATTTTTTGGCGAACCGTCTCCCGGGGCATGCTCTTAAACAGCCCTTGATAGCGCTCCACGAACGATGTAGCCGTCTCTGCAGGCATGTAACCCGCATCGACCGCCATGCCGTAAATTTTATCGGCCAACTTATAGCCCTCCAAATCCCCAAGCACCGCAATGACGGCCGAAGCCTCGATCACTTGCTGCTGGTCGTTGGCGATCGGAAGCAGTTTTTGCTTCAACTCCTGCGAGTCGATGACGAGAAACCGCCACGGCTGCAGGTTGGCGGCCGAAGGAGCCAGCGTGGCTTGCTGCAGGATTTCGTTCATTTCCTCCCGCGAAATTTTGGCTTGGGGATCATAGCTGCGGACGGACCGCCGATCCTGAATAACGTTGAAAAACTGCTGCTGCTCTACCGTTTGGGTCGATGGTGAAACGGACATGCTTCTCTCCTCCTCATTGTTACTGTGCTCAGTACAGGCACAGTATATCTTAAAATAAAATGCAGTCGAACTTTCCAACTGCAACTTTAATGACAACAGTATATAACGTTTCGGCTCACATTGCAATCCTTTAATTATTCTTGCATCAAATCGGCTAACGTATGCTGTTTAAGCAGTTCGACGGTCTGCTTCTGCACTTCTTCCATAATGGCTTCGAGCTTTTGCCGGCCCGGTGCGCATTCCTCTCGGACCTCTTGCTCGGTGCAATCCGATTGGACAGCCAAAAAAATATCCGCCAGCGTAATTTGATCCGAACGGCGCTTCAGATAGTATCCCCCGTTCCGTCCTTCCCTCGCTTCGACGATACCGGCATGCGTGAGCTGCGCCAATACCCTGCGGAGGAACGTCGCATGCGACTGGACATCGCAGGCAATGGCCGCGCTGGAAAGCATTCCTTCGCATTTGGCCAGCAAGATCAGGGCATGCACGGCAGTGCCGAAACGCGGCGGACCGATCGGGGCGCTCCGGTTACATATCATATGAATCCCTCCTGTTTACAGTGTAGCACAAGTTCACAACCTATTTCTTTATCCCGGCGATGCTTCGATCTCCGAAGGTTTCCACGCTTCGTTTGCATGGGATCCGCCGCCGCTTTATGCATGAACCTGGAGGGTTCTTTCCGCGGCTGCAGTACGTCCGAAGCGCAGGGACATGAAGGCTGTTTCGGCATAAAATAGTAAAAAAAGCAATCTCCTCGCCCTCGCCAAGCAGGGAGATTGCTTCTTCTTTGAAATGACTCTTTGGGTGCTCTATCCGCCCAGTCGATGAATTTTATTATACCCGCTCAGTGGATTCGTTTCAAAACATGACCCTGATTAATACACCCTATAGGTTTGTCCGGTTTGCGCGCCTTCGACGCTTTTGCGGTATGCTTTGGCGGCCCGTGCCGCCGGAACCGGTTCAAAACCCGGGAAAAACGGCCCGTAGCTGTCCATCGATTCTTCAAGCACGTTCGGGCTTACGTTGTTGATCCGGATCCCCCGCGGCAGCTCGATGGCAGCGGCCTGAACGAATGCCCGGACCGCTCCTCCCGCCATTGCCGAAGAAACCCCGCCGACGATCGGGTCATCCATAATGATGCCGGTGGTCAGCGTAAAGCTGCCGCGGTCGTTCACGTAATCCTGCCCGAGCAGCACCAAGTTGATCTGCCCTTTCAGCTTGCTCAGAATGGCGATTTCGTTGCGTTCCGGCGTCAGTTCCTCCAAACGTCCGAAATATGCATCGCCCGCGGCGCAGATGACGGCATCGACGCGTCCGGTTTGTTCGTACATCGCCCGGATGCTTTGGGGCGAAGTGATGTCGACCGTCACGTCGCCCGCGCTCCGGCCGGCGGAAATGATCTCATGCTTCGGAGAAAGCTCATCGCAGATGGCCTTCCCCAGCGTGCCGTTTGCTCCCACAACAATGATTTTCATTTTTGCATCCCCGCTTTTATCGATTATTCACAGTCCGCTTTTACCAATTTTAACATAGGCCCGTCTAGGCGGCGACGCCGCTTCGATTCATTTTCGCGGCGGTCGGTTCGAGATCGCCTCGGATACGACGAAAGCCAAATCCTCGTTGCCGAACAGCGATAACACGCCAAGGACGGTTTCGTCCGGGATGGGGCCGGCCTCCTCCTTCGGCACCGTCAGCTCCAGGACCCGCTTCAGCCGTTCATTGCTCTGCTGCTGCGGATAAGCTTTTCCGTACAGCTCTTCCGGATCGAGACCTTCATTGACGCACCACTGCGCGAACACAAGGATCATCATATCCTCGTCCTGACGGTAGCTTTCCACGATGCCTTCTTCAACCTGTTTGCGGTATTCGTTCATTTTTTGCATTTCCCCTTCGTTTTTATCCAAGCCGCCAGGCCGTAAGCCTTTCGTTATCCTCCATGACGGCAAAAGCGGCGGGATTACCGGTCCTGCGCCTTTTGGACGCCCCTTGCGGTAACCCGCCGCTAAGCGGTAGTTTTACGCATGCGCAACGTCCTTCTTGCGATTTTAGCAAAACAAGGATCGTTACACATTATACCTTTTCGTTGAAAGAAACTGAACAGGAAAGACGATTCAGCTCATGCCGACCGCCCGGCCTTTGGCAGCCTCCGCTTTTTTCTTTTTCGACCAGAGTCCCAGCAGCACGACCGCGGCAACCACCACCAGCTCGAAACCGTACTTCAGCACCGCATTCGCGAAAAGATCGTGGACCAGCGGTTCTTCCACCAGCATTTTCGAAGCGGTCCAGGCGAGAATGGCCGACCCGATCGTGATGATCACCGGGAAACGTTCCGTCAGCTTCACGATCAGCGTGCTTCCCCACACCATGATCGGCACCGAAATGGCCAGACCGATAATGACGAGCAGGAAATCCCCGTGCGCGGCGCCGGCAACGGCCAGCACGTTGTCCAGCCCCATCATGGCGTCCGCGATGATGATCGTGCGAATCGCCGCCCACATCTGGTTGCCCGCCGAAATATCATGCTTTTTCTCGTCGATCAGGAGCTTATAAGCGATCCAGACGAGCGCCAGCCCGCCGACGAGCCGCAGGCCCGGGATCAAAAGCAATTGAACGACCAGCAGCGTGGCGATGACCCGGATGATGATCGCTCCGACCGTCCCCCACACGATCACTTTCTTTTGATCTTCTTTTCTAACGTTGCGCGCGGCAAGACCGATGACGATGGCATTGTCTCCGGCCAGCACCAGGTCAATGATGACGATGGACAGCAGCGCCGTCCAAAAAGCCATGGTTAACAATTCCATTTTCCTTCCACCTTTCTTTTTGTAGGGAAATGCCTTTCCCCGAATAAAATGATTGCTATGACTAGTCCGCCGCATGAAAAAAGCGCCCTTACCTTCATTAGGCAAACGGCGCTTTTTTTTTTCACCAAAAAAGACCTTTACCTAATGAAAATCAGGCAAAGGTCTCGCAAAACAACGTTATGTTGCCAATAAAGCCGGGGATCCTTATCCCGTAATGACGACTTTATTGCATGAGCTACTCCCCTTTGGGAACTATTCATTTGTTGAGATCATTATAGCAGACGGTTTGGAACATGGCTATAGTTTGTTTTATATTTTCTTTCCACATTTGATATGATGGATGAAACGAATCCCTAAAAGCGAGGAAACCGATGAAAAAATGGCTGCTTGCCGCCCTGTACGCGGCGGTTCTTGTGATCGCCTTGATCTACCGGAGCGACATCGTAAATTACATGCAGAAGCACGGCTCCTTTCCTGTGCTCGTCTGCCTTTCGGCCTTGGTCGCCCTGTTTCCGGTCATCCCTTACAAACTGGTCATTGCCGCCCTCGGCTTTTCCTTCGGCACGTTCTGGGCCGCCGCCGTGAGCTGGCTCGGGACGATGATCGCAGGGAGCGTCATTTACGCCCTTTCGAGGACGGTGCTGCGCGAGCAGGCCAGGACATACCTGAACAAATTCGGCATGCTGCAGTCGTTTACCGCCTGGGTTGAAGCCCATCCTTTCATGAGCGTGGCCGCCGGACGGCTGATCCCGGTCCTTCCGCAAATGGCCGTAAACGTGTTCGCAGGCGTCGCCTCGATCCCTTTTTGGACGTATACGGCCGCTTCCGGCCTCGGCAAACTTCCCGGCATTTTGGTTTATGCGTTTCTGGGCGGCAATGGGACCAAACACCCGCTCGGCTCCGTCCTCGTGTTCGCGGGTTACGTGCTGCTGCTTGGACTGATGCTGCACCTTTACCGCAAACGCAAAAAGCTCCCATCCGCTTAAAGGGGGTCCTTGGTTTTCGTGCGCCATATCGATTATAATCATTGTATAAGGTTATTGTTTCAATACGATTGGATTTACGAAAAATAGATGAAAGCGGAGTGATATCATGAGCGAAATACAAGCGGCACATCAGGAAAAAGCGACCTTCGCAGGCGGATGCTTTTGGTGCATGGTAGCCCCGTTTGAAGATCTGCCCGGCATCGTCGAGGTTGTATCGGGTTATACGGGCGGACATAAAGAGAACCCTACCTATGAAGAGGTATGCTCGGATACGACGGGACATGTCGAGGCGGTGCAGATTACGTACAACCCGGACATTTTCCCTTACGAAAAACTGCTGGAGCTGTATTGGCAGCAAATCGACCCTACCGATGCGGGCGGCCAATTCCATGACCGCGGGCAATCTTACCAAACGGCGATTTTTTATCATACGGAGGAGCAGCGCCAGTTGGCCGAGGCGTCCAAAGCGGCTTTGGCGGCAAGCGGACGCTTCGACAAGCCGATCGTGACGCCGATCCTGCCGGCCAAACCGTTTTATGCGGCCGAGGAATACCATCAGAATTACCACAAAAAGAACCCGGGACATTACAAACGTTACCGCAAAGGCTCCGGGCGGGAAGACTTTTTGGAAAAGGTATGGGCCCCGAAAACAGACAAAACCGATTTGAAGCAGCGCCTGACGCCGCTGCAATACGAAGTGACGCAAAACAACGCGACCGAACCCCCGTTCCAAAACGAGTTTTGGGATCACCACGGCGAAGGCATTTATGTCGACATCGTATCCGGCGAGCCGCTGTTCAGCTCGCGGGACAAATACGATTCCGGCTGCGGCTGGCCGAGCTTCACGCGCCCGATCCGCGATTACAGCATCAAGGAAAAGCTCGACCTGAGCCATATGATGGTTCGCACCGAGGTCCGCAGCAAAAGCTCCGATTCGCAT
The DNA here is from genome assembly GCF_018333375.1 of Paenibacillus cookii. Taxonomy (GTDB): domain Bacteria; phylum Bacillota; class Bacilli; order Paenibacillales; family Paenibacillaceae; genus Paenibacillus_AQ; species Paenibacillus_AQ cookii. The sequence goes on from NZ_BORW01000001.1 coordinate 208,097, forward strand.
CTCGGTCACGTATTCGACGACGGTCCGGGCCCCGAAGGCCTTCGCTACTGCATCAACTCCGCGGCGCTGCGCTTTGTTCCGAAGGAAGAACTCGAGGAGCAGGGTTACGGGGAATATAAGGTATTGTTTGAATAAATCACGCATGGATAGGGTAGGACGGCACATGCCTCTCCCTATCCATTTTTTATGAAAGCCCCTTCCTTTGATTATCCCCCGACCATTCTTCCCGACTTCCGGCATAAGGCATCTGCACATCATATATTCATTTTTTTCGTGAAATCCTTCAACAAGAAATTGCATTGTCTGATAAAATCGAGAATGTTTTCAAGTTCCGCATCATCGTATCTCGATAACATTTGATCCAAATCTTTTCCGAAGGACTCAAAGAGCGGAACAATATCTTTTGCCGCCTTCTCCTGGTCGATGCAAATAACGACACGTCTTTTGTCTTGGGGATCTTGCACTCGGGAGACGTATCCCGCCTGCTCCAGCCTGTTCAATACCCCTGTGACGGCACCCGTCGTCAATCCGGTCAAAGCGGAAAGCTGCCCCGCCGTGAGGGGCTGGTTTTTCAATATGACGTCCAAGCATTTGTGGTCGGTGGAATTTAGCCCCAGCTTCGCGGCAATGGCCTCATGAAACAGGATCGTTGCCGTACTGTTATCGCGCAGTTCTTCCGAAAGAATATGTATGATTTGATTTCTTGACATTCGTATCATCCTCCGTTTAATATTATTTTATCTCATGAGATAAAATAAATGATTCAATACTATTTTATCATTCATTTGCTGAAAAGCAAAATTAAAAAGGGGATGTACGAACATGTCCAAAATTTCAGTAGCCATCGCCGGCGCTGGCATAAGCGGCTTGTGCTTGGCCCATTCATTGCTTCGAGCCGGATTCGACGTGCAGATTTATGAACGTGATCCGGCGCCGCATGCCCGCCGCCAAGGATACCGGATCACTCTTGACGAACACGGAATCGCGGGACTTCAGCGCTGCCTGCCTCCTCATTTATTCCAGCTGTTTCTGGCCACCACTTCGCCTACCGCCGAGATTGGATACATGCGGATAACCAATCAGAACCTTGGCGAGGTATTCCGTTTCGCTTTTCAAGGTGATCCGAGCGGCACGGATTTGCGAACACCGCGGCAAGCCGATCGCCAAACGCTTCGCACCATTATGCTCGAAGGGCTTCGGGATCGGGTGCACTACGGCAAAGCGGCGGTCCGTGCCGAGACGACATCCGATGGGGCAACGCTTCACTTTTCGGACGGAAGCCGTGTCCATGCTTCGCTCGTGGTCGGTGCCGATGGCGTAAATTCAGCTTTGCGCCAATCCTTTTTGCCGGACTGCGAACCGGAGGATACCGATCGTTGGGCGATTTACGGCCGCACGCTGCTTTTCCAAAACGGCCGCTCGATCGTTCCCCGCCCGCTGAAAACCAGCGGAGTATTTGCCATCGGCCCCTCGAGTCGCGGCTTCTTCTTTACCACGATGAACTTCCGCGAGTCTCCGCAGACTGCTTTTCCACGCTTTGGAATGGATCAAATACCGCCAATTACCGACGATTATGTGATGTGGGCACTTCTCTTGCCAAAAGAGCAATTTCCGGAACCTCAAGGAAAACCTCGCTCGGAGATGCTGCAACAACTTGCATTGAAGGCTGCCCAAGACTTTCACCCCGTGCTGCGCCGTTTCGTGGAGCAATCCGACCTCGATTACACCATGGCGGTAACCATTAAAGCGGCAAAAAAGCCGGCTGCGTGGCCGGTCTCCCGACTCGCCTTTATGGGAGACGCGGTACATGTCATGCCCCCCACTGGATCGCACGGAGGCAACACCGCTTTGCGCGATGCGGCCCTACTCGCCGAAAAGCTGAAAACTGCCGCAATCGAAGGCACGCCGCTTGAGAAGGCCGTCGCTTCTTACCAAGAGGAGATGAGCAAGTATGCCTTTCGTGAAGTGGAAGCATCCAAGACGATGTTGAAACGATTCACCATAAAGAATCCCCTAATGAATTGGGTCATGTTGCGTGCCATACCACGGATTCGTTCATGGTCAAACAAATCACTAACTGCGGAATGACTCCATCACCCGGCCCCGAGCTGGCCAACCCACGATTCCTGCGGGCACAACTCTTTCCAGCCGAATGTCGATCGGCATCAGGGAAAAAGTTTTTGCCCGTTGATCACCGTTTCGTTTAAAAAACACAAAAAACCGCCCGATCCTTGTTTCAAGAATCGGACGGTTATCCGTCAGTGAGCACTCCGCACCGCATGAACGGGCTTGGTTGCCTTTTTGGGCGTTGCAGCAGCCGGTTCGGGAACGACGGGATCGACCGTTTTTCCCTTGCGGAACGAAACCGTCAGCGTGATCGTCTGCCCGGCGATGCCTACCGCCAAAATCGTAAACAGCGTTTCCTTCAGCGGCATGTAAAACAGGGACAGCAGCAATACGGCGGCATCCAATAGAATAAATACGGTACCTACCTTAAGCCCGCTCCAGCGGCTAATGAGCAGCGACAAAATATCATCTCCGCCGGTAGCTCCCCCAAATCGGAGAACCAGTCCTGTGGCAAACCCCGTGACCAGTCCGGACAACAGCGCCGCCAGCAGCAGATTATCGCGCAGGTCGATGACCAGCGTCGAATAACGTTCGAAAAGTTCGTAAAAAATAGAAAACGATAACGTCGCAAGCAGCGTGTTCATGACGAACTTGCGGCCTTTCAAAAACATGGCGATCAAAATGACCGGGATGTCCAGCAGCAGCGTGCTCAGCGCCGGATTGACCCCAAGCACGTATTTGCCGAGCAAGGACAAGCCGACAAATCCGCCTTCCGATAGATGATTTTGAAAATTGATGTGAAAATACGCAAAAGCCAGCAAAAAAGTTCCGAAAAGCATCATTGCAATGGATGAAAACTTAGAAATCAAATGGTCTTTCTTTCTCATACAGGTTCCCTCTTATCGTCGTAGGTTAGTCAGGAGTCTGGCAAACCTCTGCGATAAGTACGGGACCTGCGGGACTTGGTCCTTCGCATGTGAAGTTCCTTCTTTCGCAGAGTTTGTCATTCGTCCTTGGTTGTCCAGGTGACTTTTCTCTACGAAAGGGAGCTACGTGTAAGAGAGATCATAACGTTTCCAAATCGTCCTTTGGGGATGGTTCCTTCGGGGACACATGGTATCCTGATCCTTTCTTTTTTTGTTTGGTTACATTTTTATTATAACACATTTCGGACCGTTGCTAAACAGCCGGGTAAGTAAATCGTTCGAAATTTCCATATAACTTCCACTTTTTCCTCCTTTTTCTCTTGTTCCGATGTTCACACATTGTCAATGTTTGATGTGACCAGAATCACCATTCGCCTGTTTCGCCTTTCCTATACTTAAGAAGAAAGCACGACACATAATCAAGAAAAGAGGAATTCGTTATGCTGACGAAACAAACCATCGACATCATCAAATCGACCGTTCCGGTCTTGGAAGTGCACGGAAAAGCCATTACGACCGCCTTTTACCAACTGCTGTTCGAAAACCATCCCGAACTGCTCAACATATTCAACCACGCGAACCAGCGGGAAGGAAAACAGCAAACGGCGCTGGCCAACGCCGTGTATGCGGCCGCGGCGCATATCGACCGTTTGGAAGACATCCTGCCTGCCGTAAAACAGATCGCGCAAAAACACCGGGCGCTCAACGTAAAACCCGAGCATTACCCGATCGTCGGCGAAAACTTGCTTGCAGCCATCAAAAAGGTGCTGGGCGATGCGGCCACGCCTGAGATCATGAATGCTTGGGCCGAAGCGTACGGCGTCATCGCCGATGCCTTTATCGGCGTCGAAGCCGAAATGTACCGCGAGGCCGAAAACGCTCCTGGCGGCTGGGCCGGATTCCGTCCGTTCGTCGTCGAACGCAGAGTGAAGGAAAGCGACGTCATCACCTCCTTCTATTTGAAGCCGCAGGACGGCGGGGCGATTTCCGGCTATCTTCCCGGACAATACATTACCGTGCGCGTGAAGCCTGAACATCAGCCTTACGCGCAAATCCGCCATTACAGCCTGTCCGCCGCTCCGGGCGGAGACGCGTACCGGATTTCGGTGAAACGGGAAGGCGGAGCGCCGGGAAAACCCGAAGGCGTTGTTTCCACTTACCTGCATGATCAAGTGAAGGAAGGCGACGTGCTCGAAATCAGCGCGCCTGCAGGCACGTTTACGCTGGATATGACCCAGACGATCCCGCTTGTGCTGATCAGCGGCGGCGTCGGCCTGACCCCGATGGTCAGCATGCTGGAGACGGTTCTGAAAGAGCAGCCTGAACGAAAGGTAACGTTCATTCATGCGGCCATCAACGAAAGCTTCCACGCCATGAGGGAGCATATCGAGCAGCTGGATGCTTCGCACGACAACCTGAAATCCTACATTTGCTACGAAAAACCGCTTGGCCAGGGCTTCTGCCACAAAACCGGATACATCGACCTGCCTTGGCTTCAGGAAATTGTATCGCAAAATTCGGACTTCTATTTCTGCGGACCGGTTCCGTTCATGAGCGCGGTGAACAAGGCGCTGAAAGAGTGGGGCGTACCGGAAGAACGGATCCACTACGAATTTTTCGGCCCGGCCGGCACGCTGTAAAACGAAAAGGGATATTTGCTCCTCCAGGAGGGCAAATATCCCTTTCTTTTTTAGCCTTCTCCCCACTTCAAAAATACGGCTAATTTGCAGCAGGCGGTCGGCTGGGGCGAACCCAGCGTAATACCGATCCCGCTCGGGGAAAAATCGGTCTGCACGGGGTTCGACGCGCCGATCGACTTCATCAGCCGGTCGACCTCCTGCTTATTTCCCGTTTGGGCGGCCCTCATGACCTGAACCGCAAAGGAATGTTCGGACAGCTTGTTCAAAACCTTGTAACCGTCCTCCATCAGCCCGTAGGTGTGTTGCAGGGACCGGTTCAAAATTTCCGTTTTGACCTGCGGATATTCGCGGGCCCAGACGCGGGCCGGGCGGGGATACGGATAAGGCGCATACCATGCCCGATACGGGGGGTAACCCATGGGAGCGATCTCCTTTCTGCACATCCGGTTACCCCAGTATATGTGCCCGGTTCGGATTTTGTGAGGTCCCTCAAACGCCAGGCGTCTTCATCCTTTAGCACGCAAACTCCACCTTGATCCGGTCCGGATCTTCGAAAAAAACCGCGTAGTGCTCCGGCCCCCCTGCGTAGGGATAACGGTCCTCGTACAGCAGCTTGACGCCCTTTTGTTTCAGCAAAGAAGCCATCTCGTCGACCTCGGCGCGGGATTCCGCATGAAAAGCCAGATGGTTGAGCCCTGTCGCTTTTCTGTGGTACGGGGCGTCCAAAAACCGCTCCTCCGTTTGCACGAATACGAGATACGTTTTCCCGTGCTTGAAGCTGAACCCCTGATCCCAATCCTGATAAAGCTCGTAACCGAGCCGCGTCAAAAACCATTCCCAAAATTCCCGGCTCCGCCCCAACTCCGATACATTGATTTCCACGTGATGCAGCATCCGCTAATGCCCCCTTAACAAACGGTTGATCGTCTCCCGCCGAACCCCGATCAGCTGCCCGATTTCCTCCTGCGTCAGCAGGTCGGTGAAATGCACGCCGTGCGAATAATCGTTCAGCCATTCGGTCAATAGCGCCAGCCGCTCCGCCGGCGTCCCTACCGTCAGGTGGTCCAGCCTTTTTTGCATGAACCGCACCTTTTCCTGAAGCAGCAGCGCGATTTCCAGCGCTTTTTCCGGATGCTCCCGCAATTCGCGGTACCAATCCTCCGCCACGATCCGCTCTACCTCGCTGTCCATAAGGGCAATGGCCGATCCGTGGGTTTCTTTCGGGGTAATGAGGGAATGATGCGGCACCGTTTCCCCGGGATACAAGATGTTAAAAAGCACCATGTTCCCGTTTTTGTGCAGGCGCGTCACTTTAAAAAGCCCGCTTTTGATATGGTACAAATATTCGCCGCTGTCCCCCTGATGGAATAATACTTCCCCTTTATGCAAAATCATAAGATGTCATCCTCCCCGGTTTCGTAATGGATAGCTTCTGGCCCGGACTGCCAATGGGTATTATTATACCAAAAAAAATCCGGCCTCATTTCAAAGATTTGGTTGTTGCCGGAATGCATCCTTTTCGCGTAACATGAATATAAATAGAACATGCGTTCCTATTCGTGATGCAAGGAAGTGCTCTCATGAAAGCATCCGCTCTCCCCCCCGTGCCGGACGAAGAAGATTCGGTACTTGTCAAAAGCTATATGCTGCACGTCGTTTTGCTGGATGTGCTGGAACGGGACATCCGGACGCTGAAGACGCTCGCCCTCAAGCTGCCGGAGGTGTATATCCGCGGTTTGTCGGGCGTTCAGCAAAAAGCGGTGCGACGGCTGGCGGAGATCCGCAAGGCGATGCGGGCCCGCGGCATTCGGGTATACGAGGAAACCCGGAACGAAAAAGGAATGGAAGCCCTCTATTTGTGCCGGGGATACCAGCGGCGCTTTTTTATGCTGTGGTCTTACGTCAAAGCGGAAACGGCTTGCGAGCTATGCGTTTATTTGGGGATCGGCCCCGAGCCGGGATAACGGCAGGATCATCCTCCGGCAATACGGCTTCGGAGCCGAACTGGCCAACCGGCTTCTCGACCGCCGAGGGGAAAAGATTTGTTCAGGCGAAAGAAAAAAAGCTCCTGCAACCGCAGGGGCTTTTAAGTTAAACCGGGGGGCTCGCCCCATTTAGCATAAGCTGCACGCAAGTTCCGCTGGACGCCCGTTCCACCCGCGGCAGCGTCCCGAAATCCGCATGCCCGGAAGCGCCGCTTCGGATTTAATGCTTGGCAGCCGGTTGTTTCGCCTGTTTGGCCGTTTTCGCCTGGAACATTCGCCAGCCGGTCAATACGGCGGCAACGAGACAAATACTAGCTGAAGTGATAAACACGGCGTGCATTCCGTGGAGGAAAATGTCCGGACGCCCGGGAACAAGCCCGGTCACGCGATGCCCGGCCTTGGCGCTCATGACATGGAACAATATCGTCGTCGCCACCGTAATGCCGACGACCATGCCCACGTTCCGGACAAGCGAGTTGACGCTCCCTGCAGAGCCGAGCTGGGTGCGCGGCACCTGGGACATGATCAGGGAATTGTTTGGCGATTGGAACAAACCGCTGCCGATGCCAAGCATGGCGATCCAGACGCCGACAATGACAAGCGAGCTGCCTTCGTGAAGCCAGGCGAGCCCGAACTGGGCCACGACCATCACGACCAGTCCGGCAAAGGTCAACAGCTCGGAGCCGATTTTATCGGATAAGGCGCCGCTGAGAGGCGCCACGATCACCATGCATATCGGGAACAACATCATCATGAAACCCGCCGAAGAAGGCGACAGATTCAGCATGTTCTGGGTATAAAACGGCGCGATGATATTAAAACAGAAATTCGCCGTAAATACGAGGAATCCGCATAAAATGCTGACCGAGAACAGCGGATTTTTGAACAACGACAGATCCACCAGCCCGTTCGGGCGATTCAGCTCGGCCCGTATAAACCATACCAATGCGATCAACGCGGCTGCAAGCAAAACGATGATCCACAAATTGCCGTACCCCGCCTGTTGCCCGAGCAAAAGGCCGGCAAACAGCGTTATAATAAACATGGCGAACAACGAGCTGCCGGGTGCGTCGATTTTCGCTTTGACCCGGATCAGATCGGCCGGAAGCACCTTCCATCCCAATCGCGATGAGCCCGACCGGCACGTTCACCCAAAAAATATATTCCCAGCCTAAAGAGGAAATGATGATTCCCCCGAGGCTTGGTCCCGCAATGCTTCCGAGGGACACGAAGGTACCGATGAGTCCGAGCGCCCTGCCCCGCTCCTTCGCCGGAAAAATATCGGTCAGTATGCCTTGGCTGTTCGCCATCGTCATGGAAGCGCCCAAAGCCTGAACGACCCGTGAAATGATCAGTAACGGCAGCGTATGGCTGAGTCCGCATAACAACGACCCGACGATAAATATGATCGTTCCGATTTTAAATATGCGAATTTTGCCGGCGATATCCCCCAGTTTTCCGAAAAAGAGGATGAAGCAGCAAATTGCCATCAGGTAACCCGTCGTTACCCATTCGATCTGGGCGATCGGCAGACCCATCTCCTTCGAGAGGACGGGCAGCGCAATGTTCACGATGCTCCCGTCCAGCGTGGACATAAAAGTAAACAAATTAAGAACAATAAGGATGATCCAGCGTCTCTTCTGGATGTTCGCATCCTCTTGGTACGTACGTTCCAATGAACCCATATGCGCCCTCCTGGTCGTCATCTGCGTCAATTAATTGCGCACGCAACTAATTGACAGTACCAGTGTACCCCATATTAGTTGCGTGCGCAACAGGTTTTTGATACACTAACTTTCAGGAATGGATCTCATCAGGAAGAGGTGCCGCTTATGAAAGAACCGATCGGCAAGCTAATTTCATACCTTTACCGGCAAAACCAGAAAAGGCTTGCCAAGGAACTGGCTCCGTACGGCATCGGCAGCGGCGGGCAACACAGCTTCCTCAAGTCGATTCTGCATCATCCCGGCATCACCCAGGACCAGCTGACCCATCAGCTGAAATTCGATAAAGCCACGACGGCCCGCTCCATTAAGCAATTGGAACAGTCCGGATATATTACGCGCCAGCCCGATCCTAAAGACCGGCGCTCGCATTTCCTGTTCCCGACAGCCAAAGCGAAGGAGCTGCTGCCCGTGCTCCAATCCATTTTGGATGAACACAACCGGAAGATCGCCTATCATCTGACCCCGGAAGAAGAAGATCAGCTCGTCCATCTCCTGCAAAAAATAAGCCGGGAGCATCCCGACGAATAAACGCAACATGCAAAAAAGCGTATCCTATGAACGTGCCACAGAATACGCTTTTTCCTGTTGTCCTGATGTCAATTGCCCATGCTGCTGCCCGGCTCCCGCTTCGGGTTCGCCGCGGCGATTTTTTCGATCCAAGCTTCGTAGTGATGAATGGCCAGTCCCGCAAACGAGGTATGGACTTCGCTGAGACGGTAGGCGTTTTTCATTTCTTCCTCCATGACCGTCACCGGCTTCCGGAAAAAACTTACGTGATCCCCTTCCTTCGTCTCTCCCAGCTCCATGCCGATCCAGACGGATTTCCCGAGCCTGTCGGCCTCGTTCAGCATCCCGCGGGAAAGATCCACCATTTGGGTGCCGCTGTCGCGGTAGGACATCACGGCCAAGGCGTCAAAACGCTCCAGCATCCACCGGCTTAACCCCCTGCCGTCTTCCGTCTCGATTTTCCCGAGCCAAAACGGCACCGCCGCGCTCATGTAAAGCCCGCCTTCGCGTGCTTTGTCCGTCCATTCCTGCATGTTTCGGCTCCACTCTTCCACGACGCCGGCCTGATCCCGCTCCCAGCGCTTCAGTTGATACGGCTCCACGTCGAATTGAATGCCCGCGAACCGTTCTTCCGCCGGAGCATGGCGGTTGTAGTCGAGAACCCAGTCAATGAATTTTTCCGCTTCCCCGCCCTGCTTTTCGTAGGCCCACTCCGGCCTGCCGTCCAAGGCATGCACCGAAATATCGGCCTCGCGGGCAGCGGCGATAAAACGGCCGTACCGCTCATCCTTCACGTTTTTTTGGATCTGCAAAAAGATCACGCCGACTCCCTGCTCCCGGCAGAAGTCCAGGATCGGCTCCGGATGTTCGATCAATGACGCGTCCCACAACCAGGTTGCTTTTTGTTCTTCCATCGCAGACGATGTAAACAGGAAGGGCAGGAGCAGCAAGAAGCAGACGACCAGGACGATCCGAGGTTTCGCTTTTGCATGGAACTGTTCTCCCATCCTCCCCTCCTTTGTCATTACACGATCAAAGCCATATCCGGCTCTTGGACATGCTGGACGGAATGTCCGATTTTGTAGATATGAGGTTCGCTGAAGTTTTTGAACGCGTTGCGGGTATCGAGAATCGGCACGCCCAGGGACGCGATATCGCCGTAATTCAAGCCGCTGTGGTTCGTGATCAGCACGATGCAGTCATAACTTCTGAACTTTTCGAGATCGTACGCGACGCTATGGACCGTCTCTCCATGCTTGTCGCGGAAGCTGGTCGCAAACGGATCGTAATATTCGACGTTGGCCCCGCTTTCCTTGTACAGCTCGTACACCTCGAGTCCCGGCGATTCGCGCAGGTCGCTGATGTCCGGCTTGTAGGCCATGCCGAGCACCAGGATGTTCGATTTTTTGATCGACTTGGCGTATTCGTTCAGGATGGTCGACGTTTTGCTGATGACGTAATACGGCATGTTGTCGTTCGTGGATTGCGCCAGCTCGATGAATTTGCTGTAGAACCGGAAACCTTTCGCTTTCCAGGACAGGTACATCGGATCCAGCGGGATGCAGTGGCCGCCGATGCCCGGACCCGGATAAAACGGCATGAATCCGAACGGCTTGGTCGCGGCCGCGTCGATGACTTCCCAGATGTCGATGCCCATCCGGTCGCACATCATCGCCATTTCGTTGATAAACGCGATGTTGACGCTGCGGAAGGTATTTTCGAGCAGTTTGGACATCTCCGCCACTTTCGGCGTCGAGACCGGCACGACCTGCTGCACGTATTTGGAATACAGGGCGGTGCCGAGCGTCAGGCAGGCCTCGGTCGTTCCGCCGATGACTTTCGGCGTATTAAACGTGTTAAAGCGCGTATTGGACGGATCGACGCGTTCCGGCGAGAAGCAGAGGAAAAAGTCCTCGCCCACGCGATAGCCGAGCGCTTCGATTTCGTATTGGATCAGCTCTTCGGTCGTTCCCGGGTAGGTCGTGCTCTCCAGCGTGATCAGCAATCCTTTTTTCATATGCAGCTTGATCTGGTCGACCACGCTCGTAATGTAGGACGTATCCGGATCCTGATTTTCGCTGAGCGGCGTCGGAACGCAAATGCTGAGCGCATCGATCACCGTGATCATGCTGTAATCGGTCGTCGGCTTGAAGCGGCCGCTGGCGACGCATGCCTTCAAATCTTCCGAAGAGATGTCGGTAATGTAGGATTCCCCGTGGTAGATCTTTTCGATTTTGGACGGGTCGACGTCAATGCCGATGACCGTAAACCCTTGCTTGACCATTTCGACGGCGAGCGGAAGCCCGACGTAACCCAAACCAACGACGCCAAGCACGGCCTTTTTGTTTTCGATCGCGTTCAACAGTTGCTCATATTCCTGATTCACTAGCATTCAACCTCCATATGATGTAATTTTCGTCATGCTTAAAATCTTTATTGAACGATGCAAAAACGGCTTGTCCTTGTCATCGTCCCCCATTTATTGAAAACACCGGTGTATGCGGGCATCGAGCTCGACCGGGGAAAATGGCTTGGTAATGTAATCGTCGACTCCATGCTGGAAACATTGGCTGATCGTCCGTTCCACGCGCTGCTCCGTCAGCACGACGATTTTCGGCGTGTTTTCCACGGGCAGCTTCTGGATTTGGTTAATGAAGGGCAGGCCGTCGATGCCGTACAGGTTCAGCTCCGTCAGCACGAGGTCCGGCTCCCATTTTTCGATCAGCTCCAGCGCCGACGTGCCGTCGAGCGCCTCCAGCGTTTCGTACCCCTGCATGTTGAGGCGAATCGTCAGAAACTCGCGGATGGTATCGTCGTTATCGACGATGAGAATGCGCCCGGGCTCCGAAGCGGCTTCCTCTTTCGTAAAAATATGAATATCGGACGATGGGCCGAGCCTTGCGGACTCGGCCATCTGCTTGAGCACGCCCGGCGTCGGGTCTACCTGTCCCGGAAACACGGTAAGCGTGATCCTCGGATCCGCCTCCGGCACCGTTTCCTCCAAATGCCGCTTAAGCAGCAGCGCCTGATAGTGGGCCTGATTCAGGGTCGATCCCGGCAGCAAAACCGCCAGCGTGGACGTGGAGGCGTCTTTCAGCACTTCGATATCGCTTCCCGTCTCCTGCCGCAAAAATTCACTCACCAAACTCTCCAGCTGCGGAGGACCGGGGCAATACAGGAACATCACGCCGCACAGCTCCGGGAAAGTTTTGTTGAGACGCTCTTCGAGGTTGTGATACAGACCCTCTTGCTGTTTTCGTTCTAATGTTAAGGACTCCGGCATTATCGATGACCACCTTTCTTAATCATTTGAGAAAAACGGAAGCGTTTGGGTATTGCCCGAATCACGCGGTTGAGGCCGTTTCGCTTTCTTCCTTCCAGCTTTGCCTTGTCATCGTGCCCCAGGAATTGTTTTTCCGGAGGTACTGGATATGCCCCTGAACGCGCCACAGCACGCCAAGCTGATGGTAGCCGACAAATTTGAGGGCCGAAAACAGGAGCATTTTCCACAGGTCGGAAAGCTTCTTGTAACGGCGGAAGGCTATTTCCTCCAAAATGACAGCCCCTACGCTCAGCAAATACCCGCTCAGAAAATTCAAAAGCATGAAAGTCAGCAGTATGCGCCAATGCGTCATGTCCAAAAGCGTATATCCCGCAAGAGCCAGCAGGCCCGTGATTCTGAAATAAGGGTTTAGGGTTTCGAACAACACGTTATAAGGAATCGTGATGAGACCCATGATTTTGTATTTCGGGTTCAAAAACATCCCGCGGTTTTCGATCATGTTTTTGAGATTTCCCCGTCCCCAGCGCATGCGCTGGTTGGAGATGATTTTGTACGTGTCCGGCGCCTGCGTCCAGCAGACCGCCTCGGGGCAAAACGCCACTTTGTAAGGAATTTTGTGGCTTAGCATGTACCGGTGAAGCTTGATGATGATGTTCATGTCTTCACCCGGATAACCGCCCCGGTAGCCGCCGACGGCGATGACATAGTCCTTTCGGAACAGGCCGAACGCGCCGGAGACGATGATCAATCCGTTCATCCGGCTCCAGCCGATCCGTCCGCCGAGGAATGCCTTCAAATATTCGATGGATTGGAACATCGGCCATATTTTTCGCGGCAGCGACACTCGTTTTACCGCTCCGTTTTCGATCAGGCAGCCGTTGGCGATGCGGACGTCGCCGCCGATGGCCACGGTCTCCTCCGGATTTTCCATGTACATGCGCGCCATCCGGATCAAAGCGTCCTTTTCAAGCAGCGAATCGGCGTCGATCGAAGAAATAAGCGGATAATGCGAGAAATTGATGCCGGCGTTGAGCGAGTCGGCTTTGCCCCCGTTCTCCTTATCTATAATAAAGAGATGCGGATAATCGGGATTATGGTAAATGCCTCTCACGTTTTGCGTTTCGATCGTCCCCCGGATCTCCGGATTATGCATCTTTTCGAGCTTGAATTCCTTGATCAGGACCGATAGCGTGTCGTCGCTCGATCCGTCGTTGATGACGATGACCTCGTACGTCGGATAATTCAGCGTCATGAGGCAGTAGACGTTTTCGATGATCGTCAGCTCTTCGTTATAGGCCGGGACGAGCAGCGATACCGACGGCACCAGCTCGGAGCCGGACAGCGTTTGGTAACTCGAATATTTGGCCCTTTTGGCGATGGTTCCGATGCTCCGGTAGGATAATCCCATAATCGCGAAGTACAAAATATTGACGAACATGACATAATAAATCGCTACCGTGCCGTAGACCAGCAACGTATCTCTAAGCAGTGTAATCCCCTCCTACCGCGGCTACGCCCGTCACTCGTTTGACCGGCTGCTTCACGCCGAAGTAACGGTCGTGGATGAGCCGCTTCTTGTTGTACGCCACCATCTGCTCGATCGCCCCGTGTTTCTGCTCGGCTTCCATCACCAGCCCGATCCGGTGCAGCGCGGCCTCGCGCTGGATTCCCGTTCCGGTGACGGCCGCCTGGCAAAGCGCTTCGAATCCGGCTTCGCCTAGAGCCGCAAGGCTTTCTGCGCTGTTGTGCCGCACCTTCCAGCTGGCGTCCTGGAGCGCTTTGACCAGCAGCGGGATGCTGCCCGCGGCATGCAGCTGCCCCAGCGCCTTGGCCGCTTCCGCCCGGACTTCCCAATCGCGGTCCGTCATCAGCTGCACGATCGTTTCATCCTTAAGCGCAGGATTCGTGCTGAGATACAGCTTGACGGCTTCGGCGCGCACATCCTTTTCCTTCGCGCCGACCAGCCTGCCGAGCACCGGCATGACTTCGGGAACCGCCTGCCCCCACATCGCGACCAGTCCAACCTTCACAAGGCCCGGATCGGGATCGTCGAGCAGCTTCAACAGGATGCTGCCGGCATCGAGTTTCGTTTCCAGCAGGATGTCGGCGGCCAGGTGGTGAATCGGCTTGCCGTGCGAAAGCAGGCTGCGCAGCATGTCGAGCAGGTCCTCCGGCCGGTTGGCGGCTTTGGCGATCGAACGCGCGATAATGATCGAAATCGAATTGTATTTGCCTTTTTGCAGCATTTTCAGCAGTCCCGGCACCGCTTCTTCGGCACGCATGCCTCCGAGGCGGTAAGCCGCCGCAAGCCTGCGGCCGTACCGGAAGCTGCCGAGCGCCTTCAGATCCGCTTCGACGAATCCGGCTTCCCTGCAAAGCCGGATGAGCCGGTTCCGGTAATCGCCTTTGAACTGCTCGATCCATTCGATGAACTTGTCCTGGATCACGCTCCTCTCCAGCGGCTTCAACTTGCCGGGAGGCAGCTTCAATTCCGCATCGTCCCCAAGATGGGCCTGGACGTAGACGAAATAATCGTGATGTTTTTGCTCGTAATATTCCCTTCGCTGCTGTTCCCTGTTATGAGAGATTTTCATCTGAACCAGCAGCATGATTCCGAGGCCGATCAGCCCGAGGCATACGTAGATAAACACATATGCGACGAATAAATGCGAGAACATGTTTACGGGTCCTCCTCCTCCATTGATTTCATCCTATCCCATTTGCCGCCGCATGGTTGGCAAGACAGCTTCTCCACTCGGCTTTTCTCTAAGTAAACGCTCCTTCCGCGCTTCGCTCATTTTTTGCCGCCAAGCTCGGCGTATACTTTTTTCATCGCGTCGTAGCTTTGCTTCAGCTGCTCGCTGTAATGCACCGTGTCCCAAGGCTTCCAGGTATATGGGGCAATGTCCCGGACGTTCAGCGTCTTCGCCGCGCCGCCCGGCCAGCTGACCTTGCTCCCGCCCTGCTCGACGAGCCACGGAATGAGCCGGATGCCCTCCGTCGTAACGGTGCTGAAGGCACGTCTGTCTTTAAGCGGACGGTAATCGATCACCTGCAGGGAGCTCGGGTCGGCGAAGCCGAGAAGCATCCAAGGGATACGCATCTCTATTTCGTTGCCGCGGTACTGCCACGAAGTCAACGAATCGAACTCGGCCTTGCCGCGGTCGGTCGTCCCCCTTCTCAGCATTCCGATGGTCTGGTCGATAAACGGATGCGCAAACCGCGTATCCGGCGGGTTCATCTGGAGGCTGATCGCAAGCTTCCATGGATGGAACGGCTTGTCCTGTCCGGGTTTCGTCTCCGGCAGCATCCAGTAGCCTTCCTTGCCGTACAACCTGGCATGAAAATCATAGTCGGCCGCGATCTCCACCTGCGACTCGCCGTCTTTTCCGATTTCGATCAGCGTTTCCGGCGCGCCTCCCTCCAGCTTTTTGCCGGGAAGCTGCGCTGCGGAAGGTTCGTTTCCGCCCGCGATCGTATCCGAGCCGATATAAAGTTTGGTCGTTGCCGGATCGAAGTTTTTGTCCAGCCGGATGCCAAGATAAAGATAGCCTTCGTCATGCGTGATCCGCATGTCCCGGATTCCTTCCATCTTGCCCTGCCAATGCTTCACTTCGCCTTGCGGGAGCCCGTCCCAGTCGCTTAAGCTGCCGTCGATCACGATCTGTTTCTCCTTGCCCGGAACCATGCCCAGCAAGCCGAACATTTTTTCGTTCGTCAGCACGTTGATCCAATATGCCCGCCGGTCGGCCGGAATTTCGAAAGGCATCGTATTCCACGTTTTTTTAAACCACTCGTCCTGCCACATAAACAAAATGGCTCCGGCATAACCTTCGTCGTAAATATCCCGGGTGAGCGAAGCGTCGATTTCTCCCTGCTCCCGCTCGTTATGTCCTCCCTGGTCCCGGCCGCCGGCCCCGAAATGGGACACTCCTAACGACGACGGCACCCCGTATTCGGTAATCATGACCGGCATGTCCTTGAATTGGGCCTTCAGTTTACGCAGATAAGCTTTGTACGTGTTGAAGTTCCCCTGCTGGTCTTTGATTGTCTGCAGCGAGGCATCGGTCCGGAAAAAATCCGGGTAATACGGATAAGCGTGATATGCGGCAAAATAGCCTCCTTTCCATCCGGTAGGCTGAATGTGTCTCGCGTCCACGCTCACCATGTCCTCCTCGAAAAGAGGTTCCCCCGGATGGCTGAGCACATCGGTCGTGACCCAGTTGGTGAACGTCACCGGATGCTCCCATCCATACTGCTTTTCCTGCTCGGCGGTATAGTCAAGCAGTTCCGCCAGCCAGCTTTCAAAAGGCGAGGCGTCTTTCGTTCCGGCAAAGTAGCTGCCTTGGTACACCGGGACGCCGCCGTGCTTTTCGTTGGTGTTTTTGACCATTCCCGGGTCCCATTCGGTTCCGACATGCCAGGCCATCAAATATTTGCCGGCGTTCGCGGTATACTCCCCGCTGGAAGCTCCGTACTTGGGCGAAACGGCCACGTCGCCGTATACGGCTGCCACCGCCTTTTTGATCTCGTCCTTGAACTGTTTTCCGATATCGTCCGCGTAGGCGTCCTGCCGTTCGATCAGCTGTTCTTCCGGGGACCAGATCCCCTGGATGAAATACAAAGGATCGCTGCCTTTGTCTTTGTTGTATTTCACAAGCGCCGAATAAAACACGGGCTGGTGCACCGTATAGATGCGGATGACGTTGGCTCCCATCTCGTCGATCTGCTTGAACCAGCGAAGGTAATCTTCCTCCGTGGCCGGAAGCTCTCCCGGAAAATGGCCCGGGACGGTCGCGCCCAGGTTGACGCCCTTCACGAACATTTCCTTCCAGCCGCCATCCTTTTCGTATCGCATAAAACGGTCGCCGTCGGTTTTAAACGTGAATCGGGTTCCATCCTGATCCTTGTATGCCATGGCCGGCGTTTTGGTGGCCGCAAATCCGGCAACCAAAACGCCGGCAATGAGAACGGCGGCTGCCGTGATCCAGATGAATAGCGTTCTGCGTGTGATCATCGCCTGAAAATTCCCACCTCGATTTCTTTGACCTTTTTCTTGGCCCGGCATTCTCAATTTTTGTCATAATTCAATTCTTAACGAAGTTTTCCGATCTGTAAACTAGGCTGCTGGAAGGAATTTTCATAACCTGGCGACCTATCCCGCCTTGCGGCCGGGCAAAAAATTCCGCGGCTGCCGATCGGTTGCGGCGGTGCGCCATTCGATCGCGAAACGGCTGCAGGATTCCCGGCTCCAAGCGGCGAGTGGTTATGTATACGTTGAAAAATTGCTAAAGTTGTGGTCGTTTTAACATCTTTATCCATAAAGATTACAAAATTGATACCTTAGTCCGATAAAGCGTCGGCCGCAAACCCGCGCCACGACAACATTTTTGGAAAACAGCGTATTTTTGAAAATAAGAAACGAGTCCCGGGCGGGACCGCGGGTCCCAATTCGTCTTTGAAATGGATAATAACGGAAATAACTGGTATGACTATCCGGTTATTTTTGGGGATGCCGAAACGGCGTTTTCGCTTCTTTTTGACTAGGAAAACATGAGGGGTTGAAGTTGAAATGTAATGAAAGCGAAGAAGATTTTTGCAAATAATTCCGGTTGAAAAGCGCATAATTCTCCGTTATTGTTATAAAATAAGAACATGTGTTCCTGTGTAGTTCCAAAGGATAAGGAGCGAGTCCCATGAACGAGTCCAAAAAACGCGTCATTATGCTGGCCGACTGCCAGTCCTTTTACGCAAGTGTCGAAAAAGCGGCCCACCCCGAATACAAAGACAAGCCTTTGGTCGTATCCGGGGATCCGGCCCGCCGGTCCGGCATTATCCTCGCCGCCTGCCCGCTTGCCAAGAAATACGGCGTCACGACCGCCGAGCGGCTCGGGGACGCGCTTCGAAAATGCCCGGATCTCGTCGTCGTTCGCCCGCGCATGGCGGAATATATCCGCGTGTCCCTGCATATTACCGAGATTTATCAATCTTTTACCGATCTGGTGGAGCCGTACAGCATCGATGAACAGCATTTGGACGTGACCGGCAGCCTCCGGCTGTTCGGCAGCCCCGAGCAGATTGCCCAGCGGATCCAAAACCAGGTGATGCAGGAAACCGGGGTGTACGTGCGGGTCGGCATCAGCGATTGCAAGGTGCTCAGCAAAATGGCCTGCGATCTGTTCGCCAAAAAGAACCCGGGAGGCATCTTCACGCTGAAGCGCGAGGAACTGCCCGAAACGCTGTGGCCCAAACCGGTGCACGAAATGTTCATGGTCGGTTCGCGGATGACCCGCCATTTGTACAAAATGGGCATCCATACGATCGGGGATCTGGCCCAAACGCCTTTGCCCCGGCTTACGAAACGTTGGGGCGTCAACGGCGAAGTGCTGTGGCGCATCGCGCGCGGCATGGATTCTTCCCCGGTCACGCCCCATAGCCAGCTGCAGCAGCAAAAGGGCGTCGGCCATCAAATGACGCTTCCGCGCGATTACGCGGACTGGAAAGAGCTTCGGGTGGTGCTGCTCGAGTTATGCGAAGCGGTCGGCCGGCGCTGCCGGGAAAAGGGGCTGATGGGTTTTGTCGTCAGCGTGGGCTGTCAAGGGGCGGACTTTGACCGTCCCACCGGTTTTTCAAGGCAGATGAAGCTTTCGGACCCGACGAACATTACCGACGAAATTTACGATGCCGCCTGCCTGCTGTTCCAGCGCCATTGGAACGGCCTTCCCGTCCGCAAAATCGGGATCTCTTTAACCGATCTTCGCCCGGACTCCCTGACCCAGCTGACGCTGTTCGGAGACCGGGACCGGAAGCGGAATTTGGAACGCGCGACGGACGGGATCAAAAGCAGGTTCGGCGAAACCGCGATCCTCCGCGCCTCCTCGCTTCAAGCGGCCGGCCAGGCGCAGGATCGCTCGCTTCGGATTGGAGGACATTACAAATGAGCAAAAAACTTCAAGGCAACGGGTTATTCGAGTCGTCCCGGATGATGCTGCCGGAACACCGGGAAGCGTATATCCGGCACCAGCAGCGGCTCGTGCGCCGGACGCCCCCGCTGATCGACCCGCAGGCCGCCGAGGAAATGGCCGCGGTGTTGACGGGGGCGTTATACGGCGGCTCACGCGTGACGATTACGCTTTTTGGCGATCCGCAAGATATCCGGCTTACGGGCCGGGTGCTTCGGATCGATCCCGTCCGGCGGCAAATCCGGATAAAAGAACACGAAGACGATTACCCCCAATGGATTCCTTTGGACCAAATCATCGGTGCGGTGGCGGAATCGGACGTGTAGCGGTAAACTAAAGGAAAGGTATGCCGCCCCCCCTTCCTCTGCTTTCGGCAGCACCGAAGGGGGCCGGCGTTAATGAGGAGAGATGCCCTATGTGCGGACGATTTACGCTGGTCGTATCGCTGGAGGAGCTGCTGCTCAGATATGAGCTCGATCCCGGATATGCCGTGGCTTACCACCGGCCGCAGTATAATATTGCGCCGACGCAAATGGTTTTATCCATTATCCATGACGGGACCCGCCTTCGGCTCGGCGAGCTGAAATGGGGTTTGGTCCCGTCCTGGGCCAAAGATCCCGGGATAGGAAGCCGGATGATCAATGCCCGCGGCGAAACGCTGTTGGACAAGCCCGCTTATCGCATCCCTTTTGAGCGAAAGAGATGCCTGATTCCGGCCGACGGCTTTTACGAGTGGCAGAAAACGGCCGGCGGCAAACAGCCTTACCGGATCAGGCTCAAAAGCAGCGACTTGTTCAGCATGGCCGGACTATACGATATTTGGGTGCAGGAGGACGGAACGAAAATCGCGACCTGTACCATCATCACGACGAAACCCAACGAGCTGATGGAGCCGATTCACGACCGGATGCCCGTCATTTTACGGCAGGAAGACGAGCTGCGCTGGGTGCAAAGGGGGGCGGCCGATCCGAGGGAGCTTCAGCAGCTGCTCGTGCCGTATCCGGCGGACGAAATGGAAGCCTATCCCGTCAGCACGGCCGTTAATTCGGTCAAAAACGATTCGCCGCTCTGCATCGAAAAAAGCTCGTGACGCGGAGATCGCGAAGTTGCCCCATTTACAGGGCCGCCAAATCAAAAGACCGTCCCTCAGCCTTGGAGAAAGGCTGCCGCAGACGGTCTTTTGGTTTTGGTTGCTATGACGCCGATTTATTCGACGATGATTTTGCCGACCATGTTGTCATGGCCCGCGCCGCACATCACGGAGCAGTGGAATTCGTGTTCCCCCGGTTTATCGGCCGTAAATTCGGCGGAGCCGTCCTTTTGCAGGTTGACTTTAAAGTCGGGAATTTCCAGGCCGTGCGCGCCTTCTTTATTGACGAGCGTAATTTTCACTTTGTCTCCCTTTTTGACCCGGATTTCCGCAGGCTCAAATTGGAAGTTGGTTGCCGTCACTTTAATGTCCTGAGCTCCCCCTGCTGCGCCTCCCGTTGTTCCTCCCGCGGTACCTGCGTTGTTGTTGCCCGCGGTGTTGTTATTCGTTTTGCTGCCGCAGGCGCTGAGCGCAAAAACGAGCAACAGGGTTAGTCCCAATGTCATCCATTTTTTCATGCCTTTGACCTCCTGGGTATAAATGATGATGAATCGAACACGGATTGCTAATGAATCATGTCAGTCAGGCTTCTTCGCATGCGCGAATGTCGCGAAATCCTGAACAACGGCTGCCTTCCACGTCATTATTTTTGACCGCGGCAGGACCAACTATGCAAACAAAAAGACCTATGAGGAAAATACCAGCACGCGGTATCCCCTTATAGGCCTTTTTGGCGTTTCGACTCCCATCAACGGAACATGCCCCAAAGCTTGATCAAATGGAAGGTGTTATTCGGATCAATCCGCTGCGCCAGCACAAACCGTATGATTTGCTGCTCTTCAGCAGAAGATAAAGGTTCCTTAAGTATTCCCGACGCCGATTTCACAAGACGCTGAACCTTTGCCGGATCCTGCAGGTCAAACTTGCTGACGCCTTCCAGAATGCCTTTGATCCGCTCTTTGGTCGCCGGATTTTTCATTTTTTGCTTGACTCTTGCCACTAATGCAGGACTGATTCCATACTGCTGATAACCCAAAACATTGGCACCTCCCGTCAAATTCCAATTCAACTAAGTATATGACGGGGGGCCAGTCCCATGTGCCTAATCTACCAAATCTCCCTGAAATATCTGTTCCTGCTGCAGATAGTCCCGGAGTCCGGCATACGCCGGGGACGTCCAAAACTCGCTGTCCGCCACGAGCCGGGACGCATCGTCCCGCGCTTTTTCGAGCACCGCGAAGTCGCTGACCATGTCGGCAAGCCGGAATTCCGGCAAACCGCTTTGCTTCGTTCCGAAAAAATCGCCCGGGCCTCTCAGGTCCAAATCCCGGCGCGACACCTCAAAACCGTCGTCCGTTTCCGTCATGACGTTCATCCGTTCCTGCCCGACTTCGGACTTCGGATCGGCAATCAGGATGCAGTAAGAGGCATGCTGACCGCGGCCGACTCTGCCGCGCAGCTGGTGAAGCTGGGACAGGCCGAAACGGTCGGCGTCCATAATGACCATCAGCGTGGCATTGGGCACGTCCACCCCTACTTCCACGACCGTCGTGGAGACCAGCAGCTGAACTTCGTTTGCGTTAAAGGACCGCATCACTTCTTCTTTTTCGGCCGGCGTCATCCGGCCGTGAAGCAAACCGACTCGGGTATTCGGGAATGCCTGCTGCATTTGGATATGCAGGTCGATCGCGTTTTGCACATCCAATTTTTCGGACTCCTCGATCAAAGGGCAAATGAGATAGGCCTGCCGGCCTTGGTCTATTTCCTTGGAAATAAACTTAAGCACGCGGTCCATCATGTCATGTTTCACCCAGTAGGTGGTGATCGGAATCCGGCCTTTAGGACGCTCCGATAACGTCGAAACGTCCATGTCGCCGAAAGCGGTAATCGCCAGCGTCCGCGGAATCGGCGTGGCGGTCATCGTCAGCACGTCGGGGTTGTAGCCTTTTCGCCGCAAAATGCTGCGCTGATTGACCCCGAACCGGTGCTGTTCATCCGTGACGACCAGGCCAAGCTGACGAAAAAACACATCCTCCTGGATCAGCGCATGCGTGCCCACCACGATATCGGTCATGCCCATTTGCAGCGAAGCCAGCAGATCTTTGCGCTTGCGTCCGGTCACGCTGCCGGTCAGGAGACCTACCGTAATGCCAAACGGTTCAAACAGCTTTTGCAGGGAACGCATATGCTGCTCGGCCAAAATTTCGGTCGGCACCATCAGCGCACCTTGAAACCCGGAACGGACCGCCCCGTATAAAGCGATCGCGGCAATGACGGTTTTGCCCGAACCGACGTCGCCCTGCAGCAGCCGATTCATGCAGTACGGGGAACGCATATCCTGCAAAATCTCCAGCTCCACCTTCTTCTGCGCGTCCGTCAGCTCAAACGGCAGGCTCCGCACGAATTCGCGCATCGTTTTATTGTCCACGG
Source organism: Paenibacillus cookii (assembly GCF_018333375.1). GTDB lineage: Bacteria > Bacillota > Bacilli > Paenibacillales > Paenibacillaceae > Paenibacillus_AQ > Paenibacillus_AQ cookii. Next base: position 230,714 of record NZ_BORW01000001.1, read on the forward strand.
TATGCACGATGCCGTCCATCCTGCGCCGGTTCAGCGCCCGGTAAGCATGCATTTTCAGTTGGAACAAAAACAACTCCTCGTAAACCATGCGTTCCCGGCCCTGCTGCCCTTCCCGCGAATCCTGCGGTTGATGGATCGTGGCGATTGCCCTTTTTCGCGGCATAAAATCGTATTTTTGCATGATGGCAGGAGGAAGGATTTCCGGAATCATGTCCCCGTATTGGGTTAACGCTTGTCCGATCGTTTTGCGCATCCACGCTTGCGTGATCTTCCCGCCGACCGAATAGACCGGCTGCAGCGTTCCGCTGCGCCAGGCCCCTTGATCCGGAAATTCCGATTCCGACACGGTAAGCTGCATGCGCTTCTGGTCCCATTTGCCCACAAGCACGATTTCCCGTCCGCTCGTCAGCTGGTCGCGCAAAAAATGCCGGTTGAACCAAACGGCGGTAAACATCCACTGCTCGGCCATCACTTTGCACGTTAGCCTCGATTTCCGCCCGTAGCGCTGCAGCACCGGAACGCCCATAATTTTGGCTTGAATGGTGATTTTGTCGCCGTCCTTCACTTCGCTGAGCGAGCGCAGGCGGTAATCCTCGTAACGAAAAGGATAATATTCAAGCAAATCTTTTACCGTAAAGATGCCAAAGGCGTGAAGCTCTCCTTCTTTGAGAGCACTCACGCCGCGCACCTGACGGATTGAAATTTGATCCAAACTAAGACTCATTTCCCATCCCTCATTTTAATTCGGCCAGATAAACACGGCCAGCGTTCCGGGACCGACATGGGTGCCGACAACCGGACCAATATTGGTCAGCACGACCTCACCGAGGTTGTAATGCCGCGACAGTTCCTCAAGCACCGGATCGGCCGAAGCCGGGTCCGCCGTATGGCCTACGGCCACGTTAATGTTTCGGATCCCGCCCAAATCTGCCTGAAAACGTTCGATCATGCGGGATATCGCTTTTTTGCGGCCCCTGACCTTTTCCACCGCATAAATGATTCCTTCTTCATCGATGGAGAGAATCGGTTTGATGTTCAGCAGGTTGCCGATGACGGCAGCCGCTTTGCCGATCCGCCCGCCCTTTTGCAAATATTCGAGCGTATCGACGAGAAAATACAGCTTGCGCTGCCGGCGAACCTGTTCCACCGCATCCAGAATCTCCGCCGCGGTTTTCCCTTCGGCGGCAAGCCGGGCCGCATGAACGACAAGAAGCCCGAAGCCGTAAGAAGCCGATTTGGAATCCACGACATGAATGGAAGGCGGATCATCGAGCATCGACTTGGCCAGCAGCGCCGACTGGTACGTCCCGCTGAGCCCTGACGAAATGTGAAAAGAAATGATCGGGCTGTCCGGAAACATGTTCATCAAATTTTGGTAAGCTTCGATATAATCGGCGGGAGAAGCCTGCGATGTCGTAGGCAGCTGCTCCGATTGCACAAGCCTTTTATAAAACACTTCGGCCGAAATGTCGACGCCGTCCTCAAAAGTTTCCTCGCCGAACATAAGGCGAAGCGGAACGACGTGAATGTCGTATTTATTGACCAGTTCCTCCGGTATGTCAGCGGTGCTGTCCGTCACAATGACCGGATGAGCCATGCGTGTGGCCTCCTTTAGAGGTTTATTCTAAACCTAACCTGTGTAAAAAGTAATTAGGGCTCGACGGAGAAAAGATAATAATACACCGGCTGTCCGCCTTGATGAACCTCGACCTCCGCGTCCGGATAATTCTCGCCGATCCAGTCCGCAAGCTCCGCGGTCAGGCTGGAATCCGTTTGTTCTCCCGCGAGTACCGTCACGATTTCGTCGCCGTTGATCAGCATTTTGGACAAAAGCTCCTGGCATGCGGCCAAAATGCTGTCGGCAGCCGTTACGATCTTCGAGTTCTCGATGCCGATGTATTGCCCGGCCTTGATGTTGATGTCGTCGATTGCGGTATCGCGCACCGCATGGGTGACCTGCCCGGATTTGACCCGCGCGATCGCATCCATCATGCTGCCGGTGTTCGTATCCGAAGTTTCTTCTTCGGAAAACGCAAACGCGGCCGAAATTCCCTGCGGAATGCTCTTGCTCGGAATGACCGTGACGCTGCGCTCGTCCTCAAGCAGCTCCCGTGCCTGTTCCGCGGCAAGCACGATATTGGAATTGTTCGGCAAAATATAAACATGCTGCGCCGAAATCGAGCGGATCGCTTTGACGAAATCCTCCGTGCTCGGGTTCATCGTTTGTCCGCCGGACAACACGACATCGACGCCGAGGCTCTTGAAAATATCGGCGATGCCTTGGCCCGAAGCGACGGCGATAAAGCCGTAAGGCGCCAGTTCATCCGCCGGAGGCGTCGCAGGTGCCTGCTCGCGCGAATGTTCGACAGGATCGGCCGGCAAGCCGGCGAACAACTCGGGCATAGGCGCAATATCGAGGCCCGTCGTCAACAGATCCCGGTGCTGCTCGCGCATGTTCAAAATATGGATTTGCGTAATTTCACCGTAACGAAGCGCCAAATTCAGCACGTCGCCCGGCGCTTTGGAATGGACATGAACCTTGATCAGTTCGTCGTCCGCAATAATAATGATGGAATCCCCATTTATTGACAACGCTTTCCGGAATTCATCCTCGTCGAATGATGCCGCTTGGCCGCCAAGCTGACGGTTGATGAAAAACTCCATATCGTACAAATATTCGATGTCTTCGGTTTCGATTTTGGATTGGGCCAGCTCCGGCCGTTCCGCGAACGCGTGCGCCGCGGAGTTCAAAACCGCCGATGCCGCCTCCGGCTTCGCAGCCGCCGGTGCTTGTCTTGCGATCGCGGCGCCCGCAAACTCGGCATTCCCCTGGATTCCCTTCAGGTAACGGAGGAAGCCTTCATAAATATATACAAGGCCTTGTCCCCCCGAATCCACGACGCCGACCTGCTTCAGTACAGGCAGCATCTCCGGCGTCTGGGATAACGTCTCCTGCGCCTTGAGAAGCACCTGCTCCATCAGCTCGGTAACGTCATTCGTCCGCCGCGCGCAAAATACGGCATGTTTGGCAGCCTCCTTGGCAACGGTCAAAATCGTGCCTTCCACAGGCTTCACGACGGCTTTATACGCAGCGTCCACGCCCGTTTGCAGGGCCGCTGCAAACTGCATTGCATTCAGTTCATCGTAAGGCGCGGCATAGCGGCCAAACCCCCGGAAAAGCTGGGATGTGATAACGCCGGAGTTTCCGCGCGCACCCATCAGCAGTCCTTTGGACAAAACCCCCGCACTGTGTCCGATCGAGTCGGAATGATTTCTTTTTAACTCAGTCACACCTGCGCTCATCGTCAGATTCATGTTCGTTCCCGTGTCGCCGTCCGGCACCGGAAATACATTAAGAGAATTGACATGCTCTGCATGCTGCTGCAGCTGCTCCGCTCCGGCCAATACCATTGCGGTAAAATCTGTCCCATTCAAAGAACGCTTACTCAATGATAAATCCCCTTCCTAGCTTGATCCCTAGCTAATGGCGTCCTTATACATACGTCGTATCCGCGTTTTCGTTTCGCCAATTTCGTTCATGATTTTACAAAATTCCCGATGATGCATATATAATGAAGCGTCCCATATTAAACCATTATGGGCTATTCATCATTGTACTATAAGAGACGCCAGAAATAAATGTTTTGACTGGCGGTTGACGAAGCATTTTTTGCTGTGATATGATATACAAGTATTGTTTTATGCAGGTGTTTGGAACAAGGAGGTGTAATCTATGTCTCGCAAATGTTATGTGACTGGCAAGAAGCCAGGAAGCGGTAACCATGTATCTCACGCTAACAACCGTAACCGTCGTTCTTGGGGCGTGAACGTGCAAAAAGTTCGTATTCTTGTTGACGGCAAACCTAAGCGCGTTTATGTGAGCACTCGTGCGCTCAAATCCGGTAAAGTTACCCGCGTGTAATTCGTCGTCGTACTTACGTCATGAAAGTCGCGCCCTGCGCGGGGGTTTTTCTTGCGAATACAGAATCGTCACATGCTGCGCAGCTTGAGGCCCTGCATTCTGTATTCTTAAGAAAACGTCTTTTTACCGAAGACGAACCGCTTATAGGAGGCGGAATCTATGACTTTAGACAAGCCTCCGGACGATTTACACTTTCTTAGACCTTAAGAATAGCATATAAGCAAAAAGCACCTTGTTTAACAGCAGGTGCTTTTTTAATGCCTTTGGCCCTATTCGGTGTGAATCATGCCGCCTTGCGTCAGAGGTTTTTTTGCATCAGCGGCATACCATAAGGAGTCTTCAGCTTTTATGAAATGTGTTTAAAAGAGCTTTTACGAATCCTCCCAAAAACTTTGGCAGCTTAAACGTATAAAATTTCATATTCCACCCTCCCCATATTCTCATGTTTATCGCGTATGGTATGCCTTTTGCGCGTTCACTGCAGAAACGAACAAAAAAAAGGTTACATGAGAACCCTGCTCATGTAACCAATGTATGCACCAAAAGCATGACCTATGACACAGGCAGACAAGTGAAACCGCCCAGATCCGTTTATCCCTTTTGCGCGCTGGCACGGATGGCCCGAATGGCCGCCTCGCGGTCCTTTTTGCCGTAAACGGCGCTGCCCGCGACCAACACGTCCGCGCCGGCCTCCGCAACCAGAGGCGCCGTTTCGCTCGTAATGCCGCCGTCGACCTCGATATGGACGTCAAAACGCGAAGCTTCGTTCAGCCATTGGCGAATCTGGCGGATTTTATGGACCGTACGCGGAATGAAGGCTTGTCCTCCGAAACCCGGGTTAACGGTCATGACAAGCACCAGGTCCACGTCCTCCAGCACTTCCTGGATGACCGAAGCCGGAGTGGCCGGATTGATGGCAACCCCGGCTTTGATTCCGTGTTCTTTGATCATATGGATGACCCGATGCAAATGGGTGCAAGCCTCGGCATGAACGGTAATTACGTCTGCGCCGGCTTTGACGAAATCAGCGATGTATGCCTCCGGACGCTCGATCATTAAATGAACGTCGAGAGGCAGGCTCGTATGCGGCTTGATGGCGCTGACGATGGCCGGCCCGAGCGTGATGTTCGGAACGAAATGCCCGTCCATGACATCCACGTGGATCCAGTCCGCTCCTCCCGCTTCCGCAGCCGCTACCTCCGGCCCCAACCGGGCAAAATCTGCTGACAATATCGATGGCGCTATTTTAATCATTTCCGTTAATACCTCCGCTTTTTATCTTTCATTTCCGTTAAAAACTGCACATAATGCTCATAGCGGCTCGCTGCAATGTGGCCGTTTTCCACAGCCTCCCGAACTTTGCAGCCCGGCTCGTGGGTATGGCTGCAGCCGCGAAATTTGCATCCCTCGGCCAAAGAGGCAAACTCCCTAAAACAGGTCGAGAGCTCCTCGACGCCAAGCTCCAAAAAGTCCAGCTGGCTGAAGCCCGGCGTATCCGCCACAAAGCCGCCGCCTGGAAGCTCGATCAACTCCACATGGCGGGTCGTATGTTTCCCCCGTCCAAGCTTCATGCTGATGGCGCTCGTTTCCAGCTCGAGTCCGGGAACGAGCCGGTTCAGCAAAGACGATTTGCCTACTCCCGACTGCCCCGAAAACACGCTGATTTGCCCCTTCAATCGTTCCGTCAGCAGTTCCGTTCCCAGCCCTAAGCGTGAGCTCGATACGATGACTTGATATCCGATATTTTCGTACAGCGATTGGACCAAAGCGACCGGATCCTCCCCTTTCGCTTCGGCCAGAAGATCCTGTTTGGTCAAGCAGATGACCGTATCAAGACCGGCGTGCTCGATATGAACCAGAAACTTGTCCAGCAGCTGGAGATTCAAATCGGGCTCGCGCACCGAAAATACCAGAACAGCCAAATCCACGTTGGCGACCGGGGGACGGATCAGCTCGGAGCGGCGCGGCAAAATTTCATCCACCACGCCTTCTCCGTTTTCCGTATGGGAATACCGGATATGGTCCCCTACCAGCGGGGTCACGCCCTTTTTCTTAAAAATGCCGCGCGCCCTGCATTGGATCGCATCCCCGCCTCCCGAAGCCGCCATTCCGTTTTCGAGTGGTTTGACATAATAATATCCGCTTAACGCCTTCACGATAACTCCTTCAGGCATACATGAAAGGCCTCACTTTCTCCGTAAGGACCGCCGCTGAGGGCGGCCTTAATGGTTTTGTTGATAAATTACGTTTTCGTTTTTCTTTTTATTGCCCTTGCCCGGGTTGCCGTGCTTCCAGCCCGGAGGCGTCATCCCGGTCGTTTCGTCCCCGCCTTTGTTTTCATCCGCGGGCTCCTCCGGAATGTCCTGTTCATCCCCGGTATTGTTCGAAAGCACGATATCGATATCAGGAACCGTTCCGTTCTTCACATCCGTGTAATACACGGTGTAGGTGTCGAATAGCTGGCCGTTGCGGACGACCCTGACGGTAGCGTCTTTGGACGGCCCGACCACCACCTCGACCGGGAATACCTGCATCGAGTTGATGTTTTTGGTTCCCCATTCTTTCGTTTCCCCGTTGGTGGAAGCATCCGCGTATTCGATGCGGACCTTGGTATTTTTGCCTTCCTCCTCAGGAAGGACAGGAACGTTATAGGTGTATTTGATCGCGTCGGCCGGATACCCCGAGCTTACGGTAATCTGGATTTTCTCATCCGGATCGGCCGGCGTGCCCGGATCGTACGGCCATTGGGCGACGACCGTGCCTTTCGGCACCGTGTAGCTTGCTTCCTGCTGGATGTTCGGGTCCAGCTTGAGTCCGGCTTTTTCCAGCATTTGCGCCGCTTTATCCTGCGTTTTGCCGATCAGGTCCGGCATCGGCACCTGCTTCGGTCCTTTGCTGACCGTCAGGGCGACATGATCTTTATCGGGATCGACTTCGGCGTTTGCACCCGGCACCTGGGAAATGACGGTGCCCGCCGGCTTATCGCTGTTTTCCTCATTGGTGTCGATGTTATCCTCTTTAAATCCTTGATCGATCAGTTTCTTTATCGCGTCATCAACCGGTAACGTCTTGAGGTCAGGCATCTTTTTCAAAGGTTTGGCGCTTCCGACCGAAAGCTGAACGAGCGACCCTTTTTTGACCTCGGTCCCTTCACTCCGGCTCTGATTATATACGATGCCTTCGCGAACATCCGGCTTATACGCGCGGATGATGTTTGGATCGACTTCTAGCCCGCGATCGTTGAGCATTTTGCGGGCATCCGCCTCCGTTTGGCCAATGACTTTCGGGACGATCACATTAGGTACGACCAACTTATGATTCACGTATAATACGACGGCCGTCATGGCTAGCAGAAGCAACAGCGTCAAGCTGATCCAAAGGATCGGCTTTTTTGATTTTTTCCGTTTGCCGGCCGGGTCGGAGGGCTCATGACGCTCCTCCCGGTCTTCGGAAGGAAGCTGCCTCGACCTCACCGGGGTCGGACCGATATGCTGCGGTTTGATCGCCGGAATGACGCGGGTGCGATCCTCGTCGTCCACGTCCGAAAAATCGAGTTTTTCCTCGTTCCTGCGCTCCGGGGAGAGGCAGGTATCCAGGTCATGCAGCATTTCCTTGGCGCTCTGGTACCGCTCCTGCGGATTTTTGCGCATCGATTTGAGAATGATGTTTTCGACGCTTTGCGGAATGAGGGGATTCACGTCGCGCGGCTCCTCGAACTCCTCCTGCAAATGCTTAAGCGCCACGCTGATCGGGCTTTCTCCCAGAAACGGAAGCCGGGCCGTCAGCATTTGATAGAGTACGATGCCTAAAGAGTATAAATCCGATTTCTCTCCCGTCGTCACGCCCTTGGCATGCTCCGGAGAGAAATAATGCACGGAACCGACGACCGAACCGGTTTGGGTGATCGTCGTCGACGTGACCGCCCGGGCGATCCCGAAATCCGTCACTTTGACCCTGCCGTTTCGGCCGATCAGGATGTTATGCGGTTTGATGTCCCGGTGAATGATCTGGTTCTGGTGGGCATGATCCAGCGCATCGCAAATTTGGGACGCAATCCGGACGGCCTCTTCCACCTGCAAAGGCGCGCGTTCCTTGATGATTTCGTTTAGATTATGGCCTTCGACGTATTCCATGACAATGTAATGGATTTCGTTTTCCTGCCCCACGTCGTAAATGCTGACCACGTTAGGATGGGACAAGGAAGCGGCCGACTGCGCCTCGCGGCGGAACCGGCGGATAAACTCCTCATCGTGCACAAACTGCTGGCGCAGCACCTTGACGGCAACGTTGCGGCCCAATAGCAAATCATGGGCTTTGTAGACCAGGGCCATCCCGCCGCCGCCGATACGTTCAATAATTTCATAACGGCCGCCCAATTCGTGTCCGATCATGAATCCCACTCCTTTATGCTTTGCCCGGAGACTTCATCTTGTTGAAGTTCAAACAGGGCGACGGTAATGTTGTCATCGCCTCCGGCTAGAAGTGCCAGCTGCAGGAGACGGTCCGCCCGTTCTTCCAGCGAAACGTTCTGCATGCCTGAAATTTGGGCGATATGTTCGCCGCTTACCAGGCTGCTGAGCCCGTCGCTGCACAGAAGGAGCACCTCTCCGGCAGCCAGCGTGACAGGATACAGATCGACGGACACCTCGGGATCGGTGCCCAAAGCGCGCATGATGACGTTGCGGCGCGGATGGGTTTTCATTTCCTCAAGGCTGATCTGGCCGCTTTTATACAGTTCATTGACAAGCGTATGGTCTTCCGTAATCTGAATGGCTTCGCCATTTACAATTTTGTAGGCTCTGCTGTCGCCGATATGCCCGATGACGCCGGAACGCTCCTGGAGCAGCAGCACCTCGACGGTCGTGCCCATATTGTGATATTTTTCATTTTTGGATGCTTCATTGTAAATGACGTCGTTGGCATGCAGGATCGCGTCGCTGACGGCCGCGCTCAAACCTTCTTCAGACATCCCTTTTTCCAGCGTCGACAAATCCTCCGCAATCGTGTCGACGGCAAGGCGGCTGGCCGTGTCTCCGGCCTGATGCCCGCCCATCCCGTCGGCGACGATGCCGATCGTATACCCTTGCGAAAGGTGGCCAATCCAGACCGAGTCCTCGTTTACCGATCGGACGCGGCCTATGTTACTGGCATGAACTGTTTTAATCAAGTTTCACTCACCTCAACTCCATATGCTTCGCACGCAGTTGTCCGCATGCAGCCGCGATATCGTGGCCTTGCTCCCGTCTGATCGTTACATTGACCCCGTTTTCCGCGAGTACTCTTTGAAACTTGAAAATGTCGTTGCGCGAGGTACGGACGTACTTGCGTTCAGGCACGTGGTTGACCGGAATCAGGTTCACGTGGCACAGCATGTCCTTCAGCACGCTCGCCAGCTCGGCCGCATGCTCCGGCTGGTCGTTGACGCCGCCGATCAGGGCGTATTCGAACGTGATGCGGCGGCCGGTCTTCGCGAGGTAATACCGCAGCGCCTCCATGACGTCCTCGAAAGGATACCGGCGGTTGACCGGCATCAGCTTGGAGCGCAGCATGTCGTTCGGGGCATGGATGGAAATGGCCAGATTGATCTGGGTATCCTCATTCGCAAACTTGTAAATGTTCGGCACGATGCCGCTCGTCGACACCGTAATATGGCGCTGGCCGATGTTCAGCCCTTTTTCGTGGATCATGATCCGAAGGAACTTCATCGTGGCCTCGTAGTTTTCGAACGGCTCCCCGGAGCCCATAATGACGATGCTGCTGACGCGTTCGCCTTTTTCGTCCAGTATTTTTTGGGCCTGAACCACCTGGGCGACGATTTCGCCGGCCGTCAGGTTCCGCTTGAGACCGCCCAAGGTCGAAGCGCAAAACGTGCAGCCGATGCGGCAGCCGACCTGGGTCGTCACGCAAATGCTGTTGCCGTAGTTATGCTTCATGATGACCGTCTCGATCGCATGGTCGTCGTGGAGGCCGAACAGGAACTTGACCGTTCCGTCTTTGGACTCCAGCTTGGTAATCTCCTTGAGCGTCACGAATTCGAACTGATCCTCCAGCTTCGCGCGAAGCTCCTTGGACAAATTGGTCATTTCCTGAAAGTTATTCACCCTTTTCACGTAAAGCCAATCAAAAATCTGGCCGGCGCGAAACGCGGGTTCGCCGTTTTCCTTGGCCCATTCCTGGAGGTCGTCCAGGTTCAAATCGTATATAAAAGGCTTCATTTCACCACACCTGTCTTTATCATTCATATGCATATTGTTTCTCATTCTTCCTATTTTAACACAAATAAAAGTAGCGGTAAAAGAGAAACCCGCCAAGCTTAGGCCGAGCGGGATCAATAGGCTGTACCATCTCTTTATACCTTGCGATTTTACAGTTTAAAAGAATCTCCGGATTCTCGCGATATAAAAACCGTCGCTGCCGTAATCCTGAGGCATGATCTGCACGCCCGCCCCTTCGGCGTCCGAATGCAGCTTGCCCCAAGTCCCGCCGGAATCCTCCGGCAGCCCGAACCCCGGATGGGTGTCCAAAAAATGGCGGACCACTTGTTCGTTTTCTTCCCGTCCGATCGTGCAGGTGCTGTATACCATGATGCCTCCGACGCGCAGCAGGGTGGAAACCGAATCTAGCAGCTTCCGCTGCAGGGCGGCGATTTCGCCGATGTCGTCCGGGGTTTTGGTCCACTTCAAATCGGGCTTGCGCCGGATGACGCCAAGTCCCGAGCAAGGGGCATCAAGCAAAATCCGGTCGAAGGAATCCGCGGGATAACGCCGGGCGAGCTCGAGCGCATCGCCCGTCACCGCCTGGATGCTTCCTAAACCGAGCCTTTCCGCCTGGGCTTCGATCAGCTTCCGCTTATGCTCATGCAGCTCGTTGGCCACGATTTCGCCCCGGTCCTTCATCAGCTCGGCCATATGGGCCGTTTTTCCGCCCGGAGCGGCGCAGCAATCGAGCACCCGCATCCCCGGTTCGGGAGCGACGGCGCCGGCGACCAGCATCGAACTTTCGTCCTGGATCGAAATTTGGCCGTCCCGGTACCAGTCCGTCAGGGCCATGTTGCCGCCGCCGTAGACCAGGATGCCTTCCGGGGAAAGGGCCGATGGAGCGGCTTTTACGCCCGCTTGTTCCAGCTCGGCCAGCATGCCTTCGCGGCTGATCATGGTCGTGTTCACCCGCACGCTTACCGCGGGCGGTTCGTTGTTCGCGCGGCATATGGCTTCGGCGGCGCCTTCCCCGTATTCGTCGATCCAACGTTCCACCAGCCACAGCGGATGGGAATGCTCAAGCGCAATGCGCTCCGCCGGCGGCAGGCCGCTTGGCAGGACCAGCTCGTCTTTGCTGCGCAGGACGCTGCGAAGTACCCCGTTCACCATGCCGGATATTCCTTGATGTCCCCGGCGCTTGGCCAGATTGACCGCCTCGTTTACGGCGGCGTGGGGAGGAATGCGGTCCAGGTACATCAGCTGGTACAAGCTCAGCCGGAGCAAATTCCGGACCCACGGCTGCAGCTTCTGGATACCTTTCGTGACGAACCGTTCCAAAAAATAGTCCAGCGTATTCAGACGGGAAATCGTCCCGTAGACCAGCTCCGTCGCCAGCCCTGCATCCTCGCGCGGCAAAGAAGCCCGCTGCAGGGCCGAATTCAGCTGCAAATTGCTGTAGGCTTTGTTTTCTTCGACCCGCGTCAGCACATCAAGGGCAACCTCCCGCGCCGAAGCGGCGGGCTTGCCCTGACGTTTTCCTGCACTCACGTCAACACCGTCCCCGGCGCCATCGTTTTGCCGCGCGCGAATTCTGCGGCATCCATCTGCTTTTTGCCGCTTGGCTGCACCCGCGTCAGCCACAGGGAGCCGTCTCCGGTTTTAACCTCGATTCCCTGCTCGGCAAGCTGCAGCACCGTTCCCGGAGCGGCGTCCTTCGACGCCTTGTCGGCCTTCCGGGAAGCCCACACCTTAAACACCTCGCCGTTCCACAAGGCAAAGCCGCCGGAAAAAGGCACCAGCCCGCGGATTTGGTTGTATATATCGCGCGTGGAGGCGCTCCAATCGATCTTTTCGTCTTCGCGTTTCAAGTTCGGCGCGTACGTCGCGAGACTCTCGTCCTGCTTTTCGGCTTCGACGCGGCCGTTTGCCAGCCCCGGCATTTGTTCTTTGAGCAGCTCCGCGCCCGCAAGGCTGAGCTTCTCGAACAACGTGCCGGACGTGTCCTCCTCGTCGATCGCCACTTTGACCCGGGCAATCATGTCCCCGGTATCGAGGCCTTCGGCCATATACATCAGCGTGATTCCCGTTTCGGTTTCGCCGTTGATGATGCAGCGCTGGATCGGAGCCCCTCCCCGGTATTTGGGAAGAAGCGATCCGTGCACGTTCACGCAGCCGTTCGCCGGAAGATCCAGCACGCTTTTCGGAAGGATTTGGCCGTAGGCGGCCGTAACGATCAAATCCGGCTTGTAGGCCGCAAGCTCCGCGACCGCTTCGGGGCTGCGCATGCGCTGAGGCTGCAGCACGGGAATGCCGTGTTCCAAAGCGACTTCCTTGACCGGCGTAGGCGTCAGCACTTTTTTGCGCCCCTGGGGCCGATCCGGCTGGGTGACCACGGCAACGACGTTGTATCCCTCGCTAAGCAGCATTCGCAGGCTGGGAACGGCAAAAGCCGGCGTCCCCATGAATACGATATTCATGAAGCATTACTCCCTTCCGGAACGTTCAGGCACGTATTCGTACACTTTTTCGGCGATGTCCGTAAACAAAACGCCATCCAGATGGTCGATCTCATGCTGGAAGCAGCGGGATAAAAGCCCCGTGCCCGTAATCGTGATCTCGTTGCCGTTTTCGTCCAGCCCTTTGACCGTCACCTTCTCGGCGCGGCGAACGTCGCCGTTGTAGCCCGGAATGCTCAGGCAGCCCTCCGGTCCGAATTGCTCGCCTTCCTTGTCGACGATGACCGGATTGACCATCTTGATCAAGCCGTGTTCGTCGCCCACGTCCACGACGATCAGGCGTTTCAGAATGCCCACCTGCGGCGCCGCAAGGCCTACGCCTTCCGCGTCGTACATCGTATCGGCCATATCGTTTAATAGTTTTTTTACGTTCGGGGTGATCTCTTTTACTTCTTTTGCCGTTTTATGGAGCACGGCATCGGGTTCTTTTACGATAATGCGGATTGCCATGATGACACCTTCCTTATGCTTATTCATGTACGGATTTTGTAATCCTAATGGTTTTCATTTCGCTTTCAACGTTATGCCGCGCCGATTACATCAGCATTTGCGGGTCTACGTCAATGCTGATCTGCAGCTGCTGGTTATGCGCCGTCTCTTCCAGCTGCTCGGCCGATTCGCGGACGAGGCCGACGGCATCGATATTCCCACGCCATTTTACCATACATTGAAACCTGTATCTATTTTTTATCCTCGGAATGGGGGAGGCCACCGGTCCCAGCACGTCAAACGCGTCGGCGGTCAGCCGGTCCAGGCTGCCGAACCAGCCGCGCTGCCTTGCTTTTCCCTGAAGCACAGATACCATGTTTTCCGCCATGCGCACCAAAAGCGGCAGCTGCTCATGCGTCAGCGTGATCAGGATCAGCCGGCAATACGGCGGATAATGCAGGTTGCGGCGGTGCTTTAGCTCATCCCTGACGAAAGCCAGATAATCATGGCCGCTGGCATGGATGATCGAATAATGGTCCGGCGTGTAGGACTGGATCAGCACCTCCCCTTTCAGCTGGTGCCTTCCCGCCCTGCCCGCGACTTGCGTCAGCAGCTGGAACGTTTTTTCCCCCGCCCGGAAATCGGGAAGATTGAGCGCCGAATCCGCGGTAATGACGCCAACGAGCGTCACGTCCGGAAAATCCAGCCCTTTCGCGACCATTTGGGTGCCGAGCAGGACGTCGGCTTTTTTGTCGCGGAACTGCTTCAGCAGCTTTTCGTGCGATCCTTTTTCCGTCGTCGTGTCGACGTCCATCCGGATGACCCGGATGCCGGGGAACAGTTTGGCCAGTTCCTCTTCGACCCGCTGCGTGCCGGTCCCGAAATAACGGATGTGTTCGCTTCCGCATTCCGGGCAGACGGACGGCGCGGGCTCCGCGTAACCGCAGTAATGGCAGCGGAGATTATTCGATTTTTGATGGTAGGTAAGGGATATGTCGCATTCGGGACAACCCGCCACGTAACCGCAGCTGCGGCACATGACGAAGGTCGAATAGCCGCGCCGGTTGAGGAGCAGCACAATCTGCTCCCCGCGCTGGAGCCGGGTTTCGATCGCCTGATGCAGGGAGCGGCTGAACATGGAGCGGTTGCCCTCCTTCAGCTCTTCCCGCATGTCGACGATTTGCACCGCCGGCAGTTCGTTGCCGAGCGCCCGCCGCTTCATTTCCAGCAGCATGGGCGCAAACTCGTCGTTCGCCTGGGACCGGGCGGCATGATAACTTTCGAGCGACGGCGTCGCCGATCCCAACACGACGGCGGCCCCATATTGCCGGGCCCTTTTGACCGCGACGTCCCGAGCGTGGTATTTGGGACTTTCCTCCTGCTTATAAGACGTCTCATGCTCTTCGTCCATAATGATCAGGCCGATCCGGTCGAACGGCGCAAAAATGGCGGAACGCGCCCCGATCGCTACCTTGACTTTGCCCTCGCGTATTTTCCGCCACTCGTCGTAACGCTCGCCGCCGGAGAGGCGGCTGTGCATGACGGCGACCTGGTCGCCGAAGCGACCCTTGAACCGTTCCACCATTTGGGGCGTCAACGAAATTTCGGGGACAAGGACGATGGCCTGCCGGTCCTGTTCGATGCAATGCTGGATCGTCTGCAAATAAATTTCGGTTTTGCCGCTGCCGGTGACGCCGTGCAAAAGGAAAACCCCGTGGCGTCGTGCATCCAGCGAGTCGACGATCCGGTCATACGCGTGCTGCTGCTCGTCGTTCAGGCGAAGCGGTTCCGTCGGCTTGAAGCGGCGTCCGCGATACGGATCGCGGAACACCTCCATCTCCTCGATCGCAACGAATCCCTTGTCCGCAAGCCCCTTGACGGTGGCCGCCGAGACCTGAAGCGCCTTAAGCACCTCTTTAAGCGGAAGGGGGAGCAGTTCCTTCATCTCGAGAATAAACTGCAGCACTTCCCGCTGCCGCTGCGCCTTGGCCGGAAATTGCGGGAGCGCCGCCAACGCCTCGTCCGGATCGACGGCGAGGTCGACCGCTTTGAGCATTTTCTTTTGCAGCTTGTCCTTGATGCTCTGATTCTCCTGCAAAATTCCTTTTCGCAGCAGCGATTTGATCGTTTCGGCGCTATCCGGGAAGATGCGGCTGAGCTGCTGGGCCGGCACCTCTCCCTTTTGCGCGACGTAGGCCATGATCGTTTTTGCTTCTTCCGTCGGTTCGGCGACGACACGCACCAGCGAATACTCGTCCTCTTCCTCCGGTTGCCCTTCCGGATCCCCAAGCGAGATGTACCGCTCCGCCTTGCCCTTCAGCGCCGTCGGCACCATGACCTGTAGCGCGGTAATGAAACGGCAGGCGTATTTTTGGCTCATCCATTCCGCAAGCTTGACGAGTTCGGGAGACAACGGAGGCACGACGTCCAGAACCTCCTGGATGTTTTTCAGGCGCATTCCGCCGGGCGAAGGCCGATCCTGCAGATCGACCACGAACCCCTGAACCGTCCTGTGGCCGAACGGAACCCCGACCCGGCTCCCGATCTCAAGCCACGACCGCATCAATTCCGGAATCAAATAGTCGAACGGACGGTCCGTATCCTTCACCGGCACATCGACGATGACTTTTGCCACTTGCGGAAGCATCATCGGTTCCCCGCTTCACTCATCCGCTCGGCCGCAATCGCGAGCAGCCTCCGCGCCACTTCGTTTTTGGTCATGACCGGCATCTTTTCGACCAACCCGTCCGCATCAAAAACCTGTACGATGTTGGTATCCGAACGGAAGCCCGCCCCTTCCGCCGTCACGTCATTGGCGACGATCAGGTCGCAATGTTTCCGGCGCAGCTTATCCTTGGCATACGCTTCGACGTCATGGGTTTCCGCGGCAAACCCGATCAAAAACTGATGGGTTTTGCTTTTGCCGAGCGTTTCCAGAATGTCCACCGTTTTCACGAGCTCCAGCGTCATCGTGTCGCCTTTTTTCTTGATTTTGCTGCTCGCCGCTACCGCCGGACGGTAGTCCGCCACCGCGGCGGCTTTGATGACCAGGTCGCTATCCGGAAAATGCTTCAGCACGGCCTGGTACATCTCTTCCGCGGACTGGACGTGTTCGGTATCGATCCCCGCCGGAGGCGCCACGTCGGTCCGCCCGTAGATCAAACGCACGTCGGCTCCCATCGCGCGCGCGGCCTCGGCGATCGCAAATCCCATTTTTCCCGAGGAATCGTTGGTGATATAACGGACGGGGTCAATGCGTTCGATCGTCCCCCCTGAAGTCACGACGACCTTTTTCCCCTGCAAAAGACCGGGCCCAGCCTGCTCCTTGTCCGCAAAATATTTCTCCACCACGGCCACGATGCTTTCCGGCTCTTCCATCCGCCCTTTGCCGACGTAACCGCAGGCAAGCAGCCCTTCCCCGGGTTCGATCATCATGACGCCCCGCCGCTCCAACGTTTTCATGTTTTCCTGAACGGCAGGATGCCCGTACATATGTACATTCATTGCCGGCGCAAGCATGACCGGCGCAGTCGTTGCGAGAAGGGTCGTCGACAGCATATCGTCCGCCAGACCGTGGGCCATCTTGCCGATCATGTTGGCCGTTGCCGGTGCGATCAGCACCAGATCGGCCGCATCCGCCAAACGGATGTGCGATACGACCGCCGGATCCCTTTCGTCGAACGTATCGCTGAACACCGCGTTTTTGGACAAACTTTGCAGCGTCAGCTCCGTGATGAATTGCTTGGCCGAGGATGTCATGATGACATGCACGTCCGCTCCTTTTTGGACCAGCTTGCTGCACAGGCTTGCCGCCTTATAAGCCGCAATCCCGCCGGTAACGCCCAGCACGATCGTTTTTCCGTTTAACATGTTAACCGCCTTCTTTCGCTTCGGAATAGAGAAAAAACATCCCCACAAAGCGGAGACTGTATGCCAATCTTGTTCCTATCCTTTGCGGGGTTCCAATTGCAGTTGTATGAAGACCGCTCATGAGGGTTCTTAAAAAAAATACAACCTTGCGGTTGTATTCGTTCCCGTGTCTATGGACGCGAAGGTCAGGAGAACATGCCGTCTCCCCCTTCGGTTATAGATTGAATTGAAGCAACCGCTGAAGGCCGACTTCGTTCCATGCGTCCCTTGGGCCTTAAGGTTTTTTGATTTCGTCCTTTTCGGCTTCGGGCTCAGGCACGATCTTGATCAGGTCGTTGTAGATTTCCTCAAGCGCCACGCCCACGAACTTATGGGAGCGCGGGTTTTTCAGTTCGGTTTTTTCTCCCTCGCGCAGCTGTCTGGCGCGTCTCGATGCAGCGACCACCAGCGAATACTTGCTGTCGACTTTGTTCATCATTTCATCAATCGAAGGATACAACACGTTACTGCCACCTCTTTTTGTCCAAAGTAAAATATGTTGCAAGCCGTTAGTCCCTACCGCTTCACCTTACAATGTTCGGCTACGATAATGGATTCTATTCGCTTGCATGCGGAATCGATCTCGTCGTTGACGACGGCATAGTCATAATGCTCCATCAGGCCGATTTCGTCAACCGCCACCGACATCCGGTGGTCGATCGTCGCCTGGTTCTCCGTGCCGCGGCCCACGATACGGTCTTTCAACTCGTCCAGGGACGGCGGCAGCAGGAAAATAAAGACGCCTTGGGGGAATTTCTCTTTCACCTGCAGCGCGCCCTGCACCTCGATCTCCAAAATAATGTCCTTGCCGCTCTCGAGCGTTTTTTCCACGAAATCGCGCGGAGTGCCGTAATAGTTCCCTACGTATTCAGCATATTCCAGCAGCTCGTTGTTTTGCATCATATTCATAAACTGCTCGCGGGTTTTGAAAAAATAATTCACTCCGTCTTCCTCGCCGAGCCGCGGGCTCCGGGTCGTAGCCGAAACGGAGTACACAAGTTCCGGAAGTTTGCCTCTCAGCGCGGTACAGACGGTTCCTTTTCCAACTCCGGATGGTCCGGACAATACAAACAATAATCCTTTTGACATAATACTCCCCAACTCGTTATTCGTCATGATCGTCGTCTTTGCTGGACAGACGGTGAGCCACCGTTTCGGGCTGTACGGCGGACAGGATGACATGATCGCTGTCCGTAATGATTACGGCACGGGTCCGGCGTCCGTATGTCGCGTCGATCAACATATGACGGTCTCTCGCTTCCTGAATGATTCGTTTAATGGGTGCTGATTCAGGGCTTACAATGGAAATGATTCGGTTAGCCGATACAATATTCCCGAAGCCGATGTTAATGAGTTTGATTGCCATAATCAGGTTCTTCCCCCTATACATTTGACTCTTGTCTGTTTTATGTCGAAAGCGCCTTTTATTCTATATTGGCCAATTGTTCGCGAATTTTTTCCAGCTCCGCCTTCATTTCGACAACACGGTTTACCAGAGTCAGATGATTGGCCTTCGATCCAATCGTATTGACTTCCCTGTTCATTTCCTGAATCAGAAAATCCAGTTTTCTTCCGACCGGTTCATCCGCACGAAGCAAACCCTTGCATTGCTCAAAATGGCTCTGCAGACGTATCAATTCCTCGTCTATATTGGAACGGTCTGCGAAAATTGCAATTTCCATGCCAAATTTATGTTCATCAAAGGCAAACGAACCGTCATTAAGATCAGACAGCCTTTGTTTGAGCTTATTGCGGTAATCCTCGACTACTGTAGGCGCCAGCTGCAGCATTTCGGCGTGCAGGGCCTGAAGCTTGCTTAAGCGCTGCTCCACGTCCGCCGCCAAATGTTTGCCTTCCATGCTTCGCATCGCCGCAAGTCCTTCCAAAGCGGCCCGCAGTCCCTTTTCGAGAACCGGCCCCCACTCGTCCACGTCGGGTTCACCCGGCGAGGCTCCGTGCTCGGGCGATATCCAAACGTCGGGCAGAGACAACAAATCCTTCACAGTCAGTTCGCCGTCGAGGCCGTAACGCTGTGAAAGATCCTGCGCCGCCTTCAAGTACATCTTCACGGCATGTTCGTTAAGCAAGGCATGCGGAGCATGATCGTCGCCCTCTTCCTTCGTGACGAACACATCGACGCGCCCGCGCTTGACGTATTGCTGCACCGTTCTCCGCAAAGCGTCCTCGAAGCAAGTCCACTCACGCGGCAGACGAAGCACGACTTCGCAGTAGCGGTGATTGACGGACTTCACTTCAAATACCACTTTATGCCCTCCATGCTGAAGGGCGGATCGACCGTATCCGGTCATGCTAAAAGACATCGGCACCACATCCATTACACTATTGTAATTGATTACGATCAACGAAACAAGGGGGACAATTGGCGGCCGGATCTTGCCCATACGTGCTCGATCAGCTGGGCGCTCATTTCATACAACATGAACGGAGTCATCAAATAGATCCCGTTGAAATGATCCATCGCGACGTCGAGAAGCTCCTTCGCGATTTGAACGCCCATCGCCCTGCCTTCTTCCCCTTCGAGTCCGGCCATCCGGCTGCGGACATCGTCCGAAAGCTGAATGCCGGGCACTTCGTTGTGCAAATATTCCGCGTTTCTTCCGCTCGCCAGCGGCATGATTCCCATAAAGATCGGCGTATCCAGATGTTTCGTGGCTTCGCCTACCGCCCGGATCAGTTCCGGATCGTACACCGGCTGGGTCATGATATAGTCCGCGCCTGCGGCGATTTTCCGTTCCAACCGGGCCACCGCTTTGTCCAGATGCTTGCCGTGCGGGTTAAACGCGGCGCCCACGACGAACTTCGCTTTTTGCTTCAGCGGTTTGCCGGAGAAAGCGATGCCTTCGTTCAACTGCTTGATCATCCGGATGATTTCGAACGACGTTAAGTCGTATACCGAACTGGAGCCGGGCAAATCACCGAAGCGGGCAGGGTCTCCGGTCACGGCCAGGACATGGTCAATGCCAAGGGCGTCGAACCCCATCATGTGCGACTGGGTTCCGATCAGGTTGCGGTCGCGGCAAGCGATGTGGACAAGCGGGCGCAGCCCGGTTTCAACCTGGACGAGATGTCCGAGCGCCATGTTGCTCATGCGCGTCACGGCAAGCGAATTGTCCGCGAGCGTAAGCGCATCGGCTCCGGCCTCTTTCAGCCGGTGCGCGCCTTTCATGAATTTCGAAATGTCCAGATCGCGCGGCGGATCAAGCTCGACGATGACCGTGTGGCGCTGCTTGGCCAATTCGACCAGGTTCGGTTCGCGGTTCCCCGAAGGCGTTTCCGGTTCCGGTTCGCAAACGGTCAGCGGGGCCTCCGGCTCGGGAATAGGCTCGTACACGGCCGGCTGCGGCACGTATTCCGCGAGCGCCTTGGCGATCGCTTCGATATGGGCCGGCGTCGTGCCGCAGCATCCGCCGATGATGCGGGCGCCGAAATCGGCAAACTGGACGGCCATCTGGCCGAAATATTCCGGTCCCGCCCCGTAGCGGTATTCCCCGTCCACGTAATCGGCGACGCCCGCATTCGGGTAAACCGACACCGGCGCAGGGAGCCGGCCGTCAAGCGCCTTGATCGCGCTCAGAATCCCGTTCGGCCCGGTGCGGCAGTTAAAGCCGATGATGTCGGCGCCTTCCGACTGCACGATCCGGAAAGCGTCGGGCATCGTGTAGCCGTCCAAGGTTCTGGCGACGTCCTCGACCGCAAACTGGCAAATGACGGGAACGTCGGTTAAACGGCGCGTGATGGATAAGGCAAGCACCAATTCCTCCACGTCGTAGAACGTTTCGAGCATGACGCCGTCCACGCCTTCGGCGAGGAGCGCCTGCAGCTGCTGCTCGAAATACTTTTTGAGTTCGCCGCTTGAAATATTCGTCCGCTTGCCGCCGCGGATGGATCCGACCGCCCCGACGACGTAGCCGCCCGGGCCGGCCGCTTCGCGCGCAATCCGCACGCCCGCCCGGTTGATTTCGCTGACCTTCGATTCCAGGCCGTATTTGGACAGTTTATCGTAATTGGCCGAAAACGTATTGGACTCGAGCACCTGCGCGCCCGCCTGAACGTAGCGCCGGTGAACGTCCCGGATCACCTCCGGAGAGGTTAAGTTCAGCTCCTCGTATGAAATCCCCACAGGAAAACCCATTTGATATAGAAACGTGCCCATCGCTCCATCCCCGACAAGCACCTTATCGTCCAATGCCACTCGCAAATCCGGCTTCATCAACTATTCCCCCAACCCTTATTTTTCATCTAATGTATCACAAATGCCTTCAAATTCCCACTGGTTCGCAGGGAATTCAAAAAAAGAGGACGGCGCTTGAAGCCGGGACGCAAGCTGTCGGCGCATCGCGCATCCGATCGATGCGCCCTCAAAGAAAAAAGCTTGCCGGCGGCTCCCATCCCGGGGCTCCGGCAAGCTTTCGGCTATCGTTTTCGGCATCAAGCCGAGACTTCGCCCGTAAAGACGAACGCGGCAGGACCCGTCATGTAGATCCGGTTGTCCTCCTCATTCCACTTGATGAAGAGGCTTCCGCCTTTCAACCGCACTTCCGCCTCGCGGTCCGTCTTCCCGTTCAGCACCGAAGAAACGAGCGTCGCGCAAGCTCCCGTGCCGCAGGCAAGGGTAGGACCCGCTCCCCGCTCCCAAACGCGCATGTCGATCGTTTTCCGGTCCGCTACGGTCGCAAATTCGACGTTCACTTTTTTCGGGAAATACGGATGGACTTCCAGCTTCGGCCCCCAGGTGTGGAGATCGAAACGGACCGCATCCTCGACGTAAATCACGCAGTGCGGATTGCCCATCGAGACGGCCGTAAACCGGAAGGTCTCCCCGTCCGCCTCCAGCGGCACGTCCACCACCGGCGTCGAGTCGATCGTGGTCGGAATCTGCAGCCCGTCCAGCACCGGCTCGCCCATGTCCACGGTTACCGTGGCGGCCCTGCCGTTCTCCGCCTGGATGACGACCTTTTGCACGCCGGCTCCGAGCGTTTCGATCGTAATTTCTTCCCTTTGGACGTACCCGTGGTCGTAAACGTATTTGGCCACGCAGCGGATCGCGTTGCCGCATTGCTCCGCCTCGCTTCCGTCCGAATTGATGATCCTCATCCGGTAATCGGCGCGCTCGGAAGGCAGGATGTAGACGAGCCCGTCGGCTCCGATCCCGAAATAGCGGTCGCACCATTGGACGGCAAGCTCCGCCGCATTGCCCGGAAGAGCCTGCTCGCCGTATATCACAATAAAGTCATTGCCAAGACCATGCATTTTCGTAAATTCCATCGGATGGTGCCACTCCTTAAGTTTTGCTTGTTTTACTGCTCCTAAGCATAGCTTAAGGCATGGCGGAATTGTATAAACTTTATGCCGAAATATTTGTACTTTTCGCCACGAAACGTCTGCGTTTCGAGCGCCGGCCGCCCCATACGCTGCCAGCGCCCATCAGGAAGGTCGGGATGCCTGCGGCCACGATCGAGATGGACCATTCGCGGAACCCGAGCGGAACCGTTTTGAAAATCGGCTGCAGCGCTTCGATGTACATGACGCCGAGCATCAGGACGACCGAAGAGAGCACCGCCAGCACCAAATACTTGTTTTGCAGCGGATTCCGGTGGAAAATGGACCGCGAGCTTCTGCAGTCGAATACATGGATGAGCTGCGCCAAAACGAGCGTCGCGAACGCAACGGACTGCGCCTTGGCGATTTGTCCGGCATTGCCCGGGTCGACCCGCAGCGTCAGCCAGAAGGCGCCCAGCGTGCAAAATCCGATCAAAAAGCCGCGGCTGATGATTTTCCAGCCGAGCCGCCGCGCGAAGATGTTTTCTCTCGCGCCGCGCGGTTTATGCTCCATCAAATCCTTCTCCGGCTGATCGACGCCAAGCGCCATCGCCGGCAAGCCGTCGGTCACCAGATTGACCCACAAAATCTGGATCGGGAGCAGCGGGAGCGGCAGCGCCAGCATCATCGCGAAAAACATCGTCAAAATTTCGCCGACGTTCGATGCCAGCAGGTAGCGGATAAATTTGCGTATATTTTCGTAAATGCTCCGCCCTTCCTCGATGGCCGCCACGATGGTGGAGAAGTTGTCGTCGCTCAGCACGAGCGCCGAAGCTTCCTTCGTCACGTCCGTTCCCGTAATGCCCATGGCGATGCCGATGTCGGCGGCTTTGATCGCCGGGGCGTCGTTGACGCCGTCGCCCGTCATGGCCACGACATGGCCTTTGCGCTGCAGCGACTTGACGATCCGCAGCTTATGCTCCGGCGAGACGCGGGAATAGACGTAAATGTTGTCCACTTTCGCATCCAGCTCCGCGTCGTCCATCCGGTTCAGATCCTGTCCGGACATGGCCAGCCCGCCGCGGGGCATGATGCCGAGCTGATGCGCGATCGCTTCGGCCGTCGTGCCGTGGTCCCCGGTAATCATGACCGTTTTGATGCCGGCGCGGCGGCAGGTGTTGATCGCGTCGCGCACCTCGCGCCGCGGCGGGTCGGTCATGCCGGCCAAACCAACGAACACGAGCTGGGTTTCGGCTTCCTTTTCGCTGCTTAACGCATCATGCGCCCGGACTTCGCGGTAAGCGGCTCCAAGCACCCGCAGCGCGTTCGAAGCCATCTGTTCGTTGGCCGCCAGCACTTTTTGCTTCAAGGTCGCGGTGAACGGCACCACGTTGCCCTCCCATAATATGTAAGCGCACTGGTTCAGGAGGACGTCCGGAGCCCCTTTCGTGCACAGCAGCCGGCCGCCCTGGTGGCTGACCACGACGGACATCAGCTTGCGCTCGGAATCGAAAGGGAATTCCTGGTCGCGCTTGTACAAACCGGACAAAGATTCCGGGGTCATGCCCATTTTGGAGGACAACGTGATGAGCGCGCCCTCGGTCGGATCCCCTTTCAGCCCCCAAACGGGGCCGGCAGGCTCCTCTTTTCCTTTCCGTTTGCCTTTCGGCTCCGTTTGCTGCACCTCGTAAATTTCCGCGTTATTGCATAACGCGCCGATTTGCAGCAGCCGGCGCAAGGCTTGATCGTTGCGGACGTCGATGTTTTTTCCCTTTTCGAGAATCTGGCCGGTAGGCGCATAGCCGTCTCCCGTCACTTCCAGATCCCGGCCGCCGACCCAAAGCCGCGTGACGGTCATTTTGTTTTGGGTCAAAGTGCCTGTCTTATCCGAACAAATGACGGACGCGCAGCCCAGCGTCTCCACGGAAGGGAGCTTGCGGACGATGGCCTTTCGTTTGATCATGCGCTGCACGCCGAGAGCCAAAGCGACGGTCACGATGGCCGGCAGCCCCTCCGGTATGGCGGCGACGGCAAGGCTGACGCCGGCGAGGAACATGCCTACGGCAGGCTGTCCATGCAAAATGCCCGCCACGACGACCATCACGGTCAAGCCCAAGGCCAGCATAATCAGCAGTTTGCCGAGCTGCTCGAGCCGGTGCTGCAGCGGCGTTTGCTGAGTGTCGGTATTTTGGATCAGGTCCGCGATTTTGCCCATTTCCGTATCCATGCCGGTCCGGATGACGATCCCTTTCGCCGTGCCGCGGGTCATCATCGTGCCCATGAATCCGAGGTTTTTCTGGTCGCCCAGGGGCACCTCCGGTTCCGATATGACCTGGCTGTGCTTGCCGACCGGAACCGATTCGCCCGTCAGCGCCGACTCCTCGACGTAGCAGCTGCTCGTTTCAAGCCACCGCACGTCCGCGGGAACCCGGTCGCCGCTCTCCAGCAGGATGACGTCGCCCGGCACAAGCATTTTCGCAGGGATCGAGACGACCCTGCCTTCCCTGAGCACTTTGGCGGACGGGGCCGACAGCTGCTTCAGCGCGCGCAGGGAACGCTCGGCCCGGAATTCCTGGACGAATCCCAGCACCCCGTTCAGCAAAATGATGGCAATAATCGTAACGGCATCCAGATATTCGCCCAACAGGCCGGACACGAGCGTGGCCCCCATCAGCACCAGTACCATAAAATCCTTGAACTGGTTCAAAAACAGCGCGAATAAAGAGATCTTTTTGCCCTCGGACAGCTCGTTGCTCCCGTGCTGCTTCCTTCTCTCGTCAGCCTGTTCTTCCGTCAGGCCGCTCTGCGGCTGGACGCCCAGAACCTGCTGCAGATCTTCGGCATTCATCTGATGCCATGCTTTTTGTTCCATGCTTCCCTTTCCCTCCCGCTCTTTGTGCTGCCGCCGGCAAGTGGCCGACAGCTTTTCCACCTGTTCTAACGTAAATGTATTCGGACAGGGCCTGAAATATCACAGAAGCGGCCTCTTAAGTTTTTGGGCAAACTATGGCATCATAGAGAGGACGGGTTTTGAAACGAGGATTTTGCGGCAATCCGTCGATCGGCCGTACCGAATCACGCAAAATCCGGATCAATCGACCGCAATCAAGCCAACGACTTACATAAATGATAGATGGGAGAATATAAAACATGTCATTGGACGGAATCGTAACAAGGGCGATCGTGCATGAGCTGGAAAAATGCCGGGGAGCCCGCATCAGCAAAATATACCAGCCCGGAGACCACGATCTTCTGCTGCACCTGCGCACGCGCGAGGGCAACGCCAAGCTGCTGCTGTCGGCGAATCCGACGTACCCGCGGGTGCACTTCACGGAGCGGAGCTTCATGAATCCGCAGGAAGCGCCGATGTTCTGCATGCTCATGCGCAAACATTGCGAGGGCGGGATCATCGAAGACATCAGCCAGGTCGGCATGGAGCGGATCATCCATTTGACGGTCCGCCAGCGCGACGAGCTCGGGGACGTATCCACCAAAAAAATCGTCGTCGAGCTGATGGGACGCCACAGCAACATCATTTTGACCGACCATTCGAGCGAAACCATCCTCGACGGCATTCATCACGTCACGCCCAGCATCAGCAGCTACCGAATCGTCATGCCGGGGTTTGCCTACACCGAACCGCCGCAGCAACATAAGCTCGACCCGCTGGCAGCGGACCGCAAAGAATTTTTCGTCAAATGCTCCGGCGCCCAGGACCCCGTTGCCTGGATCGTCGATACGTTCAGCGGGGTGAGTCCTCTGGTCGCCCAGGAAATCGCGCACCGCGCCGGGACAGGGGCCGTATTTGACCCTCAAGCGGGCGAGGACGAAACGTATGAGCGGTGCGCCGCCTTATGGGATGCTTTCACCTCCGTGATGGAACCTGTCCGTAAACACGAATACAAGCCGGTCTCCGGAGCGAACGCCAAAGGCAAAATGGTGTTTTCCGCCGTCAACCTGACGCTGCTGGCGGACGAGATCAAACATTACGACTCGATCAGCGCCTGCATGGAGGATTATTTCGGGGAAAAAGCCGAACGGGACACGGTCAAGCAAAAGGTGAGCGACCTGCTTCGTTTCCTGCAAAACGAACGCTCCAAAAACATCAAAAAACTCGACTACCTGCACAAGGATCTGGCCGAGGCGGACGATGCCGACCGGTACCGGATTTATGGAGAGCTGCTGTTCGCTTCGCTGCATACGATCCAAAAAGGCGACAAAACGGCCGAACTCGTCAATTTTTACGATGAGGAGCAAAAGACGGTCTCCATCCCGCTCGATCCGCTGCTGACGCCGTCGGACAACGCCCAGCGGTATTTCAAAAAATACAACAAATACAAAAACAGCCTCGTCGTCATTCAAGAGCAGCTGGAGAAAACGAAGGAAGAAATCCGCTACATGGACGAGCTGCTGCAGCAGCTGTCCTACGCGTCCATGAGCGACATCGACGAAATCCGCGAGGAGCTGATCCAGCAGGGCTACCTCCGCGACCGCAGCAAAAAGACGAAGAAAAAGAAAAAAAACGACCGTCCGACGCTGCATGTGTTCACCTCGTCCGAAGGCGTCGAAATTTACGTCGGCAAAAACAACCTGCAAAACGAATATTTGACCAACAAGCTGGCCGCCTCGGGGGATACCTGGCTGCATACGAAGGACATTCCCGGTTCCCATGTCGTGATCCGCAGCAGCGAATTCGGTGACCGGACGCTCGAGGAGGCGGCCATGCTTGCGGCTTATTACAGCCAGGCGAAAGAATCCAGCAGCGTTCCCGTCGATTACACCCTGATCCGTCACGTCCACAAGCCAAACGGGGCCAAACCCGGATTCGTCATCTACGACCATCAAAAAACGCTGGTCATCACGCCGGATGAGGAACGGATCAAAAGTCTCGCCAACGCGCTAAAATAATCACGAATGCCGGAACCCGTTAAAAAAGCTGCCGCTCCTGCTTTCCCAAGCAGAAACGCGCAGCTTTTTTCCGTGATGAGCCTCTATTAACGTAACCCGAAACCTGCGGACGCTTGCCGGAGCTGTTCAAGCACCTTTGCCGAAACCGTCCGGTTGCCGATCTCGCCGTGGAACACGACGCCCTGCCTTGCCCCATGGAAATCGGAGCCGGCCGTCACGATCAGCCCGTATTGATCCGCCATGGCCTGATAGCGTTTCTCGTCCTCGGGCCCGTGATCCGAATGAAAGACCTCGATGCCCGCAGGCCGGGCCTGTTCCAATATTTCCCTGACCAGCCCATCGTCGCCGTAAATTCCCGGGTGGGCAAGCACCGGGGTTCCTCCGGCTTCGCGGATCCAAGAACACGCTTCATCGGGCGAAATCCGCGGAACCGAAACGTACGCAGGGGCATTTTCCCCTAAATATTTGTCAAAAGCATCCCGCATATCGCGGGCATATCCCTTGCCGACCAGCACGTCCGCTATATGCGGGCGGGCAACGGTCTCATCGGGACCCAGTTCCCTCCCGAGCCCGGCGATGACCTCTTCCATCGTAATGTCCACGCCCAGCTCACGCAGCTTCGCGATCATTTTCGCGTTGCGTTCGTCCCGCGTATTCCGCAGGTCGGCCAGCCGCTGCAGAAAAAGTTCATTTCCGCAATCGACGTAATACCCGAGCACATGAATGTCTTTTCCGCTTGCGCGGGTGCTGATTTCGACGCCGGGGACGACGGTGACGCCGCTGCGGACGCCTTCTTCCATCGCCTCCTTCACGCCCGCGACCGTATCGTGATCGGTGATGGCGATCGCCGCAAGCCCCTTATCCCGGGCAAGCCGGACGTTTTCCGCGGGGCTCTGCATGCCGTCCGACGCCAGCGTGTGCGTATGCAGGTCGCATGTTCCCGTTGCAACAGTCATTGAGCATTCCTCCACATCGTTTTGTCTTGTATTTATTGTAAAGGATTCGGGCAGCTGCCGCCAAATCAACCGCAAACGGATCTTGCGCGACGGGAAACTTCCTTAATATAAGCAAGGATTCGCGAGCCGAACCGTAAAAAAGGCATGCGTCCGAAAAAGTCGGACCCATGCCTGCCATACAGCCGTTATGTAAATAATCTATCTGCGTTTTCGGGTGTTTTTGATGAGCGTCATTCTTCGGGAATGGCGCAGCCAGGAATAATAGGACTTCAAATCTCTTAATTCGATCGTTTCGGACATCCGTCCCAAAAACGTAACCACGATCATTTTATGCAAAGGATTGCCGCTGATGTCAAATTCGCCTTCGAGTTCGGTAAATTCCGCAACGACGACCAAATCCTCGTCAATCAGATAGACGTCCTGTTCATTCCGGTAATAGGGGAGCATCCGGCTTTGTTTCAGGCATTCCCACATCCATGCCGCAATGTCGTCCGTTTGGTGATCCCCGCGCTCGATGCGGTCGTTATATCTCGTTTTTGCATGATTGGTTATGACGATGTCAGCAACCTTTTTATCGCCCAGGACAACGTAGAATGGTTCATAGGTGCTCCACCTTTCCATTCCTCTGTCGCGCATGGAACATCACTCTCCACCACATAGGACTTTCAGTCTAGATATATTTACCTATTATATTACATCACAACATCTGGTTGCACAAGTAAAAAAGTCTTAAAATTAATAGAATTCCAGATGGCTCTCCGACTAAATATCGGCAGCTTGCAACAAGGCATGCCTCGAAGGCCGCAAACCGCTCCCATCCCGTTCGAAACGTTCGAACGCCCGGGACCTCCCCGTAGAAGCTGCTTTCCGAAGCGCGGAATAAAAAAAAAGCAGCCGTTAGGCTGCTAGCCGTTAGGCTGCTTTTGCGAAAAAACGTCTTATGTTCGATGGGAAACCGGGGTCATCCCCGCTGAAAGAACGGGCCCCTTTCGATATTATAGGCCATAAAATCTCGTTTTGTCGGGAACGTCTTTCGTATATTCCGTTTTGATCTCGTTGCGGTAGGAGCGCTCAATCTTTCGCACATAGGAAAGCCTGCGAATGTTTTTGGCCGTTTCTTCGGCCCGATCCGCGTTGACGTACATCACCACATAATGCATGCGCCTCGAAATATAATGAACGGTTCCATACTTTTCAAGATTTCTGGCCGCCTTGACATCCGTCACCCATATAATATAACCTGTCCGTTCTGCAAACATCTTTTCCCACCTCGCTTATGTTCCCTGTCTACAGCTTAACCGCCGCAGCCGCATTTGCCCCCGCCGCCGCAGCCGCGTTTCGGAAGCGGATCGTTGCTTGGCACCTTAATCGTGTCCGATACGGAAAACGCAATCATTTCGGACATCTGGTGAAGCAGATCGTCGAGCTCCTTTTCCGCTTGCTTAAAGCGTACGACTTCCTCAAACTGATCCAGCTGTTCCTCGACGGCCTTCACCTCATCCTTCGCGCTGTGGTAGTTCGGATGGAAGTGTCCGAAACGCTGGGTTTCCTCGAAGAGCTCTTTCTTCTTCGCAAGCAGGCGGACCAGCTCCTGGATTTCAGGATTGCTGTCAACGCGCTGCTTCCAATATAAATAATCAGACACCTCGACGGACTGATTGATCATATCGCCTAATTCATAGGCGTTCATCAGTACGGCAGCCATGTCCATTGTCTGCACTTCTGATACGCTCATGAAAATTCATCCCAATTCCTTAAAAGTTCCACTTGTCGTCAAGTGGACTCTTCTATCATATCATAACCCGTCTTCCTTAAGAAGAGGGATTTCGGCACTACGTCGTCTCCCCGTCGAGCTGGGGAACGATCAGTCGCAGCTCTCCCAGGTCTTCGGCCGCAAGCTCGCGCCGCTCGAACGTCCCGGTTTCCAAATCGTGCAGAACGCCCTCCGCCCTCCAGGGAGCCGAATATACCGCCGTCGGAGCGAATTCCGCACGCTTTCCCCCCAGATTCAGCAAAACCCTAGTTTGCCAGCTTTGAGCCTGCTCGACGATGCTTTGCGCGGTGGAGCTGTGGTAGCTCCGGAAATCTTGAAGCCATCTTGCCGGAAGCCGCTCATATCCCGGAAACAAGGAAACCGGCTCGGGAATGTCGTGATCCGGATCGAAAAATCGGACGTTGCGGCCGGAATAGACGATGCCTTGTGCCTCGTAATAACGACCCGGCATCAACCGCTCCCGGGCTTCCGGCTTCGGTTCATCGCCGATCAGCGGATACGCGGGGGGCTTACCGTCGCCGTTGCCGACCCTTTTAAGCGGAGCCAGCCCCATGCCTTCCAACATGCTGCGTATTTTGCCCGTTTCGGAGGTTGTGACCATAAAGTGTTTAGGCCCGATCCGCGTCAGCTCGCCTTCGAGCCGGGGATGCGCGGCGATGCGGTCGGCTTCCTCCTCGGTCAGGCAGGTCAGCAGAAGCGCCTCGTCGAACCGGGTCCGGCCGATTTCCTTGCCCCACTGCTCCACCGCTGCCGCGACATGCGCCGGAATTTCGGCGGCGGAGCCTTGGGCCAGCATGCTTAATATTTGAGGCGCCCCGAACCCCTTTTCTGCCGCTTTGGCCGTACCCGCCCGCGTCAGTTTGTACACGGACACCCGGTCGCATTGCACCAATTCGGTACAGGCCAGCAGCTTCCAGCGCAGATAAAACGGGACGCCTGGAGGGCATATGACGTCAAAATCCGGCTGGACGTAAAAACGCGCGTCGTCCTCCCCGTTTTCTCCGCCGTCCTCAAACAGCAAACGCCGGGAATCGACGGTCCACCGGAATGCGCAATCTCCGTTATCCGCCTCCGCCACGTCTCCCCAGCCGAATCCGGCAAGGGCGCAAAGCCAAGCTTCCGCTTGGCCGGCTGCATCCGCCGCATTCAGCATCCCTTCGCCTTCCATCCACCGCAGCAGCGCCGGAACGTCGATCCATTCCCGTTCGGGTCCCGCAAGGAGGCAAATGAAATACCGGAACAGCTGCATGCCGGCATCGTTTGGCCCGTACCGCTCGATCGCGGTTCGAAGCAGAATGCGGTTCATTTCATGCTCCGACAAGCTGAGCCATTCGCCAAGGCGTTGCTCATCAAGCCGGAATGCTCCGTCCCTATCCGTTATGAATCCCATGCATAACAGCAGGTCAAGCACGACGGCAATGGCCGGTTCGTACGCATCTTGATGCGCATACTGCAGGGAGAGCCGCCTTACGTGTTCATGGCTTAAAAAAAGCGGCTCCTGCAGCTTCTGCAAGCTTTTTTTGTGCACCGTCCCTTTGGCTGTCAGCGGAAGCCCCTGGTCCGCGACGTAGGCCAGCGCATGCAGCAGGTCCAGCGCGAGGCCGGGGCCCGCTTCCCGCCGGATGTTAAGCCCTGATGCGGCGGCGCCTGCACATGGCGGGGCATACAAGGCCGGCAGCAGCCGGATCAGCTTTTCCGCCGGAATGTAATACAGCCGTTCGCCCCAAGCTTTTTTGACGGCGTGGACCCATCCGCGTTTCCGGAGGCGGAGAAACGACAGCTTCAGCTCCGCCCCGCTGCGGGCCATGCCGCCGATTTCCTCCCATGCCGGCTCGCCGAACGGCTGACCCGCAAAACGGCCGGCCAGCCCCTTTAACAGCTCGGCCTCGCATTCGGCGAGCTGGCTGGGCCATTCATTCCATTCGGACGAATCGTTGATGCTCATGTTCCCGAACGCACCTCCCTTGCGGAATGGACCGCATATTCATACCCCTGCTCGACGAGGAACATTTGGCGTTTGACGGCAAACTCCTCTTCCTTGCTGTTTTCGGTCACGAGCGTATAGAAATACGCCCGGTTGTCCCCGGCTTTCGGACGCAAAATCCGTCCTAGCCGCTGCGCCTCCTCCTGCCTTGATCCGAAGCTCCCCGACACTTCGATCGCGACCGATGCGTCCGGAAGGTCTACGGCGAAATTCGCAACCTTGGACACGACGAGCACGGGCGTGTCCCCCTTCCGGAACGAAGCAAACAAGGCCGTCCGCTGGCGCTGCGGCGTCCTGCCGCTGATAAGCGGCGCGCCGATCGCGGCGGCGAGCGCTTGCAGCTGGTCCAGATATTGCCCGATCACCAAAACGCCCCCTTGCGGATGCCTCTTCAGCAGATCGGCGACGATGGCCGTTTTGCCGGGGTTCTCCGCGGCAAGCCTGAATTTCTCTTTGCCTTCGGCGTAAGCATGCTTTTCCCGAAGCGCGGCATCCATCGGAACGCGGATTTCGCTGCATTCGACCCGGGCGATCCAACCTTTGGCCTCGAGTTCTTTCCACGGCATTTCGTACCGTTTGGGACCGATGAGCGAAAAGACGTCCTGTTCGCATCCGTCCTCCCTGACCAACGTCGCCGTCAGCCCCAGCCTGCGCGTGGCTTGGATCTCCGCCGTCGCACGGAACACCGGGGCCGGCAGCAAATGGACTTCATCGTATATGATGAGCCCCCAGTTCCGCTCGTTAAACAGCTTCATATGCTCGAATTCGCCTTCCTTGGAACGCCTGTGGGTCAAAATTTGGTACGTGGCGACGGTAACCGGCTTCACTTCCTTCCGTTCGCCGGTATATTGGCCCACTTGATCCGGCTTCAGCGTCGTCTTTTCGGTTAATTCGCGAATCCACTGTTCGACGGAAGTGGTGTTCGACGTCAGGATGAGGCATTCGCACTGCTGTCTTTCAAGCGCGGCGATGCCGATGATGGTCTTGCCCGCCCCGCAGGGAAGGACCAATACGCCGCTGCCGCCGCTGCCCGTTACGCCTTCGAACGCCTCAACGGCTTCCGTCTGATAGCTCCGAAGGGCAAACGGCTTTCCTTCGCCGCCATTTTGCCACTGAAGCCGCAGCGCCTGGCCTTCGTGATACCCCGCCAAATCCAGCACGGGGAACCCATAGCGCATCAGCTCCTGTTTCAGGCGGCCCCTCGCGGCAGCCGAAATTCGGGCTTGGACTGGCGAGATGCGGTCGAGCATAAGTTCCGACAATGCCGGGGACGCGATCGCTTCGTCCAGAAGCCGGCTGTCGGCAGCCGTCAGGCACAGCGCGTCCCCTTCGCCGTCCGCTTCCCTTTCCAGCATCAATTTGCCGTACCTTGAGACGAGCCCGCGGATTTCCTGCAGCAGTCCCGCCGGCAGCCCCCACCGCGCAATTGACTCCAGGTCGGCGGCAATATCCTCGGCGGTGCAGCCCAAAGCGGCCGCGTTCCATAAGGATAGCGGCGTAATTCTGTAGGTATGGAAAGCGGAGGGGCTTTTCACAAGCTCCGCAAACCGGGCAAGCTTCTCCCGAGCCGCCTCGAATCCGGGATGGGCGCATTCCAGCAGCACCGTCCGGTCGCGCTGGACGATGCAGGCTTTAAGATCGTTCATCTTCGGCTCCTTTCCATATGGAAAAAGTCCACCTCCTAACGCAGGAAGTGAACTTCGTTTTTCGGATACCTTTATGTTTTCCCATTGATCCCCAGGCTATTCTTGCATTGCGGTGCCCTCAAGCCGGAACCCGCCTCCGCTTATTCCCAGCCCTGATAGGACTGCGTCATCGATACAAGCAGCTTGGCCGCGGCGAGCATCGCCGATTCGTCGAAATCGAACCGGGGATGATGATGCGGATAAACCGCCTGAAGGCTTTCGTTGCCCGCTCCCACGAACATGAAGCACCCCGGGACCCGCTCCAGGTAATACGAAAAATCCTCGGCAGGCATGATTTTGGCGCACTCGCTGACTTGCCCTTCTCCGAACACGCCCGGCGCCACGCGGAAGAAACGGCCGGTTTCCTCCTCGTCATTCACGAGGGGCGGGTATCCCATAAGATATTCGATGTTTGCCTTGGCGCCGTAGGTTTCGGCCGTCAAACGGGCGATATCCTCAATCCGCTTGCGGATAAGCAGGCGCGTCTCTTCGTCGAAGGTGCGGACCGTTCCCGTAATGCGGCAGGATTCCGCAATGACGTTCTGCGCGCTGCCGCCCTGGATGGTGCCGATCGTCACGACCGCCGGCTTGAGCGGATCGACCGTCCGGCTGACGATGCTTTGCAGCTGCATGACGACCGCCGCCCCCGCCACGACGCTGTCGACCGTCACGTGCGGCATGCCTCCGTGCCCGCCCTTGCCCGTGATGTCGATAAAAAATTCGTCCGCCGCCGCCATGAGCGGTCCCGGCGCGCTTGCCGCCGTCCCGGCCGCAAACGGCGTCCACAAATGGACCCCGTAAATCACGTCGACCCCATCGAGAACGCCGGCATCGATCATGCCGCGGGCGCCTCCCGGACAAACCTCTTCCGCCGGCTGGAAAATAAAGCGGATCTCCCCTTCAACGTCCGCTTGCCGCCGGCTGAAATAAGCAGCGACGCCAAGCAGGGTCGACGTGTGGCCGTCATGGCCGCATGCGTGCATCACGCCGGCTACCCCCGAAGCATATTCGCATGTTTTTTCGTCCTGGATCGGCAGTGCGTCCATGTCGGCCCGGAGCGCCACCGTTTTGCCGGGCTTGCCGCCTTTCAAAACGCCGACGACGCCGTAGCCGCCGCCCACCTCGGTCGATACGGCCAGCCCGAGCTCCCGCAGCTTGCCGGCCACGAACTGCGACGTTTTCCGTTCATGGTACGAAAGCTCGGGGTTTCGGTGCAGAAAGCGCCTCCATTCCACCATTTGCGGCTGCAGCGCGTCCAGTATTGCCTCTTCTTTCATGTACACACGTCCTCTCGCCAAAAAGAATGTCTACCGCATTGTTTTCCGCTCTCCGGCCACAATGCCTTTTTTCCATTGTAGCAGAAACCGGCCGGACGGGGTATGTCCCGCGCGCCGACAAAGCTTGCACAAGCGCTTGAAACATAATATCATGAGTAAAGAACTTTACAGGCAATTAAAGGGAGGATTTTGTAGGATGATTTTTGAAAATACGGGACTTGTCGGTCTGAAAAGCGACCTGGCATTTTTGGACGAAGTAGCTGAAAAAACGGGATTCGTGCGCTGGCAGTGGGAATACACCCGGGCTACATACGATTATAAAATCGAGGATAAAGACACGAACTCGGAATATTTCCTGCGCATGAACACGCGCGCCGTCGAAGGAAAGCTGGAAAAGCCGCACGCCGTGCTCGAAATCGAAGCCGTTTACATGGGAAAAGCGACGTTCCCCCACGGGCTGGAATACGAGACGCCGATTCCTTCCAAAATTCTTAACGTCGCCAACCAAAAAATCCAGCAATTCAAAGCTGCGCTGGAAGCTTAGGGCAGGCCCTTTATGACTCAAGAGAAACCCCAACTGAGGAAAAGAGGGGCGCCGGATTTTCAGCTGCTAATCCTTACTTTTCTGTTGGTCGGTTTTGGGCTGGTGATGGTGTTTAGTGCCAGTTCAAGCCTCACCATTTCCAGCGAGAAATTCAATCATGACCCGCTTTATTTCACGAAAAAACAGTTCATTTGGGCCCTCCTGGGCACCGTTGTCATGTTTGTGGCGATGAACATCCACTACACCAAATATAAAAAGCTGTTCGTGCCGATGTTTTTCTTCACCGTCATATTGCTGGTGCTCGTGCCCTTTACGAGCGGCATCAATGGCGCCCGCAGCTGGCTGCAGATCGCCGGACTCGGGATCCAGCCGACGGAGCTCGCCAAAATTACGATCATCCTGTATCTTTCCGCTTTGATCGTCAAAAAGGGAGAGCGCTTCAGGGATTTGCGGACGGGTTATATTCCCGTCATGGTCATCGTCGGCTTCGTGGCCGGGCTTATCATGATGCAGCCGGATCTGGGCTCCACCCTGATCCTCGTGGCGACAAGCGCGCTCATCATTTATGCGGGAGGCGCCAGCCTGAAACATATGCTCGGATCGTTCCTCCTGGTCGTTCTGGGAGCGAGCCTCGTGCTCGGCGCCAATTCCCTGATCAAATCGATCACGCATAGCGATGCGCCGCAGACGCAGTCGAGCAATTACAAGATGGGACGGATCATGGCTTGGATCGATCCCTACCAGGATCCCGAAGATACGGGTTATAACCTGATTCAGTCTTTGACCGCGATCGGGAACGGCCAAGTGACCGGCACCGGCTTCGGCAAAAGCATCCAAAAGCTGAATTACATCAAAAATCCGTACAACGACTTTATTTTTCCGGTCATGGCGGAGGAATTCGGCTTTATCGGGACAAGCCTGTTCCTGCTGGTCTACGTCTATTTTCTATGGCGGGGCATCATCATCGCGCTCAGGTGTCCCGATCCTTTCGGAACGCTCGTGGGCATCGGCGTCATGGGGCTGTTCGCCATCCAAGCCTTCGTCAACATCGGCGGGGTGTCGCAGACCATCCCTTTGACCGGGGTTACCCTTCCGTTCATCAGTTACGGAGGCAGCTCCCTGCTGATCATGATGTTTGCCATGGGAATCATGCTGAGCATTTCGCGATCGGTGAACCAGCCTGCCAAACAGGAAGTCGTCAAGTCCGTGCAAATCAAAAGAGACTACCGGAGATCCGTGTAGTCTCTTTTTTTCGGTTCGATCCAGGGTGATGCCATCCTGCGGCTCTGTTTGGCCGTTTTATTTCGCGCGTGTCGAAACGTCCTCGATTTCATCGTCCTTGAAGGCGACGCCTTCGACCTTGACGTTTACTTCCACGACCCGCAGTCCCGTCATGCTCTCCACCGCCGTGCGGACATTTTGCTGCAGCATGCGGCATACCTCGTGGATCGGGGTTTCATACAAAACGATGATCCGCAAATCGATCGCGGCTTCGAGCTGCCCGACCTCCACGGTAACGCCTTTCTGCACGTTTTTGCCGCTCAGGCGCTTGGCCCAGCCTTCCGACAATCCGCCCGACATGGCGGCAATGCCAGGGGTTTCGAGCGCAGCCAATCCGGCAATTTTCGATACGACATCATCTGCGATCCGGATCGTTCCGGACTCCAATTGAAGTTGTTCAGTCATTCCCCTTCCTCCTTCGCCTCATTATCAATTATTGTAAATCCTACGGGAATCAAAAGCAAATATCGGACCGCCGATTTGTTTACAACTTAGCATGTTTTGGGTATATTGAGAAAGAATGTTCATCCTACATATCTCGAGGTGTCGAAAATTGAAAAAATGGTTGAGCCCTTTTCTGCTGATTGCATTCTTCGTCCTGAGCGGGGTCGCCCACTACGGGGGCTGGGATTCGACGATTCAGTTCGTTCTCGCAGCCATCTCCGTCATCTTTGTGGCAGGCTTCCTGGGGAAAGCGACGGAAAGCGTCGCCCACTATGCCGGCCAGCGCTTGGGCGGTTTTCTGAATGCAACATTCGGTAACGCAGCCGAGCTGATCATCGCCATCTTTCTCGTCAAAGAAGGGCTGTTCGATATGGTGAAGGCGAGCTTGACCGGTTCCATCATCGGCAACCTGCTGCTGGTGCTTGGATTAAGCATTTTTGCAGGCGGCTTGAAATTCAAGATCCAGAGTTTCAACGTTTCGCTGGCCGGCATGAACGGATCGCTGATGATCGTGGCGGTTATCTCTTTGTTCGTTCCGGCCGTGTTCCTGAACACGCATGCCATCACGACCAGCGATTCCAAGATGCTGAGCCTGATCGTAGCAGGGATTCTGATCGTGGCGTACATTTTCTGGCTTATTTTTTCCATGATCACGCATAAGGATTACCTCGCCGACGTGACGGAAAACGAGGAGCTGCCGCATGAGCATGGGCCCGAGTGGTCCAAGGGCAGATCGATCCTTTACCTGATTATCGCCACCGTCATGGTCGCGTTTGTCAGCGAATGGCTTGTCGGGACGCTGGAGACGTTTACGAGCAAATTCGGCCTGAGCGAGCTGTTTGTCGGTGCCTTCCTTGTCGCGATCATCGGGAACGCTGCCGAACACAGCGCGGCGATTATGCTGGCTATGAAAAACAAAATCGGCGCGGCCGTCGAAATCGCCGTGGGCAGCAGCCTGCAGATCGCCCTGTTTGTAGCGCCCGTGCTCGTGTTTGCCAGCTTTTTCTTCGGCAACACCATGAACCTCGTATTTTCGGTCATTGAACTGCTGGCCATCGGGGTCTCGGTATTTATCGCCAAATCGATCATCCAGGACGGCAAAACCAACTGGTACGAAGGTTTGCTGCTGCTGGTCGTTTATGTCATTCTCGGCGTTTCCTTTTTTATGGTGTAACGTGCCGGCGCACAAAAAAAGCATGGACTCCGTTCAAGGAGTTCATGCTTTTTAACGTTTTTGGACCTGAAAAAAAGAACCGGCTTATTCCGCCTTCTTGTTGTTCAGCGCCTCGTAAAGGATCGCCAAATTGCGTTCGAGCTGGCTGACAAGCTGTTTGCCTGCCGCCTCGGGGAGCAGCCCTGCTCTGACCGCGAAGTCGACTTCTCTCGAAAATCCGTACATCTGGGTGTCCAGCACTTCCTCATAGAGAGGGCAATAGCGGGTTGCCAGATTCTCCATTTGTACTTCGATAAGCTTCTGTATTTTATCTGCATCTTCTTGTAGAAGACTGATTGCTTTCATGTTCAACTGTT
Source organism: Paenibacillus cookii (assembly GCF_018333375.1). Classification (GTDB taxonomy): domain Bacteria; phylum Bacillota; class Bacilli; order Paenibacillales; family Paenibacillaceae; genus Paenibacillus_AQ; species Paenibacillus_AQ cookii. The sequence continues at coordinate 269,350 of NZ_BORW01000001.1, forward strand.
CCTGCAGCTCAGAAGAAGTCATGCATCTTCCCCCCTATGTCCAAAAGTCACACCCTTGTTCTCTTCTTTAATATTAGACGAAATCAGAGCCCAATACAAGAACATCGTAATAAAAACGTCCACCGGCGCACCTTCGCCCAAACCGGACCGCTTTAATCCGAAGCATCATTGGGAAAAATAGTTTGCATGTTCGTGAAAGACCGCTTAAAAAAAGCGCCCTGCCGCATGGGCAGAACGCTTTCTTTAGAATCATTATTCTTCTACGACTTCGACTTTCAGGCCGTGTTTCGCGAATACTTCTTTCATAGCCGCTTTCGCCTCATCCGCATCCGGTCCATGAACATGGAGTTCATAGCCTTTATTGCTTACAAGGGTCGTAAACAAACCCAGAATGCTTTTGACATCAATGTACTTGTTGTCTGCCTGAAGCACAATGGAAGAAGTAAACTTGCCCGCTGTTTGGGCGATTTCCACTACAGCTGCGTTATTACTGGACATTGTGATCCCTCCGTAGCTTTTGGTATCAGGTATTATATTCATGCTGCCAATTTCATGATACATTGAATCCGCTTTCCTGTGCAAGGGATTTCTGGTTCGTTTTCGAAGATTACACCAACTGGTCGGGGTTGAGGCCTTTCAGTTCGTCGATTACGAACAGTCCGTCCTTGCGGATCAGCACGTCGTCAAAATAAATTTCGCCGCCGCCGTAATCCGGGCGCTGGATCAAAACGATATCCCAGTGGATCGACGAACGATTGCCGTTGTCGCAATCCTCGTAGGCTTGCCCCGGCGTAAAATGGATGCTGCCCGCGATTTTTTCGTCGAACAGGGTATCCTTCATCGGATGCAGGATGTACGGGTTAAAACCGATCGCAAACTCGCCGATGTAACGGGCGCCTTCGTCGGAATCGAGGATTTGGTTCAAGCGCTCGGTATCGTTGCTTGTCGCTTCGACGATCTTTCCGTCTTTAAACGTGAACTTGATGTTTTCGAAGGTGATGCCTTGATATACGGTGCTGGTGTTGTAGCTGATCGTGCCGTTGACGGAATCGCGGACGGGCGCGCTGTACACTTCGCCGTCGGGGATGTTTTTTTCGCCCGCGCATTTGGTCGCCCCGATCCCTTTGATCGAAAACGTCAAATCGGTGCCCGGACCGACGATCCGGACTTTGTCCGTTTTTCTCATCAGCTCGGCCAGGGGATCCTGCGCTTTGTCCATTTTGGCGTAATCCAGGTTGCACACGTCGAAGTAGAAATCCTCGAAGGCTTCGGTGCTTTGATTGGACAGCTGCGCCATGCTCGCGTTCGGATAGCGCAGAACGACCCATTTCGTATGGTTGACGCGCTGCCCGCTGTGAACGGGATGATTGTACAGGCGGTTAAACAAACGCATTTTGTCGTCCGGCACGTCCGCGAGGTCGTTTACGTTTTCGCCGGAACGGATGCCGATGTAGCAGTCCATTTTTTTCATGCGTTCCAAATCGTATTCCGCCCACGTTTTAACCATTTCTTCGGTTGCGTTCATGAGCATCGCGCGCTGCACCCCTCTGTCCGTCAATTCGACGAACGGGTTGCCCCCGCGTTTATGTACCTCTTCGATCACGGCTTTCAGCAAATCCCGCTCCGAGCCGATCATTTCGACCAGGACATTTTCGCCCGGCTGTACGTTTACCGAATAACCCACCAGGTTTTCGGCAAGCTTCTGAATTCTAGGATCTCGCATCTGTTTATTCCTCCTAAAAATCCGTGCAGTATATTTTTTTGAACAAAGGTTAATTTATTCGTCCTCTATTGTAGCACTTTCTTCCGGCTTCAAACAGTAAGAAAACGCCGATCGGCCCACTTCGCGGGATGAACCGCGGCGTCTAGCGGTATGTTTAATCCATCGACCAAAGGAGCCGCACCCCCGTCATGGGTGAAAAGCGACGTCGTTGACCATCTGTTCATGTTCCTCCCGATGATGCAGATTGAGGTAGCGTATATCGCTCTCGGAAGAAAGCTTGACCGGAAAGCCGGTCCGTTTGTCGATCGTCAAATAATACACCATTTCGACTTCCGCGTGTTCGAGCATTTGCTTCATTTGGCCGTTACCCTTGTTCCATACGTCGGTCAGCCGGCGCTTTTCCTTGGCGGAAAGCCCCTGGCCGGATTCCTCTGCCTGCTTCCGGACCGCATCCATCTCGGTTTCCAGCTGCTCGGCAAGCCACTGTTTGGCGGCCGGCGGGGTAAGCTCGATCCGGAGCACCTTCGTTCCGCGGGCCGCTCCCGAAGCCTCCCTGATCTGCTTCGGCAGCTTGTCGATCGCGTCGAGTTGCGCGAGCGGATTAAAGCGGGCCAAGGAGGTGCCCAGCGCCGCGCTGCCCTCGCTGAACAGATGAACCCAATGGCCGTCCTGCCGCCGGAATCCGGATTCGGCCGCATGGTAGCTGCTGGTTCGCATCGCATTCGATGCATTCTTGCCGGCGGCTTGCGCAGGCAGCATGCTGCGGATCGTCAGCTTGTCGTGTTCGGTCAGGATCCCCTCGTAGGCCAAGCTTTCCCGAAAGCCCTTTTCCGATTGGGTTCGTACGGCCGCTTCCCCGCTAAACTTGAAGGAATCGATGCCGGCTAACCCGCCGAGCGTCTGCTTGAACCACGCTTCCGGACTTTTTTGGTTTTGGAACATGCCGCACCCCGTCAACCCCAAACATATGCACAGCCATACGGCGAAGCCGCGGCAGAATCTCCTTTTTTTCATAAGGCATCCCTCTTCTCGGACTTTTGGGCTTAGGCTTGCCTGTGCCGCAAACGATTATGCAGCCGTCGTCCGAAAACGGGCCGCCCGGGACGCCCCCGAACGATTATCTTTGCGCAAAAAAAAGAGCGCCTGCTGCTTGGCACAGATCGCTCTTTCTCATTCGTGCATGTCTTCGATTTGAATTTGGTTGCGCCCGCTGTTTTTGGCGCGGTACAACGCCATGTCGGCTCTGTAAAACAGGCTGTCCACGCTGATGTGCTTGTCGAGGATGCACCATTCGGCAATGCCGCTCGACACGGTCACGCCGGGATTGGTCTCCCGCGCCACCCGCGTCCGGATCGTTTCCGCCACCTTCATCGCCTGATGAAGGCCGAGCTGCGGCAAATATACCGCAAGTTCTTCGCCGCCCCATCTTGCGGGAATATCGACGGGCCGGATGGACGTTTTCAAAATTTCGCTGACCTGCTTCAAAATTTTGTCGCCTTTTTGATGGCCGTAGGTATCGTTGACCTGCTTGAACTGGTCGATGTCCACGACGATCAGGGAGCCGCAAAAATCTTTGGCCTGCGAATCCTGGATCGCTTCGTCGAGATAATGTCGGGCATACATGTCGGTCAGCATATCGCGGTTCGCCATGCGCCTGAGCTCGGCATGCAACAGAGCGTTGCTGACGGACAGCCCGATATGGCTGGCCAGCGTTTGGAGCAGGCGGTAATTGTCGTAGGAGAAAAAATGCGGGCTGCGATGCGTCAGCAAAACGGCTCCGATCACCTTGCCGTTGACGCTTAACGGCGTAGCGATCAGCGATTGCGAACCGGTCACTTCCATCAGTTTGGACGATACCTTGGTGTTCAAATGGTAATCCGATAAAATGATCGGTTCCTTTTTTTCGTATACCAGTCCGCCGAAGCCGTAATCTTTGCTGAAAAGGTCCCGCGAAAGCGACGGCTCGTTGCACGACATGACCTCGAGCATGTTTCGTTCCTCATTCAATTGAAGGAAGCAGCAATAATCCGCGTTAAAAATATTGAGCAGTTCCCCCGTCGCGAGTTTGTAGATGTCCGCGAGCTGCAGGCTTTGATTAAGCCGCTGCGTCAGTTCGTTGATCAGCCGGAGCTCATGGATCAGCAAATTGGATTGCTCGTACAGCTTGGCATTTTCAAAGGCGTTGCCGGCGGTATCGATCATCATCGTAATGAGCTGCAGATCCAGATCTTCCTTCAGTTCGCGGGTCATTTTCAGATGGAACACGCCGTAAATGCCCTGCTTGCCCCCGAACGGAATGGCGATCTCGGCCTCATCCCGTCCCTCCATGCCCTCCTGAACCGTCAATCTTCCGTCCATAAAAGCCCGCACGCAAATGTCTTCGCCCCACGGGTGGAACACCAGCGGCCTCACCCTCGGGTTGTGGTGCTCGTGATCCTGGGACATCATGAGGCTGAGCTCAATGGAAGGATACAGGATCGCGATGCTGTCGAGCACTTCGGTGATCACCGTATCCACGTCGATTTGGTCATGCATCCGCTGCATGATTTGGAACAGGATCGATCTGCGGCTGGCCTCGCGTTCCGCATTTTTTTGAACCTTCATGACGTCGGACACGAATATGTATTCATAGCGTCTGAAAAAACAAGAGCGGTAATGCAGCGCGGTCGCATGGACGGCATCGGTCCCTCCGCTGCTTCCGTCCTTCGGAAGCACGCAAGCAAGCACGGCAACAAGCAGCTGCCCGTTCCGCGACAGTATGGGCACGAGGCATACCGTTCGTCCGGCGAATCCATAACGGCCGGATGGTCCGATATCGCCGCAAACCGTTTCATGCGATGCCAGGCAGCGCTTCAAAAGGTCCGGGCAATGCGCGGCAAGCAGTTCATGGACCGCCGTCTCGCCGCATGCGTAAGCGCCCTCGTGATCGGCGACGGCCCATTCGGATTGCTGCGAAAAAGGCAGCGCCCCCGTCTCCTTTCGCCAATCCTCGAAGGATTGCTGCAGGACCTCCCGAACGTAAGGCAAGTCATGGCCGGTGATGTCCATCTCCTTCAACCATAAATGAGAAGACTCGCTCGGAGACGCCGTTTCGATATGGGTCTGAAACAAACTTTGATGTTTGGAAAAATCCTGTTGATGTTCTGGCATTAGCAGGCGCTCCTTTACACCGTGTTAAAAGGTGTCGCACGGCACCATGGTGGTCGAAATAAGCGGTAAATCTTCAAAAACTTTCATAATACCCTTATTCTACTCTCTTCAAACCGATTTTGCATCAAAATTTCAGAGATTTTGTCCTACTTTTTTAGGACCATAGGCCTATCGACAAAATTAGATGTTTCTCGATATTTCTCAGGACTTGACTTTGCCATGAGCATTCGTTTAAAATCTATTGATGAACAAGACTGTATTCAGTCTGAATTTGGGCGTAACGTTGTGTCACCCTCTCGCGGTTTGTTGCTGATCGAACAGCGGCTGAACTTTTCAATCAGGTGTTACTGCCGATAAGGCTAACACAATCAACTAACCCGGCGCAAATAGAGCCCTATTTCACATTAATATTTGAAAATAAAGGAGTCTACTATAACATGGCACGTTACACTGGTCCTAAATTTAAACTGAGCCGCCGTTTGGGCATCTCCCTGAGCGGTACAGGCAAAGAATTGAAACGCCCGTTCCCTCCGGGACAACACGGTCCTAACCAACGGAGAAAAATGAGCAACTACGGCATGCAGCTCGCTGAAAAGCAAAAACTGCGCCACATGTACGGTTTGGGTGAAAAACAGTTCAGCACCCTTTTCCACAGAGCTCAAAAAATGCAAGGGATCGCCGGCGAAAACTTCATGTTCTTGCTGGAAAGCCGCCTGGACAACCTCGTTTACCGTCTTGGCTTCGCCAACTCCCGTGCAGGCGCTCGTCAGCTGGTTTCCCACGGTCACATCACCGTTAACGGGAAAAAAGTCAACGTTGCTTCCTACATGGTGAACATCGGCGACGTAATCGGTCTTCGCGAAAGAAGCCGCGGCCTCTCTTCCATCAAAGAAGCTTTGGAAAACCGCAGCCATCTTCCAGGCTACCTGGAATACAACGATGCGGCAATGGAAGGCAAATACATCCGTTTGCCTGAACGCGCTGAGCTTTCCCAAGACATCGACGAAAAACAAATCGTCGAATTCTACAACCGTTAATCTTTGCCTTAAAGAAAGCCTGGAACCTTCGGTTCCGGGCTTTTTGCTTTTTTCGCGAACTTTTCTGCTCGCCTGCTTTGTACGATTTGCCCTTCAAATATGTCAAATCTCACGAAAAAAAGCCCTCATTCGCTCCCTGCATTCAAAATCCGCAAATTATGCTATAATAGTTCCGTTAAAAGGAGGAACGCACGCGAATGGTTGAAAATAACAATAAAAAACCGGATAAGCAGCCAGCCACGAAACCGAGGCGGTCCTACGCCCGGGTCACGGGCCTGGTCATCCTCTGGCTGTTTGTCGTCGGACTGATGGGAGCCCTGTTCGTCGGAGGCACCGCCATGGGTTACGTCGCTTATATCGTCAAAGACGAACCCGTCCGCTCCAGGGAACTGATCGATCAGAAAATGGGTGAAAACGCCATCACCAGCTTTGCTTATTTTCGCGACCAACAGACGCCCATCGGTCAAATCCGCACGGATGAAGACCGGCGTCCCGTCGAATACAAGCAAATTCCGAAATTAGTCATCGATGCCGTCATATCCATAGAAGACAACCACTTTTTTGAACATAATGGCGTAGACATGAAGGGCACGCTGCGTGCCGTAAGGCAAAAGGTGCTGAAAGAATCCGTCCAAACCGGCGGCAGCACATTGACGCAGCAGTTGGCCAGACGCGTTTTCCTGAGCCTCGACAAGACCGATGACCGGAAGATCAAGGAGATATTGCTTGCGCTCCGCCTGGAGCGGTTCATGACGAAAGAAGAGATTCTGACCGCTTACCTGAATAAGGTGCCTTTCGGCAAGGGCGCCAGCGGATACAACTTGTACGGAATCAAAGCAGCTGCAAAGGGCATTTTTAATATCAATGATCTGAATCAGCTTAACGTCGCTCAGGCCGCTTACCTTGCGGGGTTGCCGCAGCTTCCGACCCGGTACTCCGCTTACAATTCCAAGGGCGATTTCAATCCGGACGCCTTCAAGCGGGCGCTGGACCGCCAGCACCTCGTGCTGCGCCGCATGCTGGAGGAAAACAAAATCACGGAAGCCCAGTACAAGGAAGCGATGGCCTTCGATATCCGCAAGGCGCTCGCTCCCCGCGTCGAAAAGGCGTATTCGACCTACCCTTACCTGATGATGGAGACCGAACGCCAGGCTTCGGAAATTTTGATGGAGCTGAATTTGAAAAACGCGGGCAAAGACCCGGAAGATCCGTCCGAAAGAGACAGCGATTTGCTCGAGGCGGCAAATCAACAGCTGAAGACCGGCGGATACCGCGTATACACCACCATCGATAAACGCGTTTATAATTCGATGCATAAAATCGGCGAAAACAAGGATAACTTCGGACCGGACAGCAAAACGAAAGGTCCTGAGCAAACGGCCGCCATGATGATCGACAACAAGACGGGCGCCATTTTGGGCATGCTCGAAGGCCGGGACTTCAACAAAGAACAGATGAACTACGCCACGCAGATGGTTCGCCAGCCGGGGTCGACCATGAAACCGATCGCCGCTTATCTGCCTGCCATCGAATCCGGCGCCATCCAGCCCGCAAGCATCCTGGACGACGCCCCGATCATTCTGAAGGACGGCCAAAAGGGATTCCACATCCCGAAAAACTCGACTTCGGGTTACAGCGGATTGATGACGGCGCGGAAAGCGTTGAACAAGTCCGTGAACACGATCGCCTTGAAGCTGTATAACAATGTCGTCGGCATCGACGCGGCATGGGCTTTTTCCAAAAAGCTCGGCATCACGACGATCCAAAAAGAGGATTATTCGGCCCAAACGGGCGTCCTGGGCGGTCTGAAGTACGGGGTCACCGTCGAAGAGCTGACGAACGCCTACAGCGCCATCGCCAACCAGGGTACGTTCAACGATGCTTATATGATCGAAAAAATCGTCGATTCGAACGGCAACATCGTTTACCAGCATGAATCCAAGCCTGTGCAGGCATTTTCGAAGCAGACCGCCTATCTGATGACCGATATGCTACGCACCGTCATTACGGACGGAACCGGCGATGTTGTCCGCAAAAACTACAAGCATTTCAAACAAATCCCGATCGTCGGGAAAACCGGTTCCACGCAAAACTATGCCGACGTTTGGTTTATGGGTTATTCGCCTGACGTCACGCTTGGCGTATGGGTAGGCTACAAGGAGCCGAAAAACACGCTGACGACCAAATCGGCCAGAAAGCGGGCCCAGTCCATATGGACGTTGATCATGAACGAAGTCGCTGAAAAGGAAGCGGATTTGTTCAAGACGGCGAAATTCGATAAACCCGAAGGCATCGTTTCCAAGACGGTTTCGGCCTATAGCGGTAAACTGCCGACTTCCTTAACCGATAAATTCGTGACCGATCTGTTTAACGTAAAATACGTGCCTAAAGCAAGCGATGACGCCATCGCCAAAGTCAAATACATCACGTACAACGGGGTCAACTACATTCCGAAGGATGGAACGCCTGAGGATATGCTGAAGGAAAAGGTCGTCATTAAACGCGAGAAACCGATTCCGGACCTCATCAAGGAGCTTGAAGCCGCATTCGCCAAAATGCGCGGAGGCCATGAGCCGCTTTCCTACTATATTCCGCGCGATGCCGGCGAGGATATGCCGACCGAAATCGATCCGCGGGTGGATGACGGCGCTCCTCCGGCTGCGCCAGGCAACGTCAGAATGGCATTGAACGGCAGCAGCGCAACGATTACGTTCAATCCATCCGGGCAATCGGATGTCGTCGGATACCGGCTGTACCGGTCCCAAAACGGCGGCGCTTTCCAAAATACGGGCAAAATCGTGCTGGCGGGCAATGCGACTTCATTCACCAGCCCTGCCGATGCCGGTTCCGCGTTTTATGTGACGGCGGTCGATGTCGCAGGCAAAGAATCGGCGCCAAGCGCAACGGTAAGCAGCCTCGGCGACGGAATGATCGGGCTCCCTGGAGACAACGGCGCAATCACGGACCCCGGCGCTCCGATCGTTCCAGGCACATCGGTCGACCCGGGCACATCGCTCGATCCGGGCGCCAATGGCCAGCAAATTCCGGGCCAATCCGTTACGGGTTCGGACGCGCAGCTGCAGGCGCCTGCTTCGCCTGTAAGCCTGCAGATTTCGCCGCTGGAAAACGGCATCCTGTTCCAATGGAATCCGTCCCGTCCTGAGGAAAAGGTGACGGAATACTACGTTTATTACAGCGAGAAACCCAATGGGTCCTACTCCAAAATCGGCTCCAGCCGCGAGCCCGGCTTCCAATATGCAGCAGCGGCGCCGGTAGCGGGTTATTTCCGGGTCACGGCCGTTAATTCGGCGGGGGAATCCCCTCCATCCCCGGCCTCGTATTTCGAGAAAAAATGACGGCCATCCAAGGCTTATTCTGCAAATCGCAGGGTAAGCTTTTTTTCTACGTTTTAAAGTCAATTTCCCAGAAAACGCTCCGTCCCGCCCCACCCTAACCCCCTGCTTCCCCGGCCATCGAACGGCTGCAATCCGGTAAACCGCCTGCTCAGGGATATCCCCTCCCAACAAAAAGAAACACCGGAACGAATGATCCGGTGCTTCCTGGATAAACGGTTTATGCGATTAATCCTCGATCGTGGACAGGTCGCCTGTCGGCAGGTTCAGCTCCCAAGCCTTGAGCACCCGGCGCATGATTTTGCCGGATCTCGTTTTCGGCAGCTTGTCGCGGAATTCGATCTCACGCGGCGCCGCGTGGGCGGAGAGTCCCTCTTTCACGAATTTATAAATTTCGTTTTTCAGCTCTTCGGATTCCTGATAACCTTCGCGGAGCGAGATAAACGCTTTGATGATTTCGCCGCGGGTAGCATCGGGCTTGCCGATGACGCCGGCTTCGGCTACCGCCGGATGTTCGACGAGCTTGCTTTCCACCTCAAACGGTCCGATCCGTTCGCCGGAGGAGTTGATGACGTCGTCGACGCGCCCCTGGAACCAGAAATACCCGTCTTCGTCCATGTAAGCCGAGTCGCCGGAAACGTACCAGCCCGGGATCCGGAAATATTCCTGATATTTGGCAGGGTTATTCCAGATCTGATTCATCATGGACGGCCAAGGCGTTTTGATGGCCAGGTTGCCCATCGTATACGGCGGAACCTCGTTGCCGTTGTCGTCGAGAATCGCGGCTTCCACGCCTGGAATCGGACGGCCCATCGATCCCGGCTTGATCGCCATCGATGGATAGTTACAGATCAAATGCCCTCCGGTTTCCGTCATCCACCACGTATCATGGATGCGCTGGCCGTAGACTTTATGTCCCCAGCGAACAACCTCCGGATTCAGCGGCTCCCCGACGGAAAGCACGTGGCGGAGGCTGCTCAGGTCGAATTGGGAAATGATGTCCGACCCTGCGCCCATCAGCATCCGGAATGCGGTAGGAGCGCTGTACCATACCGTTACTTTATTTTTAGCGATCGTGCCGTACCAATCCTGTGGACTGAAGCGTCCGCCGCGAATAACGTTCGTTGCGCCGTTCAGCCACGGAGCGAAGATGCCGTACGACGTGCCCGTCACCCAGCCCGGATCGGCGGTACACCAATAAATATCGTCTTCGCGCAGGTCCAGCACCATTTTGCCCGTGTAATAATGTTGAATCATGGCATTTTGCACATGGTAGACGCCTTTCGGCTTCCCGGTCGAACCCGAAGTGTAGTGCATGATCAAGCCGTCGTTCCGGTCGAGCCATTCGATGGAAAGGTCGGAAGAAGCTTCTTTCATTTCGCCGAAATAATCATGAATTTGTCCGTCTTCCTCAACTTGGTCCCCAACCACGAAAATATGCTTCAGCTCAGGCAGCTCGTCGCGCTTGACCCGGCCAAGCAGTTGGCTTGTCGTGACGAGCGCTACCGCGCCGCTGTCTTCCAGACGGTCTTTAACGGCCGTCTCCATAAACGCTTCGAACAACGGGCCGACGACGGCACCCACTTTCAGAATGCCCATGAGAGAAAAATAGAGTTCAGGACTGCGCGGCATAAAAATAAACACCCGGTCGCCTTTGCCGATCCCGTATTTGCGGAGAACGTTGCCGAACTTGTCGGATTGCTCCTTCAAATCGCCGAAGGTATAACTTTCGTCCCGCGCAGCGTCGCTATAGAGCAAAGCCTTTTTGTCGCCGCGGCCTTCCGCAACGTGACGGTCGATGGCCTCGTACGCCATATTGACCTTCCCGGTCGTGTACCAGCTGAAGTGCTTCTCGACTTCCTCCCATTGGAATTTCGAGCGGGCTTCTTCATAATCGCCCAGGTTGGACGTTGTGGCGACGCTTGGTAAAATTTCGTTTTGATTTTGATCCATTTCTTTCATCCTCCCTCTGTTTCTCCCAAAAATTGATAGGGCAGCGCTTACAATTTGTATGAGTTCATGCCATAATGACAACATACACACGCAATCAGTCTTCAAAACCTTTTTCCGATGATTCCGATAAGCGAAAAACATGATACAGCAGGTCTGGCAGATGTAAAGATCAAAAATTGTGACTGTTTTTTGTCAGAAATCATTATAACATAGGATGAAAATTCCTGCCATCGCTTTTCATTTAATTGTTTTTTTGCTATAAGTAGGTTAGAAGCCGAAAGGAGCGTCCAGATGGAACACCTGAAATTGTACCATGTCGAAACCGTGCCTCTTGGCGAGCGCTGCTTGGTCGTTGAAGGCCCCGTGCCGCCCGGAAGATTGTCCGAGTTAACCATGCACCCCGACCTCGATGCGTTCCGCCGTCCGAAAGACCAGCACGAAGCGCTGATCGAAATCGCCGGGCTTGCGGAGGGAAGGATCATCATCACCCGCGAGGAAAACATCATCGTCGGCTACGTCACCTTCCATTATCCGGACGAGCAAGAGCGCTGGTCCCAAGGCCATATGGAGGATTTGATCGAGCTTGGCGCCATCGAGGTGGCCAACGATTACCGGTCGCTGGGCCTCGGCCAGAAGATGATCAAAACCGCCTTCGAAGGCGGGCAAATGGAACAATATATCGTGTTCACGACGGAATATTATTGGCATTGGGATTTAAAAAGCAGCGGGCTGAACGTATGGGATTACCGCAAAATGATGGAACGGCTGATGAAGGTCGTCGACATGGTCTGGTACGCGACCGACGATCCGGAAATTTGCTCGCATCCGGCCAACTGCCTTATGGTCCGGATCGGCCGGGATGTTCCGATTTCGTCGAAGGAGCAGTTCGACCGCATCCGTTTTCAGCAGCGTTTCATGTATTAGCCCGAGCTTTGGCAAAATCCATCTCATAAAACACACGGCTGTCCCCTGCCGAGCGCCGCTCTCGTCCGGGACGGCTTATTTGTTATGCGCTCAATGGCCGGCAGCCCCCCTCTTCTGGTCCGCCGCATCTTCCAACGGCAAACAAGCCGCCCGGGGTTGGGGCCAACCTTGCCGGGCAGCTTGTTCGCTGATGAGCCGATTTTACATTTGCCGAAGCATATCATCCAAAATGGCATGCGAACGGCGCGAAGACGCCACCGTAAACTCGGCGAAGTTGGCATGCGCCGAACCGTCGGCTTTGTCCGACATGGAACGGATGACCACGAACGGCACGCCGTTCATGTAACAAACCTGGGCGACCGCCGCCCCTTCCATCTCGACGCACGCCCCCTGCAGATGTTCATAGAACCAGGAGACCTGTTCCACGCTGGCGATAAATTGATCGCCGGAGAGCACCCGTCCGACGCGGAAATTCACTTCGCCAAGCGTGCTGCACGCCTTTTCGGCAAGCGCGACCAGCGCCTTGTCGGCTTGAAAAACGGAAACCTCCTGATAAGGGATGACCCCGCGTTCGAAACCGAGCGCCGTCACGTCCATATCATGCTGAAGGCATTCGGAGGAAATGACGATGTCGCCGATGTTAAGCTCCGGATGAACGGCGCCTGCGACGCCCGTGAACAACACTTTCGATACGCCGAAAAAGTCGATCAAAATTTGCGTCGTCACCGCGGCGTTCACTTTCCCGACTCCCGATTTGCAGACGATGACGTTTTTGCCGTGGAATGTCCCTTTATGATAGCGGACTCCGGCCTTCTCCACCGTTTCCGAGCCGTTCATCCCGGCCAGCAGCAGCTCGACCTCCTCGTCCATCGCTCCAATGATTCCGATTGTTTCCGGCATCTTGCATTCTCCCTTTTCCTAAATTTCGGTTTCCAGACCGATATGTGAAAAAAAGCTCCCGCAAGGAAGCTTTTTTTCAGCGTAACATAACCTTTTTCATATCGTTTCTATTTCTTATTCGTTCACGTGGCTGACGGATAAACGCAAAATCGTCTCATGCGGCAAAATAACCCGGGGGTTGTCCACGTTTTCCTTTTTCATCAGCTTGGTCAGCAGACGCATGGCCACCGCGCCAAGATCGTACATCGGCTGAGCAACCGTTGTCAGCAGCGGACGAACCATGGAAGCCATACGCGTATTGTCGACGCTGATCACGGAGAAATCGTCAGGCACTTTCAGCCCTTCGTCCTGGATGCTGTGAATGGCGCCGATCGCCATTTCGTCCGTTGCCGCAAAGATAGCCGTCGGCTTTTTCTTCAGCCCGAGGAAATATTTCATGGCTTCGACGCCGGACTCGTAGCGGTAGTTACCGATGCGGACAAGGTCCTCCTGGTATTCGATTCCCGCGTTCTCCAGCGCTTTTTTGTACCCTTGGAAACGGGAGTACCCGTTGGCAGGGTCCTGAAGCGTGCCGCTGATCATCGCGATTTCGCGGTGGCCGTGGCGGATGAGCGTGTTGACAGCGTCAAATGCCGCCGCTTCATGGTCGATATCCACGGAAGGATAGGTTCCCTGTTCATCCCGCGTCGCGCAAAGCACAATCGGTACGGCGGAGGTTTGGAATGCCTGAATATGCTCTTCCGTTACGGTTCCGCCCATGAACAGCAAGCCGTCGACCTGTTTCTCGAGCAGCGTGTTGATGACGCGAATTTCTTTTTCCTTCTTCTTATCGGCGTTACACAAAATGATATTATAGTGGTACATGTTGGCGATATCTTCGATGCCCCGGGCGATTTCCGCAAAAATAGAGTTCGAGATATCGGGAATGACTACCCCGACCGTCGTCGTTTTTTTGCTGGCAAGGCCTCTTGCCACCGCATTAGGGCGATATCCCAAACGTTCGATTGCTTCATATACTTTTTTCCGGGTCTGAGGCTTCACGTTGGGGTTGTTGTTTACAACCCGCGATACCGTTGCCATCGATACGCCTGCTTCACGTGCCACATCGTAAATGGTTACCGTCAAATTCCTTCTCTCCATTGCCAATAAATTTTCACTCGTCAACCCATTAAAATTATGATACGACAAATTGTCGCATTCTGCAATGATAACGCTTTACTATCCTTTCAGGTGCTGTTTCAAAGCATCTTCCGTGATATGAGAATGAGATGTATGCCAGACCGGCGCCTGATTTTTGACCAGAATCACCTGAGGGGATTCATGCTGCACGCCAAGCAGATCCGCCGCTTCCAGCGAGACCGGGCGATCCTCGACCACATGGATTAATGCGTATTCTACGGCTTCGTTCGGCTCGTTTTGCAAGTATGACATCATCTGTTGATAGGCCCCGGCGCTGATCGGGCAGCGCGTGCTGTGCTTGAACAGGAGCAAAGGCTTTTCGTCCGAAGCAGCCAATGCGGAATGCAGCTGCTGGCTAGTAGTCAGTTTGGTCATCGTCGCCATTTGATATACATCTCCTTTTTTCGATTCATTCCTCCTTCTATCGTATCAAAAACTTCGTGAAAAATCCAACGAACTATGAAAATAATTCTGAAATTTTTTTGTTTTCATACATCGGCATGAAATACATTCATTTCCGGCAGGATGACAGACAGCTGCGAAAGGCGCTGGCGTATGTCCGATACCCATTGATCGTCGCGCATGCCCTCGGCCAATCTATACATATCCAAGAGGAGGTTGATCCGCCCCTCGATTTCGTCTTCGAATTTTGCGTGCAGCCTGTCATCGGGACAATCCTCATCGGCCAGCACGTCGTAAATGACGCCGGCCAGTTCATGGTGGTCCGTCATCGAAAAGCTCGTTTTTCCCGGATCGGACCCCAGCAAATCGATGCATCTCTTCAAGTCCGACCGCATGGAAGGTATAAGTTCGTACGTCATACATTGATCGCAAACCAGTACGGGGACATGGCGGATCGTCACGCTCCGGCTGTATTTGACCGTCCGAAGCTCCAGTTTCAGGCTTTGCTCGCAGTTGCATTTCATTGACACAATACCCCACCTCAATCTCTCTCTTCTATCTGTCTACTCGGATGAGTGCCGATACCGGCTGATGTTGGTATTCGCCTCTGCAGGCCGCGATTCCTCCCTGCTTGGGCCAGCTGTTTTATTTACCAAAAAGCCCATCTCTTTCATATCGGCCGGTTCCCAGCAGAATTGGTATCCGGTTGATGTAACCTTCAGAAAGACAGCTCGCAGTTAGCGGAAGAACGGGAGCGGAGATGAAAGCCCTTCGCTTTTCCGAAGCCTGTCACTTTTCGCCGAAAAAAAACCCGGCACTCGAAATGAATGCGGGGTTTCATGCGTTTTTATCATTAATCGATTGCAGCTTCAACCTCACGAAACGTGGGTGTCTTTTCCTTCATCCTTCCGGCGCGCTTGGTTCTCGAAACGGCTGGATTCGTTAAATTCGGTCAGCAGCCTTTCGATTTCGCCGTTCGTGGTCAGCTTATAACATTCCTCGGCGACAGCGCGCGCCTCTTGGGCCGACGTGTTCAAAATCCGGTGCTTCACCCGGAGCAGCGATTGGATCGACATGCTCAAATCGTGAACGCCTAGCGCGATCCAGAGCGGTATGGAACGTTCGTCCCCCGCCATCTCCCCGCACACGCTGACGGGAATGCCCGCATCGCGCGCCGCTTCCACGATCGTGCGCAGCATGCGGAGGATCGCCGGGTGGTAAGGATGATACATATGGGCGATCTGTTCGTTCATCCGATCCACCGCGAGCACGTATTGAACCAGGTCATTCGTGCCGATGCTGAAAAAATCGCATTCCTTGGCGATCAAATCCGCGATCGTGACGGCCGCAGGGACTTCGATCATGACACCGACCGGAATCTCGGGATCGTACGGAATGCCCCTTGCATCCAAATCGGCCATGGCGCGGCGCAAAATCTCGTTGGCTTGTCTCACTTCATCCACCGAGGAAATCATCGGATACATGATTTTGGTTTTGCCGTAGGCGCTAGCGCGCAAAATCGCCGTCAGTTGCGTCTGGAAAAGCTCCTGGCGTTCCAGGCTGATCCGGATCGCGCGGAAGCCGAGGAAAGGATTGTCCTCCTGCGGCAGCGGAAAATAATCGAGCTGCTTATCCCCGCCGATGTCCAGCGTCCGGATGACCGTGTGGCGTCCCTCCATTTTCCGAACAATCTGAAGGTAAACCTGGAACTGCTCCTCCTCGCTCGGGAAGTTCGCGCGATCCATGTACAAAAACTCCGTCCGGAAGAGCCCCACGCCAAGGGCCCCGTATTTCACGGCCATGTCGAGTTCCTTTACCGAGCTGATGTTGGCCGACAAACGCATCTCCGTGCCGTCTTTCGTGACGGCTTCGACCGAGGCGAGCAGCTCCAGCCGTTCCTTGCGGACCTGCTGCTCCACCCGCGTGCATTCGAACTGGTCGACGGTTTTTTTGTCCGGATTGACGAACAGCTTGCCGGAATCGCCGTCCATCACGATCAGATCCCCCGTTTGAATCGGTTCGGCAAGTTTCCCCTCGATGCCGGCCACGAGCGGAATGCCAAGCGCCCGTGCCATGATCGAGGCGTGGGACGTTTTGCCGCCCACCATCGTGACGACGCCCAGGACATGGGCCGGATTCAAATGGGCGAGCTGGGACGGGGACAACTCCTTCACGACAAGCACGTAAGGCTGCGTATCCGAAGGAAGCGTAATTTCCGGCGCGCCAAGCAGATGCTTCAACAGGCGGTTGCCGACGTCCTTGATGTCCATCGCCCGCTCCTTCATATATTCGTCGTCCAGCAGGTCGAACATCGTAACAAAGTGGTCGATCGCTTCCTTCACCGCGACTTCGGCCGCCTTGTACTGCCGTTCGATGACGCCCTGGATTTCGTTCATGAACACGGGATCGTCCAGAATCGCCAAATGCGCATCGAAGATGCTGGATTCCTCTTCCCCGACGATATCGCGGAACTCGTTTTTGATATATTCGATTTCGTTTTTGGAGGTGCGTATCCCTTCATACAGCCGCTCAAACTCATTGGCCAGATCAACTGCGTCTATGCCGGTTTCGGGCAGATCCCATTCCCAGTTCGGCAGGACGAATGCTTTTCCAATTGCGATGCCGGCAGATGCTCCGATACCTTGAATCATGTTTCCAAACCTCCAACATTTCTGTCGTGTAATACTACGGACATGACCGACGTCTGTCCTTTTTTGACCGTTTTGAACGGCGCGAAGCTCCAGGATTTGACGCGGTCCGGATTCGTAATGACCATCGGCGTCGCGATCGATGTCGCATGGGCCTTGATGTAGGCCAGGTCGAATTTGACGAGCAGCTGACCCGGCTCGACGGCATCCCCTTCCTTCACGACCGCCGAAAAATGCCCTCCCTTAAGCTGGGAGGTGTCGATCCCGATATGAAGCAGCACTTCGAGGCCGTCCGGCGTCGAGATGCCGATGGCATGCATCGTAGGATAAACGTGCACGATCGTTCCATAAACAGGCGAGACCAGTTCCCCGCGCTCCGGCATGAAGGCGACCCCGTCGCCGACCAGCTTCGCCGCGAAAATCTGATCCGGCACTTCCTCGATCGGAAGCATCCGGCCCTGCACCGGCGCGCTGAAAAGCACGCGCGGCAGGTCCCGCTGGAGCAGTTTGTTGACTTCCTCGCGGATCAGTTCGGAATACGTGCCGAACACCACTTGGACGTTTCCTCCGCCAAGCTTGATGAGGCCCGCCGACCCGAGCAGCTTTAACGCATTGCCGTCCACGAGCCTGTCGTTTTTGACGGTCAGCCGCAGCCGGGTAATGCAGGATTCCACCTGTACGATGTTGTCCTTGCCGCCCAACGCTTCCAAAATAAGCGGCGCCTGGTAGGGAATGCTCCCCGCCCAATCCTCGAGGTTCGAACCTTCCTCCCGGCCGGGCGTCGGAATCTGGAACCTGCGGATCGCCCACCGGAACAGAAAATAATAGACAAAACCGTAGCCGATGCCGATCGGAATGAGCAGCCAGGCGTGATGGGACAGATGCAGGTTCAGGAAAAAATCGATGGCCCCCGCCGAATAGGAGAAGCCGTGATGGATATCCAGCTCGTAGGTAAGCCACATGGCCGCCCCGGATAGCACCGCGTGCAAAATGAACAAATACGGCGCCGCGAACAAAAACGCGAATTCGATCTGCTCGGACACCCCTGTTAAAAAGCATACGAGCGCCGCCGTCAAAAATGTCTTTTTGATCTTCGGCTTCAAGTCCTCGCGGGCTTCCTGGATGATCGCAAGCGCGATGGCCGGCAGCGCGAACATCATGATCGGGAACAACCCCGCCATATAGCCGCCCGCCGTCGGGTCGCCCGCAAAAAAGCGCGGCAGGTCGCCCTGCACGATATTTCCAGAAGGAGTCTGATAGGACCCCGCCTGAAACCAGAAAATGTTGTTGAGCAGATGATGCAGCCCAAACGCCGTCAGAACCCGGTACAAAATGCCGTACAAAAACAAGCCGAATCCGCCCAAATGGTTCATGAGCAGCGTCAGCTCGTCCAGCCCCTTCTGCAAATAAGGGGTGATGAACAGCAGCGCCCAGGAAAACAGCGTCGAAAACAACCCCATGAACAGAAGGACAAACCTTGAACCGCCAAAAAACTGCACCGCTTCAGGCAGTTTGATATGCTTGTATCGGTTCGAGGCGACGCCCGACAATATCCCGAAAAGCACGCCGATCAGCGTCGTGGGCTGTATATTGCCGCCGCCCATATGCCGCGTGATCTGGTCGTAGATAAACATGCCCGCAAGCGCCGCTAGTCCCGCCGGCCCGGCTTGGTTCGAAAGCCCCCAGGCGACGCCGACCGCAAACAGATACGGGAGGAAATAGAAGATGCCCTGTCCGGCCCACGTGCATACCTCAGCGACGTGAGGAAGACCCCATGCGGCCCAGGGAAGACTGCCTACGCTCAGCAAAATGGCGGCTGATGGAAGGACCATCGTGGGCAGTATAACCGCTCTTCCGAGCTGCTGCAGTGATCCGAGCCAATTCAAGAAAGGCACTCTCCTTTCAAAAACAGATCAGAAATTGCAAAGCCATGCTTACCGGTTCCTGCAAAATCTGCGCTATTTCAAATGGTAAGCTTAGATCGACATTTTGTCAAAAAGGATTTGCAAGATTCCGACCAAGCGGACAAGCGCCCTGAACGGGCAAAAAAACATCCCCGGGAAGCAAATCCCGGAGATGCCTGGCCTCGCAGGCCGAATTAACGGTGCCCAGACCGGTCCGGCTGCGTGATCGCCTCTTCCACTTTGATGCAGCGGTCCATGATGACTTTCATGCCGCTCTGCCCGGCGATAGCCGCCGCCTCATCGCTGACGATGCCGAGCTGCAGCCATAACACGTTCGCATGAATCCCGGCCGCTTCCCGCGCAACGTCCGCGCAATATTCGCTTCGGCGAAACACGTTGACGATGTCTACCGGCTCGGGAATATCTTTCAACGAAGCATAGCAGGTTTCGCCCAAAATTTGGCGTCCCGCCGCGTTCGGATTGACCGGGATGATGCGGTAGCCGCGGCCTTGCATCGCCTCGGCGATCATGTAGGAGGTCCGGTCCGGTTTATCGGACAGACCGACGACGGCTATATTTCCGGCCTGCTGCAGAATTTCCCTGATTTCGTCGCGCGTCGGATTTTCGAAAGCCATGTCTGATCCCTTCTTTCCTTAATATATGCGGGTGGATATGGAAACTGTTTTATTTTACCCATTCGACCTGGGCCCCAAGCGCCTTCATATGGTCAAAAAACTGCGGATAGGATTTGGCGACGTGATGCGCGTCCTTGATCGTCAGCGGCTGCTTGGCGCGCAGCCCGACGATCGTCAGCGCCATGATGACGCGATGGTCGAAATGGGCGTTGATCTCCACGCCGCCTTCGACGCCTTCCGGACGCCCGTGGACGATAATTTCGGCTTGGCGCTCCTCCACGTCGGCTCCGGCTTTGCGGAGCTCCGCCAAATAATCCGTGATGCGGTCGCATTCCTTGTAACGGAGGTTCTCCACGTTGTAAAACCGGGACGTTCCCTCCGCAAACACGGCGGCGGCCACCATCGCAAGCACCGCATCGGTTGCCGCGTCGCCGTCGAACTCGACCGCCTTGAGTTTTCCGTTGCCCTTCACGTGCACTTCGTCGTTTTCATGCGTCAGGGGCGCCTCCATCATGCGCAGCACGTCGACCACGGCCCGTTCCCCTTGCTTGCTTTCCACCGGCAGTCGTTTCACGAGGACGTCCGACTCCGTTACCGCGGCGGCGGCAAGCACGGCGGCGGAACCCGGGTAATCGCCCTGGACCGTATACGTTTTCGCCTGATAGGATTGGTTGCCCGGAACGCGGAACCGCATGTAATCGTCGCTTGCATGGATGACGATGCCCGCCTGCTCCAACACTTCAAGCGTCTGGCCGACGACGACCTTCGATTTCAGATCGCCGGTCACTTCGATTTCGCTGTCTTCTTCCAGGAGCGGCGTCAGGAACAACAGCGCGCTCAAATACTGGGAGCTGACGGAGCCGGACACTTGAATGCGCCCGCCTTTCGGTTTTCCGCCGCGGATACGGATCGGCAGGCGGCCGTCGTTATGCTCCACCTGAACCCCCATTTGCTCCAGGGCCGAAATCAGGTCGTCATGCGGACGTTTGCCGAGCGAATCGGGATATGTATTCACGAACGTCACGTCCGGACAAAGCGAAGCGATGCCCATCAGAAAGCGGAGGACGGCGCCGGCATTGCCGACGTTCAGTTCCTTGACGTCCCGCGGACGGCGGCCGAAGCCGGTAATGACCGCTTTTTCCTCGTCTTCGACGAGCACGGCTCCCAAATCCTGAATGCAGCGGCGCATCGCGTCGCTGTCTTCGCTGCGGGCCGGATAATACACCGTGCTTGTTCCTTCGGCCAGCGCCGCGACCAAAAGGTACCTCGTCGTATAGTTTTTGGAGGAAAGCGCGCCGATCTCTCCCTGCAGCCGCGGTGTCGGTTTTACAATCAAATCCATATGCCCCATGTCTCCTTCTCGAATTAGTTCACGCTCTAACCGGGATGCAAATGCGATTTGACAGCCCATTTAAAGCTTGGTTATCATAAACATAATTACATAAGGTTTTTGCGAAAAGCCAAAGCTTTCGGCAAAACCCTGGCTTATCAAAACTACGGAAAAGAGGTTAATTCCCATGACGTCCATTCGTGAAATAGAACCGTCCGAAGTAAGACGGCGCCTTCTAGCAGGCGAATCCCTCCAGATGATCGACGTCCGCGAAGACGATGAAGTCGCGCAGGGCATGATCAGCGGAGCGAAGCATATCCCGCTCGGGCAAATCCCGGAACGCCTGGATGAAATCCCGAAGGAAGGCGAGGTCATCCTGATTTGCCGCAGCGGCGGCCGCAGCATGAGGGCCTGCCAATACCTGCAGCAGTTTGGCATCGAATGCATCAACATGACCGGCGGCATGCTTCAGTGGAACGAAGACGAAGCATAAGCCTGCATCGAAGCGGCAGTCCTTGCGGACCTGCCGTTTTTTGGTTTATCCGGCCGCCTCTCGTGCCGCTAGAATGCGCAGGCGAAATCGCCCTTCGCAAAAAACCTCTTGCCCCTATCTTAACACAAAACGGCTTAGACGCGGTAATGCGTTAAAATTTTTAGCGCCACCTCATCGGCCCCGATCCGGCTGGTATCCACCGTGAAGTGGGCAAAACGATACGCGTCTTTCCGCTCCTCCAGAATCGTCCGGATCCGTTCCTCGGCGCCGCCGGCAAGCAGCGGCCGGTTTTGATCCCCCTTAACCCGTTCGACGATGGCTTCCGCTTCCGCCGTCAAGGCCACAACGAATCCGCCTTGAAGCATCAGCTCGCGATTTTCCTCGCGCAGGACGCATCCGCCCCCGGTGGCCACGACCTTCCGCCCGCCCGAAGACAACACGTTTCGCAAGGCGCTAGTTTCGGCATTCCGAAAATAAGGTTCTCCGCGGAGCTCGAACATTTCGGGAATGGTCATTCCTTCCTGAGCCACGATGGACGCATCCAGATCGACCAGCGAATACCCCAGCTTCTCGGCCAAAATTTCGCCAACCGTCGACTTTCCGGTCCCCATCATTCCGATCAGTATGATATTTTGTTCCGTCTGGTTCAATAGAGCACCCCTTTTGTTTCCATTCAATCTCAAGCTTTTTCATATCATACCACAGGCCAAAAACTTTCGACAATCTCGCAAAACGATCGCGGTTTCCCTTTGTCCGCAAGCCCGATCCATGCAGTCGTTTGCCCGTCATCGCCGTACGGACACGGGATTGCCCCGGATCAGTCTATTTTCTGCCAGTCTAGCATATACATGCCATGGACCTATAATTCTGACGCCAAGCGAAACGATGTTGTGGAAAATTCGGAGTTTTGTAAGGAGTGGTCGTATCCGTCATGCCAGAATCCCGTTCCCATTCGCCCGAAACGTTGTCAAAAATCAAACAGATCGCGGACCCGAGGCATATTTTGTGCCGGGAGGACATGTTATGGGTTTTGCATTACGTGCAACAAAAAGTGGCTCAAGGCGAACCAGCGCTGCTGGAACTCCCCAAGCCACGTTTACTGCAAAATTTTCAATACTTCGGCGAAGCCGCGCTGCTTCTGCTGCACCGCTCCGCGGCGGGCCATGCGCAGGACGAACGCATCCGGATTTGCCTTCAGGAGGCCATGCACGGGCTTGTCCCTGCGGATCGCCCGGAGCGGTCGTAGCCGAATACCGGCTTCCTATTCCTGGATCCAGTTATGGTGGAAGACGCCTTCCTTGTCGACGCGCTTAAACGTATGCGCTCCGAAGTAGTCGCGCTGCGCCTGAAGCAGGTTCGCAGGAAGTCTTTCGGTGCGGTAGCTGTCGAAATAAGCCAGCGCGCTCGCGAAGCCCGGCACCGGAATGCCGCGGCTGACGGCTGCGGACACCGTTTGGCGCCATGCGTCTTGGTAGTTTTCGATGATGTCTTTAAAGAACGGATCGAGAAGCAGGTTTTTCAGGCCCGGATCTTTCTCGTAAGCGTCCGTGATGTTTTGCAGGAAGCGGGAACGGATGATGCAGCCGCCGCGCCAGATTCTGGCCAGGTCGCCGTATTTCAGATCCCAGCCGTATTCGTCGGAAGCGACGCGAAGTTGGGCGAACCCTTGGGCATAGGATACGATTTTGCTCGCAAACAGCGCTTTGCGCACGTTTTCGATGAATTCGGCTTTGTCGCCCTGGAACGCTTCCGCTTTCGGACCGTTCAGGATTTTGCTTGCTTCCACGCGTTCTTCCTTCATGGCGGACAAGAAGCGGGAGAATACCGATTCGGTAATCATGGACAGCGGAACCCCGAGATCCAGGGAGCTTTGGCTCGTCCATTTTCCGGTACCTTTTTGGCCGGCCGCGTCAAGGATGACGTCCACCATCGGTTTGCCCGTTTCTTCGTCTTTATGCGAGAAGATGTCGGCCGTGATTTCGATCAGGTAGCTGTCAAGCTCCCCTTTGTTCCATTCGCTGAAAATTTGGTGCAGTTCTTCCGCGCCGAGGCCCAGCGCATCCTTCAGCAGGTGGTAAGCTTCGCAAATGAGCTGCATGTCGCCGTATTCGATGCCGTTATGCACCATTTTCACGTAATGGCCGGCGCCGTCCGGACCAATATATGTACAACAAGGTTCGCCGTTCACTTTGGCGGAAATCGATGTCAGGATCGGCTCGACAAGCTCGTAAGCGCTTCTTGGTCCGCCTGGCATGATCGAAGGTCCTTTGAGAGCCCCTTCTTCGCCGCCGGAAACCCCTGCACCGATAAAGCGGAAGCCTTTTTCTTCAAGCATTTTGCTGCGGCGCTGCGTATCCGGGAAGTAAGCGTTGCCCCCGTCGATGATGATATCGCCTTCGTCCAGCAGCGGGATCAATTGCTCGATGGTCGCGTCCGTCGCTTTGCCGGCTTGTACCATGATCAAAATTTTGCGGGGTTTCTCCAGCGACTCCACGAACTCCTCCATGGAGAAGGTTCCCGTAAGGTTTTTGCCTTTCGCTTCTTCGAGAAGGGCTTCTGTTTTCTCCGGGGAACGGTTGAATACGGAAACGGTAAAGCCTCTGCTTTCAATGTTGAGAGCCAAGTTTTTGCCCATGACCGCAAGGCCAATGACACCGATTTGTTGCTTCGACATATGGTCCTCCATCCTTTGCCTTTTTTTTTGGAAAAAATGAATACACCTATTTTAGCGTGTTTACGCGCGAAAGTGAACCCCACGATGTAAACATCTCGTGACAAAACACCCCGCAGTCTGCAGAGGTGCTTTTCGTCACTTGCTTTTCTATTTGCGGAAATGTCCCCGCCCATTAGGCTCCTCCCGCCTTTACCAGCGTATGCGTTACCATTCGAGCATCAGCAGCTGCCGGGAAAGATCGGCCAGCTTTTTGCGGCAAAGCTCCGCTTTATCTTCATCTCCGTTCTGAAGCGCTTCGTGAAGGCGCTCCAGTTCGTCATCCACTTCCAGCCGGAGAAGCAGCAGCCTCATTTCGCCTTCCTTCGAGAAATAAAGCTTCGAGATCTCCTGCTCTGTCATGAACGGCCCCTTTTGATACAGCACCCTTTGCTGGTATCCGGATATTTCAACCAAACGGATGACTTCGCCGAATAAAATGCTTTCCACCAAAATCTGGCGGTCCTTGAACCGTTTGACCACTGCATGGCCCCGCGTATCCTCGATCAGCTTCTCCATCCACTCCGCCAGTTTGGCGTCGCGGATCACGTAATCCCCGACCATTTTGTAGCCGTTTTTGGTCCGGTTGAACCGCAGCTTGACAAGTTTGCGCCCCGTTCTGACGGAAACGATGAACAGCGATTCGTTTTCGCTCCAGTACAGGGAGTAACCTTCCTGTATCAAATCCTTAATCAGGTCCTGAATATGCCGCCGGTTAAACCGAAGCTCCAGATTGCAGTACTCCACTTCATAGCTTTTGTTCACGGCACTCCCTCCTTCAGTTTTGGACCGCCTTTGACGAACAACCTGCGACTAAAGGGTTTGCAAATAACCAAAGATGCTTGCTTGCAGCCGATGTTGCAAAGTCCTGATTACGTTGAAAAAAGTCTTTGTTCTATTTTATACTTTATCTTATGTAACGGTAACTTGGTTTATTGACTATTTTTACCCGCTCCCCGCCTCTGCCAAACAGGCAGCAACGACACGCGGTCGGCCTTAAAATAGACATCAACCCATTGCATAAAAGGAGGCGCATCATGCCGTTTGAAGGATTTCATTCCAAGGATTTCGAAGTATTCAACGTTCCCGGTCTCGAACCCCGCATGGAAGCTTTGATTGCGAACGTCAGACCGAAGCTGGAGGAGCTCGGCCGCGAAATGGCCCCGTTTTTGTCCGCCCTTTGCGGCGAGGAAATGTTCCCCCATGTTGCCAAACACGCGCGCCGCACCATCAATCCCCCGAATGACACGTGGGTGGCCTGGGCCGCCAGCAAAAGAGGGTATAAAGCGCTGCCCCATTTCCAGGTAGGGATGTTCGAATCCCATCTGTTCATCATTTTTGCGGTCATTTACGAAAGCCCGAACAAGGTCACGTTCGCGAAACATCTGAAGAAAAACCGCAGCCAAGTGATCCAAAGCTTGCCGGCCCATTTCTATTGGTCCATGGATCATATGGATCCGGGCTTCACCCCCCATGCGGACATGAGTCCCAGAGCTTTCTCGGAGATGGCGGACAGGCTGGAAAAGGTGAAAAAAGCCGAAGTGCTCTGCGGTCTCCGCATTCCGAAAGGCGAAGCGGTGCTGGAAAACGGACCGGAGCTCGTCTCCGTCATCCAGTCGACCTTCGAAACGCTGCTTCCCCTTTACAAAATGGCATTTTAGGCGAGCGCATACGTTTCGCCGTCTATTGACAGGCGGTGATTCCGTTTCGCGAAACGAAACATAAAGCCTGATGGTGTTTAAAAAAGCTGCAATCCGTGTTCGGCGAATCGCCGTTCCGGATGCAGCTTTTTTTGCTAAAGGGCGAGCCCTTCGGCGCGAACTGGGCGCCCCTTACGAAAGCTGCGCCCCGGCCTTCATGCGCCGCGAAAGAACCAGATGGATCACGAACAGCATTGCCATCACGACCGCGCTCGCCAGAAATGGCGACGAATGCCCGAGCCGGTCCCACAGCTGTCCGGATACGACCGGGCCCACGACCATCCCCGACCCCTGGAGCGTAAGGAAAAACCCCCACACCGCCCCGCGCTCCCCTTTCGGAACCAAATGCGACACGAAGGTGTTCCATCCGGGCAGGATCATCGCGTAGCTGATGCCGACGATGCATACGAACACGAAAACCAGCGGCAGGGAACGCACGATCGAAAAAAAGCTCAGCGAAAAGGCAGCCAGCAGGAATCCCGCATTCAAAAACGGTCCCGTTCCGAAACGGTCGATCAGCTTCCCGCTCGGGATCAAGGCCAGCACCGTAATTCCTCCCCCCGCAATCAGCAGCAGGCTGTACATGTTCGGGGAAATGCGCAGCTCGTTTTGCACGTATAAAGTGATGACCGGGCTCAAAAGCCCGATGACGAAGGATTGGAGGAACAGCGCGGGATAGACCATCCAGCTTACCTTCAGCGTCGTCCGGACTTCGCGCAGCGTCGATTTGACGCTTGCTCCCAGATGGGCGAGCTTCCCTGCCAAAACCGCAAACATGCCCTTGCCCGTTGCGGTGGCGGCCGCGGCCGCCGTTTGGAACGGGATTTTCACTTTCGACGGCAGCAGCAGCGCGACCAACACCAAAACGATGCCGACCCCGATCAAAATCAAAAAAGCGGTATGGTAATTTTTCTCCGTCCGGTCCATCAAAAAATTCATGACGATCGGACCGGCCCCCGTGCCGGCCAGCGAAGCCATTTCCAGCGTGCCCAGAGCCTGCCCATTGCTGCCCTGCGGCCCCGATATTTCCGTCGTTCCCGTCATGGCGGTCGGCCACAGCGGCGACGTCCCCAGCCCGAGAATAAAACAGGCCAGCGACAGCCAGAACGCTCCCGAAAAAAACGCGATCATGCAAAGGGCGATCACCGTCATGATCAACGCTCCGGCCATCGTTTTCCGGTACCCGAGCCGCTCCCCGATCCAGCCGAACGGGCTTCTGAACAGGTTATCGCCGATGTATTGGAGGGAAAACGCGATTCCGATGGTATGCGCGGATAGACCGAGCGAATTTTTCATGTAGACGGGCAGCACGGCGACCAGCAGCGAACCCTTCATGAACTCGACTAAAAATATAATGATGAGCAGCCCAACGAAAAAAGGGGATCTGAGCCGTTTTACGGCGGCTGCTCCCGCGATCGGCGGCATGGTCTCACATCCTCTACTCATGATTTGCAATAATTCCCCTAAAATAACGCATATTTATAATGTACCCCAAATTCTTCCCGGAATTTCACCGGGGCGCGAAATGCATGCTTGCAATCGCCCCCCATTTTGCTATACTCATCCTTGTAATTTTAACAGATGAAAGGTTGTGACAGCATACGATGGACCACCGCCGTACGCCGCTATTTACTGCTTTGAAGGAACACGCGGCAAGCAATCCCGTACAATTTCATATTCCCGGACACAAAAAGGGCATGGGAACCGACGCCGAATTCAGGGAGTTTATCGGCGATAACGCCCTATCCATAGATTTAATCAACATCGCGCCGCTGGACGATTTGCATCAGCCGACCGGCGTCATCGAAGAAGCGCAGAAGCTCGCCGCCGACGCTTTCGGCGCGGACCATACTTATTTTAGCGTACAGGGGACAAGCGGTGCCATCATGACGATGATCCTGTCCGTATGCTCCCCGGGCGATAAAATCATCGTCCCCCGGAACATTCACAAATCGGTCATGTCGGCCATCATTTTCTCCGGCGCCAAGCCGGTGTTCGTGTCTCCGGCACGCGACGAAAACTTGGGCATCGACCACGGCATTACGACCAAATCCGTCCAGCGTGCCCTGGATCGCCATCCGGACGCCAAAGCGGTCCTGGTCATTAACCCGACGTATTTCGGCGTATGCGCCAATTTGAAGGAAATCGTCGACCTGGCCCACAGCCGCAACGTGC
Source organism: Paenibacillus cookii (assembly GCF_018333375.1). GTDB lineage: Bacteria > Bacillota > Bacilli > Paenibacillales > Paenibacillaceae > Paenibacillus_AQ > Paenibacillus_AQ cookii. The sequence continues at coordinate 297,566 of NZ_BORW01000001.1, forward strand.
CCGTCCTTGTCGACGAAGCCCACGGCGTGCTCATTCATTTCCATGAGGACCTGCCGATGTCGGCCATGGAAGCCGGCGCCGATATGGCGGCAACGAGCGTTCACAAACTCGGGGGATCCATGACGCAAAGCTCGGTGCTCAATCTGAATACGAAACACGGTTTCGTCAATCCGCAGCGCGTGCAAACGATCATCAGCATGCTGACGACGACCTCGACCTCGTACCTGCTGCTGGCCTCGCTGGACACTTCCAGACGGAACCTGGCCATTAACGGCCACGCCATGGCGCAAAAAACGATCGATCTTGCGCAAAAAGCCCGCCGCAGCATCAACGAAATCGACGGCTTGTACTGCTTCGGAGACGAAATCCTCGGAGGCGAAGCGACGTTCGATTACGATCCGACCAAGCTGACGATTCACGTTCGCCATTTGGGCATCACCGGTTACGAAACGGAAAACTGGCTGCGCGAGCACTACAACATCGAAGTCGAACTGAGCGACATGTACAACATCCTCTGCCTGATCACCCCGGGCGATAACGAGGAAACGGTATCGATCCTGCTTACCGCGCTCCGCAAGCTGTCGGAGACGTATTACAAAGTGAACGAGGCCAACGAATTGATCGTCAAAATCCCGGAAATCCCCCAGCTTTCCCTCATCCCAAGGGATGCTTTCTACGGGGACACCGAGGTGATTCCGTTCAAGGAATCCGCCGGCCGGATCATCGCCGAGTTCATCTACGTGTACCCGCCAGGAATCCCGATTCTGCTGCCCGGCGAAGTCATTTCCCAGGACAACATCGATTACATCATCGACCACGTCGACGTCGGCCTGCCCGTGAAAGGCCCGGAAGACCGTTACATCAAAAACGTCAAGGTGATCGTGGAAACCGACCCTATTTTTTAAACAAGGACGCCAGCAAAACTTGGGCGCGAGCAAAATAACCCGGTACCGCAAATGCGGCACCGGGTTTCTTTATGCTCTGGAGGCTTCCCGAAGAATCAGTCTTCCTGCTGGGCAACAAGCTCGTTGTAAGCCGCTTCCACGGCATTCCATTCTTCTTCGTCTTCAATATTGTAAAGCATCATCTCATCGTTTTCTTCTTCCACGCGCAGAATGATGCCGTCAGCTTCCGGATTTTCACGCTCGAGCAGCAGCGCATACAAATTCTCGCCAACGTCAAACGTTTCAACAAGAACCATCTCTACATCGTTGCCTTGCTCGTCGGTCAGCGTCAAAACAAATTCTTCATGCTCATGATCGTGATCATGGTCATGGCCGCATGCATCGCCGTGCTCATGTGTGTGATCGCTCATTACAAAAACCTCGCTTTAGGTTATATAGTCATACCTTCGTATCGTATCATGTCGGAAGGCTCTGGTCAATTTATCCTATTCCAAAAACGGGTTTTTAATTCAGAGCGGTGATTACTTTTTCGGCAACGAGTTGGTAATCGGCGTTTTTGGACGCTTTGATGTAGAATCCGACCTTGTATTTTCCGGCGACTTTGAAATCGTACGTAAAATCGTAGGTGCGGAACCAGAAGTTGTCTTTTTGGTTGCTCCCCAAATCCTGCGTCTGAATATCCTTGACGTGTCCGGACGGATCGGTGATGGCGACTTTGACGGACGACACATGATCCGCCAAACTGTCGACCTGGCAGAATACGTTGAATTTCAGCTTGCCTTTGTTGACGTTACCGAATACGGTATCGCCATTGAATAGGAAAATATGTACATTCGGCTTGATGAATTTTACCTGGTTCGAATCACCGTCCCAAGTCACCACGCCGTTAAACTCCCGGATGGGCACATAGGTCTTGCCGTCGATCACGTAACCGCCGTCCTGCACTTCCTGACCGTTGATCCAAACTTTGATCTTCTGGGTCACCGAATCCGCGAACATGACGGAGCCGCCCATCAGGGAGAAGGCAAAGACGCATACCAAAATCTTTTTCCAGCTTCTCATCCTTTCATTCCCTCCATTTCCTTCATGCTGTTGTATATATATACTAAAAGTAAATGTGCAAGTTGCGGTCGGAACTTCCCTTTATGAGGTTAAATTTTTGAAACCAAAATTTCGGGTCTCTGTCTTAAGTTACAAAAACCTCGCGCTTAAAATAGCCCGCCATGTCCCTCTTCCTCGCCAGCACGAAAAAACCTGCGTAAACACGCAGGTTGCCCTTGGCCAAATACGGTCATTTCACTTTCGTTAATATGCAGGGCACGCCTTTGCCGACGGCGCCCGGCTCCCTCATGCGGGCAGCGTAAGCCATTCCGCGCGCGCATGGCGTTTTGCACGCCTCGCACACCTCCGACGTCACCAGCCTCATGCCTTTATATACTTTTTCCCCTTTAGCTTGCGCCGGTTTTTTGCCTTTTGACTTGACCATGCCTGATTCCCCATTTCCTAAAAGCCTTTGCTGCATTGTATGGAGAACGGACCGAAAGTGGAACCTATGGTATATAATGATTTCTGAGACATCACGGGAGGTGTATTCCTTGAATTTGGAACTGCAAATGATCGGCACCGGCAGCGCCTTTGCCAAAACATACTTCAACAACAACGCCCTGCTTACGGACGGGGCTTTCACCCTTCTCATCGATTGCGGGGTCACCGCCCCGCTTGCGCTGCACCGGCTCGGCAAATCCTTCGATGACGTGGACGCCGTCCTCATTACCCATATCCACGCGGATCACGTGGGCGGACTGGAGGAGCTCGCGTTTAAGATGAAATTCACCTACAAACGCAAAATCAAACTGTACATAGCCGAGACGCTGGTCACGGCGCTCTGGGAGCATTCGCTCCGGGGAGGACTTTACCAGGAGGGGGAGATCACGTGCCTCGAGGATCTGTTCGAGGTCTGCCCGCTTGCGCCTGAACAGGCCTACGACATTTCCGGGCATATTCGGGTCGAACTCATCCCGACCAGACATATCCCCGGCAAAAACAGCTATTCCCTGTTTATCAACGAACGGCTGTTTTACAGCGCGGATATGGTCTATGATCCCGGTCTGCTGCAGCAGCTTGTCGAGCGGCGCGGCTGCCGCATGATTATGCACGACTGCCAGCTTGAAGGCCCGGGCGAAGTTCACACGACGCTTGACGAACTGATGAGGCTGCCGGAGCAGATCCGCAGCATAACCTATCTGATGCATTACGCGGACAACAAAGACGACTTCGTCGGCAAAACCGGGGGCATGGCGTTTATCGAACAGGGGCGCATATACTCGGTTTAATCCGTCCCCTGCACGGCAAAAAGCCGGTACAGGCATTCATCATGCTTGTACCGGCTTTTTTAGCTTGCCGTCTTATTCAAAACGGGGCAAATGATCCAAATTGTTCGATGGATCGCCATCCGCGTCGCCGCGAATATACATTTCCCCGTCTCTTCCTTTAAACACGTTGACGCCGGCAATCGCTCCGGCTTTGACTTCCTGCAGCGCCTCATCGTATTTCAAGACGCGTCCGGTCGAAGTTTTGAAAGCAGTCAAATCGCCGTCGCCGTTTTTTTGCACGGCGATAAACGTTTCACGGCCTGGATTTCCCATGGTCATCCGCTCCTTTACGCGTGAGATGCCCCAAAATGCGGGCATGTCTTAGCATCTCCCGGCAATGAAGCCTTTATTCGCCTTACAGCGTTTTTTTCATGCGGACATGGGGAATGCCGGCATCGTCGAAGGGCTCTTTGGAAATCGTCTCGTAACCGAGCTTGGCGTAAAAACCTTCGGCTTGGCATTGCGCGTCCAAAAGGGCATAGGCGAGCCCCAGCTCGCGCGCCCGGTTTTCGAGCGCCATTAGCAGAATGCGGCCGTAGCCTCCTTGACGATGCTCCTTAAGCACGGCGATCCGCTGCATTTTAGCCGTTTCGTTGTTGTAGTAAATCAAACGCCCCGTGGCGACGTAGTCCCCGTTTTCATCCTGCACCAACAGATGGTGCACGTCGTCGCTGATCGTATCGAACTCGTCGACTTCAAGGTCCAGGGGAACGTTTTGTTCTTCGACGAATACCTTTTTCCGGATGTCCAGTCCCTGCTGCAGCAGTTCCGGCGTCGTTACAGTGATGATTTCGGCAGCCATGATGAAACCCCTCTTTCGTCTTTCGTTGTGTCCGTTTTACCGCTTCCATTGCCAAAAACACGGTTCGATTATTATACAAAAAAATGAATTTCATGTATAGTGGAGGTATATCACGGAGAGGAGCCGGATGGGCCATATGGGAATGGGATTTACGATCTTTCTTTGCGCAGTCATGTCGGCCGTGCTGATCTATTCTTTTATTTATGTGACAAAAAAGGGCTATTCCCGCAAATGGGATGAAGAATAAAAAGAGGCAGCGGCCGCTGCCTCTTTTGCCTGCTGCCGCATGACTACGGGGGCGTAATTTCTCCCTTGGAATACACGTCTTCCGGAACCGAAGGGTCGTAGATATCTATCATGACCGGAGAGTCATCGCCGCGATCCGCGCTGGACTGAAACGCCGAACAGCCCGACAGCAGCACGATCAGACAGCAGCCCAAAATTTTGTACCGCCATGTTTTTGGCATGAGAGGCCACTCCTTTAGCCGGTTTACTGAGTTATATAACCTTTTTGCCCGTTTCGAAACGCCAATCGCTGGACCACGGGCTTTGTCATCAGTTTTCCCGGGTTTTGCCATGATCTATTCATGGTTTTCATTCATATGAAAAAAAGTTGTTGACACTCCCCTTGTTCCCTGGTAATATATAAATTGTTCTTCGATACGATCTGCTAGCTCAGCTGGGAGAGCACCATCTTGACAGGGTGGGGGTCAGTGGTTCGAGCCCACTGCAGATCATCTCCAGAAGCCTTGGTATACCAAGGCTTCTTTTATTTTGTCTTCAGGAATATGCCCACTGTAAAACCTGCATTGGCGAGCGGAATGAGCCCCTTTCATATAAAACTAGCAACTCTTATATTTTTGCGGAAATATGGATACATAGTATTTTTATACCGAGCGAAACTATTAAAATTTCATATAATATACCATCTTTGAAAAGGAGGTATATTCGTATGTCCATTCAAAACTCGCTATGCTCAAAGTTCGCAAGCATTTTAGGCGGGACGGCGGAAGTCGCAAATGGCGTTTGTACCGTGACAAGAGTTCGTAGCAACCTTCAACCGTTGATTCAAGGGAGAAGAACAAAATCGGTTCTGGCCATCGCTGCTTTTTTCTCGTTTGAAGACTTGGACAGCCGCGGAAATGCGCTCAATTTGGGTGAAACCGTTATTTTGCAGGAAGAAATTAATCCGTTCGTCTCCGCTCTCCGCCAGCGCGGAATTGAAGTAACGGCGATACACAATCACTGGCTATTAACGAACCCCGTACTCATGTTCATCCATTTCAAGTCCATTGAGCCGCCGCTTGTCTTCGCCCAGAAGTCGGCCGAAGCGTTTCGGATGCTGACCACTAGAACGATACGACCAAGCAGATCCAGTGGCGAACATCGCTCCAAAGGATCAAGCCAAGGAAACTTATCCCGCGGCAGATGCTATGGCACAAACAGACCTAGACGGTCCGGCGTTCAAAGCAGAACAAGAACCACTCAAAGACCACGAGTCGTCAATAGAAGTCTGGTCACGAAACCGCCTTTGAAAGCGCTCGCCTTTTCTTATTCGTCCCCCAAACCTAAAAAGGAACCGGCATGCAGGCCGGCCCCCTTTTTGTTTAACTCTTCTATTTTTTCTCGACGATGCGGTTTTCCGTTTTCGGACTGATCACTTTGACCTTTTCCAAATATTCTTCCACGACGTCATAGAACGTATATCCGGTGTTCAGCACTTCATCTTTTTTCAGCATCGAATATCCGTCCCCGCCCGACGTAATGAAGTCGTTTGTCGCCACGGTGTACGTTTTGTTCGGGTCAAGCGGCTGGCCGCCGATTTTCACTTCCAGGACGCGCTCCCCTACCGGCTTCGCCACGTCGTAGACGTAGGACAATCCGCCGACCTGCAGGAAGGAGCCCGGAAGATCGTCTTTTTTCTCCACGCCTTTGACCGATACCTCAAGCGCCGCTTTGATGTCGGCCCCCGTCGCTTTGACCACCGTCAACGTGTTCGGGAACGGAAGGATCGAATACAGGTCCTTTTTCGTCAAGTCCCCGGCTTTTTTGCTGGCGCGGATGCCGCCGCCGTTGACCAAAGCCACGTCGGCTTCGTGCCCTTTGATCGTTTTGGTCTTCTCAATGATCGCGTCGGCGATGAAGTTGCCCAAATTCGTCTCGACCGCGCGCACCTCGGTTCTTTCGCCGTGAAGATCGACTTCGGTTTTCCCGATGACCACGTTCATCGCATCGTCAACCTTTTTCACGACCTCCTGAACCAGCTTCTCGATTTCGGGATCGGCTTTGACGCTTTCGTCGTATTCGACCAATCCGCCGCTGAATCCGACCAAATCTTTATTATAATAGTATAAGTCCACGCGTCCCAGCGATTTTCCGTATTCCCAGTCCTGCACGATGTAGGTGCCGTTTACCTTTTCAGGCGTACGGAGCGGCGTATGGGAATGCCCGCCGATGATCAGGTCGATGCCCGATACATTTTTCGCGATTTCTCTGTCTTTTTCAACGCCGATATGCGATACGACGACCACATGATCCGCTTGGGCCTTCATTTCCGGAACCAGCTTCTTGGCGATTTCGACCGGATCTTTGAACGTAAGGCCGATGACGTTGTTCGGATGGGTAACGATCGGCGTTTCCTCCGTCACGAATCCGATGAAGGCGATTTTTTGGCCGCCGACTTCAACGGTGTATGTAGGAATCAGCAGGTTTGTGCCGTCCGCCTTGAACACGTTCGCGTTAATCATCGGGAAGTCGAGCTTGTCCCGCAATTTAAGCAGCTGCTCATAACCGAAGTCGAATTCATGGTTCCCTGCGGTCATGGCTTCGTAACCGAGTTTGTTCAGGATCGGAATGATGGATTCGCCTTTGAATTGGTTCGAGTAGATCGTTCCTTGGAACGTGTCGCCCGCGTCCATCAACAGGAAGTTTTTGTTTTCTTCGCGCCATTGTTTGACGAGCGTGGCAATTTTGGCGTAACCGAACTCTTTGTCTTTCGCATTTTCTTGGATATGGCCGTGCACGTCATTCGTATGCGCGATCGTGATATGCTCCGTAACGGCTTCGCCGAGGGCATTGATGAAATCGCCGCGGGTCACCTGCGTTCCGGACGCCAGCTTCAAATCGATTCCAAGCGCCTTGGCGATTTTCGCCAATTTTTCGGAGGAAGGATACGTTCTTCCCTGATCCGTCTCTTCTTTCGTAATGGCGCCTTTTTTAGCGGCCCAATCCAAATAATTGGCTGCCCAGTACCCTTTCGGCGTGCTTGCCTGCTCACCCTGGATTCTGGCGAACAAAGCGACCGCTTCCCCGAGGGAAATATGCTGCGCCAGCATCAGGTCCCCTTTTTCGAAACCGTTTACAATATGTTTTTCCTGCATCCAATCGGTATGCTGCACCGGATGCAGCGGCGCCGCGAACGCCGACGTGGCGAACAACGTGGATAGCAGCCCCGTGACTACCATTGTTTTCGCTTTCATTTTAAAATTCAAAAACAACACTCTCCCCTTTTTGTTGTATGTTGAACAAATGTTACGCGATTGAGAACATTTGTTAAGAAGAAGTATACACAGGGGAATGAAAAATGGTCAAGCATGAACTTATCGCCGCGATCTTTCTTTTTAGCCATGCTTCCAAGCGTATTTTCCGGCCTGGACATGGATTGGTTTCATATAGAAGGTTTCCGATCTAGTGATCATTAGGTAGCACAGAACATACGTTTTTTTAATATGCAGCATGAATATGTAACATACCCTGTTCGTCGCTTAGGTCTATTGTCTTAAAAACTATAAAAAAAGAACTTTATAACCTGCAACTTTTCCCGTATGATAGAACTAGAACATGATTCGATAGTCTGTATTTACAGGAGAATAGTCGCATGGAAAAGGTCATCGAGTTAGCCATCAAACACGGGCATACGATTTTCGTCAAAAGCGTGGACGGCAGTACCTTAACGGGCATCCCTGAACCGTCCAACGATCCCGCAACATTAAAAATGCGCACCCCGCTGGGTCATTTCTGGATCCCCATCGACGAAGTGTGCCACGTATCGCGCCTGATCGTTTTCAAATCCAACGCATGAACGGCGCTGCCGCAGCGATGCAGCAGCTTTTTTCTTGGGCTGTTTTTCCCCCGCGCCCTGTTTCGTACCCGGTCCATCCGTTTATATTACATAGGACGCAGCGGTTAAGGTCCACCACGCCGCCTCCCGCATAGGGAAACCCTTTTCGGAACATCCTATGGACCTATGCGGCATCCTTCCGATATCTAAAAAAGGAGTGGATTGGTATGGATAAACATTGCAGCCATGAGGAGGAGGAAAGATTCCCCGGTGTAGATCCGATTCCGGAGCCCGAACGCGAGAATCCCTCTTCGACCAGCATGATCGAGGAAATTTGGGAGGAAGGCTCGGAAGAAGCGGCCAGACATAAAAAGGAAGAGTCTTGACCTCTTTTCTCCGCGGTTCCTCCAGCGCATGATCGTCTTCCGTGATGATCCCATAGCGAAAAGAAAACCGGCATCCGCAGCGGATCCGGTTTATTTTCGTTTTATTATTTTTCCTCCGCCAGCAAAGCGTCAAGCCGATCCGGATAATCCGTAATGATTCCGTCCACGCCGGCTTGCAACAATCTCCGCATTTCGTCCGGGTCATTGACGGTAAACGGGTGGTACGCTTTTCCCGCCGCTTTGGCGGCAGCCACGAATTCGGGCAGCACCGCGCGGTGGTAAGCATGAAGCGCGTCGGCCTGCAGCGTGCCGGCATATGCCCATGGTTCGTAGAGGCCTTCCATATAAAGGATGCCGGTCCGGATTTCCGGGGCGATTTGTTTGCAGAGCAGCAAGGAGTAATGGTTGAAGCTGGAGATCACGACTTGGCCGCTCAGCCCGTAATCCCGCACCCTTTGGATCACTTTCTCTTCAAGCCCCTCGTAAGGCACGACCCCGTTTTTGAGCTCGATATTGATGATCGTCCCGCCGCCTTTGGCCAGTTCCAAAAGCTCGTCGAGCTGCGGAAGGCGCTCTCCCCGAAAATCGGGATGAAACCAGCTGCCCGCATCCAGCTCTTTCAATTCCTCTAACGTGTGGTCTTTCACCCAGCCGGTGCCGGTCGTCGTCCTGTTCAGCGTTTCATCGTGAATCAGCACCATATGCCCGTCTTTCGTAAGCTGCACATCCGTTTCGATGCCGGTCGCCCCTTGCTCCAGCGCTTTTCTGAAAGCCGCCATCGTGTTTTCGGGACAAATTTTGGATGAGCCCCTGTGCGCAAAATTAACGACGTTTCCCATTTCCTTCAGCCTCCCCGATCTACCTTCTCCAGTGGTATTGTGGAAAATTAACATAACTTGCTGCTCCATTTCATGGCCTGTTAACAACCATATTCTATCATGATTACAGACCCGGGAAAAAGAATACTTGAGGAGCTGAAAAAAACAATGATCGTATTCGACGTTATCGTGCATGGAGAGGTAAAGGAAACGATTCGCCCCATCAGCCAGCGCCTTCACGAGATGCTTGTCCAGGTGACCGAGGAGGCCCGCCGCTTGAGCCGCGCATACGGAACGCCCGTACAAGTCCATCGCCGGATCATTTATTGATGCAAGCGTGCGGACATCCCCCGCCGGAACGCAAAAACACCCTGGCGATGTTTCGCCAGGATGCCAAGTGCCGGGTCATCAATACACGATTGCGCGCGTAATAATGACAAGCAGAATGAAGAGAACCAGAATTGCAGCCGTCGAACGGAATACTCCGCCAGGGTATCCGTAACCTCCGCCAACCACTTCACCCATCGTACTCCCTCCTTCATCCATTGCTCATCCCTAGCGTATGAGGCCTTTTGGCCGATGGTTTGGACGTTAGCACTTATTTTTTAGCCTTGAATGAACATTTGCTTCCAGCGGATGCCGTTTGCATGAATAAAAAGCATCCATTTTGGTTAAAGGGAAATAGATAGCAAAAGGCTGCTTGACGTCTATGCCAAACTGGGGGGATTCGTTTGCCGCAAAGCAAATATTTTCGCACTTGCCTTGGGCTGATTTTTGCGCTGTTAATCATCTATTTAGGCTCGAAGGTCAGCTTCATATTCAATCCGTTGGTTCTTTTGTTCAACATTATGATTATTCCGGTCATGCTGGCGGGTTTTATGTATTATCTGCTGCGGCCGATCGTCAATTTTTTGGAAAAGCACCGCTGGCCGCGGCCATTGTCGATCCTGTTGATTTATCTCGTGTTTGCCGGGCTGATCGTGTTGTTCAGCATCCTTGTATGGCCGACGCTACGTGAGCAGGTGATCAATTTTGCGGATAACGCGCCGTTTTTCGTGGAAAGAATGCAGAAGCAGCTCGACCAGCTGCAGCATAACCGTTTCGTCGCGAGGCTCATTCCGAGCGAGTCCGATCTGATGAACCGCTTGAGCCAATACTTAAACAAGCTGATCACGGCCGTAACCAATTCGGTATCGGATTTCATCTCCGTGTTGTCCAATGTCGTGGTCATCATCGCTACCGTGCCGATCGTGTTGTACTACATGCTGAAAGAAAGCAGCAAACTGGGGCCGATCCTTCTTCACCTGGTTCCCCGGAAATACCGGCAGGAAGGCCGCGAAGTGCTGCAGGAGATCGATGCGGCGCTCAGCAACTTCATCGTGGGGCGCGTGCTCCTGAACATCATGCTCGGCGTGCTGATGTATATCGGCTTTTTGATCATCGGACTGCCTTATTCGCTGCTGCTGGCGCTGATCTCGATCGTGCTGAACCTGATCCCTTACGTCGGGGCCGTCATCGCCGCCATTCCCGTCGTGATCGTCGGCTTTATCGATTCGCCTGCCGTTGCGGTCTGGTCGCTAGTCGTCATCATCGTTGCGCAGCAAATCCAGGACAACCTGCTCACCCCGATCATTTACGGAAAAAGACTGGACATCCATCCGCTCACGATTATCGTGCTGCTGCTGATCGGCGGCGACATCTCCGGCATTCTCGGCATCATTTTGGCCATTCCGGCATATATCGTCGCCAAAATCATCATCGTCCGGGTGTACAAGCTGTTCCTTTCCGAAAAGGTCGAGGATGTGATGGAATAGAAAAAAGCGGGCCGCTGCCCGCTTCGAAAGCCGTCTCGTTACAGATCCGGAATCGACCAGTCGATCGGCTCCATGCCGTGCGACTCCAAAAATTCGTTCGTTCTGGAAAAAGGGCGGCTGCCAAAAAATCCGCGGTGTACCGAAAGCGGGCTGGGGTGGACGGATTTCAGCACCAGATGTTTGCTCCGGTCGATAAAAGCCCCCTTTTTCTGCGCATGGCTGCCCCACAAAATGAAGACGACCGGCTTGTCCCGTTCGTTCAGCTTTTCGATGACGGCATCCGTAAACCGTTCCCACCCGAGGTCCTTATGGGAGTTCGCCTGCCCCTCGCGGACCGTGAGCACCGTGTTGAGCAGCAGCACTCCCTGCTTCGCCCAAGGGACGAGATAGCCGTTATTCGGAATCGGAACGCCAAGGTCGCTGTGCAGTTCCTTGTAGATGTTGACGAGCGACGGCGGGATTCTCACCCCCGGCATGACGGAAAAGCTGAGCCCGTGGGCCTGTCCCGGCCCGTGATAAGGATCCTGTCCCAAGATGACTACTTTGGTGTCTTCATACGGCGTCAGCTTTAACGCTTGAAACAAATTTTCCTTGGACGGGTATACCGTATGCAATTTATATTCCCGGGCAAGCGCGTACCGCAAATCGTTGAAATACGGCTTCTCCACTTCTTCCTTCAACTGCTCGTCCCAATCGTTGTTAAACATTCCCCATTCTCCTCTCCCCTGATGTGCCTATAAATATATGAACCTCAAAAAGCGGCTGCCGACGCATATCAATGCCAAATTCGAGTGTACCACGGCGCGGGAAAAAGGATCAAATCAAAATCCAGGCTTAGGCGAGTTTCGGCCGGATTACGTGCTTTTTGCGCCTGCAATAGCCGCGTGTCACGGAAAGATATAAAAAAAGCCCTGGCATGGTATCTTTACCACGCAGGGTTTCCTATGTACGAGCTATAAAAATAGCTCCTCAGCGCAAGGCTGAGGTCTGTAATGCCGAGGACCGGGCTCGAACCGGTACGGTAGTCACCTACCGCAGGATTTTAAGTCCTGTGCGTCTGCCAATTCCGCCACCCCGGCAAATGCGGATGAAACTTCATATGGTGGGCCCTGAGGGACTCGAACCCCCGACCAGTCGGTTATGAGCCGACCGCTCTAACCAACTGAGCTAAGGGCCCTGATCAAAGTATGTGATCGATCCATGATAATGGCTGTAATTTGGTTGCGGGGGCAGGATTTGAACCTGCGGCCTTCGGGTTATGAGCCCGACGAGCTACCGGACTGCTCCACCCCGCGTCGTTAAGTCGTAATAAATAGCGACAAGAATTAATATACAGCATAAGTATAAGATACGTCAAGTATTTTTTGCAGGAAATTTATACGAAGGGGATGGCAAGGCCAAAACGAGGCGGCTTATGGGATGAATCGCACGCCGTATCTCCCTTTGCGCGAACGGAATATCTCCACGAGACGCGGGTCGTCGTAGCCGTAAATCCAGCCGTTTTGCTCCAGCCTTTTGGCGAGGCAGCCCGCCTGGAATTTCGATTTGTATAGTTTGCCGAAATAAACCCATTGCATGTGTTTTCCTCCTTTCAGGCATCATCATCGGTATCGATGGCTATTGTTGCCGGAAGTCGGGCTCGTCATGCATTTTTCCATATTTCTTTGAGATTATTTCGAAATTAATTTATAATATTAACTTAGTTTGAATCAATTCCATAATGCCGTTAGCTGGTTCAATCAAGACGATTATAGCTCATATATCGTTTGGTATGTCTATAGATCGTTTCGTTTACCGTATTTTTAATCTTTTATGAAATTGATTCTGTTTAATAAAACTTTTCTGGAAGCGAGGAATTGGAATGGCAAAAACACACAGGAAACTCACTCCCGTTGAATTGTTGAAAAAATTCGTCTTCATCACCGCGGGGGCTATTTTAATGGCTGTCGCGCTCGAGGTCTTTCTCGTTCCGAACGATATCATCGACGGCGGCATTACCGGGATCTCGATCGTATTGTCCAAAATCACGGCGCTCCCGCTCGGCATTTTCCTCTTTATCATCAACCTTCCGTTTTTATTCTTAGGTTACAAGCAAATCGGCAAAACCTTCGCCATTTCCACCTTGTACGGCATCGTCGTCATGTCCGTCACCACGCAGCTGCTTCATCATGTCAGCCCGTTTACGAATGAAAAAATACTTGCCGTCCTGTTCGGCGGACTGATTTTGGGCCTGGGCGTCGGCCTGGTGATCCGGTTTGGCGGCTCCCTTGACGGAACCGAGATCGTGGCCATTTTGCTTTCGAAAAAAACCCGCATTCCCGTCGGTCAAATCATCATGATCATGAACGTGTTCATTTTTATCATCGCCGGTTTCGTATTCGGCTGGGATTCCGCGATGTATTCGATCTTTACGTATTATATGGCTTCCAAAGTGATGGATATCGTGGTCGAAGGCCTCAACGAATCCAAATCGGTGACGATCATTTCCAGCGAATACGAGGAGATTTCCCAAACGATCCAGGATCGGCTGGGACGCACCACGACGTTCATCTACGCGCGCGGCGGTTATTCCCGGGAAGATACGCAAATGATCTATTGCGTCGTCACCCGTCTCGAACTGGCCAAGCTGAAATCGGTCGTGCAGGAAATCGATCCGAAAGCGTTTATTGCGATCGAACATGTATCGGACGTGCTTGGCGGCAATTTCGAAAAAAGCGCCATTCACTAACGATCCGTCCCATTGCAGGCACAAAAATGAAAACCCCCTTTCCTTATGCAAAAAGGCAGGGGGTTTTTCCGTTGGCACGCAAAAAGCAGCCTCGGAAGGCTGCTCTCACGGTTTTTACGCGCCGAACGACGAAGGATCCGCTCTCCACGCTTGAAGCGCTTGGACATCGTCTTGTTGAATCGTTCCTTTTTCCAGAGCGACTTCCATCAACGCGGTATAGTTGGACAAGCTTTGGTACGGAATCCCCGCTTCGTTAAAGGCTTGCACGGCCTTGTCGAGCTGATAGCTGAAGATCGCCAGCACGGCCTGCGGCCGGGCTCCCGCTTCCTTCACCGCTTGGGCCGCCTTGATCGAGCTGCCGCCGGTCGAAATCAAATCTTCGATGACGATGACCTTTTGCCCCGGTTTGATGCTGCCTTCGATTTGATTCTCTTTGCCGTGGCCTTTGGCTTTATCGCGGATGTATGCCATCGGCAGGTTCATCTTCTGCGCCACCCAGGCGGCATGCGGAATGCCCGCCGTCGCCGTTCCGGCGATGACTTCGGTATCCGGGTACTGCTCGCGGATGACCGCGGCGAACGATTCCGCGATATATTCGCGGATTTCCGGATACGACATCGTCAAGCGGTTGTCGCAATAAATCGGCGACTTGATGCCGGAAGTCCACGTAAAAGGCTGTTTCGGGCGCAGCGCCACCGCCTCGATCTCCAGCAAATACGCTGCGATTCGGCCAGGGATTTCTGCAAGGTTCGTCATGCTTCCAACATCTCCTTAATGATTTGTTCTGCTGCCGTTCTCGGCTTCTCTGCGGCTGTAATCGGCCGCCCTACCACAATATAGCTGCTTCCGTTCCGGATGGCTTCCCCGGGCGTCAGAACGCGTTTCTGGTCGCCCTGCTCGCTGCCTGACGGGCGGATGCCCGGCGTCACGGTAATAAAATCGGTACCGCATGCCGCCGCAATGTCGCCGGCTTCCTGCGCCGACGCCACGACCCCGTCAAGTCCGGCGGCTTGGGTCAATTCCGCGTACCGGATGACCGCATCCCTCACCGTACCGGGAATGCCGATCTCTTGGTTCAGCATGTCCTGCCCCGTGCTGGTCAATTGAGTGACGGCGATGACGAGGGGTTTATCCAAAGAGCTGTCCGAAGCAAGCGCCTTGCCGACGCCTTCCAGCGCCGCCTTCATCATGTCCTTGCCGCCCGCGGCATGCACGTTAAACATGTCCACGCCAAGGCGGGTGATGCTTTCCGCTCCACCCTTGACCGTGTTGGGGATATCATGCATTTTCAGATCGAGGAATACTTTGTATCCCCGGGTTTTCAAATCGCGCACAAAATCAGGGCCTGCAGCGTAATACAGCTGCATGCCCACCTTCATGTAACAAGGGATGCCTTCAAGCTCCCGCAGCAATGCCGCGGCTTGACCCGCATCCGGGTAATCGAGGGCCACGATTAAGCGGCCCGCCATTTCCCTGTAACGTTCATCCATTGATCTCGGCCCTCCCCTAGCGTACGGCAAATGCCGGCATGGCTTGGGACGAGAAGTTGATCGTATCCAGCATATTCAGAAGCGCTCTGACGGTATCCAGCGAGGTCATGCATACGACTCCGTTTTCGACCGCTTCGCGGCGAATGCGGAATCCGTCGCGTTCCGGCGTTTTGCCTTTCGTCAGCGTATTGAAGACGAACTGCGCTTCGCCGTTGCGGATCAGGTCGAGAATGTTCGGCGTGCCGTCGCTCAATTTTTGCACCGTCGTCACGAGGATGCCGGCTTCGGTGAGCGCTTGCGCCGTTCCGCCCGTCGCGTAAATTTTGTAGCCCAGGCGTCTGAAGCCTTTCATGAGCTTGACCGCTTCCTCTTTATCCTTGTCGGCGACGGTCACGATGATCGCGCCGGTGGAAGGAATCTTCATGCCTGCGCCGATCAAGCCTTTGTAGAGCGCTTTGGCATATTGCAGGTCGCGTCCCATCACTTCGCCCGTCGATTTCATTTCGGGACCGAGGGTCGGCTCGACGCGGCGCAGCTTCGCGAAGGAGAATACCGGCACTTTGACCGAGACGTAGTCGCTTTCCGGCCACATGCCTTCTTCGTAGCCGAGATCCTTCAGCTTTTTGCCGAGGATCGCTTGCGTGGCGAGGTTCGCCATCGGGATCGTCGTTACTTTGCTCAGGAACGGCACCGTCCGGGAGGAACGAGGGTTGACTTCGATCACGTAGACTTCGTCTTGGTAGATGACGAACTGGATGTTCACCAGGCCGACGGTTTTCAGTTCCTTGGCGATGCGCGTCGTGATGCTGACGACTTTATCTTTCAGATGCTGTTCCAGGTGCTGCGGCGGATACACCGCGATCGAGTCGCCGGAGTGTACCCCTGCGCGTTCGATATGCTCCATGATGCCCGGGATGACGACCGTTTCGCCGTCGCAGATGGCGTCGACTTCGACTTCCTTGCCCAGCATGTAACGGTCGATCAGGACCGGATGCTCCGGATTGATTTTGACCGCTTCTTCCATGTAGCTCAGCAGTTCGGCGTCGGAGTATACGATTTCCATCGCCCGGCCGCCCAGGACGTAAGAAGGTCTTACGAGCACCGGATAACCAAGCGCTTGCGCCGTTCCGACGGCTTCGTCCACCGACGTCACCGTGCTGCCTTTCGGCTGGGCGATATCGAGGCGGGAGAGCAGCGCTTCGAATTTTTTGCGGTCTTCGGCTTCATCGATGCTTTCAAGGCTTGTGCCGAGAATCGGAACGCCTGCCGCGCTCAGCGGTCCCGCCAGGTTGATGGCCGTTTGTCCGCCGAACTGCACGATGACGCCGATCGGTTTTTCCTGCTCGATGACGTTCATGACGTCCTCGAAGAACAGCGGCTCGAAGTACAGGCGATCCGACGTGTTGAAGTCCGTCGATACCGTTTCAGGGTTGTTGTTGATGATCACCGCTTCGTAGCCCGCGTTTTGGATCGCCCAAACCGCGTGCACCGTCGAGTAGTCGAATTCGATCCCTTGCCCGATCCGGATCGGTCCCGAGCCCAGGACGACCACTTTCTCCTTGTTCGATGCCGTCACTTCGTTTTCCGTTTCATACGTCGAGTAGTAGTATGGCGTGGAGGCCTCGAACTCGGCCGCGCACGTATCTACCATTTTGTATACCGGACGCAATCCCTGCTGCAGGCGGTACTCGCGCACTTCCGATTCCTTCGTGTAGCTGTCCGCGGATGCCAGCGTGCGCAGCTCGGCGATTGCCCGGTCGGTGAATCCGAGACGCTTGGCTTCATACAGCGTTTCCGGCGTCAGTTCTTTTTGCTGGATTTGGGCTTCGAAAGCGATCAGGCCTTGCAGCTTATCGAGGAACCACCAATCCACCTTGGTCAAATCCTGGACCGTTTGCAAATCATAGCCGCGGCGGAATGCTTCGGCGATCAGGAAGATGCGCTCGTCGTCGGCTTTGACGAGGCGTTCTTTCAACACGTCCTCGCTCAGTTCCTCGGCGCCTTTCAGGTAGAAGCGGTGTACGCCGATCTCGAGGGAGCGAATCGCTTTGTGAATGGATTCCTCGAACGTCCGTCCGATCGCCATAACCTCGCCGGTCGCTTTCATCTGGGTTCCGAGCTTGCGGTTGGCATGAATGAATTTATCGAAAGGCCAGCGCGGGATTTTGCTGACGATGTAATCCAGCGTCGGCTCGAAACATGCGTAGGTTTGGCCGGTTACCGGATTGACGAGTTCGTCGAGCGTGTAACCGAGCGCGATTTTGGCAGCCATCTTCGCGATCGGGTAACCGGTCGCTTTGGAAGCGAGCGCCGACGAGCGGCTGACCCGCGGGTTGACTTCGATGACGTAATATTGGTAGCTGTGCGGATCGAGCGCGAACTGCACGTTGCATCCGCCTTCGATGTTCAGGGCGCGGATGATTTTCAGGGACGCCGATCTCAGCATTTGGTATTCGCGGTCGGACAACGTTTGGCTTGGAGCCACGACGATGCTGTCGCCCGTATGGACGCCGACAGGGTCGAAGTTTTCCATGTTGCAGACGACGATGCAGTTGTCGTTGGCGTCGCGCATCACTTCGTATTCGACTTCCTTCATGCCCGCGATGCTCTTCTCGATCAAGCACTGTCCGATCGGGCTGTAGCGGATGCCGGAGGAAACCGTCTCGCGGAGCTCCTCTTCGGTCGCGCAAATGCCGCCGCCCGTTCCGCCGAGCGTGTAAGCCGGACGAACGATGACCGGATATCCGACCTCATCCGCGAACTTCAGCGCCTCTTCGAGCGTCGTCACGATCGTGCTCTCCGGAACCGGCTGCTCCAGCTCGCGCATCAGCTCGCGGAACAGGTCGCGGTCTTCGGCTTTTTCGATGGAGGTCAGCTGCGTTCCGAGCAACTTCACGTTCTCCTGCTCCAGGATGCCCGCTTTCGCAAGCTCCACCGCCATGTTGAGGCCGGTTTGGCCGCCAAGCGTCGGCAGAAGTCCGTCCGGACGCTCCTGGCGGATGATTTGGGTCACGAAGTCCAGCGTAATAGGTTCGATATAGACTTTGTCGGCCATGTTGGTGTCGGTCATGATCGTAGCCGGGTTGCTGTTGATCAGGACAACCTCCACGCCTTCTTCTTTCAGGGCTTCGCAGGCCTGCGTGCCCGCATAGTCAAATTCCGCCGCTTGGCCGATGACGATCGGGCCCGAGCCGATAACGAGGATTTTCTTAAGTTGTTTGTTAAGTGGCATAATTAACGTTCTCCTTTCGCGGCTGCAGCCAGTTCAGCCTGACGCGGGTTTGCCGGGTTTTGCTGTTTATGTTCTCTGATCATGTCAAGGAATTGATCGAATAGATAGCCGTTGTCGTACGGTCCCGGCGCTGCTTCCGGGTGATACTGCACGGTGAATGCCGGATATTTTTTATGCTTCAAGCCTTCGATGGTTTTGTCGTTGTTGTTGATGTGCGTCACTTCAAGCTCCGTGCCTGCGATCGAATCTTCTTTGACCGTATAGCCGTGGTTTTGGGAAGTGATGTAGCAGCGGTTCGTTTTCAGGTCCTTGACCGGATGGTTGCCGCCGCGGTGTCCGAATTTCAGCTTCTCCGTATCGGCGCCGCAAGCGAGCGCGAACAGCTGATGTCCGAGGCAGATGCCGAAAATCGGATATTCGCCGAGCAGTTCCTGGATCGTCCGAATCGCATGCGGCACATCTTTCGGATCCCCGGGGCCGTTGGACAACTGGATGCCATCCGGATTGAGGCGGCGGATTTCGTCGGCCGTCGTGTCCTGCGGCACGACCACCACGTCGCATCCGCGGGCGGTCAGCTCGCGCAGAATGCCGGTTTTGGCGCCGTAGTCCACGAGTACGATCCGCTCTCTCGATCCCGGGCTGCTGTACACATGTTTGGTAGACACCGTAGCCACCTGATTCGTCAGAATCGGACTGGCCGCCAGGCGTTCTCTCAGCTCTTCCACCGATGCAGCCGACGTCGTGAGGATCCCTCTCATCGTTCCGTGCTGGCGGATCATGCGGGTCAGCATGCGCGTATCGATGCCGCTGATGCCGACGATCCCGAATTCTTTGAGCAGGTTGTCGACGTTGTATTCCGCGCGCCAGTTGCTTGGCACCGTTTCATGCCGTCTCACGACAAACCCGTTCACGAACGGGGCCACGGACTCGAAGTCGTCGCGCGTAATGCCGTAGTTTCCGATCAAGGGATAGGTCATCGTCACGATTTGCCCGCAGTAGGACGGATCGGACAGCACCTCCTGGTAGCCGGTAATCCCCGTATTGAATACAACCTCGCCTGTTTTTTCCCCTTCGGCTCCGAATGCACTGCCTGTAAACAGTGTTCCATCCTCCAGAAGCAATCTTGCCTGCATTCTACTCACTCCTCTGTCAAATACGTACTTTCTCTTTCTGTTCAAGAAAACGCGCTATGAATCTATCTTGAAAATCCGGGCCGTTATTCAGCCCACACCACTTTTCCGTCCACCCATGTTTTCACCGGCCAGCCTTTCAGCTTCCAACCGGTAAAGGGCGTGTTGCGCCCTTTCGAAGCGAAGGTTTGCGGATCGACTTCCCTTTCGGACTCGAGGTCGATCATCGTTAAGTCCGCGGGAGCTCCTTCCGCCAGCTTTCCTGTATTCAACCCGAACACTCTCGCCGGATCGGACGTCATGCGGCGTACAAGGAAGGAAAGATCCCATTGTCCCATGGCCACGAATTTCGTGTAAAGCAGCGGGAATGCCGTTTCGAACCCGACGATGCCGAACGGTGCCATTTCCATGCCTTTGGCTTTCTCCTCTTCGGTATGCGGCGCATGGTCCGTGACGATGATGTCGAGCGTTCCGTCCTGCAGCGCCTCGATGCATGCCTGCACGTCGCGCGGCGAGCGGAGCGGCGGATTCATTTTCCAGTTGGCATCCAGCCCCGGGATGTCCTCGTCCGACAACAGCAGGTGGTGCGGGCACACCTCCGCGGTGACGTTGATGCCGATCGATTTGGCCTGGCGGATCAGGCGGATCGACTGCTCGGTGCTGACATGGCATACATGGTAGTGCACGCCCGTCGCTTCGGCGAGAAGAATGTCGCGCCCGACGTGGATCGCTTCCGATTCGTTCGGGATGCCGACGAGCCCGTGCTTTTCGGCAAACTTGCCTTCCGTGACGCAGCCTTTTTCGACCAGCGAGTTTTCTTCGCAGTGCGCGATGACCGGCATATCCAGCTCGGCCGCCAGACGCATCGCATTTTTCATCATTTGCGCGTTTTGAACGCCCACGCCGTCATCCGTAAAGCCGATGGCTCCGGCCGCCTTGAGCGCGGCAAAGTCCGTCAGCTCACGTCCGAGCTCCCGGACGGTGATCGCCGCATAAGGCAGCACCTTGACGAGCCCCGCTTCGCGGGCTTTATCCAGCACCAGCTGCACCGTTTCAGGATTATCCGTCACCGGTTTGGTGTTCGGCATGCAGGCAATCGTCGTGAAGCCGCCTTTGGCCGCCGAACGGCTTCCGGTTTCGATCGTTTCCTTATGTTCAAAGCCAGGCTCGCGCAAATGAACGTGCATATCGATGAGGCCCGGCGTTACCAGTTTCCCGGCGGCGTCCGTGACTTCCGCGCCTTCGGCAGGCTGCCAATCGGAGTCCCCGTCGATCAAGGCACGGATGACTCCGTCCTCGAGAACGATATGTTTTTTCGTAAGTTCGCCTTGCTCATTCAACACGCTGGCGTTCTTGATAATATGCATGCTGTTTACCTCCGCTCGTTGATTGGCGCTGTGGCTTCCAATCTATTGTATAATATTCATTCAATTTTGTGTATATTTATTAATACAATGGCGTGAAAATTCCTGCCTTCGCCTACAATAACGCTCTTTCCATGACTGCCATCCGTACCGGAACCCCGTTGCTCATCTGCGTGAATATGGCCGATTGCTCACATTCAACGACCGAGTCGTCGATCTCAACGTTCCGGTTCACGGGGGCAGGGTGCATGATCAGCGTGTGTCGGGAAAGCTTAGCCGCCCGTTCTTCCGTTAATCCGTACTGTGCCCGATATTCCTCTGCCGATTTCAGCATGCCCGTCTCATGGCGTTCAAGCTGAACCCTCAGCATCATTACAACATCCGATTTTAATGCTTCATCCATGCTTACGTATGGAGCGTCAAGCTCCGGTGCCTGCATGTTCGGCGGCGCGCAGAATTTGACTTCGGCGCCGAACTTTTGCAGCGCCCACAGATCCGACCTGGCCACCCGGCTGTGCGAGATGTCCCCGATGATCGAAACCGTCAGTCCCTGCAGCGTGCCGAACCTTCTTTTCATCGTGAACAGATCCAGCAGTCCCTGCGTCGGGTGTTCGTTGTTTCCGTCCCCTGCGTTGATCAACGGCACCGAAATTTTCCCGGCCAGCTCTTGAAGCACGCCTACCGGCTTCAGCCGGATGACCCCGGCGTCGATCCCCATCGATTCAAGCGTTTTGACGGTATCGTATATCGACTCACCTTTCTCCACGCTCGATGCCGCAGCCGCGAAATTCAATACCTGCGCGCCAAGCCGTTTTTCGGCCATTTCGAAGGAAAACCGCGTTCTCGTGCTGTTTTCGAAAAACATGTTGGCCACAAACCGCGAGTTCAGGACCGGAATCAGCTTTTCCTCCCGAGCCGCCCAGTAGGCGGCCCGGTCGAGGATGGATTCGATTTCCCCGCGGCTGAGATCCTTCAGACCAAGCAGGCTCCGTTCCTTCAGCTTCGTCATCGTCATCATGGTCATTTCTCCTCCCGGTTTTGAAAGATCGTTACCTCGTCCTTGCCGTCGGTTTCCGACAGCGCCACTTCGATCTGTTCCTGTTTCGAGGTCGGCACGTTTTTCCCGATATAATCCGGCCGAATCGGCAGTTCTCGGTGTCCCCGGTCCGCCAGCACCGCGAGCTGGATCATTTGCGGCCGGCCGCAATCCATCAGCGCGTCCATCGCGGCCCGGATCGTCCGGCCGGTATACAGCACGTCGTCGAATAAAATGACTTTTTTCTCTTGTATTTGGAGAGCGTTAAGCTCTTGATTCACGTCCTTGGAGGCTTGCGGATCGCCCTTCTTCTGATCGTCGCGGTACGCCGTTACGTCGATCGCTCCCCAAGGGACCGGCGTGCCTTCGATCTCCAGTATTTTGCCCGCAAGCCGTTTCGCCAGAAACTCGCCTCTCGTTTTGATGCCGATCAGAACGCAGTTTTCAATCCCCTTGTTCCGTTCCAGTATTTCGTGTGCAATCCGTGTCAGTGCGCGGCGGATCGCCGCCTCATCCATAATGACATGCACCTCGTTGCTCATGCCCCACACTCCTTTTTCGCTTAAGGGATATTGACTACATTATCGCCCGTGAACATGCAAAAAACTCCTTGCCGCTCATGGCAAGGAGTGAAAGTCGTTAGACATTTGGACACAGAGATTCCTTTCGTGGACCGCGCGAAAAACAGGCATGCGCATGCCACAAAAGTGAACCTCGGTTCACGTTACCTTGCCAGCCTCACGGGACTGAATTAAAGGTCTTATTCAGATGGATTGAACTGAAGCGATTTGCTTCAAGCTCGTTTCATTCAACTACAAGAATTATGACAGACGGCCCGCGTATTGTCAACAGGCTTTTGGTCTTCCAAGCCGCTGTTATATTATTCCGGGAGATTGCGGGATTGCTGCGGCTCAGGCCGGATCGCAGCCGCTGCCGGCTCCTCCGTTTTCGGCCGTTCTTGGGCTTTTCGCGGCGCAGGCTTCGAATCCCCGAATATTTCGTTCATTTCCCTTTTGACCTCGCGCAGCGCTTTTCCCGCGGAACGCCCCAGTCCCGGGAGTTTGCTGGGCCCGAACAGCAGCAGCGCCAACAGCGCCAGCAAAATGAATCCCGGCAGTCCGATATCGCTCAACATGTCGTATGAAACCTCCTTTATAGATCGATTAACGCTTTCATGGGTAGCGGTTCCTTTTCCGCCTTACACGGCTTGTCCGCTTATCAAACGGCCCCGTAATTCATCCGGTCCTTGTATTTGACGTCCAGCCGCTGCTGCTTCCGGTATACCATGCGGGACATCAGCACGCTGATCTCGTATAACGCGATGAACGGCAGCGAAACGGAGATATGCGAAAAAAACTCCGGCGGCGAAATCATGCACGCGATAAAAACAAGCACCATATAGGAAACCTTGCGGATCTTCGCAAGTTTCGCCGGCGTCAAAATGCGCAGCCGGGTCAAGAACATCGCGACCACCGGCAGTTCGAAAGCCAAAGAAACCGGCGCCACGATGTTCGTCAGGAAAGAAAAATATTGCGCGATGCCGTAGGTTTCGACCAGCCCCAGGTTTTTGGTCGTGTCCGTCGTAAAGCGGAAGGCCATCGGAAACACGACGAAATAAGCGAAAGCAAAGCCGACGACGATCAGCACAAACGCGGCCGGAATATATTTTAGCGCCGCCCTGCGCTCATCCTTCCGCAGCCCTTGTTTCACGAATCCCCATATTTGGAACAGCGTGAACGGAACCGCCACGATGAGCGACATCGCCGCGGACAGATACATGTAAATTTTGATGCCGTCCAACGGGCTGAACGCGTTCCAAGCGACAAGCGAAGCCGGCGGGCGGCTTTTCAGGAAATGCAGCACGTCCCCGGCAAAAAACATCGACGTAATCATGGACGCCGCAAAAACGGCAAGGATCCAAAACATCCTTTTCCTAATCTCGGATAAATGTTTTTCGTAAAGGGACCAATTCATTCGATTCAGCAGGTTCCACAGGTTCAGCAGGGTGATCAGCTCCAGTGATTTTTAAACGTTTCCTAGTTTCCACCTACCACTTTACCATTTTTGCGGGCAAAAATCACGACGGTCTTCGCATCGACTCGAGCCGCTCCAGCACGATCCGGACGGCGATCGCGTCATCGATGTACCCGAAAGGAAAGTTGAAGTCCGGTATAATGTCGGTCGACAAAACGAAATACAGCAGCGCGCTCCCGATGATGTGGCGTTCGGCGTCCGGCAATCCGCCCGACTCGTATGCGTCGTACAAATCCCTTAACTGGTCGATATAATACCCCCGGCTCCGAAGCTGGGCAAGCTTATTCAAAAAAGAGCCCTGAATCATTTCCCGCCCTTCATCCGTTTGTGCATAGGCCTCGTATTTCTGCAGTTCCTGGCGAATCCGCCCCGTTATGTTTTCCACGCAAATGCCGCTTCCTTGCAAAGCGTCCCGAAGTTCGCTGATGTCATCCTTCATCTCCTTGGACCCCAAACCCGCGGCGGCTAACAGCTCCTGGACCGGGATTTGCAAATGTTGTGCAAACAGATGGAGCTGCTCCAGCCTTGGCCGCTGCTTGCCGCTAACGATCCGTGAAATCGAAGCCGCATCCATGCCGATGATTCCGCCCAGCTTTCGCATCGACATCGACTTGGCGCGCAATGCGTTTTTGATTAACGCTCCCAGCCTGTTTTGCTCCTGCATGCCCTCGCGATCCGCCGCCATCGTTTCACCGCCTTTTTGTTTGCCGTTCACCGTTTGTTGCGTTTTCCTCAACGCTTCCTCAACATTATATGTTCCATACCGTCACTTTTTGTTGCCGGAATTAATAAGATACGATGAGGATTCGGCAATGCATGAACATCATTTCATCAAAGGGAGTGCTGGAGAATATGGTTGCGCCATGGCTTTCGTCGGTTTCCATCGCGCTTGCGTCCAACCTCGATAATGCCGGGGTCGGAGCCGCTTACGGGGTACGAAACATCAAAATCCCTTTTTACGCGAGCGTGGTCATTGCCTTTATGGGTTTTCTGCTGACGCTGATCGGAGGGTTGTTCGGGCAGGTGATCGCTTTGTGGATGCCCCCGCAAATCTGCAACGTCATCGGCATGATCATGCTGGTGGCCATCGGCCTTTGGGTGATGCTGCAGCCGATGCTGGAACAAAAGAAGCCCCGCCCAACGACGCCTTCGGGATCCATCCAGGAGATATTAAAAAATCCGGAAGCGGCCGATGTCGACCGGTCCAAAACCGTCGATTTCAAAGAATCGGTCATTCTCGGCATCGCGCTGTCGATCAATAATTTGGCCGGCGGATTCGACGCGGGGATCACAAGCATCAACATTTGGGAAACGTCGCTTTTTTCAGGCCTGTTCAGCTTGATCTGCATCGGCCTTTGCTCGATGGCGGGCCGCAAAATCGCCGGCGAACGCCTGGGCAAAAGCGCCAGCTGGATTGCGGGCATCCTATTGATTGCAATCGGAGTGCACCAGGTCATCTAATGCCGTCGTCACTTAAAAAGGCTGCCCTTCAGGGCAGCCTTTGGCGATTTATTTGAGAACGGAGAAAATGAACTTCTCCAGTGATCCTGTATCGGCAATGGACTGATTGCATGCAGGGTTATCGATACAGACGTACTGGCCGATGGAAGAGTAGTTATCCGGCAAAGCGCTTTTGGTCTTGACGGTGAAGAAGGCCAGCTCCTGGTGCCGGTTGCAGAACATGCAATACCCCTTCTTGTTGGTCGGCGTGATTCTTCCTTCGATCCCGATGAACTTTCCTTCGTGCGGATACACGATGAACAATCGGTTCGTTGCGACGTCGACCCAGCCGAGATACGTCACAAATCGAAAATCGATGGCCTGCAGATCAGGCACTTTTAGCTTCTTGCTTTTAGGAAATAACTTCTGAATCTGCTTCTCCGTAATCGGCGGATAAGGCTCCACGTACGCTTCCAAATCGGTGAGATAATTTTGGAATTCGTATGCCGTCTCGAAGGTCGAAATTCGTTCCAGCATCCGGCGCTGATCTTCCGTTAAGGAAGGAAATGCTTCGGTAATCGTCAAAGCCGCCCGATACCTTACGGTCTCCAGGACTTTGCGGTCCGCGACGGTTCGCAGCGTTCTCAGAAGGAATTCGGTTTGTCTCTTAATTACGTTATACTGATGGTTTCTAATAAATGGTATACTCATAGCTCTTCAGCCCCTTATTATTATTAAAAAAATGTAATAAGGTGCAAAGCCCGTTATTAGAAACGATAAAATGAAGCTTGGGCGATTGAATCCATTCCATCGCACCTCACGCAAAGTATCGCCCCGAAATCAGGCTTTGCATGAGGACTTCCTAGCTAATGAGCAATTACGCATTGCCATCGATAAGACCTCCAATCATGAATCAATGGAAAAATTATAACAAAAAGTTACAGAAGCCGCAATTGTATGGTTTGGTCATCACCCCATAAAAAAACGGCCAGCCTGTTGGCTGACCGCTTTTTTTTGCGCTTATAGCATATTTCAATTAGAATTCGAATTCGACGTCGCTCAGGCGGCGTTTGATTTCGCCGATAACGCGTTTTTCGTCTTCCTCGCCGTTTGCGATGAACGTGACGGAGAAACGGACGAAATGTCCGGCATCATCCCATGGCACGCTGGAGATCAGCTTTTCGCGGATCAGATACTGCGAGAAATCCTCGCCGGATTCGAAACGGATGCCGCCCTTGATCCCTTTCGGCGCCTCCACGTACAGGAAGAAGGAACCTTTCGGTTTTTCCGCCTGGAATCCGAGCTCGTTCAGCGCGGCGACCAGCATGTCGTGCCGGCGGGAATATTTGGCCGCGATTTTTTCGGTAATTTCCGGATGGTACAAGCCGTATGCGGCCGCTTTTTGGATCGCGATGAATTGTCCCGAATCGTTGTTGTCCTTCACGTCGCCGAAAGCCTTGACGACAAGCGGGTTGCCGGCAATAAAGCCGATCCGCCAGCCGGTCATGTTGTAGGACTTGGACAAGGAGTGCAGCTC
The DNA here is from genome assembly GCF_018333375.1 of Paenibacillus cookii. Classification (GTDB taxonomy): domain Bacteria; phylum Bacillota; class Bacilli; order Paenibacillales; family Paenibacillaceae; genus Paenibacillus_AQ; species Paenibacillus_AQ cookii. The sequence continues at coordinate 324,714 of NZ_BORW01000001.1, forward strand.
GACGCCGACGTCTTTCGCCCCCGGAACGGACAAAAAGCTGAGCGGCTTCAACCCGTCATAGGTCAGTGCGGCATACGGGGCGTCATGAACGATGACGACGTTATGCTTTTTCGCCCATTCCACCACTTCGGCGAAAAACTCCACGGTTGCGCTGGCGCCCGTCGGATTGTTCGGGTAGTTCAAATAAAACAGCTTGGCCCGTTTGGCGATATCTTCGGGGATGGCATTCAAATCCGGAAGGAAGTTGTTTTCCTTCGTCAGTTCGACGTTATAGACTTCCCCGCCCAAATATTTGGTGTGCGTGCCCATCACCGGATATCCCGGAACCGTCATGATCGTCACGTCGCCCGGGTTGATGAAACACGAAGGCAGCATGGCCAGCGCCGGTTTGGAACCGATCGAATGCAGCACTTCGGTTTCGGGATCGATGCCTTCGACGCCAAACACTTCCTTCAGGTAATGGGCTGCCGCAACCTTGAATTCAGGGATGCCGTTGTCCGCATACCCGCGGTTTTCAGGCTTGGCCGCTTCTTCGGCAAGCTTGGCGACGATGCCGCTGTCCGCCATTTCATCGGGTTCGCCGACGCCAAGGTCGATCAGTTCGACGCCCGGAAAATCCTTTTTTGCCTGCGCTTTGGCGCGCTTGATCTTCTCGAATTTGTAAATCGCTGTATCTTTACCATAATTGGATCCGCCAATCCGATCCGCAAAATTGTGCTGAATATACGTATGTTGGTATTGTTCGATACTCATTTGTTTCTTCATCTCCCATTTAAGCTAAGTTCCAAAAAACCTACCCTAAATATGAAGGAATCCATGGCTGAATGCCATGGATTAATTATCGTATCATTTGTACTTTCATCGGCTGCGCAGACTGGCGAGCAGCTCTTCCATATCCTGCGGGATATCGGCCGTAAATTCCAAATATTCCCCGCTGGACGGATGGATGAAACCGAGCACTTTCGCATGGAGCGCCTGCCCGTCCATTTTGATGCCCTTGCTGCGCCCGTAGACCGGATCGCCGACAAGCGGATGACCGATGAATTTCATATGGACGCGAATCTGGTGGGTCCGGCCGGTTTCGAGCTGCAGCTCGAGCAGCGTGTAATCCCCGAACCGCTCCAGCACGGCAAAATGCGTAACCGCGTGTTTGCTGTTTCTTTCGGTGACCGTATACATTTTGCGGTCGAACGGATCGCGGCCGATCGGCGCATCGACGGTGCCTTGGTCATGGCTGACGTTGCCGTGCACAAGCGCAACATATTTGCGCGTCACGCTGTGATCCTTCAGTTGGGCGGCAAGCGAGGCATGCGCCTTATCGTTTTTGGCGGCCATCAGCAGGCCCGAGGTGTCTTTGTCGATCCGGTGCACGATCCCCGGCCGCAGTTCCCCGTTAATGCCCGACAGATCCTTGCAGTGATGCATCAGCGCGTTCACCAGGGTGCCGGATGCATGTCCGGGCGCCGGATGCACGACCATTCCCCTCGGTTTGTTCACCACGACGACGTCGCTGTCCTCGTAAGCGATATCGAGCGGAATATCCTCCGGCACGATTTCGACGACGGCGGGTTCGGGCACGGTCACTTCGAGGACATCCCCTTCGGCCAGCTTATAGTTGGCTTTGACCGGTTTGCCGTTCACTTTAACGTGCCCCGAAGCGATCCAAAGCTGCACCTGCGATCTGGATACGTCCTCTTCCCAAGATTCCGTGATGTATTTGTCGATCCGTTCCTTTGCATAGGCCTCATCGATCACCCATTCCCGGATATCGGCTTCACTCACACGATTTCATTCCCTTCCTTGCTGCCTTCTTCTTTGGTGGTTTTGTTCAAATCGAACAGCGAGTCCAAAATAATGAGCGCCACGCCTACAACGATGCAGGAATCGGCGATGTTGAAGATCGGAAACGTGTAGCTTCCGAAGTTGAACATCAAAAAGTCGACGACTTCCCCGGTCAGCGCCCGATCGAGGAAATTGCCGATCGCCCCGCCAAGCACGAGGCTGAGTGCCGCAGGCAGCAGCTTGCGGGCAGAGGTTTTTCTAACCTTTTGCATGTACCAGATAATGGCGATGACCACAACGACGGTAACGATGATGAAAAACCAGCGTTGGTTCGGGAGAATGCCGAAGGCGGCTCCCCGGTTGCGGCTGGAGGTAATCAGGAAAAAGTTTCCGATCACGGGAATTTCCTGACCGAGCTCCAGTTGTTTTGCAATGATCCATTTGGTCCCCTGGTCCACTAAAAACGCGACGATCGCGAGGATGTAATACCACACAGCTCCATGTCACTCCGTTCTTATCAATTGGGCCTTGCGGCCTTGACGGCTTCACGTCAACTAAGACCTGTATATTGTAGCACAGCACGCCAAACATCGTCCATTAACGTCCATCCCCGAGAAGATTTTCCTTCTGTAAAAGCTCAGCCTTTCGCGCATTCTACAAAAGAAGGAATTGTCTCAAGCGGCATACCGTTGCCGCAAAAGGAAAGGGGCCCGTGATGATGCAGCATCTTACCGCTTCGCAGCTAAAGCATCTGCGCTCCAAGCTGGAAGAGCAGTTGCAATCCTTGCAGCAAAAAGACCAGGAAAACGATTCATACGGCGTAGACGAGTCCATGCGGGACCAAACCGGCGAGCTGTCGCTGATCGATAACCATCCCGGGGACGTGGCTACCGATTTGTACAACCGGGAAGTGGACCTTTTGCTTCAAAACCATGACGACCACCTGATGGAGCTGATCCGCGACGCGCTTGAACGGATGGATCAGGGAACGTACGGCATCTGCCCGATCTGCAACAGGCCGATCCCATACGAACGACTCGAGGCCGTTCCGATGACGGAATATTGCGTGGAGGATAACCCGAAACACCATGTTTCCGACTACCGGCCGGTGGAGGAATATTTCCTGATGCCGCCATTCGGCCGCACGAGCTTGGATGAACGCGATGACCAAAACGGCTTTGACGGAGAAGACGCCTGGCAGGCGGTCGAAAACTTCGGTACGTCCAATACGCCGGCCTATGCCGAGGATAACGACGTCCACAGTTATAATGACATGGAGATCGAAGCGTCCGAAGAGCTTGAAGGATGCGTCGAACCGATGGAAGCTTTCGTCGCCACCGACATGTACGGCAATTTGATCGATATCGTCCGGAACCACCAATACCGAAAATACATGGACTTGGGCGAAGGCATCGACATGTACCAGCTGGCGGAAGAAGAAGAGGACGAAGAGGATTTTCTCCTCTAGCTTTAAAAGGGTGACCCCACCCTCGGTTAATAGGTGTTCAGTTCCATCTGGCGCTGCACGATGCGGACGATATCCGCGATATAGTCCCCGATGATGGGCAAGTTCAGTGCGCCCAATACCTGCAGCACGTAAATGATGGTGGCCGCAAAAAAAGTGAACCCGATCGCGATCCCGACCCCGCGCGCCGTTCCCGATAGCAGATTAAGCCAGATCAAACGCAAAGGCTTGTGAAGAAGCTGGGTGTAGTCGGCGATGCGCGACTTTTCCATCTCGCTTGCGATTTGGGCCGTGAGCTGGTAGATCCGGTTCAACTGCTCTTTTTCGGCCGCAGATCCGCCTGTATTCTCATCATTGACCATAGATGACTTCCCCTTCATAAAAGCTGTCGCGAAGAAAAACAAACGAGCCTGCAAGCCGCCGGAGCGATCCGGCGCCTTAAGGCTCGTTTATTCCTTTTGACTGCTATTATTTGCCTAAAGCCTGCCTCTCATTCAGCAAGGAAGCCTCTTTGGGGCTTTATTTTTTAAACAGGCCTCAATCAGCGATGCGAATGCCAAGCGTTTTGCCTGCCAATTCGACGGTTTCCATGCCGGCTTCTTGACCGAATACGACGTCTTTGACCAACACGTTTTCGCGAAGCACATGGTCGAAGGCTTGGATCGCCCCGGTCAGCTCTTCGTCCGCGTCCAAAACGAGCGTGACGCGTTTTTCGATCGGCAGATCCAGCTTTTTGCGGTAATCCTGCACGGCGCGGACCACTTCCCGGACCCAGCCCTCCTGCTCGAGCTCAGGCGTGATCTCGGTGTTCAAGGCAACCGTGATGCCGTAACCGGAGGCCGACGCGAATCCGCTCTTGGCATGTTTTTCGACGAGCAATTCGTCGGCGGTGATCTGAAGCTCTTCGCCTTCCGGAGAGGTCACGTGGATGCCTCCGGATTGCACGGCCGCTCTCGTTTCCTCCGGAGACAAGCCTTTCAGGAAGCCTTGAAGGAAGCCGATGTTTTTGCCGTATTTTTTGCCGGCGACTTTCAAATTCATTTTGAGCGTAAAATCGACGAACCCGCTGTCGCTCGTTTCAAGCACGAGATTTTTGACGTTGATTTCTTCCTTGATGATCTCCTGGTAGCCGGCCGCGTCAAACGAACGGTCCATGGATACGATCAGCTCGGACAATGGCTGACGCGTTTTGATGCCGGTTTCGTTCCGCACGTTGCGGGCAAGCTCGACGATTTGCCGCGCCGCTTCCATGTCCGCTTCAAGCGTTTTGTCGATCAGCGATTCGTCGGCCTGCGGGAAGTCCGCCAGATGCACGCTTTCGCCTCCGCCAAGGTTGGTGTAAATGTCCTCGGAGAGGAACGGCGTATACGGCGCCATCAATTTCGAAAGCGTCAGCAGCACATGCGTCAACGTGCCGTATGCGGCAAGTTTGTCTTCGGTCAGGCCGCTGCCCCAGAAACGGTCGCGGGAACGGCGGATGTACCAGTTGCTGAGCTCGTCGATGAACCCTTCGATGCCTTTTGCCGAATTCAGGAAGTCGTTGACCGCAAGTCCTTTGTCGACCAATTGGATCAGGCTGTTCAAGCGGGACAGGATCCAGCGGTCGAGCTTGTTGTCGGATGGCTTGAAAGGATGCTCGGCCGGATCGTAGCCGTCGATGTTTGCGTACAACGTCAGGAACGAATGGGTGTTCACGAGCGTATCCACGACTTTAGACTTGGCTTCCGCGACAATGCCTTTGGAGAACCGTTTGCTGTTCCATGGCGCGCTGTCGGCCAGCAATGCCCAGCGGAACGCGTCCGTGCCGAATTCGTTGATGATATCCCAAGGATCGATGACGTTGCCTTTGGATTTGGACATCTTTTGTCCGTTTTCATCCAGGATGTGGCCCGTCGCGATAACCGCTTTGTAAGGCGCTACGCCCTTAAAGAGGGTGGATACCGCCAGCAAGCTGTAGAACCAGCCGCGGGTTTGGTCGATCCCTTCGCAGATCATGTCGGCAGGGAACTGCTCTTCGAAGGTGCTCTCGTTTTCGAACGGATAATGATGCTGCGCAAACGGCATCGAACCGCTGTCGAACCATACGTCGATGACCTCGGAGGTGCGTTCCATCACGCCGCCGTCGCAGTGCGGACATTTGACTTTCACTTCGTCCACGTAAGGTTTGTGCAGCTCAAAGTCGTCCGGGAGAGCCGTGGTCGCACGCTCTCTCAAGTCCGCAAAGCTGTGCGGGGCGTATTCTTTTTTACAGGAACCGCATACCCATACGTTCAGCGGCGTACCCCAATAACGGTTCCGGCTGATGTTCCAATCCACCAGGTCCTCGAGGAATTTGCCGAAACGTCCTTCGCGGATATGGCCCGGGAACCATTCGACGCCGTTGTTGTTGGCGATCAGCTGATCTTTGACGGCCGTCGTTTCGATGAACCAGCTTTCCATCGCGTAATACAGCAGCGGGGATTTGCAGCGCCAGCAGAACGGATAGCTATGCTCGTATTTTTCCTTGCTGAACAGCAGCCCTTTTTCGGAAAGCATTTTTACAATGTCCAAATCGCAATCCTTCACGAAACGTCCGGCCAGATCCGTAACCTCATCGGTGTAACGGCCTTGGGCATTGACGACGCTGACGAAGCTGATGCCGTTTTCGCGGCAGGTTCTGTAGTCGTCTTCACCGTGCGCAGGCGCCATATGGACGATACCGGTACCGCTTGCGTCCGTGACGAACGAAGCGCCGACGATCAGGTTGCCCTTTTCCGGATTAATGTACGTAAACGGCGGCGTGTAGGTTTTTCCGATAAACTCGGAACCTTTGTGCGTGGACAGCACCTGATAATCTTCTTTCATCACGTCTTCGACCAGATTTTTGGCCACGATGTACACTTCGCCGTTTTTTTGCACGCGCGCATAATCCATATCCGGATTCATCGCGAGTGCAACGTGAGCCGGCAGCGTCCAAGGGGTGGTCGTCCAGGCAAGCACGTATTCGCCGCTGTCGTGCAGCTTGAATTTGGCCGTGGCGCTCAAGTCTTTGACGTCTTCGTAGCCTTGGGCCACTTCGTGGGAGCTGAGCGTCGTTTGGCAGCACGGGCAATACGGGCTTACGCGGTGACCGCGGTACAGCAGGCCTTTATCATGGATGGTCGCGAGGATGTTCCACACGCTTTCGATGTAGTTGTTTTCAAGCGTGATGTACGGATGATCCAGGTCGGTCCAATAGCCGATGGCCTCGGTCAGCTCTCTCCATTGTTTTTCATATTCGAATACGCTGGCTTTACATTTTTTAATGAATTCTTCCACGCCGTATTTTTCGATCTCTTGTTTGCCGGAGATGCCCAGCTGTTTTTCCACGCCGAGTTCGACCGGCAGGCCGTGGGTATCCCAGCCCGCTTTGCGGACGACGCGGTAGCCTTTCATCGTTTGGTAGCGGCCGATAAAGTCTTTGATGACGCGGCCGAGAACGTGCCCGATGTGCGGAGCGCCGTTCGCCGTCGGCGGACCTTCGTAAAACACGTAGTTCGGTCTGCCTTTGCGGTTTTCCATCGATCTGCGGAAGGTGTCTTCCTCGTTCCATTTCTTCAGCACGCGCAGGTCGCGTGTGCGCGCTTTTTCTTTGACATCGACTTTTAACATCATATTCATCCTTTCATGTAATTCCTTCGAAGGAAATTCCCATCCCTTAAATCCCCCTTCTAAGCGGACGCTTTCGAAGTGAGTTTTCCTTCGGAAAACTTTTAGGGGACCCCAAGGGCTTCCGCCCTCTGGACTCCCGAAATGGGTCGAGGGAGTCACAGAGTATGGACTTTGATTCTTTTTATGTGATACCCGCTTTTCGCCCCGTTCTTTGCTTTCGCAAAGACGGGGCACGCTTAACGGATGCGCGCTCTAGTTTCACAAACAAAAAGTTACTCTTTCCACCACACCCATGCACGCATGGCAGGTTCCCGATGACGATTCCGAAGGAGAGTCGAGGAAGAACCGGGCACACCTCCAAACGCCCCTGTAGTGCGCCGCACCCATCGCACGTATGAAAGGTTCCCGATTGCGAACCGCAAGGGAGCTGAGGAAGAACCGGGCATACCACCATACGCCCCTGTAGTGCGCCACACCCATCGCACGTATGAAAGGTTCCCGATAGCGAACCGCAAGGGAGCTGAGGAAGAACCGGGCACACCTCCATACGCCCCTGTAGCGCGCCGCACCCATCGCACGCATGGAAGGTTCCCGATGACGATCCGAAGGGAGTCGAGGAAGAACCGGGCACACCTCCAAAAGCCCCTGTAGCGCGCCGCACCCATCGCACGCATGGAAGGTTCCCGATGACGATCCGAAGGGAGTCGAGGAAGAACCGGGCACACCTCCATACGCCCCTGTAGTGCGCCGCACCCATCGCACGCATGGAAGGTTCCCGATTGCGAACCGCAAGGGAGCTGAGGAAGAACCGGGCACACCTCTAAAAGCCCCTGTAGTGCGCCACACCCATCGCACGTATGAAAGGTTCCCGATAGCGAACCGCAAGGGAGCTGAGGAAGAACCGGGCATACCACCAAAAGCAGCTTTAGTGCGCCACTCCCCCTCCCTGCGCCGAACTTTCGGGTGTCCAGAGGGCAGCGCCCTCTGGGGTCCCCCTTTGGAAAGGGGGATTTAGGGGGATTCGGTAGAATTTAGGGGGATTCGATAAAACAAACACAAATAAAGCCTCATCCCTAAAAGGGACGAGGCTTCTGCTCGCGTGACCACCCTAATTCCGCTCATGGAGAAACAAGCTCTCCTGAACGACTCCTCAAGTCCTCGCCTTACCGGATATTCATCAACCCAAATCCGCCGTCAGCAAGGAGCCGATATAACGTTCGGCATGCCGGCTCGGCTTACGCACGTTAACGCTAACGCTTCAGCTTCGCTTCTCCGGGAGGATCTTCGGCTTCGGTCTGAACGCCGGCTCTCAGCAAACGCCGGCTCTCTGGAGAACATATCCAAAGCTTACTTATCCCATCATGGAATCCATATGCATTCAAATGCTGCCGCCACTTCGCGCGACAACCGATATGACTATAGTTATAGCCCTTTTTGAATCAAAAGTCAACCAAGCAGAAGCCTAGTACACTTCGTTAGCTTCTCGCGTACTCCGGGATTCGCCGGACGATTCCAAGGCATCCCAGCTTTCCTGGCTCAAAAGCTCCAGCTGCGCTTCCACCAGCGTCCGGAAACGGGTGCGGTAAATGGAAGCCTGCTTTTTTAATTCTTCCACTTCCATCGCGATTTTACGCGACTTGGCCAGCGACTCGTTGATGATCCGGTCCGCGTTTTTCTCGGACTCTTTAATGATCAGCTGGGCTTCTTTCTTGGCGTTGTTTTTGACCTCGTCGGCCGCTTCCTGCGCCACGATGATCGTTTTCGAAAGCGTCTCTTCGATATTGAGGAAATGGTCCAACCGTTCCTGCAACGACATCAGCTGATTATGAAGTTCCTTGTTTTCACGGATGACGCTCTCATAATCCTTGATGACCTGATCGAGGAATTCATTCACTTCATCCTCGTCATAGCCCCGGAGCCTGCGGGAAAACTCCTTGTTATGTATGTCGAGCGGCGTTAATGGCATAGATGTGCACCTCCTAAGAATGTCCAGGTCTCCCTGTGTTATCAAACGGATCTGGATACAGCCCACTTGGAATGTATCGGCCGAAGTAAATGATTTGATTAGCATTCGCTTGAATTACATTTCGACAGGAATAACCTATTTCCTGCTGCGAGTCTACACAAATTTACCTATTTTAACCCGGTAGCGTCCTTTTTTGGTTACGTCCCCCGCCTCAAGCACCTTGAAACGTCCGAACCCCTGCATCGATACGACGTCTCCGGCTTTCAGGGGTGCCGACGGGTCCTCGACGGTTTTCCAGTTCACGCGGCACCGTCCGGCCCGAATCGGGATCAGCACTTTGCTCCGGCTGAGCCTGTACACGTCGGAGGCGATCCCGTCAAGGCGCAGCGACGCAACCGTAATATCCATCGGCTCCAGCGTCACCTTGTTCGTGCGAAGCTGCTCGATCGGCAAAATTTCGCTCTGAACGTGCACGCGGTGCACCTGGTTCAGGTTCATGTCCAGAAAAGCGCTGATTTCTTCGCAAACCACCGTGTGACAGCCGTGCTCCAGCACATGGATGTCGCCGATTTTGGAACGTTTGATGCCAAGGCCCAAAATCGAACCCATATAATCGCCGTGCTCCAGCGACAGAAACTTCTGATCCGCGGAATCGATGCTAAGCACCTTTAATTTCATGTCCTCCGCGTCCAAATCGCGGTAGTCCGGGGCGATCAGCGCCCGTTTCCGTTCCGCCTCCCCGTACCCTCCGTCAAACCGCGCATGCACGTCCGGATGGCGATTCACCAGCGATTCCACGATAAATGCCTGTCTTGGATCCAGAAAATCCGTCAGCCTCGTCTCATGGTATTGGCCCGCGTTCACAACCCACTCCCAGGCCCGGTCCACAAACTCGCGTTCGTCGGGATGAAAATGCTCGTAAATGTCCAGCTTCATCGCTTACTCACGCCCAAAAATACAGCAGTATCGCGATGACGCCCCGCTCGGCGAATTGCAGCACCAGCAGCGCAATGATCGGCGAAATGTCAAGCATGCCCGCGATCGGAGGAATAAAACGGCGAAACGGCGACAAGTACGGCTCCACCAGCTTGCCCAGAAGCTCGCCGATAAAGCTTTCGCGCAGGTTCGGGAGCCAAGACATCAGCACGTACACGATAATCATGTAAAAATAAATTTGAAACAGATATTGCACGATCGTAATTATTTCGGCCAAAATCGGCTCACCTCATTCTGTTGTAATCATGTTCATCCGCAAGTATTTCGGAAATGGTGCCAGAGATTTCGACCGTATCCGGGGTACATAAAAAGATATTCCCCCCGACCTTGGAAATACTGCCGCTCAAGGCATAAACCGTTCCGCTGAGAAAATCGATGATCCGGAGCGCCTGGTCGGTGCGGACGCGCTGCAGGTTGACGACCACGGTCCGATGGGACCGCAAATGATCGGCGATTTCCTGGGCTTCGTCATAGGAACGCGGTTCGTGGAGGATGACCTTGACGTTTTTTTGCGAATGAATGCTAACCACATTGTTTCCCCTTGGGTTTCTACGTGTTTCCACCGGCGGAGTTTCAACTTCTTCTTCAACGGGGATCTGTTCCCGCTCCACGATTTCCTCCTGCTCCTGCAACCCCAAAAAAGACATGAATTTATTCATAACGCTCATCCTTCCCCCTCCTCTTTCCCTACTAAAATGCTGCCTAAGCGGATCCAAGTCGCTCCTTCCTCGATCGCCACTTCAAAATCGTTAGACATGCCCATGGAAAGCTCCGTTAACGGTTCCCGCGTAATGCCCTTGCGGTTTAATTCATCCCTTAACTCGCGCAGCCCCCTGAAAACGAAACGGGTTGCTTCCGCATCGTCTTCAAAAGGAGCCATCGTCATCAATCCGATCACTTTAATATGGGAAAAGCTTTGACTGTCCTGCAAAAACGATGCCGCTTCCCCGGGAGCCAAGCCGTATTTGCTGTCTTCCCCGGAAACGTTGACCTGCAAAAAGGTTTTGACTGTAAGCCCTCGCGCGGCGGCCTGCTTCTCGAGTTCCTTCGCAAGCGACAGCCTGTCCAGCGAATGGATGTACTCGAACCTCCCGATCACGTCCTTCACTTTATTGGTCTGCAGGTGACCGATAAAATGCCATGTTCCCCGGTGGCCGAGCGCCTCCCATTTATCCTGGGCGTTTTGCCACCGATTTTCTCCGATGTGCTCCAGCCCGCCGTCCAGCACCTTCGCCGTCATCGCTGCCGAAACGTACTTCGTTACCGCAACGGTTTTTACTTCCTGGGGCGCTCTGCCGCTACGCAGACACGCTTGTTCAATGCGTTTATTGACTTCCTGTATCCGCTCTTCCAACGTCATGGAAGGCTCACCTCTCTTTTAGCCCGATCCAACTCGCCATTCGTCCTGTCGTTCCCCCATCCTTCCGGTATGAGAAAAACAGATCGTTACGACAGCTCGTACACCATGATGTACATTCGATATGTGTCGGCAATATTCCTGCTTTAATCATAATGTGTCGATTCAATTCTTTCAAGTTGAGCATGTATTTGCCGTCTTCTTTGGCTATGTAACAATCCGAAACGGAATATTCGTCATTACCCAGGAAATCTTTTTCTAAATCATGGACATAAGACATAACTTTTCCATCTACCTCATAGCAGCAGGATCCGATGGACGGGCCGATCGCAGCCCTGATATCTTCCGTCCGGCTTCCAAAATATTCCTGCATGTGCTCAACCATGTTGGCCGCGATTTTGGCTACCGTTCCTTTCCAGCCGGCATGCGCCAACCCGGCAACTTCTTTTACCGGATCATAAAAAAACAAAGGCACGCAATCGGCATAAAAGGACGTCAGCAGCACGCCCGGTACGTTGGTCAACAGCCCATCCGTATCCTGAACGGCGGATTCCCGGCTCAGGCTTCCCGCCCCCGCCAAACGTTCGTCAATGATCGCGATATCGGCGCGGTGGACCTGTTCCCCGCATGTCCATGCATCGAGCGTGAATCCGAGCCGGCCTGCAATAAGCTTGCGGTTGGAGATGACGTCCTCGGGACGGTCGCCGACGTGAAAAGCGCAATTCAACGAATCGTAAGGCGCTTGGCCGACGCCTCCGTTCCGTCCGGTAAACCCGGCACTGATACCGTCATAGCGGCTCATCCAGGGCTCCAACATAAAAAGCGCCGGATGCCCTTGCTCCTCTTTCAACACAAACGGTTCCATTCCTATTCACCTCAACTTCCAGTGTACCACATCAGCCCTCACAAATCCCTGTAATTTCGGCGGTCCCGTTCCTGCCGTTCCCCGTAAGACGAAGCATCTTTTTCGTTTGGCAGCGTTTTGAGTTCCTCCATTTTGACCAGAACGACGTCCGACCCGATTTTGACGATGTTTTGCCATGGAATCACGAGGTCCGCCCCTCCGCCGAACAGCCCCAAGAATTTATTGTAGCTAGGCACGACGATCGCCTCGATTCGGCCCTGGCGGAGATCCAGCTCCAGATCGCTGATTTGTCCGAGCCGTTTGCCGTCTACGATATTGATGACGTCTTTGGTTTGAAAATCGGATATTTTCATGTGAATCCCCACCGATTGTTTTTCTGAAATCAACGTCCGCAGCCCCTTTTCCTCCTAAGTTTCCGTGCCTGAATATCCGCTACCTCATCTTGATATATGTATATGTTCCCTTTGGGCAAAATGCCCTTCTTTTTGAAAATTGCCCGGCCATGCCGATGCTCCGATCAGATACAACCGGCACGCCTTCCGCCCAAAGATTTTAGAAGGCCGCGCACGCATGAAAATGCGACATTTCACATAGTCTGATGGAGAGCCGACGCTGGTGGACGATCCATCTAAAAAAGCGACCCGGAACGGATCGCTTTTAGGTTTATAGGCTTGGCAAAAAGAACGCAGCAAAAACGCTTCAAGCCAATCCTCAATATTCAATTTTTAAGGTTACGATTTCACATGCTTTTGCATTTGCTGGATGGCCGATTTTTCCAAACGGGACACCTGAGCTTGGGAAATGCCGATTTCGTCGGCGACCTCCATTTGGGTTTTGCCTTCGAAAAAGCGCATGGAAAGAATCATTTTTTCCCGCTGGCCTAGTCTTTGCATCGCTTCGCGCAGGGCAATTTCTTCAATCCACTGCACATCCTTGTTTTTGTCGTCGCTGATTTGATCCATCACATAGATGGGATCGCCGCCGTCATGGTAAATCGGTTCGAACAGCGACACGGGATCCTGGATCGCGTCCAGGGCAAAAACGACATCCTCTTTGGGCACGTTGAGCACTTCGGAAATTTCGAAAATCGTCGGTTCCCGGGAATTTTGGTTGGTCAGGGAATCGCGCACCTGCAGCGCCTTGTAGGCGATGTCGCGCAGCGATCTCGAGACCCGGATCGGATTGTTGTCCCTCAGGTACCTGCGGATTTCGCCGATGATCATCGGAACCGCATAGGTCGAAAATTTCACGTTTTGCGACAAGTCAAAATTATCAATAGCCTTCATCAGTCCGATACAGCCTACCTGAAACAAATCGTCGACAAATTCCCCCCGATTGTTGAAGCGCTGAATGACGCTGAGCACCAATCTCAGATTGCCATTCACGAGCTTTTCTCTGGCTGACCGTTCGTTGTGTTGCTGCAAGGAGTGGAACAATTCCCGCATTTCCACGTTGGTGAGGACCGGCAATTTAGCGGTATCCACACCACAAATTTCGACTTTGTTTCGGGTCATGATGATTTACCTCCCAAGGAGAAACATTAATGTACATTATCTCCCTGGGGGCTCATTTTATTCCTTGCAAAAATTTGCTACACCATCTTGTTGAACTCCTTGCGGAGTCTTTTGATGATCCTTTTTTCGAGCCTGGATATGTAGGATTGGGAAATCCCGAGCATATCCGCAACATCTTTTTGCGTCTTTTCTTCGCCGTCCTGAAGGCCGAAACGCAGCTCCATGATCGTGCGCTCCCGGTCGGTCAGCTTTTCGAGCGCCTTGTGAAGCAGCTTCCGGTCGACCTGCTCCTCGATATTGCGGTAGATCGTATCGTTTTCGGTTCCAAGGACATCGGACAGGAGCAGTTCGTTGCCGTCCCAATCGATGTTCAGCGGTTCGTCGAAAGAAACCTCGCTGCGGATTTTGCTGTTGCGGCGCAGATACATCAATATTTCGTTTTCGATGCAGCGCGATGCGTAAGTGGCGAGCTTGATCTTTTTTTCGGGGTCGAACGTGTTGACCGCCTTGATCAGCCCGATGGCGCCGATGGACACCAGATCCTCGATGTTGATGCCGGTGTTTTCAAACTTGCGGGCAATGTAGACGACCAAGCGCAGATTGCGCTCAATCAGCATCGACCTGATTGCCGCATCCCCCGTCGGGAGCCGCTGCAGGAGATACTCCTCTTCCTCCCGGGTCAGCGGGGGAGGGAGCGCCTCGCTGCCGCCGATATAGTAGATTTCTTCGCTTTTCAGTCCCAGCAGAAAAAGGAATCGATAATATTGCAGCTGCGCGATCAATCGCCATTTTACAAGCATTTGTCGTCCTCCTAAAAATTTCCCGAAGGGAAATTTGACTTCGTAAGCAATTAGCCTAGTTTTCCAAAGGAAAACTGTCTTCGTATAGCTTCATTCCGTTTCCTCTTCAACGCTCCAAAAATAGAACTAGCATACCATAGGCATCATTTCGCTCCCAGAACGTCAGCCTGGCAAGGGCTTGCAGCATTTTTAATCCCGCTTCCACCGCTACGAATGGATCGACGTCGGGTTAACCGGCACCTGCGCCTCGGAATTCACGACGTTTTCCTCCTGCACCAGCTCCGGGTGAATGATGGCCTGATAGGACTTGTCGCCTGATAATTGGCCGCCGTCAAGTCCGATCAACACCTTCGCGGCACGGCTTGTCTGATTCCCGATTCGGATGTCCACGGCGTCCGGTTTGATCGCCAGCATAAAGGCAGACCCCCGGTTTACGCCCCGGTACGGTACCAGGCGAAGCCGATCCCGCCATTCGAATTCGGCAGCGTCCAGCTCAAGCAGCAGTTTGTCCGGTTCTCCCTCAGCAAGCCGCTGCAGCCAGGCGGTGGGCAGCTTTTCCTTCCAGAGCGATGCCTCCATGACCATGACGGGGGTTCGCGTCAGCGGATCCGACAGCTGGTTCCCGGTGTCAAGCAACCCGTTGCAGCTCACGGTAAACCCTCCGATCGTCACGCTTACTTCTCCCATGTAGGCTTGCCTGCTCTCCAGTTTCCGGCGCGTGGAATAAACGAATTTAAACCATAAAAGCACCCCGAAACACGTAATGAACGTAAACCAAAAACCGATTTTCAGCTCAAACGAAAGCCCCCCGGAAGCCGTAAACCATATGCCGTTAAAAATTTCTCCCGTGTTCTTCAGCAAATAGTGGATTCCGATGATGCCGCCGGCTGCCGCGAAGTTGATCATATAAAAAGCTCCCGTGTTCCGGATATAGTTTTGCAGACTTCCGAATCCGAAAGCGATCCAGAGCATCAACAGTGACAAGGCGAATTTGAGCATAAAAGTATACATAAAGGAAAGTTCGGGCAGGAACATCATGACGACGTACATCGCGCCTACCGTTGACGACGCCGCAAGCCGCCACCAGCGCAGCCGCTGCTTTCTCATCCAGGCGGTCAGCCACAGCAGGGCGCCGTCGATCAACAGATTGGTGATGAAAATCAGATCAATATAAACAACCAGCCCCATCACCTGCCTGCTTATCATGGATTCTTTCGGAAATTGATATGACTAGCTTTGATATGATTCGCTTTATCGTGGCTTTGGACTTGGGAGATGTATTTAGTATAAAAAGATCCCTATCCAAAGTCTGTCTAAAATTGGGGGCCGGACTTCAACTTTTTTTGTCGAGTCCCGCTGCTTTTTGAGAGGCGGTTCGCTGGCGTGTATCCTGGGTGCCGCAGCCGTTGCGAACCCGCCAAACCAGAAAGGAAACTCCTCGCCATGGGCTGAAACTTTCCGGCCTCCCCGTTCGTTAGGGTAAAAAGCGCAGCAATACGTTCTGAAAATCGTTCGTGCGGAGAAATAAACGATGAGCAAAATCATGATGTGGCTGTTCGTGCTCCTGGCATGGGTAGCTGGCCCTCCCTTGCCGGATCGCGCAGCCGATGAACGCTGGGACGTTAAGGAAGGTTACGTCGTGGCCAAAGAAGACGGGAGAGTTTTGGCGGTTCGCGACAAGGTTCCGGATCGGCACACGCCGCTCAATCGGATTTTGGAGGAAGTGATGCCCAACGCGATCTGGCTTACGGTTAGCCCGGCGGATTATCATGCCGTGGAGATCAGGGATCATATCGGCATTTCGATCCCGAACGGAGCCATCAATCAATCCTATCCTGCTCAAGCGGCGGCCGATGTAAAAAAATTGAATTCCCCTTGAATCAGGACCAGCATCCACCGGACGCTGCCGGTTGGACTACTCCGAGACGTATTCAAATGCTCCAACATGCAATAAAAAAGACCCGCTTCCATCCAGCGATGGCTTGCGGGTCTTTTCGTTATCGGTATGGAATTAGTCCTTGTTTTGACGCGAGCGGTTCCGCAAAAACGTCGGAATGTCCAATTGGTCGCCGCTGGTCTGGTTGCCGAACGGACGAAGGTTCTGCGTGTTGTTGCGGGATTCGGCCTGTTCGGTCGGTGCGGCAGCTCCCGGTTGTTGTTTGCGGGCTTGCGGCGCAGGAATGGCCCGGGTTTCGAACCCTGTCGCAATCACGGTGACTTTGATTTCATCCTTCATGCTTTCTTCAATCATGGCACCGAAGATCATGTTGACTTCCGGATCGGATGCGGAGGTTACGATTTCGGCCGCTTCATTGACTTCATAAAGGGACAAATTCGTGCCTCCCGTAATGTTCATGATAATGCCCCGCGCCCCTTCGATCGAAGTTTCGAGCAGCGGGCTCATGATCGCTTTGCGTGCGGCTTCGGCTGCGCGGTTTTCCCCTGTTGCCAAACCGATCCCCATCAAAGCCGAACCGCGTTCAGTCATGATCGTTTTGACGTCGGCGAAGTCGAGGTTGATCAGGCCAGGAACCGCAATCAAGTCGGAAATGCCTTGAACCGCTTGACGCAGCACGTTGTCGGCCTCCCGGAATGCTTCCAGCATCGGCGTCTTTTTGTCGACGATTTCCAAAAGCCGATCATTCGGAATAACGATAAGCGTATCGACTTTTTCTTTGAGGCTTTCGATCCCCAGCTCAGCCTGGGTGGAACGCTTGCGGCCTTCAAACGTAAACGGGCGCGTGACCACGCCGACGGTCAATGCTCCGCATTCCTTGGCGATTTCAGCGATCACCGGCGCGGCTCCCGTACCGGTACCTCCGCCCATGCCTGCGGTAACAAAAACCATGTCGGCGCCTTTGAGGGTATTCATGATCAGATCGCGCGACTCCTCAGCCGCTTTTTTCCCTACTTCAGGGTTGGCTCCGGCACCCAGGCCGCGGGTCAATTTATCCCCGATTTGCAGTTTATGTTCCGATTTGGCCATATGCAAAGCTTGAGCGTCCGTATTCACCGTAATGAATTCGACGCCTTGAACGCCGTTTTCGATCATTCGGTTTACGGCATTGCTGCCGCCGCCGCCCACGCCAATTACTTTAATTTGCGCCAAGCTCTCCATTTCAAAATCAAATTCCAACATATTCTCCCATCTCCCCCTCATAGTGCATGGATGGCCCGTCCACTCATTCAAATGGAACCTGCTTATATGAAATCACTGAAAATATTTTTCAATCGTTCAATAAAGCCTGGTTTTTGGACAGTCTCCGGATTCGTGGCAGGACTCGCTTTTGGGCGGTTCACTGTCTTCTTGTTGCCCGCACTGCTCACGTTTGCGCTGCTGCCGCCGCGCATGCGGATACTGCGGATGACGTTATGTAAAATACCAACGCCGCTGGTGTAACCAGGGTCCCTGACGCCGATGTAATCCGGCACGGCAATTCTGACGGATGCGGCGAGTTCTCCTTGGGCAACCTGCAATACGCCCGGCATCGATACGGTACCTCCGGTAAGGATGTATCCCCCCGGAAGCTCGGAGTAACCGAGGCGTTTGACTTCTTCGCGGACCAGATGGAAAATTTCCTGTACCCGAGGTTCGACGATGGCCGCCAGATCTTCTTGGGTAAATTCCTTCTCCACGTTGCTGCCGATGCGGACCACCTTAAACGTGACGTCAGGCGCGGCATCGGCCATTAACGCGCAGCCGTATTTGAGCTTCACCTTCTCCGCCTGGTCCGTCAGCGTCCGAAGTCCGTAGGCGATATCGTTGGTCACGAACTCGCCGCCGATCGGCAGGGTCGAGGTCGAAACCATCGTGCCGCCTTCGAAAATGGCGATCGTCGTGGATCCCGCACCGATATCGACCAGGACGGAACCCATCGTTTTCTCGTCCTTCGACAATGCGAGCTGGCCTGCGCCAAGCGACATAAGCACCAAATCTTTGATTTTCAGGCCTGATTTTTCAACGCAGCGCAATAAATTATGTATCGCGGTCTTAGCGCCGGTAATGATGATCGCTTCCACCTCAAGGCGGACGCCGATCATGCCGCGCGGATCCTGAATTCCCTCCAAGCCGTCTACGACGTATTGTTTTGCAACTACATCAATGATTTCCCGGTCCGGCGGAAGGGCGACCACTTCGGCGGCTTTAAGCACGCGTTCGATGTCCTCCTCGCCGATTTCCCGATCCTCGTTCGATACCGCCACGACGCCGTGGCTTGATTGAAGTCCGATATGATTGCCCGAAATGCCGACGTATACCTCCGATATTTCAATACCGACCATACGCTCCGCATGATCAACGGCACTGCGGATGGATTGTACAGTCTGGTCAATATCTACAATTGCACCTTTGCGAATTCCTTCCGAGTCGGCAGATCCAACTCCAATAATATTAAAGGTTCCATTATTCACTTCCCCAATAATAGCACGAACTTTGGATGTACCGATGTCCAAACTAACAATGATGTCATTGTTGCTCAACCGTGGCACCTCCTGTTTTCTAAAGTATCTTCCCCATGTTTAAAACACTCGTTTTTACATATTCAACATAGAATATTCTTTCCCTCTTTTTTCTACAAATTTTTCGACTGCCAACATTTAGTATAACAGGGTAAAAATCAAAAGAAAAAAGAGGGAGATGTCCAAGTGCGAAAAACGAAGGAATCCTCGTCTTCCGCACGTCAAATTCGCGTTGATGAATAGATGAAATAAACCATTTTTAGTTCAAACGGTATAAGATAACCCATAAAATTAATTGTAGCATTTTTTATTGGCCGTGAGTAGTGTCATTTTCGTCCGGGTCCGCATCGGCCGGAGGCTCGAAAGGCGTATACGTGTCGGCTTCGAGCATCGTGATCGTTCCCGGCTCAGCCGTTTCGATGACCTGGTTCAAATATTCGATTTTGTCGCTCAAAAGAGAGACGGCCGTAATCACGACAAAACGGGACCGCGTATACATCTTGATCCGATCCGGAAAGGAAGCCGTCGGCGACGGGATGATCTCCGAAATGTCCGACGTCAGCTCGCTTGGAATTTTCCCCAGCACTTTGCACAGTTCCGCCTTGTTCGGATCGTTTGGGCTCCATTTCGTTAAGATCGGCTTTTCCACGGCGATGCCGATGCTGTTCACGGCCAATTTCGAACCGTTCGCAAGAATGGCTTCCAAACGTCCCCCCTCGCCCAGTTCATAAGCGACGGTGGGATATTCTTCGATCCTGACGTTGATTTTGCCGGGATATTGCTTGTCCACCACGGCTTTTTGAATCGATGTGATTTTCAGCAGCCGCTGTTCGACCTCGGAAGGCGAAACGCCGAAATATTGGCTGCCCTCCTTCAGGCCGCTGGCCTGCAAAAGCTGCTCCCTCGAGGAAAACGTGCTTCCCGTAAATTGGATCTCCGTCACCTGGCTTACCGGCGAACGGAAGAACAAGATAACCAGGATCGCGATAAACAAAAGCAGCAAAATGGCTATGATTTTCCGGCTTGCTCTTTTTTTGGGCTTGTTCTCTTTTAAAACGGGAATATGAGCTTTGGGCATAGGATTCTCTCCACAAAATACCTCTTATCCCCTCTCGCGGGAGGGAGGGGATAAGCTTGGTGTTAATTTGCTAAATCTAGCGATTTGGGCACCGGCGAAAACCGATGGATATCAGCTCCCAGCTTTTGAAAGAGCTGCTCGATATGTTCATATCCTCTGTCGATATGATGCACCTGCTCGACGATGGTTTTGCCTTGGGCGGCCAGTCCGGCAATGACCAGCGCCGCTCCTGCCCTCAGGTCGGTAGCTTCGACCGTGGCGCCGTACAGCCGCTTCACGCCGCGGATGAATGCGCAGTTCAGGTCGGTGTGTATGTCCGCCCCCATTCTCGTCAATTCATCGACATGCTTGAACCTGCCTTCGAATACCGTCTCTTTCATGACGCTGAAGCCGTCGGCAAGCGAGAGCAGCACCATGACTTGGGATTGCAAGTCGGTCGGAAAAGACGGATAAGGCGATGTGACGATGCGTTCGACGGCCTTCGGACGGCTCATGCTGCTCACGTTTATTATATCATTGTAGGTGCTGATTTGAACACCGGCCCGCTTGAGGACGTGGATCAAGGACGACAGATGGGCCGGGTTGCAGTGGGTCAGCGTGACGTTGCCCCTCGTGGCCGCGGCGGCAATCATCACGGTTCCGGCTACGATCCGGTCGGGAATGATGTTATACGAACACGGGGTAAGCTTGCTTACGCCTTGAATCGTGATCGTATCCGTACCGGCTCCGATAATGTTCGCGCCCATCGCGTTCAGGAAGTTTTGCAGATCCTGGATCTCCGGTTCGCGCGCCGCATTCGTGATGGTCGTCGTGCCTTCCGCCAGAACGGCGGCCATCATGATGTTTTCGGTTGCGCCCACGCTCGGAAAGTCCAGATGGATATCCGCCCCCTTGAGTTTGCTGGCCTTGCAAATGATTCTCTGCTCAAGTTCCTCGATATCGGCGCCGAGCGCCTGAAGTCCCCGGAGATGCAGGTCGATTTTGCGCTCTCCGATCGCGCAGCCGCCGGGTTGATAGACGGCAACCTCCCCGAATCTCGCAAGCAGAGGCCCCATCAAAAAAATAGAGGAGCGCATTTGTTTCATTAAATCTTCCGGTACATGAAACGAATTGGCGGACGACGTATCCAAGGCAACCGTCTCCTGATCACGCAAAGTCGTGCAGCCGATCCGTTCCAGGATGTCCAGCATCACGTCAATGTCCAGCAGACGGGGGACATTGCTCAGCTGAACTTTGCCTGCGGCCAGCAAGCTCGCTGCCAGAATAGGCAATGCGGCATTTTTTGCTCCATGGATACGTATGGTTCCTGACAGGGATTTTCCACCCTCAATCACCAATTTGTCCAATGTATCACCTCCGAGTTTACCCCTCAACCGCCGCATTCTCCCTAGCAGGCATTTGCCGATGGTGCCTGCTTCGAGATTTCGGTTTCGTAAAATGAATGCTACAGGATGAGATCGTCCTCTGCTGTCATTGACCGGCCTAACATCCAGTGCAATCTTTCAGCGGACTTGTTTTTGCGTGACACATCAGACCCATGAGCTCCGGCGGCTTAGCATGGTTACAGTTTTTCGCGGTGCGGCTTGATGACAACCAGCCGGTATCTTCCTGACCAAAAGGGATTTCCGCTATATCAACGTTCCAGCTTCGGACCTAAAGCTGCGGCTTTTTTCCGCGCAGGTTCGGGCGGGGCCGGCGTTCGGGTTGGTGATTGTCACGATTATAGAGTATCTTATGTCGCGCGCGACCAGTGTGTGACAATCGCCCAGCCCCTTTCACCGCCCCGATGCGAGCCGGCGCATCTCTTCGACGATCAAGTTCGCGGAGTCGGGCTTTCCAAGCTTTCTCGATTGCCCCGACATCTCCCTCTGCACCTGAAAATCGCCCATGATATCCTCAATAGATTGAAAGAGTCTTTTTCCCGATAAATCCTTTTCCAAAATGACCTTTGCGGCTCCGGCCTTTTCCAGCTGCCGCGCGTTGGCCTCCTGGTGGTTATTCGTCACGTTCGGGGATGGAATCAGGATGGACGGAATCCCGAGCGAGGTTATTTCGGCAAGAAAAGAAGCTCCCGCCCGGTTGACGATGAGAGACGTGGCCGCCAGCACCTCGGGCATGTTGTGCACGTACGGAAGCACATGCAGATGATTGGGCATGCTGCCGAGCCTGCTTCGGATCTCCTCCCGCGTTTTTTCGAAATAATGTTCGCCCGTCACATAAACAAAGTGAATATGCTTCAGCTTCTCAAGCTGCGGCGCCATTTCGATCATGGCATCGTTGATCGCCTTCGCTCCGCGGCTGCCGCCGACGACAAGCACGACCGAGCTGTCCATCGGAATGCCCAGCGATGCGAAACCGCGCTCCTTGTTGGCGGACTGCACGGTGGTTGCCCGCGGATTCCCCGTGTAAATTACCCGTTTGGCTTTAGGAAAAGAGCGCTCCGATCCTTCGAAGCTGACGGCGACCGTGCTGACGTACCGGCTCAGAAACTTGTTCGTCAACCCCGGGATGGCGTTCTGTTCATGGATGATCGACGGGATGCCCAACTTGGCGGCGGCGTAAACGACGGGACCGCAGACGTAACCGCCCGTGCCGATGACCACGTCCGGCTTGAATTCGGCTAGCATCCGCTTGGACGCCTTGACGCCTTTCAAAAATCGGATCACCGTTTTGATGTTTTCGGCCGACAATTTGCGGCGGAAGCCCGTAATTTCGATCGATTGGAACGGGATTTGCTCTTGCGGAACCAGCGTGCTTTCCAAACCTTTGGTACCGCCGATATATAAAAATTTTGAATCCGGATCTTCGATTTCGCATTGCCTCGCAACGGCGATAGCCGGGTAGATGTGTCCCCCGGTTCCTCCGCCTGTTAACACGACGCGCATGCCGATCACCTCGCGTATCTTGATAGATTAAGTAAAATGCCGAGAGCGGTCAGCATCAGCGTCAGCGACGAGCCGCCATAGCTGATCAGCGGCAGCGTAATGCCCGTTACCGGCATCAGCCCGATCACGACGCCGATATTGATAATGACCTGTACGGCAACCATGCCGACGATGCCTACCGCAAACAAACTGCCGAAACGATCCGGTATCGTCATGGCGATGCGCATGCCCCGCCACACCAGAACCAAAAAGAGCAGAAGTACGATCAATCCGCCGATGAACCCCAGCTCTTCGGCCAAAATGGAAAAGATAAAGTCCGTTTGCGGTTCCGGAACGTAGCTGTACTTTTGGCGGCTCATGCCAAGTCCCAAACCGCCAAGCCCTCCGGGCCCGATGGCGTACAAAGATTGGATGATTTGATACCCCGTACCGAGCGGATCGGACCAAGGGTCGAGAAATCCGGTAATCCGCTTCAGCCGGTAAGGCGCCGCAAGAATGAGGCCGACGAAGCCTGCGGCTCCGGCCAATCCCAGCATCCCCAAATGGCCAAGACGCGCTCCGGCCGTAAAAATGATCATCATCGCCGCTCCCATCATGACCGTTCCCGTCCCCAAATCCGGCTGGAGCATGATCAGGCCGAAGGCCAGTCCGACCAACCCGAGCGGCGGCATCAGACCTTTGCCGAACTTCGTAATGTCCCATTCGTCGCTGCTGAGCCATTTGGAAAGGAACAGGATCATGCCCAGCTTCATAAACTCCGACGGCTGGATCCCGAACGAGCTGATGCCCAGCCAGCTGCGCGCGCCGCCGCGAACGACGCCGATCCCCGGTATCAACACGATGACCAGCAGCACGAAGCAGACGATCAAGGCGATTTTGGCGTATTTTTTCCAGACCCGAAAATCGATATTGGCCGTAAAAAACATCGCTACCAGCCCAAGTCCGGCAAAAAGCAGCTGCCGTTTGACGAAATAGAAGGAGTCTCCGTGTTCGTGTAAAGCCAGTACCGAACCTGCGCTGTATACCATAATGATGCCGATCGCGAGCAGTCCCATAATGCATAGAAACAGCCACAAGTCCGGCGCCGGGCGTGTCTTGTTCATGAAGAGGCCACCTTTTGCAAAAAAGTAGGGGCTTATCCACCCCCCTACTTAAAGATTATGCACCGCCTCTTTAAAAATGCGTCCACGCTCCTCATAGGAAGCAAACATGTCCCAGCTGGCGCAGGCAGGAGACAAAAGCACGATATCCCCCGGTTCTGCGGCGGCTGCGGCTTCCTTGACGGCTGCGCGCAGCGTGCCGGCGGCGTCATCCTCATTATCGACGACGACGATATGCTTTAATCCGGCAAGTTCCGATACCTTGGCGATTTTCCGCGCCGTTTCGCCCAAAGCGATGACCGCTTTGACGCGTTCCGACAATGCCGGCACCAGCTCCATGTAATCCGAACCCCGATCGAGCCCCCCGGCGATCAAAACGATCGGACGATGAAGGGATGTCAAAGCCATCATCGTCGCTTTGGAGTTGGTCGCCTTCGAGTTATTGTAGTAGGCGACTCCGTTCAAATCCTTCACGTATTCCAGGCGGTGCTCCACGCCGCGGAAGGAGGACAGCGGACCCCTTAACCGGTTTGCGGGGACGCCTGCGGCGATGGCGATCGCGCAGGCGGCCGCCGCATTTGCAACGTTGAAACGGCCCGGAATACCGACTTCCTCCACGGGGATGATCTCCGTCAGGCGGCCATGTTCATCCCGGTACACGATCTTCCGCGGCAAATCGTCCTCTGCGCCCTGGATAAACGGCGGGCTGACATAGACGCCTTCTGCCAATTCTTCGTTCGTAGAGAACGGCAGAAGTTTCGCCTTGATATAAGGCACGAGCTCGCGGCAGGTGGAATCATCCCAATTGAGGACGGCGGTATCTCCTTCTCCCTGATTGGCGAACATTTTCGCTTTGGAGGCGACATAATCCTCCATATCTCCGTGGTAGTCGAGATGCGTTTCCGCCACATTCAGCAAACATCCGATACGCGGACGGAATGCCTTCGTTCCTTTCAGCTGGAAGCTGCTCAACTCGGTTACCATCCAGTTGCCGCTGTCCGCATGTTGAGCGGCTTCGCAAAGCGGCGTTCCGATATTGCCCGCCACGATCGGGCGCAGGCCGGCTTCTTCCAGCATGTTTCCGACCCAGGTCGTCGTCGTCGTTTTGCCGTTCGAGCCGGTGATGCCGATGATAGGCGCGCTGCAAATATGATAGGCGACCTCGACTTCGGTTACGATTTCGATGCCGAGCTCGAGCGCTTTTTGCACCGGACCTACTTTATAAGGAATGCCCGGATTTTTGACAAGCAGAGAAATACCGGGATGAACCAGATCGGCCGGATGACCGCCGCAAATGACGGTAATTCCGAGCGCCTCCAGTTCCCCGGCTTCGGGGCATTGATCTCTATCTTTTTGGTCGTTGACCGTCACTTTCGCGCCGTAAGCGTGCATGACCTTGGCAACTTGTACACCGCTTTTGGCAAGGCCGAGCACGACGACTTCCTGATCCCTGTACGATTCTGGATGCTTCATATTCTACAACCCCTTGTTCAAGTAAAGTCCGATGCCCGCGAGTACGATGCTCACCAGCCAGAACGTAATGACGACGCGCCATTCCGACCATCCCGACAATTCGAAATGGTGGTGGATCGGACTCATTTTAAATATGCGTTTGCCTCTCGTTTTAAACGATGCGACCTGCAGCACCACGGATAACATCTCGATGACGAACACGCCGCCGATGACAAGGAACAGCAGCTCCGTTTTGGTCACGATCGCAATCGCGCCGATCGCTCCGCCGATGCCGAGGGAGCCCGTGTCGCCCATGAATACTTTGGCCGGATGCGCGTTAAACACCAGGAAGCCGAGTACCGCTCCGATCATCGCCGCGGCGCAAACGGCTGCCGACAGCGACGTCGCCTGCATCGCCACCAGGGCAAAAGCCGCAAACGCGATGGCGCTCACGCCGGAAAGCAGGCCGTCCACGCCGTCCGTAAAGTTGACCGCGTTGCTGATGGCAAGCATCATGATAACGATAAACGGATAATAGAACCATCCGCCCCAATCGAACGAAAAGGAAGTTCCCGGCACGTGGATCGCGGTGCTATGCCCGTTTTGAATGAGCAAAACGCACATGATGGCCGCAAACAGCAGCTGGCCGACCAGCTTCTGGCGCGCCGTCAGACCTAACGAACGTTTGAACACGATTTTGATATAATCATCGAGAAATCCGATGAGGCCAAAACCTAGCGTGGCGACGAGCATGACATAAAAATCGGTATTTATGACCGAAAACTTCAAGAAAGACAGCGTAAACGCCAAAATGATCACGACGCCGCCCATCGTCGGGGTACCGGCTTTTTTCAAGTGGCTTTGCGGGCCGTCGTCCCGTACCTGCTGTCCAAACTTCAGCCGCCTCAACAGCGGAATCAGGAGAGGAGCGGCAATGATTGCGAGAATAAACGAAACTCCGATCGTCAGCAGCAGCAATTGATAATCCATGGATTCACCCCCTCCGTATGTTTAGTTATGCAAGTCTTGATCGACAAGAGCATCCACTATTTCTTCCAATTTCATTCCGCGCGAAGCCTTAATCAGCACGATGTCTTTCGGATGTACCTGCCCGGCAAGATGGGCGGCGAGTTCCTTTTTATCGGCAAAATGATAGACCGGAATATCCTGACGTTTGTTTTTGGCGGCTTTTGCGGTTTCCGCCGACAGCGTTCCGTACGTATACAGCATGTCGACTTTGCCGTCCGCGGCATATTCTCCGACTTCGGCATGAAACTCGAGCTCTTTCGGCCCAAGCTCAAGCATGTCCCCGAGAACGGCAATTTTCTTGCGGTGGCCTTTAAGGCTGTCCAGCACGTCGATGGCCGCCTTCATCGAGAGCGGACTGGCATTGTAGGCGTCATTGAGCACGGTAAGACCGCTCGGCGCCGTCATCTGCTCGATCCGCATCCCCGTCAAACGCAGCCCGGACAATCCCTCGCGAATCTGCTCCTTCCCGATGCCGAAGTGATCCGCCACCGCAAGCGCGGCAAG
This sequence comes from Paenibacillus cookii, assembly GCF_018333375.1. GTDB lineage: Bacteria > Bacillota > Bacilli > Paenibacillales > Paenibacillaceae > Paenibacillus_AQ > Paenibacillus_AQ cookii. The sequence continues at coordinate 351,595 of NZ_BORW01000001.1, forward strand.
GCAATTGATGACGTTATGCTGTCCCAGCAGCGGCAGGTCAAGACCTTCCTCGGGATGACGATGGGAAGTGAAAATGACGCCTTTCGCATGGAACATCATGCCCGTCGGATAATCGTCGTTTTTGTCCGGATCCATGCCGAACGTGAAGGTTTTCAGCCCTTCGGGTTTTACCGTCTCCGGCTCGCCGAGCACCAGCGGAATCAACGGTTCGTCGCCATGGTAAACCAGCAGGCCGCCCGGTTTCATGCCGCTGATGATTTCCACCTTGGCACGGGCGATTTCGTGTCTCGATCCGAGCTGAAGGAGATGGGCTTCGCCGATGTTCGTAATGACGGCCACGTCGGGGGAGGCGATGGCCGACAGCGCCTCGATCTCATGGCGGCCGCTCATGCCCATTTCGAGAATGGCGATTTCCGTATCCTCCGGCATTTCCAGGATCGTCAGCGGCAGCCCGATATGGTTGTTGAAATTCCCGCCGGTTTTATGAACCTTAAAGGAAGTTCCGAGCAGCGCGTATACCATGTCCTTCGTCGTCGTTTTTCCGTTGCTGCCCGTGATGCCGACGACGCGGCATCCGACTTCGGCCAAATAAGCCTTGGCCAATGCCTGCAGCGCGGCAAGCGTGTCCTCCACGACGATGGCGGGACCTTCCGGCGGAAGGCCCCGGTCCCGCTGCCATAACACGGCGCATGCGCCGCCTTCAAGCGCTGCCGCGGCAAAGGCATGGCCGTCGAATTTTTCGCCCACCAGCGGCACGAACAGCCTGCCGGCTTCGATTTTGCGGGAATCCGTAAAGACCCCCTCAACCCGTATATCACAATCATGGTCATGCGCCAGGGTTCCCCCGCACATGACCGCTATTTCGCCCAACTTCTTCGTAATCACTTGTTCATACCCCTTATCGCTTCCTTGGCCACGACCCGATCGTCAAAATCGTATTTCGTATGTCCAATGATTTGGTAGGTCTCATGACCTTTCCCCGCAATCAATACTACATCGTCCGGGCTTGCCATTTCAATAGCCTTTTGTATGGCCTCCCGCCGGTCCACGATCAGCCGGTATTTGTCCTGAGGCACGGCATCTTCGGCGAGCCCCGCCTCGATGTCCTTCAGGATCAGGTCCGGATTTTCGGTCCGCGGATTGTCCGAAGTAACCATGACGAAATCGCTGTATTTCGCGGCAAGCTTGCCCATCACCGGGCGTTTCGTGCGGTCGCGGTCGCCGCCGCAGCCGAACACGGTAATGACCCGTCCCTTGGCGAACTCTTTGACGGTTTTGAGCACGTTCTCCAGGCCGTCCGGCGTATGCGCGTAATCCACGATGACCGCAAACGGCTGGCCTTCGTCCACGGCCTCCACGCGTCCGTCGACGCCCGGCACGGATTCCAGGCTGCGCTTGATGCCGTCCAGCTCGAGCCCCTCGAGCAGCCCTGCCGTAATGGCCGCAAGCGCGTTGTATACGTTGAATTTGCCGACCATTTTCAGCTGGATGTCGGCGCTGCCGCGGAACGTGTCCACATGGAACGACGTGCCTTGGGCCGTGATGGAGATGTCGGAAGCGCGCACGTCGGCTTTTTCGTCCAAGCCGTATGTAATGACCTCGGCGGCGGTCACTTTGGCGAAATATTTCGATGCTTCGTCGTCGGCGTTTAATACGGCGAATTTCCGCTCGCTGGCTTGACGGCCGAATTTGTTGCCGAGCCGGGAGAAAAAGAGGCCTTTCGCGGCTCTGTATTCTTCCATGGTTTTATGGTAGTCCAGATGGTCCTGGGTCAGGTTCGTAAAAATGGCCGTACGGAAGTCGGTTCCTTTTACCCGCCCTTGCTCCAGCGCATGGGAGGAAACCTCCATCACGCAGCATTGTACGCCGTTGGCGGACATGTCGTCCAAGGATCGCTGCAGCTCCAGCGCCTCCGGCGTCGTGCCGGACATCGGGAACGTGCGGCCCCCGTAACGGGTTTGGATCGTGCCGATCAAGCCGGTGTGGATTCCGTGGTCGTTCATCATCTTTTCGATCAGGTAGGTGGTCGTCGTTTTCCCGTTCGTTCCGGTGACGCCGATCATTTTCATGTGGGAGCTTGGGGAGCCGAAAAACGCGTCCGCCATCACCGCCATCGCGTAGCGGCAGTCCTTGACGATGACCTGCGGAAGGTCGATGTCCAGCTCGCGTTCGACGACAAGCGCCGAGGCGCCTTTTTCGGCCGCTTGCCCGGCATAATCATGGCCGTCCACCGTATGCCCGGGCAAGCAGATAAACACGTCCCCGGGCGCCACTTTGCGCGAGTCGGTCTGAAGACCGGTGATGGTGATGTCCCCGCTTCCTTTGATTTTTGCAATTGTTAGTGTTGAAGCCAGTTCGTTCAGTTTCATTACATATCCCTCGCTCTAGTTTCTATTATCGTCCATTGCCGCGATGATTAAGACCTCTAATTGGGAGCTTTGTCCTGTTCCTTCAGCTCCGGATCGGCCCCCATGTATATGCGAATGGTCGACCCGCGTTCCACCCGGCTGCCCGGCTTCGGCGCCTGGCTGACGACCGTGTTGCCGGTGCCCGATTTGGACAGCACGAAATTCATGTTCAGATCTTCGTACAAATCCTGCACGGTCGCCCCGACCAGATCCGGCACGGTAACGATCGGCGTGTCTCCGTATTTGTATGCTTTCGGCAGCTGATCCTTGCGCGGCGGCACCTTCAAAACCTGAAGGGAATCCCGCAAAATGTTTTGCACGATCGGCGCTGCGACCACGCCCCCGAACTGGATGCCCGCCGGATTGTCGACGGCCGTGTAGACCACGATTTGCGGATCGTCCGCCGGCGCGAAAGCGATAAACGACACGATGTGCTCCGTGGCGGAGTACCGTCCGTTGACGACGATCTGCGCGGTCCCCGTTTTGCCGCCGACCCGGTAGCCGTCGATGAAGGCCGGGCGTCCGGTGCCGTTGGCCACGACGCTTTCCAGCGCCTCGCGCACCTGCTTCGACGTTTCCTCGGAGATCACCTGCCGGACCAGCTGCGGTTTGTTTTCGCTGACGACCTCGCCCGTATCCGGATTGACCCATGCTTTCGCCACGTACGGTTTATACAAATACCCGCCGTTTATGGCCGCCGAGACGGCTGCCACCTGCTGGATCGGCGTGACGGATACGCCCTGTCCGAAAGCGGTGGTCGCCAGTTCGACCGGTCCGACGCGGGAAGGCTTGAATAAAATCCCGTTTTCCTCGCCGTTCAAGTCGATGCCCGTTTTCGCGCCGAAGCCGAAATCGCGGATGTATTTGAACAGCGTGTCTTTCCCGAGCCGGTTGCCCAAGGTGACGAAGCCCGGGTTGCAGGAGTTTTCGACCACCTGCAGGAAGGTTTCGCTGCCGTGGCCGCCGCGCTTCCAGCACTTTAACGTGGCGCCGCCGACTTTGATGTACCCCGGATCGAAGAAACGTTCGTTTTTCAGGTCGACTTTCTTTTCCTGCAGCGCCGCGGCTAACGTGATGATCTTAAAGGTCGAACCCGGTTCGTAGGTCATCCAGATCGGCAGGTTGCGGTTAATGACCTCGGAAGCATATTCCTTGTAATTTCCCGGCTCGTATCCGGGCCTGCTCGCCATCGCATAAATTTCGCCCGTTTTCGGATTCATGGCGATGGACCAGGCGCCCCTGGCCTGATACTGCACCATGGCCTGATCCAACTCCCGCTCCATGATCGATTGGATCGACTTTTCGAGCGTAAGCTTTAACGTCAGCCCGTCCTTCGGCGCGTCGTATTTTTCCGACGAACCGGGCATGATGCGGCCGCCGGCGTCCGACAGATACGAGATGCTGCCCTGGATGCCGTTCAGCTTGCTGTCGTATTTTTGCTCGACGCCGGTCAAGCCCTGGTTGTCGATTCCGGTAAAGCCGAGAATATGGCTCGCAAGATCCCCATAAGGATAATACCGCTTATTGTCCTCGGCAACAACGATACCCGGCAGGTTTAAATCACGAATTTTCTGAGCAAGCTCCATCGTAATTTTGCGTCCGCCGGGTTGAAGTTTCACACTCATCGATCTTTTTGTGACCAAGCTTTTGATCTTTTCCTCCGTCATCCTGAGCAAAGGCGCAAGCAGCCTTGCCGTTTTGTCCGGATCTTTGACCTGAACCGGCACCGCCATAATCGTAGGCGAACTGATGTTGTAAGCCAGCGGCACGCCGTTCCGGTCCTGGATTTCGCCCCGTTTGGCGACGGACGGAATTTGCCTTCTCCAGTTTTCCTCCGCTTTCGCCGAGAGTTCCGCTCCTTTGCCCAGTTGGACATACGCAAGCCTTACTATTATAGCAGCAAACAGCAAGCAAAGAACGGCCAAGCTTACGAGAAGTCTGCGTCTGCGCGTCACGTTCGAAACTTTCACTCTTATTCCTCCCTGCTTATCCAGATCGTCATGTCCGTTATTCCTAACATAAGTATTCTGGACAAACAGGGGATAGAACAAGCTGCCCTGAAATGACAGGTTTTATCCGAATTTTTCAGTTATCTTTGTTGACGCCGTTGGTTCTTCCCAATGAAGATTGGTTCCCCCCGCCGGCCTGTTCGTTTTTGCCGGTTTGCCGATCTTTGTCATCCTTATCCGAGTTGTCGTCGTCCCCGTCCTTGCTTTCGTCCAGCGCATCCGCCGGCTTTAACGTCAGCTGCACCGTCCGTTTCCCGTTCTGGTTCGTGACTTTCTGGCTGGCGACATATCCTTCGCCGCTAACGTTTACCTGTACTTTCATCAACGTCAGAACATCCAGGGCATCGCGCAGCGATTCGCCCGTAAGGTCGGGAACCTCCATGACGTTGTCGGTTTGGGTAAACAAGTAGATCCGTTGTTCCGGACTAAGCGGCGTCCCTTTGGCCGGAAACTGCTTGACCACCGTCGCCCCTTTGCCCAACGTATCGAAAGCGATGCCCGCTTTGAGGAGCTGCTTTTCCGCGTCCTTCAGGTTTTTGTTCGTCAAATCGGGAGCAGGCCGGCGGTTTTGCGCTTGAATGGCGTTATTTTTTTCGTCCTTCTCATCTTTCTTTTCGACGCTTCTAGGAACCCCCATGTACTGCAGCGACTGCGAAACGATCTTTTTGAAGACCGGAGCCGCCGCCTTGCCGCCGCCAACGGTCGGATCGTTCGGTTGGTCGATGATGACGATGACCGCGATTTTCGGGTCGTTGACCGGCGCGAAGCCGATAAAGGACACGACTGATTTGGAATAATCGTATTTGCCATTTACAATTTTGACAGCCGTTCCCGTTTTACCTGCTACGCGGTAACCGTCGATGTATGCATTTTTCCCCGTGCCGTCTTTCCGGTCAGCAACAACCTGCTCCAGGTAATAACTCGTTTCTTTGGCGGCTTCCGGCGAAATGACCTGGCGTACAGTGTAAGGCGAAAATGTTTTGGTGGTTCCGGTATTCGGATCCGCTTCTTCTTTAACAATCTGCGGTTTTAACAGTTTGCCCCCATTCGCTACGGCGCTGATCGCCGCAAGCTGCTGGATCGGCGTGACCGATACGCCGTGGCCGTAAGAAGCGGTGGCCACTTCGACGGGACCCGGCAGATTGATCTTCGTTGATACTTCACCCGGCAGATCAATGCCCGTCTTTTCGCCGAAGCCGAAATCTCTGATATACTTCAATAGCCGTTCCTTGCCCAGCATTTCCCCTAGCTTAACAAAAGCCACGTTACTGGAACGTTTAACCCCTTCCAGATAAGAGATCGTTCCCCAGCCTGAACGCTTAATGTCGTGCAGGTCCTGGTGGGTGCCCGGCACCCTGATTGTTCCGGATTTGTAGAACGCGTTCGGATTAAACAGCTTTTCCTGCACTGCCCCGGCCAACGTGACGATCTTGAACGTGGAACCCGGCTCGTACGTCGCTTTTACCGCATAGTTATAGAAGTCTTTCGGGTCCTCCGTTTTCCAATACTTGTTCGGATCAAAGGTCGGCAGATTGGCCATCCCCAAGATCTGCATCGTTTTCGGATCGGCGGCAATGACCGTCATGCTGATCGGCTTGTATTCATTGAACGCTTCTTTCATGGCATCTTCGATATAATACTGGATCTGGTTATCGATCGTCAGCTTATAATTTTTACCATTGACGGCAGGTTCATAGATTTCGTTCGAGTTGGGAAGCTTGTCGCCGGACGTGTCCGATTCGTATTTCAGTTTGCCCGGCTTCCCTTCCAACTCCTTGTTGAACATGTATTCAAATCCGGCTACCGCCTTGCCTTCACGGTCCGTATACCCGAGGATGTGGGAGGCGAGCGTGCCTTTCGGATAATAGCGCTTGGATTCCTTGATCGTGCCCAGGCCCGTTTCCTGGCCTTTTTTGTTCTTTTTCAGCTCTTCCTTCAGCTTGTCGTTCAACTGATCGATTTGCTTTTTTTTGCTTTCGTCGATTTTCCAGCCCTCGTTGCGGACCTCGCGGCTTTTGGCGTATTCGCCGGTTTTGCTGTCCTTCGCGTTCACCAGCGCCTTCAGCTCGTCCACGTTTTTGCCCAAAATTTGATGAAGCCCGTCCACGACCATGTCCGTCAGGCCGTTGGCATGGAGCGCTTGCGGGCTGACCACGACCGTATAGGCCGGGGCGTTAATCGCCAGCACGTCCCCGTTCCGGTCGGAAATCGTGCCCCGCTCCGCCGGGATTTTCGATTGCTTCTCCCACCTGGCGACTCCCTTCTCGTGCCAGTCCGCGCCCTGAACGATTTGCAGCGTAAACATGCGAATAAACAAAACAACAAAAAGGAGGGTGATGAATCCTCCTAGTAACAAAGTGCGAAGTTTTATTCTTTTAACCATGATCCAACCTCACAAACCCTGTTTTTTGTCGGTGCCGGAACCGTTTGTTGCGTCCCCGCTTTTGGCGGAGATCGGCGTGCGTTCGACATGGATGACCTGCTGGTCGCTTGTTTCCTCGAAGCCCATTTGCTTCGCTTTATCGCGGATTCCCACTTCCAGCTGCTGCTTTTCGACCGTCAGCCTGCTGATCTCCTGTTTCGACGCCTTGATCGATTTTTCGATCTTCTGGTATTCTTTGTTCAGCCCGTAGATGTTCGCGTTTTGCCAGATGACCAGGCTTGCGATCATGACGCATACGACGATCGTGAACAGATAAAGCAGTTTCTCTTTGACCGGAAGATAGGTTCGGCGGGTGATCACCATCGTCTTTTCCCGGTAACCGGGAGATTTGCGCTTTGTCTGTGCTTGTTCTTTTACTGCCAAGTTACCACGGGTATAGGCCATGTCTTCTTCCCCTTCATCATAGTCTTACGCTTTCGCAAGCATAGAGCCTGTATCGTAAAAAGCCTTTGCTGTCGTTCATAGTTTTTCGGCCACCCTCAGCTTCGCCGAACGTGCGCGCGGATTTAGTCCGAGCTCCTCTTCGCCGGGAACGATCGGCTTCCGGTTCACCAGCTTCAGCTCGCCTTTCCCGCCGCAGACGCACATCGGAAAATCGGGCGGACAGGTGCATTTGCCGACATAGCCGTTAAAAATTTGCTTGCAAATCCGGTCCTCCAAGGAATGGAACGTAATGACGGACACCCTTCCTCCGGGCGCCAGGCACCGAACGGCCTGATGGAGCGATTCCTCGAATGCCCCGAGTTCGTCGTTGACGGCGATCCGCAGCGCCTGAAAGCTCCGCTTCGCCGGATGCCCGCCGGTTCTGCGCGCGGCCGCGGGAATTCCTTCTTTAATAATATCGACCAACTGTCCCGTCGTTTGTATAGGGGCCTCTTTGCGGTGTTCGATAATGAACTTCGCGATGCGGCGGGAAAATTTTTCTTCCCCGTACCGGTACAAAACCCTTGCGATTTCCTGCTCCGGCCATTCATTGACGATATGCCAGGCCGTCAGGTCCGACGATCGGTCCATGCGCATGTCGAGCGGAGCATCGTGATTGTAGCTGAAGCCGCGCTCCCCTTCGTCAAACTGCGGCGAGGATACCCCCAGATCGTACAAAATGCCGTCGACCTGCGGTATGCCGTCTTTCATCGGCACCGCCAATTCTTTTAGCGCGTCCTCCAAATGGCGGAAGTTCGTTTTGACCAAGGAAACCTTGTCCTCGTAAGGAGCCAGCCTTTCCCTGGCGTTATTCAGCGCCCAGTCGTCCTGATCCAGCGCAATCAGCCTGCCGTATTCTCCAAGCTTGGATGCGATCAGGGAGCTGTGCCCCGCCCCGCCAAGCGTACAGTCGACATAAATGCCGTCTCGTTTAATGTGCAGCCCTTCTGTCGCTTCTTCTTTAAGCACCGTGATGTGATGAAACAAGCTGCAGCCCTCCAGACTTATTACAATTCAAAATTAAAATCGACCAGCTTTTCAGCAATTTCGTTAAACGTGCCCTCGGACTGCTGAAAATAAGCCTCCCAGGTATCCTTGCTCCAAATTTCCACGCGATTGGACACGCCGATGACCACGCATTCCTTCTCGAGTCCGGCGTACCCGCGCAGATTGCCCGGTAAATTTACCCTTCCCTGTTTGTCCCACTCGCATTCCGTCGCTCCCGAGAAAAAGAAGCGGGTAAACGCGCGGGCATCGGATTTCATGAGCGGGAGCGATTTGAGCTTCTGCTCGAGGATGCTCCATTCGTTCATCGGGTAAACGAAAAGACACTGGTCCAAGCCGCGGGTGATGACAAAGGATGCGCCCAAAAGCTCGCGGAATTTGGCAGGAATCGTCAAACGGCCCTTATCGTCGATGCTATGTTGAAACTCCCCCATAAACATTCGGCCACTCAACTCCTTACCCCAAATCCCCACTTTGCACCACTTTCCACCACTTAAGGATACTAGATTCGCCACCCAAAATCAAAATCCTTCCGGGCACTTGCTTTTTTTTGGATACAAAACCAGAAGCCCTTCCCGGAAAAACGGATAAACCCCTTGATCCATAAGGATTCAAGGGGTTTATGGGAATAGAAAAACCGTCCATAAATTTCCTTTTACTCTTGCGTTGTCCAGCTGTCCAAGTATTCGATCTGTCCTTGGGTTAACGCATCGATTCCGATGCCCAAACTTTCAAGCTTGTAGCGAGCTACCTGCCGATCGATTTCCAGCGGCACGTTCAGTACCTTATTGCCTATCGTCTTATAGTTGTCGTTGACGTATTTCAGGGACATCGCCTGCAGCGAGAACGTCATGTCCATGATTTCCGCCGGATGCCCGTCTCCCGCGCCCAGATTGACCAGGCGTCCTTCCGCCAGCAGATACAGCTTGCGCCCGTCCTTCAGCTCGTATTCCTCAATGTTGCGGCGGACGGTCCGGATCGATGCCGCCCGGCTGGCCATGTCCACTTTGTTGACTTCCACGTCGAAGTGGCCGGCGTTGCACAAAATCGCCCCGTCCTTCATGACGTCGAAATGCTCTCCCGCAATCACGTCGCGGTTGCCTGTTACAGTCACGAAGAAATCGCCGTGTTTTGCCGCTTCGATCATCGGCATCACTTCAAAGCCGTCCATATGGGCCTCCACGGCGCGGATCGGGTCGACTTCGGTCACGATGACCTTCGCGCCGAGTCCTTTGGCGCGCATCGCCACCCCTTTGCCGCACCAGCCGTAACCGACGACGACGGCCGTTTTGCCGGCAACGACGAGGTTGGTGGTACGGTTGATCGCATCCCAGACCGATTGCCCCGTGCCGTAACGGTTGTCGAACAGATATTTGCAGTATCCGTCATTTACGGCCACCATCGGCAGCTTCAGCAAACCTTCCTTCTCCAGCGCTTTCAGGCGGATGATGCCCGTCGTCGTTTCTTCCGCCCCGCCGCGGATCGTCGCGAGCAGGTCCGGACGCTCCGAATGCAGGATCGTGACCAGGTCTCCGCCGTCGTCGATGATCAGATCCGGTTTCGTTTCCAGGGCGCGAATGAAAAAGCTTTTGTATTCGTCCGGATCGGGATTGTATTTGGCCAGCACCGTCACGCCGTCTTCCACCAGCGCCGCGCACACGTCGTCCTGCGTGGAAAGCGGATTGCTGCCCGTGATCGTCACTTCGGCGCCTCCCGCCTGCACGACTTTCGCCAAATAGGCGGTTTTGGCTTCCAGGTGAAGCGCAATCGTCACTTTAAGGCCTTTGAACGGCTGCTCCGCTTCGAATTGTTTGCGGATTTGATTCAATACCGGCATATGCGCCGAAGCCCAATCGATTTTCAGATGCCCTTCCGGGGCCAAAGACATATCCTTTACAATGCTGTTTTTCAAGGACAACGTGCTCATGAAAAACCTCCTCGTCGTAAATTGTTTTTCTACATTTCAATGATTTGATGTTCCGCCGCGTAGCGCGTACAGCTGTCCATGAGGTCTTGGATCCATCCGAAGCCGTACCGGTTTATATAGTAGAAAACGTTATAGACCCGCTCCTGGGGTTTGCCGCTCGGGAACAGGGATGCGGCGATCGAGTCCCACTGGCGGAGCGCCGCCTCATGCCGCTTTTCAAGCGCCTGCTTTGTCTTGCGTTCGAGATAGGCGATTTGCTCGAGGATTTTGTCCTTGTTTTTCTCCCCGAGCGGCAGCAGCCCGGACTGGATCGTGCCAAGCTCTTGAATCAGCGGGTCATACAGCTTCTCGAAAGCCGCGCGCGCCTCTTCGAACCTCGGTTCGATATGCAGGTCCGCCTGGGCGTTCAGCCAGCGCTCGCGCGCCTCGGCAAAACGGTGCTGGACGTCCTGGAACGTCAGGCCGAAATGGTCCATGTATTTCCGCACCGATCCGCTAATAAACGTGAAGGACATTCTCGGGAGCAAAATCGGCATCTGCAATCCCAGCTCGGAAAAGGCTCCTTTCGTAATCGCCCAATACGAAATCTCACCCTGTCCGAGCACGGTACACAGCACCGGAAGCAAGGATTCCTGCATGAGCGGCCGCGTCAAAACGTTGTTGCTGAACCGTTCCGGGTGGTTCGCAAGCTCAAGCTCGAGTTGTTCCTTCGTGAAGCTGACGATGCCTTTGCGGTCCGCGAAGGTCCCGTTATGTTTATGCAGCAGCAGCCGGTTTCCTTCATAAACATAAAAAAGATTGGCGCAATCCGCCGTGACGTCGGCCTGAAGCGGATACCCCTTGCCCGTTATGTTCGCGGCGGCGGCTTGATACGTGTCGCCGAGCTCGTCATTGTGCCGGATGATGCGTTCGAAAACGGGGATCTCCAGCCGGCGCAGCTCCGGATCCGCCGAATCCAGCAAAATCAGGCCCCATTCGCCGAACAACCGGCCAAGCAGTTTGGCGAAAGCATCGCTCAAATTGCCGGAGGATTCCGCGGTTTGATGCAGCAGGTCCATGATGGCCGGTTTGTTGACGCTGTCGGGCAGCAGGTTGGCCAAATGGTCCAGCGATCGTTTCCATTGCTCCCCGGTTACCCGGATCTGGCTCACCGGCCCGCGCGGACCTGGAGCCGCGTCCATTTTGATTTTGGCGATTTGAAGTTCCGGCGTCATGACATGGGTATGGTTCACTTCATCCCAGTCATGGTCTTCGCCTGCAATCCAGAATACCGGAACGACGGGACGCTGCAGCCGCTCCGCCGCTTCCCTCGCGGCAAGCACGATGGTCAGCGCCTTATAGACGACAAGCAGCGAACCCGTAAACAGTCCGCTTTGCTGTCCGCCAACGACGGCAAGCGTACCCGCCCGCTCCAGCAAATCGAGCGACTTATGTACCTCTTGATGGTCGTTATGCTTCTTATTGTATTGTCGAAGACAGGCCGCGAGGGCTTTTCTGTCGATGCGGGTTTCTTCGGATGCATCCAGCCATTCCGCGCGGCGCGTCCAGGCCTCTTCGTCGCGGAAATCCGCGCCGTACAGATCCTGTACCCGCGCATAGCGGTTTATATAATCATCTGCAAGAGCCGAGCCGCTCTTCAGCGAATCCGATACTACATTCATGAGGTCTGCCTCCTATTATCGTACCTGTTTGAATCGTTCGTTTAATATGTGCATCCTTGCCAAAAATCTTCCTTGATTGTAACCAAAGATCCAGCATGCGTCAAAGAAATCGGAAGGAAGCTTCCATGCCTCCTGAGCAAATGCTTCCGAAATAGTTACAGTTTCATTATTATAACTCTTCTTTCTCCGGTATGCCATGCCCAAACGAAAAAAAACCGCCGGTTCAAACCGGCGGCAGCCTCATCGAAGCTTAGGCGTAAGGAGCGGCTACCCAATGGCCTTTGGATACTTCCACCAGCCGGGTGTCTTCCTCCGCCGCTGCATTTCCGTCCTTGGCCGAATGGATCGGCCCCGATAATCCGTCGTTCATCACGAGCCGCTTTTTGTTCTCCTCGATTTCCGGATCCGGAATCGGGATCGCCGACAGCAGCGTTTTGGTGTACGGGTGGATCGGGTTGGCATACAGCTCTTCGCTGTCCGCAAGCTCGACCATTTTGCCGAGGTACATGACCGCGACGCGGTCGCTGATATGCTTGACCATGGACAGGTCGTGCGCGATGAACAAATACGTCAAGCCGAGACGGTCCTGCAGCTCCTGCAGCAGGTTGACCACCTGGGCCTGGATGGAGACGTCCAGCGCGGAAATCGGCTCGTCGCAGATGATGAATTTCGGATTGACCGCAAGCGCGCGGGCGATGCCGATCCGTTGGCGCTGGCCCCCCGAAAATTCATGCGGATAACGCGTCGCGTGGTCCGGATTCAAACCGACCATGTCCAGCAGCTCCTCGATCCGCTTCTTCCGTTCCTTGCGGCTTCCCGCCATCTTGTGGATGTCCAGCGCTTCGCCGATGATGTCCGATACGGTAAACCGCGGATTCAGCGATGCGTACGGATCCTGGAAAATCATTTGCATGTCGCGGCGCATCGCCTTCATTTTGCTTGGCGACAGCTTGTAAATGTCCGTGCCGTTAAACCGGACGCTTCCGGCGGTCGGCTCGTACAAGCGGAGAATGGTACGGCCGGCCGTCGATTTGCCGCAGCCGGATTCGCCGACCATCCCGAGCGTTTCGCCTTCGCGGATATAGAAGTTGAGATCGTCGACCGCTTTGACGATTTTGCCGTTTCCGACGTTAAAATATTTTTTCAAGCCTTCGACTTCGATCAAATGGTTTTCTTTCATGACGAACGAACCTCCTTCGCCATTTCATGCAGATTCCAGCAGCGCGCCGACTGGGTGTCGCTGAATACCGTTTCGCCCGGGTTGAGGCGCTCGCAGACCTTCATGGCCTCGTCGCAGCGCGCGCAAAACGCGCACCCGATCGGCGGCTTGATCAGATCCGGCGGAGTGCCGATGATCGGAATGAGCGGCTCGTTTTTCTTCTGGTCCAGCCGCGGCATGGAACGAAGCAGCCCTTTCGTATACGGGTGCTGCGGGTTTTTGAATATCTCCCATTTCGTTCCGGTCTCCACCACTTCGCCGGCGTACATGACGATGACGCGGTCGCACATGCCGGCCACGACGCCAAGGTCGTGCGTAATCAAAATGATGGAGGTGCCGAATTTTTTCTGCATATCCTTCATGACGTCCATGATTTGCGCCTGAATCGTCACGTCCAGCGCCGTCGTCGGTTCGTCCGCGATCAGCAGCGCCGGATTGCAGGCCAGCGCGATCGCGATCATGACGCGCTGGCGCATGCCGCCGGAGAACTCGTGCGGGTATTGCCCGAAACGTTCCTCCGGGTTTTTGATGCCGACGAGCTTCAGCATTTCGATGCCGCGCTCCTTGGCTTCGGCTTTCGTCATTTTCTGGTGCTTCATCAGCACTTCCGTGATTTGTCTGCCTACTTTGATCGTAGGGTTGAGGGAAGTCATCGGATCCTGGAAGATCATGCCGATATCTTTGCCGCGGATCGCTTCCATCTCTTTATTTGTCTTTTTCAGGATATCTTCGCCCTGAAAAATGATTTCACCGCTTTTGATTTGGGACGGCGGGGACGGAATGAGGCGCATGATCGTTTGGGCCGTGACGCTTTTTCCGCTACCGGATTCGCCCACGATCGCCACCGTTTCCCCTTTGCCGATTTCGAAGTTCATGCCGCGAACGGCTTTCACCTCTCCGCCCTTGACCTTAAAGGAGACATGCAGGTCTTTTACTTGTAAAATCGGATCCATGATCTCACCTCCTGTTATTTCAGTTTCGGATCGAGCGCATCGCGGAGGCCATCACCGAAAATATTAAACGCAAGCATGGTCAAGCTGATAATGATCGCCGGGAACAGCATCCGCCAAGGATAATACATCCAGCCGGTCAACGCGTCGTTGATCATCGAGCCGAGCGACGCTCTTGGCGCCTGCACCCCGAGACCTAGGAAGCTCAGGAACGCCTCGGAAAAAATCGCGTTCGGCACGGACAACGTCAGCGTAACGATGATCGGTCCCACCGCGTTCGGCAGCAGGTGCCGGAACAGCAGCCGGCCGGAGCCTGCGCCCATGGAACGGGAAGCAAGCACGAATTCCCGGTTTTTGAGCTGCATGATCTCGCCGCGGACGATCCAGGACATGTTGATCCACCCCGTAATCGTCAGGGCCAAAATGATCGTGCCGATGCTTGGTTCAAAGACCACCAGCAGCAAAATCGTTACGAGCATATAAGGAATGGAGTACAATACCTCCGAAAATTTATTCATGATAGCATCGACGCGTCCGCCGAAATAACCCATGATCCCGCCGTAGATGACGCCGATCAGCAAATCGATCAGTGCCGCGGCCAGACCGACGATGAGGGAAATCCGCGTGCCCATCCAGGTCCGCACGAACATGTCGCGTCCCAAATCGTCGGTGCCGAACCAGTGCTCTTTGGACGGCGGCTGGTTCGTGTTCAGCAGGTCGTTGGTCGAAGAATCGAAATGCGCGAACATCGGACCGAAAATCGCCGCCAGGACGATGAGCAGCAGCACGACAAGGCTGGCCATCGCCAATTTGTTTTTGCTCAGCCGCTGCCACGCGTCTTTCCATGCCGATATGCTTTCCCGTTGAATGATCTCGGCCTGTTTTTCGTCGACGCCGATTTTCCGGAAGTCCTCCGGCGTCAGCTCGGCGCTCACGCTCGTGAAAGTTGTCTCATTCGCTGCCACCGTTATCCCTCCTTCCCGCCGGTCAATTTAATGCGAGGATCAACCAGCACATAAACGATATCCGTAATGAAACGCGCCAGCATGAGCAGCACGCCGTAGAAAATGGTCACGCCCATGATCATCGTGTAATCCCGGTTCGTGATGCACTCGACGAACACTTTGCCGATGCCGCCGATGCCGAAGATTTGTTCGATGACGACCGAACCCGTAATGATGTTGGCGGTCATCGGACCGATGTAGGTCACCACCGGCAAAATGCCGTTGCGGATGACGTGTCTGAACATGATCGCCATCCAGTTCAGGCCTTTCGCCTTGGCTGTCTTGATGTAGTCGGCATGCAGCACTTCAAGCATGCTGGAACGCGTCAAACGCGCGATAAAGGCAATCGGTTGCGCAGACAAAGCGGCGACGGGCAGCACATAATCGAGCGGGCCGTCGAAGCCCATGACATGGAACCATCCGAGCTTTTCGCCGAATATAAACTGGATGAGGGACGCAAGCACGAAGCTTGGTACCGCGATTCCCAAAACGGCAAGGATCATGGCCACGTTGTCAATCAGCTTTCGGTGGTACAGGGCCGCGAGCATCCCGAGCAAGATCCCGATGATGACCGATATGACGATCGCGATCAGGCCAAGCTTCAGGGAAGCCGAGAAGGTCTGCAAAATGATATCCGTTACCTCTTGGTTTTGGTGTTTCATCGATATGCCGAAATCCCCCGTGGCAATATCGCCCAAATATTTAAAATATTGCACATATACCGGTTTATCGAGACCGTACTGCTCCATGAGACGGGCTTGGATCTCAGGCGGAACCTTTTTCTCGGACATAAAAGGATCCCCAGGTATGGCTTTCATCAGAAAAAAGGTGGCTGATATCAAAATGAACAACGACACCAGCATGTAAAAGAACTTGTTGGCTACATAACGAACCATGCCCGATTTAACCCTCCCCGCATTTTTTTCTACATTTTTCGACAATTATCGATATAATTCGATTTTAAAGAATCCGAGGCGCTTTTGTCCAATCTATTTATTACTAATTGAAGAAATATCTACCTCAAGCATATCCCATGCAAAAAAAACGGGATATATATGGATGATCCACATATATATCCCGAATTACCTTCCCATTTTACACTAACATTTACTCGAAATAAGCGCGCGTAAAGTCTACGCCACCCGCGTAATCGATAATTACACCTTTAAGGTTCGGTTTGATCAGTGCTACGTTGGTGTAATAGTAAATCGGTAACAGCACTTGTTGATCCTGAATCAAAAGTTTTTCAGCTTTGACGAAATCATCCATGCGTTTTGCGTTGTCGGAGGAAGCCAAAGCATCGCTGACAAGCGCGTCGTATTCTTTGTTTTTGAAGCCGATGTCGTTGTTGCCGCTCTTCGAAGTCCACAGGTCAAAGAACGTCATCGGATCGTTGTAGTCCGGGCTCCAGCCGGCGCGTGCAATTTGGTAGTTCAGGCTTCTGCGGTTTTTGAGGAACACGCCCCATTCCTGGTTTTCCGTCTGAACGGTCACGCCGAGGTTTTTCTTCCACATGTCCGCCACGGCCAGAGCGATTTTTTTATGCTTTTCGCTGGAGTTGTAGATCAAGGTCACTGGCGGAAGCGTCGTGTAGCCTTCTTCCTTCATGCCTTCCTGCAGCAGTTTTTTCGCTTCGTCCATGTTTTCGGTGAAATAGTCGTCTTTATGCTCCGTGCGGAATTCTTCCTTTTCGCCCGCAATGCCCGGAGGAACGAATCCGAAAGCCGGCTTTTCTTCGCTTTGCGTCACTTTGTCGACGATTTCTTGACGGCTGATCGCCATGGCAAAAGCTTTGCGGATTTTCGCGTTGTCGAACGGCTTCGCGGTTACGTTGAACTGATAGTAGTACACGCTGCCGATCGGTTTCAGGTTCAGCTCGTTTTGCAGTTGTTTTTTCACGGCAGGCATTTGGTCGGTAGGAATCTCGCCGTTCGGCATGCCCGCGTAATCCAACTGGCCGCTTCTGTAGCTGGAAAGCTCGGTCGCGCCGCTGTTGGAAAGGGACATCGTGATTTTGTTCAGCTTAATGTCCTTGTTGTCCCAGTAGTTCGCGTTTTTCGATACTTCGATTTTTTGCCCGGTTGTCCAAGTCGTGAGCGTGAAAGGACCGTTCGAGATCATCGTTTTTGGATCCGCGGCCCATTTCGGGTTATCCTTCACGGATTGGTGAACCGGATAGAACGTGTAAAACGAAGTCAGGCCCAGGAAATAAGGCGTAGGGTTTTTCAGCGTGACTTCCAGCGTATGGTCGTCGGTCGCTTTGACGCCTACCTGGCTGAAATCGGTCATTTTTTTGTTGTTGTACTCTTCGGCACCTTTAATGTAATACAGCTGATATGCGTAAGGCGGAGCTGGAGTCGTGTTCGGATCGAGCACGCGCTGCCAAGCAAAGACGAAGTCCTTCGCCGTTACCGGGTCGCCATTGCTCCATTTCGCATCTTTGCGGAGGTGGAAAACATACTTCAGTCCATCGGAAGAAATATCCCATTTTTCGGCTACGCCAGGGACTGGTTTGCTGTTTTCATCCAAGCGGACCAGGCCTTCGTACATCATGTTGAGCACGGTATGAGCCTGGGAATCTTGCGCTTGCGCCGGATCGAACGTCGGCGGTTCTGCGCTGAGGTTCATGTGGAGTATTTGATCTTTGGCAGCGGAGGCGTTTTCCTTGGAGCCGCCGCCGGCATTCTTCGAGCCGCAGCCCGCAAGAACGGTTCCCACAACAAGGAGCATCGTTAGTAGGGTTAATAGTGTTTTCCTTCTCATGATGTAGTCCCCCTAAGGTTATTAAGTGTATGGTAAATGATTATACAACCAGTGGTCAAAAAAATCTATACCCAACACCAAAGTTAACACCTTGAATATCTAAGCATGATGCCGTTGTGGTCATTTTTATTTCTGCATATTTTCTAAGACATTGTTATGAATATGTATTTAACGATCCCAATAATTGTAAATAAAAGATAACTGAAGCTCATGATGACAAAAGACATCCGCCAGATCAGCTTTGCCATTTTTTGGACGTCGACCCGGCCTTTGAGGCGGTTCTGCGCGCTGCCCACAAGGCCGACGCCAATCAGCAAAAGCAGCAAAATGAGATAAAAACCGAAGCTGGAATTAAAAGTCAAATTAAAGAGCGCCGAAACCGAGATGATCAGGAACAGGGTCGTGACATCCATGGCCACTTTCAGGGAAGCTTTTTTGTTATGTTTCCACCGGTAGTGGGTAAAGTATACGAGCAAAAAAGGAAAAAACGGGAGAATGCTCAAAAAGATAAACGAATTTTTCAGGAAATCCAAATGAATCACTCCTCTCGAATCGACAGCCCTTTCACCAAACCGACCATAAGCTCATGAAGCGGAGCCCGCACGCCGGCCTGGTTCGCCAAACCGATCACCGCCCCGTTGATCCAGTCGATTTCGGTTTCCGCCCCGTTTCTGACATCCTTCAGCATCGACGAGATATTGCCGGCCGTGGCCCTGCAAACCTCCAGAATCTGGTCCCAAATGTCTTCTTCCCAAGCGATTCCGGATGCATCGTAAACGGCGAGCGCCTCTTGAAGCAGCATGCTCATCGTCCGCAATCGTTCGGATGAAGCGAGCAGTTCCCCGTTCGGAACATTCCACAGCGCGGTAAGCGGATTGATGACCGAATTGACCAACAGTTTACGGTAAATTCTTCTATCGATGTCATTCGCTAAAACTGCCGAAAATCCTGCTTTTTGCAGCATTTGGACCAATTCTTCGGGACGTTCCTCCATATGGCGCGCGTGCTCCCGTCCGGCCGGTCCGAGCCATGTCGTTCCCGCTCCTGCATGCACCACTTCGCAGGCGTCCGCCCGCTTGGCGCCCTCCGTCGTCACCGCCGCATACAGCGGCCAGCCGGGAAGCAGCTTTTCCAGCTTTTCCATATGCCCGTATCCGTTTTGGAAACAAACCACGCCCGGCGGATGATCCGTCGCCCGTTTTCCCGATGCCAGCCTGCCGGCCGACATCCGGCTCGCTTCTTCGGTGTCTTTTTGTTTGGTCATAAGCAAAATCCAGCGTCCCGGCCTTGCGGTCCACGCCTCGGCAAACCCTTCCAACGGGCCCGCGAAAAAAGAGCCGGCTTTCGCTTGACTCTCGGTCCCTCCGTCCGCATCCCGAATCGTGATGCCCCGGGAAGCAAGCTTGGCCGCTTGCTCCGGCGTCCGGCACCATAACCGCACGTCGGCGCCTGCCGCCGCAAGTTTTCCGCCGTATAAAAGGCCGAGGGAGCCGCCCCCGATCAAATCGATCATCATCGTTTACCCCACCTGCTTGTCCTGTTTGTGTGTGTGCAGGGAACATGCCGTTCCTGCTACCGTCATTATATCCCATGGCCGCTCCCCGAAACGAGAAAAAAGTCTGATGCTTCTTCAGCACAGACTTCTTCGGTCTCCCCTTGCCGCGAAAATACCCGTTCGGCGCTGTTTTGACCCCAGCGGTTCCGGACGGGTGCTTCGGGTGACGGCTTGATGATGTTAACGCCTATTCAATCCGTTCAAGATTGCCGTTTGCGTCCATTTTAAAGCGGGTTTTCAGCTCTTCCTCTTCCTCGGTCAAGAAAGCAAGCCGACGCGCCCGGTCCATGATTTGGATCAGCGCCTTGTAATCGTCATTGACAACCCGGTAGTCCGTCTGGACCTCGTTCACTTCCTTGCTCAGCTGCTCGTTGATTCTTCTCAAATGGGCGATTTCTTCTTCTTTTTCGCGAAGCTCCTTCTCGAGCATTTTCAGCTGGCGGCCGTTCTCCTGCAAATTCCCCTTCCATTGGCGCAAAAAGCGGATGACGGCATCAATCGACAGCGACTCCTCGCTTGCGCCTTCCACTTTGTAATAACCGGCTTCGGCTTCGAGTCCCAGGCCCGCAACCTGAAGCCCGGTATTGGCGGGTTGTTTTTTGTAATAGCTTCGTTTTTGCCGCTGCGATTTCGCCAGGCTGATGGCTTCCTCGTACTTTTTGCGGACGCAGCTGTTCCAGCGGAATCCGCAAGCGGCGGGAGTTCTGCCGATTTTTTCGCCGACCTCTTCAAATGCGGCCAGCTGCGTGCTCCCCTCGCGGATATGCCTTAAGGTCACCTCCGCCAAAATAAGATCGTCTTCGGCACTCCACGCATCTTGTCTTACTGCTGTCATGCAACAAAACCCTCCTAACAACATCCTAAAATAACCGTCCTCAAACCCCTTGGTTTCCGTATGGTTTGATGAGGTATTACAGCTGCTTATTTCCATTTCTATGCTTCTCATAGAGTTCATAGAATCTATTTGATACTAAATTGTATTGCCAAATTTTAAGGGGCTCATACTCCTTCTGCCGGAAATTCGACTCTGCTTGCCGCTCCTTGAATACTTTCCATATCAATGATCACAATAAGGATGACGGAAGGAAAAAAGTTCACAATTGTTCATGACTTTTCGTTTACACCCTTTTGGGATAACGTTATAATGATGTGTAGTAAAGCTACGACCGTACATAAGAGAGGGGGATACCTGCATGGCACGCATGTTTCGAGTACTTGGCTTCTTTACGCTCGCGATCGGTTTGATGGCATATGCCGGAGACATGGTGGAGATGGCGCTGCTCTTTTTCGTGCAAACTGCCTTTTTCATGATTTTGGGTTATCTGAAATTTACGGAAAAAACCTATATTTACCTCTTCTGGGCCTACATGATCGTGACATTCACCGGTTTCAGCTACTGGACAGTCTTCAAAATGGGTCTGCCGCTGTAATTCGGTTCCCGATCAATCGGTATGAAGAATGACCAAAAAGAGACGATCCGACACCGTTGCCGGACCGTCTTTTTTCTTTGCTTCCCGTCCTTTTGCACTCGGGCCGCCAAGGCGCAACTTTCATTTTTGATCCGGTCGAAGCCTCGATCGGGATTATGAAATGGACTGCCCATGCATATAGTTGACAATGGGACTGGCAATCACGTTGTTTTAGGTCTTGCCTGGAGGGGGGAAAATCTGTGAAGGGCATCTTGAGGCAAAAACGGCTGTTGGTTCTGATCGTGCCGATTTTGCTCCTCTCCCTGCTGCATCCGCAGCGGACGCTACTAGCTGACCCCGGAATTCCGGAGGATGCGGAGCAGCAGCAATTGCTGCAAAAAGGGCTTTCGATCGTGGAAATCGACCATGAAATCGAGCGGATCGCAAGCCGGCAGGGAAAAACGCAAAAAGAAATCGACGAGCTTCAAATCCAGCTCGAAGAGAAAGAAAAACAAATCGAAAGCCGTCAAGAACGGGCGGGCGCCGTCGTCAGGGCTTATTATATGGGCGAAAGGGACAATCTGCTCGCCATGTTTTTGTCGGCCCAAAGCATCGGCGAACTTCTCGAAATATACGACTTTTACGACATGATCATGGATCAGGACAAAACGGTGCTGGATGCTTATCGGTCCCAGTACGCCGGCATTCAGGAAACGAAGCGGCGGCTTGAGGATTCCTATCGCCAGCTGGAACAAATCAAAAACAATCTCATACGCCAGAAAGAACGCGTGCTTGCGCTCCAAAAGGAGCTAGACGGCGATCTGGCCGACAGCAGCGATCCGGAAGCGATGAAAAAAATGATTTCGGAGTTTACGGCCTATTGGGAAAACATCGGGATTTACGAGGTGAAGCGTTACTTCTCGGCGCTTGCGTCGGCCATGAACGATTTGCCCGAATTTATCCAGAGCAAAAAAGGCGCCATTCGGACGAACGGCACCACGTATACGATCGAAGTCCAGGAAAAAGACCTGAACGAATTTCTGGTCAGCAAAAACGAGCTTTTCAAAAATTTCGCTTTCCGTTTCCGGGACGGCAAAGTGGTGGCGGAAGGAAAAAGCGGCACGTTGACCCTGCAGGTCGAAGGGCATTACAGCATCGAAAACGAACCCGAAAACTCGATCCTGTTCCATGTCGACAAGCTCGTGTTCAACGGACTGGAGCTGCCCGACACGACCTGCCGCCAGCTCGAAAGCGAATTCGACCTCGGCTTTTATCCGCAGCAAATCGTATCGTTCGTCAAAGCGACGGAAGTCAGCAGTACGGATCAGGTTCTGCATGTGACCTTAAAGCTGTCCATGTAGATTGCCTCGGAGACATCATTCCGAAGCTTTTTCATTCGGGCGTCCGCCCATGGCCTCCCTGTACTGCACGTCGGTGCTTTTGCCGGAAAGGAAAAGCTTCGCGGCAGCCGCAAAATCGTTCCATTTCGACTGCAGCGAACGGTCCAAAGCCCCGCCTTCGCTTGGCTGCAGCAGACGGTCGAGCGAAAGCGGCGGTGTGGCCGGCGGGAAACCGTCCTGCGCATACACTTTTTTACGGACCGGCAAATATCCCGTGGAATCCGTCCACAGGTTCAGGGACGTATCCGACGTCATATAGGCGATCCAGCCGGCGGCTTTGCCGGGATCCTCGATCTGCGAGGATACGGCGAAGGACCGCCCGCGCAGCAAAAACGGATTGGCCGCGTACAGCCGCTCCGGCACCCGGAACCCCATACGATCCACGTTCGCCTGGGAGGCAGCAGAGTAAGGTACGGACATCAAGGCAAGTCCCCCTTCGCTGAGGCTCGACCAGGCTTTTGGCATGTCGCCGCTTGGGATGAACCGGATGGAGGGCCGGAGTTTCATGATGGCTTCCATCGCTTCGTCCGAAGGATTGACCGGATTCTCCGTCCCGAAAGCCCCCATGAAAGCCGCAAAAGCATACGCGTCCCCCGAAGGAAGGGCGATCGTTTGTTTATCCTTGCGGCTTTCCAGCTTGGCGGCAAATTCCTTCCATTCCTTGTCTCCCGGCAAGGCGTCGCCGCTCCCCGGCAAAGCAGCTTGCCTCCGCCAAACCAGCACGTAAGGGTCCATGTCCAGCGGCACGCCCCACTGATAACCGTTCCATTCAAGCATTTGGGAAACCGGGCTGATGACGTCGCTCCCCGTCGTGCTGCTCTGATAGGATTCTGCAGGCAATATGTAACCGCCGAGCGCCAGCGGATGGATCCACGGACTGTTGACCAGCATGATATCCGGCCCTTCGCCGACCTTCAGCGCTGCCGTCAGCTGTCGGTAGGCGTCGGCATCCGGCATGTTTTTCAGTTCGACCTGTATTCCGGTTTCGCTGACGAAAGCCTTGTTCAAATCGAGCAATGTATTGAAATCGGATTCATTGACATGGGTGACGACCCGGATCGGCTTGGGGTCCGTATCCTCCGGCGAGGCAGGCTGCGGATTCCAGACGCTCGTTTTTCTCTCTTCGCCGCGGCTGCTGTCGGACGTCAAATTTTGGCCCTGCGACAAGCTCGTCAATGACAGCAGCAGGATGGCAAACAAAAACCAGTAATTTTTCCGCTTCAAATCAGCCCCGCCTCCTCGGAGAATTGCTTCATCCACCACTCATAGTTTATCAAAAAGGTAGGGCGCTTGTCCTACTTTTTGTTGGAAATGATTGACTCTTCCCGTTCAACATGATCAAAAGCCCTGGATCCTATGCTCCATGACGGGCAGATGATCCAGGACTTTATGCCGCTTTGCATTCCTCTACAGCAAATCCGCCGCCAATTGGGCCAGTTTGGAGCGTTCCCCTTTTTCGAGCGTAATATGACCGCTGATGTTTTCGGCTTTGAACTTTTCGACGATATAAGTCAGGCCATTGCTGGATGCGTCCAGATACGGGTGGTCGATCTGTTCGGGATCGCCCATCAGGATGATTTTGCTTCCTTCCCCGACCCGGGATACGATCGTTTTGACTTCATGCCGGGACAAATTTTGCGCTTCGTCCACGATGATAAACTGCCCCGGGATGGACCGGCCGCGGATGTAGGTCAACGCCTCGACTTGGATGCTGCCGAGCCCCATCAGGATTTTGTCGATGTCGCCCGATTTTTTCGTATCGAACAAAAACTCCAGGTTGTCGTAAATCGGCTGCATCCATGGACGCAGCTTCTCGTCCTTTTCCCCGGGGAGATATCCGATATCCTTGCCCATCGGCACGACGGGCCTGGCGATCAGCAGTTTTTTGTACTTGTGCTCGTCTTCCACTTTCATCAGCCCCGCCGCCAGCGCCAGCAGCGTCTTCCCCGTGCCCGCCTTACCCGTGATGGTGACGAGCGGAATGTCGTCGTTCAGCAGCAGCTCCAGGGCCATGCGCTGCTGGGCGTTTCGGGCGCATATGCCCCATACGGGGTCGTTACTCAAATACAGCGGCTCCAGCCGGGTGCCCTCGGCATTCACCTTTAACAACGCCGATTTCGTGCTGCCCATTTCATCCTTGAGAATGACGAATTCATGCGGATGAAGCGGATAGGAAAGCTGGAGCGGCTTGACCGGCAAAAAGCGGTACGAATAAAATTCGTCGATCACCGACGGATGCACCTTCAGCTTGAGGTTGCCTGCGTAAAGATCGTCCGGTCCCGCCGTCCGGTCCGACAAATAATCCTGCGTATTGAGGCCCAGCACGTCGGCTTTAATCCGGACCAGCACGTCCTTGCTGACGAGCACGACTTCGGAGGGATCCTCTTTTTCGCCCTCTTCCATATGATAATTCAAGGCCACGGCGAGTATGCGGTTGTCGTTGGTAATTTCCCCGAACATCTCCTGCACCTTGAGAAAACTTCGATGATTCAGTTCCACCTTCAGGCGGCCGCCGTTGTATAATTCAACCCCGCTGTGCAGATGCCCGACTTCCCGCAGCTGATCGAGCAAGCGCGACACGGTCCGCGCATTGCGGCCGATTTCGTCCGCATTGCGTTTTTTGGAATCGATCTCTTCCAGCACCACGGCGGGAATGACGACTTCATGCTCGTCGAAAGCATAAATCGCTTTGGGGTCGTGAAGCAGCACATTGGTATCGAGCACAAAAATTTTTCTCATACTTTCTCCCTCCACCAAACTCATAATGAACACATAAATTATTCCGTCATGGACATCCTAAGTTACAATTCGCCATTAGAATCTATGACCTGGAAAGGACGATCACATATGAGAATGCTTCTGCTTGTCGTGCTGGCATTGGCTGTCATTAGCGGCTGTAACAACGCTCAGAACAAAAACGCATCACCCTCTCCTCAAAATAAACAAGGTCCGGCGGCCGCCTCTGCCAACGATAACCGGGTTAGGCTGCAATCAACCGACAATGCCGCCGATCATACGACAGACCATGCAGCGGATTTGTCGATCAAAAACCATCTGGAAGCTTTGGCCGAACGCGTGGCCGGCGTCAAAAAGGCGCATGCGGTCGTGTTCGGCAACACGGCGGTCGTCGGCATCGACGTGGACGGCAACCTTACCCGCTCCCGCGTAGGAAACATCAAATATTCGGTTGCCGAAGCGCTCCGCAAGGATCCGCGCGGGAAAAACGCGCTCGTGACCGCCGACATGGATTTGTCGCACAGAATCGCAGAGATCGGCGAGCATATCCGGAAAGGCGAACCCGTCTCCGGCTTCGCTTCCGAGCTGGCCGACATCGTCGGACGAATCGTTCCCCAGCTTCCTAAGGACGTCAAGCCGCGGAACAACGGAACTACACCGGCTGCTCCGACGCCTAACCGCTAATGACCCGAGGGAAAATTCCGCAAAACGCAACATTTTCCGCGCGAAATGAAGAAAAAGCCCAGTGAGATGCTCACTAGGCTTTTTCATTATTCGCATGCGGACGCAAGCAACGGCGTCCTGCTTATGAACCGGCAGGCCGGCAGCTGCTGCTTTCGGTTGGATGGCATATAACGGATGAGTGCAACGTGCAACTGCTTCGGACATCTTTACCGACCTCCTGTACAGGTTCCAGTGTACTCTATTATATTAGGTGGCTTCGCAAATATTGCACCCAAGTTTTAGGGATTCGCGTTTTCGGCGCCGTCCGCCTGGACAAGTTTGCCTTTCCCCGCCATTTCGTCTTTCAGCGCCTGTTTTGCTTTGTCAAGCTCCTCGTCGTTCACGTAAACGTAAGGACTTCTCCACGTGCCCGTAATCGGCATGAACTTGACGTCTTCCTTATTCACCTTCCAGTAGGTGGCGATCATGTTTTTAAGCTGATCGTTTTCGATGTCGGTTTCCATGTTTTTGTCCATGGCTTTCAGAACTCCGCCCAGGCTCGTTACGCCCTTGAAGGTTTGCATTTTGTCGATCAGCGCGTGCAGCACTTCGTTTTGCCTGCGGTTGCGGTCAAAATCGTCGGAAGCTTTCGTCTTCGGACGGCAGTTGGATTTGCGGTAACGCACGTAATCCAGCGCTTTCGTCCCGTCAAGCTTCTGCTCGCCTTTTTTCAGGTTAATATTCGTGCCGTCGGCGGTGTCGCGGTAACACATGTCGGCATCGACGTTGATGTCCACGCCGCCCAAAGCGTCCACGGCATCCCGGAACCCTTGGAAATTCAAAACCGTCACGTAGTCGATCGGAATGTCCATATACTTGCTCATCATCGTTTTCATTTCGTCTGTCGCTTTGACGCCGGATTCCTTCTCCTTCGACAGGAAAATCGGATAATAGGCGTTCGCCTTATTCGACTTATAGCCTTTAAGCTCGATCTTCGTGTCGCGCGGGAGCGAAACGACCGTTACCGTTTTGGTATCCGGATTAAACGCGGTCACCATGATGACGTCGGACAGATGCGTGCCTGTTTTCGGACGGTAATCCGTGCCGAGCAGCAGCATCGTCACCGGCTTCACTTTAGCCGACTTTTCGGGCGGAACCGGATTGTTGTTTCCGGTGTTGAGCACGCCGTTTTCGGCTTCGAAATACAGGTAACCGGCGTAACCGCCTACGGATAGCACGGCCAAAATGACCACGCTCAACACCAATTTCAAAAATGTTCTTAATCCGCTTTTCTTTTTTCTCTTTTTAGGCGGCTGTTTGCTCTGTCTGCTGCCACTTTGAGATCGTGGAGGTAAATGATTATTGCTGGGACTCATCTCAAACACCTTTTTCATTTATTTTGAGTTATTCTCTCTATAAACGACGACGCCGCGAAAAAAGTTTCAAAAGAGCCGCAAGGGTTGCAGCGGATTAACCTCTTTTTGCTGCTGCCTCCGCCTTCTTTTTCTGGCGGCCTTCCACGAAATACCGGACGCGCACCAGAAGCATCAGGGCTACCGCAACAAGCAGGCACTGGATGATCGGAAGCTTGTCATGCTGGAAGATGAGCAGCATCCCCGATCCGAGCGCCATCAGGATATACAGCAATATTTCCTTCAGCAGGGGAAGCTTCTGCTTGACGCGGAACACTTTATTGTAGACGTACGTAATCAACACGAAAATGATAATGTAAGACACGACTGGATGCGATGCAAACCAGGCTTGCATGTGCGGTACACTCCTTTCGGCAACGGGCCGGCGGACCGGCCCATTCGTTCATTACAGATTGGCGTCGGCCATTTTGCGATGCTTCTCGGCACGTTCGCGTTCGCTTTTGTTCAAAATTTTCTTGCGGAGACGGACCGACTTCGGCGTAATTTCGCAATACTCGTCGTCGTTCAGGTACTCCAGCGCCTGCTCTAGCGAGAAAATGCGCGGCGTCTTCATTTTTACTGTATCATCTTTTGTCGCCGAGCGCACGTTTGTGAGCTGTTTCTCCTTGCAGATGTTGACGACGATATCGTTATCGCGGTTATGTTCGCCGACGATCATGCCTTCGTAAATTTCGGTGCCCGGCTCCAGGAACAGGATGCCGCGGTCCTCGACGCTCATCATGCCGTAGAACGTGCTTGTCCCGGTCTCGCTGGATACGAGCACGCCTTGGTGGCGTCCGCCGACCTGGCCGCTGTGCAGAGGTCCGTAGCTGTCGAATGCGTGGTTCATCACGCCGTATCCGCGCGTCAGCGTCAGGAAATGGGTGCGGTAGCCGATCAGGCCGCGGGCAGGGATCAGGAATTCCAAACGCACCTGTCCGTTTCCGCTATTGACCATGTTCACCATTTCCGCTTTGCGGGAACCGAGGCTTTCCATGACCGCGCCCATGCTTTCTTCAGGCACGTCGATCATGAGGCGTTCGATCGGCTCCATCTTTTTGCCGTCGATTTCGCGCACGATGACTTCCGGTTTGGATACCTGCAGCTCGTATCCTTCGCGGCGCATGTTTTCGATCAAGATGCCGAGGTGAAGCTCGCCGCGTCCGGAAACGATGAACGCATCCGGGCTGTCGGTTTCTTCCACGCGCAGGCTGACGTCCGTTTCAAGCTCCTTCATCAGACGTTCGCGCAGTTTGCGGGAGGTGACCCATTTGCCTTCGCGTCCCGCGAACGGGCTGTTGTTGACGAGGAACGTCATTTGCAGCGTCGGCTCGTCGATTTTAAGCACCGGCAATGCTTCCGGATGCTGCGGGTCGGCAATCGTTTCGCCGATGTTGATGTCTTTGATGCCGGCGATGGCCACGATGTCCCCGCCTCCGGCTTCTTCGATTTCGATCCTTTTCAAGCCCTGGAAGCCGAACAGCTTCTCGATGCGGGCCGTCTTGCTTTTGCCGTCGCGCATAATGACCGTCACGGATTGTCCTTGCTTGATGATGCCGCGGTTGACGCGTCCGATCGCGATGCGGCCGAGATATTCGTTGTAGTCCATCAAAGTCACGAGAAATTGCAGCGGCTCATCCACTTTTTCGGTCGGAGCCGGAATATGGTCGATGATCGTTTCGTACAAGGCAAGCATGTTTTCATCCTGCTTTTCTGCATCCATGCTTGATGTGCCGTTCAGGGCGGAAGCGTACACTACGGGGAAATTAAGCTGATCGTCGTTGGCTTCGAGTTCGATGAACAGATCGAGCACTTCGTCGATCACTTCCGCCGGGCGCGCTGCCGGACGGTCGATTTTGTTGACGACGACGATCGGGGTCAGGTTTTGCTCAAGCGCTTTGCGAAGCACGAATTTGGTCTGAGGCATGCAGCCTTCATAGGCGTCAACCACCAAAAGCACGCCGTCGACCATTTTCATGATCCGTTCCACTTCGCCGCCGAAGTCGGCGTGTCCCGGGGTATCGACAATGTTAATCAAATAATCTTTATACGTAATCGCCGTGTTTTTGGCCAAAATGGTAATCCCGCGTTCCCTCTCCAAATCGTTGGAGTCCATAGCCCGCTCCTGCAAATGCTCGTGCTCCCCGAAAATGCCGGATTGCTGCAGAAGCTGGTCTACCAGCGTCGTTTTACCATGGTCAACGTGGGCAATAATTGCAATGTTGCGGATTTTATCTCTTGAATGCATGACGTTTATCCAGATCCTTTCCCTTTCAAATCAATGCGGAATGTCTTTCACCAAAAGAAGCGCCGGGCGGTAATGCCGACGCTTCAACATATCCCTTATATTATAGTGAAATTTCAGAAAAAAACAAGCTTTTTGTATTTACTACCAGCCCCGGTTCCACTTGTTGCCGCGGGATCTCCCTTTGCCCGAAATGAACCATATGCCCAGCGCGATGAGCAGGACGGCCAGCACGTAAATCGCCCCGGTATGCAGCAAAGTAAAGAAAAGCAGCACCAAGGACACGACGCCGAGAAACAGCGCGATCAGCAGGACGCCCTCCGGTTTGGGCGACTCGAACATATGGTATTCGTACACGCCCACGGCAATGCCGAGCAAAAACATCGGCCAAAGATACGACAGCAGGTCGAACCCCCAAAAATTGCAAATGGCGAACAGCAAACCGTATACGACCAGCGCGCCGCCCGGAATCAGCACGTACGCCCGCGCCCTTTTGCCGAAAAACAGCAGATGAAGCAGCAAGCCGACGATGATGATCGCAAACGGCCATAAGGTGCGTCCCAAAAAACCGAACACGCCCAATTTCCCCAACAAAATGACAACCCCGGCAATCACGATAAACAGCCCAAGCCTTACATCGTTTTTGGAGGACATTTTCTCCACCCTCTTTTCTCCTGTACCTTTGCGTTTCGTTTCTGCAGCAAACGACATCTTTTCACCATTAGTTTATCTGAAATAGAACGAAAAAACCATATTCGTCCCGTAAATTTTTTACAGCCGAAGTGATGGAAATTGTAAAAATCCTCAAACAAAAAAAGCCGGTATGAACCGGCTTTTGCGGGTAAGCTATGAACGGCGGAGCGACAGCCTCCGGAACCCTCCGGCGGCTATGATCAGCGCCGTCAGCAGCGCGGGTACCAGCTTGTGCAGCTCGGGCATGAGGGACGAAAGCAGCATTCCCGTCCGGGAGTCCTGCAGCAGCATCTCTCCGGCGGTGTAGCCCAGGATGCCCGCCCCTAAATAAACGAGCACGGGATAACGGTGCAGCATCCCGACGATCAAATTGCTCCCGAAAACGACGATCGGAATGCTGATCGCGATCCCGATGACGAGCAGGGCCAAATCACCGTTGGCCACGCCCGCCAGAGCCAGCACGTTATCGAGGCTCATGATGAAATCCGCGGCCAAAATGCTGCGCACCGCCTTCCACATCGATGCGGAGTCGCCCATCCGTACGTCCTCTTTGTCGTCTGCAAGGAGCTTGTACGCGATCCAGAACAAAAGCGCGCCTCCTCCTGCCTGAACGAACGGAATCTTCAGCAGAAGGACGGCGACGAACGTCAGGACGCATCTGAGGGCGACCGCGCCGAGCGCGCCCCACCATACCGCCTGCTTCCGCTGCCGCGGCGGCAAATTTTTGCTCGCCAGCGCAATGACGACGGCGTTATCCCCGCTTAGCACCAAATTGATCATCAGGATTTGGACAAGCAGCCATATCGAATCCAACGGTCAACACCCCCACACTTACTCCTATGCCTTCGGCGTCCAAGCTATGCTTGACTATCGTTCAAAAATTATCCTATAATGAATCCGATTTATCAGGCTCCGTTTACAGTCATGACGAGGAGTGACCCGATGTGGAAGCTGTACTGCCTTTTTTGGCCAAATTGGTCAATATCGTGTTTTTGGATCTCATTTTAGCTGGCGATAACGCCATCGTCATTGGCCTGGCTGCGAGGAACCTGCCGTCCTCGACGCAGAAAAAGGCTATTTTTTATGGAACCGGAGGCGCTGTCCTTCTTCGAATCGTCGCGACCATCGTGGTCGTGTGGCTGCTCAAAATCCCGTGGCTGCTTCTGGTCGGCGGCATCCTGCTGATCGGCATCGCCTACAAGCTGCTGGTGGACGATGACGACCACACCGATATTAAAGCGGGGCGCACGCTGTGGGGAGCGATACGGACGATCATCGTGGCGGATGCGGCGATGGGACTGGACAACGTCATCGCGGTTGCCGGTGCAGCTGACCAAAATATCGTGCTCGTCATCCTCGGCCTGCTGGTCAGCGTGCCGATCGTCGTATGGGGCAGCACGCTGTTCATCAAATTGATCGAACGTTTCACCTGGATCATCTATCTGGGATCGGCCGTGTTAGGGTTTACCGCGTCCAAAATGATCACGGAAGAAAAACGGATCCATCCCTTCTTCGAAGACCATCCGGCGATCCGGATCGCATTTATGGCGGTCGTCATTATCGGCGTGCTGACAGCCGGATTTTTGAAAAAACGGTCGGACCAGCGGAAAAAGAAAAACGAAAATTCATTCGGTTGAGTACGCGAAAGCAAGCCGCGTTTGACGCAAAAAAGCCGTCCCAGGCATACGCCCGGGGCGGCTTTTGGCATATAGGAAGCTT
The DNA here is from genome assembly GCF_018333375.1 of Paenibacillus cookii. Lineage (GTDB taxonomy): Bacteria > Bacillota > Bacilli > Paenibacillales > Paenibacillaceae > Paenibacillus_AQ > Paenibacillus_AQ cookii. Next base: position 383,239 of record NZ_BORW01000001.1, read on the forward strand.
AAAACCAATCTTCCTGGATGGTTTCCTCGTCGCGGTCCGTTTCAATGACCGACCTTGGCGTCAGCACGACCGATTCGGTGCGCCGTACCGCATCCTCCAGCATGGTCGGCAGATTCTCCAGCGAAGCCTCGATCCTTTCGACCACGTGCAGGTTCGGGTTGGTCGTCGGAGACTTCGGCACAAAAAGCGTGCAGCAGTCTTCATACGGCAGGATGGAAAGATCATACGTGCCGATTTGCTTGGCGATGTCCATGATTTCGTTTTTGTCCATCGTGACCAGCGGACGCAAGAGCGGAAGCTCCGTCGCGCGGCCGATGACGTTCATGCTCGGCAGCGTCTGGCTCGCAACCTGTCCGAGGCTGTCGCCGGTCACGATCGCAAGCGCGCCTTCTCGTTCTGCCAGCATGGTGGCGATCCGCAACATGGAGCGTCGCATCAGCGTTATGATCAAATTATCCTGGCCGACGGTCGTAAAAGAGGTCTGGATTTCGGTAAACGGAACGAGATGGATTTTGATTCGGCCCGAGTAGCCCGAAAGCACCTTGGCGAGCTCCATCACTTTTTCTTTGGCCTTCCGGCTCGTGAAAGGATAGCTGTAGAAATGGACGGCCTCCACTTCCAAGCCGCGGCGCATCGCGGAATAACCGGCGACGGGGCTGTCGATGCCCCCGGAAAGCAGCAGCATGGCTTTGCCGTTGCTTCCGCGCGGAAAGCCGCCGGCCGCGGGAATCACTTCGCAGAAAATATACGTGCCGGTCTCGCGGATTTCTATCCGCAGCTCCAATTCGGGATCCTTCATGCTGATTTTGAGCTGTTCGAATTCCTGAAGCAGCGGAGCTCCCACCAAATGGTTCATTTCATGCGAGGAGTAGGGAAACTTTTTCCATACCCGCCGGGCCGAAACCTTGAAGGTCGTGCCGTCTTTCAGCGGCATTTGCTTCAAAAAGGAGGTGCTTGTCTCGACGATGGCGTCCAGCTCCGACGGACAGACGATAACCGGGCTGACCGAATAAAGGCCGAACACTTTTTTCAGCTCCTTGATCATCGACTCCGAGTCCTCGCCGTTGATCACGATGTACAATCTGCCGTATTCCTTTTGGATCGTTGCGGCCGGAAACGGGCGAAGCACCGATTTGACGTGCTTTAACACCGTATTTTCAAAACGGTTCCGGTTTCTTCCTTTTAACGTAAGCTCTCCGAAACGGAGAAGCAGCATATCGTATTTCAAATTAATTCATTCCTTCCTGTCTTAACGGCTGCAGCCGGTTTACCGCATCGCTTAACGCGCGGATCAGCTGCTGCAGCTCCTCATGCGTATTGGTCAATCCCATGCTGATCCGGACGGCGCTCGAAGCGGCATCCGCGCTCCGCCCCATCGCCAGCAGCACCTTGCTGGGCTCTGCCGTTTTCGACGAGCAGGCGGATTTGGTCGAAACGAGCGCCCCGTGCTCCTCCAGCGAGTGAAGCAGCACTTCGCCTTTCATCCCCGGAAAAGACATATTGACGATATGCGGAGCCCCTTCCTCGAAGCTGTTCAGCTCAAGGCAGGGCTGGGTGCGGATCCAAGCCATAAGCTCGTCCCGCAACGCCCCGACCCGCGCCATAAACGTCTCGGTTTGCTCGGAGGCCATCCGCATCGCCTTCGCCGTCGCCACGATGCCGGGGATATTTTCGGTCCCGGCCCGCATGCCCGATTCCTGTTTACCTCCCGTCAAAAGCGGATGAAGGGAAATCCCTTCCCGCTTGTACAGGATGCCCGTTCCTTTCGGACCGCGGATTTTGTGGGCCGATAACGTATAAAGATCGGCTCTCCACGCCTCCAACCGTACCGGCAGCTTCCCGAATCCTTGCACCCCGTCGATATGGAACACCGTCAAAGGGTTGGCTTCTTTTACCGCCCGCCCGATCTCCTCAAGCGGTTGAACGGCTCCCGTTTCGTTGTTCACATGCATGACGCTGACCAGGATCGTGTCCTTCCTGACCGCGGACGCAACCTCGGCCGGATCGACCCTTCCCTTGCCGTCGACGGGCAAAAACGTCACCTCGAATCCCTGACGCTCCAGCGCAAGGCAGCTGTCGTAAACGGAAGGATGCTCGATGGACGTCGTGACGATATGTTTGCCGCGGCCCGCGTATTGCATCGCCGCCCCTTTGATGGCCATGTTGTTGCCTTCGGTCGCGCCCGAGGTCCAAACGATTTCGGATGGTTTCACGCCGAGGGACGCCGCGCATACCTCCCGCGCCCTTTTGATCAGCTTCGCCGCGTCTTCCCCCATGCGGTGGATGGAGGATGGGTTGCCGTAATGTTTTTTCATGACCTCGGCCATCGTTTGGATGACCTCGTCATATGGCGGCGTGCTGGCCGCATGATCCCAATATACCATGTTCACTCACCCTCCCATGCGTATTTTCCGGACAATATAAAGAGATCAAACGGAAGGTTCGTTTTGCCAAATGAAGTCCGTAACCCGTTTTCCCCCGTTTGATCCCGTATTGAGTTTGCCTATCGTTTTATGCTTCGTATTTTAAGCGCGCATCCGCAACCTTGCGGATATATTTTCTCGTCTCCAGCGGAAGCATGTCAAGTTTGTCCATCAGCTGCGCATCGGTCGATACCCCGAGCTTGGCGAGCCGGTTCGGCCCGGCGTTGTATGCGGCCAATGCCATGTTCACCTGTCCGTCGAACCGCTTGATCTGATAAGAAAGATAACGCGTGCCCGCATCGATGTTTTGGGCGGGATCGAACGGATCGGTGACGCCGAGTCCGGCGGCGGTTCCGTCCATCAGCTGCATCAGACCCTTCGCCCCGGCCGACGACACGACGTTCGGATTAAAAGAAGACTCGGTGTCGATCACCGCTTTGATCAAAGCTTCATCGACGCCGTATTTGCGGCTGGCCTCCCGGATCAGGTCGTCATAGGCCGTCGGGCCCGACTTTTGCACGGCATGCCGGCTTTCCGGGCGGATGTCCGAGGCCTCCGCGTTTGCCGACGGGCTTAGCTGCTGCCACAACAATCCGTCGCTGTACGTCACGCCGGGCGCCTTGGGGTGAACCGACGCATCACTGCTTGATGTACCATCTATAGACGACTGCACGTATTGCTTCAACATGACGTCAAAACCGGAGCCGCTCCCGCTCTGCAGAATCTCTTGGATAAGCTCGTCCCGATTTTGAATACGGCTGGTATCCTGAAGCGAAGACGGCTGCTTCGCGGTTGCCGAATCGATCTGCATGCTAACATAACCTCATTTTCATCAATGTAATGGAGTGCTTTACGTTATTTTATCATGCTACCGGCGATGTACGCCATATTTCCGCGAAATATTATGTATTTTGACAATTCTCCTTCTTCCATCCGAAAACGGATCAACATCCATAAAAAAGCGCCCCTCTGCTGCTTGCAGCAGGAAGGACGCCTTCGGTCTTGGCCGGCAAATTATCTTGCGTACGGAATAAGGACAAAATAGCTGATCGTAGCCAAAATCCCAAGCCCCATGCCCCAGGCTCCCCACGCTTTTTTTCCTTTGGAGTAAGCGTAGAAGCCGGTTGCCGCGGCAATCGGTCCGAGAACGATGGACCACATAAACAGGGATACGACGCCGCAAGCTACGCTGATGTAGCCGGCTGTTCTGCCCCAAGTATCTTCCTGCTCCCCATCGGTGCTCTCGTCGATTTCGTAACGGGTTGACTTCGGCGGCGCAACTTCGGCGGCATATTCCTCCCGGTGGTTGTCGCGGCGCGGAAAATCCTGGCGTTCCCGTTTCGGCTCAAGCTCTTGTTCCTTTTGCGGCTGCTCTTGCTCTTCATGTTGGCGTAAATCGTCCATCGGAATACCTCCCTGCAACTGGTTGGTGAAAATGCGGACTGCGGTTAAGATGATTTCGGTTTGAACGTCAGGCAGCAGGTAGCGGAAGAATTCGGAGCATAGTCCTTATGCTCGGCGAAATGCTCGTGCCCGAACTCTTCGCTGTACTTCGCGGAAGCATGTTTGTCGATTTCAATCAGAATCTGTTCGGCTTTGCAGACGTTTTGCTCGCCCCAATAACTGCAGTTGCTGACGCTGCATCGGACAATGGTTCTTGGATCATTCATGTTTAGGTCACCTCACCTACCATTGTCTCCTTGCGAACGGTCATATATACCGCAAAGCCCTTGTCAGTTGCTGGCCGGAGTATATAAATCAAGGATGGCCGGGGCATGTATGGCAAGGAAAGACGGAACTTCATTTTCTCGTTGACAGCGTTTCCAATTTGATGTAAATTTCAATAAAGATTAAATCATTTTATATTTTAGTAAAGTATCTAAAAACGGAAAGGAGTCTTGCCAACATGCCGAAAAAGAAAAAAATCATTGCCTCTCTGTTATTGTCTGCCATGCTTCTTCTTCAAACGATCGTTCCTGTAAGCGCTTCAACCTGGAATTTGACGGGGGACACCAACGTTCACGACCCGGCCTACATCGTGGAGAACGGCACGGGAACCCACTGGGTTTTCAGTACCGGATCAGGCATTCAGGTCCTCTACTCCACCGACGGGAAAAACTATCAGCGCTCGCTCCCGATCTTCAAGGAAAAGCCGGCCTGGTGGAGCAATTATGTGCCGAATCAAGCGGGATTGGACGTTTGGGCGCCCGACATTTTTTATTACAACGGGACGTATTATTTGTACTATGCGATCTCCACGTTCGGTTCCAAAGTATCCGCCATCGGCCTCGTCACGACAAATTCGATTTCCGGGGGGATATGGAAAGACCAGGGACTCGTCATGTATTCGAATGACGCTTCCAGTTACAATGCGATCGACCCCAACGTGACGCAGGACGAAAAAGGAAACCTATGGATGGTATTCGGCTCCTGGAGCAACGGAATTTACATCACGGCCATCAATAAGGATACGATGAAACCGACGGGCAATTCCTACCGGATCGCCACCAAATCGGGAGGGATCGAAGCGCCGAATCTCGTATACAACCGCGATACGGGCTATTATTACTTGTTCGTATCGATCGGAAAATGCTGCTCCGGCCTTGACAGCACTTACAAAGTGGCGGTCGGCCGTTCCAAAAGCGTGCTTGGACCGTTCTACGACAAAAACGGGGTCGATATGAAAAACGGCGGGGCTACCGTCATCGACAGCGGCAACGTCGCTTGGATCGGGCCCGGTGGACAAGACGTGAACGGCACGAACGTCATCGCCCGGCATGCGTACAGCGCGGCGGAGAACGGGGCGCCGAAGCTGCTCATCAGCGATTTGTACTGGGATGCGGACGGCTGGCCGTATTATAATTGAGCACTTAGCGTCGGGCATACAAAAAAGCGAGTCTCGGAATTCCCCGGGCTCGCTTTTGCATGTTCGCACTCGATTGGCGGTTTTATGCATGGGAACGCTGGTTTTGCATTCTGCGCTCCGTCAAATAGTCGCTTTCATAATAGGTAAGGTCGTCTCTAAGGTCTTCGAACACTTTCGTAATGTCCAGAATAATGTCCCGCACCGGACGCACAGGTTTCACGCGGAAACGGATCGCGTCTTGCCCGGTGTAAGCGTAGCGGCCATCCTCGGAATAGCTTTCGCTTTTCGGGTAAAAAAAGTTATTCACGCAGTGGTGATATACGTTATAGAGAGCTTTCTCAGCGAATTCGGCGTCGAAATTGGCGCGGCGCAGCGCGACCCCAAGCTTCTCCGAAGAAACCTCGCAAAATACGAGCAGATGGCGCAAATCCGACAAAAACCCTTTGTAAAAATGAACCGTTTCCTCGTTGGCGTCTGCGGCCAGCTGCGGAAGCGAATGTTCGTTCAGAAATACCTCCAGCTTTTCGATCGCATACTTCAGCTTCTCCTTCGTCGTCTCACACAACTTTTGAACATTACCTGCTGACATCGCTAATTTGCTCCCCCTTAATGGTTCCTTCAGTCCAAATACTGGCATCATACAAATAAACCGCTTTACAGCATCATTTTTCCATGTACTATCCTAACACAAATTATGGTAAAGCGGTATCCCTTTTGAAGGAAACGCCCGGACAAAAACAGCCTACCCTGAACGCAAGAATAAAATGCCCCTTCTTTCCTCACGATAAAGGTAATTTCATTTTCAGGAGGTTTATCTTATGTCCCGTCGCACTTGGGCGGGCATCGGCATTGCCGCAGCGGCCGCAGCGCTGCTTCTCGTGATGCAGGTGCCCCATTCCGCCGATACCCATACCCGCAAGCAGGCTTCGGAGCCGGTCGTACCGAACCCGAAGCAGGAACATATGTCCAAGCATAGCTTGATGGCGCAAGACATCGATTCAACGGACCGGTTAACCCGCCTGGATGCCAAGCAGCATTTGGTTTCGATGATCGAAAGACTCGGCGATGCGGGTCCGGCGCAAATTACGGACGATATCCGAAAGCTGCAGAAATCGCATGATCATTTTACCATGATTATATGGCAGGAAGCCAAACACGGCAAACAGCGCGTATACGACGCCGCCAAAAACGACTGGAGCGCCGATGACAGGAAAACGCTGAAGGGATATTTGAGCAAGGCCGAAAGCAGCATCCATCAGCAGCGTTCCTACGAATCGCCTTCCTTCAAACTGGACGGAAAACAATATTTCGTGATCGCCGAACCCTCCAAGAACAAGCCGAAGCAAGGCGTGATCGCCCTGATGAACCAAAAAATATTGACCGAAGTGGCAAACCACCAGAAAAAAAACCTGCGGCTCATCCCGTACCCGAAAGAGGGAAAATACAAGGTGGAATCGGTTCATGCCGATACGCTGCGGGACATTACCGTCCGTACGGGGCACGACAACGAAAAAGCGAGCCATTTTTATGAAAACGAAATCGTCGTTCGTTTCCGCCAGGATCCTACCCGGCAAGAGATGAACCGTATCATGGGTGAGCTTCGCGCGGAATCCTCGCGCAAACTGGGTTACGCTTATGTGTTCCATGCCAGCGGGATGGACTACAGCCAGCTCAAATCGTACTTTTTGAAAAACTGGAATCCGTTATATGTCGAACCCCACTATTTGTACATGACCAACGACAAAATCAAGGAGAAAACAAGCAGCCTGCCCAACGTGCCGAACGACCTGCTGTTCGCAAAATACCAATGGAACCTGCCCGCCATCGAAACGAACCAGGCCTGGGATCTGTCCCGCGGCAGCAGCGACGTGATCGTGGGGATCGTGGATACCGGCGTCGATTTGGATCACCCCGACCTGCAGGGCCAGCTGATGACCGGATACAACGTGATTGACCCGGCATCCGACCCGATGGACGACGTCGGCCACGGAACGCATGTCTCGGGCATCATCGGCGCGCTGGTCAACAATAACGAAGGCGTTGCAGGCATCAGCTGGTACAACAAAATGCTTCCGGTCAAAGCGCTCGACAAATCGGGTTCAGGCACGACCTATTCGGTTGCCGAAGGCATCATCTGGGCGGCCGACAACGGCGCTAAGGTCATCAACATGAGCCTGGGGAACTACGCGGATTCGCAGTTTCTGCACGATGCCGTCAAATACGCCTTCGATAAGGACGTCGTGCTCGTCGCCGCCTCCGGAAACGACAATACGGAACGTCCGGGCTATCCGGCAGCTTATCCGGAAGTGCTCGCCGTTGCGGCGACCGACTCCAACCTGAAGCGCGCATCGTACTCGAACTACGGGGATTACATCGATGTGGCGGCCCCCGGAACCAGCATTGCCAGCACCTATCCGGGGAACCAGTATGCGGCCTTGTCGGGAACTTCGATGGCAAGCCCGCATGTCGCTGCCATGGCCGCCTTAATCCGTTCCCAGAATCCGGACCTCACCAACAAACAGGTGATGGACATCATGCGCAGCAGCACCGTGGATCTTGGACCCAAAGGAAAAGATAAATATTACGGCTACGGATTGATCGACATCTATAAAGCGCTGCAAGCCGCAGGAACGACGGAAGCGCCGCTCCAGTTCTGGCCGCAGCATGTTCAAAAAAAGATGGAGTCGGTCGTTCAACCGAGCCCGTAAGCTTGGAAGCGGGTTACGGAATCCGCATGCGCCTATACGGCTTTCAAAAAAAAGCAATCAGCCCTTCACGGCGGATTGCTTTTTTTGTTCATATCTTATTCGGACCAAATCGATGTTTCGGGTGGCAAAACTTGAAGTCAAGCCCGGCCGTTTGCCAGGTCAGCCCATCGAATGCGGAGTGCGGGGTTAACGTCTGCCGCCCCGAGAATTGCGTTTCATGCTTGTCGTCACAGGGCCCGTATATTCGTCTTTCACGACATAATTGCAAATATGCTTGGGTACGGGTACGCAATGATGTCTTTTCACGATTTGAACCGTGTGGACGACAGGAACGATTTGAGGATAATAATAATCCTGGTAAACGACGGATGGATCTGTATAAACCGGGTCCGTTGGCGGACAGTGGAAGCAGTTGTTATACATGGATAAGCAGCTCCTTTCGTGATTTAGTACAGTTTATTATGGTTGATTCGCCTCTGTTTGTACTAATGCCCTTGTTTACGAGGTGTTTGACTAAATCAGGCTCGTCTTTCAGACCCGGAAAAGAAAGCAGCATAAAAAACCCGCCGCAATGGGGCCCTTGGCTTCCTAGCCGACTCAGGCTCCCCGCGGGGGTACGAAAATGATAAATGGTTATAAATCAGAATGTTGCAAAATTCCATCGGACATAAAAAGGCGGCATTCCGGTACAACCGGACATGCCGCCTTCAAACGAGTTCAAATGAATGATACAGTTGTTGCAGTTTGGAAAGTTTTACGTAAGCCGGGTTCTGTGCTCGTTGCGGTACGGACGGGAACTACCCTCCCGCAGATAAGCGACAATCATCTATCTAGGCCAACCATTGCTGATTGGCTCAAGCGACCAACCCGAACGCGCCTCGGGCAAAGGCTGCTTCAGTAAGAAGCTGCGTTCCATTAGGTCTTGCTCCAGGTGGGGTTTACCAGGAACGATGTCACCAGCGTTCCTCGGGGTCTCTTACACCTCGGTTCCACCCTTGCCTGATCCGCTCGGATGAGCGGCCATCGGCGGTCCATTTCTGTGGCACTATCCTTCAACTCGCGCTGACTGGACGTTATCCAGCACCCTGCCCTATGGAGCCCGGACTTTCCTCTCGCGGCGCCTTACGCGCCGCCAGCGATTGTCTGTCAAACTTTCCGGACAACTATATTATAGTATACTAGGAATTCGAATTCGTTTCAATCCTCAACTGTCTGGAAGCATTGGAGGATTTCGCCTGGATGCGAATTCACATGAAGCGGAACGGCTCGGTATTGACGGCCGACGCGATCACTTTCGTGTCGTACCGATGTTTGCCCAGCTGCTCCTGCAGCCAATCCGCAACCTTTGCCTTCATGATTTTTTCGGCATTGTGCCCCGGATCGATCAAAGCGATCCCGGCAGCCAATGCATCCTGCGCCGTATGGTAGTCGACGTCGCCCGTGACGAGCACGTCGGCCCCGCGGAAACGGGCCGCCTGGTAATATCTGCTGCCCGATCCGCCGATAACGGCCGCCTTTTTGACGATCCGGTCGGGATCGCCGACAACGCGGACATGAGGCACGTCCAGCTTTTCCTTGACGACCTGCGCAAACGCGGCCAGCGTCATCTCCGACTCCAGCTTCCCGGTTCGGCCAAGACCGTATGCCTTCCCTTTCAAATCAAGCGGGTACACGTCGTAAGCGACCTCTTCGTAAGGATGCGCTTTAAGCATCGCCTGAATGACGCTGCCGCGGATGCCGTGCGGCACGATCGTCTCGATCCGCACTTCCGCGGCCTGCTCCATGTTGCCGGCGGAACCAAGGAAGGGGTTCGTACCCTCCTGCGGCAAAAAGGTTCCGGTACCGTCGACGTTAAAGCTGCAGTGGCTGTAGTTCCCGATCGATCCGGCACCTGCATTCAGCACCGCCTCACGGACCTGGTCGGCATGGGTCGCCGGCACGAACACGACCAGCTTGTACAGCTGTTCCCGCTGGGTTTCGTCGACAGGCACGGGGTTTTGGATGCCAAGCGCTTCCGCCATCCAATCGTTCATGCCCCATTCGGCGTTGTCTAGATTGGTATGCGCGATGTATACGGCTATATCATGCTTGATGAGCCGCTCATATACTTTCCCTGCGGGAGAATCGGTTTGAATATGCCTTAAAGGACGGAAAATGATCGCATGGTGGGCAATGATCAAATCGGCCCCCGCTTGGATCGCCTCATCGACGACCTCTTCGTTGACGTCCAGCGCGACCATAACCGTGCGGATTTCTTTCTGCAGCGTTCCAAGCTGGAGCCCGATCCGGTCCTTGTCGTCCGGATAAGCCAAATGTTTGGGAGCCAGCTGCTCCATATATTGAATTACGGTCTGTCCTTTTGCAAACATGCGAGTACCTCCTTGATCTGATCCATCTCCATCTGCACCTGTTTTGCTTTTAGTGCCGCGGATTCCAGTTTCGAGACGGACAACGAGTCCAAAATGCCCTGCAGCTTATCCAGCTCTTGGTTCCATTTGTCGATCAAAACCGGCGTCGGCTCCTTGAGCAGCCAAGGCCCCATGCGCAGCAGAAGGTCCCGGGTCACCGTAAAGGTGCCTTCGCCGCCGCTTTTCGGCCATTCCTGGTCTTCATATAAAAGGCGATTGCTGATTCGCTGGTCCGAAAGTTCGGGAACCGCGGTCAAAATTTCATATATCTTCCCGTCTTCTTCCAAAATGCATTCGGACGTCAGCAGCCAGCCATGTTCCATGAGCCACCGGCGGAGAATGTCCTCGCCGACGTTCGGCTGCAGGATCAACAGTTCGACTTGTTCGAGCTTGTCCTCGCCGCGATCCAGAATGTTCGCGATCAGGCTGCCCCCCATGCCCGCAATCGTCACGACGTTGGCCTCACCCGCTTCGATGACCGCCAAGCCATCGCCCTTGCGGACCGAAATGACGTCCGTAAGGCCGGCTTCCGCCACTTGTTTGGCGGCGGCTTGCAACGGCCCGTCGTTCACTTCTCCGGCCACGGCCCGGACGGCCCGCCCGGATTGCACCGCGGCCACGGGCAGCAGCGCATGGTCCGAACCGATGTCCGCCAGCGCGCATTCCTTTGGTATGAGCTTCATGATCGTCTCTAGTCTTCTTGATAATTTCATATCGCACCCACGCATCTTTTTTTGGTTTTTATATCCTTTTTATACCGTATCAAACCCGTGCGCATCCTGCAAATGCACGAAGCCGAAAGGATCGGCTCTAGTAGGGATGGCCCAGAGTCATCGGGTCATCTCATTTGCATTGGCTTGGAAAAAGCGCTAAAATAAAAACAACAAATAAAGGAAATAGTTCTAAAAGCAAGAAAAACCGCGAATCCTATTTTCCTTTATCGGCAAAAAGGCGAAAAAAAAGACCTGTCTGCGCATGCGGCAGAAGGTCTGAACATGGACTTATTCGAGAAAATCTTTCAGCCGTTTGCTGCGGCTAGGATGGCGCAGTTTGCGCAGCGCCTTGGCTTCGATTTGGCGGATGCGTTCGCGCGTGACGCCAAACACTTTGCCCACTTCCTCCAGCGTTCTCGTCCGGCCGTCATCGAGGCCGAAGCGGAGACGAAGAACGTTTTCCTCGCGTTCCGTCAACGTATCGAGCACGTCCTCCAGCTGTTCCTTCAGAAGCTCGTAAGCTGCAGCGTCCGCTGGAGCGAGCGCTTCCTGATCCTCGATAAAATCGCCAAGATGCGAATCGTCTTCTTCGCCGATCGGCGTTTCAAGCGATACCGGCTCTTGGGCGATTTTCATGATTTCCCGAACCTTCTCTACGCTGAGCTCCATTTCGGCCGCGATTTCTTCCGGCGTCGGTTCGCGCCCCAATTCCTGCAGCAGCTGACGGGATACCCGGATCAGCTTATTGATCGTTTCCACCATATGAACCGGAATCCGGATCGTTCTCGCCTGGTCCGCAATCGCGCGGGTGATCGCCTGACGGATCCACCAGGTTGCATACGTACTGAATTTGAATCCTTTATTATGGTCGAACTTCTCGACCGCTTTGATCAGGCCCATATTGCCTTCCTGAATCAAATCGAGGAACAGCATGCCGCGGCCGACGTAACGTTTCGCGATGCTGACCACCAAACGCAGGTTCGCTTCCGCAAGCCGGCGTTTCGCTTCTTCGTCCCCGTTCATGATCCGTTTCGCCAGTTCCACCTCGTCGTCTGCCGAAAGGAGCGGCACGCGGCCGATTTCCTTCAGATACATCCGGACGGGGTCGTTGATTTTGATGCCTGGCGGCAAGGACAGGTCGTCGTCAAAGTTGAAATCGTCACTGTCTCCGCCCTCGTGATCATCGGACGGATGGTGAAGAGGGTTGTCGTCTTCATCACTTTCGTTGACCACTTCAATGCCCAGATCGCCGAGCTGTTCATAAAATTCGTCAATCTGTTCAGCGTCCTGATCAAATGGAGAGAGTTTCTCCATAATGTCTTTGTAGTTCAAAGAAGATCTTTTTTTACCCTGTTCAATCAGCTGGTCTTTTACCTGATCAAGCGTAAACTCTGTCTCTAGTTCAGTATGCTGATCATTCGCCATAACTCGACTCCCTCCTCCCTAGAAACATTCAAGCCTGTTCTTTATTGTCTCTCTAGGGCTATAATCTCACTTGCAATTTGTGCAGCACGCAAAAAGTCCCCTGAACGCTCGGCAATGATCATTTCTTCTCTTTTCTTGTCGATCTGTTTTTTCTGCGGAACTTTCTGTACTTCCCGGATGCAATCCTCAAGCTCCTGCACGTTCCACTCCGGCGGAGTATCCATCATAGAGATGGAGCTAACGGTCTTCTCCAGGCGGTCATCGTGCAAAAACGACATGAAGCGGCTGATATCCGGGGGTTTGCCCTGTGCGTAATAGGCATATAGATAAGCAGCAATCGCTGCATGATCATCAATGTTAAATGCGTCGCCGAGCCTTTTTTGCACGTAGCTCGCGGCTTCGGCATCCTGCAGCATCATGGCCAAAAGGCGCCGTTCTCCAGTATGGTATGCCGGCAGTAAAACAGGTGCGGACACCTGACCTTTTTTATGCCTACCATTATTCCACCTTTTGTCGTTATTATCCCCATCCGGCGCGTTTTTTAACATGGATTGGCGGATCTCGTTGCAATCCTGCTTCAGGCTTTCGAAGGAAAGCTCAAGCTCCGCGGCAAGCTCCTTTAAATAAACTTCCCGCTCGGTCGATGAAGGCAGTCCCGCGATAATCGGAAGCACTTCCTTCGTATACGCGATTTTCCCGTCTTCTTCTAGCAGTATATGGTTTTTTTTCAGATGTATAAGCTTAAATTTCGTCGTTGAAACCGCTCCGTCGATGATCTGGCGTTGAAAGCGGTCCCCGCCGTATTTCCGGATGAATTCGTCCGGATCGAGGCCTTCGTTAATGACGGCGATTTTCACCCTCAGACCGACTCCCTCCAGAAGAGGAATGGCCTTCATCGCAGCAGCTTGTCCGGCCCGGTCCCCGTCGTAACAAACGACGACCTCCTCCGCCATCGTTTTCATCATGGCCGCATGGCTTTCCGTGAGCGAGGTGCCCATGGTGGCCACGCCGTTTTGCACGCCTGCTTCCCAAGCCGAAATCACGTCGCCGTATCCTTCGAACAATACGATTTGCCGCAGCTTGCGGATGGACGGTTTGGCCTGATGAAGATTGTACAAAATCCGGCTTTTGTTGAACAGCTTGCTTTCGGGCGAATTCAAATATTTCGGCTGTCCGTCGCCGAGCACCCTGCCCGCAAAAGCGATGACTTTGCCGTTGCGGTCGCAGATCGGAAACATGACGCGGCCCCGAAAGCGGTCGATATAATCTTCCCCGTCGCTTCGCTTGGACAACAGCCCGCCTTTTTCCATCTCCTGCAAATCGAAGGATCGATTGGTCAGAAACTGAACAATCGTATTCCAACGGTCCGGGGCATAGCCGATCTGAAACTGATCGATGATTTTGTCGTTAAAGCCGCGCGAACGCAAATAGTCCATCGCCGCTTTGCCATGCTCCGTGTTTTTGAGCAAATAGTGATAAAATTTGGCAGTCCACTCGTAGGCCTGTAGCAGACGGTCTCGCTCCGGATTCGGAGGAATCACGACAGCCCCTGGTCCTTCCGGCAGTTCGATATGACTTTCTTCCGCCATGAGTTTGACGGCCTCGGGAAAGGATAACCCTTCGATTTCCATCCTGAATTTGATGGCATTTCCACCCTTGCCGCAGCCATAGCAGTAGAAAATCTGCCGATCCGGCGTCACCGTAAAAGAGGGGGTTTTCTCCGAATGAAACGGGCAGAGGCCTTTCATGTATTTCCCCTGCTTGGTCAGATGAACGTACCTGCTTACCGTATCGACGATATCATGCTTGTCCAGCACCGCATCGATCACTTTTTCCGGTATATTGCCATGTCCGGCATTCATCCAAACCACCTTCATCTCTTTTTGGCACGTAAAATATTATTCGCTACTGTTAAACATTCTCCTGCAATCTGCGCAAAAGTTTTGTCAGTTTCTGTTGAAAAAGCAATTTGTCCGCCTGCGTCATCGGTTTAGGGCCTTTGCCGTAGCTGCCTCTTCGCCTGGCCTTGGCCTGATGATGGCGCCGATCGAGCATGAATTCGATATTTTCCCGCGTATAGCTTTGCCCCCGGAACGATATCGCATGGCAGCCTTTCGCAAGGGCAAGCGCGGCCAAACCGTAGTCCTGCGTGGCGACGACGTCCCCGGCTTGGATGTGGTTGGCGATGTACAGGTCCGCGCTTTGGTCGCTGCGGTCGACCTGGATCGTTTGGACGCCCTCTTCGGCCTCGATAAAATGGTCATAAGAAGAAACCATCAGCACAGGAATGCGGAAGGCTCTAGCTGTCTCGCCAATTTCACGCTTTACGGGACAGGCGTCCCCGTCGACGACGATGTGGATCGTATGCATATCAGCCAGAATATATCACCCTGTAATCATGGTTTGCCATACTCGTATATACGTAATATACGCCCAATGGATGCCAAAATCCTTCTTGCGGCCCAATAACAACTTCTGACAGCTTTCCGAAAATACGGAACAGGCCAGCACTGGGTGCTTTCCCGTTCCGTACGTTCGGCGAATCTATATCCTACCAGACAAGCTTGTTAAAATCGGCAAACTGCTTTAAGCCCTGATCGATCTGCGCGAGAAGTCCCAAGCGGTTGGCCCGGACTTTTTCGTCTTCGGCCATGACCATGACGGCATCGAAGAAATTCGTGATGGCCGGTTTCAGTTCGCCCAAAATGCCCAGCGCCTTGGCCCCGTCCCGCTGTTCAAGAGCGGTGGAGTACGGCTTCTGCACTTGCAGCCAAGCGGCGTGCAGTTCCTTTTCCGCCTCTTCCTGAAGCAAGCTTTCGCTGACCGCAGCCTTGGAAGCCTTCGCGGCGAGATTGCTTACCCGGTTGAAGGACTCGACCGTCGTTTTGAACTCGTCTCCGCCTTCAACGGCGTTCATCAGCGCATCCCCGCGGGACACGATGGACATCACGTCGTCGAATCCTGCGGCAATGACGGCGTCAACGACGTCGTAACGGAGGTTTTCGGACAGCAGCTTTTTCACGCGCAGGCCGAAAAATTCCTCAAGGTCCTTGCGGATTTCGCTGCCCTGGCGTTTCATCTCCCGGAATTGGGCATGAACGTCGATGGCGATGCCGAAAATTTGCGAAAGCGTCAGCGGCATTTGCTTCGCGAGCAGAATTTGAACGATCCCTTGGGATTGGCGGCGCAGGGCGTACGGATCCTGGGATCCCGTCGGGATGATGCCGATCGAGAAGCAGCCCACGATCGTGTCGATTTTATCCGCGATGCTGATGATCGAACCTACCAGGGAAGCAGGCAAATCGTCCGACGCGGAACGCGGCTGGTAATGCTCGAAAACCGCTTTGGCGACCGCTTCGTTTTCTCCGGCCTTGCGCGCGTAGTCTTCGCCCATAACCCCCTGCAGTTCCGGAAACTCGTATACCATTTGCGTCACGAGGTCGAATTTGCAGATGTCCGCTGCGCGGCTGACGTATTCCTGCTCCGTTCCGGAGATTTGCAGCGCTTCGCCCAGCTGGTCGGCGATTTTGCGAATGCGGCGGACTTTGTCGCCCACCGTGCCGAGCTCTTCGTGGAAGACGATGCTTTCCAGCTTGGACAGCGCATCCTTGATTTCAAGCTTTTGGTCTTCGTCGTAGAAAAATTTCGCATCGGACAGCCGTGCGCGCAGCACCTTTTCGTTTCCTTTGGCAATGACGTCGAGCGAACGGTCGTCGCCGTTGCGCACCGTCACGAAAAACGGCAGCAGCTTGCCCTGTTCGTCAAGCACCGGGAAATAACGCTGATGCTCCCGCATGGAAGTAATCAACACTTCCTGCGGAATGTTCAGGAACGACGGATCGAACGTTCCGAACAATACGGTCGGCGTTTCGACCAGGAAAAGAACTTCCTCGAGCAAATCGTCCTTGATGGCGATTTTCCAGTTTTTCTCCTGCGCGAGTTTTCCGATTTGTTCCAGGATCATGTTTTCGCGTTCCTTCACGTCCACGATGACATGCTGGGAACGGAGGGCTTCCCGGTATTCGGAAGCATCGGAAAGCACGGCTTCGGTTCCGAGGAAACGGTGCCCGCGCGTCACGTTGCCGGATTTTACGCCGGTCACTTCCAAATCGATGACGTCGGAGCCGAACATGGCGACGAGCCAGCGGATCGGACGGACGAATTTATAGTCGTAGCTTCCCCAACGCATGTTTTTCGGGAAGTTCATCGAAGACAAAATGCCAAGCAATCCTTCGGCCAAAATGGATGCCGTATCGACGCCCGTGCTGCTTTTGGTCACGTAGATGTATTCGACGCCGTTCAGTTCCTTAAAGGTAAACTGTTCCGGATCCACGCCTTGCCCGCGCGCGAAGCCTAGCGCCGCTTTGCTCCAGTTTCCGTTTTCGTCCTGGGCGATTTTGCGGGAAGGGCCCTTGACTTCTTCCTCCACGTCGTCCTGTTTCTCGGCCACGTCCTGCACGAGCACCGACAAACGGCGCGGGGTGGCAGAAGCCTCTACGGCACCGTGGGACAAACGGGATTGTTCCAGCCATTGAACCGTTTTTTCCTTCAACTGCTCCATTGCGGCCCGTAAAAAGCGCGCAGGCACTTCCTCCAGACCGATTTCAAACAACAGATCCTTAGCCATTACAGGTCGCCTCCTTTCTTCAGCAGCGGGAAGCCGAGCTTCTCGCGTTCCTCCACGTACGTCGCCGCGACCTGGCGGGCCAGGTTGCGCACCCGGGTAATATAGCCGGTTCGCTCGGTAACGCTGATGGCGCCGCGGGCATCGAGAAGGTTAAAGGTGTGCGAGCATTTCAGCACGTAATCGTAAGCCGGGAACACGAGGTTTTGATCCATCGCTTTTTTGGCTTCTTGTTCGTACATGTTGAAAAGGGTAAACAGCATTTTGACGTCGGACACTTCGAACGTGTATTTCGAATGCTCGTATTCCGGCTGATGGAACACATCCCCGTAAGTGATGCCGTCCACCCATTCCAGATCGAACACATTTTCTTTTTCCTGAATGTAGGACGCGAGGCGTTCCATGCCGTACGTGATTTCGACGGATACCGGATGCGTCTCGATCCCGCCCACCTGCTGGAAGTACGTAAACTGGGTAATTTCCATCCCGTCAAGCCATACTTCCCAGCCAAGGCCGGCGCAGCCGAGCGACGGGTTCTCCCAGTTATCCTCGACAAAGCGGATGTCATGGTGCAGCGCATCCACGCCCAGCGCCTTCAAGCTTTCCAGGTACAGTTCCTGGATGTTATCCGGCGAAGGTTTGATGATGACCTGGAACTGGTGGTGCTGGTACAAACGGTTCGGGTTTTCGCCGTAACGTCCGTCGGAAGGACGGCGCGAAGGCTCGACGTATGCCACCTTCCACGGTTCAGGTCCCAGCGACCGCAAAAAGGTCATCGGGTTCATCGTGCCGGCGCCTTTTTCCGTGTCGTAAGGATTCACGATAATGCAATTCTGTGCTGCCCAAAACTGCTGCAGGGTCAAAATCATCTGCTGAAAGTTCATATGAGCCTCTCCTTTACTAATCATGGCATTGCAATGGTTGTCAGCTTGCTTCATCCGCTGCAGGCCATCACCGGGACATCAAAAAGCTCCCGCCCATGCCTGCAAACACAGACATAGGGACGAGAGCTGTCATTCCCGCGGTTCCACCCTACTTGACTGCCGTTCCCGTTACCGGAGAACCGCAATCCACTTTTTAGCCGATTTCATCTCATGCTCCCGGCTGCCTTTCATGAATCCGTTCCACCGGGCTCGCACCGTCCCCGGTTCGCTGCTGGGAATCCGAAATCCACTACTCTTCCGTTCAACGCATGTCAGACAATGAATAGAAACTTTATATATATTACCGGATTCCCAAAGAGAAGTCAACATCGTTACAGTCCGTACTTTTCCATCTGATCCAAAAAGCTTTGCGACTTCAGTTTAAGTCCGAGCTGCATGTCCATAAAAGCGCGCATAACGGCTTTAAGCTCGGCTTTCGTTTCGTCTTTGACGTCGACGTGGCCCAGTCTCCGAAGGTCGAGCCTGGCGAACAGCCGCAGCAGCTTCAAGCTCTTGGGCGACAGGCTCATCGCCGGCGGATCCAGATGCCTGCAGGACCGGCACAATACGCCGCCCAATCTCGGGCTTACGGACGCATGGTCGTCTTCGCTCAAATCCTTGCCGCAAGAAATGCAGGAAAGGAGCTCGGGTCCGTATCCCGCCGTCTGAAGAATTTTCATTTCGTACAGATTGATGATAATTCCGGGATCTTTGCCTTCCTCCAGCGCATTCAGGCAAGCCTTTAACTGCTGATACCAAAAGCTTCCCGTTTCCTCGTCCTGCAGGACCTTGTCAAGAAGCTCGCAGGCATAGGACGCATACGCCGCCAAAATCAAATCCTGCCTCAGGCCGTGATGCGAGTTCATGATTTCGCCGGAATTTAGCGTTCCAAGGCCCGTTCCGTTCCTGAAAAAGACGTATTCCGCTTCCGTAAACAGCTGCGTTAAAGCAGCGTGGCGGCTTTTGACTTTTTTGGCCCCGCGGACCAGCACGCCTACTTTGCCCGAGTTTTCGGTGCAAATCGTAATGATTTTGTTCCCTTCGCCGTAGTCCATGCTGCGGATGACGATCCCTTCCACCCTGTATAGCATGCCTCTTCCCCCAGCCATTCCCGGAGCAGCCACAAATCATTCGTTTTCTTCATAATTCCCCGTCTCTTCCGCTGCCGCCATCTCCGGCGCCGCGGCCGCTTCCTCTACCGACATGCCCGCGTATTCCTTATAGAGCAGGTAAGCATCCACATCTCCAGTCATCGCAAAATACTTCCACGAAAAGTCTCGCATTCGTATTCATCCTTTCTTTGGAAATGGCGTCTGCATCTTCAAAAATAGGATGCGGCGAACGAACCGGATCTATGTAAAGCAATTCCTGCCAGATGAGGGCGGGCGCCGCCGGTTAGGCGTCGCGGTGGAAGCCGAGGTCACGAAGCACGCGTTCCTGGTTGCGCCAGTCTTTTTTTACTTTGACCCACAATTCCAAAAATATCTTCGAACCCAGCAAATTTTGAATGTCCTGCCGGGCTTGTTTGCCGACTTCCTTGAGCAGGGCGCCTTGCTTCCCGATGATAATGCCTTTTTGGGAATCCCTTTCGACGAAAATGACGGCCGAAATGTATACGACCCCGTTCTCCTGCACGCGCATGTCCTCGATCGTTACCGCAATCGAATGCGGCACTTCCTCGCGGGTCATATGCAGAATTTTTTCGCGGATCAGCTCGGCGCAAACAAATTGCTCCGGATGGTCCGTTACCTGGTCGGCCGGATAATACTGCGGGCCTTCGGGCAAGTACTTTTCCACCTGTTCAAGCAGGCGGTTCACGTTGTTGCCGCTCAAAGCCGAAATCGGCACGATTTCCGCAAACTCATGCAGCTTGCTGTATTCGTCGATGATCGGAAGCAGCGCATCCGGCTCGATTTTGTCGATTTTGTTCAGCACGAGAATGACCGGCGTCTTTACACCCTTCAGCTGTTCGATAATAAACCGGTCCCCGCCGCCCAATCCTTCCGAAACGTCGGCCAGGAATAATACGGCCTCCACTTCCTTCAGCGTATTGAGCGCGGTTTGGTTCATGTAATCGCCAAGCTTCGATTGGCGCTTATGAATGCCGGGCGTATCGAGAAATACGATCTGGGTTTCCTCGGTCGTGTATACCCCGTGGATTTTATTGCGCGTCGTTTGCGGCTTGTCGGACATGATCGCGATTTTTTGTCCGATGACCTGATTCATCAGCGTGGATTTGCCTACGTTCGGCCGGCCCACGATTGCCACAAAGCCGGATTTGAATACCGGTTTCGCCATATTGACACATGACCTCCTTCAATGATCCGCATTTCGCGAAAGACCGTCCGGGGCCCTGAATCCGCGAATGCCGGGACGGACGAACCGAACCCGGCCGCGGAAACGGGCCCCAAAAAAAGAATGTTGCTTATATCACTTCTTGGCACGATCCAGATCCGAAGGACCAAAAGCCCCCGGAAGCAGCTCGCTTACCGTCGTTTCCATCATGTCGCCTTTCAGGTTCCCCAAGATGACTTTCATGTCCGGCTTGCACAGTTCGAGCAGCACCTGCCGGCACACGCCGCAAGGGGAAATCGGCCCTTCGGTATCTCCGACGACGGCAATCGCCTGAAAGCTTCCCGCTTTGTGCCCGTCGGCGATCGCACGGAACAATGCCGTACGTTCCGCGCAGTTGGTAGGCCCGAACGCCGCGTTTTCGACGTTGCAGCCATGGTGGACATGTCCTTCCTGATCGAGCAGCGCAGCGCCGACGCCAAAATGGGAATACGGCGTATAGGCGTTCATGCGCGCTTTAATCGCTTCTTGCAATAACAATGCTGATTCCATGGATGATCCTCCTTCGAATTCCGAAAAACTATTGATGGGTTCCGCCCCAGCCTAAAAGCCCTACCACCGGATGATAAAACACGATCACCCCGGTGATGGCGGCAAAAACAGCTGCCAGCAGCACTGCGCCGGCAGCCGTATCTTTGGCCGCTTTGGCCAGCGGATGGAGTTCGGGCGACGCCAAATCCACCACCGATTCCAGCGCCGTGTTGACCAGTTCCAGGGCCATGACGAGCGCAATCGCAAACAAAAGCGCGACCCATCTTTCCCACGATACATGCAGCAGCGCTGCCGCCGCTATGACGGCCACGGCCGCCGCCGCATGGATTTTCATGTTGCGCTGCGTCCGCAGCGCGTAAACAATCCCTTGCGCCGCATATCCGAACGCGGCCCAAAACGTCCTTTTCGGCATTAACGCGTAAGCCCCACTTCGGCCAGGACCGCTTCCTGTTTGCCCATCATTTCGGCTTCGCTTTCTTTGTCCTGATGGTCGTAGCCCAGCAGGTGCAGGAATCCGTGAACGAACAGAAATCCGATTTCACGTTCCAGGGAATGTCCATATTCTTCGCTTTGCGCCTGCGCGCGATTCACGGAAATGATAATATCCCCGAGCATTTCGGGCAGATCCGCGAGCTCTTCTCCCTCTTCCAGCTCGTAAACGATGTCCAGCTCTTCGTCCGTATGTTCGTTCATGGCAAAGGAAAGCACGTCCGTGGGGCGGTCGATGCCGCGGTACTCCTTATTCAGTTCATGAATTTGTTGGTCATCGACGAACGTCAGCGCCACTTCGCCTTCCCGGATGCCTTCGGCCTCCCCCGCTTTTTGCAGCAGCAGCTCGAGCGTCGCGATCAGTTCGTCGCCGATCGCAAGCTCCTGCTGCTCGTTCGTCCATGCTAGCTGCAGTCCCATGTTCTAACCGCTCCTTCTCGTTTCTTCAGTCGTTTTGTTCTTTTTGATTTCTTCCGGATATTCGATCCTGGAATGGAAGATCCCCATGACGCTTTCTTTTAGCGTTTTGGCGATAATGTCCAGTTCCTTCATCGTCAAGTCGCAGTCATTGAATTGGTGATCGTCCAGCCGGCTTTTGATGATTTTTTCGATCATCGATTCCACCTGATCCACGGTCGGGTTCCGCAAGGAACGCACCGCCGCTTCCACGCTGTCGGCAATGCCGATGACGGCCGATTCCTTGGACTGGGCTTTCGGGCCGGGATAACGGAAATCCTCCTCGGTAAAATCGGGCTCCTTGCCCTGCTCTTCCGCCAGGCGGAGCGCCTTGTGGTAGAAATACTGGAGGAACGTCGTGCCGTGGTGCTGCTCGGCGATATCCCGGATCGGCTTCGGAATTTTATATTCCTTCAGCATTTCCACCCCGTCCCGCGCATGGGCGATGATGATCGATTTGCTCATTTTCGGGTCCAGGTTATCATGCGGGTTCCCCATATTGTTCTGGTTTTCGATGAAATAACTCGGCCGTTTGGTTTTCCCGATATCGTGGTAATACGAACCCACGCGGCAGAGCAGCCCGTCCGCTCCGATCGCCTCCGCGGCGGCTTCGGACAGATTGCCGACCATCACGCTGTGGTGATAGGTGCCCGGCGTCTCCGTCAGCAGCTTCCGCAGCAGCGGATGGTTGGGGTTGGACAGCTCGACCAGCTTCAGCGCCGACAAAATGCCGAACGTGACTTCGAAAAACGGCATCAGCCCGATCGCCAAAATGGCGGTGAGCAGGCCGCCGGCAAAAGCGAAACCGATCGCGTAAAGCGTCTGGATCTGATTCCATTGGCCGCCGCTTCCGATCACGGTCATGATGAATACCGACAGCGAACCGAACAGGCAGACCATAATGCCGCCCTTGAGCAGCGTGGACCGCTGGCTCGCGCGGTGGATCGAAAAGATCGCCACCACCGATGCGACCAGCGAAAAAAATCCGAAGGTAAAGTCGAACATTTGTCCCTGATGCACGTTCAAAATGACGCTGGCCAAAATGCAGAACAACATCGAGCAAAAATACGCCAGCGTCATGTCCAGCAGCAGCGTCACGAGCGTAGCTCCGATCGCCACGGGAGCGACGTATCCGATGTAAGGCCTTTCCGTGCTTTGCAGGATGCCGGCCAAATGCATGGTGATGACGGTAATAATAAAGATCAGTACAAGCATCAGAAGCTGCGAGTTGTTGTACTTGAATTTGTTCGGGTCCGTCTGCCGGATAAACAGCAGCAGGCCCCCGGACATCAGCAAAGACAGCAGGAGCAGCCCCAGCTGAGGCCAATAATTGACTTCGTTTTTAAGCAAACCGTTGTCGTCGAGCAGATTGTACAAATCTTCCGTGATCAGCTGCCCTTTCGCGACCAGCACGTCGCCCTGCTTGATGTACACCGGCTGGGTGTTTTCCCTCGCTTGCACCTTGGCTTCCTTGGTCGCTTCCTCATCGTAGAATTTGTTCGCCGTGATGGCAAGCTTGGACAGCTCCTGCACGACCTCCCTGGCCGTCCGCTGGTTGAGCGTGCTGGCGCTGACGAGCTCCGCCACTTTCGCGCGGGCCGCCTGCGCCTCGACGACCTGGTCGTTGGTCAGGCGGGATACGATCTCCCGGGCGACGGGTTTCATTTCGGCGATGTCCTGGGAAGTGAGCCGCGGAATTTTGATGAACGTCTCTTCCGGAATTTTATAGCTCTGCTGGTTGGTCACCTTCAGCATTTCATCCAGCAGCTTGTCCGAGTAGTTCGCCGACGACCGGTTGGAATTGACGAAATTTTGAATAAAGTCCTTGGCCCGCTGCGGGATTTCAAGCTTGTAGATGGCGATTTTATCTTCGCGGGATACCTGGTCATCCTGGTTCAGCCGGTCGATCCGATCCAAAATGGACACGACCAGATTTTCGTTCGGCACCGTCACGATCGTATAAATCGGCTGCACGCGTTCCGCTTCCTGCTCCTGCGCCTTCAGCGTCGCCTTATTGTTCGGGATTTGCATCGGCGCCCGGATTTCTTTCTCGCTGCGCGCCCCTACTTGAATGTTGTACCGTTCCGGGAGCAGATTCGGAGCCAGACTGACATAAAACAGCACAGCCAGACATAAAAAGAGAACATAGCGGGTCCCTGCGCTATGTTTCCAGCCGACATGTTTCATTGAGAAAGATTTGCCTGATGACGTTTCTTTCGAAGTCATAAAGATAATCCCCTCTAATCTTGATTTTCTGCAGCTTTGTCGTAAGCAGTGATTATTTTTTGAACGAGAGAGTGACGGACGACATCCTGCTCGGCGAAATGAACGAAGCCGATCTCCTCGATGCCTTCCAGTATATGTTTCGCCTCGATAAGCCCGGATTTTTTGCCCCGCGGCAGGTCGATTTGCGTCGCGTCGCCGGTGATGACCATTTTCGAGCCAAAGCCGAGACGGGTCAAAAACATTTTCATTTGTTCAGGGGTGGTGTTCTGGGCTTCGTCCAAAATGATGAAGGAGTCGTCCAGCGTACGGCCGCGCATATAGGCGAGCGGCGCGATTTCGATCAGTCCTCTTTCGAGCGCTTTGGCCGTCTGCTCCGGGCCCATCACGTCGTACAGGGCATCATAAAGCGGACGCAAATACGGGTCGACCTTTTCCTGTAAATCCCCCGGCAGAAATCCGAGGCTTTCTCCCGCCTCGACGGCCGGACGCGTGAGCACGATGCGTTTGACGGCGCCTTCCTTCAAAGCGGCAACGGCCAACACGACCGCCAGATAGGTTTTCCCCGTACCGGCAGGCCCGATTCCGAACACGATGTCCCGCTTGCGGATGGTCGTTACATAGTGCTTCTGGCCGATGGTTTTGACCCGGATCGGCTTGCCGCGAAACGTGGTCGTGATTTCTCCCTTGAACAGATCGAGCAGCTGGTCGGCCCGAAAATCCTTGGCAAGGTCGATGGCATAGGCGACGTCCCGTTCCGAAAGGATATAACCGTTCCGGACGAGCTCAAGCAGAACTTCGAACAGATGCTCGACCACCTGCACGTCCCGCAGTTCCCCGCGGATCGTGATTTCCGCCTCCCGGGAGACGATCTGGGCCGGGATCTGCGCTTCGATCATCTTCAAAAACATATCCTGAGGTCCGAAAATGGACAGGCCTTCGCCTGCACTATGCAATGAAATTTGCGCGCTGTGGTTTTTTTCTGACAAATAGCCTCATTCTCCTTGACTTTGAACTATGGGAAGTTCTTCGGCAATCTTTTCTTCCACCTCAAAAAGCACTTTCATATAAACTTTACCATTCTCTCTCTTCTCATGCAAAATTTTTTGGCTGATGATCTGCGAATCGTTGCCGTATTTCGCCAAAATATCGCGTATTGCCGCTTCAAGCCCCAACTTTTTCGCCTCTTCGGGCTGCAGCGTCTCCTGCGTTTCCGTAACCTCCATGACCTTTTCCGTCATCCAACCGATCGGAAGGGCGATGGAACGCCAAGTGAGCGGATCGCGTTCGGTGAGCGTCTCGGATTTCGCAAACGGCTCTTTCCCGTAACCCCACAGCTGGATGGCGCGGTTTCCGAGGACGAGGTAACTTTTGTCTTTCCTTTCTCCCGTATATATTTTCCGTTTCTGGACGAGCGGTACCTCCAGCTGATATTCATGCCATACGAGGCCTTTCACTTCGCCTTTGGCTACCACGACCTGCGAACGGGCCTCCCCGTCGCCCAAAATGCCGGATATCAGCACTTGTCCTTTTTTGACGCGCGTGTTTTTTTGAACGAGCGGACGCCCCTGCTCGGCATAAATGCTCGTGATCACCGCATCCGACTTGCTCACCAAATGGCGCGGGCTGGCAAGCGGCTCCTTCTCCGGCTTTTCGGCTTCCACGACCTGGATGGTGATCGTCGTTCCTTTTCTTTCCACCCCGATCCAGGACGTTTCAGGCAGCTTGAGGCTGAGCGCGCGCGACAGCTTGTCCGGTTCCTTCAAACGGAAAATCCACTGGTACGGCCGGACGCCTTCCTCTTTCGCCGCCTTCAAAATATCTTCGGTCGGAATTTTCTCGTTGCCTACCACGTTGATGTTCCATACCAGGGAAGAAAGAACGAACAGCAGCAGGAAAAACGCGCCGATGCCGGCCGCGAAAAATTTACGCTTGTACAGCTTGGCCAAACGGAAAGGCAGACCGATCCGGCGGGCCACATGCATCCTGCAGCCTGTCCGCTTCAGCAAGGGGCGAAGAGCATGAAAATCCCTCAGGAGCAGCTTCATGTCTGCCGTTTGGTTGTTGCTGGCGGGCCGGATATCCCAGACGGGAATGCCCGCTTCCGCCAAAGCGTTGATCAAGCGATTGATCCCTTCTCCCCTGACCGTGATCTGTACGCATCCGCGCACGCCGGAAAGTGTAGGTATTTTCATGAGCTCTCCCCCATTCCTGTATATTTTATATTGCGGATGATCCCTTCGATCATGACCTCCTGCGGCAATATCGCCCGGATCATGAGTTCGGCGCCTTCGATTTCGAGCACGCCCTGATTTAAGGAAAGAATCATTTTGTTCTCCGAAAAATGACGCACGCCCTGGTGATTCTCGACGGTCAACTCCTTGTTTCCAACCAGGGTAATCCGCGGCAGGTCAAGCAACACGTCCTGCGGCAAATCCAGCACTTCATTTGTCCATTTCCGCAGCCTGCGGCTGATCCGGGTCATACGAAGGCTTCCCCCTTCCTGTACTTTACAACTTATGCCCGGTCCGGCCGATTTATGAGAGTTTTCAGGCTGTTTCACGGAAACGGACAAGATTCGTACGCATGCACGAAAAAAGCCTTTTCCGCCCCGGATCCGATTGCTGATCGGATGCCGATAAACAGAAAAGGCTTTTTAAATGAAAGGTTTAGGCTCGATGCCCCTAAGGTTTACTTTGGCCCGCCGTAGGGCCGTTTCGACCGGGGCGGGCCGAGAATTTCGACCCAGACCACGCCGTTCCGGGCTTCCTTCGCCAGGCGCGAGACCGGCCTCGGCTGTTCCGCCTGCCGGTCTAAAGACGGCGCTGGCTCCGTCTGCTCAATCCGGTCCAGCGAGGCGTTGACCCGATCCAGGTGCATCTGCATGGCCGCATTGGAATCTTCGAGCGTTTCCGGCCGACCGTCCTGCCACATTTCGGACACGCCCTCGCCGGTGTCATCATCCGGGCCGGCCGCCGGAGCATCGCCGAACGGCGAAGTCCGGCCGGACGCCTCCGCATGCCGCCGACGCGAAAGGTTTGCGTCGCCCGCGGCAGTTCCGCGGGAATCGGCCGCTTCGCGGGTGCCCGCAGCGTCAGGGGAGCCCGAAAATCCCCTTGGCTCCTTCCGGGCGTCCCTGCGATCCCTGCCGTTGCCTCCGCCGAACGTCGGCATGCCCCGCGGATTTTGTTTTTGCTTGGATTTGCCGCTTTTGCTTAAAGCGGAGACGACCGCAAATAAGATAATCAGGATCCAATAGAAATTTTCCAAGATCCACATGGATGCATCATTCCCTACTTGTTATTTTGGGAGCCGTTCTGATCTCCCTCGCCCAGCTTGCCGAGCGAGCCTCTCATTTGCGTATCCGCCTCGATATTTTTCAGGTTCATGTAATCCATCACGCCGATTTTGCCCGACCGGAGCGCTTCGGCCATCGCCAGCGGAACTTCGGATTCGGATTCGACGACGCGCGCCCTCATCTCGACGACGCGGGCTTTCATTTCCTGCTCCTGCGCAACGGCCATGGCGCGGCGTTCCTCCGCTTTCGCCTGGGCGATGCGCTTATCGGCTTCAGCCTGCTCGGTCTGCAGATAGGCGCCGATGTTTTTGCCTACGTCCACGTCCGCGATATCGATGGACAAAATCTCGAACGCCGTTCCCGCATCCAGCCCCTTGGCAAGCACGGTGCGGGAAATGCTGTCCGGGTTCTCCAGCACGTCCTTATGCGCGTCGCTGGAACCGACGGTCGTTACGATCCCTTCGCCGACGCGGGCAATAATCGTTTCCTCCCCCGCGCCGCCGACAAGGCGGTCGATGTTGGCGCGGACCGTTACACGCGCTTTAACTTTCACTTCGATGCCGTTTTTCGCCACGGCGGCGACGACCGGCGTTTCGATCACGCGCGGGTTGACGCTCATTTGCACGGCCTGCAGCACGTCGCGGCCCGCCAAATCGATCGCTGCCGCACGGGTGAACTCCAGCGGAATGTTCGCGCGCTGCGCGGCGATCAGGGCGTTGACTACCCGGTCTACGTTACCGCCGGCCAGATAGTGGCTTTCCAATTGATTGATATTCAACCCAAGCCCCGCTTTCGTTGCTTTGATCAGCGGATTGACGATCCGGCTTGGCGTTACCCGGCGGAGCCTCATGGCCACCAAGGTGATGATGCTGATGCGGACGCCCGCGGCCAAGGCCGAAATCCACAGCGTAAGCGGAAAGAAGCTGAAAAATACGCTTAATACGATGATTGCCACGACTGCGATCAGCAGAATCGGGATCAAAGAACTTGTCATAACATAGAATCCTCCCATTGTTTTTGCGGTGATCAGGTTTGACACCGCGATTTTCCTGCAGTTACCATGTTACACCATTCGTCGCAAACGAAGGGATTTATTTCGGTTTTACGACAATGCGCGCGCCTTCGACATGAATCACGGTCACGGCGGTATCCGTCGGCACGAACTCCCCTTCCGTCACCACGTCCACCCGTTCGCCGTCGATCAGGACCGTTCCCGCCGGACGCAGCGGCGTGACGCTGACGCCTTCCTTGCCGACCAGAAACTCCCGGGCTTCGGTAGGCACGTATCCCTGTTCTTTGGTCAGGGATTCTTTCAGGATAAAGCGGTTCCAGATGCCGCGCTCTTTGAAGATGAACGCTACGATCACCACGACGATCAAGGCCGCAATGAAGGCGATCCCGAGCGATACCATGGCATGGCTCGTGTCGTAGGCGGCCCGGACCACGCCGGCGACCAGGCTGATGGCGCCCAGCACGCCCAAAATGCCGAAGCTTGGAACGAACATTTCCAAGATCATCAAGATCAGGCCCACGATAAAGAGCAGCCAAGTTTCGTTGCCGGCGAAACCCGCGACGTAATTCCCGAAGAAATACAACACGAAAGCCGCGACTCCGACGATGCCCGGGACGCCGAATCCCGGAACGATCAGTTCGATCACGATGCCGGCGATGCCGAGGAACAGCAAAATCGTCATCACGACGGGATGGGTCAAAAACGCCGCGATTTTTTCGGCGCCCGTACGCTCTACCTGGATCAGGTCATCGTTCGCGTATCCCATCCATGAGACGACCTCCTCCGGCGATGAAGCAATTTTGTCGGCGTATCCGACCTTTAGCGCCTGCTCGCTGGATAATGCGATAATTTCGCCTTTTTCTTTCGTTTCCCCGATCTCCGGCATGTCGACCACCATGTTGATGTCCGCCATGCCAGCCGCGATTTTGGCGTTTCTGCCGCTTGATTCGGCGGCTGCCGCCATTTCCGACTTCCAGGCGGCCACCAGCTTCGGGTCCTCCACCCGTTTGCCCGTGCCGTCCACCATCGCGGCGGCGCCGATCATGCTTCCCGGGGACATCGCGATTTTGTCGGCGTTCAAGGCGATGTAACTTCCGGCGGAAGCTGCATTTCCGCGTATGTATGCAACCGTTTCGATTTTGCTTTCGCGGATCATTTTTCCGATGTTCTGCGCCGTCGATACCAGCCCGCCGGGCGTATTGATATCGAGAACGATCAGCCCCGCATTCATTTTTTCGGCTTCCTTAAATCCGCGTTTCATGAATTTTTCGAGCCCGGTTTCGATTTTTTGGTCCACCGGAATCACGTAAACGGGCGCGATTTTCGCCGATTCGGCCCCTGCCTGGCTCGGAAACGATGCAGCCATTCCCAAAACCAGCATGATTAAAAGAAGCAGCCACCTGTGAAACCTGTTCCCGTATTCGGATCGTTCCAACCAAGTTCCCCCCTTTCACCATGATTATAATATACTGTCCAGCATATGGTACTTATTACGCAGCAGAAGGCTTAACGTTTCAGTTTATGAACAAAAATGCCCGCCAAACCATGGAGTCATAAAGACTGCTTGCGGGATCCGCGGCGCTTTTTCGACCATCGAACGGTCCTTTGCCGCCGGCATCCTCCAAACACGAAAAAACACCCCTTAAAAAAGGGGTGCTTTGCGTTATGTTTTATTGCAGAAATTGCTGAACCACTTGGTTCACAACTTTTCCGTCGGAGCGGCCTTTGACTTTCGGCATTAGCGCGCTCATCACTTTACCCATGTCGGCTTTCGAAGAAGCACCGGTTTCCTGGATGGTCTGCTGTACAATAACTTTTATTTCTTCTTCGGAAAGCTGTGCGGGAAGATACTGACCGATAATCTCAATTTCTGCTTCGACATTTGCTGCAAGATCGTCTCGATCCGCTTTTTTAAATTCTTGGAGGGCATCTTTGCGCTGTTTAATTTCACGACTGAGGATATCAAGCACTTCGTTGTCATCCAAAGTTCTTTTCAAATCTATTTCAAGATTCTTGATCGTTGAACGAACCATTCGAATAGTGGAGAGCTTGAACTTGTCTTTGCTCTTCATCGCTTGTATCATATCTTCGTTCAATCGTTCGCTAAGACTCATGATAGTTCAGTTCCTCCTAAAACTTTCTCTTACGAGCAGCCTCGGACTTTTTCTTGCGCTTTACGCTTGGCTTCTCATAATGCTTGCGTTTCTTCACCTCAGCCAATACACCATCCTTAGCGATGGAACGCTTAAAGCGGCGAAGTGCAGCATCAATAGACTCGTTTTTGCGAACTTTAGTTTCAGACACCAGTTTTCCCTCCCTCCGACCAGACCGTCCAAGAGCAATAACACGGTTCATCAAATTTAATTATAGGTGAAATAGAAATAGGGTGTCAACCTTGACGCCCATTTTTTCAGAAAAACCCTTTCACGCCGCTTTCATCCATCCGCAACCGCAGGCAGCCGGGCATTTCCCCCGCAACAAAAAAACGGCCCGGTCCGGCCGAAACCGAACCTCCATTTGGGTCAGCCTGCCGCACGGTTCAAGAAACCTTCCGTTTAGGCGTGCGAGTCCGAAATGCCCGTCAAAGCGCCCAATTTGGCCCCTCCGAGCAGATGGTAATGGATGTGGTACACCGCTTGTCCGCTGTCCGGCCCGCAGTTGTTGATGAGACGGTAGCCGGTGTCCGCCACGCCGAGCTCCTTGGCGATCTGCTGCGCCGCCTTGTGCATTTCCGCGACCAGCGGAAGGTCTTCCTCCGCCACGTCGTTCATCGTCGCGATATGTTTTTTCGGAATGATGAGCACATGCACGGGCGCCGCGGGTTGAATGTCCTTGAACGCCAAAATTTGTTCGTTTTCAAAAACCTTTTGGGAAGGAATGCTGCCTTCGACGATTTTGCAAAAGAGACAGTCCATCGTTTTTCGCCTCCGTTATGTATTGTTTGATTTACTCCTATCATACCGGATTTTGGGGGAACCCGTCCATCGCAGGCAAAAAATGCCGCCTTCGGCCCGGCAGGTTCCGCACGGTTCGCTGCTGCCGATGCCTGCCAAAAAAGCCTCCATCGTGGAGGGCTTTTTTACCCGCGTTCCTTTTGACTGCAGCATTTTTCGGAACGTCGTCCGGCATGAAGCCTCCGTCCAAGCACCTGCTTTGAAACCCGGCCCCTTGAAGCAAGGCATTTTGACTTGAGCTATCCGGATGTATTCCTGGAGCTTAGCCCCCGGCCTGTTCTCAATAAAACGGCAGCAGGGAAAGCGCCGTCAGGGCGAACAGCGGCAACGCCAGGCGCCGAAAACGGCGTCCGTACGGATAACCATAGAAAGGATATCCGAAGCCATAGCCATAGGGAAAATACGGGAAGAACGCCCGGGCTTCCTGTTCGGGAACACGGTAACAGGGATCCCAGCAGTCCGCGTAAGGACTCGCATATCCATGATGGTAAGGCATGTTTTCATGGCCGATCGGAACCGCAAGGTACACCTTTTCTTCGTCCACATGCTCGATAAAACCGTCGTGGACGCTTCCGTCCGACATCGTGGCTCTGACATACCGGTACATATGTTTTTTGCATACTTCTTTGGCCTCAAGTTTCTCCACTTTCATGATCCTCCCCAGTCAGCGATTTACAGGATCATCATATTCACGACTGGGCGAACGGCTACTGCCTACGAATAGCGGACAACCAAAAAAATAAAAAAAGAAACCCCGCACCGAAAACATGCGGAATGTCGTCCGTGTGCCGGAGCAAACGATTCGCGCGAATCCGGAAAGGGGCTTCCAGGAAAAAGAGAAGGTCGGCTTGTCCACAACCGATATTAACAGCCATTCGCAGGAGCCGCTGTGAAATGGATCACTACAGCTGCTCCAGGGCAATTCTGGAGCCTCCGCCGGCCTGGTCGGCCGGGATGACCACAAGCTTGCGCGGAAGGCGGGCCCGCAGCTCCGGAACGTGGCTGATGACGCCCACGGAAAGATGGTCGTTATGCAGCCGCTCCAGCGACGTAATGACCGTCTCGAGCAGCTCCGGGTCCAACGTGCCGAAACCTTCGTCCAGGAAAAAGAATTGAAGCGGATATTGGCCGCGAAGCTGGATTTGGGCCGACAAGGCCAGAGCCAGCGACAACGACGTCAAGAAGGTCTCGCCTCCCGATAACGTGGATACCGGCCTGCGGACGCCTCCGTTCGCGTCGTCCCGGATCAGGAAACCTCCGCCGGAATCGACTTCAAGCGCGTACCGCTGCTTGGTCAAAAACGCCAGGCGCTGGGATGCGGACTGGCTGACCTGCATCAGCTGCTCCTCGGCGATATATTCGACAAAAGCGTTGCCGCGCAGGCAGGATTGCAGTTTGGCAAGCTTTTCGGCCTCATGTTGGCGCTGCATGCGCAGCTTTTCGAGCTCCGTCCAACGGAGGTGACGCTTTTTGACGTCCTCCAGATCGCGCTCGGCCCGCGCCTTCATCCGAAGGGCTTCTTCGTCGGCCTCCCGGGCCGCCGCGAGCTCGCCGCTCACCTGCAGCCACTCTTCTTCCGTCAAGGAGCTGCCCGCCAGCTGCTCTTCGATATGGCGGATCGCCGCCAGCAAATCGCGTTCTCCTTCCCGATGCTGCCTTACCTTCGCGGCAAGCTCTTCGGCCTCCGAAGGAGAGAGGTAAGACTCTTCCACTTCGGCCGCCGTGGCGAACGGGGAATCCTGCAGCAGCGCTTCCCAGCGCCGCCCGGCAGCTTCATGATGCGCCGCGGCCGATTCCGCGGCCTGCTTGGCCATGGCAAAAGCCTTTGCGCTTTCGTGTTTCGCCTGCTCTGCCGATTGTCTCAGCCGCTTCGCCTCGGCAGCCGTTTCCCGCAAAGCTTTCAGTTCGCCCAGGCAGGCCTCCAAAAGGGCTTCGGCCCGACGGTCTCCGATCCAGGCTTGAAGGCGCTCCTCTTTTTCCGCGAGCAGCTCCTCTTTGCCCCGGAGCTCGGCATCGAGCTGAATATGCCGCTTCTCGGCCTCAAGCAAATTCCGTTCGAGCGACTGGACCGCCTGCTTTTTCTCGTCGAGGAACGGAACGCTGCGGCGCAGGCGCTCTTTCACGTCCTCCGCCTCGCGGTCTTTCTGCTGCAGAAGCGACCAACGGCTTTCGACCTCGCCGATCGGCAGCTCCGGCAGTTCCTCCGACCATCTTGCGTTCAGCTCGCCGATCTCGTCCGACAGCTGGTTCACGTTGTCTTCCAGCCGCTTCAGCAAGGCGGCGTCCGCTTCGGCCGCGGCTTCTTGCTTCAGCGTTTGCCGGCGCAGCGTTTCGCGTTTTTCGCTAAGCTCGGACGTCTCTTGTTTTACGCGGAGCAGCGCCGCGCCAAGCGATTCCCGTGCACGTTCCAGTTCGTCTGCGCGCTCGGCCCAGGCGGTAACGGCGGCGAAATCATCTGCGGCTTCAGCCGTCCCCTCTTCCGTTGCAGCCGCGGCGAGAGCCGTGCCAGAGTCTGCCAGGGAAGAGGCGGAAGCGCCCGGAAGGCTTGAAACTTCGTGAATCAGCTGCCGCAGGGCATACCTTACCTCCTGCAGCCGGCTTTTTGCTTCTTGAAGCAGCTGCAGCGAATGCTCCTCTTGTGCAGCATCGGCGTCCTCCGCCAAAACGGGCGCCGGATGCTCCAAGGAACCGCATACCGGGCAGGGCCGTCCATCATGCAATTCCGCCGCGAGCGCGGCCGACAGGCTTCGGAGCTGGCGATGCTTCAACTCCTCCCGGAGCCGATGCTCGGCATGTTCCGCATCGCGCAGCGATTGCTCCGTCTGCCGGCTCGCCTGCTCCGCCTGCGACAGCAGCGAGGACATGCCGGCCGACAACTGCCGTTCGCGCTCCTGCAGCATAACGAGCTCGCGTTCCGCCTGACGCCGCTGCTCGTTTGCCGATGCCGCCTTAGTTTGCTGCTCCCCGTATTCACGGCGGGCTTTCATCAACCGGTCTTCGGCGGAACGGAGCAATTGCCGGAGCTCCAGCGCCTTATGCAGCAAGGAGCGTTCTTGGGCGGTCACTTCCAACTCGCCCAGCTTTTCCTGGAGATCCGCCTGCTTCTGTTCGCCCCGTTTCAACAGCTCCTGCTCCTTGGATAGCAGCTGGCGGAGCTCCAGCATTCCGTCCTGCGCTTCCTTCCGCTGGCGATGGAGCCGCTCGTACAGCGACTTGAGCTCGTCCCTTTCCTTCTGAAGCAGAACTGCCTGCTCCAATTGTTCCTTCCGCTGCAGCAGCTTCGGTTCCCCGGCTGCCAGCGCTTGCTGGGCCGCATCGTCGGATGCGCCGGCCTGCTCCGCTTCCCGCTGCGCCTCGGCGGCCGCCCTTTCCAGCTCCGCCGCAAGCGCCTCTTTTTGCTTCCAATCCTGCAGGCTTTCCCTCCATAAAGCGAGCGACGGCATCATGGACGACGACGCGGCCGATTTCGCCAGCTTTTGTTCGAGCCGCTGCATTTCCGGTTCCAGAGCCTGCAATTGCTCCAGCTTGGCCTGCTTCCGTTCTTTTTCGAGCTGACGCTCGCGGATTTTCCCTTTTTTTTCGGCTTCCGCGTTCAGCTCCTGTAGTTTGATCCGGGTCGCTCCCGCATGCCTTACGGCCTCGCCCAAACGGTCTTCCGCCGCTTGAAGGGCTTCTTCCCCCGCTTCGCCAAGCCCCTGCTGCTCCGCTTCCACGGCTTTCAGCGCGCCGTCGTTTTCCTTGATCCGGCGGCTCAGCTTCATGCCCAGCTGGTCCCCGTACTGCTCCAGGTGAAAAAGCCGCTGCAGCATTTGCCGGCGTTCGCTGCCTTTCAAGGAAAGAAACTCCGCGAATTTGCCCTGCGGCAGCACGACGGCCCGCGTGAAATCGTCCATTTTCAGTCCGATTCTCTCTTCCACGCAGCGCGTGACTTCGGCCAATTTGTCGGCAATGACTTGCTCGCCTTCCTCCGTGACCTCGATAAACCTGCTGAGCGTGTTGCTGACGGAAAGGTCGCCCGTCCTTTTGAACCTGCGTTCGACCCGGAAGCGCCGCTTGCCTTCGGCGGAAGCCAGTTCGAAACAAAAGGAAACGAACAGGGAATCCTCCGAATGGTTCATGATCCCCTGCGTCCCGTTCGCCGCCCGTTCGACTTTGCCGTACAGTGCGAGGGTCATCGCGTCAAGCAGCGTGGATTTGCCGCTTCCCGTCGGCCCGAAGATGCCGAACAGCCCCATGTCGCATAAATCCTCGAAATCGATCTGCTGCATCTCCCTGTAACTCTGCAGCCCGGACAGCTTCAATTGAATCGGCTTCATTCGGCCTCACCTTCCTTCGCGTTCCCGTCCTCCGCCACGAGCTCGAGAAACATCTGCACCAATTCGTCCTCCGGCTCGGCCCCGCCGGTCTGCCGCTGGTAAAACCTGCGGAACAGCTCGGACACCGGGAGCCCGGAACGTTCCTGCCGAAGCTCTTCCCGCTCCATTTCCGGATAGATCGGACGGATATGTACGAAGCCGTCCCGGCTTCTGCGCAGGCGCTGGATCTCTCCGAGCGACAACGACTCGTTAAGGGATATTTCAAGATCGATAAAAGCGTCGGCATCCCTGCCTTCATCCAGCCACCGGTGCACTTCTTCGAGCCCTCCCTTGGCTTTCCACCGCACAAGCGGGCGGCCGCAGGACAGATGCACCTCCTCCAGCGCAGGCGCGCCTCCAGGCGCAACGTCGATCATCATGACCGACTTGGCCTGACCCGCTTCCGAAAAGCTGTAAGCAAGCGGAGAGCCGCTGTACCGGATGATGCCCTCCCCTTTCACCGCCTGCGGGCGGTGAAGATGACCGAGCGCCGTGTACTGGGCCCCGATCGACAAAGCCGACGGGTCGACCGTATACGCGCCGCCTACCTGGATCGGGCGTTCGGAATCGCATTCCAAGCCGCCCAGCACGTAAATGTGGCTCATGGCCAGATTGACGGTTTCGGGCGTAAACTGTCCGGCAAGCTTCTTCATGAGCGTGCCTACGCGGGCGCTGTACGCCTTGCGCAGCTCTTCTTCCCCGCCTTCCGCCGAAAGCAGTTCGTTCAGCCTGGCTTCGGAAGGATAAGGCAGCGCGGCGATTTTGGCGATTTCCCCCGTCCGGGAAACGCCCACCGTCACCGCCTCGGCCACGGGCAGCCCGATCAGCGTAATCCCCTGGCGCGCCACCAAAGGCGATACCGAAGAAACGCGTTCAGGCTGGTCGTGATTCCCGGAGATGACGACCAAAGGCCGCCCGTTTTCCGTCAGCTTCGCGCAAGCCTCGTAAAAAAGCTGCTCCGCGGCCGCGGGCGGATTGACGGAATCGTAGACGTCTCCCGCCATCAAGATCAAATCCGCCTGCTGCCAATTGGCGATGCGGACGAGCTCGTCCACGAAATTCTCCTGCTCCTTCAGCCTGCTGCGGCCTTCGAGCGTTTTTCCGAAATGCCAGTCTCCGGTATGCAGTATCCGCATGCGGCGTTCTCCCCTTTCCCATGTGCAAAACTTGACATCTATCAAATTGGGCATGCGCAAACTTGATCCTACAAGCGGACGGCATGTCCGCCGTCAAAAAAGTACAGCCATTTCTCGGCGATTTCCTCGTGCAAAATGTCTTCCAGCGCTCTGGCGTACAGGTTCAGCTGGAATCGATACCGTTCGGTGAGCCCGTCGATTCCCCCCCGATGCTCGAGCACCCTGTCCGTTTTATAATCGACCAGCACCAGCTTGCCGTCATGGCGGAACAGGCAATCGACCACGCCTTGGATCAGCACCGTTTCTCCGTTTAAAGCGGAGGCCTCGAACAAGTCGGGCTCGTCCGGATGCAGGCCCGCCTGCTGCGTGAACAGCCCTTGATGGGCTTCCTCCGCGGGCATGCCGTAGCTGAACGGCATTTCCCGGGCCGTCCATTCGGCGGCCAGCAGCCGCTTTCCGACCTCCGCGGCAAAAAACATGCCCGCTTCTTCCGGCCGGATGACCTCCGCCTGCTCGCGCGTCAGCAGCTCGTGTTCGACCAAACGGCTTACGGTTTCCCTGACGGTCTCGGCGTCGACATGGCCCCGGTCCAGCGGTATATGCTGCATCAGCGTGTGGTACACCGTGCCGCGCTCCGCCGGCGTCAGCGCCGTTTGTTCCATGAATTTCGGCCGTCTGAGCGGAAGCGTGGCCGCCGCAACAAGTTCCGGACCGTCCGAGATTTCCCGGCGAAGCATCTCGTCCTCCATCCAATTTTCGGACGGCTGGTCCTGCAGCGTCAACAGCTTCTTCATTTCGGACACCGAGGTTTTGGCGGACAGCCGGGTCACGGTTTCGTAAGGATACCGCCAGGTCAAGCGTTCCGATACCCAGGACTCGCCGCGGGCCTCCCCGCTCTCCGCGGCTTCCACCGGCCGGCGTTCCATCATGGCTTGCAGCCGCTGTTTCCTGTCGGGAGAGGATGCCTCCTCCTCTTCCCAGCCGCCGAGCGCCGCCAGCGAAAGCTCGTCCGCAGAAAGCACCGATACGCTCCACCTGGAGGGATCGGAAGCGAGGACCGGCGGGGGAGCGGCGTCCGTTTCCGCCAGCTCCCGAAGCTTGCCGGCTCCCGGATGCCTGATGAGCGCCGGACCCACCCAGTCGATGTAGCTGCGCCCCCTGGCGAGCAAATAATCCGGAAGCGTATATTCGCGCTGCTCAAGCACCTGGGCCCAGGATGACGCCTTTTTGCCGACGTCCTTGATCGTCCCGATCAGGTACAGCTTCTCCTTCGGGCGCGTCAGCCCGACATACAGCACGCGCATTTCCTCCGCCAGCAGCTCCAGTTGGGAGCGGCGGCGGATCGCGAGGTTCGGGAGCGTCGGGAAGCTGACCCGCTTCTCCTCGTCCACGAATTTGGGCCCGAAACCCAGTTCCTTATGCATCAGGAACGGAGCGTTCAAATCCTGTTGGTTGAAGGTTTTGGACATGCCCGCCAAAAACACGACGGGAAACTCGAGCCCTTTGCTTTTGTGGATGGTCATGATCCGTACGGCGTTGTCCCGCTGCTCGGTGCCGCTGCCGCCGCCGAGGTCGCCGCCCCGGTCGCGCAGCCGGGACACGAAGGTCAGGAACCGGAACAATCCCCGGGATGCCGTCGTCTGTTCGAATTGGACGGCCCGGTCGTGCAATGCTTTCAGGTTGTTCTGGCGCTCGGCGCCTCCCGGGAGTCCCCCGACCCAATCGAGGTATCCGGTCTCCCGGTAAACCTGCCAGATCAAATCCCCGAGGCTGATTCTGCGCGCGGCGTCGCGCCAGTTTTGCAGCTGCTCCGCGAACCCTTGGATTTTTTGCTGCAAAGCAGCCGGGATGCCGTCAGCGGCTTCGGCTCCGATCGCTCCGGCGTCCCCCTTGGCCTCCGCGCGATCCGCAGGGAAAGGCGCGGCTTCCGAGGATGCAGCCGCCTCCGCTTCCGCAAGCAGGAGCTCCCTACGGGCCTCGTCTCCGGCGGACGCCGTACCGGGCCAAGCGGCAGCCGTCAGCGCATCGTAGAACGATCCGCCTCGAACCAGCCGGATCTGCGCAAGTTCTTCCTCCGTCAAGCCGACGATCGGGGAACGGAGTACGCCGGCGAGCGGAATATCCTGCATGGGATTGTCGATGACCTGCAGAAGGGACAACATCACTTCCACTTCCGTCGCCTGAAAATAACCGCGGGCCTGCTCGCCGTCGGCGGGAATCCCGAGCTGCTTCAGCTCCTCCATCATCAGCGGCCCCCAAATATAGGCGGAACGCAGGAGAATGACCATATCGCCGTAACGCACCGGCCGCATTTCTTTAAGGCCCTTGTCGTAAACGAGCAGCGGCTTGGCGGACGTGTCGCCCATCAGCTGCCTGATCTTTTTGGCAATGGCCCTTGCTTCAAGCTGGGCCGTCTCCATTTCCTGCACTTCGCTTTCCTGCATCAACCCGTCCTGCTCGCCGGCCTGCGCCTCTTCCTGCTCGGACGGCCCGCTGCCGGCACGGTCGATCAGCAGAAGCTCGGGCGCATACGGATCCGCCGCCGCTTCCTCCGGCTCGGGAAACGAAGCCCCGTATACAAGCTCGGCCCGCTCGTCGTAGCCGATCTCGGCCACGGTTTCGTTCATGATCTGGCGGAAGATGACGTTGACCGCGTCAACCACTTCCATCCGGCTGCGGAAGTTCCGCGCCAGGTCGATGCGGATTCCGCTTCCGCCTTCGCTGCCGTAGCTTCGGTATTTATCCAGGAACAGCCCCGGCTCGGCCAGTCGGAAACGGTAGATGCTCTGCTTCACGTCGCCGACCATAAATCGGTTTCCCGGTTGTTCCCTTGAAATCAGCCCGACGATCGTCTCCTGCACGCTGTTGGTATCCTGATATTCGTCAAGCAGCACTTCGTCAAACTGCTCGCGGTATTCAACCGCCGCATCGGAAGGCATCGGACGCTCCGGCGTCGAATCGGGATGCAGCAAAATCCGCAGGCAATAGTGCTCCAGATCGCTGAAATCCACGGCCCCCCGCTTCCGTTTTTCCGCTTCGAACCGGTTGCCGAACTGAATCACAAGCTCCGCAAGCTCCCGCATCAGCGGGGCCGCTTCGTTCATTTCCGCCAAAAAGGATTCGGCCGGGCGGCCAAACAACGCGCCCCGCAGATCGGTCAGCGTTTTTTTGACGGTATCCCGCAGTTCCTTCACGCGCTCCTGCAGCCGGGGATCGGTATCGTCCTTGCGCACGCTTTTCAGCTTGCCGAAGGAAATCCCCTGAAACACCCCGTACAGTTCTTCCCAAGGACGATGATCCAACGCTTCTTGCAGGCCGCGGACCATGTCCAGATCGGCGTCCAGGTTATCCGCGTACGGGGCCGGTCCTCCGGAAGCCAACGCCAGTCCGCGCGCTTGCCGCAGGAGGCCTTCCGCGCCGGCCAGCGCCAGGCGGGCATCCTGCAAAATGCTGCGCACCCAGGCGGTTTCTCCGAGGCTGGCGGCATCCGAAACCGCAAAGGCTTCGGCCATGCTTCGCAGCCACTGATCCGGCCAGGCATGGCTGCGGGAAAAATCGTAGAGCTTTTGCACCAGCAGATGCATCGCGTCGTCGCTGCGCTCCCCGCTGAACCAATCCACCAGACGGATAAAATCGCTGCCGTCCGCTTCCTCGCCGTATTTTTCCTCGAAAAGCTCCTCGAGCAGCTCCTGGCGCATCAGCTCCGCTTCGTTTTCGTTGATGATCCGGAAATTCGGGTCCAAGGGAATCATCTGGTAGTAACGCCGGATGACCTCGAGGCAAAAGGAGTGGAGCGTCGTGATCGACGCCCGGCCCAGAAGGGAAAGCTGACGGCGCAAATGCACGTTGTCCGGCTCCTTCTCCAGCTCCTTGTCCAGCGCTTCGCGAATCCGGTCCCGCATCTCCGCGGCAGCCGCCTTCGTGAAGGTTGCCACGAGCAGGCGGTCCACGCTGAATCCCTGCTCCTCGTCCGTTATTTTACGGATGATCCGTTCCACGAGCACGGCGGTTTTGCCGGAACCGGCCGCAGCGGCCACAAGGATGTCGTCGCCCGTTTCGGCGATCGCCTTCCATTGGTCGTCGCTCCATATGCTGCCTTCGGGTTTCGGTTTTAAGCTCAAGACGTTTCTCCTCCTTTATGCTCGGACAACAGTTCCCATACCTGCGTTTTATCCGGTTTGCCCAGCAGATGGTAGTGGTTGCCTTCGACGGTCTCGTCAAATTGGCATACCGGCTTGAACGGGCAAAACGTGCAGGCGGTTTCCTGCTGGATGCGGTACGGTTCGATCCGCACGTCGCCCTCCGTAATCCTCGTTCCGATGCTTTCAATGCTGCGGCGGACCGAAGCCAGCAAATCGTCCCACTGCTCCGGCGTTGCCACGGACGCGCTGCTGTAGAAGCTGCCGTCCGCTTTGACGGCCACCGGCAGAATGGACGAATGCCCCTTGTCCAAGGAAGCGTCCATCAAGGACACCGTCTCCCGGTCGGCAAGCAGCAGCCCTTTCATTTTGAACCGTTTGAGAAGCTCTTCCGCCGCCTGCTCCATCGTCATGCTGTTGGCCGACTGCAGGATCGGGTCATGCACGTGAAAATACAGCGTCCCTGCCGGCAGCGCCTTGCTGCCGAGCCACTGCTCCGCATAGGTCAGCAGCACGTCCAAATACGTCAGCATTTGCAGCGCAAGTCCGTAATACACTTCATGCAGCTTCAGGTCCTTATGCCCGGATTTGTAGTCGATGACCCGCAGCAAAAGCCCGTTTTCCCCATGGGCCAGGTCCACGCGGTCGATTCGGCCGACGACTTCCATCACGGAACCGTTCTCCAGCTTGAAGGTCAGCGGCGGCAGCGGTTTCCCCGGCCCGAAATCAAGCTCCAGCCCCACGGGCTCGAAGCTGCCGCGGCGGGCATGCTCGCCCAAAATGACGGAGGCTCTGCCGACGATGTTTTTCAGCTTCCTTGAAATGTAGCCGTAGCGCTTCGAGCTGAGCAAAATTTCGCCCTGAAGCATCGGAGCGAGCCGTTCCACCGTCAGTTCCGCTTCCCTTCGGCATTCCTCCGCCGTCAGGCTTCCCCAGCTGCGGTTCTGCTCCTTCAGCCGGACGGCCATTTCGCTTAGCGCGGCATGAAAAAGCTGACCGATGTCCGGCGCCTTCAGCCGGTACAGCTGGCGCTCCCTCAGCTTTAGCCCATGGGAGGCAAAATGCGAAAACGGGCACGCCACGAACCTCTCCATCCGCGACACGCTCGTGCGGACCTTGCTGCCGTACAGCCGGCGGCTGGTGCCGGCCGAAAGCGGCTTCGTCCCGTTGCGGTAAAACAGCGAACGGAGCAGCATGTCGAGCGGTCCGCGCCACTGCGGATCGGTTAAATACCAGTTGTAGGCGTTCCACCATATCTCCGGCATGTTCATGCCCTGTTTCCATCGCCGCAGCTGCACGATCAGATGTTTCAGCGTCTGGCGGGGATGTTCGATGAAGGCTTC
The DNA here is from genome assembly GCF_018333375.1 of Paenibacillus cookii. GTDB lineage: Bacteria > Bacillota > Bacilli > Paenibacillales > Paenibacillaceae > Paenibacillus_AQ > Paenibacillus_AQ cookii. The sequence goes on from NZ_BORW01000001.1 coordinate 425,578, forward strand.
ATGCTCCGAAGCGGGCTGTTCCGCTCCCGGCTGGGCCAAAAGCGGCCGTGCCTGAAGGTGCGGAAACATTTTCGCCAAATGGCGGACGACTTCCGAAGGAAGCAGCTCCTTCCCTTCGTCGTCCGCCGCCGGATAACTGATCCAGACATGCCGGCTGGCGGAAGTCAAGGCGTTATAGATCAGGAAGCGTTCATCCAGCAGGCGGCGCGAAATGCCGGGGGCCAGTTCCATGCCCGCATCCGCAAGCACGGACCTTTCCTGTTCGGTAAGGACGCCGTCCTCCTGGAACACCGCCGGAATGACCCCGTCGTTCACCCCGAGCAAAAAAGCGTATTTGACGCCGCTCGTGCGGGTCCGGTCCATCGTTCCCACGAGCACCTGATCAAGCGAAGGGGGAACGAGTCCAAGCTTCAGCTCGCTGAGCCCGGTCTCCAGCATGCCCGCGAACAGGTCGAACGCCATTTTCTCCGGCCCCATCATCTCGACGATCTGATCCAGCAAATCCAGCACCTCGCCCCAAAGCTGCCGATGCTCCCTGGCCGCTTCCGGACGGCCGCCGAGCAGCGCTTCGCGGTTCCACGCGTCCAATTTCCGGGGAACGCCCGCGTCCTCAAGCAACCCGTAAACGGCCGTGCACATCTCCCGTGCCGTTTTGGCGCGTTTCATCCGTTTCTCGAAAGCAGCCAGCGGCCCGGTAACCGCCGCCCGGCAGCGTTCCATCAGCTCGAGCGTCTCTTCGGCTGTCTTCGGCCGCGCAGATCCCCCTTCTTCCAGCGACAGGCTCGGGACCGCCTTGAGCGGCCTTCCGTCCGTCCAGCGGTAGCCCTGAAGCCCGCAAGCGAGCGCATAGTTTTCGAAGCGGTCCATGTCTTCGCGCGTCAGCGACCCGTCAAGCGGGAGAAGCAGGTCGCTTTTGACGCAGCGGAACACGTCCTCATGCCTCCAGAACCGCCGGACCACATCCAGCGCGGCGCGAATGAACTCGGCAAGGGGATGGTGAAGCTCGCTCCTTTTCTGGTCAAGGAATACCGGAACGCCGTAATCGTGGAAAAGCGGCATGACGAGATGCTCGTAATCCGCGAGATTGCGCACGAACACGGCCATTTCGCGGAAGCGTACGCCTTCCTCGCGCGACAGCCGAAGCATCTCCCGCAGCGCTCCTTCGACCTCCGCCCGCCGGCTGGAGGCGGGATGGATCGAAATCGCTTCGCCGCTTTGGCCGGCGTTCGCCTCGTAGCGAAGGCGGCGATCGTACCCCCGCTCCAAATGGGCAAGCATCGGACTTTCCGCGAAACGCGGCGGCACGGGCGGAGCCAGCACCGTATCGTCGATGTCCAGGCCCAATTCTTCCGCCATGCCCCTCAGCTTGACATAGGTCGTGGCGGTCGGATGGAACAAATCGAGCTCATGCGGCATCCGCGCGCCGTCGTAAGGTTTGTCCAGCGTCAAGGAAACGGTGACGGACCGGGCATGTAGCATCAACTGGCCGACCGCCAAAAGCTCCTGCGGAGTAAAGCCGTGGAACCCGTCGATCCATATTTCCGCTCCGCGCAAATAGGCGGAGTCCTTCACCGCTTCGGTCAAACGGATCAAATTGTCTTCCTCGTCGATATACAGCGGCGACATTTCCTGCTCGAAATCTTTGTATACCGTCCACAAATCTTCAAGCTTGCTGCGAAGGATCGGCGTGACGCCTTGCGGCGGCAGTTGCTCCAGCAGCTGCCCGACGGCGGACGCATCGACGCAATACCGCTTCATCTCGGTATACGCGTCGCCGAGCTTGCCGACGAACCCGAGCTGCTCGCCCGAGGCCCCAAACAGTTTCAGCTCGTCCTTGCGGCGCTGTATGATTTTGTACAGCAGCATTTTTTTGCCTTCGTCGCTGATGCCGACGCGCGCCGTTCCCCCGGTCTCCTGCATGACGCGGTACGCGAGGCGGCGGAAGCTGAGCACTTGGGCCCTGACGCTCCCCTTGATCCGCCCCGACGTAACCAGCCCGTGTTCGGCCTGGAACGAACCCTGCTCCGGAACGAGCAAAATGATCGCATTCCCTTGCGGCTCGGCCTCCAGTTTGGCGGAAATTTGATCCAATATGGCCGTCGTTTTGCCGCTGCCCGATCGTCCGATCAGAAAATGAACCGGCATGTTCCTCCCCCTTCATCTATGTAAAATAAAAAACTATGGATTTTGCTCCAAATCTACCTTCCAGTATATCATACACAGCTCAAAATAGAACGTATGTTTGCAAAGATCACATCCACGCCGGTAGCCCTGCAGCCGTTAGCTCTGCCGTGCAGAGCGCTTCTCCTATTTTACCACTAAATTTCCGCCAAGGTTGAACGTCCAGTATTTGCAAAAAAGCGCTGCAGGCCGCATTTTTTCGAAGCTCCTATTTTCTTGCAAAAAAAGAAAGAACCGCCGCCGAATCCTCTCGGATTCAAAACGGCAGTCCGGTATCTTCCCGATTAAAAGGTTTTGCTTCTCACTTCGAAAATCGCAAACTTCAGGTAGTGTCCTTCATCGACGCCCAAAATTTGCGGATGGTCTTTCCCGGCGGCGCGCCATTCGATCAAACGCAGAATCTTCCCTGCATCCGCCGCAGCCTCCCGGATCGTTTCCAGGAACAAATCGGGGCGCATATGGTACGAGCAGCTTGCCGTGACCAGGTACCCGCCTTCGTTCACCAGCTTCATGCCGTGCAGGTTGATGTCCTTGTATCCTCTGCAGGCGCCTTTTACGGCGCTTTTCGTTTTCGCGAAGGCTGGCGGGTCCAAAATGACGACGTCCCATGTTCTGCCGCCCCCCGCGGTCATTTTTTGCGAGGTGTCGATCTTCCCTGCGCCGGCGGAACGGATCTGTCTTTCCTCCAGCCCTTTGACCTGCGACCGGAGATACTGGAACGCGTCATCCACGACGAACTCCACGCGGTCGCCGAAGCCGTTCAGCTCCACGTTTTCCCGCGCGCTGTCGATCGCATGCTGGGAGATGTCCAGGCAGGTCACTTTTTTGGCCCCGTATTTGCAGGCATGAAGCGTAAAGCTGCCGGTATGCGAAAAACATTCCAGCACCGTCGCGCCGTCCCAGTAAGGGAACGTGACGACCTTGCCGCTTTTGTTGACCGGACGCCGGACCCGTTGCCCGTTTTCTTCGACTTCCCGAACCTCGATCCCGCTGCGTTCGCCCCAGCCGGTCATCAGCGGCTCGATGGACGCGCGGTTTTCCCGCTGGTCGAAAAAGTAGCCGGTTTTTTGCCCTTCTTCGATATCGACGCGGATCAGCAGCCCGTTTTCCCGGACCGTAACGTATCTCGGGCATTCCCCGTAGAGGGGCCCCTTCGTCTGCTCCAACCCTTCGAGCTCCCGGATCGGTACATCGCTCCGTTCATAGATGCCGCGCGGGTTCATCACCTTAGCCAAGGCGCCGACGATTTCCTTGCGCCGGATATCCATGCCCAGCGTCAAGAGCTGAATGACCAGCACGTCATCGAACCGGTCCACGATGAGTCCCGGGAGGAAATCGGCCTCCCCGTACACCAGGCGATAAGCATTTCCTTCGTCCAGGAAGCGCTCCCGGTGCTTCAGGCAGCCAAGGAACCGCTCGGCGAAAAAGTCCTCGTCCATCGCTTCGATCTCGCGGTAGGAAACGGCGCGCACGGTAATCTGCGATGCCGGGTTGTAATAACCGGTCGCCAAATAGCGGCCTTGATGGTTCACGACTTGGACCAGGTCCCCCGGCTGCGGATCGCCTTGAACCGACTCGATTTCGTTTTTGAAAATCCAGGGATGACCCTGCTCCAGCCTTTTTTTGCGGTTTTTATGAAGAACGACAGTTGCCAACATGTCCACTCCTACTCATGTCTATTTCTTGATCCTAAAGGTTTGCTCCCCGGCCTCCCGTGTCATGGTTGTCCAGGCAGCGACATATACGTAATACATGGACAAGAATTCGCAAAGGAGAACCTTACCCATGTTTCATACGATGATTTTCCCCGTCGTGTACGGGCTGATCATTTTCCTGGCCGGGATGAAAGTGATGGAAGCCGCGCTGGGCAGCTGGGCCGGACCGCTGCTTTCGTCCTTCCTGCAAAAAGCGACCGCCTCCCCGCTCAAAGGCATGCTGTTCAGCACCGGCATTACGGCGGTGCTCCAAAGCAGCACGGCCGTGACCGTGCTCACGATGGGACTCGTCAATGCCGGCTTGCTTTCATTCGACCGGACGCTGGGCATCATTCTCGGCAGCAATATCGGCACATGCATCACGACCGAGCTGATCGGCCTGCAGATCGGCCAAATCGCGCTGCCGCTGCTTGGCGTCTCCATCGTCGTGTGGGCGGCCGCGGTCCTGTTCGACGAGTACGGGCTTTTTGGGAAAAGCGGCAAAACGGGGCGCTTTATGCCGATACAGCTGATGGCGCTGGCCGCCGCCGGTTTTGCCATGGTCATGCTCGGCATCCGCGTCATGCAGATGATCGGGCCTTCCCTCGAAACATCCGGACTGTTCGGATGGTTTATCGCCCAATCCACGCATAACCTGTGGTGGAGCCTCGCTGCGGGCGCGGCTTTAACCGCGCTTATGCACAGCAGCGCCGCCGTCATCGGCCTGGCGATCGTGCTGGCGGCGTCCGGAACGCTTCCGGTGGCCGTCGGGATCGGCATCGTGCTCGGCGCGAACGTAGGCACTTGCGTAACCGCCGTCATTGCAGCGGTCGGAAGCACGAAATCCGGCCAATTCGTCGCCTGGACGCATGTCGTGCTCAACGTGGGCGGCGCGCTGCTGTTTATGCCCTTCATCCCGCAGCTGCAGCTTGCGGTGTCCTGGCTGTCCGCCGAGAGCGGCGCCCAGATTGCCCATGCCCAAACGCTGTTCAACATCCTTTGTTCGCTCGTCGCGCTCCCGTTATGTTATTTGCCGGCGTGGAAAAAAATCCGTTTTCACGGATAGTCCCCGAGGATCCTCCAAAAAGGCGGCCTGCCCTTGATGCCCTTTAGACCTGAATGCCGAGGCGGGCAAGCGCCTTGCGGACGATGACGTCGTTGTTGTCGTAACCGCCTTGTTCCTGCCTGCTCCACGCTTCCTTCGGATCGTACCAGGAGACGCCGCTGATTTCCTCCACCTGCGGGCGCAAGATGCCGCTTTTGGCTTCGACGAGATAATAATGGACTTCCTTGTCCACTTCGCCATGGACCGGGTGAATGTATTTATATTTAATGATATCCACGGGAGCAACGATTTCTCCCCTGATTCCCGTTTCTTCTTCGATTTCCCGCAGCGCGGTCTGCTCCACGGTCTCGCCGGGCTCCATTTTCCCTTTCGGGAGCGAAATTTTGCCGTAACGATCCGTGATGAGCTGCACCATCAGCCGGTCTCCTTCGCAGCGGTATACGACGCCGCCCGCCGAAATCTCCGTTCTGGCCATCCCGATTCCTCCCTTGCCGAAGCCATAGTGCAACAAGGATTCCACCTCCTTGTTTGCACCGGAAATGAAATCCTTGTTTTTCAATCCATTTGGTTCCTGGTTTACATCGCTGCGCCGGTAGCTCCGTCCAAAACGCGGACAAGCTGGCCTTCGCATTCATGCACGCCTGCTTTGGTGACTTTCACCCGGCAGACCTGGCCTTGAAGATCCTCGGAGCCGTCAAAAACAAGCTGCAGGTAGTTGTCGCTGAAGCCGTGCATTTTGCCCGGGCCATGCGATTCTTTCGAGCCTTCCGGAATGACGTCCAGCACTTGGCCGACGAATTTTTCCGCATAGGCGAGCTGCATGCTCTCCGAAAGGCTGATCAGCTCGCGCACGCGCTCGTGTTTGATTTCCTCGTCGACCTGGTCCTGCATCCGCGAAGCGGGCGTGCCGTTCCGTTGGGAATACGGGAACACGTGCATCTCGGAGAAATTGATCTCCTTCATGAAATTGTAACCGTTCCGGAACATTTCATCCGTTTCCCCCGGGAAACCGACGATGACGTCCGTCGTAATGCCGACGTCCGGCATCGCCTGGCGGATCATCTGCATTTTATTGTAGAACTCCTCGGTCGTGTACTTCCGGCGCATCCGTTTCAGGACGGTATCGTCTCCCGCCTGCAGCGGGATATGCAGATGACGGCACATTTTGGACGAGCGGTTCAGCACGTCCAGCATGTTGTCGTCGATTTGGCTGGCTTCGATCGAACTGATGCGGATCCGCTCCAGCCCGTCCACCTTGTCCAAATCCCACAGCAGGTCCGATAAACGGTAGTTTTCGAGGTCGTCGCCGAAACCTCCCGTATGAATGCCGGTCAGCACGATTTCTTTGTAGCCCGCTTCGACCAGCTGATGCGCCTGGGTGATGATGCTTTTCGGATCCCGGCTGCGCGACAGACCGCGGGACCACGGAATGATGCAAAACGTGCAGAAATTGTTGCAGCCGTCCTGGATTTTCAGGAAAGCGCGGGTCCGGTCCGCAAAACTCGGAACGTCCATGTCCTCGAACACGCGGTTTTTCATGATGTTGCGCACGGCGTTGATCGGCTCGCGTTTTTCGCGGATTTCATTCACGAACGGAATGATTTTGTCGCGGTCCTGGTTGCCGATGACGAGATCGACGCCCGGAATGTCCATAATTTCGGCCGGAGACGTTTGCGCGTAGCAGCCCGTTACCGCGATGATCGCTTCGGGATTGCGGCGCACGGCACGGCGGATGATCTGCCGGCTCTTCTTGTCACCGGTGTTCGTTACGGTGCATGTATTGATCAAATAAACGTCTGCGGTCTGTTCGAAATCCACCTGCTCGTAGCCTTCTTTTTTGAACAGCTGCCAGATGGCTTCCGTATCGTAAAAATTAACTTTGCAACCTAATGTGTAAAATGCAACGGATGGCATTTTCAAACTCCCCCCATTTCTCCGGATTCGTAAAGTATGCATGCAAGGGCAACCATACCCGCTGTTTCACAGCGCAGGATCCGTTTGCCGAGACCGACGCTGGCCGCTCCCGTTTCCTCCGCCTGACGGCATTCCTCCTCGCTGAACCCGCCTTCGGGACCCACGAGGAGCAGCACGCGCGGCGAACGGTCCGCCGGCATAACGCCGATGAACGGTTTCAACGCATCCCGCAGTTGGAGGCCTTCTTCCTTCTCATAGCAAAAATAAACGGCATCGTAGTTGCGGAACGTCGCCAAAAGCTGCTTCCAGCCAAGCGGCTGCTCCACCCGCGGAACCGTATTCCGGTGGCTTTGCTCGGCCGCTTCTTTCGCGATTTTGTTCCAGCGCTCCAGCCGCTTGGATTCCTTTTTGGCATCGTACTGGACGATCGTCCGCTCCGAAATGAACGGAACGAAGGAAACCGCGCCGATTTCGGTGCATTTCTGGATGACGGTCTCCATCTTGTCCCCTTTCGGCAGGCTCTGCGCAACCGTTACCTTCACGGCGGGTTCGTGCGTCATCTCCAGCGGCCGGACGATGGCCGCCGTGACCGTGCCGGATTCGATCGACGCAATTTCGACGAGCGCCTCGCGGGACACGCCGTCGCTGACGATGAACTGATCCCCGCTTTTGCCGCGCATGACCTTCGAAATATGGCGCGCATCCTCGCCGGATATGTCCACTGTATTTTCCTTGAACTGCTCAGGCGATACGAAATACCGCTGCATGTCATCAACATCCTATTGAAGATTTTGCAAAAATCCTGAATTTAAAAAAATCACAATCCTCATCATACAACATTTGCCCGCCCGATGACCAGTACATGTTTACCGGTCGGGCGCCCCCGGCCTATGACAAAATATGCAAAAAGACCTGCATGAAGTGGTAATACAAATCCCTTGCCAACTGATAGAGAGGCGAAATCGTATATCTTTGCAGCACCGGGATAAACAAAATAAGCAAAAAGATGAACACCGACCACTGCTCCACCTGCTGCAGCTTGCCCCTTACGCGGCGCGGAACGAGATCCTCCACGATCCGGTAGCCGTCCAGCGGCGGCAGCGGAATAAGGTTAAACAAAAACAGGAAAAAGTTCATCAGTCCGAACAGCTGGAAAAACATCATGATCGCTTCCAGCAGCTTTTCATTCGAAATCGACGCCAGCACGCCCGTGCTGATGAGCAGCGAATAGATGAACGTGCCGATGACCGCCAGGAAAAAGTTGCTCAAAGGACCTGCGGCCGACACGACCACGCCCATCAAGCGCGGGCTTTTGAAATTGTCGCGGTTGACCGGAACGGGCCTCGCCCAGCCGAAGCCGGCGATCAGGAGCAAAATGATCCCGAGCAGGTCGAAGTGAACCGCGGGATTTAACGTAACCCGGCCCAGCAGCTTCGCCGTCGGGTCGCCGAATTTATTGGCAAAATAAGCATGCGAAAATTCATGCACCGTAAAGGCGATGACCAGCACGACCAAATAAAAAGGGAGCTGTTCGAGCGGTACGCTGAGTATTTTGTTCAAAAAATCCATCATGACCTCTTTCTAGCTACAAATGCGACCCAGTCCTCATCGCGGCATACGTCCTCAATGGCAAAACCGGAATCCTCAAGTGCCTGCTGTACGATTTCCACTTTATTTTTATAAATGCCCGACGCGATATAAACGCCGCCCGGCTTAAGCGCCTGATACACGTCATCGATGAACAGCAAAATGATTTCGGCCAAAATGTTGGCCACGACGATATCGACCGGCAGCGTGATCCCCAGTTCGCTTCCGTCGCCGCCGCTTAGCAGCCCCAGCAGATCGCTTTCTTTTACCGTAATCTGCCGCTCCATGCCGTTCAGGGCCGTATTTTCGCGCGCGCTGGATACCGCCACGGGGTCCAGGTCCAGGGCAAGCACATGTTTTGCCCCGAGCAACACCGACCCGATGGACAAAATGCCCGAACCCGTTCCGACGTCGATGATTTCTTCTCCGCCTTTGATCACCTTCTCCAGCGTCCGCAGGCATAACGCCGTCGTCGGATGGGTGCCCGTGCCGAATGCCATGCCGGGGTCCAGCTCGATGATTTTTTCGGCTTCATGCTCCGGCTCGTATTCCTCCCAGGTCGGTTTGATCGTCAGCCGGTCGGAAACGCGCAGCGGCTTGAAATACTGCTTCCAGGCCGTCGCCCAATCATCCTCGTTGACCGTTTTGATCTCGTAACGGACATCTCCCGGATCGATCCCAAACTCGCGCAGCCCTTCGATTCTATGCTTCACTTCCTCCAAAATGTCCTCCACCTTGGATTCTTCCGAAAAATATCCTTTGATTTCGGCCTGTCCTTCAGGAATATCGTTAAGCGGCACCTCGTACCATTGACCGTAAGACGTGTCGCGCTTTTTGTTCAACGAACCGGATTCTTCGATCGAAACGCCGCCTGCCCCGGCTTCATGCAGGAAATTGGAAATCATCTCCACGGCTTCCTCTGTCGTATGTATCGTCATTTCATGCCATAACATCGTAATTCATCTTCCTCCTCAACTCGTGCATAGCTTTTATTGTACTATACATGGGCTGCCGAGTACAAAATTTTAAGGAAATTAGCCGTTAACCTTCGATTCAGCTGATAAAAAAATAACCGCGCCCAGGCTTTGTCAGCTTGTGCACGGTTATCGAGGCGGATTCCCGCATCAAGGTTTGGGGGAGGTCCAGCCGTCATCCATCTTGCGCAGCTGGCGCTCGTCGGCGGCTTCGCTGCGGCGGATCGCTTCCACGTCGTCCGCGTCGGCAAGCGCCCCGGAAAATTCGACGTCTTCGTTTTTCATGGACATCAGTTCCTTGATTTTTTCCGTTTTGGTCATAATGCGTCCCTTTTTATCACGGCTTGCCACTATTTCGCACCTCTTTCGAATTGGTAAACGTGTCTTCAAGACAGCCATCCTTAGGAAAAGTTACACAAATCCGCCCGCTTCTTCGATAATTTTCATCGCTTTATCGAAGGATTCTTCCTCGACCACGACGGTCAGCAAAATATCCCGTCCGGTCGGACCTCCCTGGCCCCCGTCGCTCATGCCGCTGGCCGACGTGTTCGTGGCGGCCAGCACCCCGGCATCGCCGCCGATCGTGTTCCCGAACGTCACGGAGCTCAGGCTGTCCATGCCGGTAAGGTTCCGGTCCCCATAAGGGTCGGTCCCCGGGTACATGCTGAAGCGGTCGATCGACATGTCCACGACGCGCAGCGACTGCAGCTTCCGGGACACGCTTTCGGCTTCTTCCGGGCTTTTGAAATAAGCCAAAATATTTTTTTCGCTCAAAACGCTCACCTGCCTGTCGTATGTCTTCCTTGGCTGTTGCATAGGCTTTCCTGCCTTTGGTTAGATTTTGCCTTATGCGGACCGAATATGCGCCGGATTCCGACGAAAGCGCGGCTAGCCGGCTTTGGACACGAAAAAAACCGGCCAACAAATGGCCGGTTCCCCGTCGTGCGTATATATCCATTATTCCCCGCGGAAAGCGCGTTTCATGCGGTCGAAAAACGATTGTTCATGCTCGTGCGTCTGCTCGCCGTCAAGGGCGGCAAACTGGCGAAGCAGCTCTTTCTGCTCATCGCTCAGCTTGCTTGGCGTAACGACGACGACCTTCACGTGCTGGTCGCCTTGCCCGATGCCGCGCAGGCGCGGAACGCCTTTGCCCCGCAAACGGAAATAAGTTCCCGTTTGGGTGCCCGCAGGAATTTTCAGCTTCACTTTTTCCGTCAGCGTCGGGATTTCGATCTCGTCCCCAAGCGCGGCCTGGGCGAAGGTCAGCGGAATTTCGCAGTAGATGTCGTCCCCTTCGCGTTCGAAGAAATCATGGGATTTGACCCGAATGACGATGTAAAGGTCGCCCGAAGGGCCGCCGCGCAGGCCGCCTTCGCCTTCGCCCGTCATGCGGAGCTGGGCGCCGTCGTCCACGCCGGCAGGAATTTTGACATGAATTTTGCGCTGCTTTTTCACTTTGCCGCTGCCGCCGCAAGTCGAGCATTTATCCTTGATGATCTGGCCGGTGCCGTTACAGTTCGAACAGCTGCGGCGGTTCACCATGCGCCCGAACGGCGTGTTTTGTACCACTTCCTGCTGGCCGGAGCCGTGGCACACGGAACAGGTTTGCGGCTTCGTGCCCGGCTTGGCGCCGGTTCCGTGGCAGGTGTCGCAGTTTTCCGTGCGCGGAATCGTAATATCCTTTTCCACGCCGAATACCGCTTCCTTGAATTCGATGGTCATCGTATATTGAAGGTCATTCCCCCGCTGCGGCGCATTCGGGTCGCGACGGCCGCCGCCGCCGAAAAACATGTCGAAAATGTCGCCGAAGCCGCCAAAATCCGCTCCCTGGAATCCTCCGCCCATGCCCTGGTTCGGATCGATATGTCCGTACTGGTCATAAGTGGCGCGTTTTTGGCTGTCGCTGAGCACGTCATAAGCTTCCTTGACTTCCTTGAACTTGGCTTCGGCGTCAGCCGCTTTGTTGACGTCCGGGTGATATTGGCGGGCCAGCTTGCGGTAAGCTTTTTTGATTTCGTCTTCCGAAGCGTTTTTGCCGACGCCAAGCACCTCATAATAATCACGCTTATCAGCCACTCTTCCACCCCCGTTGTGTCCTCTGGAATATGCCGCTCATGGAAAAAGGAAAGCCGAAGCACCTGGGATGCCCCGGCTTTGACCTTCCCTTCCTGAACATAACTTTCTTAAGGTTAACCTTGTTTTTTATCCTCGTCAACAACCTCGTAATCCGCGTCGACGACGTTGTCCTTTTTAGCTGCGCCTTCCTGGCCGCCTTGAGCCCCTTCTGCGCCTTGCTGAGCCTGAGCCGCTTGCTCATACAACTTCACGGAAAGCTGCTGCACGATTTCGGTCAACTCTTCGGTTGCTTTTTTGATTTGCTCGAGGTCGTCGGATTCGATCGCCGCTTTCACTTTGTCTTTGGCTGCGTTCGCTTTTTCCACTTCCGCCGCATCGACTTTGTCGCCGAGGTCCTTGATCGTTTTTTCGGTGGAATATACGAGCTGGTCGGCGTTGTTTTTCGCTTCAACCAATTCTTTGCGTTTGCGGTCTTCCTCGGCATGCGCCTCGGCGTCTTTCATCATGCGTTCCACTTCCTCGTCGCTGAGGCCGCTGGAAGAAGTGATCGTGATTTTTTGCGTTTTGTTCGTGCCTTTATCCGTAGCGGACACGTTGACGATCCCGTTCGCGTCGATGTCGAACGTAACTTCGATTTGCGGCACGCCGCGAGGTGCCGGAGGGATGTCCCCAAGCATAAAGCGTCCCAGCGTTTTGTTGCCGGCCGCCATTTGGCGTTCGCCCTGCAGCACATGGATTTCCACGCTTGGCTGGTTGTCGGCGTACGTAGAGAAAATCTGCGATTTGCTTGTAGGGATCGTCGTGTTGCGCTCGATCATTTTCGTGAATACGCCGCCTGCGGTTTCGATACCGAGGGACAGCGGAGTTACGTCCAGCAATACGACGTCTTTGACGTCGCCCGTCAGCACGCCGGCTTGCACCGCTGCGCCCAGCGCGACGACTTCGTCAGGGTTTACGCCTTTATGAGGCTCTTTGCCCGTCAGTTTTTTGATCGCTTCCTGAACGGCAGGAATACGCGTCGAGCCGCCGACAAGCACGACTTTGTCGATGTCGTTCGGAGTCATGCCCGCATCGCTGAGCGCTTGACGGGTAGGACCCAGCGTACGTTCGACGAGGTCTGCGGAGATCTCTTCGAATTTGGCCCGGGTCAGGTTCACTTCCAAGTGCTGAGGAACGCCGTCGACGACCGTGATGAACGGCAGGGAGATCGTCGTGGTCAGTACGCCGGAAAGTTCTTTTTTCGCTTTTTCCGCCGCGTCTTTCAGACGCTGAACGGCCGCTTTGTCTTTGCTCAGGTCGATGCCCTGTTCTTTTTTGAACTCGTTGACGAGGTAATCGATGATGACTTGGTCGAAGTCGTCGCCGCCCAGGTGGTTGTCGCCGCTGGTCGCTTTTACTTCGAAGAAGCCGTCGCCCAGTTCCAGGATGGATACGTCGAACGTACCGCCGCCAAGGTCATAAACCAGGATCGTTTGGTCTTCCGATTTTTCGAGGCCGTAGGCCAGCGCTGCCGCCGTCGGTTCGTTGACGATCCGGAGAACTTCCAGGCCCGCGATTTTGCCCGCGTCTTTCGTTGCTTGGCGCTGGCTGTCGTTAAAGTATGCAGGAACCGTAATGACCGCTTGGGTCACCGGCTGTCCCAGATAGGCTTCGGCATCGGATTTCAGCTTCTGCAAAATCATCGCCGAAATTTCTTGCGGCGTATATTCTTTGCCGTCGATGACTTCCTTGTGGTTGGAGCCCATATGGCGTTTGATGGAGATGATGGTACGGTCAGGGTTCGTAATGGCCTGGCGTTTTGCCGTTTCGCCGACGATGCGCTCGCCGTCTTTTTTGAAACCGACGACCGAAGGGGTCGTGCGCGCGCCTTCCGGGTTCGGGATTACGACTGCTTCGCCGCCTTCCATCACGGCTACGCAGGAGTTGGTTGTTCCAAGGTCAATACCGATAACTTTACTCATGAGAAAATATCCTCCTTCATTTATGAATCAGACGCTTTATATTCAAAAGCCGCCGAATTACATGCTGACTTTGACCATGGCCGGTCGCAGCACTCTATCTTTTAGCATGTAGCCCTTTTGGACTTCCTCAACGACGATGCCTTCTTCGTATTCTTCGCTTTCCACCTGCATGATCGCTTGATGGAATTCGGGGTTAAACGGCTTTCCTACCGAATCCATCGCTTCAAGGCCTTCAGCCTTCAGCACGCCTTCGAGCTGGCGGAAAATCATGCCCACGCCCTTGGCGAAAGATTCGATCTCGGCATTGTCGCCGGCAGCGGAAATCGCCCGGTCAAAATTGTCGATGATCGGCAGCAGTTCCGTAATCAGCTTGGAGGAAGCGTATTTAGCAAAATCCTCTTTTTCCTTCAAGGTCCGTTTGCGGAAGTTGTCAAAATCCGCTTGGGTCCGCAGTGCGCGCTGCTGATATTCGTCGGCAAGCGATTGAAGACGCTGTACCTCGCTTTGAAGCTGCGCCGGGTCAACCGCTCCCGCATGTTCCTCTTCCGCAGAAGAAGCATCTGTGCCCGCCTCGGCAGCCGCTTTTTCTTGTTCGGCCGCTTCCTCGATGTTTTGGTTTTCATTCAATTCGTTTTCGTTTTCTTGAAATTGCTGGTTTTCTTTCAAGATGTCTTCACCTCCTTAATATGCTCTATCTTTTTTGGCGTCGAACTTACTTTTCTTTAGCGACTCTTTAGCGACGTTCATTCATTTCGGCTGCCTCTCATCTTGATGACGTTATGAATGCGCAGCACGGCCGCCGCGACTTCGCCGGCCGTCAGCAGTCCATGGATTTTAACGAGCGCGGGATCGACGATGCCTTGATCCTCGTAATGGATGACAAGCCCGGTATCGCAATCGATGCCCATGCCGTCGCAATGTTCAGCCAGCTGCGCGGCACGGGCCTCTTCCATTTTTTCGAGCGGATTGTAGCCGGCGTTCAATAGAATTTGAGCCATAGGCTTGCGCAGGGCGGCGGCCACGGCGGCAATGCCGTAGGCTTCCATCCCCTTCACCGCCTCGCGTCGGCGCTCCAGCTCGTAGGAAACGGCAAGCTCCGCGGTCCCGCCGCCGGGAAGAATCCCGCCGGAGATGGCCGCCTGCAGCGCGGAGGCCGCATCCGCGGCAATCCGGGCCGCTTCGCCGACGACCTCGGCCGTGCTGGCCCCGACGATCAGCGTGACGACAGGGTCTTCCTTCTGTCCGCCGCTGCGGATCCGTACGCGCTCCAGCTGTTCGTCGTAACGCGCCTGCGGAGTAAAGCCGAGCTGTCTTGACAACGACTCCGGCTCCTTATGTAAAGCCGTCCGCCGCAGCGGCACGGCTCCCGTCATCAGGCTGACGCGGGCCAGGTCCTTCCGGCTTACCCGGGGAACCACCATGATGCCGTGGTCCATGCAGAACTGCTCGGCATCCGGATGTATTCCCTTTTCAAGCAAAATCAGGCCAACGCCAAGTTCCGCCAGCACATGCAAATCGCGGGCAAATCGTTCCCGCAGCTCCATATAGCGGGCAAAACCGGCCTCGGTCGTCAACACTTCCTCATCCAACGTTTCCGGCTCGAGCGCATCGTGCAAAATAAGGATGCGGGTATCGGAAAGATCCGGGGCATCATGCGGATACAAAGGCGCCTGTCTCAGCAGAAGTCCTTCAAATACTTCATTATTGCCTTTTTCGTGGGCCGTAACCGCCTCGGCGAGGGAATAGGAAGGATCTCTCAGCTTGCGCAGCCCGACGATCCCGGCTGCTTCCATGACAAGCGAGACGATCTCCTCCCGTTCCCTGCCGGCAACATAGACGGCTTTGGCGAGCAAAGGATCGTCCAGGTCGCCGATCTCCCTCGCCCTGCTCCGGAGGGAATCGGCCGCCATGCGGACGCCCTGCTGCATGCCGGCCACGACTTTGGATGCAGGCACCCCTTTGACGATTTGGGCGACGCCTTCCTGAACGAGCGCTCCGGCCAGGACGGTGGCCGTCGTCGTGCCGTCTCCGACTTTTTGCTGCTGCGACCGGGCCACCTGGATCAGGAGCCTGGCCGCAGGATGGCTGACGTCCATTTTATCGAGGATGGTTACCCCGTCGTTGGTAATGATCACTTCCCCGCGGTCTCCCACCAGCATGACGTCAAGCCCTTTGGGTCCGAGGGTTCCTTCGACCGCCGAGGTGACGGCGCGAACGGCGTTGCTGTTGTTAAGCAGCGAAGCGTAACGTTCCTCGCCTTCACGCACCGGCTGCTGACCTTGACTCATCCGTCTTCCAGCCTCCCTTATTTATTCAGCTTCGACAGCATCGCGGTCAGATCCTTGGACAAAATGCCGAGCAGGCTCATCACCTTGGCGTATTCCATCCGCGTAGGGCCCAAAATGCCGATCGTTCCAAGCGCTTCCCCGTCCAGCGAATAAGTCGCCGTGATCAGGCTGCAGTTGGCAAACGCCTCGTGGTCGTTTTCGGTGCCGATCCGCACCTGAACCCCGGCCGCCCCCTGCATCGAAGCCATCATTTTCGTCAGCGTCGGCGTCTCTTCAAGAAGATCCAAAATATCCTTCACTTTCTCGACGTCTTTGAACTCGGGCTGCGTAAGCATATTCGTCGCGCCGCTCAAATACACGCGCTGGTCGGACTCTTCTTCGACGAATATGTTGTCCAGGATGCTCATGATCTCTTCGAAATTGGTCAAATGACGCTGCATTTCCTGGCCGAGCTCGCGATAGAGCCTCGTTTTCAGCTTGTAGAGCGGAACGTTCACCAGTTTGCTGTTCAGCAGGTTCACCACTTTTTCCATCTCCGAAACGGAAACGCCTGGCGGCACGGACACCGTTTTGCTTTCGACCTGGCCCGTGCTGGTCACGATAATCGCCACTGCGGTCGTTTCGTTTAAGGAAAGCAGCTGAAAATGACGCAATGACGTATGAAAAACTTCCGGCCCAAGCAGGATGGAAGTGTAGTTGGTGATATTGGAAAGAATCATGGCCGCATGCTGGATCACCTGCTCCGTGGCGTTCAGCTTTTCCGCGAAAAAAGCGCGCAGCGTGCGCAGCTCGGCGGAAAAATTCTGGTACGTCGGATCAAGGTGGTCCACGTAATATCGATAACCTTTATGAGAAGGGATGCGCCCGGCCGATGTATGTGGCTGCTCCAAAAAACCAAGCTCCTCCAAATCAGCCATTTCGTTCCGTATGGTCGCAGGACTAAAGCCGACATCTCCCCGTTTCGATATGCTGCGCGAGCCGACAGGTTCCGCAGAACGGATGTAATCGTCCACGATGGCATTCAGGATTAATCTTTGGCGTTCGGTTAGCATGTCTTCCCCTCCCTTTGGTCGTTCATTTTGCATCGTTAGCACTCGACTCTAACGAGTGCTAACCACTACTACAAAAATACCAAACTGACCTGAGCATTGTCAAGTCGGTTCGGCATGTGCGGGGGATTCTGTGCTTGCGTCACGATTGGCGGTTTAAGGCGCCCTGGTCTCCATTCTTCACGGTCAAGTCCCGCACCTGAAACAAAACCGCTTCCTCGCAACCCTGAACACCGGGTTTGCTTGAAAGCGGTCCACGTTTGATCTCCATAAACGGTATTAATCCAGCATCTTCAGCACGGCGATCTCGTCGCAGCAGGACTGCTTGCTGCAGTTCACGCAGTCGGTCCACACCTTTTCCGGAAAGATCTCCTTCTCCACGACCGAAAAGCCGTTTTTCACGAAAAAGGATACCTCGTACGTCAACGCCATGATTTTCGGAATGCCCTGCCGTCTGGCTTCCTCGGTCAGCTTGTTTACGAGCATCGAACCGATGCCGAGTCCCTTGTACCCGTCCATGATCCCCAAGGACCGGATTTCGACCAAGTCGTTTCCGAGGCGGCATAACGAGCCGCAGCCGATGACGGTGCCGTCCACTTCCGCCACGACGAACTGGTCGAGCTGCTTCTCCAGCACCTTGCGGGACCGGGGCAGCATAATCCCTTTTTTCGCATATCCATCGATCATCTGAAAAAGCGGCTCGATATCCTTCGGGACCGCAACCCTGCACGTCACTACAGCCGGCATCCTACTTCTCCTCCTATTCGAGGATGGAGCAAAGCAGGCTAGGGCCCGGGGACTTTTGCGCATCCTCTACGCGTCGCTGTTTTATAATATGAATAAATATACAACATCGCGTATAGAAGCGCAAGCCTATTCTTCGACCGTCAAATACCCGATAAATTCGCCGAATACGTCGTTTCCGAACAAGAGCCCCTTTTCGCTGAGGCGGTATCCCGCATCCGTCGGTTCGAGCAGACCCGCATCCAGCATTTTATGCAGCGGCTCCGCAAACACGTCTTCGATCCGGACTCCGAACTGCTCCTCGAAATGGCGGTTCGACACCCCGCTCAGCACGCGCAGGCCGACCATCATGAAATCCTCCATCGCTTCCTCGCGGGAAACCTCGAACGACTCCAGCCGCGGCAGCCCTTCCTTCGTCGCTTCCGTATACGGGTTGACGCCTTTAATGTTCATGTGGCGCCGGCGCCCGACATAGCCGTGGGCCCCCGCCCCAAGCCCGTAATAATCTTCGTTCAGCCAATACGCCATGTTGTGGCGGCTGTGATAACCGGGTTTGGCAAAATTGCTGATCTCATATTGCACGTAGCCGGCTTTTTTCATCCGCTCCATTAATAGAAGGTACATTTTCAGCTCTTCGTCTTCGCTTGGGAGCGGCAGCTGGTTTTTTTTGTACATCGTATGGAAAAGCGTGTTTTCCTCGACCTTCAGGCTGTAAATGGAATAATGCGGCAGGTCGAGCGCCAGCGCTTTCTCCACGCTTTCGGCAAGCATGTCCACCGTCTGGTTCGGCAGGCCGAACATCAGGTCGATCGACAGGTTTTCGAAGCCGGCTTTGCGGGCGTTTTCGAGGCTTTGGTACACGTCGTCCGTATCATGGATGCGCCCGATGCCCTGAAGCAGCTCGTTCTGGAACGATTGCACGCCGAAGCTGACGCGGTTGACGCCGCCTTCGCGCATGACCGACAGCTTTTCGAGGTCCGTCGTACCCGGGTTTGCCTCCATCGAAAACTCGATGTCTTCGGCCCAATCCGGAAAATAGGTGCGGACCGTCTTCAGGAAGTAGGCCATCTCGTCCGGCTTCAGCACGGTCGGCGTGCCGCCGCCGACGAAAACGGACCGGATGACGCCCGGCGGAACCTCCTTGACCGTCCGTTCCATTTCGCGTTCAAGCCCCTGCAAATATTCCATGACCGGCTGATTTTTCAGCACGTAGGAATTGAAATCGCAATAAAAGCACTTGTTCGTGCAAAAGGGAATGTGAAGATAGACCGCCTGCGGTTTCGGTGTTCCTTGGGATCGGTCGCTCGCCGTTTGCGGCTGTAATGCTGTCATGGTTCAATTCCCTCCTTGTTCTGTACATTTTAAAAAAGCCCCAACCCCGTAGGGCTAAAGCTCCGAAACCGGCGCATCCTTTTTCGGGAATGAAAACGAATACGCCCTATAATCATGGGAAAAGCCGCTCCAGCGGCTCTTCCGTCACATTGAACTTAGTTGTCGTCGATTTTCAGGACGGCCATGAACGCTTCCTGCGGCACTTCGACGGAGCCGACCTGCTTCATGCGTTTTTTGCCTTCCTTTTGTTTCTCCAGCAGCTTCCGCTTCCGCGAAATGTCGCCGCCGTAACATTTGGCAAGGACGTTTTTGCGCATCGCTTTGACGGTTTCGCGGGCCACGACCTTCGTTCCGACGGAGGCCTGGATCGGCACCTCGAACATTTGGCGCGGAATCAGCTCGCGCAGCTTTTCGCAAATGACCCGCCCGCGCTGGTAAGCCCGGTCGCGGTGCACGATAAACGACAAAGCGTCCACCTGCTCGCCGTTCAGCAAAATGTCCATTTTCACGAGATTGGATTTCCGGTACCCCGACATTTCATAGTCGAACGAGGCGTACCCTTTGGTTCCGGATTTCAGCTGGTCGAAGAAATCGTATACGATTTCCGACAGCGGGATTTCGTACGTGATCGTGACCCGGGTCGTATCCAGGTACTCCATGTTCACGAATTCGCCGCGTTTGCCCTGGCACAGCTCCATGACCGTACCGACGTAATCGTTCGGCACGATGATCGCCGCTTTGACGTAAGGCTCTTCCACCGAATCGATTTTGCCGATTTCCGGATAGTTCGACGGGTTGTCGATCTCGATGACGTCGCCGTTCGTCAGCGTAACGCGGTAAATAACGCTCGGCGCCGTCGTGATGAGCGGAATGTTGAACTCCCGCTCGATGCGCTCCTGGATGATCTCCATATGAAGGAGTCCGAGGAATCCGCAGCGGAAGCCGAAGCCGAGGGCGCTCGAGGTTTCCGGCTCGAAGCTGAGCGACGCGTCGTTCAGCTGGAGCTTCTCCAGCGCTTCGCGCAAATCGTTGTATTCCGACGTTTCGATCGGGTACAAACCGCAGTACACCATCGGATTGATTTTGCGGTAGCCCGGCAGCGGCTCCGGCGTCGGGTTTTTCGCGTCCGTGACGGTATCGCCGACCCGGGTATCCCCGACATGCTTGATGCCGGCCACGATGAAGCCGACGTCGCCGACCTTGAGTTCGTCCACGATCGTCATCCGCGGCTTGAACGCCCCGACTTCGATGACCTCGAACGTTTTGTTCGTCGCCATCATTTTGATTTTGGAGCCGGCTTTAATGCTGCCGTTGACGACGCGGACATAAACGATGACGCCTTTGTACGGGTCGTAATGCGAGTCGAAAATGAGGGCCTTCAGCGGCTCATCCGCTTCGCCGGACGGCGGCGGAACCTGCTTGACGATCTGCTCCAAAATTTCCTTGATCCCGATTCCCGCCTTGGCCGAAGCAAGCACGGCTTCGCTGGCGTCGAGGCCGATGACGTCTTCGATTTCCTGCTTGACGCGGTCCGGATCGGCGCTCGGCAGGTCGATTTTGTTGATGACCGGAATGATCTCCAAATTGTTGTCCAAAGCCAAATACACGTTGGCCAGCGTCTGGGCTTCGATTCCCTGCGCGGCGTCCACGACGAGCAGCGCGCCTTCGCATGCGGCGAGGCTTCGCGACACTTCATAGGTAAAATCGACGTGTCCCGGCGTGTCGATCAAATTGAGCAAATATTCCTGGCCGTCATCCGCCTTGTATGTAAGATGTACGGCCTGCAGCTTGATCGTAATGCCGCGTTCGCGTTCCAAATCCATCTGATCGAGCACCTGATCCTGCATTTCACGGGACGTCAGCGCGCCGGTGTACTCCAAAATCCGGTCGGCGAGCGTCGATTTGCCGTGGTCTATATGTGCAATGATGCAGAAATTCCGAATATTTTTTTGCCTTGCTTGTACGTCTGTCATGCCCTACCCCCAAAACAGCCTGATGTGTCAATCAATTCATTATAGCAGTTGAAATAAAGGCGGGCAATCCCACTGGCGGGCCGGAATTACTCGGTGATGGAATCGAAGACGGAGACGACCAGCCGGATGCCTTTTTGCGATAGATTTTGCAGCAGCCCGGCCGTTTTGTCCGCCAGAACGTCCACCGTCGGTTTGCCCGTCTCCGGCGACAGAATTTGCTCCGGCGTTTGCGGGCCGTCTTCCTTCGCTTCGACCTGCTCGGGCTCTTTTTCCTCGACCTTGAAACGGTTCGAGCTTTTGGGCGCAGGGGCTTGTCCATTGCCCGCCGCCGCGGCTTGGGTGCTTGCGTATGCCGGGTTTTTCCCGGAGTCGGGGGCGGGCCCGCCGGAGCTTGCGAGCTGCATGCCGACCAGCACGCCGATGCCGGCCCAAACGCCCACCATCCAAATTCTTTTCGCCCATTTCGACATGACCGGTCTCTCCTTCCATCCATTTCCGTCTTCGCTTTGGATTAACTGCCGGACCCTGCTTTTTGCGCGGAACCCGACTTGTCGGCGCTGGCTTTCTCCGCTTTCTGTTCCTTGAAATACACTTCGGCGATCATTTGCGCCAGGACGTCCGCGGTTCTCTTCAATTCTTCCTCGGTGCTGTCGATGCCGCCGACTTCGATCAAAATGCTGTGCTCCGACAGGGATTGGTTATATTCGCCGTTGCCTTGAGATGAAGTTTTGCCCCAAACTCCGCGCGATATTCCCGGATACGATTTCTCCAAACGCTCGTGGATGGCATTGGCGAACGCCTCGTTTTTCCGCCAGTTTTTGTTGGCGTGGCCGATGATGAAAAACACCTGGGCATAATTTTTTCCATGAATGGACGTTGTCGTTTTCCCGTGTTTTTGGGAATCCCGGTGGATGTCGATCAAGTAGGCAAGCCCGCTGTTTTGCGCCATGGCCTCTTTAACCGTTTGACGGGAATATTTATATGAATAGTTATAATTGTAATTATCAACGGCCGACATATAATCCTTCTGCGAATGGATCGCCCCTACCCCCATCTTATCCAGCTTGTCGGCCACGTATTTCCCGACCAGCATGACGTTTTTGTCGGGCGACGTGGAGCTCGGGTTGTCGCTGGTTTTGCCCAGCAGCGGGTTATACGCCTCTCTCGGGTGCGAGTGGTAGATCATCACGACCTTTTTGCCTGCGTTTGCGGCGGGCGGCGTCTGCGCTTTGTCCTGCCCTTTCGGCTCCTGCTTGGCCGCTCCCGGATTTCCGGGCTCTTTTTTGGCGCCGGGCTCGGGCTCTTTCGCCGGCGGCTTCTCCGCCTCTTTGGGTTCCTCTGCTTTGGACGGCTGCTCGCTTTTGCCCTCCGTTTCGGGTTCGGGCGGCAGATGGAAATCTTCGGGCGGGTCTAAGTTCTGGTTGCCGGAGGCGCTTCTCAGCAGCACCGGATCGGTCGTCCCCATGCCCGGCATTTCCTTGGCCAGCAGGCTTTTCGGATCGCGGGGATTCACGCTCGTCAGCATTTGAAACACGAAGGTGGTCATTTTTTCGCCCGAAAACGCCGACGTTCCCTTTTCCTTATCCAGATGCGGCACCTCCATCCCCAGCATGTCCATAAAAAACCCGCTGGACAGCGATCCCGCAAAACCTTTCATGGACGAAACGGGGGAGGTGTTCAATTTGTTTTCCGCCATCCCGCCCAGCCCCAGCATGACAAAAAATAGAAACGACCCGAGCATCAGCAGCAAAAACGTCCGCCCCATCGACAGCATATGCAGCATCTTCGTTCTCCATTTGCGGATATTCCACAGTCGAAATCCATTTCTCATTGTGTCGTCCTCCTGAACTCTCTTATACTTCAAAACTATGAGCCCGGAAGATTCGCTAGAACCAAAAATGATATATTTGCGAGAAAAAAAAGAAGCCGCGATAGATTCGCAGGCTTCCTGATTCGTTCGTAACGGACAAACGGCCGACCGGCCTTAGTGGGTGTAGGCCCCCGAATTGCCCGGATCCACGGCCTCGTGCAGCGAGGCGTTTAATCCGCTGGCCACGATGTTGGCGATATCCTCGATGAATTCGTCGATTTCTTTCGGCGTGACGATCAGGTCATGGCCAAGCGGCTCCAGCACCTCTTTGACCAGGGCCAGCCGCTCGTTTTCGGAGATGCTGTCGAGCAGCCCCATGATTTCGCGCGTCTGGTTCTGGTTCCCGCCAAAATGCTTTTTCATCATTTCCATCACGTTGTTGACGATCGTCGAAGCATAACATACCGTCGGCACGCCGATGGCGATGCAGGGAACGCCGAGCACCTCTTTGGTCAAGCCGCGCCGCTTGTTGCCGATGCCCGAACCCGGGTGGATGCCGATATCGGCGATTTGGATCGTCGTGTTCACCCGTTCCAGCGAACGGGAGGCCAGCGCGTCGATGGCGATGATCAGGTCCGGCTTCGTCCGGTCGACGATGCCCTGAACGATTTCGCTCGATTCGATGCCCGTAATGCCGAGCACGCCCGGCGCGATCGCGCTGATTTGGCGGTAACCCGGCGCGACCTGATCCGGCATCAGCTCAAAATATTGGCGGGTCACCAGCACGTTCTCCACCACGAGCGGGCCGAGCGAGTCCGGCGTGACATTCCAGTTTCCCAGGCCGACGATAAGCACGGTGTCTTTCTTTTGAATGCCGATCAGCGTCAGAAAGTCCTCGAACTCCCTGGCAAAAGCCTCCGTCACCCGTTCCTGCAAACCGGTATCGCCGTTCCGAAGTCCAGGTACCTCCAGCGTCACGTAATGGCCTTTGATGCGGCCGATCGCTTGCGAACCTTCGTCCGTCAGCACGTTCAGCCGGGTCACCTTGATCCCGTCCTTTTCCGATACCTCTTCATCCACGCCCGGGATCGAATCCGGATATTGCTTCGCGGCAAGCTCTCTGGCGTCCACCGCCAGATCGGTGCGCACGTTGTATTTTTGCAGATCCAATTCCATCTCAAAATCATCCTCCTTTGCCTTTTTCGTTATAGTGTGCGGGAGGCGGCCTCCGATTATGCAAGCCTTAGTATTGCTTTTTGCGGTACCCCATGCTAAACTATTTTAAGTTGTGAACCATTTGAAGTTCTCGAATGCCTTACAGGAGGTGAATGCAATGCCAAACATTAAATCCGCCGTTAAACGCGTAAAAACGAACGAAAAACGCCGTGCGCTTAATGCTTCCCAAAAATCCGCGCTCCGCACAGCCGTGAAAGCCGCTGATGCCGCGCTGGCTAATAACGAAGTTGAAGCTGCTAAAGCTGCAGTTCAAGCCGCTTCCCAGAAGCTGGACAAGGCTGTGACAAAAGGTCTCATCCACAAAAATGCTGCAAGCCGCAAGAAATCCCGCTTGGCGCAAAAACTGAACGCCCTGACTGCACAAGCATAAGGTGCGCTATCCATACGATGAAAATGAAAAGTCCTGAACAGCCAACCCAGCTGGTCAGGACTTTTTGATTCAATATCCCGTACATACATTTTTCTTGCAATCAAGCCCACTCATCAAGTCAGGAGGTTGACGAGCAATGGAAATCTGGAAGAAAAACTTATGGGTGTTATGGTTCGGTTCTTTTATCGTCTCTTCAAGCTTCTCCATGGTGGTTCCGTTTCTCCCGATCTTTCTCATCCAAATCGGCACGACCGAAAACGTTGAAATGTGGTCCGGCTTGCTGTTCAGCAGCGCGTTTTTGGCAGGGGCGCTATCCTCCCCGTTCTGGGGCGCCGTCGGCGACAAATACGGCCGCAAGGCGATGATCGTTCGCGCCGGTTTCGTCCTGTGCGTCATTTATATCCTGACTTCGTTCGTGACCAGCCCGGTGCAGCTGCTCATCTTGCGGATTCTGCAGGGCCTGCTTTCCGGCTTCATCCCCGGGGCGATCGCCATCGTCGGCACCAACACGCCCGAACATAAAGTCGGCTACGCCCTTTCCACGATGTCGACCGCGACGGCGACGGGCAGCATCATGGGGCCGCTGTTGGGCGGCGTGCTGTCGAAGCTGTTCGATAACCGCTTGGCGTTCGCCAGCGCAGGGGTGCTTTGTTTTCTTGCCACTTTGCTCGTCATCTTTTACGTCAAGGAAGAAAAATTCGTTCCCGGCAAAGGACGCGTGTCCGTGCTGAGCACGATCAAGCTGGCCGCCGATAACAAGCTGCTTCTGGTCGTGCTGCTGCTGACGATGTTTACGCAGTTTTCGGTCATGACCATCGAACCGGTGCTCCCGCTTTATATCGTGGAGATCGGCCATTCGGCTTCCGACGCCTCGATTCTGGCCGGCATCATTTTTTCCCTGGTCGGCATCGCCAGCATCCTGTTCGCTTCCCGCTGGGGGAAACTTGCGGATAAAATCGGCTTTCAGAAGGTGCTTTTGATCGGATTGTTTGCGGGAGGCGTCGGCTCGCTGCTGCAAATTCCTTTCCATAACATTTGGGCGTTTTCGGTCGTCCGGTTTTTGTACGGATGTTTTTTCTGCGCGGTATTCCCGGCCCTCAACGGCCTGGTGGTACGGGCGACTTCGGCCGAATTCCGCGGCAGGGCCTTCAGTTTGAGCCAGACGTCGAACCAGCTGGGCGGCATGCTCGGCCCGCTTGCGGGCGGCGCCATCAGCGGCGTGTTCAGCATCCATACCGTCTTTTTGCTGACCGGCATTTTGCTGCTGCTGACGATGGGCCTTGCCTTGTGGTCCGGACGATTCAGCCGCCAAACGGAAACGCCTTCGTCCTCTAGGGCGATAAATCACTAAAGCGCTTTCCTTGGCTGCCCGGTATGAGGCTTGGAAAGCCCTCGCCCGCTTTAAGCGGAACGAGGGCTTTTTTCCTTGAAACCGATATAAAAACGGATCGTTTGATCCTCCGTCTCCGCATGGCAGCGGAAGCCGTGCCGGTCCAAAACGGTTTTGACGATCGCAAGCCCGAGGCCCGTTCCCGACAACTCTTTATGCCGCGAGCTTTCCTCCACGTAAAAGGGCTCCCACAGCCGGGAGGCGTCGGCGATCTCTCCCGCAAAGCGGTTGCTGATCCGCAGTTCGATTTCATCCCCAAGCTTTCCGAACGATACGTCGATCCGTTCGCCCGCCGCGTATTTTACCGCATTGCCGATCAAATTCCGAAATACCATCCGCATTTGATCCGGGTCCGCCTCGATGCACGGGTTTCCCGGCAAATCGTCGCGCAGGGCCAGCTTCAAACGTTTCGCCGCAAGCTCGATGGAGAACGTTTCGGCGCATTCGCGGAACAGTTCCTTTACCGCCACCGGCCGCCGTTCTAGCTCGTCCCTTTCGATTTTCGCAAAGTCCAAAAACTCGTCGATGAGCTTCGCCAGCCCCTCGTTTTGGCGCAAAATGGTGGCGGCGTAGCTGCCGTCGTCCAGCCCGTCCTGCATGCCTTCGGCATAAGCCTGAATGAGCGAAACCGGCGTTTTGAGCTCATGCGTCATGCCGGCCATAAACCGTTTCAGGCTCGCGTTTTTTCGGGACAAATCGGCATGCGCCGCCTTCAGCTTGTCGCTCATGGCGTTGATGCTTTCCGCCAGCTCGCCGATTTCGTCCCGGGCGCCGACCCGGGCTTTCCGGAAGCGGAGCTCCGAGATATCCTTCGCGACCTGCCCCAGCTCCTTCAGCGGTTTTGTCATGCGGTACGACAAAAGCCAAACCGTCAGGACGATGATCAGGACCGAACCGACCGCCAGGATCAAAATGAATTCGTTGATCATCCCGATCGCCTCGCTGACGTAAGCCATCGACGACCCGACCAGGACGATGGAGTCGTCCTTGCGGATCAAGCCGGCGTAAAAGCTGGATTTCAGCTTGCCCTGATCGTATATTTTGTTGACCCGGCTTCCGGCGATCGCCTTCTTCAGCGAGGCGTCCGTCACCCAAAACTTGCTCAGCGTCACTTTCTTTTTCGTCAGCTGCTGCTGCAGCGATTCGTTCAAGTCGTTTTCCCGCTTCCGCCAGTCGTCATAGACGATCGTCACGCGGTACTGCCGCTCCAGCTGCGGAATCGCCTCGGTCCACTGCGGCCCCGGCAGCCCGGAAATCGCACTCACGGCTTCCCCGAGCTGTTCCTTCGTTTTGTATATATAATATTTGGGCATGAACAGGTTCGCCAGCAGCACAAACAAGACAAAAATAAGCAGGACGGCGGACGCGATGCTCAAAAACAGCTTGCGGCCAAGCTTATTCATCGTCGGCCTCCACGCTGTAGCCGAGTCCCCGGTGCGTTTGGATCAGATGATCGCCGACCTTCTCCCGCAGCCTGCGGACATGGGTGTCCACCGTTCGCGCGTCGCCGAAATAATCGAACCCCCACACCAGATCAAGCAGTTGGTCCCTCGACAATATCCTGCCTTTATGGCGCACCAAGCAGCACATCAGCTCGAATTCGGTTTTGGTGACCTGCAAATCCGCGCCATCTTTATATATTTTGCTGCCCTCAAGATCGATTCGAAGCGACCTGTAGCGCATTCCCTTTTCGTCTCCCAGCAGCTTTTTGGCACGGAGAACGAGAATTTTCGGGTGAAACGGCTTGCGGATGTATTCGTCCGCTCCGATGCTGAGCGCCTTCAGCTCATCTTCTTCCTCGCTTTTGGCGGTTAAGATCAACACTTTTTTATCCGACCGGGCTTTGATTTCCCGGCATACGTCCAGCCCGCTCCACTTCGGCATCATCCAGTCCAAAACGGCAAGATCGATTCTCTTGCGGTAAAAAACCGCCAAGGCCTCTTCCCCGTCTTCGGCCGTTTGCACCTCGTAACCTTCCTTTTCGAAATATGCCCTCAAAATCCGCAGCATATCCCGGTTGTCGTCCGCAATCAAAATCCGCATAGCAATCTCCTTTCAGGGGAGCCGCCTTCTCCGTCACATTCATGTAACGCGGCTCCGGTATATTGGTCGTCGAAAGGAAGGATTCCTATGAAACATCAACCTAAAAAAACCGCAACCTTCGCATGGTTCCATGGGATCGCCGCTTTGCTGCTTCTGGCGGCCGCATCCGTCTTCTATTATGCAAGATATACGGAACCCAATCTACTCCGCCTCCAGAACGTAAGCATCGGCGCAGCGTCCGTTACCCCCGACCTGGACGGGATCCGCATCGTTCAGATTAGCGACATCCATCTGGGCCGCTTCTATTCGCCGGACAAGCTGCAAAGCCTGGTCACCCGCATCAATGGACTGAAGCCGGACATGATCGTATTCACGGGCGACCTCATCGACAACTTCGCAAACGATCCCGTTTCCGGCGCTATCGCTCCGATATTATCGCAAATGAACGCCCCGCTTGGCAAATTTGCCGTATACGGGAACCATGACCAGGGAGGCGGCGCCAAACGTCCTTACGCCCGCATCATGGCATACAGCGGCTTCAAGCTGCTCGTAAACGAACATCAAACGCTGTCCATCGGCCGCAGCAAGCTTGTCGTGGCAGGGGTCGACGATTTTCTGCTCGGCTCCCCCGATCTAACCAAGACGTTAAGCGGGATCGACCGGAATGCCTTCGTCCTACTGCTTGCCCATGAGCCTGACGTGGCCGACCGGCTGGGCAAATATCCGGTAGACCTTCAGTTGTCCGGCCACAGCCACGGAGGCCAGGTTCAGCTGCCGGGATACGGCCCGCTATATACTCCGCCGCTTGCCCGCAAGTATACCGAAGGGCTATATACGTTCCATGCCGACAGCCGCAGGCCCTTGCAGCTGTACGTCAACCGGGGCATCGGCACCACCCGCCTGCCGTCCCGCCTGGACAGCGTGCCCGAGTGCACGATCATTACCTTGAAACAGCCGGCAAGCCCATAGCCGTTTAGGCGGAAGGATGGGCGGCCGCGACTTTTCTTAAGCAAACGCGAAAAAGGCCGGTCAGCCGTCCCGGTTTCCGTAACCGATCGGCCTCAGCCTTTTTGCGCTTTCGTTTTTATGCCGCCAATCTGAGCAAAAACAATTCCAAGCCCAGCACCTTGTCGACGGCTCCGGTTTTCATTTGGTAATCCAGCGTGCCGAGACGGCTCAAAATCTGCTTCAGCTGGGCCGCCTGAAACTTCCGTGCCTGCTCCCCGGCGATTTTGACGGCGTAGGGATGGAGGCCAAGCTGGGAAGCGATTTGCTGCTGGGAAAAACTTTGCCCTGCCAGGTCCTTGACCTGAAGAATGATGCGAAACTGCCTTGCGATCAGCGCGGCGATTTTGATCGGCTCTTCCTTCTGCTTCAGCAGCTCGTAAAAGATCGAAAGCGCCCGGTCTACCCTTAGGTTGGCGATATCCTCCACAAGGGCAAACACGTTTTGTTCCGTGCTGCGCGCGATCAATTGGTCTACCATGTCGGTGCGGATGATCCCGCCTTTGCCCGCGTACAAGCAGAGCTTGTCGATCTCGGCGGCGAGCGTCTGCAGCTGGGTACCCGCATTGCGGATGACGAGCTCCGCGGCCCCTTCTTCAAACGTGCAGTCCTGCTCCTTCGCTTTTTTGCCGACCCATTTCAGCAAATCTTCGCTGCCAAGCGGCATAAACGATAAAAGCGCGCCGCTGCTTTTGACGGATTTCACGATCTTTTTGCGCTCGTCAAGCTTCTCCTGGTTTACGATAAAAACGAGGATGCTGTATTCCGCCGGGTTGTTCATATATTCAAGGAGCGATTCCGGACGATGCTCCACTTTGCCCTGATCTTTGCCCGCCGTAAAAACGGAGGCATCCTGCACGAGGATCACCTTGCGCGGCACCATAAAAGGCACCATCTCCGCCTCTTCGACCACCTGCTGCAGGGGCGTATCCGCCAAATCGTAATGGACAAGCGCAAAGTCGCGTTCTTCTTTGGAAATCGTCTGCTCCACGAGAAAAGACACAAATTCGTTCATCTGGTATTTTTCCGTTCCGTACAACAGGTACACGGGAGAGATATCCCCCTGCTTCACGGCCTTTACCGCGGTTTTCACATCCATACTTAAGCCCCCTTTCATCTATGTAACTCTGCTTAAGTTTTGGCCTGCTTAACTATATTAACAAAAATCCAGGCCCGGGAAAACAGCAGAGGGGCCCTCCGCAGGAAGGCCCCCCTGTCCCAGCTCATCTATGATAAACACCGGCTTGGCAGGGCTCTAGAAACCCCGCCGCCAGTGGTTACACGACGATCCTGGTTCAATGCTGTCGGTATATCCTATTCCATATCTCTTGTATTGGTGCATGTTTGTATCTCTAATTTTTGGTCTCCCATGGATTCCTCGTCAAGGATTCGAAACCTTCGAGTCGTCGACGCGATAGGTTTTGCTCGTCGTCGTTCCTTGGTCATCGGCCGTTTGGTAAGTAAACACCGTGCTGTCCGCAGACCAGACCCCGGTTACCCAGTTGCCCGGCAGGTCGATGGTCTTGACGGCCTTCTTCTGGCCGTCCTGATCCGAAAGGGCATAAATGACCAGCTTGCGGTCTTCGACGGAAGCCGCGTATTTGCCGTCCGGAGAATTGATCTGGACCGCCGCGGTTTTGATCGAGCTGATGCCCATGGTTATTTTTTCATCGGCGAGGGACTTCTCCTGGTCCGGATGATCCGGCGCGACCGCTTGGCCTTGCGCTGAATCTTGGCTGGCCCCGCTGGCCCCGCTGGCCCCGCCGTCGCCGCCCGCATTTCCCGAAGCGGTCGCTTTTCCCTGATCCTCGGCGGTCTGATCCTGATTCGCCGCGGCTTTATCTTGATTCGCCGCCGTTTTATCCTGGTTGGCCGCGTCTTCGGCAGGTTTCTGCGCGTAGTTTTGTTTCGGCTTCAGGTCTCCCGGGGGAACTTGCTTTTTAGCCGCCGCATCGTCTTTCGGAGCAGTCGCTTCGGTTTCCGTGCCCGCGCTGCGGGCATCCTTGGAATTCTGCTGATCCGCAGGCGTTTCGGACCGGGCGGGCTGTTCCTTCGCAGGCTCTTCCGGAGGGGAAGCGTCCTGCGCTTTCATTTCCGTCATGCCGCTATCGCCTGCGCCGGCATCTTCTTGCGCAGGCTCGCTGCCGCCGTCGCTTCTGTAGAGCATTTCCTGTTTAGGCTCGACATCCTGCCGCTCGCCGCCGCTGCCCGTCGTGGAATCGGCAGACGAAGTCGCGCTTTCGGCCGTTTTTTGCCCCGCTTCTTTGAAAGCAGGCTCTTCCGCGGTCGACAGATGTTTCGGAGAATAATTATAGATCGCCACTCCCAAAATGATCACCGCGGCTACGGCCCCCATGGCCGTACGTCCGACGATCGAATTGCGGAATTTGCTTTTGCGCGCCGGACGCGCGGGTACCGGTACCATCTCGGCAGGCTCCTCTTCGCGGGAAGCGCTTTTTTCCTGACGGGCCTGGTCGATGGCTTCCAGTTGCGGCATGATGGCGTCGACAATGCTGAATTTGGGCGTTACCTTCGGCAAATCCTCAAGATCCCGGGACAATGATTTCAGCATCCGAAAGGTTTCCGTACATTCAGGACAATGTTTCAAATGCTCATACAGCTGCACGGTTTCTTCCTCGCTTAAATCATAATCCAAATAACGGTGCATCCACTCCACCACCTCTGGACATTTCATCCTGATACACCACCTTTCTGATGCTCTTGAAGCATATTCTGGAGCTGCTGCCTGGCCCTGAACAGGTAAGACTTCACCGTGTTCAGCGGAAGGTTCAGGCAGTCGGCAATTTCATTGTAAGAAAAATCCTGCAAATACCTTAGCACGATCACGCTTCTATGATGATCCGGCAGCTGGTCGATGGCTTCCTTGATATCCTGGGCCAGGTACGAAGACATGACGGTGCGTTCCACGTTCTGTTTGTCCTGAAAAACCAGTTCATGCTCATCGATGGAAACCGTCGGTTTCGTGCGCCTGAATTTGTCGATGCAAATGTTGGTCACGATCCGTTGAACCCAGGTTTTGAACTGCGCCTTTTCTTCATAGGAGCCGATTTTCGTGTAGATGCGGATGAGCGCTTCCTGGGAAGCGTCCATCGCATCCTGTTCGTCGTTTAAAATATAGTAGGCTGTGCGGTACACTTGATGCTCAATTTCTCTTAATAGGGTGATTAGAGCGTCGCGATCGCCCGATTGAGCGGCTCTTATGAGTCCCTGCTCTACCACAAAGGATCCCCCTCTCCCTGCAATCTAACAGACGTGCAAGTGTGTCAAATTGTTGCAATTTGTAACCAACTTTTTTCTATACATGGATAAGGCCGATATATCTTATGTACGTAAGAAGGTGTCGGGTCTCGTTTCTTCGGAAAAAGAAGATGGCAAACCCCAATTAAGGATACCAAATTCTAGTGAGCCCGTCACCAAGAAACATGATCGCTTACGCAACTCATCCATTTTACGAGTTTTTCCCTTTTAATTCTTTAAGATTTTGTCAGAATCGGAACGATTTCCTGACGTATTGGTGTCAATTCCGTCATGTGTCCGGGCCTTGTACGCCCTGCTGGAATTCATTGGCGGAAAG
Organism: Paenibacillus cookii; assembly: GCF_018333375.1. Classification (GTDB taxonomy): domain Bacteria; phylum Bacillota; class Bacilli; order Paenibacillales; family Paenibacillaceae; genus Paenibacillus_AQ; species Paenibacillus_AQ cookii. The sequence goes on from NZ_BORW01000001.1 coordinate 457,866, forward strand.
GACCGAATTTGCTTCGGATTTGTATGCCTTCGGCACGGATCCGCATTTGGACTTCGCCGTTTTGGTCCGTCCGGAACAAGCGGGCCCCATCGCGTTCGATCCGCCGCACGACATCGGCATGCGGATGGCCGTATAAGTTGTTCACGCCCGCCGATATGACCGCGGCTTTCGGCCGCCAATGCCGGAGCCATTCCTCGCCGGTGGACGACTTGCTGCCGTGATGGGCGATTTTGATGACATCGATGCCTTCGCCGGGCCGATCGGCCCCGCCGGCATCACCGGACGAGCGCGGGTCCGATGCCGCTTGAACGCCGCTGCCGGCCCAACCGAGCACGTCCTCTTCGGCAGCCTGGTCCATATCGCCCGTAAACAGCAGCTTCCTTTCGTTCATGGTCAGCACAAACGCCACCGATAGATGGTTTTGGCTTTTTTCCACCGGAACCTCTTCCTGCTCCGCGCCGTCCAGCATCGGCGAAATGAAGGCAAGCTCCGTATGCTTGTCCGGCTTCAGCTTCATGCCCTGATGGACGGCATACACGGGAATGCGCCGCTCCAGGGCCGTACCGATCAGCTTGTCGAAGGACTTCGTTCCTGAAAGCGTTCCGTTGAACAGAAAGGCCTTTACCGGGATTTGATCCAAAACCGCCTGCAAGCCCCCCGCATGGTCCTGGTCTCCGTGCGTGACGATCACCGCATCCAAACGGTGGATTCCCCGCTGCTTGAGCAGGGGGACGACCACCTTGGCGCCGACTTCAAACGGATTTTTCCGATCCTTCCAGCCGTCTTCGGGCTTGCGGAAGCTGACCGTGCCGCCCCCGTCCACGAGAATGTTCCGTCCCTCCGGAGTCGTGATCAGGATGCTGTCGCCTTGCCCCACGTCCAGAAACTGTACGAGCCCCGCCCCGTGCAAAGATGTAGGCCGATACTCCCAATATATCAGAAACAGAAAAGCAAGCATAATTCCGGCAAGCGCGGCTCTCGTTTTCCTCTTATTAGGCGCAGCATCATCCGGATCCAAGGAACTCCCCTTCCCTTCAAGCTCCGCCGTTTCGTCATCGGCGTTTTCCGCCTGCCGGGCTTCGCGCCTTCCCGTCTGCCGGTTCGCTATAAATAAAAACAGGTACATCAATACAAAATAAGCCGCAATCCACATGAAAGACGGCGATTTCCAAATCGTGACGAACTGCGGGAAACCGTTCAGCCAACGGACAAGACGGAACGTCCAATCGCTCGTCAGCTCCGCGACCCGCCCCAATGCCCTGCCCGCCGGCAGCCAGATCCACCCAAACAGCAGCGCGGCAGCGCCAAGCGGGAGCGTAAGGAAGGTAATAAACGGCACCAGCACGAAGTTGGCGGCAAACGACAGCAGGGAAAACTGGTTAAAGTAATAAATGGTCAGCGGGAATGAGACCAGCTGGGCGACCAGCGTCACATTGACGGCGCCGGCGATGCGTTTCGGCAAAAAGCGAAGGAGCGGGCTCATCAGCGGAACGTACACCATCAGCCCGGCCGTCACCAGGAATGACAGCTGGAAGCTGACGCTCAGCAGGTAATACGGATTCCACAGCATCATCGCAAGCGCCGCTGCCGCCAACACGTTCAGTCCGTCCTTCAGCCATCCTTTTCTCGCGGCATAAAGCCCGATCATGCCCATGATGCCCGCCCGAACGACCGATGGGCTCACCCCCGACAAAAGGACGTACAAGGGAATCAGCAGCATAGCCATCAGAAGGGCCTTTTCGCGGGTTATTTTGAATAAGGAAAAAATATACAGCAAGCTGGCGACGAATACCGCGACATGCATCCCGGAGATCGCCAAAATATGCGTCAGGCCCAGCTGCGAAAACTGCGTGTACGTCACGGGGTCGATATCGTCCTGCATGCCGATCAGCAGGCCTTTCATATATCCGGCGTGAGGCTCCCGAAAAATTTGGCCGAGTTTATCCCCAAGCCCGCTGCGGGCATGATCGTTCCACCGGAAAATCGTCACCGCGCTCCAAGGCGAAACCGGCGGGGAAACCCGAACTTGTTCGCTCCCTTTCGTTTTAAAAAGCCAGTGGATGTGCTGCGTCCGCAGATAAGCCGCGTAATCGAAAGCGCCGAAATTGCGGGCGTTTCCGGGAAGCTCCAGCGTTCCGTCCAGCTTGATCCGGTCTCCCCGCTGCCACTTGCGGGCTTCGTCCTGCTGCTCCTTGCTTAGAAGTTTGACTTGAACCATGACCCGTTCCCGAAACCCTTCGGACGATGGCACCCCCCTGCTCCCATGACCCTCCGGGCTTCGGCTCGCCTTCCGCAATTCGGCCTGGAAGTCCGCCCGATCCCCGTCCACGTCGACGGAAGAGACGATGACCCCCTCGGCATGCAGCGGCATCCCGTTTAATTCGTCCGCAGCCGCAGCCAGCGCCTCCGGCAGGAACGTGACGTTCCGCGCGTCATGCCACAGCCAGTATGCGCCCGACAGCGTTACCGCGATCCAGGCGATCAGCATGCTCCGCAGCAGCTTCCGGCGCAGCTGCACGGCAGCGGCGAGCAGAAGCGTCAGTCCCATCCAGATGAAAAGCAGCCGCGCGTCCGAAAAAGCGCAAGCAAGGCTGCTCCCGGCCAGCCAACCGGCCGTTCCGACGATTAAAGGCCTTCCCTTCACGTTCATTCACTCCTATCCGGCTCATCGCAAGTAAAAAACAAAAACCCCTGCCTGCGGTCAATCGCCGCTTTGGCAGAGGTCCTTCCTCGAAAAGCATCTCATGGACAATCGATATTTTCGTTAATTGCAAACGGTCATGACCGTTTCGCGCGGTGGTTCGTAGGATGACAGTTTGCGGAAAACGATCCCTTTCTGCTTCATCATCTCCGTCACCTTGTCCGAATCCTTCGGATAGGCACGGTGAAACACGATTTCCGTCACGCCGCTGTTCGCGAGCATGTTGGCGCAAGTCCAGCACGGCTCGTCCGTCACGTATACCGAACTGCCCTCCCGGTCGATCCGGTCCGTAAACAGCAGCAGATTCTGCTCGGCATGGATCGTGCGCACGCAGCGCTGCTTTTTAACCATTTCCTGCCTGCCGTCCTGCTCGATCATTTCGATCTCCTCCGCGATCATGCAGCCGGCCTCCGAACAATCGGGAACGCCCATCGGCGCGCCGTTGTATGCCGTACCGAGCAGCTTTTTGCCCTGAACGAGCACGGCCCCGACATGCCTGCGGGGACAGCGGGAACGCGTCGACACCATGTAAGCAATGTCCATAAAGTATGTATCCCAGTCTTTTCGTGTTTCGACGTTCACCTGTTATCACCTTGTTTGTCATAGAATGTTTGTCTTATTGTAGCACATCTCCGGGCTAAAGCTCTATGTAGGGCTTTATTTTTTCAAGCATCTTCGGGCCGATCCCTTTTACCTTGTCCAAATCCGCGACCCTCTTGAACGGCCCGCGTTCGTTCCTGTAATCGATGATCGCCTGCGCCTTTTTGGCGCCGATGCCCGGAATGGTCATCAGTTCGGCAGCCTGGGCGGTGTTAATATTCACCTTGGGACCCGATGGGCCTTCCGGAGATTTCGTTTCCAGGTCTCCGGCAGCCTTGTCGGGCGCGGCATGTACAGGCGAACTCCCGGATCCGGGCGGCGCAGCTTCTCCGGCAGGGCTGCCCGTGCCCGTTTTGGTGGCGACGTTGCTGTCCGCTTGCGGTTCCGGTGCCGAAGCTGTTTCCTGGCCGGTCTGAAGCTCCGTTTGCACGGACTGCTTGGGCTGCCGGGTTTGGGCCGCACTTGCGGCGTTTTCCGCGCCGATGTTTTCCTTCCCGGTTTTTGCGGCCCCGGAAGGGTCTTGCCCGCCGCCGCTCTTCGATTCCGGCATTCGCTCCCCATCCAAAGCGCTTGCGAGATTGTTGTTTAACGGCTCCCAGCCCTCGATGCCCTTTTCGGTTTTGAGGCCTGAAAGCAAGATGGCGGCGCTTCCCAATATCGCGCAGCACGCGCTGATCGCCAGCGTCCATTTTTTCATACGATCACCTCATTTTTTTTAATAAACTGCGGCCGACCCCGTTTCGATCCTGCCGCTAGACTAGGGATGATCCTGCGCTGCCAATAAAGGCGTCCGGCAAAAGCCTCTTCCTGCCGAAAACCGTCATGACGTACAGGCCCACCTGCATACATTAAGAAGAAGGACTGCGCCGTTACCGTAAAGCACGAAAGGAGGGAAAGCATATGAAGGTGGGATTCATCGGAACCGGCAGTATGGGAAGCGTGTTGATCGACGCCTTCATGACTTCCGGTGCGCTTATGCCAAATCAAGTTTTCGCCAGCAACCGTACGGCAGAAAAAGTCGCTTTGCTCGCTCAGCGCCACCCCGGTCTAAACGTATGCAGCAGCAACGCGGAAACCGTAAAAAACAGCGATATCGTATTCATATGCGTAAAACCGCTTCAGTATAAAGCGTTAGTGGAAGAGATCAAAGACGAAGTCAAGCAGGACCAGATGCTGGTGTCCATTACGAGCCCGGTGCAAATTCGTCATCTGGAACAAGCTCTTGCCTGCAAAATCGCCAAAGTAATCCCGAGCATCACGCATTTGACCTTAAGCGGGGCTTCCTTATGCATGTACGGCACCCGCATCGCTCCGGAAGACAGGCTCGTGCTTGAACAGCTGCTCGGCGCGATCAGCAAACCGCTTGAAATCCCGGAGTCGCATGTCCGTATTTCCTCGGATTTCTCCAGCTGCGGCCCTGCATTTATCAGCTTTTTCCTCGACCAATGGGTCGAAGCCGCCGTAGAAGTGACCGGGATCGGGCGCGAACAAGCCACCTCCCTGGCCGGGGAAATGCTGCTTGGAACGGGCAAGCTGCTCACGGAAGGCGGCTTCCATCCTCTGGACCTTCAGGAAAGGGTCGCCGTGCCCGGCGGCATCACCGCCGAAGCGCTTGCGCTGCTCAGGCAAAGCTTGAACGGCGTGTTTCATCAATTGATCGCCACCACCCATGCCAAATACGAAGAGGATTTGAAAAAATGCGACGGACTCATAAGCGATACCAAAACATAGCCGCGCATGCTCCTCCCGATACCACGATTCGCGAGCCGTGATCAGGCTCGGCCTTGTCCAAAAGGGCTTGGGAAACAAAAATCCCCGTACGATTGTACGGGGATTTAATGCTTTTAAACCCTGTTTCGGATGCCGCAGCGTTTATGCCAAGCTTCGGACAAGCTCGGGATTTCGCGGTATCCTCAAGATATGCATTTAGTTCGCTACGATATTGACGAGCTTGCCCGGAACCGCGATCACCTTGCGCACGGTCTTCCCGGCGATGGCTGCCTGCACGTTCTCCTGGGACAGGCTGAACTCCTGCATAGCCTCCTGGCTCATGTCTTTGGCGATTTTGGCGCGTTGTACGATTTTGCCGTTCACCTGGATCACGATTTCCACTTCGGCATCCACGGTCCAAGCTTCGTCGAAAACAGGCCATGGTTCGTACGTGATCGATTCCTCGTGCCCGAGGCGCTCCCACAGCTCTTCGGCGATATGCGGCGCAAACGGAGACAGCAGCTGCGTGAAGTCCTCGATCGCTTTGCGCGGAAGCGAGTCGGCTTTGTACGCGTCGTTAATGAAAATCATCAGCTGGCTGATGGCCGTGTTAAAACGCATATGCTCCATGTCTTCGGTCACTTTTTTGATCGTTTTATGCCATACGCGTTTGAAGTCGTCGCTGCCTTCGCCGTCCGTCAGTTTCGGATTCAGGCTGCCGTCGTCGTTGACGACGAGGCGCCATACGCGCGACAGGAAGCGATGGGCGCCTTCCACGCCGTTTTCGTTCCAAGGTTTCGTCGCCTCCAGCGGCCCCATGAACATCTCATAGATGCGGAGCGTATCCGCGCCGTAGGTTTCGACGATTTCGTCCGGGTTGATGACGTTGCCGCGGGATTTGCTCATTTTTTCGTTGTTCGTGCCCAGGATCATGCCTTGGTTGACCAGCTTTTGGAACGGCTCCTTCGTGCTGACCACGCCCAGGTCGTAAAGCACTTTATGCCAGAAACGGGCGTACAGCAGGTGAAGCACCGCGTGCTCGACGCCGCCGATGTAGAGGTCGACCGGCATCCACTCGCGCTCTTTTTCCTTCGAAACGAGCGCTTCCTTGTTGTGCGGATCGATAAACCGCAGGTAATACCAGCAGCTTCCGGCCCATTGCGGCATCGTGTTGGTTTCGCGGCGCGCTTTCATGCCGGTTTCCGGATCCACCGTCTCCACCCATTCGGTCACGTTCGCAAGCGGGGATTCCCCGGTTCCCGACGGCTTGATCTGGTCGATGTCCGGCAGCATCAGCGGAAGCTGGTCTTCCGGCACGGTTTTCATCGTTCCGTCTTCGAGGTGCAGGATCGGAATCGGTTCGCCCCAATAACGCTGGCGGCTGAACAGCCAGTCGCGCAGGCGGTAGGTCGTTTTGCCTTGGCCTTTGCCGTTTTCTTCGAGCCATGCGATCATTTTGGCGATCGCTTCTTCGGTGCCCAGCCCGTCCAGGAATCCGGAATTGACGTGTTCGCCGTCACCGGTGTAAGCCTCTTCCTGCACGTTGCCGCCTTTGACGACCTCAATGATGTCCAGGCCGAATTGCTTCGCGAATTCCCAGTCGCGCGTGTCGTGGCCCGGCACCGCCATGATGGCGCCCGTTCCATAACCCGCGAGGACGTAATCGGCGATCCAAATCGGCAGTTTCGCGCCGTTGACCGGATTGACGGCATAGGCGCCCGTGAATACGCCGGTTTTGTCCTTCGCCAGATCCGTGCGCTCCAGATCGCTTTTGCGGGCCGCAAGGTCCTGGTACGCTTTGACCGCTTCCTGCTGCTCCGGCGTCGTGATTTCGGCCACGAGCTCATGCTCGGGAGCCAGCACGCAGTAGCTGGCGCCGAACAGCGTGTCCGGACGCGTCGTAAATACCGTCAATTGGCCGCTATGGCCTTCGATGGCGAAATTCACTTCGGCCCCTTTGGATTTGCCGATCCAGTTGCGCTGCATGTCCTTGATGCTTTCGGACCAGTCGAGCTCCTCCAAATCTTCAAGCAGGCGCTCGGCGTATTCGGTGATTTTCAGCACCCATTGCCGCATCGGCTTGCGGATGACCGGATGGCCGCCGCGTTCGCTTTTGCCGTCGATGACTTCTTCGTTCGCCAGCACCGTGCCCAAAGCCGGGCACCAGTTCACGGGAAGTTCCGCTACGTAAGCGAGGCCTTTTTTGTACAGCTGGATGAAAATCCACTGCGTCCATTTGTAATATTCCGGATCCGTCGTGCTGATCTCGCGGTCCCAGTCGTAGGAGAACCCGAGGGATTTGATCTGGCGGCGGAAATTGTTGATGTTTTTGACCGTGATGTCGCGCGGATGTTCGCCCGTATCGAGCGCGTGCTGCTCGGCCGGCAGGCCGAACGCGTCCCATCCCATCGGATGAAGCACATTGTAGCCGCGCATTCTTTTATAGCGGGATACGATGTCGGTCGCCGTATATCCTTCCGGATGGCCTACGTGAAGGCCGGCGCCGGACGGGTACGGAAACATGTCCAGCGCATAGAACTTCGGTTTGCCGGGATCTTCGCCCGTTTTGAACGTATGGTGCTCATCCCAATACTTTTGCCACTTCGGCTCGATCGACTGGGGATGATACCCCTGAGCCTGCTGATTGTCACTCATTTACTAATGCCCCCTCATACAGTCAGGCGGACGCCTTGCGCGGCCGCATCATTCGCGTGAATCTCATTAAAAAAACCTCTGCAATCCATAGCGTATTAGCGCTAGGGACGAGAGGTTTGATTCCCGTGGTACCACCCTAGTTAGCGGAAAACATGCTTTGCTTCCGCTCCCTTTGCACCCTTAACGGAGGTGAGGCGATGGTTTTTCACGAAAGGAGGGTTCATCCGTCCCCCGTTCAAACCATGACTCCGAGGCGAGTTCATTCCGCTTCGTCAACCGGCTTGCACCGACCGCCGGCTCTCTGGGTGACACCGCCGAAACTACTACCCCTCATCATTGCCATCATGTCATGAAATTGTTGTCAAACATTAAGTCATATTATATATAAAACCCGAATTCTAGTCAATCCGCTCGCTTTTTCGAGCTTCCTTCCCTTAAAATCAAACGCCGTGCGTCATGAGGAACGTTAAAAACAAAAAGGACGACCCGCCGGAAATTCATTTCCGACGGCCGTCCTGCGCTATCCTTTCGAAGCCAATCTATTTGACCGCGACGTAAAACAGCCTTTGGGCATCGTCTCCGGGCTCCACCCACTTAAAATCCGCATAACATTTGACGTCCCGGAAACCCGCCTTCACCAGCTCCGTTTTCATCCATTCCGGATCGTAAGCGCGCTGCACATGCGTTTCTTCGAACCGGCGATACAAATCGCTCTGGTCCTCCTTGGCGAAAATGCTTAGATGGTGCTCGATCTCGCAGCGGGAAGCGTCCAGCTCGCATGTCCAGATGTACGATACCGACCGGTCGTCCCACACGAAAGGCTGCTCCTCGGCATAGCGGATGATCGTGTTCGGATGATGCACGTCGAACAGGAAGATGCCTCCCGGCTTCAACCCCTGATACGTATGGGCAAATGCCGAAACGACGTCCCGCTCCTCCAGCAAATAGCTGAAGCAGTCGCAAAAAGAAATCACCGCGTCCACCGGCTCCGGGACTTCCCATTCCCGCATGTCCTGCTGGACCCAACGGATGGAGCCTTCGCGGTAAAGCCTGCTGCCTTGGGACGTGCCTTCCATTTTCCTTCTGGCCACGGACAGCATGTCCGCCGACAAGTCGATCCCGATGACCTCGAAGCCCGAATTGACGAGCGGTATCGTGATGCTGCCCGTGCCGCATCCCAGCTCCACGACGCTTTTGGGCATGCTTCCATGCTTCTCCCAAGCCTCCCGGGCAAATCGGAGCCAATCGGGGTAAGGCATGTCCTCCATCAACTGATCATAGACATATGCAAATTTCCGGTAAGAAGACATGATGCCACCGCACTTTCTTTTCACTTTCGCGCCGGAAACAGGGGAAGGCTATTCGCCTTGCCGATCCTGATCCGGCTTCGCCAAATACGTCCAACTTTCCTTTTGCGTGACCAGCCCTTCTTTCATCAGCTTGCCGAGGGCCCGCTTAAAGGCCGACTTGCTGATCCCGAAGCGCTGTTTGATAATGTCGGGAGGCGTTGCGTCGGAATAGGGCATCCCTCCCGAAGGGCGTTCCTTCAGAAAAGACAAAATCCGCTCCGAATCGACGTCGCGGCCGATCTCCTTGCGCTGGGCCATGGAGAGGTTGACGCGGCCGTCCTCGCGGATATGGCTTACGCGAACGTCCACTTCCTCGCCCAGTCGAAGCAGCCTGACCCGCTCCGAGGAATGGATCATGCCGATGACGCCGAGACCGAGCACGCCGCCGTCGACGATCACGAAGGTGCCCATCTGCAGCGGCCGGTATACGGTGGCTTTGAACCATTGGTTCAGCCAGGAGCCCGGCGCCCTGAAGGCGTGCTGCGACAGTTCCTGCTCTCCCGCCAGTTTGGCGCGGAGGCGCCCCTGCTTGTCATGCTCCATGATGACGAATACCGAGTCGCCGACCTGCGGGCGAAGCTCCTTCATTTCGGGCAGCTCGCGAACCGGCAGCAGAAGCTGGCGGCCAAGCCCCATTTCGAGAAAACAGCCGAGCCGGGGGTGGACGTCGGCCACGACCAGCTTCGCCATTTCCCCAAGGGTCAAATACGGCTTTTTCATCGTCGCGGCCAGACGGTCTTCGGTATCGTAAAAAATGAACACCTCGACCCGGTCGCCCGGCTTGATCTCTCGCGTCAGCTCCGAATAGTGCAGCAGCACGTCCTGTCCGTCCGCATCCAAAAAGTACCCGTACGGCGAAACCTCGCGCATTACCTCATAGGTTTGGATCGTTCCTGCAATCGGGCTCATACCGTTTCCACGACCTTGGCGTCCGACCACAGGCGTTCGATGTTATAGTAGTCGCGCTCGTCCCGGTGGAAGACATGAACGATCACGTCCCCAAGGTCGATCAGCACCCAACGCGCGGAATTCATCCCTTCGATCCCCCGGATTTCCGAGCCGGCTTCCTGAACGCGTTTGCGGATTTCCGTGGTGATCGACTGGACCTGCGTATCCGAGTTCCCGTGGCAAATGACGAAATAGTCCGCGATCAGCGATACGCCTTTCAAATCGAGCGCCACGATATTCATTGCTTTTTTATCTTCAGCAGCTTGGACTGCCAGGTTTAACAATTGTTCCGATGTAAGGGTCATGAATTCGCCTCCAACTGTTTAATAAGATCATTGCGGGCAAAAACCGTCAGCGGATAGATGATTTGCCGCCGCGACACGAGCAGGCTGATCGTGGAATCGAACCCGGCGACCAATCCCTCTTCAAGGCTATGTTGGGCCAGTTGCCGGATATTATTCACGCCGGGAAAATCCCTTCCGGGCTCGATATAGTCGGCAAGGCAAACCACCTTGTCCATCAGCGTCATGCCGATTCGCCCCGATGTATGATATTTGATGGCGTCCAGGATTTCCGGATCGTCCACGCCGTAATCGCGCTTGGCGACAAACGCCCCGACCTCGGCGTGCCATAACGATTTGTCGTAAAACAACAGATCCTTGGACAAATCGTTTTCCCGGATCACGGCCTCCATCTGCTTGACGGGCCAATATTTGGCGACGTCATGCAATATCGCGGCGCGTTCGGCTTTGACCGGATCGGCCCCGTATTGCTCCGCAAGCTTCACGGCCGTTTCCATGACGCCTTGGGTATGTTTCCAGCGCATGGCGGGCATTTGCTCCGAAACCGATTTAATCAGTTCTTCGCGGCTGAATTCCATACAATCCTCTCCTCCTGATATAGTCGTAGACGCTGTCCGTTACCATATAGCGGATCGAATGTCCCGTAGCCAGCTTTTCCCGGATTTCGGTCGACGAAATATCGACCTGGGGCATGTCTGCCAGATGCACTTTGCCCTGCAAATAACCGGGCAGCGCATCCAGGTCCAGCGTCGACCCCGGCCGGCCCACGCCGATGAAGGTCATCAGGTTCACCAGCTCCTCGATGCCCTCCCATTTCGGCAAATAGTTGACCATGTCGGCGCCGATAATGAAATGAAATTCTATGCCTTCAAAAGAGCTGCGGATTTCCTTCACCGTGTCGATGGTGTAGGAAACGCCGCCCCTCCTGATTTCGATGTCCAACGTGCGGAAACAGGGGTGGTCCGAGATCGCTTCGGCCACCATGCCGAGCCGGTCCTCTCCCGATGCTCCGGCCTGTTCCTTGTGGGGCGGGATGTGGCTTGGCATGAACCAGACCTGGTCAAGCCCGAACGAATCCCTTGCCGCTTCGGCGGCCAGCAAATGGCCGATATGAATCGGATCAAAGGTGCCGCCCATGATGCCTACCTTCATGGTGAAACCCTCCCGCTTTTATGGCAATTCGATCGTTTTGTGGTCTTTGGATTCTTTGTACAAAATAATCGTGCTTCCGATGACCTGCACCAGTTCGGACCCGGTGCTTTCCGCCAGTTCCGCGGCGATATCGTGTTTGTCTTCGATGCAGTTGTTCAGCACGCTGATTTTCATCAATTCCCGTTTCTCGATCGCTTCGTTGATATGGCGCACCAGCTGTTCGTTGGTTCCTCCCTTTCCGACTTGAAAGATCGGCTCCAAGTGGTGCGCAAGGGACCGGAGATAACGTTTTTGCTTACCCGTTAGCATGTATGATCATAACTCCTTAATATTCGACTGTACTTCTATTGTTCCCCGAAAAGGGTCTATTCCGACATACTCTTCAGCACCGCGTTTCGCATCGCGGCCACCGGAGCCGGCAGCCCGGTCCAGTATTCGAGCGCGTACGCGCCCTGATTGACGAACATGCCGAGCCCGCCGTGCACGATGCAGCCTTTTTGTTCGGCTTCCGCAAGCAGCCTCGTTTTCAGCGGGTTGTAGATGAGGTCGCTGACAACGATTCCGTCCGGTACGAGGTCCGCCTCCACCGGCGTGTCCGACACGTTCGGGTGCATCCCGACCGAAGTCGTATTGATTAAAATATCGGCATCCCGCAAGTACGCAGGCAGCTGCTCCATGGATATCCCGCGGATATCCGCAAGGTCCTTCCACTCGGCGGCTACCGCTTCCGCCTTGTCGGCCGTCCGGTTGGCCACGCAGATCCGGTCCGGGCCTTCCAGCGACAAAGCGTAGATGATGCCCCGGGCCGCGCCGCCCGCGCCGATCACCATGATTTTTTTTCCTTTGAGATCGGGCGCGGCCTCTTCTTTCAGCGAGCGAACGTAGCCGATCCCGTCCGTGTTGTATCCGGTGAGGACGCCCTTGTCGTTCACGATCGTATTGACCGCGCCGATCCGGAGAGCCGTCTCGTCGAGATGGTCCAAGTGCGGGATCACCTCAAGCTTATGCGGGATCGTGACGTTGATCCCCCTAAAGCCGAGGGCTTTGATCCCGGCGATCGCGTCACCCACCTGTCCGCTTTTGACGTGCATCGGAACGTAGGACCCGGGCACCCCGAGCGCCTCCAGCGCGGCCTGATGCATGGCCGGCGATTTGGAGTGGGAGATCGGGTCCCCGATCACGCCGAGCAGCAGCGAGCCGGTGCCTGCAAGCAAATCCGTTTCGATTACCATGTCTTCATCCTGCCTCTCCGTAATCTTTCCGAAAGCTTACGCTTAAATCAAAGACGGTCTGGCAACCACCTTGACGCCTTTCGGCGCATGAATGGCCGTCAAGGCACCTTGATCGCCGTTGACTTTAATCCAGCCCAGGCCGGAAACGAACAGATCGAGCTTGCTGCCTTTAGGCACGCGGATTTCATGCCTTGTCCATTCCGGCAGTTCGCCGAGATGATCGGCATCCGGCGGAGACAAAAGCTCTCCCGCATGCTCCTTGTAGAGGGCGTCCGCCTTCTCCAGCTTCGTTCTGTGAATGTTCAGCCGGCCGCTGACATAACAGGTGAACGACTGCCGGGCACCCTGGATAAAGTCAAAACGGGCCATGCCGCCAAAAAAGAGCGTTTGTCCCTCGTTCAGCTGATATACCATCGGTTTCAGCGGATTCTCCGGCATGATCGTTCCCAAATCCTTGCGGTTGACAAGCTCGCTGTACCGCCATGGATATACGATCCCCGGCGTATCGATAATGAAATGTCCGTCATCCAGCGGGATGCTGACCATGTCCAGCGTCGTTCCCGGATAACGCGATACCGTCAGTTCCTGATCAAGGTCGCTATAATCGCGGATCAACCGGTTGATCAGCGTCGATTTGCCGACGTTGGTGCCTCCCACGACGTAGACGTCGCGGTCGCCCCGGCGTTCGGCTACCGCATCGAGCAGCCGGTCGAAGCCTTGATTCTTTTTGGCGCTGCAAAGGATGATCTCTTCGGTTTTAAGCCCCTGTTCCTTGCATTGCTTCTGGACCCAATTAATGATTTTATTCCAGTTTGTCACTTTTGGCAGCAGGTCGATTTTGTTCACGGCGAGAATGACGGGATTGTTGCCCACGAACCTTTGAAGGCCCGAGATCAGGCTGCCGTCGAAATCGAACAAATCGACGATATGGATGACGAGCGCGTTCTTGCCGCCGATTTGGCTCAAAAGCCGCAGGAATTCATCCTGATCCACCGTTACGGAAGACGCTTCGTTGTAATTTTTGATGCGGAAGCAGCGCTGGCAAACGACGGGTTCCCTGCCCAGCGACTTCTCCGGAATGTACCCCGGCAATTCGGGATTCAGCGTCTGCAGCCCAATGCCGCAGCCGCTGCATTTTTGGACGCTTTGTCCTTCGATCGGACCTTTCATTAACGTTTTTCCTCCTCAAGCCATAGTCCTTTTTTACGCAAGCGCCTCAAGGCGATTTTCTCCAGGCGGCGGTTGATCCTCGTCCCCCAGCCCTCGTCGCCGATCGATATCGGAAGCACCAATACCGTAAAAAGTCCCAAGCGGTTGCCGCCGTACACGTCGGTCATCATCTGGTCGCCGACGACGATCGTTTCCTGACCGGTCAGCCCCATCATGGTCATCGCTTTGCGGAACGGCGCATTGCTGGGCTTGCGCGCCTCATGGACGAATTCGATGTTCAGCGGCGCGGCAAACGCCGACACGCGCTCCATGCGGTTGTTCGATACGATGACGAGCTTGAACCCGATCTTTTTCACCTGGTCGAACCAGGCGACCAGCTCCGGAGTCGCAAGCGGTTCCTTGGCCCCGACGAGCGTGTTGTCCAGATCGGTGATGATTCCCCGGTAACCTTTGGCGTATAGGTCCTCCAAATCGATATCAAATACGGTATCCACCCTTAGTTTAGGGATAAACATTTCAAACAAGTTGTTGTCACCTCAGTTTCATAGGACAAACTATACCATAATCCGCGTAGTTAGCAAAATAATCCGATGAAAGCAAATCGCCCGTTTCCGGGCTTTTCCAAAAAGAAAGCGCCCGCGAGGGCGCCAGGTATAAACCCGCGTGTCATGCCGCAAAATCCTGCGTCTTTTTGAACGCATCCCAAAGCTCCCGGCTGACCATGTGCACTTGTTTCCATTCGTCTTCGGTGACGGCCGCGGGGCTGTATCTTGCCTTCTCGAACAGCGCCAGCAGCCGGTTCAGGGAAGGAGCCAATGCAGGCATGTCCTTGTTCCATCTTTTGACCGATTCCCGCAGCGTTTCGTGCGAATCCCTGCGGATTCCTTTGCGCTTCAGTTTCCGGAGCCACCGCTCCGTCAAAACGACGACCTTCTGGTCCGGCGTCAGTTTCCGGCCCGTCCGGAAGCCCACGAGCAGGAAGCGGAGCGGAATCCGCAGCAGCCATGCGGAATATGCGGCAAACAAGGCGACGATCAGAATCGTGGTCCAGAGAACGACCGCGCCGGAAATGCCGGACGGCTGCGGTGCGGTTTCCGCGGGTTGCACGTCCTTCTGCACCTCGGGCTCCTGCTCCTCGACGGCCTCCGGAACGGTGACGGGCTTGCTGTCTTCCGCATGCGTAAGCAGCGGCATATTAAAGCCGGGCGTCGCTTCGACCGGAATCCAGCCGTAAGGGCCGAAATAAATTTCCGCCCAGGAGTGGGCATCGGCATTGGTTACGGTATAGGTCCCGCCGTCCGGAAAATCGCCGCCCTGGCGGTTCATCATGTCCGAATCCGCTTGCTGCATGCCGGGAGCATACCCTTTGACCCAGCGAGCGGGAATGTGAAGCGAACGGGCCATCATCACCATGGAAGTGGAGAAGTAATCGCAGTACCCTTCCTTCACTTCGAACAAAAAGCCGTCCACGAAATCCTTGCTCGTTTTGGCGGACAAATCGGGCTGGTTCGTATACCGGAAATTGTTTATCAGGTAGTTTTGCAGCAAACCGATTTTTTCATACGGCGTATCCGCCGAAGCCGTCACCTGCTCCGCAAGCTTGCGCGTCCGTTCCGGAAAGTCCCTCGGAATCTGCAGGTAGCTGTCGTCGACGCCATGGTCGCCGTAGAGCTGCTTAAACGTTTTGCGGCGGATTTCATCCTCCGGAACGACCGGGATCTCCGAAACGACCGTATACGTTTTCGGATATTCCGGCTGTTTGGTCGAGGTGGTCCAGTGCAGGGCCGACTGCTGCGGGTCCCACAGCAATTTTCCCCCATCCGCGTTGTCGACGCTTTTGAGCTGGGACACATGGTAAGCGCCGAACAGCACGGGATAAACCTGATCGCTAAGCATCGTCACCGTCTGCTCCAGCTTTTCGGTTTCGGGGGCTTGCGGGGTTTCGCTCGGAAGCGGCTCTCCCGCTTCCACTTCCTCGTAGCCGCCTTTGCCGCCCTGGTCCGACCAGCCGTTGCCCGTGTAAATCTGCCTCGTCTCGCCGCGCCAATAGCCGCGTTTGTCGGATTGAACCAGCATGACGGGGGAATAGTCGAAATTAAATCCTCCGCCCAAACGGCTGTCGTTTCGGCTGTAGCCCGAGGAACTGCTCTCTTTGGCGGAATCGAGCTCGCCGCTGACATCGGACGCGCCCCCCGCTCCGCCCGAAGTATCGATCCAAGCGGTATACGGGTCGGTCAACGTCGGAGGAACGTTCGGCATGCTGACGCCGGCGATGAACATGACGGAAAACAAAACGGCCGCATGGATCAGGATTTTGGCCGGGTACTTCCGCAGGCGCCGCCATCCGGCCGGAAAACGGGCCTGGAACCGGCGGAAATGCTCGCTGACGAGCCAGCCGAGCGAAGCGAAAACCGTCCATGCCACCTCTTGCCATAGGTTAACGGGCGTGAAGGAATCCAAAATGCAAAACGCGATCACGTTCATCCCCGAAAAAAGAAGGATCCTGCGCTTCGTGCCGACAAGCGATGCGCTGAGCACCATCAGCAGCCAAGCTCCGAGCGCAATCCAGACGTAAGGCGACATATGTTCGATGTACTGCCGGATCCTGTCCGCCAAAGAGCCGGAAGGCGTGTACACCCAATACCGGACAAGCTCCCGGTGAATGAGGTATAAAATGACGACGGCTTCAAGCACAACGCGGTATATCCTTTTAATAGGAAGCAGCATTTCCGCGACGGCAACGAACGTGATCGTCAGCCATACGATCGATTTGGTTTCCTCGAACCACGTAAAATCCATAAAAAAGATCCATTGCTGGCCTATGATCCAAATCCAAAACATGGACAAGGAATAAAACAGCGATTTTTTCGCAAAAGACAGCCAGTCGCTCATGCCACTCCTCCTCCCAATGCCGCGGGCAGATCCTTTAAGTCGGCAACGGCGCAGCCGAACGTTCCCGCCGCTTTAAGCATCGAAACCCAGCCGTTTTCCTTGCCGGCATCGCCGGACGAACCGACCAGGATATGGGAAGGGGTAAACCCGCGCGTTCCGGCCCAACGCAGCGTTTCCAGCGTTTTGCCGCCGCTTGCCGGGCTGATCAGGACGAGCAGGCATCCGGACGGGATGAGCCGCGCATGTTTCTCCAGCTTGGGCTGAAGTTCGCCGAAACCGTCCGGCGTCACGTCCACCAGATGATGCATCATCCGCTGAAGTTCGCCCGGATTTTCGCTCGGAACGAACATTTTCGTCGGCTCTCCCGCCGTCAGCAGCCCGAGGCACAGCCTCTTTTGCATGGCGTAATGAATGAGCGAGGCCGCGGTCGACACGGCGAGCTCAAACTGCTTGTCCGAAGCGTAATGCCCGGAGATCGCGTCCAGCGCGATCATGATTTTGGGCACCGAATCGTATTCGAATTCCTTCGATTTCCAGGATCCGGTTTTGGCCGTGGCATTCCAATGGATCCGCGAAATCCGGTCCCCGTAGACATAGTCCCTGACGCCGTTGATCTGCGTCGTTTCCCGGCGGGAAGCGATCGACCGCTGCGGCCCGGCAAGCCTGGAATTCCGGTCGATCATCTGCCAGCCCGGGATGGGCACCGTGCGCGGAAACACCCGAAATTGTCCGGGCACATGGAACGTGCCTTTATGTTCGACGAAGCCGAAGATATCCTCGGTCACGCACTGGGTTTCGGTGAAATAGTACCTCCCCCGCTCCAGCGGCGGCGTTTGGAATACCAGCTCGCCGCCGCCGCGAAAATCGGGGATGACGCTTTCCTCGAACGACCACGTTTCCCCGTTGTGCCTTTTCATCACTTCGCGGATCACCACGTACGGCATCGGCAAAAATCCCGGCACGGCAAAGTTCAGGCTTACCTTCACCTGCTCGCCCGCCTGCAGCGTGTGGTCCTGCTCGAGCCCGGCGGAGAGGGTCCGCCGCCCGTGCACCCGCCGGATGCCGCCAAGTCCGCCGGCGATCAAATACGCGACAAGGACGGAGATCATGACAAGGAGCATCAGCGACGTTTTCCCGCCTTGAAACAGCACGAACAGCAGGCTGGCAGCCCATACCGCAAGCACGATCCAGAAACGGACATTCCGCAAAATCGGTCTTAAGGTCGTCAGCAGCGCCTTCATTCCGATCAGCGCTCCAAAGCCACAGGCACATGAACCTGCTGCAAAATCTGTTTCACGACCGATTCCGCGCTGACGTGATCGAGGCGGGATTCCGGACGCAGGATGATGCGGTGGGAAAGGACGAAAGGCGAAAGCACCTTGATGTCATCGGGCAGCACGAAATCCCTTTGCTGGATGAATGCATAGGCTTTGCCCGCCATCATCAGGGACAACGAAGCGCGCGGGCTGGCGCCCAGCATGACGGAAGGATGCTTGCGGGTCGCGCGGACGATGTTCAGGAGATAGTCGGCAACGGCTTCGTCGATGAACACGTTCCGGACTTCCTTCTGAAGCTCCGCGATGGCGTCCATGCGGGTTACCGGCTGCAATTGGTCGACGGGCTGCCCCTGCTTATGCTTCAGGAGAAGGTTTCGCTCTGTCGCCGCATCCGGGTAGCCCAGGCTGATTTTCATCATGAACCGGTCGAGCTGCGCCTCCGGCAGCATGTATGTTCCTTCAAAATCGATCGGGTTTTGGGTCGCGCACAGCATAAACGGTTTGGGAAGTTCGTACGTTTCTCCGTCCACCGTCACGTTCCGTTCTTCCATGACTTCAAGCAGGGCCGACTGCGTTTTTGTCGTCGCGCGGTTGATTTCGTCGGCGAGCAAAATGTTCGTCATGACCGGCCCCGGACGGAAAAAGAACCTCTCTTCGCGGGGATGGAATACCGATACGCCGGTAATGTCGCTCGGGAGAATATCGGGATTGCACTGCACCCGTCGGTAATCGCCGCTCATGGATCTGGCCAGCGCCTTGATCATTTGGGTTTTGCCCGTTCCCGGGACGTCTTCAATCAGGATATGCCCTTCTGCCAGGAGAGCAGTAAGCAAGAGCTGGATTTCAAAGGCTTTGCCTAAGATGCAGGATTCAAGGTTCGTTCTTAAGGCTGCAATGGTTTGCAGGGATTCGCTGCTTACGGGCATAGATCCGTGCCTCCTTATTTCGTTCGTTATCGTTGGATTAAGGGAATGATCGTTCATCGAATATTGCTAAATCTTGAGATAAGAAGCATATATCTTACATTGTACATGATCCTTTCCCGAAATGTATATTGTGCAGGACTCCTAAATTCGTCGTATACCTCGACATTCCCCTTCCCCCGGGCCTAAGAACGCATCAAGAAACAAAAAATCCCGGCTCGCCCAAATCGCTCCCCTGCTCCTATCGCGCAACACAAGAAAGGCTCGCCCTGCAGTTCGAACGCTGCTAGGGAGAGCCCTTTGCCGTTGCTGTTGAGTTTTGAAAAACACGGCGGTTATCCGCGCGGACGGACGATCAAGGCTGCCAAAAACGAGAAAATGATCGCGGCCGATATCCCGGCGCTTGTCACCTCGAAAATCCCGGTCACGATCCCGACCCAGCCGTCCCTTTGCAGCTCCGACAGCGCGCCGTGCACAAGCGAGCTTCCAAAGCTCGTAATCGGAACCGACGCTCCGGCGCCGGCGAATTTGACCAGAGGGTCGTACAGGCCGAACCCGTCCGCGACCGCCCCGGCCACCACCAGCGTGCTCATCGTGTGCGCCGGCGTCAGCTTGAACGCGTCCATCATGATTTGCCCGATGACGCAAATTAATCCCCCGATGATAAATGCCCATAAAAATTGCATGTCAATCCTCCATTTCCAGCGCCACGGCATGGGCGATGCAAGGAATGCTTTCTCCCTGCTGGTAGGACAGCGGGGACAGCAGCGCTCCCGTCGCCACGACGAGCACCTTTTTAAGTTCTTTATTGGCCATTTTTTTCAGCAGATGTCCGTAAGCGACGACGGCGGAACAGCCGCAGCCGCTGCCCCCGGCCCTCACGTAAGTCTGGTTTTGACGGTCGTATACCATCAGGCCGCAATCGCCGAACTCCGTCTCATCCATGGGGACGCCCGCTTTTTGCAAAAGCTCCTTGGCGATCGGCAGGCCTACGGATGCAAGGTCCCCGGTAACGATCAGGTCGTAATGTCCCGGCGTCAATCCGGTATCCCGAAAATGGGCTTCGATCGTGTCCGCTGCCGCCGGCGCCATCGCCGCCCCCATGTTGAACGGGTCTTTGACTCCCAAATCCATGACCCTGCCGATGGTTGCCCTGGCGATGACCGGTCCGTTCCCGCTTTTGCCGACGATGCCGCAGCCGGAGCCCGTCACGGTATATTGCGCGGTGGGCGGTTTTTGCGACCCGTATTCCGTGGGGTAGCGGAACTGTTTCTCCGCCGTGCAGTTATGGCTTGTCGTTCCGGCCAGCACCCGTTCGGCAGCCCCGGAATCGACGAGCAGCGCCGCAAGCGCCAAACTTTCCATCGAGGTGGAGCAGGCTCCGAACACGCCCAAATAAGGAGCTCCGAGCGTCCTTGCCGCAAACGTGCTGCTGATGATCTGGTTCATCAGGTCGCCGCCGATGAAAAACTGGATTTGCTCCTTCGTCAGCCCCGCCTTGACGACGGCCAGCTGGGAGGCCTGCTCCAGCAGCTTTCGTTCGGCTTTTTCCCACGTTTTTTCGTTGATTTCGAGATTATCGTAAATATAGTCAAAATCGGAGGCCAGCGGTCCCTGGCCTTCTTCGGGGCCTACCACCGTCGCGCTTGCAAGGATGCGGGGTTTCGCCTGAAACTCCCAAGTCTGACCCTTGAGCTTCATTGGTGATGCACTCCCTCCAGCCCGAAAATGGCGTATACCAGCCCCACAAAAAATGCGGCGACGGTGCCGAACACGATGACGGATCCGGCCAGCTTGAACATATTGGCGCCTACGCCGAGGACGTATCCTTCGGCTTTGTGTTCCAAGGCGGCGGAGCACATCGAGTTGGCGAATCCCGTAACGGGAACCGCGGTCCCCGCCCCGGCGACCTGGGCGATTTTGTCATACACCCCGCAGCTCGTCAGGATCACGGAAATTATGATCAGCACCGCGACCGTCGGACTTGCCGCTTCCTTCGTCGACATGTCGAACAAAGCCATAAAAGCCTGCTGAATCGCTTGTCCGAGCAAACAGATGCCCCCGCCGATCAGAAAAGCCAAAATGCAATTTTTGAATATGCTCCGCTTCGGCTCGTGTTTTTGCGCTATGCTTTTGTAATCTTGGCTCGAAAGGTTGTCCAGCGAAAATTTGGCGCCTTTTTTAGTGCTCGCAGGCAAATGCGATACCCCCTCTTCCTCTTTTTCGGGCTCACGGAAAAATACGCGGTCCGGCTGTGTCGGAATGCCCTCGATGTGGCTTATTATTTGTCATGCGAAGGATAGTTATGTATTTTGCGCAAATGCTTCCTGACGGCGAACAGCCGCCTCGCAAGCTTCACGGGCAGCCGTTTACGCCAAAAGCTTCATTCCGCCAAAGCGGCAATCAGAAACACATCAAAACGATGACAAGCAAAATAAGAAGTACGCAAACAAGGATGACCGCTTTGTTCATCTGTATGAACTCCATGGCACGATGCTCCCTTCTGCACCTGATCAGGGCGTTCATCTATATCTATCGTATTCGGGAAAAAGCGGGAGGTGCTTCACCGCGGCAACATGGACAATCCGCTTCGCGGAGTTCATACTATAAAAATGGGAAGTACATAAGAAATGAGGATGGCATCCATCCGGATAGCAAAGCGCAAAGGAGATCAAAAGCATGGACCAAAAAACGATGGACTTATTCCGCAAGCTGACGGAATTTCCGGCCGCTTCGGGCTTCGAAAAAGAACTTCGGGCATACATCAAGGATTTGATGGCCCCGTATACGCAGGAATTCGTTCAAGACCGTCTCGGCAGCTTGTTCGGCGTGCTCCGCGGCGACGAGCAGGGACCGAAGGTGATGGTGGCAGGCCATTTTGACGAAGTCGGCTTCATGGTAACGGGCATTACCGACGCCGGGATGATCCGTTTCCAGCCGCTGGGGGGATGGTGGAGCCAGGCCGTATTGGCCCAGCGTCTGCAGATCATGACGCCAAACGGACCCGTGATCGGCGTCGTCGGCTCGATTCCGACGCATCTGCTGGACGAATCGCAGCGCAGCAAGCCGGTGGACATCAAAGCGATGTACATCGACGTGGGCGCGGACAACCGCGAGGATGCGGAATCGTTCGGCATCCGTCCCGGGCAGCAAATCGTGCCGATTTGCGAATTCACCCCGCTTTCCAATCCGAAAAAAATCATGGCCAAAGCGTGGGATAACCGTTACGGCGTAGGCCTTGCCGTCGAGCTGCTGGAGGCGCTGCACAAGGAAAAGCTTCCGAACACGCTATATTGCGGCGCGACGGTACAGGAAGAGCTTGGACTGCGCGGTGCGCGGACGTCCGCCAACCTGATCCAGCCCGACATCTTTTTCGCTCTTGACGCAAGCGCCGCCAATGACATGACAGGGGACAAAAGCGCCTTCGGCCACATCGGGCAAGGTGTGCTTCTTCGCATTTTCGACCCGTCGATGCTGACGCACCGCGGCCTGGTCGAATACGTCCAGGATACCGCCGACACCCATAAGATCAAATACCAGTATTTCGTGTCGCAGGGGGGCACCGACGCCGGGCAGGTCCATTTGAGCGGCATCGGCGTGCCGTCGACCGTCATCGGCATCTGCTCCCGGTACATCCATACGTCGTCCTCGATCATCCACACCGACGATTACGACGCGGCGAAGGAGCTTTTGATCAAACTGGTGAAGGGCCTTGACCGCACGACGTTAAATACGATTTTGGAAAACGCGTAGTATCGCCAAAGAAACCGTCCGATCGATTCGTTACGAACGAAGGACGGTTTTTTGTTTGGCATCGGCCGATTTTGTCCAAGCTTACAAAAAAAATCATAAAATTCACAAAAAAATAGCATACACCGCCCAAAAATATGATAAAATGAAAGCGCTAACAGCTATCATCTTCTAAAGGGGGCTTTTGCAAGATGAACCAAAACGATAAGGTGATTACCGAATATTACGATTTCGATCCGGTCACCGACGCCTTTTTCTTCAAAACCGGCGCACAGGAGCAGGTTATTTTCCACGGCAGGAACTACATCATAAAAAAAAGACTGTCCTCCGCAGAACTCGCTTCGCTCAAATCCCAGCCCAATTTCGTCCGCGCCGCCTCAAACCTCTACGTCAATGTGAACAAAATTACAAATATCGACGGCACTACGCTGCATTTCCGGGACGAATTCGCCTACCCGCGCACGATTACGGTTTCCCGGCGGATTTTGGACCAAATCAAACGCCGCATGCCAAGCGCTCCCGACATCGCGTTGCCCAAGCAATGAACCCGGGTCCGGTTTCGTGAAGCGCCAAACGGCAGCCCCCCCAACCGGGAGACTGCCGTTTTTTCATGAACGGATGATGTCAATTGACCCGGAAAGGTTCCACTTTCCGATATCCCCACGAGCTTTTTCCGTCCTCCGGCATACCCGGCAGGATCAGTCCCCCGTCGATCCGGATCGTGATTCCCGTAATATAGGAAGCCTGCTCGGAGTTCAAGCCAAAGCGCCGCCTGGCCGATATCCTCCGGCATGCCGATCCGGCCGAGCGGAACGAGGGAGCCCATTTGGTCTACGGAAGGTTCCGGGTCCCGAACGAGGATGCCGCCGGGAGCAATGCAATTGACCCGGATGCGGTACGGCGACAGATCCAGCGCGACGGATTCGGTCGCCCGCTTGAGCGCCGCTTTGATCCCTCCGTATACGGCGTCTCCGGGATACGCCCGTTCGGCGTGCGTCGATAGGATGTTGACGATGTTTCCTCCGCGTCCGGCCGCGATCATATGCTTCGAAACTTCCCGCATAAGCAGCATCGGGGCACGGAAGTTCAGCCGCATCGTATAATCCAGATGTTCCAGCGGCAGTTCCGTAATCGAAGCGTACATCCCGACGCCCGCGTTATTGATCAGGCAGTCGATTTGCCCCATCGTGCGCACCGCTTCCGCCGCCGTTTCCACCGCTTCGTCCGCTTCCGTCAAATCGCCTTCGCGCACGATGCACGCCCGGCCGGATAATTTTTCGATTTCCTCCGCGGTCTGTTCGGCCATGGCGTCATCCCGGTAATGGGTGATCATGATTTCGTATCCCGCTTGCGCCAAAGCAAGCGCGATGCCGCGCCCGATGCCCCGGCTGCCCCCCGTAACGAGGGCCGTTTTTTTGGCCGTCTTTGCCTGATCGTGATGCTCCATGATTTACGCCTCCTTCTCGTGCTTCAATATCAAGACCGATGTTTAGAATACACGTTAGCGTGATCCAAGGATGCTCTATACTGATCAAAACGCATGAAGAAGAAAAAGTCAAACCTGGATATTTCATCGAATTCAAGGCGGGCGAAAAGCCGGTCCGGGCGAGCCTCCCGCCGCCCAAACCGGCTTTTCCTTTATTTTGCCATGCTTTTTTTGCCCGTCGCCCGCACTCGCGGATCCACCAACGTATACAGCATGTCCGCCGCCCAGTTGGCTAAAACGACAACCCCCGAAACGATCATGATGATCGCGATCAAAACGGGGAAGTTGCGCTTCAAGGCGGAGGTGACCATCAACGTGCCCAGGCCCGGCCAATTGAACACGTTCTCGACGATGGCCGATCCGCTGATCAGGACGGGAATATCAAGCGCAATGAGCGTGATGACGGGTATGAGCGCATTTTTGAGCGCATGGACGTAGATGACTCTTCGCTCCGAGGCTCCTTTCGCCCGCGCCGTCATCAGAAAACCGTCATCCAACACCTCCATCATGCCGTCGCGGACAAACTTCAAATAATAAGCGAGCATGCCGATCGCCAAGGTAGCCACGGGAAGAATCATGTGCTGGATCAAATCCCATAACTCTCCCTCTTTGGAAGGCGTGTGCATGCCGCTCGGGGGCAGCCATAAAAGCTGCATCGAAAAAATCTGCTGCAGCCAATAACCGAGCACGAAGCCGGGAACGCTGAATCCGATCACGCTTAAAAACAATGCCGTTCTGTCCGAAACTCCGTATGGTTTGGTGCTGTTATGTATTCCCCACGGGATGGCGACCAAAAGCGTAAGGAGCCATGCGATGCCCAAAAGGAAAAAGCTGTTTTTGGCATTCCACCAAATGTAATCGCCGATCGGAACAAAGTTATAGTCGACGCCCAGATACCCTTTTGCAAGTCCCTTCAACCAGCGAAAATACTGCTCGTAAAGCGGCAGGTCCAGCCCATGAAGATGCTTCTGCTCATCCACCCACTTATATTGCTCTTCGGTCATGCCGATGCTCGCCCAGGGATTTCCCGGCATGAGATGCATGAGGACGAACGCAACCGATGAAACGGCAAACAGCACGACAACGGATTGCGCCGTCCGAAAAAGGATGTACTTCCACATACGGGGTGCCTTCAAGCTCCTTTCCTCTGAAAAGTCACTCTATCAACTTCCACATATTAGTAGGATACACCAAGATCACGCAAACCTAAAGACAAAGTTCTGCAGAAACCGGCGGCTTTTGCGGCAGCGGCTGCGTGACCGGAGTAAGTCGGGTCAGCAGTCGGATGCGCGACAAAAGGCGGCGGACATTCAAATTCCGCGCGCCTTTTTTTGATGTGCTTACCCTCCGGGGACTCGGAGCAGGCAACTAAAAAACGGCATCCATAAAGTCCGTTATTACGACGATTTAACCTCTTTTCCTTCGGGTTGATGCTCCGGCTGCTCGTATACGACGGTCCCGTCGTTTTGGCGGATCCAGGTCGCAAAATCCCTTTCCCCCGCTTTCAATTGAATGACCCGGGCCCCCGTCGGGAAATGGTCCTTCCGTTCGCCGCCCACGTAGCTGACGTATTTGGTCGCCCTGCCGTAACAAAGCCGGATGCCGTGCAGCGTGCCGCAAAAATCGTTGGCATGGTCATGCCCGACGAAAGTGCCCATCACGTCGCCCATTTCGAGCATCGCCGCAAACATCCCCGAATTGAACCGCGGGGCGGAGCAGGTGCCGTCCAAACGATGCCCGTAGCATACTTCCGTTTCCCATACCTCGTTGTACTCAGGCAGCGGAATATGGAAAAATGCGAGCGCAGGCAGCGGCTTCCCGCCGTTTTGCCCGGTTAACGCCTTCGATTCCGATACGTACCAATCGATCTGGTCCCTGCGGATCCAATCGTACCCGCCGAACGGGGAATAATCGCCGCTGTCGAGAAAATAAAGCGCAGCTCCCGCTTCGCCGCGGTCGTTCATGACGGTTAACGTAAAGTTTCCCGCCCCGTTGATCCCCGGCGGATCTTCCTTGGCGACGCAGTATTGGTGCTCCAGCTGCAGCCGGTGCATCTCGGCCCGGGCGACGATCCCTTCCGAATCATGGTTGCCGAATACCGCGGCCCACGGAATGCCGCTGTTTTCGGCGACGGCTACGGCTTTGCGGAACGACGCCATCGGGTCTTTCGTCCTTGCGCTCGCGATGACGTCTCCGGTGAACACGATCAAATCGGGCTGCTCCTCCCGGATGACCATCTCCATCAAGCTTTTTGTTTCCGCATCCAGTTTGGGGGAATCGGGATCGACGTCATATTCGTCGATAAACTCGACGTCCGTAAATTGCACGATGACAAACGTGCCGTCCTCGCGGAATTTCAAGTTTTTGTCCATCTTGCGGCCAGCCTCCGTTCCTGCTATGGATTTATGCGGCATGTTTTATGCCGGTTGCGCCTTGCCTTCGTTTCTTCATATCGGTGCTTTCCAGCCGATCAAGGACGGCCGCGCCTTCGTGCTCGCGGATCAAAGCAGCATCCGTTCATCCGGTATATTGCTGCGGCAGACGGTCTGGAGATCGGTTCGGAAAGCGGCTCCAAAATCGCTTCGGCGCCACCTCCATGATAAGGCATCAGAGGGACGAACATCCAGCCCATACTCGGCGTTTTTTCCATGTTCCGTCAAAAATATTCTGCCGGGCCAAGATCAGCTGCCTTTCCCTCGGCAAGTCCCAGTTGACTTCGCGGTATCCCATGCCCGTTTTGTTCGAGCCGTTCAGAAAATACCAATCCGGCACGTTAAGGTACACGCCGCTTCCCCTGCACCATTTGTAAAAATCGGTGATCGCCCTGTCAAAGCCAGCTTCCGAAAGACAAGATCAATTTCGAAGCCGACCTCGGCGCATTGGTCGATGGCCGCCCGCACTTCCTCCGCCCTGTCGCTCATGACGTGCATGAAAATCGGATTGTCTTCGACCCAAGGGGCCAAAACGCGGTACATCCTTTTTTTGAGCAAGCCCCTTGCGCTCAAGGTCCGTGCTGTCATGAACCAGCTCAAACGTCCGGAACGTGTCGAACGCCTCGCCGGCCGGCAGGGTAACTCCGGGTCCAAGCAGCGGCGGGACAGTGGAAGATCATTTCCCCAAAAAATATCTGCCTCAAATCGCTTGAGGCAGATATTTGGCTAACCTTTTAGAGTTTTGTGTAAACTTCCAATGAAGATTGCTTATCGCTCCAGAACGATATCTATTTCAGACGCAGCTTTAGTCAGTCCTTCTTCTGCCGATAATTCTCCTTGAAAAATGCGGGTCATATAAGAAGTATAAATTTCATCAATTTGGCTCCAAGCTTTAACGGGCGGTCTTAAAAAACTATTGTTCAATGCCTCTTCATAAGGACGAATGATGGATCCCAGCGCTGCGTTTTTTACTTTCGCCTCTCGGTTTGTTGGAATTAGCCCGGTTTGCGCCATGATTTCCTGAGATGGTTTACTCGTCATAAATTTCATGAACTCCCAAGCCTCTTCAGGTTGTTTAGCCCCCTTAGGAATGACTAAATCTTCACCACCGACGATTGAGGACGGACCAAATTCATGTGGAAAAGGAACTGCTATCGTTGAATTTAAGGCCCTACTCAGTTCATCCCCCTGAAAAACACTATAAAACCATGGACCTTCATCAGTGACGAGAATATTTCCTGATTTGACTCCTTCCCAGTTATCGCCGCCGCCATTGACAACAGTTCTATCGATTAGTTGCTCTTGATACAAAGAGACTAACTCCTCAACCGCATGAACGGTTGCTTTACTGTTAAGGTAGCCTGTAGCCTGCTTATATTGGTCATCAGTCATTTTGCCGCCCAGCGCATAAATACAAGGGAGGGTCTTCCATGTATCCAAACCGCCGAGACCGATCATATACCGTTCTTTCCTTGCCAGCTTAATAACTTCTTCAAACCTTTCCGGAGGAGAAGACAAACCAGCTTGTGTCAAAAGAGAACGGTTATATATTGCGACTTTAGTATTAATGTTAACCGGAAGCGAATAATTGAACCCCTCATAATATCCCACCAAACCTGCGCTCGATTGAAGCAGGCTTACTACGGATTCAAAATCATGGAAACCGTTCAATGGGGTGAGCAAACCGCTTTGGGAAAACTCCGGGACCCACGCGACATCCATACGTACCACATCAGGAGAGCGGTTGGCGGAGGCCTTGGCGATTAGAGTGTATTTGAGTTCAATGTTATTTGCATGTCTTACCGGATGTACCCGTATCCCCGGATTTTGTTTCTCAAAGGCAGGAATGAGCTCTTGTTCAAGGAGATGAGTTTCTTCATCACTGTAAGTGTGCCAAAACTCAATGGTACGGGTCTGAGGATTGTTTAGCTTTTCGACAGCTTCAGGGTCCGTGATGATCGAATTTCGGTTGCAAGCAGTCAACATCACGATGATGACAAAAAAACAAAGGAACCGCTTCATCCCCAAACCACTCCCTTTTTATACTTTCCGATCATGCTTATCCCTGTATTCCACAGGCGTCATTTGCGTTATTTTCTTAAACAGTCTGCTAAAATACTTCACGTCATTGAATCCCGATTTCTCAGCTACTTCGTAGATTTTATACTCCTTCATCAAAAGCAATCGTTTCGCTTCATGTAATCGCAGGTCGATGACATAGTCAATGAAATTTTGTCCCGTGTGTTTCTTGAATAAATTTGAAAAATAGCTTTTGCTGACATGAATAAAATCGGCAACTTCCTGCAATGTTAATTCATCTGTAAAACGGGATTTAATATAATCAATAGCATTATTAATTAATTGCCCGCCTTGTCCACGATCAGTGGAAACAAGAAAACCCGGATGTTTCATTTCGTCGACCAGCCCGTTGATCGTCTCGATTAATCCATCCAAGGTTTCCGAATGTAAAATGCGATCCCGGGTATCCGCCAGCAGTTTTGCGTCTCCGAAGGAATAAGCTAGAGCGCACAACAACTCGTAAGCTTCATTCTTCACTTGGTCGGGTGGATTCTTGCTCTTTTTCCAGCGGGAAACGAAGCACTCCAATACGGTGGCTGTATCCCTTGCTTCACGGATCATATCCAAAATACGGTGCAGTGGAATGGATTCCGGAGAGGGTTTAAAAGTATAAGAAGTCGAATCCTTCCACTTGAACGATTTTCCCGCCCCTTCATAAAACCGCCGGACGCTGGCTTCCCGGCTTTTTTTGAGCCCTCTTTCAAGCCATTCATCTGCTTGTTCCACGCAAAATCCCAACGTGATACTGACGTGAAGGTCACTCTCGATGCGAGATTTTAGTTGTTCAAGGATAAGTTCTGTATCTCCTTCTTGCGGAAAGATCATAAATATTCCCTCACCTGCAAGAATGGGAGCGCTCCCCTGCGGGATTTGGTCATAAAAACAAGCCTGTATTTCTTCATAAATGATACTGATATGAAGCTTTCCGTACAGCTCTTGCCATTCTTCAAGTCCGTCCAATACTCCGAAGGCACATACATAAGCTTCTGTTGTTTCTCCAAAAATATCAGTAAACCTCATTTTCGCCTGCTCCGTAACGAGCCATCGGATAATTTCCTGTTCCAGCCGTTTTCTCTCCAATTTATGCACATGTTCCGAATATATTTGCCGCTCTACGACTTGTTGCCTCTGCTTTTGAAGCATCACCTTACAACGGTCCAGCACTATGATCAGTTCTCCGGCTTCCAACGAAGGTTTTAGTAAATAGTCTACCGCTCCATATTTCATGCCTTCTCTGACATAATCAAACTCGTTATAGCTGCTGATCAGAACGACTTTCATATCCGGATTTACCTGCAATGCCTTCTGTGTAAGCTGAAGACCATCCATGAGAGGCATTTTAATATCCGTAATCAAAATATCGATCGGCTTTGTTTGAATCAACTCCAGCGCTTCCACCCCGTTTGCACAATCCCCTTCCAACTGAAGTCCATGCAGTTCCCAATCGATAAAACCTTTCAGTCCTTTTCGGATTATGGGTTCATCATCAACGATCAGCACACGATCTGTCATTTTCCAACCTCCTTCGGGAAACGAATCAAAATCAAGATTTTCGTTCCTTTCCCCACTTCGCTGTCAACGGTCATTGTTGAGCCGTCATCATAATACAGCCGCAAAGTGTCCGAAATATGCATCAGTCCGATTCCCATTCTCTTTTGTCCGCTAGCCGATGTCAGTTGTTTTAACTGATCTCGACTCATACCAGCTCCATTGTCTTCAATCGTTATCCATAATTCCCCTGGCTTTACGATAGAGGAAATCTTAATGTTTCCCCCTCGGTTCAAAGGAACGAATCCATGGAAAACCGCATTTTCCACAAGTGGTTGTAGCAGCATACGTGGAATTTTGAAATGTTTGGATTCAGGCTCTATGTTCAAAACCAGTTCATATTTACAATCATAACGCATCTCTAAAATGACCAAGTACTTCTCGATGATCTCCAACTCTTCCGAAAGGGTGATCAGTTGGCCGTTTTTGCCCATATTGGCTTGCAAGAGACGGGTTAATGCAGCCAGGCCTTCATCGGCCCGGTTATTTTCCCCGGAACGGATCAGCCAACGTAATGTACTTAACGTATTATAAAGAAAATGAGGATGAATCCGGTAGGTGACGGCTTTAATTTCAGCCTCCATTTTTTGTCTTTCTTCCTCTCCTACCCTCGTCATCAATAGCTCTATTTCATCAAGCATTTTGTTGAAGTGCCTGCTCATAAGTCCAAATTCATCAGTAGCTTTCACTTGGGTGCGAACCTTCAAATCCCCTTGTTGAACTTTTCTCATTCCGATGGTCAATTGTTTAATCGGATTGGTTACCCATTTCGCGATGATTAAACCAATGATGACGGCAATCAAGGCAAAACCCGAGGATGTTAATAAAATGCGACTATGAAGTTTGTCCAGCGCCCCGGTAATTTCTGATGCCGGAACTGTACCCACCAATATCCACCCGTTGCTTAACAACTGCTTGACTCCGTAATAATGAGTATTCTTCATTGTTATTTCAAATTCCGCAGCATCTTTTAACACAATTTGTTCGTAAAGCTCCCGGCTAGAAACAACTTGTCCGACTTTGGACAAATCGGGATCAATCACGATTTTCCCATGCCGATTAACGACCATAAAGCTTCCCGTCTCACCTAATTTCACTTGACTGATCGTATCAATGATTGACTTCCCGTTTAAATTCACTAGTAATATTCCGATTTGATCCAAAGATTGAAAATCTTTCATGGCTCGGCTGATCGGAAGAACCAGGTCGGTGTTTTCTCCCCCGCCACTAAAGGGGTCTCTACGTAAGCCCAACCAAACCAGTTCCCCGTCCTTCTCTCTAGATTCCTTCACCCACTCCAAGCTGCTAAAATCCATTCGCTTTAGTTTTACGGATGAGAATGTACCGCTACCCCAACCAAGACTGCCGTCTTTCACGATATTTATGCTTCTCACAAAGGAACTCGAGAACACGACATTATTTAGTCGAGCCGCCATGTCCCGACTCAAATCTACTTGGGTACCGAGAGAGCTGCTTTTAAAGTGGTTGACGGATTGTTGGATATTTAAGTCGCTATAGATCAAATCCGATGTATCGCTACCCACATTAAGAATCGACGATAAGGAATCAGCCGTTTGCTTAGTCAATTGTATAGCCGAAGCCCGAACATTTTTCTTTACCAAGGCGGATGATTCCAGATAAAAGGAAAATCCAGATAAAATAGTCGGAATAAGGATGATGAACAAAAACGCCAATATCATTTTGGTAGCGAATCGGTTCTTCATTCGATTAAAAAATGACATTTGCTGCTCATCTCCCTAGTTTGTTTCATAGACATATATAATCAATGCTTTAAGTGACGCAACCCAATCGGATTGCACCACATTTCTCCATTATTGATTATAATACCAATCCGCTCAACAATCATTGCCATTTCCTGACGGGGGGCTTCGGGTAACCGAATCTCCCGACGCTTCCATTTCATGGAGTAAAAATTAATCGTACGAAAGTGAAACGAGCGAAATTTCATAGGCGCTCACACCTGTACTGTCTATTGTTATGTCGTATATTCAGCAAACGCTTTCATATAGTACGGAAAACCAAAACGAGCGAGCTTAGAATCCCGCCTCATTTTGGTATCTTTTCTAGCGTGTTATTTATACGATATTTTGATTAAATCCCAGTATTTTAACTTTGGCAGCTCAATAGCGACTTGGCCGTCCTTTTGTTCAAACGCCAATTCAACAGGCGACCCTCCATAGTAGTCCGGGGAAGCAAACATAATCCGATCCACTTCTCCGCTTGTTCGAACTGCAACTTTCACATTTTGGCGCTCGGTAGGTTCGGTCTGTTCTCCGGCGGAATCATTCCAATCCATCGTTGCCGCATCTGTGAAGTTAATGAAATGAATAATATCATCGCCATCCCTCTGCTTGGCAAAGGACCATACTTTACCTTGATCGGCAGATGCAGAAATTTGTACGTCGCCTGTTCCCTCAACTGTGGTCTTGGATTCCTCCAATCCGCCTCGCAGAATATTCTGATAAGCTACAAGGAAATCGTAATAATGAATTAATTGCTTCTCAAGCTCAACCGGAATTTTCAAATTCTTGTTTGGAAAATATTCTTTAGCCAACATGTTCTCCCCAAGCTCGAGGTGGGATCCGCCGGAAGCAAAAATAACCGCATCGGTCAGTAGGACCCCCGGAGTATTAAACTCCCCCGGAGCGTTGGCCAGATCATAATTCATATAGGCGGCCAATACCGTATTTAACCGTTGTTTGCTATATTTCGTGTTCTGATCGATAATTTCTTTCAGGTTTTTATACTTCGGATGACCATCCCATACTTCCGTATACAGAAAATCCAGAGGTGCGTTAGGGGCCAAAAAGGCTTGACCGTACTGCCCGACCGCATTCATGACGTAGTATACATCTAATTGTTCCTTAGCTTTTTTCAAAAAGGAAACGTATCCTTCAGGCAGTTTGACACTTTCTCCCTGCGCATTCCAAAGACCTCCACGGTCCCCTAACTGGTCTACATGCCACCCGTCAAAGGGCAGATGCTCAAAAACTTCGGCTTCCTTCGAGATCAAATAATTCTGCCATTCCGTGTTCGATGGATCATATAGCATAATGTCACTGGCCCATCCTTCCGGAAGTGGATGTTTATCCTGATTTGTCGCGCTTGGATCTTTAAAGAGCCCCCACTCCCGTTTGACTCCGTCCTTCTCCGCGTCTTCATATGCTCCGAAGATCAGGTTGTAATTCATTGCTTTCATGTTGCGGGCGTGGACCAGATCGATATAACCTTTCACCGTATTGAAAGCAACCGGGCGGTTTGCGATATCCTCCCAGCTTTTTGCCGGTTGGCCTCCATCCATCTTAATCGGCGTCTGATGCTTATATTGCCAATCATAAAATTGCACCCCGTTGATATGGAATCGGTTCAGACGTTCAATGACCGCTGCCATCTCATCTTGGCTCATTTCATGAAAATCCGCCAAATACCCGTACCGAGGGAATTTAGTCCAATCGGAGGAAACATCCACTGCGATATTAAGATGATCCTTTGCCTCTCCATTTTGGATCGAGAAAATCTCGGCCATATAGCCCTTTCCGTCCTCTTTCGGAGGAGTCCAAGTCCAATCCAGCTTTTCGCCAGAACCTTTCAATACCTGTTCTTCGATCACTTTCTCCAGATGGCGGTACTGGACTCTAACCTCCGCATCACTAACGCTTTCCTTAAAATAAAGCGTAAAGTTTACTTGTTCTCCAGGCTCATAGGCCGCCTTATCCGTTGCGACTCGGTCCATCATTGACTCACCCGTCACCTCTTCCGCTTTTAACAATTGCTTTTTATTGCAGCCTGCAATCAAGACCGTCAAACAACTTAATATTACAAGTGAAGTTCTCCCCAACTCCCAAAATTTCTTTACCATATCGCTACTTCTCCCATCTTCGTTAATGAACTAACCTTTTACACCGCCTTCATTAAATCCGCCTTGTACGAACTTCTTCTGGAAAACAACGTAAAGAAACACGGTTGGAATCAGCGCAATGATTGAAGCCGCAAACACCCAGCCGTAGTTGGTTGCGTATTTATCGTTAAACATAAGCAAAGCGATCGGCAGTGTTCTCATCGCCTCGTCTTTAATAATGACAAGTGCCGTAAAATATTCCTCCCACGTGCCTTGGAAGGACAATACCGCTAAAGTTCCGATCGCCGGAAGGGATTGCGGCAAATAAATATTCCAGAAAATCCGCCAATTACCGCCCCCGTCTATGAGGACGGACTCCTCATATTCCTTGGGGATGCTTTGGAAAAAACCTCGGAGGAAGAACGTACTCCCGACTACTCCGCCCCCAATATAAATCAGCCATAGCCCCCAGTAGGTGCTTACCAGTCCAAGGTTTTTGATAATAAGAAACTGCGGGATAATATTAATGACACCCGGGATCATCGTCGTCAACAAGAATACGCGGAAAAGCAGTTCCTTGCCCGGAAACTGAAATCTGGCGAATCCGTAGGCCGTTAAGCATCCCAGCAGCATACTGCCGACCATGGATACGACCGTCACAAGCGAACTGTTCAGGAAGTAACGGGCAAAATTATTTTTGTTCCAAACAAGAAAATAGTTGTCCAGATTGGGGACCACCGAGAAAATTTCTTTCGGTCGTGGCAGTGAATACGCACTCTTGATAAAACTAGTCAAGATCATATATACAAAGGGAAACAGAAACGCTAGCGCCCCCATAATAATGACGGCATATACGAGGAGTTGAAGATACCATTTTGTTTTCATCGTCCGCCCCTCCTACAACATTTTCTGATTGCCGAATTTCTTCATCTGGGTGTACGTCACCAAAAATACGGTGATTCCCATCATGACGGCAACAGCGGAAGCATATCCGAAGTTAAAATTTTTGAACGCCTGCATGTACATCAAGCTTGGAAGCGTCTGGGTCTGGTCCATCGGCCCTCCTCTGGTGATGAAATACACCTGCGGGAAGAAGTTAAAGGCCCCGTTAACCAGATTTATGATCACAAACGCGGTTACCGGCGCGAGCATGGGCACCGTAATGCTCCAAAACTGTTTGATTCCGCTCGCACCGTCGATTTGGGCGGCCTCATAATATTCTTTCGATATCCCCTGAAGACCCGCCAAATATATGACAACCCCCCAACCAACAGTCTTCCAGATATGGAACAGCCAAATAACGATCATGGCCGTCCAGTAATTTGACAAAAAATTGACCGGCTCCGGGAAAATGCCGAGAACCTTATAAAAAATGAAGTTGATAAGGCCGTACTCCCCGCCTGCAAACAAAAATCTGAACAAAAATGCAACGACAATCCAGGACGTAATAATTGGTAAATAATACACGGTTCTGAACACAAGTTTGTATTTTACAAAGTGAAGATTGATCAATACAGCAAATACGATCGCCAACAGCCAATTAATCGGCACGGTAACGATCACGTTCAGAATGGTGTTGCGAATTGCCATCAATACCTTGTTGTTGGGGTCAGTAAAAGCCGAAATATAATTTTCGAATCCGACAAAGGGATTCTCCGCATTTGGCATGATACTGTAGTCCTGAAAGCTGATAATGATATTTCGGATCATAGGGTAAACGACAAATACCGCCGTTCCGAGCACCCCCAAAAAAATAAAAGGCAAAACCGCCATCCATTGTTTAAAGCCTTTTTTCATCCGAGTTGCCGCTGGCGGTTTATTTCCAGTTTGCGGTTGGCTGGCCAATGGAATTGACATCTTCACCACTCCTTTTCCTTCCGGTTAAAGATGCGTCGCCTGATGATATCATCAGGCGAAGCTCCCTTATAACTCTTGTTTCAATTATTTATTAAGAATAGCCTCGATATTTTTTGCAGCTTCATCCAGGGCGGCTTTCGGTTCCGATTCGCCGCGTACCGCTTTTTCGATCGCCAGGTTTACGATCGTCTCCATTTCACCATACTGCGGAATCGGTGGCCGTGGGAGAGCCTTTTCCAACTGCTTCACGTATTCCGCCACGTATGGTTCTTTCAAAACAGATGGATCGTTTGCAGCCTTTTGATTTGTCGGAATCAATCCGGCTTTGGCCAACATTTTTTGGGGTTCTTCCGTAGTCAACCACTTGGCAAATGTCCAAGCTTCTGCCGGGTGTTTAGAATTTGCGAAAATAACTAAGTTCTCACCACCGACAACCGAACGACTGCCCCCAGGGCCTTCAGGAATTTGCGTCCATATCGTATCCTCGATGTTAAAGTTTGCATTCTCTTCATTCATCAATGTGCTAAAGAACCAGGGACCATCATCAATCATGAAATATTCATTGTTTTTCAATCCGTCCCATACTCCCGGTTCGCCGCCAAGCATGGTAGGGATAATCAACCCTTCTTTGCCCCACTGTACAATTGTCTCAAGTGCCTTCACGCTTTCAGGGCCATTTAAATAGCCTTCAACTTTGGTATAATCCTCGTTTGTCAAAACCCCGCCAAGGCTCCAAAAGTAAGGCGACACTCCCCATACATGCGCTCCCGAGATACCAATTGCGCCTTTGGCTCCTTTCTCCATCGCCTTTTTGGAAGCCGAAACAAACTCATCCATCGTTTTTGGCGCTTCTGTAAGCCCTATTTTCTCCAAAAGCGTCTTATTATAAATCGCGATCTTTGTGTTCGTATTCAAAGGAACACCATAGTAACCGCTGTCAAAATGGTTTGTTTCCATCGGCGCATCAAATACGCTGGACTTCACTTCCTCAAACCCTTCCATTTTGCTGACGTCTTGCAGTGCGCCCATTTTCGCGAATTCAGGAACCCAGATAATATCCATTCTCATCAGATCCGGCGCGGCATCACCGGCCACACCCGCAATAACTTGCTCTTTCAACCCTTCATAAGGCATTCGGGTCAAATTCACCTTGATCTCAGGATGCTCTTCTTCGAATTTCGGAACTACCTCTTCCATCAGCACTTTTTCTTCCTGTTCCCCGTAGGTATGCCAGTATTCGATTGTTACTTGCTTTTGGCCGCTGTTTCCGGAGCCCGTCTTGTCTGATTTACTGTTCGAAGCCGAGCCGCCGTTACTTCCGCCACAAGCTGACAATGATATTGCCAAAACAGCCGCCATAACACCAAAAGATATCTTTTTGTGCAACTTCATTACTATGAAACCCCCTTGTGCAATTTAACTTACTCTTTTATTATGAGGCGGAACTCCATGGCGAGTAACCGTTTACATTTAGCTCAAGGTGAACAATATTGCGAAGTTAGAGTTTCCAAATATACCCAATTCAAAAAAGGTGCATTATATTTTGATGGAATCTCAAAATAATGCACCTTTAGCAACTTTTATTTACCAACTACTTAGGGCTTGCTGAACGCTTCTTTAACAGGGATTCGGAAATAGGCGCCCGCGAGATAGTATCGTAAAATGAAGCAAAAAAGATCACGTAGCCTGCGCTCCCAATGCCGTTCCGCTGAGCCGGATGCCATGCTAATTACAGAAAGCCTGATTCTCGCGTGTGCGGTAGATCTGATTGGACGACAGAAGGGGCAGCCCCTTCTTTTATACCAATCTATATACTCTCGCTTCATAAGGTCTGAGGTTCCACTCACTGATCGGTCTTTCAGTCACGTTTTCGTAATTGGAAATGATTAATTGACTTCCACTACGATATTCCTCCAGCTTTTCCGGAAGCGTGAATTCCGCCTCCCTGTCAGAGAAATTGAGAATCACGATCCATTTTTCGTTTCGCCAAGTTCGGGTATAAGCATAAATTTGCTCATGCTCTTCAGCCACGATGTCATAATCGCCATAGATCATAATCGGATGCTGCTTGCGCAATTGGATCAATTTTTTGTAGTAATGAAAAATGGAATCCTTATCCCGAAGCGCATCCTCGACATTAATCTCCTTAAAGTTGGGATTTACTCCGATCCAAGGCTCTCCTGTCGTGAATCCGGCGTGTTTGCTTTCGTTCCATTGCATCGGAGTTCTTGCGTTATCCCGGGATTTTGCATAGATCGCGGCCATCGCTTGCTCCACCGGCATGCCCCCGTCATGAACCGCCTCTTTAAAGAAATTTAGCGTCTCGATATCCCGGTATTGGTCGATATTATCGAATTTCACGTTCGTCATGCCAATTTCCTCGCCCTGAAAAATGTAAGGCGTGCCCTGAAGGGTGTGAAGGAACGTGGCCAGAAGCTTGGCCGACTCTTTCCGGTATACCGTGTCGTCGCCAAAACGGGACACCATACGAGGTTGGTCGTGGTTGTTCAGATAAAGGCTGTTCCAGCCTCTGCCGTTCAGTCCGTACTGCCATTTGTTCGTAACGGCTTTCAAGTCGGCCAGCTTCCACTTGGTGAAGTTCCACTTCCCGCCTTCCCCGGCGTCGATATCCATCGTCTCGAAATGAAATACCATGTTTAATTCCTTGTTAGCCGGATCCGTATAGCGCGCAGCCAGCTCCGGCGTCACTCCCGGCATCTCCCCGACGGTCATGACGTCGTATTTGGACAATACCTCTTCGTTCATTTCTTTCAGATATTGCTCCAACCTCGGCCCGCAGAGGAAAAACTCGCCTCCCCAAGCATATTTGTCATCCCCAGCGCTCGGCAGACCTTCCGCTTTTGAAATACAATTGATCACGTCCATGCGGAATCCGTCGATCCCCTTCTCTAACCAGAAAGTCATCATATCGTATACCGCACGCCGAAGCCTTGGATTTTCCCAATTCAAATCCGGCTGCTTCTTCGAAAACAGATGCAGGTAGTATTCATCCGTCACCTCGTCATATTGCCATGCTGAGCCGCCGAAGAAAGATACCCAATTGTTCGGTTCGGAACCGTCCCCTTTCCCGGGTTTCCAAATATAAAAATCACGGTAAGGATTATCTTTGGATTTTTTGGATTCCTGAAACCAGGAATGCTCGTCAGAGGAATGATTGACTACGAGGTCCATAATCAACCGAATACCGCGTTCATGAAGGCCGTGGAGCAGCTCCTCCCAATCGTCCATTGTGCCGAATTCATCCATAATATCCTGATAATCGCTGATGTCGTATCCATTATCGTCGTTCGGAGATTTATAGACCGGACTCAACCACACGATGCCTACTCCGAGCTCCTTCAAATAATCTAATTTGCTGATGATCCCCCGCAAATCTCCGATCCCGTCTCCGTTGCTGTCCATGAAGCTACGGGGATAAATCTGATAAACGACTTCTTCTTGCCAAAAAGCGCCCATTTTCACCTAAATTCCTCCCAATACCGCATATAAATAAACGTTTCAAATTCATCTTAAAAAATCTCTCTTTCATGTACAACATTCTATAATCTCCAAAACATCAAAAAGGAGAGCGTTGACATATTCGCCCTCCTGTGATAACTGCCTTTAAATTAACGAACTGTCTCCAGAGGCGCCACGCGCCCGTAAGAGAATTTGGCAAGTTCACTCTTCGCCGCCCAGCGCACGCTGTTGGCAATCACCTGAAGCACCTCGGGGTGGTGGTATACGGGGAATGTTTCATGTCCCGGCCTGAAGTAGAAAATATGACCCTGCCCTCTTTTGTAACAACAACCGCTGCGGAACACTTCACCGCCTTCGAACCACGAAATAAAGATCAATTCGTCCGGGGCCGGGATCTCAAAACGTTCCCCGTACATTTCTTCCTTCGGAATTTCGATATACTCGCCAAGGCCCTTCGCGATTGGATGGCCGGGCTCGATAATCCAGATTCTTTCCTTTTCTCCGTCATCCCGCCATTTCAGCGCTCCCGTGTTCGTGCCCATAAGAGCTTGGAATATTTTTGAACCGTGTCCCGAGTGAAGGACGATCAGACCCATTCCGCACAGCACTCGTTGGCGCACTTTTTCTACGATCTCATCGCTCACCTCGTCGTGAGCCAAATGCCCCCACCAAATCAGCACGTCGGTTCTATCCAACACCTCATCGGTCAGTCCGTGTTCCGGCTCATCGAGCACGGCGGTTCCTGCCTCCAATCCGTCCTGGCCGTTCAGATAGTTCGCAATGGCCCTATGAATGCCCTCCGGATAAATCGCTTTCACTTGTTCACTTTGTTTTTCATGTCGGTATTCGTTCCATACGGTTACATTGATGTTAGACATGATGAAACACCTCCTGTTTGATATGAATCCATCGTTGTTCCGTAAATGATTCGATAATAGAGTCAAGGGTAAGCTGATTCATATAACCGTCTTCCATATCGGCGTCACACCCATCCCCTTTTCCTTGGACAAGGTTGATAAAAGACTGCATCTGATCAGTTCGGAAGGATTCAGGAATTTCCGCTTTCCGGAATCCGCGGTCTCCCTCTTCGGAAAAATGGACGTAAAGAGTGTCTTCCTCTTCGAGATTGTACACAAGTGCTCCGCGGGTACCGTAAATCTCCAGCTGTTGGTAGTTCCCCCGCCCGTAAGCGAATCTTGAAATGGACATGGCTCCCGAAGCACCTCCCTTAAGGCGCATCAGCACATGACAGAAGTCGTCGACGTCGACCTCCCCCTTACCGTCTCCGGAAATGAGGCCGCGTTCCTTGATAATCGTATCCGCATCGGCAATCACCCGTTCTGCATCGCCGATGAGAAAACGCTGAAGATCGAGAATATGCGAGCCCAAGTCTCCCAGCGCCCCCGATCCCGACAGCTCTTTGCGGAATCTCCAGACCAGCGGAATGCTTTCGTCCAGTCCCCAGCTTTGCAGGTATTGGCTGTACACGTGTTTAATATCGCCTAATTTGCCCTGGTCAATCATCCATTTTGCATATCTCACCGCCGCTTTGTAACGGTAACTGAAGCAAACCATATGCGGCAGGTAATCGTTCGCCAGCATATCCCTCAGCATACGCGCCTCCCGCGTATCCAGCGACACCGGCTTTTCAAGGGCAAAAGGCTTACGCCGCTTTATCGCCTCACAGGCGATCGCATAATGATTGTGATTTGGCGTACCGATCGTCACTGCGTCGAGTTCGGGATTCTCCAGCAATTCCGTAACACTCAGATATCTTCGCGTTTCCGGGATGCCGAGTTCTTCGCCCCTTCTTGCCAGCGCTTCTTCATTGCAATCGCAAATCGACCATACGTCGGCATCCTCGCTGGACAATATGCCCCCAATATGCATGTCCGCGATACCGCCCAAGCCGATCACACCGATTTTCAGCTTTTCCATTTCATCGCCCCATCCCTGTTAACATCGTTTTAATCACAACCCCAGTATAGAGTGTGATAGAATGGACGGAAATGGCGGAAAGATACCCTTTTTGTACAAAAGCGACTTTTATAAATTGATCTGGGAGGATAATCATGCTTGCTATTAATGTGGAAGTAATGCCGAAGATCAAATTGATGGGGTTCGTTTCCTATAAACAGCCTTGGATTCACTTTAAGAGAACGACGCACGAATGGGTTCTCTATTTCATCAAATGCGGTGAGCTTCATCTCCGGGAAAACGGTGTCGACTATATCCTGAAGAAGGGGGATCTCCTTGTCCTGGAGCCAAATTTGGAGCACGAAGGCATAGATAAGCACGTTTGCGACTATTACTATGTTCATTTTGAGCATTCGGACATGAAAGCGGTGGAGGTGAAAGATATCCTTCCCTTAGCCAGACACGTCATTCTGGAAGAAGAAGCCTATCAGGCCGGCCAGGACAATTCTATTTGTCATTTCCCAAAAAACTATTCTTTGTCGAAAAAAGACCTGTCTTTTTCCTTTCTTGCGATGAATGAAATACTGGGGCTGTACAGGCGCAAATATTTCAACCGCGGATTGACCGCTCTAAAATTTACCGAATGGCTGATCAAGGTCTCCAGGAAATACTTTATCGATACGCTTCAAACGCATGAGGGAGGCAATACCAAATCGTTCATTAAAGTCCACGCCTTGCTTGACTACATCCATGAGCACTATACCGAAAAAATAACCAGCACGGACATCGAGCAAGAATTTGAATGCAATTATGATTACATCAACCGGGTATTCACCAAATGGACTGGCCGGAGCATTATGCGTTATGTAAACCGGATTCGAATCGATCATGCGAAGGAATTAATCGAAGCGACCCATTTAAGCTTTAATGAAATTGGCTATTTGTCCGGGCTGGACGATCCGTATTACTTTAGCAAGGTATTTAAGAAGTATGAGGGACTTTCGCCCAGTCAATATTATAAAAAAGTTCGGGAACGAGGAGAATCCGGGCAATAGCTCAGACTCATTTCCCGACTTTTTTGATCAATGTTGATTCACTCCCTTGGTTTCGTCTTTGTCTTACAAAGCAATATTTTAATTTTGGAGAATAATGCAAAAAAAGACTTCGCAAGTCGAAGTCAA
The DNA here is from genome assembly GCF_018333375.1 of Paenibacillus cookii. Lineage (GTDB taxonomy): Bacteria > Bacillota > Bacilli > Paenibacillales > Paenibacillaceae > Paenibacillus_AQ > Paenibacillus_AQ cookii. Next base: position 500,366 of record NZ_BORW01000001.1, read on the forward strand.
CGTATCGGAAGCCAGCTTAGATCACACTTATATCCTCTGTTTTTCATGCATCGAGTAAAAAATGCCTTTTTGGGACAACAATTCATCCGGGCTGCCTTTCTCCGCAATCTTGCCGTGATCGACCACGATGATGTAGTCGGCATTTTTAACCGTCGACAGTCGATGCGCAATCACCAAAATGGTTTGACGGCCTTTCAATTTTAACAACGTATCATTTAAATGACTTTCCGTGATGGCATCTAAAGCCGAAGTATATTCATCCAACATGAGAATTTTGGGATCATGCATGAAAGTTCTGGCCAATAAAATCCTTTGAATTTCCCCGCCCGATAAATTTTCTCCGTTGCTCTCCACCTTTGTATCATATTTGTTCGGCATAATCTCGACAAAATCTTTCACATGCGCAAGTTCAACCACATGATCAAACCTTTGGAGTAATGCTTCATTCAGCTCTTCCTTTTGGATGGGATAAATAATATTCTCAAGAATGCTGTGGTTCCAAAGGATCGGTTTTTGCGGGTTATAGCCCACATACTTTCTGAACTGATGGATGTTGAATTCGGAAATGCGGATTCCGTCAAGCAATATTTCTCCAGACTCCGGTTCAATATGCCGGTGAACTAATTCGAACAAGGTGGATTTTCCCGAGCCGCTTAAACCTACAATGCCGACAAAACTCCCTGGTGCTACATCGAGGTCAAAATTTGAAATTCCGGGGGAGTTTTCACCTGCATGGCTGTATGAGACATTTTTCAATTCCAGCCTGGGGATTCTATTGAAATCAGGGGTGAGACTACCATATGGCAACTTATCCAATTGAAAAATTTCATTTATATTCCCCATAATGACCTTCATTCTGGTCAAATCGATATTGACTGTAAACAACGACTTAAAAATACTGTAGAGTCTCGGGAGCAATATAATAAACGCAAGTAACGTGCCCGGCGAGATTTTTCCAGATACTATTAAATAGAGGCTGTAGCCGTAGATGATGCCCGTAATTAAGGAGATCACCGTATCCGCGATCAAGTTGACGACCATATGATGAAAAACATAGGATTTTTTGGATACGTTCCAGGCTTGATCATTCCAATCATTCCATCTCTTTTTTTCCACCTCTTGTCCATTGAATATTTGAACCGATTTAAGATTGGAAAAGAAATCATTTAAATAACTCATGCCCTTTTCCAGGATCGAATAATAATTTTCGTCGAGAGTTTCGGTTTTTTTTCTAAATCGTTTGAAAATGTACATAAAGACCGGAAACGAAACGATTGCAACCGACGTAAGCTCGATGCTCATTGAAAACATGATCCACAAAGTGGCAAACAATAAAATGAGATTAGAGACGACCGACATCACGGTCTCTACAACGAATACCTCGCATAACATCCCGACTTGGGAAGTTAGCCGGTTCATCATTTCTCCTCGTCCAACCTGATCCATATGTTTAGGTCTAATTTGAAGTACATGCGAAAATAATCGCATTCTTAAGTTTTTTGAAAGTTTATTTCCCAGCTCATTATTGTAATATGCGGTAAAACTATTGAGCGCGGCAAATAGAACCGGAATGAGCACGATGAGCAAAATATAAAAAATGGCGGTATTGATTTCCTTTCTGGGCAAAAGCTCATCGAACAACTCTTTGAAAATGACGGGTTGCAGGATGGAAACGAGTGAAGCGGATATATTGAAAAATAAAATGAGAAACAGAACTTTTTTGCTTTTCTTTAAAACCTCGATAATGGCACTCCTGGCTTGATTCGCCATTCTTACACACCTCTCGCCATCTTTATTCCCGGCTAAAGCGCATTTTGGCCTCAGCACACTTAGCACAATAGATCAATTCAAGATAATCTTATCGGGTGCCGCAGATGATTTATACCTGTCAAAATATATGTATTTCACCCTAAATATGATCGAAGTCCAGCTAGGATTGCCCCTGTATCCGAACGCAAAAAAAGCCGGGCTGCTCGCCGAGCTCCCGGCCACTTCTTATTGTTTCTGCTTGTAAAACTCGTGGTACAGCTTCATGAGCGCCCTTTTTTCGATCCGCGACACGTAGCTGCGGCTGATGCCAAGCTCCTTGGCGATCTCCCGCTGGGTCCGCTCCTCGCCTCCGAACTCCAGCCCGAAGCGCCCCTTGATGACTTCCTGCTCGCGTTCGTCCAGGATGTCGAGGTTGCGGTAAATTTTGCTTTTTTCGATTTTCAGCTGCACCGTATCGGCGACGTCGTCGGCTTCGCTGCCGAGGATATCGATAAGCGTGATTTCATTTCCCTCTTTGTCGGTTCCGATCGGATCGTGGAGGGAAACGTCTTTTCGTGTCTTTTTAAGGGATCTTAAATGCATAAGTATTTCGTTTTCGATGCAGCGCGCGGCAAACGTGGCGAGTTTCGTGCCTTTTCCCGTCTGAAAGCTTTCGATCGCTTTGATCAGCCCGATCGTGCCGATCGAGATCAAATCTTCCAAGTCCTCGCCGGTGTTGTCGAATTTTTTGACGATATGAGCCACCAGCCGCAAGTTATGTTCGATCAGCATGTTGCGGGCATGAGCATCCCCTTCGGACATCAATTGAAGGTATTTGCTCTCCTCTTTTTCCGTCAGGGGCTGAGGAAAAGCGTTATTTTTGACATACGATACCAGCAGCGTCAGTTCTTTGATAAACAGGGCAATAAAGCTGAATAATCCGGGCACAGATGACACCTCCTGCTGAATGGCTTAGGACACCGCGACTTCGTCAAAATACCACGGCGGCTCACAAGTGCGGTCTGTTCATTCTATGTGGGCGATGACCCATCTGTGCCTGTACGGCGCGAAAAAACGGGTTCCGCATGCGGAGCTTCCTTTTGCACGCCATCGTCAACATAAGCAGCGATAAAAAAGAAAAAAAGCCGAACGGTGTCACCCGGACGGCTGCAAAACGATGGCTTATTTGTTCTGGAAAGCTACTTTCAATCCCAGCGCGATGTAAATCGTCCCAACGATTTTTCCGCTCCAGCGGCCCAACCAGGAGATTCGCTTGGCCGCCCTCCCGATCGCCTGTATGCCCGCGGCAAGGGTCGACGTATAAATCACGCTTAACATGACGAAGACGAGGCCGAGGATCAAAAATTGGATCAGGGTCGAACCTTGCTCCGGATGGACGAATTGCGGCAAAAACGATAAAAAGAACAGGGATGTTTTCGGATTCAACACTTCGATGACGACGGCTTGGCCGAAAATCTTGGCGGAAGTCTGCGGCGCGACCTGCGGGAGCTGCGGGTCCGACGGTTTTTCCATGATGGCGCGAACGCCCAAATAGAGCAGGTAGGCGGCTCCGGCGAATTTGACGGCGTTAAACGCGATCGAAGATGTCATTAAAATGGCCGAAAGCCCGATGCTCGCAAACAACGTATGAACCAAATCGCCCGCCGCAATGCCCAGGCCGGCGATCATGCCGGCTTTGCGGCCGCCCTGGACCGCACGGGAACCGACAAGGAGAACCGCCGGGCCCGGGATAACAAAAAGACCGATGACGATCACTGCAAAAGCGCCCAACGTAGCCAACGAAACCATGAATCTTCCTCCTGTTTGCTTTATCGCTTTAAATCAAAGCCTATTCTATCATGAATGCAGCGCTTTGGGCAGGACCTTTTTTGCGATCTCCAGCCGTACGCTACCGGCCGTTTTACGGCAAGGCCGCTTATATCAGCCGATCCGCTCCCGGGCTTCTTCGGCCAGCCGGAGCAGCTGCTCCCGTACGCGGACGACATCGCCGACGATAAGCAGCGCCGGATTTCGGGCCTGCATCCGTTGGCAGATGTTAAACATGGTGCCGACCGTCCCCGTAAAAATGCGTTCCGCCGCGCACGTGCCTTGTTCGATGACCGCCGCCGGGGCGAATTCGGGCTTGCCGTGCACGATGAGCTCCCGGCAAATTTCCTCCATCCTGCCGACGCCCATGTATACGACAAGCGTATCGACGCCCCGCGCCAGCAAATCCCAGCGAACCCCGCTCGCCTCGCCCGAAACGCCGGTACCGCTGACGAAAGCAACCGAGGAGCTGAGGCCCCTATGGGTCAATGGAATGCCTGCCGAAGCCGCGGCCCCGAGCGCCGAGGTTAATCCCGGCACGATTTCGCAGGGGACGGCAAGGGCCGCCATCGCTTGCGCCTCTTCCCCGCCGCGCCCGAACACCAGCGGATCCCCGCCCTTGAGCCGCACGACGCGCAGCCCTTTCCTCGCATACGCTGCGAGCAGTTCATGGATTTGCTCCTGCGGTACCGCATGCCGGCCCGGGGCCTTGCCGCAATACGTAAGCATGGCCCCTTCTTTGGCATATTTCAGCAGTTCTTTGTTCGCCAATCGGTCGTATAAAATGACGTCCGCTTCCTGAATCCGCCGCAGCGCTTTCAGCGTGATCAGTTCGGGATCGCCGGGGCCTGCGCCGACAATCGATACGCTGCCCGGCTTCATAGGCTGCGCTCCGCGGGAACGGCCGTCCCCGGCTTGCCGGCATCCTGCGCGCCGTGCCGCGCTTGACGATGCCCCTTGTTTCGTCCGAAGCCGCGCTGGGACCCATAAACCATAGCCCCGGTAAACAAGGCGCCCCCCAAGAAATTGCCGATCAGCACCGGGATTTGGTTCCACAGCCACCAATCGGCCAAACTCACGTTTGCCCCGAGCATCATGCCCGCCGGAATGACGAACATATTGACGACGGCGTGTTCGAAACCTTGCCCGAAGAAGATCAGAATCGGCAGCCACATCGCCAGCACCTTTCCGATGGTCGAATGAGACGTAAACGCCATGACGGCGCCAAGCGTTACCATCCAGTTGCACAGCGCGGCCTTGATCACGACAAGCAGGAGCCCTTCAGCGCCGAGCTCCTTGTAAGCAAGCGTCTTGGCTTCGCTGGTTTTGACGATCGTCTGCACGAGGGGGCTTCCCATATCCGTCCCCATTTTGGAGGCGGTCAAGGCATACAATCCCGCATAAACCAAACAGCCGATCACGTGCCCGAAAATGACCCATCCGAAGTTTTTCGCCATCGCGGCGGCGGAGGTTTTCCTTTGCGCCACGGCCAGCGGAAAGAGCGCAAAACTTCCCGTGACGAGCTCCAGCCCCAGCAGCACGATGATCACGAATCCCGCCGGAAATACAAGCGCGCCCGCCATGCCGACGTTCGTCTGCGCGGTGGCGGTGAATGCCAGCGTCGTGGCGCATGCCAATATCGCTCCCGACAGCATGCCGCGAATGAGCATTTGCGTCCGGCTTAGCCGCGTTTTTCCGGCACCGGCCTCGATCATGTCGTGAAGCACCTGATCCGGTTTCACGTAATCCATGGACATCACTCCCCGAGAAATAATAAGGGTTACTCGTAAAGGGACGAAGGACGGGGGCCCTTACCCCGCCGCCTGATCCGGAGGCGCGGTTTCCCCGCGTCCGGACCGTCCGCATAAATACATCGCGCCGCTGATCGGATCCACTTCCACGGCGTACGTGGCCACGCTGCCGGTATCCGGCTCGCATACCCGTCCGCTCGAAAGATCGATCTTCCAATCATGCAGCGGACAATGGACAGCGCGGCCGCAAACCATTCCTTCGGAAAGTTTGCCGCCTTTATGCGGACATTTGTTTTCCACCGCCAGCACGCTCCCGTCCGCCAAACGGAACAGCGCGATCTCGGTGCCTTCGAACAGGAAGGTCCGCGCCCCTTTGCGGTCGATGTCCGATACGTTGCCTATATGAATTTTGGCCATGAGCAGATCCTCCCTAGTTTCTTGCCGATGCCGCTTCCGGAAGCGGCTCGAAGTTTTTGCGCAGGGCGCCGTCCGCCACGATCTCCTTCCACGGGTCGTTCAGCCTGCCGAGCGCCTGCTTCACCCGCGCGAAGAGGGCTATCCGGTCTTCCTTGTTCTCCAGCGCCTTTTTGACCGACTCCAACCCAACCCGCTCGATCCATACCGAGGTACGCTCGTTCCATTGGGCATTTTCCCGGTAGTATTGCAAAAATGCGCCTGCCCATTCGACGACCTCGTCTTCCGTCTTGACCACGCAAAGCAGCTCCGTGGCCCGGACATGCACGCCGCCGTTGCCGCCGACATGCAGCTCCCAGCCGCCGTCGATGGCGACGACGCCAAAATCCTTGATCGTCGCTTCCGCGCAGTTGCGGGGACATCCCGACACCGCAAGTTTTACTTTGGCCGGCGTATTCAGGCGCTCGAATTCTTTTTCAAGCCGGACCCCCATCCCGATGGAATCCTGCGTGCCGAAACGGCAGAAGGTGGAGCCGACGCAGGTTTTGACGGTCCGGAGCGCTTTGCCGTACGCATACCCCGAAGGCATGTCGAGTTCCGCCCACATGTTCGGAAGATCCTCTTTTTTGACTCCCAGCAGGTCGATCCGCTGCCCGCCCGTAATTTTGACCATCGGCACGTCGTATTTTTCCGCCACCTCGGCGATTTTTTTCAGTTCGGACGGGGACGTCACGCCGCCGTAAATCCGCGGGACGACCGAATAGGTGCCGTCCTTCTGGATATTGGCGTGGTACCGTTCGTTCGTGAATCGGGATTCCTTCTCATCCGCGTACGATTCCGGGAACAGCATGCCCAAATAATAATTGAGCGACGGCCGGCATTTGGAGCATCCCTCCGGGTTGTTCCAGCCGAGCACATGCATCGTTTCCTGAACCGATTGCAGCTTCATCCGCGACATTTCGGCCACGATTTCGTCGCGGGTCAGCGTCGTGCAGCCGCATATGCCTTCTTTGGCCGGTTCCCCTGCCGCATCGCCCGCATAGAGCTGAACCAGACCCTGAACTAGCGGTTTGCAGCCGCCGCAGGAGCCCGATGCTTTCGTGCAGGCCTTCACAGAGGCGACGGTCGTGCAGTTTTTCGTCAAAACGGCATCCTTGATCGTTTCTTTGGTCACTCCGTTGCAGCCGCAAATGATTTCATCGTCGGCCATGGCCGCCAGGCGCTGCTCCGCCGTTTCGGTTCCCGAACCTTGCGCCGAAAATCCCAGCAGCAGCTCCTTCTCCCTGCCTTTGACGGACTCCCCTTTTTTCATCAGCGAAAACAGCTTCGAGCCGTCGCTGGTATCGCCGAAAAGCACCGCGCCGATCAGGCGGTCTCCGGAAATGACGATTTTTTTGTATACTTGATCGACTTCGTCCTGGTAGCGCAGCGATCTTGCGCCCTCCGTTTCGGCAAAATGTCCCGCGGAAAAGACGTCCACGCCGGACACCTTCAATTTCGTGGACGTGACCGAACCTGCATAACCTTCCGTCTCCGCGCCCGCCAAATGTTTCGCCAGCACGGCCCCCTGTTCATACAGCGGGGCAACGAGCCCGTACGTGATTCCCCGGTGTTCGGCGCATTCGCCGACCGCGTATATGCCCGGAATATTCGTCTGCATCAGGTCGTTGACCACGATCCCGCGGTTGACGGCGATGCCGGCTTGGCGCGCAAGCTTCACGTTCGGCTTGATCCCGACGGCCATGACGATCAAATCCGCTTCCAGGCGGGTACGGTCGCTAAACACAAGCTCCCTCGCCCTCTTCCGGCCTGCGATTTCCTCGGAATGCTTGCGGAACAGAAACTTCATTCCTTGCGCTTCCAGCTCCTTCTGCAGCATTTTTGACGCCGTTTCATCCAGCTGGCGTTCCATGAGATAAGGATGGATGTGCACGACCGTGACGTCCATCCCCAGGTGAAGCAGGCCCCTTGCCGCTTCCAGCCCGAGCAGGCCTCCGCCGATCACCGCTGCTTTTTTGTATTTCCGCGACGCTTCGAGCATCGTTTCGCAGTCTTTGATATCGCGGAAACCGATCACTCCTTCCTTGTCCGCACCCGGCAGCGGAAGCATGAACGGATCGGAACCCGTCGCCAGAATCAACACGTCGTAATCGGCGGCTGCCCCCTTGTCCGAATACACTTTCCGCGCCAGCGGATCGATCTGCGTGACCGTGTGCCCCGCGTGCAGACGGATCCGATGTTCCTCGTACCAGCTCCAATCGTTCAGGATGACTTCGCTCATGTCGGACCCGCCCGCGAGAACGGACGACAACATGATGCGGTTGTAGTTCGGATGGGGCTCGGACCCGAAAATCGTAATCTCATAGGCCTCCGGCGCAAGCTTCAGCACATGCTCGATCGTCCGGATGCCTGCCATGCCATTGCCAACCAGCACAAGCTTCTTCCTATCCATATATCCCGCTCCTTTCTCTATTTGAAGCCAGATGTTGCGGCCCATAAAACCATAAAAAGCCTGCTTTTCGTTATCCGGGTAAAAAGCGCAAACGCACTTTCACGATCCGGGTTACGAAAGCAGGCTCCATTGCCGCATTCAGGATACGCCATTGTATCCTTCCCATTTGTTCTTGAGCAAAAATATACCGTATGCCAGCGTCCCTTGTCAACATATTTAACATAAAATCATCATTTATAATTAAAAAGTCGACATTTACAAGGTTTTTGTGTTATATAAATTAACATCAAGATATGCATTTAGCAATTCAGAAGGGAGCGTGCCATACATGCGTTCGTTGCTCGTGATCCATCAACCGTCCGCTGATTTGGAGCGAAACGCATCCGATTCCATCGGAACGCATCGACCGGAATCCTTGCTTCGCTCCTGCGGCTACCAAGTCTGCCTTGCGAAAAACCCGGAACAGGCCGTAAATGGAATCGCCGAGGCGGACGGGACGGTGCTCCATTTGCCGATCGGCGACATCCCGTCGTGGAGCTGCAGACCGGAACAGCGGAAGCCGGCGCCGATTCTCTGGTGGTGCAATGATGACGTTTCCGCCCAATCTCTCAACTTATGTAAGGAAGATGTCATTATTGACGGAATCCTGTTTCTGGACATGATGGCGCATGAGCTGCACTGGACGCTTTTCCTGAGCTTCAGGCATTTTAGCGAAAGGCAGCAATGGAAAAGCGAAAAGCAGCAGCTTCTGGCACGGATCGAGGAACGGAAATGGATCGACAAAGCGAAAGGCATTTTATGCGAGCTGAAAAACATATCGGAGGCCGAAGCATATGACCTGCTGCGGAAGCAGGCCATGAACGAGCGGAAACGAATGGTCGACGTGGCAACTTCCATCGTCCGTCTTCACCCTTTGCTTCGCCCATCCGACTCCGGAGGGATCAACACATGATGAATCGATGGTTAAAGGAAGTCGCCCGCGGCAAAAGGGGAGCCCGGGATTTGGCCTATGAAGAAGCGCTGCAGGCCGCGGAAGCCATTTTAGAAATGAAAGCAACCCCGGCGCAAATCGGCGCTTTCCTGATCGCCCAGCGGGTCAAGGAGGAAAGCGTGGAGGAGCTTGCGGCTTTCGTCGAGGCGTGCCGCAAGCATGCGGCACGGGCGCCGCTGCAGCAGGGCATCGACTGCGCCGCCCCGTATGACGGCCGCCGGACATCGTTTATGTCCGGTCTGGCCGTCGCGTTTGTGCTCGCTGCAGCCGGCCTTCCGGCGACGCTTCACGGCGCGGATCCGCTGCCTCCCAAATGGGGCGTCACGCTGCCGGACGTGCTGGCCGCGGCGGGCATCCCGCGGGCTTCGCTCGCCAAGAGCCGCTGCATTGCCGCGGCGCGGGAAACGGGCGTGTTGGTCGTCCACGCCGAAGACTGGTGTCCGCCGCTGAAGAGCCTCCGCCCGATCCGGGAGGAGCTGGGCATGCGAACCGTGCTGAACACGGCGGAGAAGTTCGCCGATTACGGCTGCTCCGCCTACCTGACTTTCGGCGTTTTTCACAGCACGATGTTTGACCGCATCGGCCGCCTGACCTCAAGGCTCGGTTACCGGAAAGGGATGGTCGTGCAGGGCAGCGAAGGTTCGGATGACCTGTACATTCACCGCCCTACGCGCATCTGCAGAATCGAAAACGGCGAAACCTGCCTCCAAATGATCGACCCGGAAACGTACGGCTTGGATACCCCGCTGCCCGAAAGAAGCTGGACCGCCGCCGAGCAGGCGGCCGCGACCGAACAGGCGCTGCAAAATGCGGGCCATATCGCCTTCATCCATCAGGTGCTGCTGAACGGCGCGGTTCGGCTTCATCTGGCGGAACGGGCGGACTCCATTGAAGAAGGGATCTATGCCTGCAAAGCGCTGCTCGAATCCGGCAGGCCGTGGGCGTTATACCGCCGGTGGATGGAGCTCGTTAAAAATCAGCCCTCCGCCGTATAAATTTGCCGGCTTATATTCGCTTCTTGGGGTCAAAAAGCCCGCTGCATACGTTCTGCCTGCAGCGGGCCTCCTCTTGATCAGCTAAATTCCAAGGCGCCGCCCCCTTGGACATGCGCCCTGATCGGAAAGATATCGGCGTTTTTTTCGGCAAAAAACCAGCGCCGGCCCTTTTTTGCGACGATCAGCAGCCCGTGCTCATCTCCGACCGGGGCGAATTGGTCGCTGCCTTCCCGATACTTCGGAAACCCCCGGCCGACAAGCTCATCCACAAACGGCGGCACGTCCTCCTTGACGATGCCGATTTCGCTGACGCAAAGCAGGCTTTCTGCTCCAAAAGGCCGGTCGGATGCGTCGTTCAGGCTATGCCTTGCGATCAGTTCCACGATATTGCCGGCGGGGTCCTCAAAATACAACGAGTGGGCGTCCCAATCGACCGAATACGTTTCGTCTTCGCCGTTTTCCCGGTTCAGCGCCGTTTTTCCGGAAATCCAGGCCTTCGCCTCCTTGAACTGATTTTCGGGGATGTTGAAAGCAAAGTGATAAAACGGCCGCCCCTCCGCCGTCTCCTCGAAGGTCAGCTTCGTTTCGCCGATGCCAAACGTGACGAAGCCGCTCCCTTGTGCGATGACCGGCACTCCTAAAACGTCTTTGTAAAAATGTTTTATCGCACCCATTTCAGCGGTCTTAAACGTGATGTCCGTAAAACGCATTTCCATAACCTCCTTATCCGTCTGCGATTCTGTGTCTAGATCTTATCGAATCGGCCTTCCTTTTTCAATACGGTGCATAAAACGCGGACGGGCGGCGGTCCTTTCCCCCCGCTTTATAAAAAAACGTCTATCGACGTACTTTCTTAATAGACAGACCGCGTTAAGATGAAGTTTTTCTTGCAATGTCCATTCTGATATTATAAAAAAGCCCCGGATCCCCCGGGGCTCTTGCTCATCATATGATGTTTTTCGGCAAAGTCCAATCCTTCGATCAAACCTTAAGCCCGTGTTAAAACCGGTCGGCCCAAACGCATACCGGCTTCGAAATTTCAACGGATTTACCCGTGAAAGCCAGCTTCCCGCTGGTTTCGTCGCGCGTGAAGACGGCCAGGTTGTTCGTATCCCGGTTCGCGACAAGCACGTAACGTCCGCCGGGAACGATCGAAAAATGGCGCGGATGCTTGCCTTCGGCCGCTGCATGCTGAACCGCCTGCAATCTGCCGTTTTCCGCGTCCACCGCGTACACGACGATGCTGTCATGCCCGCGGTTGGAGCCATACAGGTGACGTCCGTCTTCCGAAATCGTGATCTCCGCGCAGCCGTTCTCGACGTTGACGCCTTCCGGCAGCGTCGATACCGTTTCGATTTCCGTCAGCGTTCCTTGATCCGCGTTATACCGGAATGCCGTCACCGTCGACTGCAGCTCGTTGATGACGTAAGCGAATTTTCCGTTCGGATGGAACACGAGGTGACGCGGACCGGCGCCTTCCTTCACTTTTGCTTCGCTCGTCGGAACAAGCTTCCCTTGCTCCCGGTCGATTTGGTATGTAAAAATCGTGTCCAGTCCCAAATCGCATACGAACAGGAAACGCTGGTCCGGGCTGTAGAAGGAGGAGTGGACGTGTGATTTTTGCTCCGGCTTGCTCCCTTCATGGTTGCGGATATCAAGCACTTGGCCGACGGTGCCGTCTTCCTTCAATTCAACCAGGCTGATCGAGCCTTTATGATAGCTTGCCAAGGTCAAATAGCGGTTATCCGCGCTGCGCTGGATGTGGCAGGACGGTCCGTTCAAGGCATTGGCGCGGCTGGTTTCCTTCAGCTTGCCTGCTTCCGCGTCGATCTGAAACGACACCGCGTCGCTCAGCTTCGACCCGTCCGCCGCGGCCGTTTCGCTGATCGCGTACAAAAGCCGCCGGGGCGTGTCCACATTCAGGAACGTCGGGTTTTTGAAGCCGGATAACTGATCGAGCCGGGTAAGTTCTCCGCTCGTTTCGTCGAATGCATATACATATACGCCGTCCGCAGATTCTTCGGCATAAGAACCTACGAATACGAGCATGCGCTGTTGGTCTGCCATTTAATTCGCCTCTTCTCTAACATTTTATAGGACTTTTGCAAATCCAATATGAAAACATTGTATCATTTTCAGCCGGTTTCCGGCAAAGATTTTCAAGCCGCGGGGGCTGCCTGACATCGGCCATTGCGCGGTCGTTCGGCCAAAAACAAGCGTTCCTTGCACACAAAAACCGCCCCCGGATCCGGATGATCCCCTGGGGCGGCTGTTGAAGGTGTTATACAAGACTTCCCGGCTTTTTGTGGTATTTGATAATCCCTTCGGCGGCCCGGTACGCCAGCGCGCCCACGGTGCCCGTAGGGTTGTAGCCGCTGTTATGCGGGAAAGCGGACGCGCCGATGACGAACAGGTTGTCGACGTCCCACATCTGCAGGTAATTGTTGACGGCGGAGGTGTCGGGACTGCTTCCCATGATGACGCCTCCGGTGTTGTGCGTCGATTGGTACGTCGTAATTTCGTACGGCGCCAGCTTCGTGTTGGCCACGACCTTGTCCGCGCCCATTTCCTTCAGGATTTCGCCGCATTTGGCCCCCATGAATTTGACCAGCTCCCGGTCCTGGTCTTCGAAGTCGAACGTAATCCGCATGAGCGGATCGCCGAATTCGTCCTTGTACGTCGGATCCAGGTCCAGGTAGTGATGGCGGAACGGCATGCAGGAACCTTGGGCGCCGACGTTGAGATGGCGGTTCGCGTATTTAATGGACGCCGCCTTGAAATCCTTGCCCCAAGTCGGCGTTCCCGGCGGAACCACGTTGTTTTGGATCGGCCGCGCCCCGGTTTGGCTGTAGGAAATGTTGGCCCCGTGGATGAAATTCAAATCTTTATGATCGAAGTTGTCGCCGTTGAAATCGTCGATGCACATGCCGAGCGCCCCCGCGCCCGCAAAAAGGTTGAATTCCTTGTCCTCGTAAAAACCGACGGCGGCCCCTTTCAGCACTTGGTATGCATAGTTTTTCCCGATGACGCCCGTTCCGGTTTTCGGATCGTACGGCTTGCCGATGTTGGACATGAGCAGCAGGCGCACGTTGTTGAAGACGTAACTCGTCAGGACGACGATGTCGGCCGGCTGTTCGTATTCTTCCCCGGTGGTCGTATCGACGTACAGCACGCCGGTCGCTTTGCCGCCTTTGTGCAGCACCCGTCTGACGTTGGAATGCGTGCGCAGCTCGAATTTTCCCGTGTTTTTCGCCACCGGGATGACCGTCACGACCGGATCGGCTTTCGCGCCGTATTCGCATCCGAAGCGTTCGCAGAAGCCGCAATACTGGCAGGCCGCGCGGGCGATGCCGTCCGGGTTCGTGTATTGGTCCGACAGGTTTGCGGAAGGCATGTGGTACGGATGGTAGTTCAACCCTTTGCAGGCGTCGGCGAACAATTTCATTCCCGGCGTCGTTTTCATCGGACCCGTCGGATATTTGTCGGAACGTTTGCCGCCTTTCGGGTTTTCTTCCCCGGAAATGCCGGCAACTTTTTCGAATTTGTCGAAATACGGCTCCAGCTGTTCATATGTAATGCCCCAGTCCTGGATCGTCATCCCGTCAGGAATTTTGTTTTTCCCGTAACGTTCGATCGTTTTGGATCGGATTTCAAAATCGTACGGCAGGAAACGGAAAGTTTGCCCGTTCCAGTGGACGCCGGAGCCTCCCAGCCCGTCGCCGAGCAAAAAGGAACCGTAGGAGCGCATCGGCAGCGCTCGGATTTTTTCGTTGCCGCGGAACGTGATCGTCTCCCGGGACAAATCCTGGAACATCTCGTACCGCAACGCGTAACGCAATTCGTCGTGAACCATGTAATAATCTTCGGTTTTTCTTTCCTTGCCGCGTTCAAGGCCGACAACGGACAGCCCCTGCTTGGTCAGTTCCGACGCAATGATGCCGCCGCCCCAGCCGACGCCGACGATGACGACATCCGTTTTAGGCAGTTTCGTAGCCATGAATCAATCACCTCTCGTTTAGTTTTTAGGAATGTGGCAGATGTTCTTTCAAGCTGACCGGCGGCATTTTGGCAAATTGGTCCTGCTCGATGATTTTCGCGTAGGACATTTGGTTGCCGGGGTAATTTTTCAGCTTCCAGCCGTTCATGTTGTTGTTGCCGCCGTAGAGCGGGTCGGCGTACACGCCTTCCATCGTTGCGCTGAACAGCGTCTTGAAAAATCCGCTTGCGGAAATGGTCGTCAGCTTCACCTCGTCGGTTTCGAAAGCCTTAAGGACGGCATCCTGCTCTTCCGGCGCCAGGTCCTTGAACTTTTTCTGATATTTTTTATTGCTGTAGTTCTGGATTTCCTGAAGGCCGATATCGAAAATTTCCCGGCGTTTCAGGCGGCCCTGGTAGCCCTGCGTCGTTTCCCCTTTATAAAAGGGACCCTGCATGTATTCCCTGCCGTTGTTCCCCCATTCGCCCGCAAGCTGGTGGTCGATGTAATAAGCGACGCCAAGCTCTTTGGCTCCGGGTCCGTTATCGTCCGCAGGAAAAAGGCGCTCCGTGGCGGCTTCCGTAATCAGGAATTGTTCCTGCGTGAAATACATCAGCGCTTGGTTGAAATTGACGGGTTCGGCCGCGGGAGCCCCGCCGTTGTTTCCATTGCCGGTATTGGCGTTGTTGTTGGTCGTTGCTTTTTTCGGGGTCCGCAGCAGGCTGCCGACCACGCCGCCGACGATCAGGCCCCCGACGGCATAACCCGAATTTTTCAAGAAATTCCGGCGCGACTGATCCGGTTCTCTATGGTCCTTCAACTCTTTGTCTTCAGTTTCGTTTGCCATAAAAGTCAACCTCCAACTGTGTGGATGCACGCCCATGAATTTGGGGCAGCATCAGTTTTTTGTTATTTTGTCGAAATATCCCACAAATAATACATCCTCCGAAAGATAATCATACTCATATGCTCAACATATCCAGGGAGGGATCATCCATGAAAGGACCCATCGCCAAAATAGCCGTTCCGGCCATTTGCGCCGCCGTGGCATTGAGCGGCTGTAACGGCAACGTCAAACAAAATGCGCAGACGAACCCCGTCCGGATTCAATCGAACGCGAACCAAAACTACGCGTCGGACCGGTTGACGAATGACGGGCTTCGGGGCGGCACGAATACCGAAGGGCATCCGCATCTCAACAGCATCAAAGTGATTCCGAAGTTCAACGGCGAAAAGGTGCGCACGACCAACGAAAACGGCACGACCTACAGCGGAATGGGCTCGGGGGTCTACAGCCGCATCGGCACCTCCAGCCTGCATAATACGCCGGAATCCAAAACGCTCGAAGACCGCCTGGAATCGGCCGGCATCACCGGGATCAGCGTGCTGACCCTCGGAGACTCGGTCTACATCGGCGATCCGGACGGCCACACCCATATCCGCAACTCCGAACCGCAGCCGCATAAAGTGCTCAGCCCGAACGAAGGGTCGTCCGGCAAAGGATACATGAGCCAAAAAGGCGGCTACGGCTACACCATCGGCCAACGCGACAACACGAAACACAATCTTAACGTGATCCGTGCCGAAGTGGCCGGCGTATACGGCAAAAAGGTAAAGATCTACACGGTACACGACCCGAAAGCCATCCAGGCGATCCATCGCGTGAAAACCGCCATGCGGGCGGGCACGCCGGTCTCCAAAATGAACAAAGACCTGGCCGTCATCAAAAAAAGCGCGCATGTGGACCAAAACAAATAAAGCTTGAACGAAAAACACCTCCTCGGGCGCAAGCACGCGCGAAAAGGAGGTGTTTTTTCGTCAACACGCTAATTTTTTTCGACAAGCTTTTCCGGCTCTGCGGCTGGATCGCTCGTAATTTCCTCGACGACGCCTTTGGTGGAAGAACGGAATTCCCGCAGCGTATCCCCCACGGCCCGTCCGAGCTGGGGAAGCTTGGATGGACCGAATACGACCAGGGCGATCATCAAAATGATCAAAAGCCCAGGCAGTCCGATATTGTTAAACATGGTTGGCTCCTCCTTTCGGATCTAGAAGTGGATGCTCCGTCTCCTTCCGGTCCAAATACCACCTGGAGACGAGAATGCTGAGTTCGAACAACAAAATCAGCGGAATGGTCACGGACAGATGCGAGACAAAATCCGGCGGCGAAATCATCGATCCGATGACCGCCAGGGCTAGATACACGTATTTCCGCGCCTTTTTCAGCTGCGAAGGGCCCAGAATGCCCAAACGGGTCAGAAACAGGACGACCGCCGGCATTTCAAAAGCAAGCGCAAGCGGAAACACGAGGCTGAACATGAGGGAAAAATACCGGTCCATCCCGTACGTTTCGACGGCTCCGACCGTTTGGTTCATTTTCGAGAGGAAGGAAACCATCATCGGAAACGCGACGTAAAAGCTGAAGGCGATTCCGATCATAAACAGGACGAAAGCCAGCGGGACGAACCAAAAGGTTTTTTTGGCCTCATCGTTGGTCAAGCCCGGACGCACGAATGCCCATATATGGTACAGCGCCAGCGGAACGGTAAAAAACACCGCCACCAGGAAACCGCATTTCATATAAATGAACATGCCGTCCGTCAAAGAAAACACATTCCACTCGATCTCGGCGGCAGCCGGCCGGTTTTTAATGTACATCAGCACCCGGGGAGACACGTACAAGCCGGCTGCCAACGTTACGATAAAAAAGAGCATCACCCAGATCAGCCGTTTTCGGAGCTCCGTCAGGTGGGTGACCCATTCTTCACTGTTCATCCATGAACCGCCTCCTCTTGTAGCCCCTGCCGGGCAAGCCGTACCGCAGATGGCGCCCAGCGATATGTATATTGTATCCAGAATTTGTAGAATTATAGCGAAACAGGTCGACAAAAAAGCATCCGCGCAAACTTAAAGCGCACGGATGCTCTTTTTCTGTTATTCTTCCACCTTGGCCCCGTAGGAGCGGGCTACCTGCACCGCTTGCTCCAGATCGATGCGCACGCCCGTCAAATCAAACGACCGGTAATCGATCCGGTCCATTTTGGCCCCGCGCAAATCGGCTCCTTTCAAAGCCGCTTTGAACAGCTTGGCGCCCGAAAGGTCGGCTTTCCGCAAATCCGCCTTCTGCAGATTGCATTCGGTAAGGTCCGCTTCAATCAAACGGATGCCCTTTAGCGCCTGCTTCGACAAGTTTGCCTGCCGCAGGTTCGTATAGAACCACTCCCCGCCCTGAATCGTAATGCCGTCCAAATAAGCGCCTGCGAAATCGCTGCCGGTCATTTTGCAGTCCTCCCACTTCGAGACAAACAGATTCGCTCCCGCAAACCGGCAATTCGTAAACGCCGACCTCGTATGCAAGGAAGCATTCAGCGCTGCCCCGCCAAAATCGCATTCGATGAACCGGCAGCCGGTGGTCCAAATTTCGTTCATTTCCGTGCCGCGGAAAAGGCAGCGCGTGAAAACGCAGCCCTTCAGCTCCCCGCTTTTTAAATCCGCCTGGCTGAAATCCTTGTTTGCATAGGTTTGCTCGATGTACTGAAACATGACCGTGTTCACTCCTTCGGTTTTGCTTGCCGCCGTTTGGCTTTTCCTAGAGCGTAACAAACATACGTTCCTTCAACAAGGACGTTCATGGCCGAATTTTTTGGCAAGACCCGAAAAACGCACCCCTAAAAACGAAATTTTGGACCTGTTTCTTTCCTTCCTCCCCTTCTACAATAGGAGATGCAACAATGAAAGCACTTACAGGAGGTCGGATGCCATGCGTGCCAAGCTCGGCGCAAAAACGGCGCAGACCGGAATCGCCGCCCCGGCGGGGAGACGGAACCTGCTGCTGAAGAAGCTTCTAAGCCAGAAATATTTGCAGGTGATGGCGCTGCTCGGCGTCGCCTGGATGATTATTTTCAACTACATACCGATGTACGGCATCATCATCGCATTCAAGCAATACGTCATTACGCGTCCGATTTCGGAAGCCCCGTGGGTCGGGCTGGAGCATTTCAAAGCGTTTTTCGAGGACGAAGACCTGCCGCGGGTCATTTGGAACACGATCGGCATCAGCCTGATCAAGCTGGTCGTCGGTTTTCCGCTGCCGATTTTGTTCGCCTTGTTCCTCAACGAGCTGCGCTCGATCCGGCTGAAAAAGACGGTCCAGACGATATCGTACCTGCCCCATTTTCTGTCCTGGGTCATCCTCGGGGGCATTTTGGCCACCTGGCTGTCGGATGTCGGCGTCATCAACCATATCCTGATGGCGCTGCATATCATCGACGAACCGATCAGCTACCTGGCCGAACCGAAGTATTTCTGGGGAATCGTCGTCGCCTCGGACCTTTGGAAGGAGCTCGGATGGTCGGCCATCATCTATCTGGCGGCGATCGCCGGCGTGTCGCCCGATCTTCACGAGGCCGCAACCATCGACGGAGCCGGGCGGTTTCAGCGGATGTGGCATGTGACGCTGCCGGGGATCCGAAGCACGATCACCATTCTGCTCATTTTGGCGGTCAGCGGCATTTTGAACTCGAATTTCGATCAAATCTTGGTGCTCCGCAACTCGCTGAACGAAAGCGCCAGCAACGTGATCGACATCTACGTCTACCAGACGGGCCTCGTCAACAACCGTTTCTCGTATTCGACCGCCGTCGGCCTGATCAAATCGCTGATTGCCTTGATACTGCTTCTGATCGCCAATTCGGCATCCAAAAAAATCAACGGTACGTCCCTATTTTAATGAAAAGGTGGTTGATGCCCCATGTTCAAACGGAATCGAACAACCGCCGGGGATGCGGCGTTTGACGCCGCCAACGTGCTGGTCATGCTTGCTGTCTGCTTCGTGACGCTTTATCCGATCTGGTACGTGCTTGTCAATTCCTTCAACGAAGGCCAGGACGCCATGCGCGGAGGCATTTACTGGTGGCCGCGCATATTCAGCCTGGAAAGCTACGAAGCCGTGTTCCGCAGCAGCGGCATCATGACGGCGATGGGGGTCACGGTCGCCAAAACGCTTATCGGCACGGCGGTTCACGTGTTTTTTACGGCCATGGTCGCCTACGCCTTCTCCCGGCGGGAACTTGTGGGTCAGAAGCTGTACATCCTGATCGGGACCGTCACCCTGTTTTTTAACAGCGGCCTGATTCCCTATTATTTGCTCATCCGCGACCTCCATCTGCTGGACAGCTTTTTGGTCTACATCATTCCGGCGATGTTCAGCTTTTTCGATCTGATCATTTTTATGACCTTTTTCCGGGAAATTCCGGACGGGCTGGAGGAAGCGGCCAAAATCGACGGGGCCAACGACCTCTCCATTTTCGTGCGGATCATCATCCCCGTTTCGATGCCGGTCATCGCGACGATCGCGCTTTTCCACGGCGTATACCAATGGAACGACTACTTCACCGGCATGATCTACATCAACAACATGGACCTGCAGCCGATTCAAACCTATTTGTACCGGATCGTCGCGCAGTCCAGCTCGAACCAGATGGCGGCGGCGATGCCCGGCGGCATATCCAAAAACGTCACCTCCCAGTCCATCAAACTCGCCACCATGGTCGTGACGACGGCGCCGATCGTCCTGGCCTACCCGTTCCTGCAAAGGTATTTCGTGAAAGGCCTCATGATCGGATCCATCAAAGGATAAACGCATCAGGAAGTTTTTTCCTTGACGGCAACACAGGTTTCACCAAAATAAATCAAGTGGGGTAAAACGTATGAAAAAACATGTTTTCCGCAAAAGCAGCCTGCTGCTCCTCGCCTTTGCCATGATGCTTTCGCTCGCCGCATGCGGCGGATCGTCCGGCGAGGACGCCAAAACGGCCGAACCTGAAAACAAAAACGAACCGGCGCCCGAGACCAAGACGGTATCCGCGGACGAACCCGGCTGGAAAGCCGACACGTCGCCGATCACCTTCGATTGGTATTTGAACTTTTCGTGGTTCGCCAACAAATGGGGCGTCGACCCGACCTCCCAATACGTCACGAAAAAAACCGGCGTCAGCGTCAACTTCATCGTGCCGGCCGGCAACGAAAACGAAAAGCTGAACACGATGATCGCCTCCGGCAGCCTTCCTGATTTCATCACGCTCGGCTGGTGGGAGGACGCCGTGAAAACGATGATCGAAGGCGATCTGGTGCTTCCGCTCAACAAACTTGCCGAAGAATACGATCCTTATTTCATGAAGGTCGCCGATCCTGCGAAAATGGCGTGGTACCAGCAGGAAGACGGCAACACGTACGTGTATCCGAACTCGTCTTCCTCGCCGAAGGATTTTGAAAAATATTCGCGGGAATACGTATCCAACCAGACGTTCCTCGTGCGGAAAGATATGTACGAAGCTTTGGGCAAACCGGATATGCGCACGCCGGAAGGTTTCCTGAACGCGCTGAAGATGGCGAAGGAGAAATTCCCGGAGGTCGACGGCCAGCCGATGATCCCGCTCGGCTTGACCGAGTTCAACGATGTCGGCAACGGCAGCCTTGAAGGATATTTGCAAAATTTCCTCGCCATCCCGTACGAAAAAGACGGCAAGCTGTACGACCGCCAGACCGATCCGGAATATGTCCGCTGGCTGAAGACGCTGCGCCAGGCCAACGAGCAAGGGCTGCTTGCCAAAGACGTCTTTATCGACAAACGTCCGCAAATGGAAGAAAAAATCGCCCAAGGCCGCTATTTCGCCATGATCTATCAGCGCAGCGACCTGACGGCGCAGGAAAACGCGCTGTACGCCAAAGATCCGAATTCGGTCTACATCGCGGTGGACGGCCCGGCCAACTCCAAGCTGGATCCGCCGACGCTCGCCGGCCCGGGCATTTCGGGATGGACGGTCACGCTGATTTCCAAAAACGTGAAAGACAAAGCCAGAGCGATCCGCTTCCTGGAATATCTCATCAGCGAGGAAGGCCAAAAGGATCTGTACCTCGGGGAAAAAGGCGTTACTTACGACACGATTGACGGCAAGGATCAATTCAAACCGGAAGTGCTCGAGCTTTTGAACAAGGACCGCTCCGCTTTCGACAAACAATACGGCGCCTCCCTCACCTTCTGGATGATGCAGGATACCAACATGATTTTGCAGTGGCAGCCGCCGAGCGTCGAGCCGTTCAAGCAAATGGAGGATTGGACCAAAGGCAAAACGAAAAGTTTCTCGCAATACGACAACATCAACCCGACCGGCAACTCGGAGGAAGGCATCGCGAGCAACAAAATCGCCCAAACGTGGGGCAAAACGCTGCCGAAGCTTCTCCTGAGCAAGTCCGACGAAGAATTCGACAAGCTTTGGAACGAATTTTTGGAGAAGCGGGACAAAGCCGGCTTTGCCAAAGTGGAAGCGTTCAAACAAGCGAAGTTCGAAGAAAACGTGAAAAAACTTCAGGAGTTCCTGAAATAATCGCATGTGATTTTCCGTCCAAAAAGCCCCAATTTTTCGCGGGCTTTTTGGATTTTCGTCTATCCCGACTCAAAAATGAACCCGGATGTGATGCCAGTGCCAAAACGCATGCGCCCTTGGGCCGACCTGTTTATTCGAAGGCTCGAGCGCTATTCCCTGCAGCAGCGGTTGTTTTTTTCCTATATCGTCATCATTCTCATTCCCGGCATCGTGTTTTCGCTCATCATGTTCCGGCAGCTGAACGAAAGTTACACGAAGGATGTCATCCGCAAAAGCGAAAGCTCCATCGAGGTCGAAAAAACGAACATCCAAAACAACATGGAAACGATGGAACGCGCCGTCCAGATCGCCTTGTCGGACCGGGAGGTCATGAACTACATCGACCGTTCCACCGATCCGGACCCGGCCGAGCTGATCGAATTCAGCAGCAATACGATGAACAATCTTTTGCGGCTTCAATTCAACAATCCCGATCTTGAACATATCCGCATTTTTTCGGACAACCTGCTGATCAGCGAAATTTGGCCCGTCTTTTTGAAGGAAAGCCGGGTGGCGAACGAGCCGTGGTACGACGAGGTGCTCCGGCTGAACGGCGGGGCGCTGTGGGAAATATCGGAACGGGATAAGGAGCCGATCCAAAACCATATCCGCGACGAAAAGGAATTCCGGCAAAAAATGTCGCTGCTGCGGGAAATCGAATACCCGAAGGGCAAACATGTCGGCATCATTCAAGTCGATATGCTGCTCAGCCGGTTTTTCCCCAGCACTTACGCCGGGCATAGCAACGGGCAGTCGCAAATGTTCGTCGTCACCCCGAGCGGCGGGCTGTATTACGATCCGTCCCGTTCCCTGCTTCCCGCCTCCGAGCTTGCCGCCGCAAGGCTTGCGGAGAAGCTTTCCCCCACGGAACATGCCGGGGCCTACCGCCACTTCAACTTAAGCCTGTCCGGCGAGCCTTACCTTGCGGTGTACGCCTACATCGACAGCATCGGGGCGTACGTGGTGCAGCTGACGTCGCTGCAGGCGGGGCTGGCGGACCTGAACAAAGCCCGGAATACGATTTTGCTCGTGAACGTCGTTTTGATCGCGATCCTGTCGGTCTCGACTTTTTTTCTCAATTCGCTCATTTTGAAAAAATTGCGGCAGCTGACGTTATCCATGAAAAAGATCCGCCAAGGGGACTTCAACGTCCAGCTTCCGGTCGGAGGCGGCAGCGAAGTCGGCGAGTTGACGTTCCACTTCCGCAAAATGATGGGCAAAATCAACGAGCTGATCGCCGATGCGGTCAACAAGCAGGCGGCGACGAAGGAAGCCGAGCTGAAAACCCTGAAAAACCAAATCGATTCCCATTTCCTTTACAACACGCTCGAAAATATCAAAATGCTCGCCGAGGTCGAAAACCAGCGGCCCATATCGGATGCTTTGACGTCGCTCGGCAGCATGATGCGCTACAACCTGAGATGGAGCGGCGAATACGTGCGCCTGCGGGAGGAATTGAACCATGCGCGGCATTATGTCGCCTTGATGAACCTGCGGTTCGACCAGCGTATCGTGCTCAGGGCCGAGCTGACGGAACGGGATCTCGACCTGGAGGTGCTGAAAATGTCGCTGCAGCCGATCATCGAAAACGCGGTCAAACACGGCCTGAACGGTCATGCCGCAAGTGAGGGCAATTTGACCATCACCTTGACCACCTATACGGACGAGCGGGCGCAAATGATCGTGATCGAAGATAACGGCGCGGGGATGTCCCCGGAAAAAACGCGGCGGCTGAACGAAAAAATACGCGCATCGGACGACGGCCGCAGCATGGAAACCTCGGCGGATTCCGGCGGAACGTCCGGCCGGGCCGCCGGCGGGAACGGCATCGGCCTCCGCAACGTCCATCAGCGGCTGCAGCTGTTTTACGGCAGCGAATACGGCCTATGGGTCGAAAGCGAGGAGCATCGGTACACCCGGGTCATGATCAAGCTCCCCTACTTTAACCTGATCGGAGGCGAAACCGAACATGTACAGACTCTTGATCGTCGATGATGAACGAAATATAAGGATCGGGCTGAAAGCCATGATCGAAAGGGAATACCCTTCCCGTTTCAGCATCGGCCTGGCCGCCGGAGGCGAGGAGGCGCTGGAGATGCACCGGGCCGAAAAAGCGGACATCGTCGTCACCGACATCCGCATGCCGGGCATGGACGGCCTGGAGCTGATCCGGAAGCTGGGCGAGCTTCCTTTTCCTCCGGCGGTGATCATCTTAAGCGGGTATGACGATTTTCAGTATGCGAAGGAAGCGATCGCGCACAAGGTGCGGGAATATTTGCTGAAACCGATCGTGCGCGAGGAATTGTTCCGGGCGTTGAACCGGATGATCGCCGAATTGCGGCAGGAGGAGCAAGTGGCGCGCGAGCTCGAAGCGCTCGGCAAATACCGCGAGGAGCAGGCCGCGGACCAGCTCAATTATATTTTGCTGCATCCGGACATTCCGGAGGATGAAATCGAGCGCCGCTGCGCCAAAGCCGGCCTCGATCCCGCCGCTGCGCCTTACTGCGTCGCCGTCGTCCGCAAAGAAGATCAGCCGAGCGGGACTTTGGCGCAGCTGGCCGAGGCTTATTGGAAGAGCAGGCAGTCCATCTGCTTCGAGGATAAGGACCGGAATCTCGTCGTCCTGGCCGGCGATGAGACAGCCGTGACCGATTTTGCCCGGGATGTTCAAGGCAAAGGCCTTCGGGCCGACATCGGCGTCAGCTTGAAGGCGGCGGGGGCCGCTCAGCTCAAACGCGGTTACCAAGAGGCCAAACAGGCGCTCAAATATGCCTTTTTGCATGCGCGACCGGGCGGCGGCGTCTTTTATTATGCGGACGTCCGCCGTCTCCCGAAACCGGATCCAATCCCGGAAGAGCTTTTCCGCAGGCTGGCCAACCTGCTCGGGACCGGAAGGAAACAGGACATCAAGGAACTGTGGCACGAGATCATGGACCTCGGCGAAATCAAACGCCGCGACATCGCCTATCTGGAGCGTCTCAGCCGGATGCTGAACGAGATGGTGATCGACCGGGTGTTCGCCGATTACGGAGAAGCTTCGGTGGAAATTTTGAAAATCTATAAAAAAATCGGCTACCTCTATCACAGCGAAACCGTGTACGGTTACATCCATGACGCGGAAGCGCTGCTGCTGCGGCTGGACGATTACGTAAAAGACGTCAAGGAGGCCCATGTCGGGCATGCCGAAATGAAAGCGGCGGTCGACTACATCCGGGAGCATTATGACAAGCCGCTCAACATGGCGACCGTCTCCAACCACGTGTCCCTGAATTACTCCTATTTCAGCGAAACCTTTAAGCAGTTTACCGGCATGAGCTTCGTGCCCTACGTCAAAAAAATCCGCATCGAAAAAGCCAAGGAACTGCTCGAGCATAGCCACGGCAAAGTGTACGAAATCGCGGCGCAGGTCGGCTTCGAAAGCGTGAAGCAGTTCAACCGCGTCTTTCGCGAGCACGAAGGCATCTCCCCGATGGAATATCGCGAAAAAGCATGGGCGCATGCCGGAGCGCCGAACGGTTCGAAGGCCAAATGAACAGGCGACTTGGCCATCACCACCTGCTTCGACCGGTCCGGCGCAAGGAATGCGTATTTCGGCTTGCTCATCCCTTCGGGAGGCAGCGAAATACCGGACGTACGTCCCAGTTGCGAGGCACTTTCGCTGTAGATCACCTGATTTTGGGGACTGATGACCTGGATGCTGCCGCCGTCGCCCATCCCCACATGCTCCACCTGATCCTTGATCGCAGCCAAATCGATATCGATCAGGATGACGCAGTAACCCCGCGAGGCCCCTTCGCCGGAAATGACCCGGCCGAGCGTAATGGTCGGATTCGTATTCCGGTTCCCGTCCAGATTGTGGGGGATCCAGACGGAGCGGCCGCCATTTTCGGCAATTTGCTTGAACCAGTCCTCGTTGCCGTAGTTTTTGCTCGCCAGCAGGCCGGAACGCGTCGGAATGACCGTACCGTCGGTTTCCAGCACCTCGATCGAAGTGATGTACGCATCCGAAAACATATACGACTGCAAAATTTCATCCAGCCGGTCGGCAAGCCGCGTATATTCCGCCGGATCGTTTTTTTGCTGAAGCAAATCCAGGACCGTCTCCTGCATCGCTTTATCCACCAGCATCTGCATTAGAATCTTGTCGAAGGAATGAAACAAAAAGTCGAGCTTTTGGCTCGTTTGCACCGCGGTTTCCAAATACGCCCCCGTCACTTCGCGTTCCAGCGCCCTTTTGGAAATGCGATAAGATACCGCGCCGGTCACCGCCACAAAAACCATGATGGCCGCAATCATCATCAGCGCGATTTTCGTTCCGATCGACCGCAGCGGATTCCAGCGGAACGACTCTTTGAAAGCTCTTTCCGACATCGGCATGCCCCCCTATTTGTACCGTACCGTTTTTTGGAAGCGGCATAACCTTACTATATCGGTCTTCAAGGGGATGCTCTATCGATTATCTTCTACATTTTCTCGAAATTATTCTCTTCTGAAAAACCGCCCGTCCCGGAATCGCCGCAAATGTTTGTGCCAATAATGGGAACATTGCCTTTTTAAGTTGACTATCCGCGTCACGTTCATCTACAATAGATTAGAAAAGCGTTTTAGGCGCATTTTCACAAAAGCGGACCGCCTTTTGAGGTGGTTTTTGCGGTTTTAGGATGACCGGCTTCGCGGAAACGAAAGATTTTTTAACAGGATTTTGCAGCGTTCGTCCAGCCGCTTCCGGTGCCGACCGACCAACGGGACTCTCCGTTTTCGGTCCGGCGGAAGCGACTCTGCGAAGTTCGCAGCATCCTCTTTTAAGATAAATTTACAAGACAGGTGAAGAAAGAATGACAGCATCCAAAGATTACCGTATTCTGCTATATTATAAGTTCGTACAGATTCCAGATCCGGAGCAGTTTACTGCTGAGCATCTTCAATACTGCAAGGATCTGGGCGTGAAAGGACGCATTCTGATTGCCTCGGAAGGCATTAACGGAACGTTGTCCGGAACGGTGGAACAAACCGAGAAGTACATGAACGATTTGAAGGCGAACCCGCTGTTCTCCGACATCGTCTTCAAGATCGACGAAGCCGACGGCCATGCATTCAAAAAGATTTTCGTGCGCCACAGAAAAGAACTGGTTACGTTCCGTTACGAAAAACCGCTTGACCCGAACGTGATCGGCGGCAAAAGACTGTCTCCGAAGGAATGGCATGAGCTGCTGCAAAGAGACGACGTCGTCGTGATCGACGGACGGAACGATTATGAATACGACATCGGCCATTTCCGGGGCGCGATTCGTCCGGACGTTAAGTCCTTCCGCGAGTTTCCGGAATGGATCCGGAACAACCTCAGCGAATATAAGGACAAGAAGGTGCTTACGTACTGCACGGGCGGCATCCGCTGCGAAAAGCTCACCGGATTCCTGATTCACGAAGGCTTCAAGGATGTCAACCAGCTTGAAGGCGGCATCGTGACCTACGGCAAAGATCCGGAAGTCAAAGGACATCTGTGGGACGGAAAATGTTACGTGTTCGACGAGCGCATTTCGGTTCCGATCAACCGCACGGAAGAAGACGTGGTGATCGCAAAATGCCATCACTGCGGCACGACGGAAGACCGTTACATCAACTGCGCGAACCCGGTTTGCAACAAGCAGCATGTATGCTGCCCGGATTGCGAGGAAAAACATCAATCCTTCTGCTCGGATGAATGCCGCGAAGCGGTTCTCGGCGTCAACGCGTAAGGAAAGTCCAAAAAAACGGCTTGTTCGTTCAATACGACGAACAAGCCGTTTTTGTATGCCTTGCCGGCCGTTTCCGCGAGAAAACTACCTGGGTTCCCGTTGGGTCGGGACGTTTCGGGACAACGTCCGGCTACCGGTCTCCTTCTTCCTCCAGCAAAATCTCCAGCATCTTCTCGCGGTCGTTCATCATTTGGCGGGTAATGATGTAATGTTCCGTATCCTCCAGCTCCACCTCGCGCATTCCCGATTCGTCGAGCAGCCAAATCTCCGCATGGGGATAAGACATCAAAATCGGCGAATGCGTGGCGATGACCAGCTGCGAGTTTTGCTTGACGAGCTGATGGATGCGGGACAACATCGACATCTGTTTCAGCGGCGAAAGCGCCGCCTCCGGTTCGTCCATCAAGTAAAGCCCCCGTCCCCCGAAGCGATGCATGAAGGTTGCGAAAAAGCTTTCGCCGTGGGACTGCTCATGGAGCGACTTGCCGCCGTAGGATTCCTTGATGGGGCGGCCGCCCCCCTCCAAATCCAGCTTGTCGATCGTCGTCGCCACGTTATAGTAACTTTCCGCCCGAAAAAAAAATCCGTCCTTCGGCCGCACCGCGCCGCGAACGAGGCGCAAATACCGGTACAGCTCCGAATGGGAAGCCATCGTCTCAAAGGCGAAGTTTTTCGTCCCGCCCTCCGGATTGAACCCCCACGCGATGGCCAACGCTTCGATCAGCGTCGATTTGCCCGAGCCGTTTTCGCCGACGATAAACGTGACCGGCTTCCGGAACGACAGGCTTGCCAAATCATGCACCGCGGGTAGGTTAAATGGATACGTCCGGAAGGACGGCACCTCGTCCCTTTTCAGCATCATGCTGCGCAAATAAAGCGAACGCGGGTCCAGCATTCGGCCCTCAGTCCTCCTTTCCACCGATCCGTTCCTTGTGAAAAAGGGCATCATCCACCCTTAGATTCCGGTAGGAATGATGCCCTTGCGATAGGCTTGTCCGAAAATTACAGCAGTTCTTTGCGAAGCTGCTCGGCCGATTTTGGCGACAGCAGGCCGAACGGAATATCGAACACCGTTTTGGCGCCTTTGTCTCCTTGCGCGGACAGCTTGGCTGCGGCACGCGCATAAGCGACCAGCACGCTCGCGGTAAATTCGGGGTTGCTGTCCAGCTTGAGGCCGAACTCGATGATTTGGGTGCTGTTTTCGCCGGTGCGTCCGCTGCGAAGCACGGTACCGCCGTGAGGCATCGCCGAGTGGTTCGCCTTCAGCTCCTCTTCGCTGATAAAGTTCACGGTCGTGTCATAATCGGCGAAGTAGTTCGGCATTTCTTTGATTTCTTTTTCGATGCGGGCCAAATCCGCGCCTTCCTCCGCAACGACAAAACATTCGCGAAGATGCTTTTGGCGGGTGCTCAGCTCCGGATTTTCCCCGGCGCGCACTTTGGCTACCGCTTCTTCGACCGGAATGGTGTACTGCACGCCGTTTTTAACGCCCTCCACGCGGCGGATCGCATCGGAGTGGCCTTGGCTGACGCCGCGTCCCCAGAACGTGTATTCCTTGCCTTCCGGCAGGATGGCTTCCGCCAGCATCCGGTTCAGCGAGAACAGGCCCGGATCCCAGCCCGTGGAAATGACGCTGACATGGCCGGACGCAGCCGCTTCGGCGTCGACGGCCGCAAAATATTCGGGAATGCGCGCATGCGTGTCGAAGCTGTCGACGGTATTGAACCATTTCGCGAATTGGGGTCCCTGTTCAGGCAAGTCGGTCGCAGATCCTCCGCACAGAATCATCACGTCGATTTTGCCGATATATTTTTCCGCTTCCGAAATATGTACAACCGGCACGCTAGCCTCTACGCCGTTGGGCTCGCGGCGGGTGAAAATCACTTCAAGCCGGATGTCCGGGTTTTGCCGGATCGATTTCTCCACGCCTTTCCCGAGATTTCCGTATCCCACAATACCAACCGTAATTTGTTTCATATAATCCTCCCAAAGCAAGCAATATAGTGTCTTTTCTATTTCTGACCTCTATTATAAACGGAATTGCGAATACATGCCATTCGATGTGAGGAAAAGCACAAATTTTTGGCATAAAAATGCAGGGACGTCTGCCCCTGCACAGCGTAAACGATGCTTCCGCATCCAGGTCCGGATGCAATCATTTCCATGGCTAGAACGCTCCCGTCCCCCCGCCGTCGCCGCCTCCGCCACCGCCGCCGTCGTAACCTCCCCCGCTGTCGACGGAACTATAGGGAGGGCGGGGAGGGATGAAGTTCAAATGGCTTTGCGTATACGCAAGCGACGACAGCAATTCGGCATGCAGCAGAACCGGCAACGCCGCGGCGGATAAAACCGTGCCGGCCGCATCTTTTTTCTCCATATTTTTCAGGTATTTCGGCACGACCCCAAGCAGAACCGCATCCTCCGCGTCCCGTTCCGCCGCGGCCGCGTCTCCGGTTGGAGCGTCTCCGCCCTTGGCCAGTCTTTTTTTTGATTTTTTAAGCGCGAAACGGTATTTCATCATCTCCGTCGACAGGATCGTTCTCGGCATCAGCGCCGCGAACAGAAGCGAGCTCAGCACGAAGATCAGGTACGCATCCATCCCCTGCTCGTGCGTCAGTTGGGCTCCGGCGAAGAAGCAGCCGGTCAGATAGGCGACCAGCCACCATTTGTTTTTGTATTTGACGCAGGCGAAGATGCCGGCAATCCCGATCAGCACGGCGACCGTGAGGATGGCCGCGGCGGATGCGGCATCGGCGTAAAATAGGTAAAGAAGCAGACCATAATGAACGATCACGGTCAGCGGCGCAAGCAGTTTAAGAAGCCCGTTAAATCTGACCTCGCGGGCGTACGGCTCCGTCTTTGCCAGGATGCTGCACCATTGTTGAAAGTTTTTGGCGTGTTTCGCCGCCAGAAGGCGGTATTTCATAATCTGCTTCTGATCCTGTTTTTCCTTAAAGGTCGGAAAGGCGACCGAATCCAAACGGAATGCCCTTTTTTCGGCGAAAAGCCAGTGAATCAGCTGCCGGTCGGCGGCATTCAGCTGCTCCGCTTTTCCTTGAAGCGTAAATTCCAGCGTCGCGTCGGGAGCGGTCGGCTCCTCCAAAAAACGTTTGGACGCTTGGACCTCTTTGACCGTCACGTGCCCCCTGCTCCGCAAAGACAGCAGCCCCGCGATGAAATCTTGGGATTTCAGCTTTCCTTTGCGAAGAACATAGGTTTTCATCAGGGGGTCCAGTTCTTCCAGCTCCCGCTTCGTTACGCTTCTATGCCCGAACCAAGCCGACAGGGTTCTGACGGACAGCACGTTGTACATCAAGGCGCCCAGCAGGGCGACCGCCGTCAGGACGCGAAGGACGTTGCCGGCTTGCCGCATCTTCGCATCGCGCGCCTTGAGCCGCGCTTCCGCCTTCTGCTCTTTTTGAAGCAGCTCGGAAGCAGAGACCTTTTTTTCGCTCGCTGTCATCTGCGACAGCTGTTCCTGCGGAAAAAAGATCGACAAATGCGCATCCCCGCGTTCGGACAGCACCGGGTTTTCATAATGAACCGCCGATTCGCCCCCGGTCGTGACCGTCCCGCCCGAGCGGTCAAGCAAATAGGCATGGACATCGGCCTTGCCGTCACCGGAAGGCAAAAACACATCGAGCGTGACGTGATGCAGCTCCTGCTTGTTGTTTTTGAAAAAGCGCCAATCCAGCTGCCCCACGTCGCTGTATCTAACGGCGGCCTTGTCGATCCGGTAGCGGTAATAAACCCGCTTCGTTTCGTCTTTGGCGGCATCATAAACGTAGTAAGTTTCATTTTCGCCGTTCCATTCGGTCTTCAGGCGTTCCAAATGTTCATATGAAAACTCCCCGAGCTTTTTGCCCTCCGGCGGAACATAAGCCTCGAAAAATTCGATCCCGTCGTGCTCTCCCGGCGAAACGGCCCGGGTCACACCTTCGTAATCGCCTTTAAACGTGTACGTGAACAGCTCTTCCACATATAAGTCCCCGTCAGGCGTAATATATGCTTTCGAATCGACGCGATCCATGGAATAGGCATCCTTATCGCATCCCGCGGTGACGATGGCCAAAAGGAGAGTCCCCAGCGCCAGCATCCATTTTTTCATCCGCTCACTCCCATCGTTTCTTTTCCCCAATGCCCGTTTTTTCTATTTTCCAGGCGTTTGTTTTATATATTAACAAATGCTCCGGGCGGTTCTTCAAGAGGAAAAGGTACCAATCTTGCTTGGGACGGCGAAGGCTTCGGATTGAAAAAGAGCGCGCGAAAAAACGGCCGCCGCCTGGGCGCAAGCCGGATCAAGCGGAACGGGGGACAGCCTTCCCTATGCCTATGCCCAAGCTTCGAGCGGCTCCACCGGAGCAAAACCGCCCGCCGGATCGAACCGGACACGGTGTGTAAAATGCCCCAGCACCCGCGGATAAGACCCCGGGGCTACGTCCAGCCGGGACAACGTGTCCCGGTCGAGCCGGATGGACAACACGGTCACATACTCCTCCTGTCCCGAGTCCCGGTTCATTTTCGTGTCGCGGGCATGGACAAGCACCGTTTCGAGGGGCAATATCATAAGCAGCTCCCGGGCGATCCGCAGGACGCAGCCGCATACGTATTCGTATTCCAAGGCGTTTCGAGCCTCCGCATCGAGCGGGGCAGCCGCCAGTTCCCCTTCTTCCGTAAGCCGTTTGGATTCATGCGGAATGATCTGCCCCGAATGGACGTCCAATTCGACTTCGACCGTCTTCGGGTCCAGCACCACGAATTCCAATCCGCTTCCAAGGACCAGCAGGTCATTCAGCGGGGCGAATTCCTCCAGCACCCGCAGATACGCGGTGCGATGGCCTTCCATAATGTCGCGGGCAAAATCGGTCGCGTGTTTCCATGCGGCATATTCCCGCCGGTCCTGCTCCTTGGCCTGCGCCAGCTGCTCCTCCAGTTCCTGCCGGACGGCGGCATCCTGTTTCAGAAGCTTCTGCAGACGCGTCGGCTTAAACTCGGCATAACGCGTTTCCGCCGCCTGTTCGCGCGGACCTTTTTCCCCTCGGCGGAACGGAGGCGCCAATGAAGCGATCCGGCTCCAGTCGACCGCTTCGCCGCAAACGTGGTGAACGGATTGGATCAGCTCCAGCCGATCGGCGTACCGCTCCGCTTCCCAAGCGGCTTTGCCGGCATCGCCCCGGTCCGGCCCTTTTTGACGCCAAACATGCCGGTCCAAAAGCTCCTCGCGCCTGCGGCACGGTCCGCTTGAATTCTGGCGATGAAAAAACGGCTCCATGAACGTTGGCTCAGGATGTTGTTCTGTCATCAGGTCTGGTTTGTACCCCATATCGTCGTTCTCCTCATATAAAATCTATGATGAATCACAGATTAATAGGTCAAATATACTAGTCCCTATGCTGGTACATTTCGCCATATCCTCCGAAATTCCTTCATAAATCCTTTAAAAGTACCTCCTTTTTTAGGGCTTCGCACCAACGCCCCATAAAAAAACGCTTGGCTCGCGCCAAGCGTTGCGTCGTAGTGAGGGGAGCGTTTTTCGCTACAGCGCCAGCAGCTCGCGGATTTCCTGCTCCGTCAGCGCCGTCCGGCTCTGTTCCCCCGGTTCCATCACTTCTTTGATCAAGTCTTTTTTGCGCTGTTGCAGCTCCACCATTTTCTCCTCGACGGTACCTTTCGTGACGAGCCGGATGACCTGCACCACGTTTTTTTGGCCCATCCGGTGGGCACGGCCCGCCGCCTGCTCCTCGACCGCGGGATTCCACCACAGATCGTACAAAATGACGGTGTCCGCTCCGGTCAGGTTCAGTCCGGTGCCCCCGGCTTTCAGCGAGATCAGGAACACGTCGTGCTCGCCGGCGTTAAAGCGGCTGCAGATGTCCACCCGCTCTTTGGCCGGCGTTTGGCCGTCCAGGTAAAATGCGGGAATGCCAAGCTTTCCGAGTTCGCTGCGGATGATGCGCAGCATGCTCGTAAACTGGGAGAAAATGAGGATGCGCCTGCCGCTTTCCAGGCAGTCCTGCGCCACCTCGAGCAGCTGCTGCAATTTCCCGGATTCCCCCTCGTAGCCGTCGACGAACAGCGCCGGGTGGCAGCACAGCTGGCGGAGCCGGGTGATGCCGGCCAATATTTTCATCCGGCTGCGCTGAAAGCCTTCGAATTCAAGGTCGCGGATCGTTTCTTCCTTGAACTCCTCCAGGTAGGCGGCATACAGCTTTTTCTGATCCCTGGACAGCTCCGAATGCCGCACCGTTTCGATGCGTTCGGGCAGCTCTTCGAGCACCTCCGCGCGCAGGCGCCGCAAAATGAAGGGCCGCACCATCCGGGCAATCCGGTCCCGGGACAACCCGCGGAAATTTTTCAAGCCCGAAAAAAGCCCCGGAAAAACGGCGTCGAAAATCGACCACAGCTCGTCCACCGAATTTTCGATCGGCGTGCCCGTCAGCGCAAATCTGCATCCGGCCGTTATTTCGCGGACCGCCTGGGCGGTTTGGGTCGAGGCGTTTTTGATCGCTTGCGCTTCGTCCAGAATGAGGGTGCTGAACGCCATTTCCCTGTAGATCCGGATATCCTTGCGCAGCGACGGATACGAGGTGATGATGACGTCGGCATCGGATTCCCCGGCGGCTTCTTCGCCGCCCTCCTGTACGTCCGTTTCGCTATCCGCCATGCGCAGCAGCATTTCGCTTCGTCCCTTCCTTGCGCCCAGGGCCACCTCTACCTTAAGCGACGGGGCAAAGCGGCGGAATTCCTGCTCCCAGTTGTATACGAGCGACGCCGGCGCAACGATCAGCGCGGGTTTGCGAGCCGCCTGCCCGCGAGCCTCCGACAAAAGGTAGGCGATGCTCTGCAGCGTTTTCCCCAGCCCCATGTCGTCGGCCAAAATGCCCCCGAAACGGTAGGAGCCGAGCGTTTTCAGCCATTGAAAGCCTTCTTTTTGGTAATCGCGCATGACGGAGGCGAGTTCGGCCGGAACCTCAAACTCCCCGTGCTGCGGATGGAGCATATGGTCAAGCAGGACGCGCAGCGATTTTCCGAGCTTGAGGCTGCCGTGTTCCCGGTCCCGCAGCTGAAGGCTCCTGAACAGGGGAAGCTCCATGCGGCTTCCGGCGATGTCCCCTTTCCTCATGCCCAGCTCGTCGTACAGCTCGCCGAACAATTGGAAAGCCTCTCCCTCAAGCGACAAATACGAACCTTCGGCAAGCCGGTAAAATTTCTTTTTTTCCACGATGCTGAGCAATATGTTGCGGATTTCCTTTTCGCTGATGCCGTCCAGCTCGAAGCTGATCTCCAGCCAATTGGTCGTCTCGTTGGTATCCGCCTTGATTTTGGGCGCCTTGCGGCCGGTATGGATCATCTGCTTGACGCTGTGCGTCGCATAGACCTCGACCCACGAATCCAGCTTCGGAAGCAGATGAAACAACACGTCGTATACGCTGTCCTCCTCCGCCAAATCCAGCTGCCACGCTTTGTCCAGGCGGATAAAGTCGCTTTCATTCAGCGCGTCCAGCAGCTTTTTCTCCTTTTCCGAATCCCTGACGAGGATCAGGTCGGCATGTTTCCGCGTTTCCCAATCGTCGGCGAGCGCGTCGATCACGATCCCGCCGTACACGAATTCCGCTCTGGCCTGCAGCGCGGCCTCGTCCCGGTCGAGATAGAGTTTGGCGGACAACGCGGGCTGGACGATGCGGTCACGGATCGCCGGATCCACGGACACCCGGCCGATGCTGCGCAATCCCGGGACGACCTTCTCCATCAACGCATCCATTTGATGCGGGGATACGTGGATTTTCGTATGATCGTGACGGTATAGGAGCGACTTCATCTCGGACAGCAGATAAAGCTCCCGTTCCGGCAGCAGGTACACCTTCCCCTCCAACACGGCGCAGCGGTAGGCGTTCATTACCGTCACCCTTTTGAGGCCCCGGATTTCAAGGCCGTAGGCCTCGCCCGTGCCGCCGCCGATTTCGAACGAGACGGGAAGATTCCCCTCCGCCGCCTCCATCCGCGCAGGCTCGCCGAAGTCCCGTTCAAGGAACGCGCCGGCGGCGATCAGCCGCGGCAGCAGCGTCTCCCATGCCAGAGGCGGAACCGTCAGCAGCCGCTGGTTTCCCGATGAGGCGAATCCGGCATAATACCGGCCCGTCTCGTCGTATGCGAATTCGCTGGCGGCAATGCGCAGCAGCTGCTCGATGACCGCCCAGTCTTCGTCCCGAAACGTATGCTCCGCGGGATCGTACGTAAACAGCCTCGTAAACGGCAGCGGCCTTCCTTCTTCGATATGCAGCAGCAGCTGCCGGATGTTTTGGACGACATACGTCCGCTTCAGTCCCACCTTCATTTCGATTTTGAATTTGGGCTCGGGCAGGTATTCGTCGGTGATTTTGCATATGAATTCGACGCTAAGGGTTTCCTTCAAGGCGTTTGCAAGCCTTTGCCCCGCTTTGATGCGCCTCTGGCCCGCGGCTTTGTCGAACAAATCGATCAAACCGCCGGTCAAGCGGATGTCGCGGGAAGTCACGCCGGGCGTCGGGAGCGGCACCACTTCGCCTTTTCCCCGGTTCTCCCGCGCTCCGTTTTTCTCCTCGTCCAGCATCAGAATCAGCACGGCCGCAATGTGCTTGCAGTACGGATAATAACCGCCGTAAGCGCCGCATTCGCATTCCGCATGGAAGTCCGCCCCGTCAATGTCGATATGGACGTGATATACTTCATGGTCCTGCACGACGGCCCGGCTGCAGCGGTCTTCGTCGTCGCGCTCCGCGACCATGACCTGTCCCTGCTCCACCATCGCCTCGCCGCGTTTATAGCCCGTGACGCCGCACAGTGTCCTGATTCGTTCAGCGGTAAATGCCAGCATGAATGTATCCTTTCCGAAGCGTATTTGGTCTTTTGTCTTACCAATATACCATATATCCCGCGAAACCAAGAACTCTTGTTCTCCTTACCGGCGGTTCGCCGTCTCTTTGATCAAGCGGAACACCTCGGAAAGCGCATCGGAACTCGGGTTGCTCCGCATGTTCTCAACGATTTCTTTCCGGCTTTTGAATACGTCCATCACTCCCGAGAACAAGGTGTCCCCGTTCAGTTCTTCCTCCTCCAGAACTTTGCAGTACCCCGCCTTTTCGAACGAGCTGGCGTTCAGGATTTGATCCCCCCGGCTCTGCTGCCTGGACAACGGAATAAGAAGCATCGGCTTGCGCAGCGATAAAAACTCGAAGATCGAATTCGATCCCGCGCGGGAAACCACCAGATCCGCCATAGCCATGACGTCCGGCAGCTCTTCGTTGATATATTCGTATTGAATATAACCGGGTCTGTCCATGCTCGGGTCGACCTGGCCTTTGCCGCATATGTGGACGACTTGGAAATATCTCAGCAGGGTAGGCAGCGCCGATCTGACCGCTTCGTTGATTTTGCGGGCTCCCAGGCTTCCGCCCATGACCAGCAGCACGAACTGGTTCGCTTGGAAACCGCAAAAATCCCTGCCCCGGTCCGCATCGCCTTGGTGAAGCTCCTGGCGCACCACCGCGCCCACGTAACGGCTCTTAGCCGTATTCATCTGTTCGGCCGTTTCCGGGAACGTCGTGCAGACGACGGACGCCATCGGAATCGAGATGCGGTTCGCAAGGCCCGGCGTAATATCCGATTCATGGATCACGACGGGCACATTGTTCAACCACGCCCCGATCACCACGGGGACGGACACGAACCCGCCTTTCGAAAAGACGACCTGCGGCTTGCGCTTTTGGATCAACCGGTAAGCCTCATACACGCCTTTGGCTACCTTAAACGGATCCTTTACGTTTTGGATGTCGAAATACCGTCTTAATTTGCCTGTCGAGATTGGAAAATATTTCACGTCCGGAAGGGCGCTTACCAGGTCTTTTTCGATGCCCGCCACGGAACCCGCGTAATCTACGGTCCAGCCTTCTTCCAAAAAAAGCGGCATCAGCGCCAAATTTACGGTGACATGACCTGCGGAGCCCCCGCCGGTAAACATAATTTTGTTCATCATTTCCCCCTGAATCTGCTTGCAGTGTTTTATTCCATTATACAGCCCAAAGGAAGGCTTGTGACGATGCCGTCGGCATCAATCGGGAATATGGCGTCTTTAGCCTATTGTCATTTACGTCCAAAACCGCTAAAATAAGCTTATCTATATTTTGGAGGAGGTGAGGTAGCAGTGGTGCGCAATTTTTCGAACGACCGGATCAATCAATTACCTATGACGTTGTCCGGAATTTTTCATGCAGCGGCATTTCACGGGATCAGTCTGTCCATTTTTAAATATCCGGTTGCTTCAAAAAATTGCGAAATGCCGCTCCTACCTTAACTTCAACGGATGATGTTGCGTTGAACGCTTAAGCCGCAGGGACATTTCCCTGCGGCTTTTTTTCTGTAGGTCCCGGCATCTATGGAGGAAAAAAACAAATGATGATTCAATGCAAAAACGTGCAAAAATACCATGGCGCTGAGCTGGTGCTCTCCGATATCAGCTTCGAAATATCCCGCGGGGAAAAGGTCGCGCTCATCGGCCGCAACGGCAGCGGCAAAACCACCCTGCTCCGCCTTCTGAACGGGAACGAAACCCCGGATCAGGGGCAAATCGCCATCTCGAAAGGAACGAAAGTCGGCCTGCTCGCCCAAATTCCGGAAGCGGCCGCGGAAGAAACCGTTCACGACGTGCTCCTGCGGCCGTTTGCCCATGTCCTGGAATGGCAGGGCCGGATGCGGGCGCTCGAGGCGCTGATGTCCGATCCGGCGCAAAGCGGCGATCCCAAGGCGCTGGCCGGCTGGCTTGACGAATACGGCAAGCTGCAGGAGCGGTTCGAACGCGCAAACGGCTACGAAATCGAAGCCTCCATCGCCAAAATCACGGCCGGCCTGGGGATTCCAGCAGACCAGCTGCCCCAAACCTTCTCCTCCCTTTCCGGCGGGGAGAAAACGAAAATCGGCCTCGCTTCGCTGCTGCTCGAACGGCCGGATCTGCTGCTGCTGGACGAACCGACGAACCATCTGGACATGGCGGCGCTGGAATGGCTGGAACAGTTTTTGGCGGAATACGCCGGCACGGTGCTCGTCATTTCCCATGACCGTTATTTCCTCGATCGCGTGATCACCAAGGTCGTCGAAATCGAGGACGGCGAAGCCTTCATTTACCATACGAATTATTCGGGCTACCAAAAGGAAAAGGAAGAACGTCTGCTGCTGCAATTCGCGCAATACCAGGAACAGCAGAAAAAGATCAAAAAAATGCAGGAAAGCATCAAGCAGCTGATCGAATGGGGCAACCAGTCCAATCCGCCGAATCCCGGTTTTCACCGCCGCGCCGCTTCCATGCAAAAAGCGCTGGATCGCATGGTCAAGCTGAAACGGCCCGTGCTGGAGCGCAAAAAAATGGGGCTGGAGCTCCGCCAGGAGGACCGCTCGGGCAAGCAGGTCGTATATTTTGACCGGGTCGGCAAGGCGTTCGGGGAACGTTTCCTGTTCCGGCATGCGAACGGACTGCTCCGCTACGGCGAAACGGTCATGCTGCTCGGGGCGAACGGCTGCGGCAAAAGCACCCTGCTCCACATGCTTATGGGACGCGAAGAGGTGACGGAAGGTTCGATCGCTTTAGGTTCGCGCGTCGTCATCGGCTATCTCGCCCAACAGGAGCATCCGGACGACAACCGGCAGACGGTGCTCCAATTTTTCCGCGAACAAGCGGGCGTCGAAGAAGGCGAAGCCCGAGGCAAGCTGGCGCTTTTCCTGTTCTACGGGCCGGACGTGTTCAAAAGCGTGTCGAACCTCTCCGGTGGCGAGTGGACGCGCCTGCGTTTTGCCGTTTTGATGGAGCTGAAGCCCAATCTGCTGATTCTTGACGAACCGACCAACCATCTGGATATCGATTCCAGGGAAGTGCTCGAGGAAGCGCTGGAGGAATTTCCCGGAACCATCCTTGCCGTATCCCATGACCGCTATTTTATCGACCGGCTTGCCGACACGATTTGGAGCCTGGAGGAAAGCGGGCTGCGCGTCATCCATGGGGGGCTGGAGGAATACCGGCAGCAGGCGGTTTCGGAAAAGCCGGGGACCGCGCGCGAAACCGAAGCCGCTCCTGCCCCGGCTCCCGGGAAGCAGCGCGTATCCCCTCCGCATGCGCCGCGGCGAAACCGGGAAGAGGAAATCCAAGCCGCCGAGCAGGAGCTGCGGCGCCTCGATTCGCAAATGATGGACGACGGGGTCGCCTGCGACGCGATCCGGCTGGCGGAGCTTCACGAACAACGCGAACGGCTGGAGGAACATCTTCACCGGCTGTACGAGGAATGGCTGCTTCATTCCGAATAAAACGAAGCCCGCGAACGGCCAGTTTTTAGCAGGCAGCATTATATAAAAAACCAGCCCGTCTCATTCCAGAGACGGGCTGGTTTCATATGGGGATCAGCCTGCGGCCCATTCCATGAACGGCCTTGAAGCGGCCTTATTCCTTGGCCGCTTCTCCCGCAGCATCCGCGGCTGCTTCGCCTTCGGCTTCCGCTTCGTTTTCGGCTTGCAGCACGGCACGCGGAGCGGTGACGGAAGCGATCAGTTCCTCCGGGGACGCCACCAGCGTCACGCCCTCAGGAAGCTTGATGTCGCCTGCGACCAGCTTGTCGCCCATGTTAAGATGCGAAATGTCCACCTGAATCGAGGCCGGCAAATTCGCCGGAAGCGCCTCGACCTCAAGCTCCGTTTCCTGATGCTGGAGCACGCCGCCGGCTTTCGTCCCTTCGGCGGTTCCGAGGAACTCGATCGGCACGCGGACCTTCAGCCGCTTATTCGCGGATATTTGCAAGAAATCGACGTGGCTCACAGCCCCGCTTTTTTTCTGGAAATCCTTAATGATGACGTTAAAATCGGAGGAACCTTCGACCTTCAGCGTAAACATTTCGGTGCGTCCGGTCCGGGCCACCTTCATCAGTTCCTTGACATCGACGCTGAGCGGAATGCTTTCCGTTTGGGATCCGTACACGACGGCCGGAATGCGCCCGCTTTCCCTCAACTTGCGCAAGCTCGAATGCTTGGTATCTTTTCGCGGCTCAGCCGTAAGTGTCTGTGACATCTAGCATTACCTCCTTGGATATCGCCAAATCTGCCGCCTTTTCTATCGAAACGGCATACTTATGTATTACCCATAATGGAGCCAAATCAAACATTGCCCCTATGAATTTGCGGCCCGAACAAAAAAATAGACGGAGGCTGCTGCCCCCGCCTGGCGTCGATTTACGATACGCTGCTTTTCTTTTTGTTATAAATGTCGAAGGCGACGGCCGCAAGAAGCACAAGCCCTTTGATGCCCTGCTGCCAGTCGATGCCGAGGCCGATGAGCGACATGCCGTTGTTCAGGATGCCCATGACCAGGCCGCCGATAATCGCCCCGAACACCGTTCCGATGCCGCCTGTCGCCGAAGCGCCGCCGATGAAGCTTGCGGCGATCGCATCAAGCTCGAAGTTGGTGCCGGCCCGCGGCGTGGCCGCGTTCAGGCGCGCCGCGAAGATGAGGCCGGAGATGGCGGCCATGACGCCCATGTTGACAAACACCCAGAACGTCACCTTTTTCGTTTTGACGCCGGACAATCCCGCCGCCTTTTCATTGCCGCCGATCGCGTAAATATGGCGACCCATTACCGTTTTGTTCATGATGAAGGAATAGATGAGGATGAGCGCAAGCAGCAGAATCAGAATGTTCGGCAATCCCGCGTAGCTGGCCAGCATAAACGCAAACGCCATGATGACGGCCGCGATGATGACGAGCTTGAGGATGAACAAGCCGCCGGGCAAAACGTCGAAGTTGTATTTTTTCTTGGACTGCCGGTCGCGAAGTTCATTGATGACAAAAATGACGGTGCAAATGACGCCGGCCGCAATCGCCACCACGTTGCCGCTGCCCAAATCCGGGATGAAACCGGAGCTGATCTTTTGAAAGCCTGCCGGGAACGGCGAGATGGATTGGCCTTTCAGCACGATCATGGTCAATCCCCGGAACAGCAGCATGCCCGCAAGCGTGACGATAAATGCCGGGATTTTGACGTAAGCGACCCAAAAGCCCTGCCATGCGCCGATCAGCGCGCCGACGATCAGGGAAGCGATGACCGCGACGACCGGATGCAGATGCATATCCACCATCATGATGCCGGCGACGGCACCGACGAAAGCCGCCACCGATCCGACCGAAAGGTCGATATGTCCCGTAATGATCACCAGCACCATGCCGATGGCGAGGACGAGAATGTAGCTGTTTTGCAAAATCAGGTTCGTAATGTTGATCGGCTCAAGCAGCAGGCCGCCCGTGATCAACTGGAAAAAGATTATGATGACGACAAGCGCGATAATCATTCCGTACTGGCGGATGTTATTTTTGAACAATTTAACTAACGTTTCCATGCTTTGGACCTCCTGTCTTGGTCATGTATCTCATCAACGTTTCCTGCGAAGCCTCTTCCCGGCTGACTTCCCCGGTAATCCGCCCGGCGTTCATCACGTAGATCCGGTCGCAGATGCCCAGAATTTCCGGCAGCTCGGAGGAGATGACCAGGACGCCTTTTCCTTCGTCGGCCAGCTGGTTGATGATCGTATAAATTTCGTATTTGGCCCCGACGTCGATGCCGCGCGTAGGCTCATCCAGGATCAGAACATCCGGCTCGGAAAATATCCATTTGCTGAGAACCACCTTCTGCTGGTTGCCGCCGCTGAGGTTGCCAGTTTTCTGCAAAATGTTCGGCGCTTTGATCTTCAGCTTTTTCCGCATGTCCTCCGCGACGAGAATTTCCTGCTTGTCGTTGATGACGCCTTTTTTCGCCAGCTTTGAAAGCCCGGTAAGCGAAATGTTGCGCTTGATATCGTCGATCAGGATCAGCCCGTAATGTTTTCGGTCTTCCGTCACGTAGGCAAAGCCGTTGTTGATGGCCTGGGTCACGGTGTTGTTTTCGATGGGCTTGCCGTCTTTGTACAGGGTGCCGCTGACGTTTCGGCCGTAGGATTTGCCGAAGACGCTCATCGCCAGTTCCGTCCGCCCCGCTCCCATCAGTCCTGCAATCCCGACGATTTCGCCGCGGCGAATGTGCAAGTTGACGTTATCGAGCACTTTGCGGTCGGCCCGAACCTCGTCGTACACCGTCCAATCCTTGATTTCCAAAATGACGTCGCCGATGTTTGGCGTCCGCTCCGGATACCGGTTCGTCAAATCCCGCCCGACCATGCCGCGGATGATGCGGTCTTCGTTCACTTCGCCGCTTTTCATGTCCAGCGTTTCGATCGTTTTGCCGTCGCGCAGGATCGTGATCGAATCCGACACCTTCGACACCTCGTTAAGCTTATGTGAAATGAGAATGCAGGAAATGCCCTGCTTCTTGAACTCCAGCATCAGCTGAAGCAGGTTTTCGCTGTCGTCTTCGTTCAGCGCGGCCGTCGGTTCGTCCAAAATGAGCAACTTGACTTTTTTCGAGAGCGCTTTGGCGATTTCCACCAGCTGCTGCTTGCCGACCCCGAGGTTCCCTACGGGCGTGTTCGGATGTTCGTTCAGTCCTACCTTCTCCAGCAGCTCGCGGGAACCCGCGATCGTCTCGTTCCAGTTCATCAAGCCTTTTCGGGACCGTTCGTTGCCCAGAAAAATGTTTTCCGCGATGGACAGGTACGGAATGAGGGCCAGCTCCTGATGGATGATGACGATGCCGAGCTCTTCGCTTTGCTTGATGTTTTTGAATTCACAGGTTTTGCCTTTGAACAAAATATCCCCTTCGTAGGAGCCGTGCGGGTACACGCCGCTGAGCACCTTCATCAGCGTGGATTTGCCCGCCCCGTTCTCCCCGCATAACGAATGGATTTCGCCTTCCCGGATTTTCAGGTTGACGTTATCGAGCGCTTTGACGCCGGGAAACGCTTTCGTGATGTTACGCATTTCAAGAATGTATTCCGACATGGATTTCACCTTCCGATCCTTCGAGTATGTGAACGGCTTATTTCAGGCCGATTTCCTCCTTGGTGTAATAGCCGCTTTCGACTAGCTCCTTTTCGACGTTGGACGCATCGACGGATACCGGAGGAAGCAGATACGCGGGAACGACCTTCACGCCGTTGTCGTAGGATTTCGTGTCGTTGACCTCCGCCTCTTCGCCTTTCAGGATGCTTTCCGCCATTTTGACCGCCTGCTCCGCAAGCTTCCGCGTATCTTTGAATACCGTTTGGGTCTGTTCCCCGGCGACGATGGACTTGATGGAGGCTAGCTCGCCGTCCTGTCCGGTAATGACCGGCATCGGTTTTTTCGCGGTTCCGTATCCGACGCCTTTGAGGGACGATATAATGCCGATGCTGATGCCGTCGTACGGGGACAGGACCGCATCCAGATGCGCGCCCGAGTAGTTCGCGCTGATCAGGTTATCCATCCGCGCTTGCGCAAGCGAACCGTCCCACCGCAGCGTCGCGATCTGGGCC
This sequence comes from Paenibacillus cookii, assembly GCF_018333375.1. Lineage (GTDB taxonomy): Bacteria > Bacillota > Bacilli > Paenibacillales > Paenibacillaceae > Paenibacillus_AQ > Paenibacillus_AQ cookii. The sequence continues at coordinate 544,129 of NZ_BORW01000001.1, forward strand.
ATCGTCGTTTGCTTGCTGCGGACGACCAGCTGCCCGGAATCGATGTATGGCTTCAAGACGGACATGGCTCCGTTGTAAAAGAAATAGGCGTTGTTATCGTCCGGCGATCCCCCGAACAGCTCGATGTTGAACGGCCCCTTGCCCTCCTTCAGTCCGAGCTTTTTCTCGATATAGGATGCCTGCAGCACGCCGACCTGGAAGTTATCGAAGGTGGCATAATAGGACAGGTATCCGGTGTTGCGGATGAGACGGTCGTACGCGATCACCTTGATACCCCGGTCATGCGCTTTTTTGATGACGTCGGTCAGCGTGTTTCCGTCGATCGAAGCCACGACGATGACATCGACACCTTTGGTGATCATGTTCTCGATCTGCGAGATTTGATTTTCGATCACGTCTTCCGCAAACTGCAGATCCGTCTTGTATCCTTTTTCCTGGAACAGCCGCTCCATGTTTTGTCCGTCGGCAACCCAGCGCTCCGACGATTTGGTCGGCATGGCCAGTCCGACATAACCTTTATTTTTGTCGCCGGCTCCCGATTCGGCCAGGTTGCAGGCCGTCAGGACCATCAGCATCGATGCGATCAAAAGTCCTGCTAATGCTTTCTTCATCGGTTCAATCTCCTTTCCTGAATGCTGCATCCGAGAGCGCTTACACCTGCCTGGCCGTAAGGCCTCTCTGTATTAAAAAGAATACACTTGAAGGCCGGGCGGGGTCTTTTCACCGGATCGACCATTTTTTATAAATTTCATACCTTTGTCGATCTTCCAAGCCGCAAATGTTTAAAAACGTCTCCATGGGAGGCATGCTGCGGATAAAAAAAAGAGCACCCCTCCGCCGACCGTCAATCGGCCGGAAGGGATACTCTCAGGAATACGCGGGATGATTGCCTAAAACGGCTACATGTCTTGGAACGCTTCTCCTTTGCGGTAACGGTTGGGCGAAACGCCCATCACCTTCTTGAAGGCGGTGCTGAAATAATGCTGGCTTTCGTAACCGACCCGTTCCGCGATCTCGTACATGGTCATATTGGTGGAATTCAGCAGCTGGATCGCTTTCCGGATCCGGGTCTGCGTCAGGAAGTTTACAAAAGACGTTCCCAGCTCTTTTTTGAGCAGCCGGCTCAAATACACCGGGGACACTTGCAGGCTGGATGCAAAAGTCTCCAGCGTCAGTCCCGGCCGGTCGTATTGCTCATGGATAAGCTGCCTTGCCCTCCGGACGAGCGGCGACAGCTGCGCTTCGCGGAAGACGGCTTCCCGGCAGGCGTCGTAAGCTTCCGCCACCGCTCCGGGCCCTTCCTTCACCGCTTCCAAATGGACGTGGACCGTCATTTTCAAAAAGTTCTGCACCGCCTGCTCGATTTCCGCCGCGATTTCCACCGGCGTCTCGTCCCACAGGCAGATGCCGATCAATCCCGTATGTTCGCGGAAAAGCAAATGGTCCGCCTGCTGGACGAACTCCGCGACGATGTTTTCGATGGCGAACAGGAACAGCTGCCTTTCGCTTTCCTTCATCAAAGGCTGATTCACCGATGTTTCCGGCCAGCGGACGACGCCGACCTGCACGGGCAGCCTGGAAGGAAGGCCTAAAAATTCGAGCTGCTCCGCCGCCTCCGTGTCGTCGACGAGCCCTTGGATCCATTCCCGGCAAAACCGTTCCCGCAGCACGGGAATGTTTTTTTCGATCTGCTCGGAAGCTTTTTTCAGGTAATGGTCCTGGACATGCAGCTCGTCGAGCTCCTCCTTGACGCTTTGCAGCACTTCCCTTAAATGGCCGGCGTTGACCGGTTTAAGGATATAGTCCTTCACCCCGAGCCGGATGGCTTCCTGCGCGTAAGCGAACTCGTCGTGGCCCGTAATGATGACGAAACGGCATGCGGGCTGCGACTCCTTCAGCTTTTTCATGAACGTGATGCCGTCCATGATCGGCATGTTCATGTCGACCAAAACGATGTCGATATGGCGCCCTTGGGCAATGTCGAGCGCCTCTTCCCCGTCCTCGGCTTCGGCGGCTACCTCCATGCCGAGTTTTTCCCAATCCACGGCGTCGATGATCCCTTCGCGAATGATCGGTTCATCGTCGGCTATCAGCACTTGGTACAGATTGTTCATCACATGTTTCCCCCATCGTGTTCGGTTGGCGAAGGGGCTTCATGGAGCAGCGGGTGACGGATCGTCACGCTTGTCCCTTTCCCCTCCGTGCTTTCGATCGAAATGCCGTATTCCTCCCCGAAGGTGAGGACAATCCGCGCCTGCACGTTCAGCATGCCGTAGCTGCGCCCGGCCGGCCCGCCCCCGCCGGCGTTTTCTTCCATCGCCGACAGCGGATCGCGCAGCTGACGGCGCAGCTCCCCGAGCTTGTCGGGCGGAATGCCGGCTCCGTCATCGGATACGGTCAGCAGCAGGGCGTGTTCGTCCACGGATGCCGCAATCCGGATATGGCCGGGGCCTCTGCGGGCTTTGATGCCGTGATAGATCGCGTTTTCGACGATCGGCTGCAGCAGGAGCTTCAGCACGAACAAACCTTCCGCTTCCCGGGGAAGCAGGAAATCGCATCGCAGCCTGTCGCGGTACCTTGTTTTCTGGATTTGCAGGTAACTCGATATATGCGTCCACTCGTCCCGGATCGGGATGATGTCGCTTCCCTTGCTGAGTCCGATCCGGAAAAGCGTGGACAGCGACTCGACCATGTCGGACACGTCGTCCGCCCCTTTTTTCTTGGCCATCCAATGGATCGTATCGAGCGTATTGTACAAAAAATGCGGTTTGATATGCGCCTGCAGGCTTCGCAGCTCGGCTTCGCGCTTCTGCCGCTCGCGCAGCTCGTTCAATTTGATGAGCTTGCGTATTTCCAGCAGCATGCGGTTAAAACTGCGTCCAAGCATCCCGACCTCGTCCCGCCGATGCCGAAGATAGCGGACGGTCAGATCGCCGGATTCGGCCTTTTGCATGAAAGACATCAGCTGGCGGATCGGCCGGGAAATGGACTGGGACAGCGTATAGGAAGCCGTAAGGCCGAACAGGCCAACGACGAACAAAAAGCAAATGAGATAAAAACGGATTTCCCGGACCTCATATACCGCTTCATTCGTTTCGAAGACGCCGATGGTCCGCCAACCCGTAAACGAGGACGTGCCGTAGATGAATTGCAGGCGGCGTCCCCCCGCCTCCTTTACGAACGCGCCGCTATCCTGTTGTGGAAACCAGGCCGAAGGCACCTCCGGTACGAGAGGATCGTCCGGCGCATAGATCGGGGCGCCGTTTTTTTCCGTCACCATAAGATACCCGTTTTTCCCGAGCGTCACGTCGCGGACCGCCTTCGCGACCGCCCGCAGCTTCAGGTCGATCAGCACGGCCCCGGTAACCTTGCGGGTATCGGGATCCACAAACGAGCGGACGACCGAAACCAGCTCGTCGTTCGCATAATGGACATGGGTCGTTACGTTGCGCTGCTGCGGATGGCCGAGCACCGTAAACAAACCTTCATGTTTGGCCGCTTCCATGTACCAGTCATCGCGCGTCAGGTTCTCCGGAGACCGGGCATACATTTCGTTGCTGACGTAATCCCCGCTGCCGTTTACGACCAGGATCGCCGCAATCTCGGGGTAAAGCGTCGTGAACCCTTGCAAATACTGCTTAACCGCGTACAACTCGCCGTTTTTATCGTCAAGCACCGGCTTTTGCCCGCCTGCCGCCGTGCCGCCGCGTGCCGAAGGCATCCGGCCGTCCAGAAACCGTTTGATTTTCGGATCGAACCCGATCAGGTACGTGATGTTTTGCAGGTTCTCCATATCGTTATCAAGCGTTTGGTTCACCTTGCCGATCAATTGGATCGTGTTCGCCGTCACCTGCTGGTCCACGATCCGGTTCACCGTGAAGTTGACCAGCACGCCGAGCGCGATCGACGGCAGGATGCCGACCATCAGAAACAGGACGCTAAGCTTGTACCGGAGCGGCAAGTCGCTGAAGCGGCCCCACTGCAGCAACTTGTCCCTCCATGTTCCCTTCCGTTTATTTCGCATAATAATCCTTCACATTCTCCCGGGTTACGATCGTTACCCCCGTGTCCACCCGCGGCGGCAGGGGAGAAACGTCATTCCCGAGCGTCGGGGCGGGGACTGTCAGACCGTGGTGCAGATGAAACAGATACTGCAGCGACCAATACCCCATATTCCAAGTGCCTTGGGCGATCGTGGCCGAAATCGTTCCGTCGGAAATCCGGTCCAAGGTGGCCTTGTTCGTATCGAATCCGATGATTTTGACCTTGCCGGTTTTGTTCGCGGCGATGACCGCATCCGCCGCCCCGGCTCCGCCGCTCGCTTCCGTGGCGAAAATGCCTTTTAACGCCGGATGTTTTTTTAGCATTTCCGATGCGGCGTTTTTGGCAATCATCGTATCGCCTTTCCCTTCCTTGACGTCCACGACCGACATGGCCGGATATTTGGCCGCGATCGTGTCGCGGAACCCGGACATCCGGTCGTCATGGTTCTGCTGTCCGGGCTGCGTAATGATGCCGACCTCGCCTTCCCGTCCCAAAATGAGGGCCATTTGGTCGGCGGCCGTGGCCCCCGCGTCGTAATTGTTCGTGGCGAGGAATGAATAAGCTTTGCTGTCCGGAGCGTCGGCGTCGAACAAAACGACGGGAATGCCGGCGTCCACCGCCTTGTTGATCGTCGAGGTCAGCGCCCTGGAGTCGATGGCGGACAACGCGATGCCTGCCGGTTTTTTGGCGATGACCTGCTCCAGCACCGTGATCTGCTCCTTTACGTCATATTGCGTGGAGCCGCGATAATCGACGGAGACGCCAAGGGCATCGCCTCCGTCTTCGAATCCTTTAAGAATGTTTTTCCAATATTCCATCCCGGATTGAAAGGTGACCATGACATAATTTTCGCCGATGCTGCCGTGCAGGCCCCCGTCCTGCCAGGCGTTGCTGCGGCGCTGGTCTTCAAGCCGGTACATCACGACATATCCGACGAAAGCGGCGATAAGCAAAATATAGATCATCATCAATTTCTTCATGTTAGAAGTCCCCCGTTTGCTTCCCTTTCATCTGTGGAATCGGTTACATTATAACATGTGTACTATACTGCAAGGCGCAGGGATGTTCAACAGTTGTTGAAAACCGTTCCCCTTTAAAGCGGTATTCGGGGCGGAAAATCCATATTTGGCGAAACGCGCAAAAACCCTGCCGCAACATGCGCAAGCAGGGTTTCGATAAACAGGAGAGTGGTTATTTTAATCAATCATCGTAAAATCGTCGAAATGAAAGCCGGGTGATACGACGCAGGAAACGAGAACCGGTTCGCTGCCAAGCGGACGCGCTTCCTGCCATACGTTCGCCGGTACCAAAGCTTGGGGAACTTGTCCTTTTTCCATGTCCATGCCAAGCACGATTTCCTTCCGCTCTCCGGGATTTTCCCCATCGCCGCCGAGCACGAGCTGCAGGGGGCTGCCGGCATGCCACAGCCACAATTCATCCGAGTATACGCGATGCCATTTCGAAAATTCGTTCGGGTGCAGCAGGAAATAGATGGATGTCGCCGCAGGGCGCGAACCCGAATATTTGGCGTCAAGCACTTCTTTCGGAATTTCGAATGAGGACTTCCAAAGCTCCTTGTACCAACCGCCCTCGGGATGGGGCTGCAGGTCCAAGGTTTTTACCAAAGGGGATAACATTGCTTCAGTCATGTTCTGCCTTCTTTCCGTGTCAGAATTGCACATCATGGGGTAAATAATGAACCCCGTCTGTGAGGGAATCTGCCCTTTACTTTAACAAATGGGGCGGCGGATTGTAAACGGCGGATTCCTTTGGACTTTCGATAATGAAACAAATCATAGTATTAAATGAAATCGTATGAGCGAAAATATATGTGCATTTATCCACTTGGAGTACTATTTTAATGATTTTGTAAAACGGGCGAGGCAGATTTGTACGAAGGACATTAAAAATGACACATAGCTTTTCATCTACGATTTTGGGGTTACATTCAGAGTCAGCAGGCCAGAGGGCGCCCCCTCGAATGACCGGTTTGAAATGATTCATCTGTAATTCAGTTCACATTATAGATACAAAAGCAAATCAGGGAGAACTGCCCTCGTTTTTCTCATATTACGATTTTTATAAAACAGAATCATCGACCAAGGCGTCCTGACAATTCACGGTAACTTCCTGTGTTTTGACGTGAGAAGACGCATACAGCTTTTCCTGCTTTTAATTCGAAAAGAAGTTTCTGAATTCGCTGAGCTTAACTTCAATATTCATATCTTTGGCGCCTTGCAAGTAACTAAAATAATTGAAATTTAAGGTATCTCCACTCCGTGATTTAAAATGAAGGTTATCACCATAATGAATATCACCAATATCAGTATTGCCCTCGATAGAGGCTTGTTCTTCTTTACTCAGTAACTTGTTGTAGAGACGAACACTCTTATTTGTTTTCATGTTAATGGCCCATAATTGCTTCTTTGTTTCTGAACGAACTAACATGAATTCCTCTCCGATGAAGCCATCGATTGAGAAAAAGTCATCTTCTATAATCTTTGTTAAATCATAATTTTTAACAATATCACCATTATCGTTTATGAGATTCACGAGATGCCCATTGTTAAAAACCCAATTTGCTCCATTTTTTGATGTTTCTAGATTTTCCTCACTTCCATTTATCATAGAATAGATTACTTCATCATTTTTAATAAAAATTTTAATGGTTGAAACATTTTTCAATGGTTCACCTGAAAAGGTTTTGATTGTAATTACAAAAGATTTTTTTTCCTTAATACTATTGATTGACATAGACGAATATTTAGCATTATTCGATGGTAAGTCAACTTTCCCAATCAATTTCGGTGTTTTACTTTTCAGTGAGTAGAAATTACCATTATTTTTAAGCCAAAATGATCCATCGGCATTTTCTCCAAAAATCGGAATATTTGTATTTGATATATTCACCAATTTCCCATTGACTTTAATTTGAGAGTCCGTTAGCTGAGAAAGATATCTTGCAGTAATATATGTTGTGCCATTTTTATTTAATATTTCTTTTTTTAATGCACTATAAAGTTTCCCATCCATTTTTATTTGTTTAGTAACGTTATTTACAACAATAGATTTATCTGGGGATATGATATATAAACTCCGATCCGCTTGAGACCATTCAACATGATAGCCTAGTTGTTCAAAACCAGTTTTTAATGGTATATAGTTCACATTTCCAATTAAAACTGTGTTGTTAACCGTGCTTGAATTATTAATAGATACAGTATAAACAGGGTCAGCGTCTGCCTTGTTTAAATAACCGATATTAAATAGCAATAGCAAAATGCCCAAGGCCAAGTATAATTGTTTACAAAATTTTGGGATAGTCTTCATCTGGAACTCCTTTACAAGTAAATTAATTTATTTATAAGAATCCTGCTGTTATACAGCAGGATTCTTTACTTTTTAATATTTTGATGAGTTGACATCAATTGTCGCCGAATTTCCAGAGATCGTTACTTTAGCCCGATCTTCAACTGTTGTAGTCGATGGATTTACCGCTACATCATCTACCTTAATGCTAGAGAATTTTGCATAAATAGCTCCTGAAGCAGGTGTCACAAGGCTACCATTTACTTTATAATCACACAAGGTGGCAAGTAGTTTAAAACTATTTATGCTGGTAACATTTCTTTTAGCAATCTCTAGAATGCTAATCATCTGGGTAGGAGTAGGTTTAGAACAATTCATATCAGCACAGATAGCAGTTCCTGACTGCTTTAATCTTACAGCATTTGTTACATTAGCATCAGAATAATTACGATAAACCCATTGTGTTACGTTTGTTCCAGGGACAAACCCATTTTGATATTGTACTTGATTGTAAAGTTGATTAAAATCCATTTTGCTATCAGCTGGATAATTAATAGGATCATTATGCCCGTTAAAGTAGAACAGGTATGCAGGTTTCCATTTAGCGCGCCCATAGGCAGTAGAATATTGTAACCCAAGATCTGCTTCTACAGCAGATGTTGAGGACGTGCTCTTACCACCTGTAAAACCTGCATAAATATAGGCGGTAATATTAGCAGGGACATTCATTTGGCTTTCAGTCGCAGTTGTTATTAAAGTTGATAATACTCCTCCAGTACTGCTTACAACAGTCGCTTTCCCGCCAATTCCATCAGGCAAATTTCCAACAGCTGTTGGAGCAAATTCATGCTGTTCATTACCAAGAATTGAATCTTTGTTTGGATTGATATCTTGGTCTGGACTGATATCTTCAATTGGAACTTCCGTTACAAATAAATAATCTTCATCTTTGTTACTTTCATAAAAATAGGAGATGTTATCATCATCAACGAAATTATAATTGATAATTTCATCAGATGTATTAGCGAGAGTTCTGGATTTCATTTGTTCATGCTTTTCTGTTTGAATGACATCTCTCGCTCTGGAGATGAAAGCATCAACTTTTGCTTGATCAATCTCAATATTTGGTGATGTTTCAATTGTTAGAGGCTTTTCAGCAGTTTCGTTTTCTTCCGCAAATACACTAGGAGAAACTGAACTAATTCCCAATGCCGCGTAAACAGAAAGACACATTAAGAATATTTTTCGAAATTTCATCTTTATTATTCCCCTCTTAAAATTAAATTGTGATTTATACTGCAGTTCTTATCATATGCTAAGACTATGTTTGGAAGAATTCAGTTGGTTAAAGGTGGTTTCCAAGAACGAGATTTAGATTTAAGAAGAAATTTGTATCTCCTACCTGTTGATTAATGATTCAATTGCGGAATTTTAATTCTGATTGTCTGCACCTCCAAATTATTCTGAAAATTTTCCTTAGTTTCTTGTTGTTTAAAGCCCCCTTTCTTCAAGTAACTTTATGTATTAAATTCTTGCTGTTACTTTAAATAACAATTCGGCAAGAAAAAGGTTACGTCGGAAAAATGAATTTTTTTGATTTCATTGTCAGGAAATAAACTGTTTCTTTTCTGCACTGTTCAGAAAATATATGATTCAAAGAGAAGCACTATCGGTTCATCCTAACTTACACTCAAGTAAAATAATTAGGGTAGGTCATCCGGGATGTACAATAGCAATAATTCTGAATTTCGAAAGCCCATAAGATTAGAGCGAAATACGGGCAATAGGGTCAAGAGATGTAAAAATCGATTGTTTGTGAAAGAATACACACCAGCGATAATGATGTATCTACTTATTTTCGGTTTCAACTGTTGCCGGTACTGTACGTCATCATGGCTTCAACAGCTTCTGGCAAAAAAGCTGACAAGGAAAGCCCATCCAGCTTTGGAATTTCAAAAAAATTAAGTCCGTTATACATCGGCTTCCATCAACGATTCCATATCACCCCTTAGGGACCGGAAGCAAGTTACTTAAGCTCAGGGAATTAGGTTTATTTAAAGTGCCTGGTATAGCTCCCGTGCGGCACGGCAGGCATCGGAGGTGTGGGTGATTGCCGAGATGACCGCAACGCCGTCCGCTCCGGCATGGATTACCTCGTGCACGCGTTCGGCGGTAATGCCGCCGATGCCGACGATCGGTATGGCCGCATGCATCCTTCGGATATTCCGCAGCGCTGCCGTCCCTTGAACCGGGCGGGCATCCTCCTTGGAAACCGTCGGAAAAACCGGGCCGACCCCGAAATAATCGGCATGCCGCTCCGCACCAATACTCGCTTCTTCAGGAGTATGGACGGACAAGCCCAAAATACGGTTCCCGATTCGCTTCCTGACCTGCTCCGCCGGCTCATCCTCTTGTCCGATATGCACGCCGTCCGCATCCAAAGCGATCGCCAGGTCGACGTCATCATTGACGATCAGCGGAACGCCGTGCTTCCGGCAGACGGCCAGAATGCGCCCGGCCAGTTCCAGCTTTGCGGCTCCTTCAAGCGCATTCCGGCCTTTTTCGCGAAATTGCACCATCGTGACACCCCCGCGGATCGCTTCTTCCACGACCTCCGCCGCATCTTTCCTGCAGTTGGCGCTGCCGATCACGAGATAAAGCTTCAGCCATGCTTTCAAATCGGCTGCTTCGATCAGTTTCAACGGACGCTCTCCTTTCTGCGGCGGTACGCCCAATGATTGGTCGGGCCGTGGCCTCCGCCGATGCCGGGCGCATCCTCGATCGCCGTCTGGATATATTCGCGGGCGGTCAAAACAGCCTCGTGCGGAGACGCCCCTTTCGCCAACCCGGCCGCGATGGCGGCGGAAAACGTGCAGCCCGTTCCGTGCGTATGGTTTGTCGTTATTCTGGGCTTGGCGATTTCCGTAAACGACTCCCCGTCATACAGCAGATCGACCGCTTCGTTTGAAACCGGATCGTGTCCGCCTTTAATGACGACCATCCGGGGGCCGAACCCGGCGATTTTCAGCGCCGCCCGGCGGCGTTGTTCCATCGAGCCGATCCGCATGCCGGCCATCGCCTCCGCTTCCGGAATGTTCGGCGTGACAACGAGCGCCAGCGGGAGCAGCCTGCGCATCAGGGCATCGACGGCATCATCCTGCAGCAGCTCCGCCCCGCCTTTCGCGATCATGACCGGATCGACGACCACCCGTTGCCAACCGAAGGCTTCGATTTTGTCCGCAACCGCCTCGATGATGTCGGCGCTAAACAACATGCCCGTCTTGACCGCATCCGCGCCCAGATCCGTCCCGACCGCTTCGATTTGCTCGGCGACGGCCGCGGCCGGCAGCGGGTAGACGCCTGAAACGCCAAACGTGTTTTGCACCGTCACCGCCGTGATAGCCGACATCCCGAAGGCGCCCAGCTCCTGAAACGTTTTGATATCCGCTTGTATTCCGGCGCCGCCGCCGCTGTCGGAGCCGGCAATCGTCAATGCTTTGGGGACGCTCACTGCACGAACCCCCTTCCGGCCGAAACCCGGTGCCCGCTGAGCACCTCTTCCGGAAGCGGATATTGGTCCATCTCTGACAGGGCGTCGAGAAAGGCGGTTTGAAAGCTCCCCGGACCGCGGTTACCGGCAGCCACGTATGCCCTCGTAGCCGCTTCCCCGTAAAAAGCAAGCGCGGCCGCGCCCGCCGTCAGCAAATCCGGTTCCACGGCGGCAAAAGCCCCGATGACCGACGTCAGCAGGCAGCCCGTTCCCGTCACCCGGGTCAGCATGGGATGTCCTCCTCGGACCACGTATCCTTTCAGGCCGTCCGTTATAACGTCCTCACGGCCTGTGATCGTAACGACGCTTCCGATCCGGCAAGCGGCCCGGACCGCCAGGTCGACCGAAGGTTCGGCTTCGGCCTCTCCGGCATCCACGCCTTTGATGACGGCCGTTTCGCCGATCAGGTTCGCCACTTCCGCCGCATTGCCGCGGACCAAAGCGACCCGGACTTCCTTCAAAATATTCAGTGCCGCGGTCGTCCGAAACGGCGTGGCGCCCGCGCCGACGGGATCGAGGATCACCGGCACGCCGTGCAAATTCGCCGATTTGCCTGCCAGGATCGCCGCTTCGACCAGCTCCGCGCTGAGCGTGCCCAAATTCAGCACCAGGGCGTCCGCTATTTTCGCCATATCAGCCACCTCTTCACGGGCATAGGCCATGACGGGGGAAGCGCCGATGGCCAGCAAACCGTTGGCCGTAAAATTCGTGACCACCATGTTGGTTATATTGTGCACCAGCGGCCTGCGCCGCTTGACCAGCCGGGGCAAATGCTGCAGATCCGCGATCATCGTCCCGCCCCTTCCGTTTGAGCCGCCGAAACCGGCCATTCTTCCAGCGTGTATGCCATATCCCAAAACATGTACTCCAGACGGCAGCTGGCCACAAAATGTTCCGTCAGCCGCTTTTTCCGGTCCGGAGATAAACTTTCTGCCCGCTCATCAAGCAGCAATCGCATTTTTTCCGTAATGCCGCCTTCAAAGCTGCCGTAAAAATGCATCCAGTCGTAAAACGGATGGGAGCGGTCCGGCTTCACTTCCGCCAGCAATTTGGCGCCGATCTCCGTATACGTCCAAGGGCAAGGCAACATCGCCGCCAAAATGTCCTCAAGCGTTCCCGCGTGGGCCACGCTCAGCATGTGGCGGACATAGTGGTTCGCCGACGGGGCAAGCGGATAACCTTGCAGCTGCTCGTACGAAACGCCGGCTACGCTGCAAAAATTGTTATGCGGATGCGTTTCGCTGTGCAGAATGAACGAAATTTGTTCGTTAAAAAGGGCCATCGTGTCGCGGCTGTCGCACTTCGAAATCGCGATTCCATATAACCGGATATAAGCGTTCAAATATTCGAAATCCTGCTTCACGTAATGAATCAGCTGTTCCTTCCGCAAAGTTCCGTCCGCAATGCCGCGTACGAACGGATGATCAAAAATCGCCCGGTAAATCGGGTCTGCTTCTCTTCTGAGCTCTTCGCTAAAACGGGTCATGCCAGCACCTCCGCATCGATTTGGATGAAATCCAAACAGGAAGAAGCCGGAAGCGGCCGATAAAACTTAAAAAGCCGCCCCGAAATGGAGCGGCTTCCAACGCTTTCGAACGCTGACCTAACGAAAGGCCGGCGTAAAACATGCGAAGTCCGTCTCCACTTCCCTACGCCGGTATGATCCGGATCAGGTTCAAAGGGTCCAAGCATCCTTGTCTCAGCCGCTCGCTTGCGGCTCCCCCAGTGGATTTCGTATGAAGATTTTCACCCTATACTTTATCTTCCATTTTGCGGCTTGTCAAACCGAAAATCATCGCCGCGGAAGTTCCCCACCGCCTTTCGGGCTTACCCTAAATAGCGGTGATACAAGCTTTTTGCTTCCGTGATGTCTTTTGTCCCATGCACGAGCACCCGCCCGTCCTGAAAAACCGTCAACCGGCATCCCTCGGCCGCAAAAGACACGAGATACGGGTTCTCCCTTACCTCGCCGCCCTGCCGGGACAACCTTCGCGCCAGCCCCTTTAAATCGCGCTGAACCGGTGCGGGCGGACGAATTTGCACCGTATCCCGGCCGCACAGCACGGCTGCCCGGGGCTGATTGGCCGGCTGTAGAAACGGATAGGTGCGGTGTAGTCCGCACGACGGACAATTCGGCTTCTTCATGCGCTCGACCCGGATTGCGGCATAGGCGCCCGTCCATAAATCGAATGAAATGAGTTTGCCGTGCAAAGCCTCCCCATCGTCCACCAGCAGCTTCAGCGCCTCGGAGGTTTGGTAGGCCGCAACCATCTGCGCCGCCGGTCCGATGATGCCGGCCGTATCGCAAGTTGCGCCGCCGGGCGGCATCGTTTCAAGCAAACAATGCAGGCATGGCGTGCGGCCGGGCACGACCGTGAAGGTCAGTCCGTAGCTGCCGACGCAAGCCCCGTAAATCCATGGAATGCCCTTCTTTTGCGACATATCGTTAATCAGCAGGCGCGTCTCGAAATTGTCCGTCCCGTCAAGGATCACGTTCACGCCCTGCGCCAGCTCGTCGATTTCCGGAATGGCGACGTCGGCTACGACGGCCCGGATGTCGATGTCCGGGTTGATGCGTTCCAGGCGGGCTTTGGCCGCCGCCGCTTTCGGCAGGCGCAGCAGGGCGTCCTCCTCGCTGTACAGCTGCTGCCGCTGCAGATTGCTCGGTTCCACATAGTCGCGATCCACGATGGTGACGGTGCCTACGCCCGCACGCACGAGCGTTTCGGCGCTTCCCGACCCCAGCGCTCCCGCGCCGACGATCAGGACATGCCTCTCCCCCAGCTTCCGCTGTCCGTCCGGTCCGATTTTGGGAAACAGTTCTTGCCGCGAATACCGCCCGTTCCGGGTCCCGTTCCCGCTCATGTTAGGCTCATTCCTTCGAGCGGGCTGCTGGCGGCCCCGCAGCGCCTTTTCGGAATACGGCCGGCTTCGTAGCCGAGGCGCCCGGCTTCGATGGCGAGCTTCATGGCAAGGGCCATTTTTACCGGGTCTTTGGCTCCCGAAACGGCCGAATTGAGCAGCACGCCGTCGGCGCCCAGCTCCATCGCAATGGCCGCATCCGACGGCGTGCCGATGCCGGCGTCGACGATGACGGGCACGGTCGATTGCTCGATGATGAGGCTCAAGTTCAAGGGGTTCACGATCCCTTGGCCGGAGCCGATCGGCGAGGCTCCCGGCATCACCGCGTGCACGCCGAGTTCCTGCAGCCGCTTCGCCAGCAGCACGTCGTCCGACGTGTAGGGCAGCACGATGAACCCTTCCTCCAGCAGCATTTCCGAAGCCCGCAGCGTTTCGATCGGATCGGGGAGCAGCGTCTTCATGTCGCCGATCACCTCGACCTTGATCATGTCGCATAATCCGGAGGCTTTGGCGAGCCTTGCGATGCGCACCGCTTCCTCCGCCGTCCGCGCGCCTGCCGTATTGGGCAGCAGCGTAAACCGTTCGATGTCGATCATCTCCAAAAAATTCGGCTGGTCCGGTTCGTAAATGTTCATCCGCCGAACGGCAAACGTCAAGATTTGGGCGCCGGATACGTTTACGGCTGCCTTCTGCACCTCAAAGTCCGGGAACTTCCCCGTTCCCAGCAGCAATCTCGATTGAAATTGATGCGGTCCGATTGTTAACATGTTCCTTATCCTCCTCCCACAAAATGCACCAGCTCGATCCGGTCTCCGTTTCGGACGGCCGTGTCCGCATGTTCGTTTTTACCGAGTACGGCCCGGTTGATTTCCACGACGACGACTTGCCGATCCAGGCCAAAATGTTCCAACAGCCGCGATACCGTCGCGACCGATTCCGGCACCTGCACGGCTTCCCCGTTAACGATCAGATCCAGCATGAACGCCCCTCCCTTCCGGCTGCCTGGCGGTCCCATGCCGCTCGGGCGCAAAAAATTCCCAGCCTGCGAATGCGGGCTGCCCGCCGTTCATCTGTTCGGCGATCAGCGCCCCGGTAATGGGGCTCAGCAGCACGCCGTTGCGATAGTGCCCTGCGGCCACGAACAAACCGTCGCAGCCTGGAGCCGCTCCGAGATAAGGGAGGCCGTCGCGGGTTTGCGGCCGCAGCCCTGCCCACGCCTTCTCCCATCGGGCAGCCGTTATCCGCGGCACGAGGGCGGCTGCTTTGGCCATCAGCCCCATCAAACCTTCGACGGACACCGTCAGCTCATCGTTGCGCTCGACCATGGAAGCTCCGACGAGGAGTCTCCCTCCCCGCTTCGGCACCAAATAACAGCCGTCGGTGAATAAGGTATGGCTTACCAAAGGGACCTCCGTTACGACCGAAAAGCATTCGCCTTTCACCGGGTACACGTCGGTTTCGATTCCCGCTTGCGCCAGCAGCCGCTGGCCGTGGACGCCTGCAGCGATGACCGCCTGTCCGCAGCTTATCGTCCCTTCATCCGTAACGATGCCGGTAACCCGCCCCCGTTCCAGCCGCAGCGAACGAACGCCGCAATTTTCCTTGGCTTCGGCGCCGAGCATGACGGCTGCCCGGACATAGGCGGCCGTCAATTCGGGCGCCGACACCTGCCCGTCCCCGGGAATCCGCATCGCGCCTTCGATGCGGCCCGTCAGGTTAGGCTCCAACTCATTAGCTTCGGCAGGCGTAAGCCACGCGGCCGTTTCCCCGGCTTGGCGTTGAAAGGCGATCATCCGCCGGCAATCGGCGGCCTGGTCCGGCGTCAATGCCACCTTCAAAAGCCCTTTCTGCACCAGCCCGATGTCGATGCCGGTAAGCTCCCTCAGCTCCTCCGCCAGCTGGGGAAACATCGCCCGGCTCTGCCGCGCGAGGTCGAACAGCACGTCCGCCCGGTGGGTCTCCGACTGGGCGCCGAGCATGCCGGCCGCCGCGCCCGACGCGCCGGAGCCGATTTTCTCCCGCTCCAGAATCAATACGCGCCTGCCCTTCTTTGCCAGATGGTACGCGATGGAACCGCCGATGACGCCGCCTCCGACCACGACGACGTCAGCAACGTCAGCTTGATGAACCATGGTTTTCCCTCCCGTTATGTAAACATTGATAGTAAGCGGCAGCAGCGCTGACCGGGTCTGCCGCTTCCAAAATTCCGCTCATGACGGCCACGCCCGCCGCGCCGGCTTCAAGCGTATCCGCCACGTTCGCCGGCTTCACCCCGCCGATGGCGATAACGGGAATGCGGACGCGGCTCGCGAGCAGCCTCAGTTCCCCGGGTCCGCGGGCCGGAGAACCGGGCTTGGATGCCGTCGCATAGACATGCCCGAAAATGACATAGTCGGCCCCTTCCTCCTCGGCCGCCACGGCCTCGTGCAGCGAATGGACCGACCGGCCGATCCGCAGCTGCGGAAACCACTTCTTCACATCGGATGCATCCAGGCTGTGATGCCCGAGCTGCGCGCCCCGCACCCCGGCGGCCGCCGCGACGTCGGCCCGATCGTTCACCACGATGCGGTTTGCGGGAACCCCCGCAGCCAGCAGCATTCCGATTCCCTCCAGCAGCTCGCGCGCCGTTTTGGCCCGTTCCCTTAGATGAAACGCATCCACGTATGGATGGATGAGGCCGGCAATTCTCGCCAGCTCATCCAGCGGCTGCCTTCCCGTCGAAACGACATGCAGTTCCCTCCCTGTCAAAGGACCTCAACTCCCGCAAAAAAAAAATTAAAGGCCGCTTTCCCGAAAGAAAGTGGCCTTTTCCGCACGTCGACAGCCTTGCGCCCCCAAAAAAACGCATAAGGCGCAAGCATAAAACGTTGTTCTTACCACTTCCCTCCGCTGGCATCGCTCCAGATCAGGTTCAAAGGGTCCGGAAATCGCACTTCCGTCTCAGCCGTCAGGCACCCCTAGTGATTTGCTATGAAATTGAAATTTACTATAACATGAAATCCGGTATGTGGCAATCTCTTCCATCCTGTTTTTTCAGCCCGCGCATCCGAAGCATCCGGCGAAAAGCGCCCCCGGACCCGAAAACCGGAAAACGCGGGGCGGCAGTCAACGCGTAAGCAGAAATCGATGGGCTTGGCTGATGCCGCCCGCATCCTCGAACAACACCATCATGGACAGAGCCGGAACAACCGCCTGTTCGTCCCGGATCCAATCAAGCGCCTCGTTCCCGGCACGCTCTTCGTTTACCGCGACCTTCCAGCCGGTTTTGGAGAAAGGAATGTCCAGCTTAATCTCATGGTTGTTCGCGTTATAGACGACGATGATGTTTTTCCAAGCGTCGCCGCCCGCAAAGTCCTTCAGCATAAAAGCGACGACATGCTCCCCGCAGCGGAGCGTTTCCAAATGGGTGTCAATCTGGTCCCGGGAGGTCAAGCGAAAGGCGGGGTGGCTTCTCCGAAGATCGATCAGGCCCCGGTAATAATCAAAAACCGGCCTAAATCTCCGCTTGTTTTCCCACCTTATGGCATTGACGGCATCGCCGCTGCGGTAGCTGTTATGATCCCCGTATTTCGTGCGGAGCAGCTCGTCGCCGGCATGAATGAGCGGAATCCCTTGGGAGGTCAGCACGATGCCGTTGGCCAGGAGGGCGCGTTTTACCGTCTCGCTTTTCATGATGTTCTCGCCGTCTATGCTCCGGTACGGCTCGGAATTTTCCACGGCCTCATGCAGGCTCCCTCCGTGAACGAGTTCCCCGTTTCGGATGTCCGGAAACTTGGCCTCGTCCCGCAGCCCCTGCGTCGTCAGCACTTTATCCCATAAATTCAAATTGTCGTGAACGGTCACGTAATTAACCGATTCGAGCGGAACATCCGCGAAATCGCCAATCGATCCCCTGACCCCTTCAAGGACCGCCGCTTCCGTGCCCGTTCCGCCCGTGGCAAAACCTTTCCCTTCGCCGTCGCTATCCCCTTTGATCGCGCCGCGGAAATGGTCGTTGAATACGGCAAAGCCGAGATTCCTTTGGCTGCCTTTCAACGTTTGCCGCCCAAGCGGAGACTCCCCGCCCGTCCAGGGCTCCCCGTAGACGATGATGGCCGGGTCCGCCTCGCGGCGCAGCTCTTCGACCATCAGCCTGACGGTATCGGTATCGATCAGTCCCATCAAGTCCAAACGGAATCCGTCGATGTGATATTCGTCCGCCCAATAACGAACCGAATCGAGGATGAATTTCCGGACCATCGGGCGCTCCGTCGCCAGCTCGTTGCCGACGCCGGAACCGTTTGCCAGCCTGCCTTCGGCGTCCCTGCGGTAGAAGTACCCGGGCACGACCGCCTCGAACGGTCCGTCCTCGACGCTGTAGGTATGATTGTACACGACGTCCATCACGACGCGGATCCCTTTGCCGTGCAGCGCCATGACCATTTCCTTGAATTCGCGGATCCGGAGACCCGGCACGGTCGGATCGGTCGCGTAGGAGCCTTCCGGCACGTTAAAATGCTGCGGATCATACCCCCAATTGTACTTCGGCCCGGAAGCGCCGGGATCGTCCGCCTGCAGCTCGTTCACCGTTTGGAAATCGAATACCGGCAGCAGGTGGACATGCGTGACTCCAAGCTCCTCCAAATGGTCGATGCCGATCGCATTGCCGTCCTTATCGCGCAGTCCCGTTTCCGTAAACGCTTTAAATTTTCCTTTATGTTGAAAACCGGCGCCAGGGTCGGCCGAAAAATCGCGCACATGCAGTTCGTACAAAACGGCGTCTTCGCACCCTGCCAGGGGCGGCCTGCGGTCCGCTTCCCAGCCGGGCGGGTTCCAGGCTTCCATGTCCACGATCGCCGACCTGGCGCCGTTGGCGCTGACGGCTTTCGAATACGGATCGGCGGCATAGCGGACGGTTCCATCCGGGTGCTCGATCTTGTACATATAATACCGGCCGGCAAGATCGCCGGAAAATCGCAAAAACCATACGCCGTCCTTCCACTTTTTCATCCCGATTTCCAGTCCGCCCGCATGATCGATGACCTGGCCGTCCGCGTTATAACAACCCGCATCCTCATAAAGCGCGAGCGTCACTTTTGCGGCCCCGGGCGCCCACAGCTTAAAAACGCTTTCCGCTTTGCTATACGTGCAGCCCAAATCCCGTCCGCCGTAATACTCCGTGATTTCCCTCATGATTACACCACCGTAAGCTATGACATTCGATGCACGCAAGGATGCTGCATAATCCCCAAAAACGACTTTCAGTCCGAAATAGACAGCGACAAAGTTTGGTTCGGCCGCATCCCGTTTCCGGGAGCGGCCGGAATCGGATTTTGCATCATCCCGACGTCAAAAAGCCTAACCTATCCTATGTGCTTTTGTTGCCAAATGTACAGGTTCGTATGCATCGAAAAGAGCCCAATTTGAAGCGTGCCGCCGTCAAAATAGGCGGATCGCGGTTGCGGGCTTGCCGAAGGCGGCAACGGCGCAGCTGCGCCGCCATTAAGGCGGGGCGTCGCGGCTTAAGGCCCTTTAAGGCGGACTTCGGCCCTCCCGCTTATTCAGGCGCTTCAGCGTTGATTCAGGCGCAAAAAGGCGCCGGATCATGCCGGATCCGACGCCTTTTCCATCCATTTTTTCGGATTGCTACTCTTCGAGAAACTCTGCGTATTGCTGCGGACTGAGCAAAGCCGAGAGCTGCTCCTCCAGATCGCCTTCGACTTCGATTTCGGCCATCCACCCGCCGTCGTACGGTTCGTTGTTGACGAGCTCCGGCTCGTCGCCGAGCCGCGGATTGATTTTGGCGATTTGGCCGCTGACGGGGCTGAACAGGTCCGACACGGTTTTGACGGATTCGATCGTGCCGATGCTTTCTTCAGCCTGTACGCTTGCGCCTTCTTCGGGAAGCTCCACGAATACGATGTCGCCAAGCTGATGCTGGGCGAAATCGCTGATGCCGATGCGCACGACGTTTCCGCTTACCTTTTCGACCCATTCGTGATCCTTGCTGTACCAACGGTTTTCTTTCACATTGCTCATCGTTTTTCGACTCTCCTTCGATTCTTGTCGTCATCCTTCGAAATAGGGTTGCTAATGAGCCATTATGGGGTGTCTGACGGCGGCTGCTTGGTTTCTTTGGCTTCCTTGGCTTTGCGGCGGCGCTGCTCGACCAGCTCTCGGGTCAGCCTGCGGCCGGTAGGCGTGGCGGCAAGGCCGCCTTTGCCCGTTTCCCGGTGTTTGCTCGGCATGGCGCTGCCGACCTCCAGCATGACGCCGATAACCTCGTCGGCGGGAATGACGCTGCCGACGCCGGCAAGGGCCATATCGGCGGCTGCCAGCGCGGTGACGGCGCCGAGGCCGTTGCGGACGATGCACGGAATTTCCACCAATCCGGCGACGGGATCGCAAATGAGGCCGAGGCAGTTTTTCATGGCCAAGCCGACCGCATGGACGGCCTGACGCGGCGAGCCGCCCCTTAGTTCGACCATGGCCCCGGCCGCCATGCCGATCGCCGATCCGACCTCGGCCTGGCAGCCGCCTTCCGCGCCGGAAATCGACGCGTTGTTGGCAATGACGTACCCGATCGCCCCGGCCGTAAATAAGCCGCGCACCAGCTTGTCGTCCTCCCAGCCGAAGCGTTCCTGCGAGCTGACGAACACGCCGGGAATGATGCCGCAGGAGCCCGCCGTCGGCGTGGCGATGATTCTCCCCATCGAGGCGTTCACTTCGGAGACGGCGAGGGCGTAAGCCATCGCCATGGCGGAGGGCTCGCCGAGCGACGTATCGCCCTGCCGCATGTAATCCGCAACCTTCTTGGCGTCGCCCCCCGTCAGGCCGCTGCGGGATTTCGTGTTGCCGGTCAGCCCTTTGCGGACGGCTTCCTTCATCACCTGGTAGTATTCGGCCATCTGCCGGAATACGTCTTCGGCGGGAACGCCCGTTTCCTTGGCCTGATCCTCCAGCATCACCTCGGCGATCGTTTTGTTTTCTTTCAGGCATATGTCTGCCAGCTGTTCCAGCGTCTCGAATCTCATCGCATTTAGCTCCTTTGGGTCAAATCGATCATCGTCACTTCCAAAATATGCGGAAGGCGGGCCATCTCCTCCAGTACGGAGGGGGCGGGCGCCGAATCCAGCTCGAACACCGTCATGGCCGCTTCGCTGCGCCCCTTGCGGTCCACGTCCATGTAACCGATGTTGACGCCTTCCCGGCTGAGCAGGCCCGTCAGGTCGGCAATCACGCCGCGGCTGTCGGTATGCGTCACCGCGATCGTCGGGTATTCGCCGGTCATCTGCACGTCGAATCCGTTCAAGGCATAAACGGCAATCGTTCCTCCCCCGATGGAAGCCGCGACCATCTCCGCCTTCCGTTCCCCGGCCCAAAGCTTGAGTTTGACGGAATTCGGGTGCGGACCGTTGCCTTTCCCCTGAACCCATTCGATGCTCATCCCGGCTTTTTCGGCTTCGATGTCCGCCTCCGGGATCCGTTCATCGTCCGTGTCGAAGTTCAGCAGCCCCGCGGTCAATGCAAGGTCCGTTCCATGTCCCCAATACGTCTCCGCAAAAGAACCGTACAAAGTGGCTTCGACCTTCTCCGGCTGACATCCGAGCAGTTGGCGCGCCACCCTGCCGATGCGCACGGCGCCCGCGGTATGCGAACTGGAAGGACCCACCATGGACGGGCCGATGATGGAAAATACATGTTTGAATCTCACTAACTCCACGCTCCTGTTTTAGGTCATTCAAGTCAGGAAGTTTCACGGTGTTCAACATCGCACGAACAAGGGCAACAAAAAAGAGGACAGCAAAAAAGGTATGCAGCACCTTTTCTCTGTCCCTTGTACCTGAGAGTTTGGACGGAAACCTGCCGTTTCCGCGTTCCCCTTGGGTGGCTGACGCTCTCTCCAGAGCCGCGTCCGGCGACGGTTCCTTGTACCTGAGAGATTAGCCGCCGGTTTGTGCCCTCCCGCAGCTTGCTCCTTCGGTGCCGCCTTATGAAAAAGGCAGTCTCTCCCGTTCGCCATCATCCGCTTGTATATAAATGTCCATTCATGATTGAAACCATTTACAATCCTAATCACCTTAAGAATAAAGCAGAGCAAACGGCGCTGTCAATATAACAGGAACCTGATTTTCCCGAACAGCGAACACCCTCTTGTTTCCCGCGGTTTTCCCGTCGTTCTTCCGCCTTCCGGCCGCCTAAATCCGCATGCCGCTGCGCATGTATTCCATGGCGCCTAGGGCGACGATGCGTTTATTGTCTTTGGCCGGGGCGATCAGGCAAGCGCCGAACATGTCCGGAAGGGTATGTTTTTGCGCCGTTTCAAGCGCATGCTCCATATACCCGGGATAGGTGGCGGTGCTGCCGCCGACCACGATCACATCCGGATTAAACAGATGGATCACGTTCGTCAACGCCATTCCGAAATATTCGCCCGCACGGGCAATCAGCTGCATGGCGGCCGGTTCGTTTCGGTTGATCCGCTCCAGGAATTCATCAATGCCGCAGCCGGCCTGCTGCAAAATGCCGATGCCCCCCGCGACGCTGTCCAGCCTTTGGGGACCTTCTGCCGTCTGGATGATGCAGTATCCCAGTTCCCCGGCAAAACCGTGTGCCCCTGTAAACATCCGCCCCTTCGAATAGACGCCGAGCGCCGTGCCGGAACCGGCCATAATGACAGCGATCGTGTCTTTGTCCTTGTAGTGGACCGTTTCGGCGACCGCAGCCGATTTGACGTTAAACCGGACGGGAAACCTTCCCGCGCCGAAATAATCAGCGATAATCCCGCTTAAGGAGCGGACGTCCGACAACTGAACGCGGTGATCCCCCTCCACGAGGCCCGGCACCGCCATGCCGACCCCTTCCGGCTCGAACGGAAGGCGCTCGATAAACGCGTCGAGCTCCTGCTTCAGCCGCTCCCGCGGGCAATCCAGCCCGGTCGGCACTTTATTTTCGAACGTTTTTCCTTCATGCTCCGCGTACATGTACATTTTCGTGCAGCCGATATCCACGCCGACGATTTTTTCCACGTGTTCATCCTCCCCGGATTACAGCTCGTAATGGGTCATGCCAATATCATTGTATCGCGGCGAACGCGGAAACAGTATGTTAAAATTCAACGTTTTCCGATGCTTTTGCCGCCGGGCGTCCGCCCTGCCAAGCTTCGGCCTTTCCTCCGGATAATGTTGTTGACATTCCGCAAGGCTTTGAGTATTAATGGTAGTAGACAATTCAATAGCGGATGAAGGTAATGGGAGAGATTACTGTTTACCGGTGACGCCGAAGGAGTAAGCCCGCGTGAAAACGGGTGAATCTCTCAGGCAAAAGGACCATTATCGGACGCATCTCTGGAGAGAATTCTTGAGCGAAAAGAATCACCCAAGGGGAAATTTGTTGACCGGCACGACAGCGGCGCGCAGCCTTGCACCCGTGATGAGCCGTCAAGCAAAGTAACTCTCAGGTACCAAGGACAGAGCAAGAGGATCCGTATGCCGATGATCGGCATGCTTGTTCTTTTGCCTGTCCTTTTTGTGCTTTCGAAAAATGGAAAGAGAAGGTGATGGAAACGTGTCCGAGCTTAAACGAACCCCGCTTTACCCGCTGTATGCCGACATTCCGGGCGTGCGCTGCATCGATTTTGGCGGCTGGGAGCTTCCCGTCCAGTTCAGCGGCATCCATAAGGAGCATGAAGCCGTCCGCGAAGCCGCAGGTTTATTCGACGTGTCCCACATGGGCGAATTTTTCGTCAGCGGCCCGCAGGCCGAAAGCTTCCTTCAGCGCATGACCGTCAATGATGTAACCGTTCTCGTCCCCGGGCAGGCGCAATACAGCGCCATGTGTTATCCGGACGGAGGCGTCGTCGACGATCTGCTGGTCTACAAGCTGGCCGAGGCATCCTATATGCTTGTCGTCAACGCTTCGAATGTCCGCAAAGACTGGGAATGGCTGAGCCGGCATCTTGCGGACGGGGTCCGAATGACCGACAAATCCGATGATACGGCTCTGCTCGCGCTGCAGGGGCCCAAAGCGGAAGACATTCTCGCCCCCCTTGTCGATTGCGATTTGACGCAGCTCGGCGCGTTTCACTTTCTGCAAAACGTATCGCTGTTTGGCGCGTCCGTCCTCATCTCCCGCACCGGCTATACCGGCGAAGACGGATTCGAAATTTACCTGCCTGCCCAAGATGCGCCGGCCGTCTGGACCGGATTGCTTGAGCGCGGCGTTGCCTTCGGCCTGATTCCGGCCGGCCTCGGCGCCCGCGACACGCTCCGCTTCGAAGCCAAGCTGCCGCTTTACGGGCAGGAGCTGTCCCAGGACATCTCGCCGCTGGAAGGCGGCATCGGCTTTTTCGTGAAGCTGGGCAAAGGCGATTTCATCGGCAAAGACGCTCTGCAGCGGCAGAAGGAAAGCGGCGTGCCGCGCAAATTGGTCGGCGTGGAAATGATCGACCGCGGCATCCCCCGCTCGCATTACGCGGTTTATGCCGGCGGCGAGCGCATCGGAGAAATTACGACCGGCACCCAATCCCCCACGCTGAAACGGAATTTGGGGCTGGCGCTCCTCGATAGCCGTTTTGCCGCCGTCGGCACGCAGGTCGAGGTCGATGTGCGGGGCAAACGCCTGCAAGCCGAAGTTGTTCCCGTTCCATTCTATAAACGAGCCCGAAAAGGAGCTGACTCCAAGTGAAGCACCGTTATCTGCCGATGACCGAGCAGGATCAGCAGGAAATGCTGAAAACCGTCGGAGCGAATTCGATTGAAGATCTTTTTAAGGACATTCCCGAAGAAATCCGTTTCAAAGGCGAGCTTCCGGTCTCCAAGCGGCTGGACGAGTACGCCCTCACGACCTATCTGTCCGCGCTTGCCGCCAAAAACGCGAACACCGACCAATACCCCAGCTTCCTTGGCGCCGGACTTTATGATCATCATATTCCTTCCGTCATCAACCATGTCGTATCCAGATCCGAATTTTATACGGCTTACACGCCGTACCAGCCTGAAATCAGCCAAGGCGAGCTGCAGGCGATCTTCGAGTTCCAGTCCTATATTTGCGAGCTGACGGGCATGGCGGTCGCCAACGCCAGCATGTACGACGGCGCGACGGCCCTCGCGGAAGCCGGTTCCCTGGCGAGCGCCGCCACCAAGCGGACCAAACTTGTCGTCTCCGCGGCGGTTCACCCGGAATCGAGGCAAGTGCTTCATACGTATGCCCGGGGATTGGGTCTGGACATCGTCGAGGTCGGCACGCACAACGGCGTGACGGACATGGCCGAGCTGGCCCAAGCCGTTTCGGACGATACCGCGGCCGTACTCGTGCAAAACCCGAACTTTTTCGGATCGGTCGAAGATCTCGCGGCCATCGGCGGCTTGATCCATAACCACAAAGGGCTTATGGTGGTCAGCGCCAACCCGCTGTCGCTCGGGCTGCTGGAAGCGCCGGGCAGACTCGGCGCCGACATCGTCGTCGGAGACGCCCAGCCGCTTGGCATCGCGGCTTCGTTCGGAGGTCCGACCTGCGGATTTTTCGCCGTGTCCCAAGAGCATATGCGCCGAATCCCGGGCCGCATCGTCGGCCAGACGGTCGACCGGAACGGGAAACGCGGCTTCGTCCTGACGCTTCAGGCCCGCGAACAGCATATCCGCCGGGAAAAGGCGACCTCCAACATCTGCTCGAACCAGGCGCTGCTTGCGCTTTGCGCATCCGTATACTTGTCCGTCATGGGCAAGCAGGGATTGATCGAGGTCGGCCGGCTGAACCTGCAAAAAAGCCATTATGCCGCAGGACAACTTGCGAAATTGCCCGGCGTGACGCTGCCGCACGCCTCTCCTTTTTTCAACGAATTCGTGATCAAGCTGCCTGCCGGCACATCCGTCGCGGACGTCAACGCGAAACTGCTGAAGCAAGGCTTCCTGGGCGGGTACGATCTCGGCCGCGCTTATCCGGAGCTTGAAGGACATATGCTGGTTGCCGTCACCGAACGCCGTACGAAAGAACAGATCGACCAATTCGTTTCATTGCTGGAGGGCTGTTTATGATACAGGAAAAAGCGTTGATATTTGAGCTGAGCCACCCCGGCCGCATCGCCTACTCCCTTCCGGAGCTCGACGTGCCCGAACTGGAGGCCGAATCCCTCATACCGGCCGCCATGCTGCGCAGCGAAACCGCGGCGTTGCCGGAGGTGTACGAGGTCGACGTCATCCGCCACTACACGGAGCTGTCCCGCCGCAATTTCGGCGTGGATAACGGGTTTTATCCGCTCGGCTCCTGCACGATGAAATACAATCCGAAGGTTAACGAAGACGTGGCGCGTTACCCGGGCTTCGCCAAAATCCATCCTTACCAGCCCGAAGAAAGCATCCAAGGCGCGCTCGAGCTGATGTATCAGCTGCAGCAGGACTTGGCGGGGCTTACCGGCATGGATGCCGTCACGCTGCAGCCTGCCGCAGGCGCGCACGGCGAATGGACCGGGCTCATGATGATCCGCGCGTATCATGAAAGCCGCGGCGAATTCCGCGACAAGGTGATCGTGCCGGATTCGTCCCACGGCACCAACCCGGCCAGCGCATCCGTGGCCGGACTCAAAACGATTACGATTCCGTCCACGGACAAGGGACTCGTCGACCTGGAGGCGCTGCGCGCGGCGGTCGGCAGCGACACGGCGGCGCTGATGCTGACCAACCCGAACACGCTCGGCCTGTTCGAGGAGCAGATCCAGGAAATTGCGGCGATCGTTCACGAAGCCGGCGGGCTTCTGTATTACGACGGCGCCAATTCCAACGCGATCATGGGCATTACGCGCCCCGGCGACATGGGCTTTGACGTGGTGCACCTGAATTTGCATAAAACGATGAGCACGCCGCATGGCGGCGGCGGTCCCGGCGCCGGTCCGGTCGGCGTCAAAAACCTGCTCGTGCCGTTCCTGCCCCTGCCGCTCGTCTCGAAAAAGGAAGACGGGATGTATACGCTGGAAGGCGGCAGCGAATCGTCGATCGGCCGCGTGAAAGCTTATTACGGCAACTTCGGCATTCTCGTACGCGCCTATGCGTACATGCGCAGCTACGGTCCCGAAGGTCTGCGCCGCGTATCCGAATGCGCTGTGCTGAACGCCAATTACATGATGAAACGCCTCGAACCCTATTACGACATTCCGTATCCGGGCGTCTGCAAGCATGAATTCGTCATGTCCGGCACGCCGCTCAAGCAATACGGCGTCCGCACCCTGGACGTGGCGAAGCGGCTGCTCGATTTCGGGTATCATCCGCCGACCATCTACTTCCCGCTGAACGTGGACGAATGCATGATGATCGAACCGACGGAAACCGAAAGCAAAGACACGCTCGACGCCTTTATCGACACGATGATCCAAATCGCCAAGGAAGCCGAAGAGCAGCCGGAACTGCTGCTTAACGCCCCTTACGGCACGCCGGTCACCCGTTTGGACGAAACGACGGCCGCGCGCAAGCCCGTGCTGAACTGCGCCTGCAGTTAAACACGCCTTAGAAGCGGGGAAAACAAATCAAAAAGGCGGCCCAAGCCTATTCGCTTGGACCGCCTTTTTCATGGATATATGACTGGCATTGCGCCAGCTCCGAAACATGCCTTCGGCAAATGGGTCATTGAAGGCCCGCCGCTCCTCTTAACCCTCGTTTGCTCAGTCAACCGGCAAGAGGCAACAGCAGCGGGAATTTACTCCTCCTTGGCCGCGCCCGCCTCCAGGTTCACCAGCTCGCGTTCCTGCTGCGCATGCTGGGCCGCCACCGGAGCGGGTTTCGATTTGCCCGTCAGGTTTTTGATCAGTCCCTCCACGTCGATGCCGGACACGTTTTTCAGCATTTCCGGCGCGGTGGACATCAGCTCCGTCACGTAGTTGCTTACGCGGGCCGCGCCTTCGCCTTTGCCCGTATCCACCACGGTAAGCTTGTCGATCGAAGAGATCGGCTGCGCAATTTTGCCGGCCAGCTCAGGCAGCATTTTGACGATGATGTCGAGCACCGCCGCTTCGCCGAACTTCTGGAACGCTTCCGCCAGCTTTTCCTTCGCTTCGGCTTCGGCCAAACCGCGCAGGCGGATGACTTCCGCTTCGGCGGTACCTTTGGCCCGCTCCGCATCGGCGATCGCCTGGCCTTCCAGCCGTTTTTGCTCCGCGGAAGCTTTGGCCTGCGTTTCAATGGAATACTGCAAAGCGTCCGCTTCGCGCATTTTGCGAGCTTTGTCCGCTTCGGCCGCCTGCTCGACGGCGTAACGGTCGGCATCCGCCTTTTTCTTCACTTCGGCGTCGTATTGCTTTTGCCGAACCATGATTTCTTTTTCCTGCAGGTCGATTTCGCGTTCCTTGCGGACCAGCTCGACCTTCATCTGTTCTTCGACCATCGTCTGCTTGGCGCGAGCTTCCTGAATGTGGTACGCCTGATCGGCTTCCGCCTTGGCGGTGTCCTGCTCCTTCTTAAAGGAGGCAACCTTCAGCTCTTTTTCCTTGGTCGCTTCGGCGATGTTGGTGTCGCGCAGCAGCTCGGCCTTCTGGCCCTGCTCTTCCGCGTTCGCCTTCTGAATCCGCGCATCCCGCATCGCTTCGGCTTCCGCGATTTCGGCGTCCCGCTTTACCGCCGCAATCCGCGGCTTGCCCAGCGCGTCGAGGTAACCCTGCTTGTCGCGGACGTCCTTGATCGTGAAGGAAACGATCTGCAGCCCCATCTTCTTCAAATCGCGGGCCGCCACGCCTTGGACCTCCTGCGCGAATTTGTCGCGGTTCCGGTATACTTCCTCCACGGTCATGGAGCCCAAAATCGCCCGCAGATGACCTTCCAGCACCTCTTGGGCTTCGCCCTTCAGCGCGTCGATCGGCTTGCCGATAAATTGCTCGGCCGCGGTCGCGACGTCTTCGATCGAACTGCCGACCTTGATGATCGCGACGCCGTCGGCGATGACCGGCACCCCTTGCTCGGTGTAAACCTCGGGCGTTGATACGTCCAGCTTGTGGGAAAGCAGCGAAATAAATTCCGACTGCTGGAATACGGGCAAAATAAACGCGCCGCCCCCGCGGACGATTTTGATCTTGCGTCCCGATTCGTCTTCAGCGATGTTTTTGCTTCCCAAAAAGGAACCCGTCACGATCATGGCTTCGTCCGGCCCAACCGTCTTGTAGCGGGCCCAGAAAGCCAGCCCCAGCACGATAATAACCCCGACGACAATGATGGGAATGAGCAGGTAATCCGGCAAATCCATTAAACAACATCTCCTTTTCTCTCGTCTAATTTGGCGACGCGCAGTACCCCGTCAAGCACGTCAACGACGACCACCCTGGTGCCTGCGGCCAACAGGCAGCGATCGAAACTCGAAGCGATGTGGAGCGTGTTCCCGGCGCCAAGCTTGATCATGACCTCGCCGAAGCCCGATTCGGGGATCGGTATGGTGACCTCGCCGATGCGGCCCGACAACTCGCGGATGGAATAAGCGGTGGAGTTTTCGCTGTTGTCCATCGGCCTGACGTAAAACCAATAGACCAGCGCCGAAATGATCACCGCTGCGGCAATCGACAACAACACGACCGCCAAACCTCCCCATCCCGTGTAGCGCTCAAGCAAAACGCCCGCACCTCCAAACACGGTCACAGCGCTTGCGATGACCATCGGTTTCAGGAAATCGACCGACAAAAAGTCGAGCAGCCCGTCAAGGGCATGGCTGACCAGATCCCCCAAAACGACGCTGACCACCGCAAACAGGATTCCGCCAGCCAGACAGCTCCAGAAAAGCGTTTCCATGGTCGCATCCTCCCATGCCGGGATTTTGCAAAATTTCGTCAATCCGTCCGCTTCCGGATCGCAATACGTGGAAGAATACCCCTTCAATCCATATATTGCCGCTTGGAAAATTCGCTTTCACATTGGATTTTTGCAAAATCCCCCAGATATGTTCAAACTGCCTATATAAGGATATACGTAATAAGGCTCGAATTGTTTCAAATATTTCCTCTCTGATAAAATCTTGGCGAAACGGTTGTCGGCGGGAACCCCTTTGGAATCCCTTTTGTTTCGATGGTCTACGTTACCCTCCTACCCCAGCTGCACATAAAAACTCGTCTGTCCGTTAGGGACGCTTTTGACGAATATTTTCCCTTTATGGCCCTCCACGATCGATTTGGCGATCGCCAGGCCAAGGCCGTACCCGCCGTGCTTCCGCGAGCGGGAGGCATCGGCGCGGTAAAAGCGGTCGAAAATATGGTTTATATGTTCCGGGGCGATGCCTTCGCCCGTGTTGGTCACCTTCAGCAGCGGGCGGTGATGCTGCTTTTTCAGTTCCAGATGGATGGCTCCCCTCGGATTGGCGTATTTGACGGCGTTGTCGAGCAAAATCATCACGACCTGCTTCACCTGCTCGCTGCTCCCCGTCATGCTCAAACGGGGTTCGATTTCATACGTGAACGCGAGCTCTTTTTCGTATATGACCGCTTCCATGGTCAAAATGACGCTTTCGACCGCTTCGCTAAGATCAAACGGAACGAAGATCAGTTGTCCGCGGGCGTCGTCCATTCGGGCGAGGTACAGCAGATCGTTGGCGAGCGCCTTCATGCGCTCGGTTTCCGATTTGATATGGTGCAGCCATTTGGATTGGGACTGGATGGAGTCTTCGCTGTTCGCCAGCAGCACCTCGGCGTTGGTGTTGATGACGGCCAGCGGCGTTTTAAGCTCATGGGAGGCGTCGGCAATAAACTGCCGCTGCTTCTCAAACGCTTTGCGGACGGGTTCGATCGAACGATTGGCAAAATAGCGGCTCGTCAAATAGATCACGGCCAGCATCACCAAGGCCACCGCCAAAAAGGTATAGATCAGATTGGTGGTGATTTTGAGCTGCGCCGTCACGTCCAAATACACGACGGAATATCCGCTTGGCGTCGGCTGTACGCTATACGCCCAGCGCGTCCCGTCCAAATTGAAGCGGCCGCTCCTAACCGGGCTGCGGACCGCTTGGTTTTTGGCGGCCTCGTAGAAGTCCTGATTCATTTCGAAGCGGGAATTGGTCTTGACCAGATTCCATTCCCGGTCCGTTTTCAGCTCGAAAGAAACCGAAAGCTCGGGAGGGGGGATTTGGCCGCCCTCCATGGGGCGGGGGGAACCGCCTTCCTCCTGAAGAGACTGCGAAGTACCGTAGCCTTGAGCTTCGGCGCCGCCGCTGCGGCCCCCCTCCGATAGACGCCTCACGCCCCCTTGTGACTTTGAACTTCCGTCGTCCGTCCCCTGTCCGGCTGTTCCGGCCGCCTGGAATGAAGAGCCGGGTTCTAAGCCGCTTTCACTTTCAGCGCCCCCCGCATCGCCGTTCCCTCCCTGCGCCGACGGAACTGCCGACATTTTTCCCGGATCTTTTTTGCCCGGCCCTCCCCCTTTATGATAAAACTCCGAGACGCGCTGCAGCTCCATGCCGATATCGCGGCGGACGTTTTGGTACGTGATCATGTAAATTGCCGTAAAAGCGACCAGCATGATGAATGTAATGATAGCCATGTTCATCAGCAGAAACCGGTTGCGCAGCTTTTTGAACATCACGAAACCGCCTCCAGTACGTAACCGACGCCCCGGATCGTGGTGATCCGCACCGACGCGCCCAGAAAAGCCAGCTTTTTCCGCAAAAACGAAATGTACACTTCGACGTTGTTATGTTCGGCATCGGAATCAAAGCCCCATAATTTCTCGATGATTTGCTCTTTGGAGGTGACCGCCTGTTTTCTCAGCATCAGCAGCTCCAGCAGCTCGCTTTCCTTCAAAATCAGCTTCAGTTCCTTGCCCCTGCAGCTCAGCTTCAGCATGGACGTATTCAGCTCGATGTCCCCGAATTTCAGGCCGTCCTCAGGCACGACCTCTCCTTTTCGCCGCAAAACCGCGCGGATTCGGGCCAAAAGCTCGCCCGTGGAAAACGGCTTGGCGACGTAATCGTCGGCTCCGCAGTCGAGCCCCGCGATCGTGTCGGAAATCTCCCCTTTGGCCGTGAGCATGATGACCGGCGTGGCGATGCCTTCGGCCCGGATCGTCCGCAGCAGCGCGATTCCGTCCATCTCCGGCAGCATGATATCCAGCAGCAGCAAATCGTAAATCCCGCTGAGGGCGTTATCCAATCCCGCCTGGCCGTCGTGAACGGCGTCCACGGAATAATGGTTTTTTTTCAAAATTTGCGTCAGCGCCTCCGCCAAATGCACTTCGTCTTCAACGATTAATATGCGCATAGTCGTAATCTCCTTCATTCTCTCTGATGAATCGTCGATCCCTACGATAAGGAACGAACCTTTAATCAACCTTAATCAGCGCCGCATGCTCCGGCCCATGGCGAACGTTATATTTTCGCTGTGTAAACGGAATGTTATCGCCGTGTTTAAGTTTCGTTAAAGGTTGTGCCGTTAAGCTACAGACATGGAAGGGCGATGCCCCGCGAGGCGTTACTGACGAAAGGAGCGAAATGACGATGGCGATTGAAGTTTTTAACCGGTACGAAAACAAGTACCTGATGGACACCAAAGCTTTTTACGACATTTACAACGACCTGACGGCTTATATGGAACCGGATGAAAACAACAAGGACAACAAGTTTTACACCATCAGCAACCTATACTACGACACCGAACATCACACGCTCATCCGTACCAGTCTGGCCAAGCCCAAATACAGGGAAAAGCTGCGTATCCGGTCGTACGGCGTGCCGGGCAGCGATGCCAAGGTTTATTTGGAGCTGAAGAAAAAAGTGTTCGGCCTGGTGAACAAAAGAAGGACCGCCCTCAAGCTAAGCGAAGCCTACGAGTTCGTCCGGACGGGCACCCCTCCCGCCTTCCGGAAAGGCATGAACAAGCAGGTCATCAGCGAAATCGAATATTTTTTGAGCAGGTACGAGCTGCAACCGATGGTTTATCTGGCGTACGACCGCATCGCCTTGTTCTGCAAGGGCAACCGGGATCTGCGGATCACCTTCGATACCCACATCCGCTCGCGCCGCCATGACCTTCGATTGGAAGCCGGCGATTACGGCGAGCCGCTGCTGGAACGGGGCCAATGGCTGATGGAAGTCAAAGCCGAAAAAACGGTACCGGTGTGGCTGTCCAAAATGCTGTCCGAGCACCGATTGTACCGCACCAGCTTTTCCAAGTACGGGAATGAGTACAAAAAAACGATTCGAAACGCAAATGCACCAGTCATAGAAAGGGAGAGAGTTGTTTTATGATCGATTCCATTTTGAACGCGTCCACAGCGGACACCGCTTTATCGTTACCCCGCGCGCTTTTGACCTTGGCCGTCGCCATTGTCCTGGGCGCCATCATCAGCTTTACGTACATGAAAACCCAGCCTGCTTTTTCGCAGAGCTTCACGCTGACGATGGTCATCCTGCCGGCGATCGTGGCGATCATCATCATGCTGATCGGCAGCAACATCGCCCGGGCGTTCAGCCTGGCGGGGGCCTTCTCCATCATTCGGTTCCGAAGCGCGCCGGGCGATGCCAAGGACATATCCTACGTGTTGTTTTCGATGGCGGCCGGGCTGTCCGCCGGGGTCGGGGCATTCGGTTACGCCGTCTTGTTTACCGTCATTTTGTGCGTGGTGATGTATGCGCTCGGCAAAGCCAAGTTCGGCACGAGGAAAGACCAATTGAAAACGCTCAAAATCACCATTCCGGAAAATCTCGGTTACGAAGAAGCGTTTGAAGAGGTATTCCGCAGGCACCACGTCGAGTATGAGCTGAGAAAAGTCAAAACGGCCGAGCTCGGAAGTTTGTATGAGGTGGTGTATTCGATAAAAATGGGGCCGCAGACGAACCAGAAGGAATTTTTGGACGCCATCCGGACCCGAAACGGCAACTTGGACATTACGCTGACGATGAACCCTGCGATGCAGGAATATTAAACGAAAAGAGGTCGCACCATGAAACCATCCTATAAAACGAAATTTGCGGCAATTCTGATCCTGTCCGCCATGCTGGCCTCCGGCTGCACGACCAGCGCCGCGGGCACGAAGGCGGCGACGGACGGCACATCAACGGACACGGCAGCGGCGGAAGCAGCCCTGGATGCAAGCAAGGCCAATGCCCAGCTGGCGGGCCTGAAAATAAAAGACCTTGCCCAATATGACGGCGACGATACGACCGTGGACTGGGAGGAGAGCAAGGCCACGAAGGTGACGCTGAACGGCGCCAGCGCGGCCGTTGACGGAGCGGGCGCAAAGGCGAGCGGCGGCAAGATCACGATCTCCTCGGCCGGAACTTACGTGGTTAGCGGCAAGTTGACCGGAGGAAGCATCGCGGTTGACGCTGGCGAAGACGATGTCGTGCGTCTGGTGCTGAACGGAGCGCGTATCGCGAGCCCGGACGGCCCGGCGATCCAGGTCAAAAAAGCCGGGAAAACGGTGGTGACGCTGGCCAAAGGAACGGAAAACACCTTGTCCGACGGAACCAAGTATGCGGATACATCGGAAGATGCCCCGACGGCGGCGCTGTTCAGCCAGGACGATCTGACGATCAACGGCACGGGGCAGCTGACCGTGCAGGGAAATTATAAAGACGGCATCACGAGCAAGGATGATCTCAAAATCGTCGGCGGCACGCTGAGCGTCAACGCAGCCGACGACGGAATCATCGGCCGCGACCTGGCTGCGGTCAAGGGCGGAAGCATTTACGTCAATGCCGGCGGCGACGGCTTCAAGACGACCTATGACGGCGACAAGGACAAGGGTTACCTGCTCATCGAGGACGGAACCTTCCGCATCGAAGCCGGCAGCGACGGATTTCAGGCGGCCGCTTCGCTCCTGATCGACGGCGGCACCTACGACGTGGTAACCGGAGGAGGCAGCGCGAACGCCGAGCCGCACGAGGAAGAAATGCCGATGGGACGCCCGGACTTCGGTGGACGGACGGAGCCCGGGGCGCAAGGCGAAAAGGCTGAGGCTCAAGGCAAGGACAGCGGAGATGCGGCAGCAGGCGCTGCGAACAGCGAAAAACCTTCTGCCTCAAGCAGCGGTTCCGCGTCCCAAGCGAATGAACATGCCGCCAACAAGGACGGCAGCGCCTCAGCCGGAACGGAAGCAGCCCAGACGGCGGATGAGGAGAGCGAGTCCGCCAGCATGAAAGGGCTCAAGGCCGAGGCTGGCATTGCGGTGTCGGGCGGAACGTTCAACATCGATTCGGCCGACGATACGGTGCACAGCAACGGCAGCATCTTGATTTCGGGCGGCGATTTTGATCTTGCCGCCGGCGATGACGGAATCCATGCCGACGTATCGATCGTCGTTTCCGGCGGAAAAGTGAACATCAAGGAAAGCTACGAAGGCATCGAAGCCGCGGACATCACCCTCTCCGGCGGCGAAGTGCGCGTCGTGGCCAGCGATGACGGCGTCAACGCTTCCGACGGAAGCGGCAGCTCGGAAGGACCGGGCGGCATGTTTGGCGGCCAGCGGCCGGAAGTCATGCCGGGCCAGCCGCCGGCCGGAGATTCGGCGCAGAGCGGCGATCAGGCTCCGGCCGGCATTTCCTCGCAGAGCGGAAGCCCAAACGCGGATGGAGCCGCAGGCACGCCGCCGCAGCCGCCGGCAGGCCAAGGCATGCCCGGCGGACCTGGCGGCAGCGCCGGCACCGCAAAACTGACGATCAGCGGCGCTTACCTGACCGTGGACGCGGGCGGCGACGGCCTGGACGCCAACGGCTCCATCGCGATGACCGGCGGCACGGTGCTGGTGAACGGCCCGGCATCTAACGGCAACGGCGCCCTCGACTATGACGGCACGTTCGAGCAATCCGGCGGCCTGCTGGTTGCCGCGGGAAGCGCCGGGATGGCCCAGGCTCCGTCGGAATCCTCGTCGCAGCGTTCGGTGCTCATGACGTTCCCGGGCACGGTGAAGGCCGGCACGCTGGTGACTTTGGCCGACGGCAAAGGAACGCCGGTGCTGAGCTTTGCTCCGGCGAAAGACATTCAGTCCATCGTGATTTCCACGCCGGACCTGAAGTCCGGCAACACGTACGCCTTCTATACGGGCGGCCAATCCAGCGGTACGGCGAAGGACGGCCTTTACGCCCAGGGCAAGCTGACCGGCGGAACGAAAATCGTCAGCTTCAAACTTGGCGAAGCGGTCACGTACGTCAACGAATCGGGCGTGACCGCCGGAGGCGGCGGTTTCGGCGGCGGCCGCGGGCAAGGCCGCCCGGGCGGATTCCGGGGCCAAGGAAATTCGGCTGGTAACGGAGCGACGGCGCCAAGCGACTCCGGCAGCACCCCAGACGGGAAGCCGGATTCTTCCGCGATTTGACGGTTACACCCCGACAGCATTTCTACAAGCCCCTTGCCGGTGTCCATCAGCCGTCAAGGGGCTTGTAATGGCCTGTATGTCCGCATCAGGTGCCGAAGAAAAATAGGATCGACGTAAAAAATGACCCGCAAGAAATCGCATGGCATGCGTTCTTATTGCGGGTCATTCGCGTTACTTGAAATGGATTTAAAAATGAAGTCGTCCCTTTAGCGACTACAGCGACAGCTTGTAAATTTCGACGACATCTTCTTTATGGAGCGTTCTGAACTTGCCGAATGGCCCGAAACGAACCGTTTTTTCGGCCATGACCTCGATTTGGCTGTCGTCGATGCCGTAGTCCGCGAGCCGGCTCGGCGCACCGATGGAGCTCCAGAAATCGCGCAGCGCCTGAATGCCTTCCAGCCCGACCTCTTCATCGCTTTTGCCCGCCGGATCGATATGGAAGACGTTAACGGCAAGCTGTTTGAACCGGCTTGGATTGGCATGAAGATTGTATTTCATCCAGTTCGGGAACAAAATCGCCAGCCCGCCGCCGTGCGGGATGTCGTAAACGGCCGAGACGGCGTGTTCGATGTTGTGGGTCGCCCAGTCGCCGGCATACCCCATGTTCAAAATGCCGTTCAGCGCCATCGTGCCGCAGTACATGATCGTAGCGCGGTCCTCGTAATTTTGCAGGTCGTTGATCAGGCGCGGAGCCGTGTCGATGACCGTGCGCAAAATCGTTTCGCAGAAGCCGTCCTGTACCGGCGTGTTCGTTTCCGTATGGAAATAATGCTCCAGCACGTGCGACATCATATCGACCATGCCGTAGACCGTTTGGTCTTTTGGCAGCGTAAAGGTGTTCACCGGATCCAGAATCGAAAACGCCGGATACGCGTGCGGGCTGCCCCAGCCCATTTTCTCCTGGGTTTTCTCGTTCGTAATGACGGAGCCGCCGTTCATTTCCGAACCGGTAGCCGCAATCGTCAAAACGGTGCCGAGCGGAAGCGCATCCTGCGGAACCGCCTTGCGCTCGACGAAATCCCACATGTCCCCGTCGTATTTGGCGCCGACCGCAATCGCCTTCGCGCAGTCGATGACGCTGCCGCCGCCGACGGCCAAAATCAGGTCGATGCCATGCTCGCGGCACAA
The DNA here is from genome assembly GCF_018333375.1 of Paenibacillus cookii. Classification (GTDB taxonomy): domain Bacteria; phylum Bacillota; class Bacilli; order Paenibacillales; family Paenibacillaceae; genus Paenibacillus_AQ; species Paenibacillus_AQ cookii. The sequence goes on from NZ_BORW01000001.1 coordinate 581,269, forward strand.
ATCCACGCCTTTATGAACCGTCGCCAAACGCGGGTTCGGCTCCACGCCGCTCAGCTCGGTCACCTCGGCGCCGATTTCCTTCAGCAGCGCATGCACGTCGTCGTACAAGCCGCTGCGTTTGATGCTGCCTCCACCGTATACGAGCAGGACGTTTTTGCCGTATTTCGGAACTTCTCTTTTTAATGTATCAAGCTTTCCTTTGCCGAAGATCAGCTTGGTCGGATTATGGAATTCAAATGCATTCACAGCAAATTCGCCTCCCGGGTCAAAATGATTGTGCTTGTTTATTATACCTCTCTCTTCCGAAAAAAAACAAACCGCCCAGCCCCGAATACGAGGATTTAGGCGGTTTGACCCGTTTTTTTGATGAATCGCTTTAGAAATTTCGGCATAGATTCAGCATGCCCCAAACGGCCCGGAATTATTGAACCGCCGTGCAACCCAGATGGGACACGAACCGGAAAAACGCTTCCTTCCCGGCTTCGGTTCTTTTGTACACTCCGGCATGGCCCAATATTTCGACGAAAATGTCCCCGACCTCGGACTGCACCAGTTTCCAGGCTTCTTCCTTGCTGCGGCCGATGCCGTATTTCGCCGCCATTTGCTCGATCCATGGCTTATGCAAACGTAAAGGATGGTCTTCCTGCTCCTTCACGGCCTTGAAAAGCGCTTCGTCCCCGGCAAGGATGTCGGCCGTCAAATCGAGTTCTTCCTTCAGTCGTCCCGGCAAAATCGCAAGCCCCATCACTTCGATCAAGCCGATGTTTTCTTTTTTGATGTGGTGCATTTCCTCGTGCGGGTGGAATATCCCGGCCGGGAATTGCGCGCTGGTCCGGTTGTTGCGCAGCACGAGGTCCATCTCGTATTCCCCGCCCGGCGTCCGGCGCACGATCGGCGTTACCGTGTTATGCGGCACCTGCTTCCCGCCTTCTTCGCTGAAAGCCAAAATATCCGCTGCCGGATCGCTGTACCGTTTCCACGATTCATACACCATGTCGGCCAACTCCAGCAGCACGCCGCTGTCTTTTCCGGTCAGGCGCAGGACGGACATCGGCCATTTGACGATGCTGACCGTGATGCCGTCATAATCGGGATGCGCAAAAACCGCTTCCTTCGGCGCGTTTTGGATCGGGAAGGTATGGCGTCCCCCTTGGAAATGGTCATGCGTCAGGATCGAACCGCCGACGATCGGCAGATCGGCATTGGAGCCGATAAAATAATGCGGATATTCGTCCACGAAAGCCAGCAACCGGCGGAACGTGTCCTTCGTCAGCTTCATCGGCACATGGTCGCGATGGAACACGATGCAATGCTCGTTATAGTATACGTACGGCGAATATTGGAAAAACCAAGGCTCGCCGTTCAGTTCAAGCGGAATGACGCGCAGGTTTTGGCGGGCCGGGTGATTGACCCTGCCGGCATAACCGACGTTTTCGCGGCACAGCTGGCATTTCGGATACACCGGAGGCGGCAGCAGCTTCGCCATGGCGATTTCCTTCGGGCTTTTTTCCGGTTTGGACAAGTTGATCGTGATCTCGATGTCGCCGTACTCGGATTCATGCCGCCAATAGACGTTTTTGTTCACGCGGTCCATGCGGATATAGTTGGCATCCACCGACAGTTCGTAGAACCGGCTAGTCGCCGCTTCGATCCCTTCCGATTCCTTCAGCTTGAAAAATTCCCGGGTTACTTCGGAAGGCCGCGGCATGAGGCAGCCCATCATTTTGGCATCAAGCAAATCCCGGTACGTGTCCGTGTCCTCCGGAATAAGCCCGATGCGGACGCCGTAGCCGATCAGGACGTCCAGCGCCGGCTGCGGGCCTTGAATCGGCTCCGGCTTGTCGTCCCCGAGGTACGGCTCGCTGAAGCCGAACAGCTCCAGCAGCAGATTGCGGCCGTAATCTTCGTCGAGCGGCTCAAGGAGCCGGCGTTCGAGCGCAAAGCGGACAAGCTGTTCGATCGCTACGAGCGCCTGTTGTTGTTCCGTTGTTCCGTTTGCTTCGTTCATGTTCACCGCCGTGCCTCCTTATTCCTCGCCATAGCCGTTCGGACGGCTTTGGTGCCAGTTCCAGGCGCTTTGAATGATCTCCTCCAGCTTTTCCCGTTTCGGGTTCCAGCCCAGCACTTCCCTCGCCTTTTGCGAGGATGCGACCAGAACGGCCGGGTCCCCGGCGCGGCGCGGCTGCATGACGACCGGAATGTCGAGGCCCGTCACCGTTTTCGCCGTTTCGATCACTTCCTTCACCGAAAAACCTGTGCCGATGCCCAGGTTGAACACGTTGCTGCTTTCCCCTTTGCGAAGGTAATCGACCGCGAGCAGATGGGCGTCGGCCAAATCGCTCACATGAATGTAGTCGCGGATGCAGGTGCCGTCCTCCGTCGGGTAATCGTCCCCGAACACGGCGATGCTTTCGCGCTGCTTCAGCGCCGTTTGCAGCACGAGCGGAACCAGATGGCTTTCCGGACGGTGGTCTTCGCCGATTTTGCCGCTGTCATGCGCGCCTGCCGCGTTAAAATAACGCAAAGCGACGTATTTGATGCCAAGCACCTGGTCGAACCACGACATCATCCGTTCCATCATCAGCTTCGTTTCGCCGTACACGTTGGTCGGCTGCGTCCGGTCGCTTTCCTGAATCGGCACCCGTTCCGGCTCGCCGTATGTCGCTGCGGTCGAAGAAAACACGATGCGGCGGACGTTTGCGGCATCCATCGCCTCCAGCAAGCACAACGTCCCGTATACGTTGTTATCGTAATATTTCACCGGTTTCTGCATGCTTTCCCCGACAAGCGAATTGGCCGCAAAATGGATGACCGCGTCGATGTCGTTTTCGGCGAAACATTTCGCAAGGAGCTCCTTGTCGCGCAAGTCGCCTTCATACAGTTTGCCGCCGAGCAGCGCTCCGCGGTGCCCCGTTTGCAAGTTGTCGAGCACGACCACTTCCTCGCCGCGTTCCAAAAGCGCCGCTACCGTATGGGAGCCGATATACCCCGCTCCGCCCGTTACAAGAATCGCCATCTTATTTGTCCTCCTTCAGTTCTTTTACGCCGTCGCCCGTACCGCAAACGTAAAACTCCGCCTTCAGGCCCGTACGTTGTTCATAGGCTTGGCCCACCTGCCGCACGAACGTTTCCACGTCGTCCTCATGGACCAGGGATACCGTGCATCCGCCGAATCCGGCGCCGGTCATCCGCGCCCCGAGCGTTCCGGGAATGCGCCGCGCCTCTTCCACCATGACGTCCAGCTCTTCGCAGCTGACCTCGTATAAATCCCGGAGCGAATCATGCGACGCGTTCATCAGTTCGCCGAACCGCTGCAAATCGTTGTTTTTGAGCGCCTCCACCGAATCCAGCACCCGCCGGTTTTCCTCCACGACATGCTGCGCCCGACGTCTCACCGTCTCATCGGCGATGCCGTTTTTCAGCGTTTCGAACCGCTCCGGCGTAAGCCCCGCCAAATACTCCAGCCCGCCTGCTTGCTGCTTCAAAATGCCGAGTGCCGTCTCGCACTGCTGCCTGCGCTCGTTATATGCGGAATCCACCAGGCCTCTTCGTTTGTTGGTATTGCCGATGACGATTTTATATGCCCCGGTCCGGAACGGCACATGTTTGTATTCCAGCGTGTCGCACATCAGCAAAATGGCGTGGTCGCGTTTTCCGTTCGCCACGGCAAACTGGTCCATAATGCCGCAGTTGACGCCGACGTATCGGTTTTCCGCCCGCTGCGACAGCAGCGAGATGTTTACCGTGTCCGGATTGCAGCCCTCCAGCGTTTGCAGCGCAAACGCGGTTACCACTTCGATCGATGCCGACGAAGAAAGGCCGGCGCCGTTCGGAATTTCGCCGTGATACAGCAGGTCGTACCCCGTCGTAACCGGGCAGCCCTCCTGTTTATTTTCAACCATGACGCCAATCGCGTAGTCGACCCATTCCCCCGTTTTTTCCCGGCCGATTTCGCTCAGGCTCAGTTCTTTTTCGTACGGAAAATTGGTCGTGGCCAGACGGATGTGATCGTCTTCCCGCCGGCGCGCAAGCAAAGTGGTCCCGAATTCCAGCGCCGCAGGCATCACGTATCCTCCGTTATAATCGATATGCTCCCCGATCAGGTTCACCCGGCCCGGTGCCAAAAATACGCGGATGTCCTGCGCGGATTCCCCGTATTTTTCGATAAACTGCTTTTTAAGCGATTCAATGTTCATTTGTGATGCACCCATCCTTTCCTTATGGTGACGTTCTGGTTTAAGTATAAAAAACAAAGGCATCCCTGTTAATGCAATTATGTTTGCTTGCTATGGATTTATGTGACTTCGAAATCTATAATAACATGTGAAGCCCAAGATTCTCGCAAAAAGTTGAACCGTCTAAAAGGAGGTCCGGCCATGGCCGTTCAGGAAAGCTACAGCGTCGCATCCAATCCGGTTTATCATGAACAAAGCCCGCTGCGCGTGCTGTTTGCCGGCGAAAGCCAAACCAAACCGCAGCATGTGGTCGGGCCAAAAATATATGATTATTATTTGTTGCATTACGTCGAAAGCGGCCGCGGCCAGTTCCGGTCGGAGCAGCATACGTACGAGCTGGGGGCCGGCAGCTGCTTCCTGATCCACCCGGGGCGCCTTGTCAGCTATGCGTCCGACGCAAAGGATCCGTGGCGCTACCGCTGGACGGCGTTTTCCGGAAGCGCGGCGAAGGCGCTTGTCGAGTCGGCCGGGTTTGCCGGAGGGCAGTCGGTGCTCGCAACGGGCGGCGAAAGCTTTATCCCCGAGGCGATCCGCCGGATTTCGCAAGCGTTTTACGGCAAGAAGGAAAGCGCGGATATGGCGGCGCTGGGGCATCTGTATCTTATTTTTGCCGAAGCGAAGGACCTGCTTACGGACGAAACGGGCCTGACCGGCACCGAATCCCAGGTGCGGCGCACCGTCAAGCAAATGATCCATTATTTATCGGCCCAATACGCGCATCCCGTGTCCATTGAACAGATGAGCGAAAGCTTGGGATATAATCGCGCCTACCTGTCCCGGATTTTCAAAAAGGAAACCGGCATGTCCCCCGTCACCTATTTGCTTAAGCTGAGAATCGATAAGTCGCGCCAACTCCTGCGGGAACGCCCCGAGCTCTCGATCGAGCAAATCGCCGCTTCCGTCGGATTGACGGACGCCCTTTATTTTTCCAGGCAATTCAAACGGCTTTGCGGCTATTCCCCGAGCCACTACCGCGACCGGATCGCCGCTTCGCCGGGCGCCGGCCCGGAAAGCCGCCGTTAAAACCGGAATCCATCATGCAAAAACCCGCTGTTCCTCTAAAGGAAGCAGCGGGTTGCTTACATTCATGACTCGTTTTCCGTTTTCAGTATCGCCTCGATCCGGTCCAGCTCCTCTTGGCTGAAGTCCAGGTTTTTCAGCGCCGCCACGTTGTCTTCGATTTGGCTGACGCGGCTTGCGCCGATCAGCGCCGACGTCACCTTCCCGCCGCGAAGCACCCAGGCGAGCGCCAGCTGTGCCAGGCTTTGCCCGCGGGCAGCCGCAAGCTGGTTCAGGGCGCGGATTTTGCGCAACGCTTCCGGCGTGATGTCCTGCGCGTTCAGGAACACGGACGAGCTGGCCGCCCGGGAGTCCTCCGGAACGCCGTTCAAATATTTGTTCGTGAGCAGACCCTGCTGAAGCGGGGTAAAAGCGATGCTGCCGACGCCGTTGTCGGCCAAAACGTCCTGCAGGCCGTTTTCGATCCAGCGGTTCAGCATGGAATAGCTGGGCTGATGGATCAGCAGCGGGGTGCCCAAAGACTTCAGGATCGAAATGGCCTCCGCAGTTTGTTCAGCGGAATAATTGGAAATGCCGACGTACAAAGCCTTGCCGGAACGCACGGCATGGTCCAGCGCCATCATCGTTTCCTCCAGCGGCGTATCCGGGTCGAAGCGGTGGGAGTAGAAGATGTCCACGTAATCCATGCCAAGCCGCTTCAAGCTCTGGTCCAGGCTCGACAGCATGTATTTGCGCGAGCCCCATTCCCCGTAAGGACCGGGCCACATATGGTATCCGGCCTTCGTGGACACGATCAGCTCGTCCCGATGCCCGTGCAAATCCTGCTTTAATATTTTGCCGAACGTTTCTTCCGCGGAGCCTGGAGGCGGCCCGTAATTGTTCGCCAGGTCGAAATGGGTGATGCCAAGGTCAAACGCGCGCGTAACCATACTCCGGGCATTTTCGAACGTGTTCACCCCGCCGAAATTATGCCAGAGGCCAAGGGAGATGGCAGGAAGCTTGAGGCCCGAACGGCCGCAACGGTTATAGATCATCTCGTCATAACGTGCTTCGTTTGGTGTGTAAGCCATAGCAATCCGCCTTTCTGTTATTAAGGTACATTACCGCTTGCTTTCAAAAGCATAGCTCTTTTGCATCGCGCCGGCAAAACGCTTAAATGCCCAACAACCGGCCCACCTGATCCATGACTTCCCCGATTTTATCGTTGATGATCAAATCCGCCCTTTTGTCGTACGGGGTCGGGTCCATGTTCAGCAAGACCGAGCGGGTCCCTTTAAAATAAGAAACGAGTTCGGCGGCCGGATGCACCGTCAGCGACGTCCCGCCGATCAGCAGCAAATCCGCATTCGCGATCGCGTCCATGGCGCTGATCAGCACTTGCTGGTCCAGCGCCTCCTCGTACAAAACGACGTCCGGCTTCACGATCCCTTGGCAGTACGGGCAGCGGGGAACCAGATGCTTGCTCGCCATCACCTGCTCCAGCCCGAAAAAACGGCGGCAGCCCATGCAGTAATTGCGGTGAACGGAGCCGTGCAGCTCCAGAACTTCCTCGCTCCCGGCCTGCTGATGCAAGCCGTCGATGTTTTGCGTCACGATGGCCTTCAGCTTGCCCTGCGCCTCCAGCTTGGCCAACAATCTATGGCAACCGTTCGGTTTGGCGTCGGGATGAAGCATTTTGCTGCGGTAAAAGTCGAAAAAGATTTCCGGCATTTTCATGAAAAAAGAACGGCTGAGCATCTGCTCCGGCGGGTACGGGGAATGCTGCTCCGTTTGGTACAATCCCGCGGCGGAGCGGAAATCGGGGATGCCGCTCTCTGTCGAGGTACCCGCTCCGCCGAAAAAAACGATGTTGTCGCTTTGCTCAATCCAAGAGGCCAATGTTTCGATCTTTTGCACCCTTTGTGCACCTCCACACTTGATCGGATCCGTCATTATGGGGTCCTTAGACAACGGTAACCCTTTTGCCCGAAAATGACGCAAAAAAGCGGACGAAAGACATGATCAGCCTGCCTCCTCCAGGGAAGGCAGGCTGCCAGAAGCCGCATGGAGAGCGGCGCATCGCCGCTGCTTGCGGCCTTCGCGGGCACCGCGGGCCGCGTTAACGTTTCGCTTCGCGGTAAGCTTGCATATACTGCTCGGCTTTGCTGCGCACCAGGTCCATGTTGCCCGTCTTGACGGCTTCGTTCGTCAAATCCGAACCGATCCCCACGGCCACCGCACCGCCTTGAATCCAATCCTTCAGGTTGGAAAGCGATACGCCGCCCGTCGGCATAAAGTTCGCCTGCGGCATCGGTCCTTTCATCGTCTTGATGATCCCCGGCTCGTACAGGTTCCCCGGGAACAGCTTCACGATGTCCACGCCCAGCTCGAGCGCGTGCTGAACCTCGGCGATGGTCATGACGCCGGGCATGATCGGCACGCGGTACAAATTGCATATTTTAACGGTTTCCGGGTTGAGCGACGGTCCGACCACGAATTCGGCCCCGGACATGATCGCGGCTCTCGCCGTTTGCGGCTCGAGCACCGTGCCAGCGCCGATGACGGCGAATTTGTCCGGATCTTCCGTCTTCCAGCTGTACATGCGGCTCAGCTTTTCGATCGCCTGCAGCGCGCCCGGCACCGTCAAGGTCACCTCGATCACTTTGATGCCCCCGGCAATCGCCGCCTCGGCCATCGCAAACACTTGGTCGGCGGAATCGCCGCGCAACACGGCCACGACGCCGTTATCGATGATTTTTTGTAATATTTGGAGTTTTTTCACAATCATACGCTCCTTTTCACTCATTATATGGAAATCCTGTCACGATGTCTATGGAATGATTACCTTTCGATGTGCATCCTGCGCTCCAGTTTCGCCTCAACCTGCTCCCATGTTGGCAGCGCTTCCCAATCTCCGACGGCCTGAATGACCAGAGAGCCGGTCAAATTTCCAAGACGCACCGCTTCTACCGTTGAATGCCCTTTCAAAAGTCCGGCGATGAAACCCGCGCAAAAGCCGTCTCCGGCCCCGACCGTGTCCAGCACCTGGTCCGCTTTGAAATACGGAACTTCCGTCAGGGTACCATCCTCAAGCACGTAGGTCAAATCCGGACCGCCCTTGATTACGGAAACCGCGTTCAGCCGGGAAAGCCGCTCGAATACCGCTTTATCGTCCTCCGTGTCGTACAACAGCTTCAGCTCGTCCAGCCCGGGCAGAAAATAATCCGCCTTCTCCGCCAGCCTCAGCAGCACGCCGCGCGCTTCCTCCAGCGTCCACAGCTTCAGCCGCAAATTCGGGTCGAAGCTTACTTTGACCCCGGCGTCCCGCGCAAGATCCATTGCTCTGTCGACGCAAGCCAAAGCCGAAGGGCTGATCGCGGCCGTGATGCCCGTCACGTGAAGGATTTTGGCGCTCTGGATGTACGCCGCGTCCAGCTGCTCCGGCCGGAGCAGGCTTGCCGCGGAATTTTTGCGGTAATAATATACCGACGACTTGCCCGCCGTGTTTTCGCGAATCATCAGTCCCGTCGGCGCCTCGCCGTTAAAAACGGCCCGCGACACGTCGACGCCCTCGCCCCGAATCGATTTATGTATCATCGTCCCGATCGGATCGCGGCCCAGCGCCCCGAACCAGCCTGCCCGCCGGCCCAGCCGCGCCACCCCGATCGCCACGTTGCTTTCCGCCCCGCCGAACGATTTGTGAAGCGTCGAAGCGTACTCCAATCCCCGGGTATCCTGTGCCGTAAAGAGTCCCATGCTTTCGCCGAAAGTAACCAGTTCAGGACCCGCAAATGCTGTATCCTGCTGCATAAAAGTCCCCTTCCTTATTGAAGTCGGGATTTTGCAAAATTCGTTTCCGTCCGCTCCAGGGTGCCGGTTAAGCAATATAGAGACGAACCGAACCACCCGCCCTATCGATTGCTGAATTAAAAGCCGCTTTTGGGATTTTTGCAAAATCCTCAAGTCTGTACCTATTGTCGGCGCAGGAGGATGGGTTGTCAATACGTAAACCCTTCATCGGGTTGGCATATTTTAAGGAAATGGCAGCGTTTTATATGTGAAATAAATCACGACAATAATCCGAAAAGCGTAGTAATTTTAAGGTGTCAACGATCTGGAGGGAGTCATCATCATGGACAACACGCTGCCCCGGGAAGGGGAAACCTATTTTCTGAATTTGCGGTTCATTCTGATCCTGACCGTCTGCATCGCCAATGCCGCCGAGCCGCTGATCCGCCAAATGGACGGCCTGCATGCGCTGTATTCATGGATTTATACCTATCATATGCCCCTGTTCGTGTTCGTCACCGGGTATTTTGCCAAAGGCGGGCTCGGCGGGCCGGAAGGCCGGAAGGCGCTGCTGCAGATCGGCCTGCAGTACATCATTTTCCAAAGCCTGTATTCGCTTCTGGACGTGGTTTTGTTCAAGGCCCCGGACATTCGCCATTCGTTTTTCGTTCCCTACCTGATGCTCTGGTTTTTGGCCAGCCACATGGCGTGGCGGCTGCTCATGCTTTCGATGCGCAGGTTTGCTCCCGCAGCCCAATGCTCCATCTCCTTGATCCTGGGCGTCCTGGTCGGTTATTTGCCGCTGGACGGGACCTGGTTAAGCATAAGCCGGACGTTCGTGTACCTGCCGTTTTTCGTGATCGGCTATCATTTTTCGTTCGCCGCATTCAAGCGCCGGGTTACGCCCCTCAAAAAAATCGGCGCCGCGGCGCTATCCGCGGCTCTACTTGCCGTCATCGCTTTCCACGGAATCCGCTTGCCCGAGGGCTGGCTGTTCGGCAGCCAGACTTACCTGCAGCTGGGGCATCAAGAATGGTATGCCGGCGCATACCGGCTTGCCCTGTACGGCCTGCAATCGGCGTCGGGGGCGGCATTTCTCGGCTGGATCCCGTTCCGCCATGGCCGTCTCACCGATCTGGGCAGGCGTACGCTGTACGTGTTTCTCCTCCATGGCATCATCGTCCGACTGGCCGCAGCTTTGGGGCTTTACGGCTATATCCGCCATCCGGCCGGGGCCGCCGTCCTCCTTGCGGGGGCCGTGCTGATGGCTTGCGTTCTCGCCCAACCTTTCGTTAAAAAGGCCGCCTATCGGGTCATCGAACCCCAAGTGGGATGGATCTTGCGCCTGGAACGGATCGCCTTGGGCAAAACTTGATGCGGGCGAGCCCCAAATCAGCGAATATGTCCCGGTTTCGCCGGGATATCGGCAAAAAAAGGCATCTCCCTTCCGGCTTGCCGGGCGGGGATGCCTTTTTCGCCCTTTTTCGCCGCTGCGCCGCGGTTGGCTTCGGATTGACTGCTAGAAAAAGCTTTCATTTTGTGATAGACTCATATAAATCGTTTATTCGGGCACTTTTCTCAGTAACCGCGCTAAAGCGAGAAGCAATCATATTTTTTCTAAAGTAGGGGGAAGAGACACCATGGCACCTAAAAAAATGCGTTCAGACATGATCAAAAAAGGCTTTGACCGCGCTCCGCACCGCAGCTTGCTGCGTGCAGCTGGCGTCAAAGAGGAGGATTTCGGCAAACCGTTCATCGCCGTCTGCAACTCCTATATCGACATCGTTCCGGGACACGTGCATCTCCAGGAATTCGGCAAGCTGGTGAAGGAAGCGATCCGCGAAGCCGGCGGCGTTCCGTTCGAATTCAACACCATCGGCGTCGACGACGGAATCGCGATGGGACATATCGGCATGCGTTATTCGCTCCCAAGCCGCGAAATTATCGCGGACTCCCTGGAAACCGTCGTATCCGCCCACTGGTTCGACGGCATGGTCTGCATCCCGAACTGCGACAAAATCACGCCGGGCATGCTGATGGGCGCGCTGCGCGTCAACATCCCGACCATCTTCGTCAGCGGCGGTCCGATGAAAGCCGGCGTGGACAGCAAAGGCCGCCGACTTTCGCTGACTTCCGTGTTTGAAGGCGTCGGCGCCCACCAGGTCGGCAAAATTTCCAACGACGACCTGCTCGAGCTCGAACAATACGGCTGTCCGACCTGCGGCTCCTGCTCCGGCATGTTCACGGCCAACTCCATGAACTGCCTGGCGGAAGCGCTCGGCCTGGCCATGCCTGGCAACGGCACGATCCTCGCCGTCGCCGAAGAACGCAGGGAATTCGTGAAACAATCGGCACGCCAGCTGATGGAACTCGTCAAAATGGACCTGAAGCCGCGCGACATCGTGACGCTGGAAGCGATCGACAACGCCTTTGCCCTCGACATGGCGATGGGCGGTTCCACCAACACCGTGCTGCATACGTTGGCGCTGGCCCAGGAAGCAGGCATCGACTATCCGCTGGAACGCATCAACGAAGTGGCGAACCGCGTGCCCCACATTTCCAAGCTGGCACCGGCTTCCGATTACTTCATCGAAGACGTGCATACGGCCGGCGGCGTGAGCGCGGTATTGCATGAGCTTCTGAAAAAACCGGGCGCCCTCCACGGCGATTGCATCACCGTAACGGGCAAAACGCTGGCCGAAAACGTGGCCGGCTGCGAAATTCTCGACAAAAACGTCATCCATCCGATCGACCAGCCCTACTCCGAGCGCGGCGGTTTGGCCGTATTGTACGGCAACCTGGCACCGGAAGGTTCGATCATCAAGGTCGGCGCGGTGGATCCGTCGGTCGGCGGATACCATAAAGGTCCTGCGATCTGCTTCGACTCCCAGGACGAGGCGCTGGAAGGCATCGCAAACGGCAAAGTCAAGGAAGGCATGGTCGTCGTCATCCGTTATGAAGGCCCGAAAGGCGGACCAGGCATGCCGGAAATGCTCGCGCCTACTTCGCAAATCGTCGGCATGGGCCTTGGCGCCAAAGTCGGCTTGATCACCGACGGACGTTTCTCCGGCGCTTCCCGCGGCATCAGCATCGGGCATATTTCTCCGGAAGCTGCCGAAGGCGGCCCGATCGCTTTCGTTGAAGACGGCGACATCATCGAGCTCGATCTCAACAACCGCAAAATCGAGCTTCATATCAGCGACGAGGAAATGGCGGCCCGCCGCTCGAAATGGAAAGGCTTCGAGCCGAAAGTCAAAACAGGTTATCTGGCCCGCTACTCCAAACTGGTAACCAACGCCAGCCAAGGCGGCGTCATGAAAATCTAATCATTCATACATGTTCAAGGGGCAGCGCTTCGGTACTTGATACCGGAGACGCTGCCCCTTTTTGCCGGGCCACAACAAAAACCCCCGCCTAGCCCTTTGGCTCATTGGCGGGGGTTTGACGTTTCGTGCACTAAATGGCCGGCGTCGAGCTTTCAAGCCCTTGCGCCGCTGCCAAACTTAGATCGCTCGGTTCGTTTGGCTCCGGCTGCTCGCCGCGTCTGCGTTTGGATTCATGATGGCGGCGGTGCGAACCGCTTTCGGCATAACGCTCCAAAAATTCGCCGATCGGCATCAGCAGCATTTTCGGTACCAGCTGCCGCGACTGCTCCTTCAGGCGGGATTGTCCGGACGGGTGGATGACGCTAAGTAAAAATTTCAAATAAAGCCGTGAAGAGGTTGAAAAGAGCCCGTCCTTCAAATCCACGATCCGGAACCCGAACTGCTCCGGCCCGCGATTGACCATGGTCACGCCGTATAGCGCCTTGGCATCCACCGCCTCCGGATCCTCCAGAATGCACTGGGCAAGCGCCGGCAGCTCCTTTTCCATCGTGCGGATCAGATGTATGGCCAGATGGACCGCCGAGCGCGACCTTACGCCGAAGCGGAACAGTTTTTCGTTGTCGAAATGAAGTTCGACGACCCGATCGCCTTTTTCGAGGACCGTTCCTTCGTCAAGCTCGATCTTCTGTCCGCCGTATTTGCGTATTCTGTAATGCAGCATCGGATCATACGGATTGACGGTTTTCAGCCGGAACATTTTGTGGAATACCGTTTCCCACACGAGCCACAACTTGACGATGGCCAGTTTGGAAAGGGACACGTTTTTTTCCGGAGCGTTTTCCTTCGCTTTAATCATGTCGTCTACCCTGATGCTTTTCAACCCTTGGCGTTTGGCTTCTTCAAGCACGCGCTCCAGCGCGATCAACATCTGCCGCGGCGCGTCGGGATTGGCCCCTGCGGTCGTTCCGCAATCGTGAAGCAGCAGGACTTCTCCCGGATGAAGCTTCTGAAGCATCCGTTCCGTCAGCTTGTCGGCACCGATCCTTTCCCTCCAGTCGCCGAACATCGCGGACCAGAGCACGATTTTAAAATTGCCGCTGCGTTTTTTGTTCAAATCGAAGAGGTTGACGATCCCCCAAGGGGGACGGTAATACGAGGAGCGCTCGCCGGTGATCGAATGGATGATCTTATCGGTCTTCATAATTTGTTTCGTGACGGTCGCAGGCCGCATGAACCAATTGGACTTGTGAACGTAGTTATGAATCCCGATCAGATGGCCTTCGTCGTACATGCGTTTCACCAGCTCCGGATTTTGTTCGGCATGAGACCCGACAACGAAAAAGGTTGCCTTGGCATCGTATTTTTTGAGCAAATCCAGCAGCTGGGGCGTGTATTGCGGATCGGGGCCGTCGTCGAAGGTCAGCGCGTATGCATGCTCGGTGGAACCTCTCCGAAAAACGCGGAACCCGAATATGCGGGTAATGAGTCCAGGGATGAACGCATAAAAAGATGAAATATAGAACAACCAAAGCAGCAAAGTCTGCATGTCATAATCCCCACTTTTCTCTGATTGACTTTGACTTGCCGAAAGGCAGGTATCTCTATAAAATGAATGTGAGCACCAGCTATCGCTGCCTAAAAAGAAATACGGACGATATTCGAGCGGAAGTGCTGCAAAATATAAAGGCGCTATCTTTTATTTTATCACAGCCGCTCAAGAAATAGGCATTTTTTTAACCATCGAATTGATATTTTTATTTTATTTTAGTTGTCCCATCAAATACATATGCTTAGGAGTGATTTTTGTTCATGCTTCCGCTGTATAAAAAATATTGGAGGACCTTTCTCGACATCGGGATGATCGTGCTGACCGTTTTGCTCGTCATGTATGTCTTCAGCAAACTGTATCAGATCGCGGCGCCCGTTTTTTTATCCTTTCTCGTGTTTTTCATGATCGAACCTCTGGCCAAATTCCTGAACCGGAGAGGTCTTCCCAAAACGATTGCAGCGGCTGTTTCCGTTCTGTTGTTCGTGCTTGTCATCCTGGGGATTTTGTTCGGCATCGGACTGATCGTCGTTTCCCAAATCGCCCAAGTCCAAGATAATTTGCCCCAATACACGAAAATGATCCAAACGGCATTTGGAAAAACGACCGCATTCCTCCAGCATAAAATCGAGGCGCTTCCTCCGGACATCACCGACAAGATGAACGAAAACTTTAAAAAATTCACGGAGTATGCGACCGGATGGGCAACCAGCTTCTTAAAGTATATGGTATCGCTCTTCAGCTCGTTCTCCACGTTTATGGCCAATTTCGGCATCGCGATCATTCTCGCCTTTTTCCTCAGCACGGAGATCGGCGGCTGGCGCAAAATCGTGAAGGACAAGTCTCCGAAAACGTTAAAAAACGCTTATACGTTTTTGACCACTTACGTGCTGAAAGCCATCGGTTCCTATATTAAAGCACAGATGCTCATGGTGCTGATCACGTTCGTTTTGATTTACGTGGGCCTGCTGATTTTGGGCACCGGGAACGAACTTTCGCTTGCGCTCGTCTGCGCCATATTCGACATTTTGCCGCTCGTGGGCGTTCCGGTCATTTTGATTCCGTGGATCGTGTACCTGTTTATCGTCGGCAACATCAGTTTGGCGATCGGTTTGTGCATCCTGCTGGTGGTCGTCCTGCTGACGCGCCAGCTGCTCGAGCCGAGAATTACCGGCAACTCCATCGGCATTTCGTCCGCGTTCCTCATGCTGTCGTTCATGATTATTTCGCTTTCGATCTTCGGCGTCGCCGGCCTCATCCTTTCGCCGGTTCTGCTGATTTTGCTCAAGGAACTCCTGCAGCAGGGGTATTTGCAGCGCTGGATCCGCTTGCCGCAGGAAGAATTCGACGTCTCCCCGTTCGAAATGAGCGCGCCTGCCCCGCAGGAAACTAAGCGCTCCGGGAAGCGAGCAGATTCATAATATCCCCGAACAGGGAGGTGGCTTGATTGCTGCCTCCCTCTTTCATGTTTTGAAACAGCACGGCCAGCGCATATCGGGGATGCTCGACCGGTCCATAACCGATAAACCACTGATTGTTGCGCGGTTGTCCCTGGACTTTGACTTGAGCCGTCCCGGACTTGCCTGCGAGCTTCCATTTGGCATGCATCAGCGATTTCCCCGTTCCGTCCGTCACGACCGTTCTCATCCACGCGGTCAGCAGGCGGGCCGTTTCCGGCCGGATGCTGCCGGCATTCGATGGGGCGAAATGGGGCTTGAACTCCTTCATGAGCTGGCCGTTGGCGTAGGAGACATGATGGAGGAGCCGGGGCGCCCGGACTTGCCCGTCATGCAGCAGGGTGACCACGAGGTTGGCCGCCTGCAGCGGCGTTACGCGCACATCCCTTTGCCCGATCCCGGATTGCGCTCGGACCCCGCCGTCCGAAGCCGCCTGTTCGCTTGAAAATACCATCCCCTTCTCCTCATGATCCAACGGCCTCATGACAGGCATGCCTAGCATGTCTTTGGCTTCCCATCCGACCGTCCGCCCCAGTCCGAGTTTCCTTGCCGTCGACTCCAGCTCTTCCCCGGCCATCCGTTCCCCGAGCTCCGCAAAAACGACGTTGGAGGATTGGGCGAATGCCTGCTCCAGCGTCAGCGCCCCATGGCCTGTCGCTTTCCAACAAGACAACCCGTATCTGGCATATTTGCCCGAACAGTAAAAGGATTCGTCTACGCTCGTAACTCCGGCTTCCAATGCGGCCGCAGCCGTGACCGTCTTAAAAATCGAGCCCGGCGCGGTCGCCTGAACCGCCCTGTTATTCCATGCCCCCTGCTTCGGATCAACGTTCAGCGGATTGTAAAAAGGACGGGATAACATCGCAATGACGTCGGCATTGCTTGCATCGAGCAAAACGACGGCCCCTTCCTTCATCCCGGCTTTTTCCGTCAGCTTTTCGATGTCCCTCTGCAGCTCAAGGTCGATCGTGGACGTAAGCCGCAGCGGATAATACGGATTGTTGGGCGATTTTAATTGGATGCCCGTGCCCGGAATGGCCCGGTTCAAGCCATCGACCGTATAATAGACGGTCGTCGGTCCGACGCCGCGCAATATCGGCTCCATCGTTTTTTCGAGTCCCGCAGCCCCCTCCCGGAAAGCATAACCGGTATGGGGCATTTGCATTTGCCCCGGCACATCCGTCAGGTATCCGAGCCACTGCATGCCGTTCGGCCGGTTTTCATACCGCTCCGTGTAGGGCAGAACCTCGAGACCGCTGAATTCCAGCGCCGATATCCGCTTGGCTTGTTGTTCCGTCAGGGCCAGCGGCGCGCTGCCGGAATCCCCTTTCCACAGCAACGGCACGCTTAGCCGTCCCCACAATGTTGCAAGCCGCTCCGAATCGACGCCGAGCGCCCGGGCCACGGGATTCAACCGGCCGTCTTTGTTTTCGAGCGACTTGCGGTCCACCGGGAACAACACTGCCGCCGAAACGGTTTTTCCGGTGAGCGGTTTTCCGTTGCGGTCATAGACGTTCCCCCTTCCGGAATCGAGCACGACGCCCCGTTCCCTTTGCAGCACGGACATTTCCTGCAGCGTGTACTTGCTGTGCGGCAGACTCGAAGCGCGGAACACGAGCTGGACATACGCCAGGCGCAAAATAAGCACGACCAAAATCCCCGTCAGGATGACCAATCCGTAAAAAATACGCTGTTTTTGTTTCAATAACATAGAGCACCGGTCCTTTTTCGACGTTTTTTTCCATTATGTCCTTATTCCATCGGTTCCAATCGGCCTTGGCGGGAGGCTATTCTGCATGCAAAAAAAGCCGTCCCCCAAAGCCGGATAAATCCGGCGGGACGGCTTGCACATAGACTCGTTACAGCGTAAAACGGGACAGCGTTTCTTTCAGCTCGAGCGAAACGTTTTCCAGCTTCGCCGAAAGCTGAACCAGGTGGTCCCCGATGTTTTGCTGCTCATTGCTGAGCGAAGCGACTTCTTCCGAAGTGGCGGAGGATTCTTCGGCCACCGCGCTTACGTTGCTCATCGCCTCGGACAAAATGACCTGCGACTGATTCAACGTTTCGATCGATTGCGTCACGGAATCGAGGCGTTTCGTGAAATCGCCCATCTGCTCCTGTACGGAGACGAAAATATCGTTTGTTTCTTTCACCGAATCCATCTGCTGCTGGAATAACGGACGGGCTTCCTGCAGGGCCAGGACCGTTTCGTTCATTTCGTCCATGATTTTGCCGGTGATCTGGCCGACCATGTTAATGGACTGCCTCGATTGGTCCGCAAGCTGGCGGATTTCATCGGCCACGACCATGAAACCTTTGCCTGCGGCTCCTGCCCGGGCGGCTTCGATTGTAGCGTTAAGGGACAAAATGTTCGTCTGTTTCGTAATGTTTTGCAGCACGTCAAGCACCTTGTTGATCGATTGGGTCGATTGCTTCAGATTATCGACTTTCGCCATCAACGAACGGGTCATATCCTCCGTCTGATGCGTTTTTTCCATCAATTCGCCGAGATGGCTGGTTCCCCGCTGGCTGGACTGCTCGACATGATGGGCGGCGCTGCTCATTTCTTCATTGGCGGAGACGACGATTTGCATTTGCCGCGAAATATTTTCGGTCAGCTCGTTGCCGCGTTCGGCTTCGGTGGCCAAACTGCTGGCGCCGTTGGCGATTTCCTCTGTGGCGATGGCGATTTCCTTGGCCGAGATCGCGGTTTTGCGGGAGGCATCCGTCAGTTCGCCCGCCGTCTCCAGAACGGCTCTGGCCGTCGTGTTCGTCTGTTCCACGAGCTTCGTGATTTGGTCCATCATCAGGTTGAAGCTGGCTCCAAGCTCGCCGATCTCGTCCGAGGATTTATGGCTGGTGCGCACCTTGAGGTTGCCTTTGGATCCCTCGATCATGAGGTCTTTCAATCCGCTGAGAGGTTTGGCGATCATCAGAACCATCCACCAGCCGATGAGAATCGCGATGATCACGACCCCGACCACGAATCCGAGCGTCATCAGCAAAATGCCCCGCGCATCTTTGACCAGCAGCTCGGTTGGAACGGTTCCTACCAGCCTCCAGCCGTTGACTTCCAGCGTGTTGTATACGGCCAGCATCTTATGGCCCTTGTCGTCTTCGGTATCGAGGCTTTTCGCCGCATCCTTTTGTTCCTTCATGAACGTAAACACGGAATCGAGGCCTGCTTCTCCGTCCTGGTTGGAAGCAACCACTTTGTTGTCGCCCGAAATCAGCTGCAGCTTGCTGCCTTCGCCCATGTTGATCGCTTTGAATTGCTCTTCGATCGTCGACGTTTTCAGCTCGACGACAACGACGTACGGCTTTCCGCCGCGGCTCAGGCTTTGCAGCGGGCGAACCAATTTGAAGTTCATGCCGCCGTCTTTTCCTTTTTCGGACGTCACCCATGTCGATTTATTTTCGTTCAGGACTTTTTTATACCAGGCCGCTTCGCGGACTTGAGCCGAGTCCGTGCCCGGGCTTCCGCTGACGATCGGATTGTGGCCTTCTTCCGGCGGGATCAGGTAAAGCGCTTTGATGGTATTGTTGCTGTTGACCTGATTGCTCAGTTTTTTGCCGATTTCTTCGTTCAGCACGAACAGGTCGTAAGCGCTCGCTTGGCCGGCAGACAAATCGGTCAACAGATTTTGCGTTTCCGGATCGAAAAAGATCTGCAGCGCGATGTCCTCGTATTGCTTCAGGATGATATCCAGCTTCTCGGACGTTTGGATGATCGTTTGTTTGTTCGAATTCGCGGCATTCGCCTGAATGGTGCTCCGGGCCTTGTTATACGACATAAGGCCTAAAATCAGGACAAAGGCGACGATGGCCGTGAAAAAGATCAAAAATAGCTTGACCCCGACGGATTTGGCCGGATTCATTCTGCCCAGCTGCGCTCCCGCGCTGCGGATGCCGAATTTAGGCTTGTCCGTTTGCGGCTGCCCCGCAACGCCCGATTCCTCCTGCTTCTCTTTCTTGCGCGGGAAAACCCGGCGTTTGTTTTTGCTTTCTTCGTTTTTCTTTTGCTTACCCTCTTCCATTTCCTCACCTACCATTATGTTTTCATACCTTACGGCTTATGTAAAAGAAACTTCTACTTTATTCTTCGACATTTTCCACCATTATCCTTTGGCTTTTTTTAAAATTCTTTACTCAACTTTCGCACCTTGAAAATTAGTGTTAAGCCTTGATATGACTAGGATTTCTTATTGAAAAATCTCGTTCTTGACAGAAAAACACCTTTCCGTTTGGTAAAATGGAAGTGGATAGTCTTCCCAT
>NZ_BORW01000002.1 GCF_018333375.1 Paenibacillus cookii
TAAGTGAAAGAGACAAATTACACTGAGCCTGAACAATTTATTGTCAGGCTAGCGTCTTTAGGCGCAGTTTGGCAACAGGGGGTTATACCCCAAGTGCAAACCACCCGTTGGACGGGTGGTTATGATTGATCTGACCTGATGAGCGGGAAGGTGACCCCTTTATATGGCAGCATTTTCGGTCGCATCGCGGTTTTTGGGATCCGTGGCGAACGTTCTGATCCACCGGAAACGGTTCACCTTCACCAAGGCAACGAAGCATTTGAGAATTTGGTCGCATTTGAGGCAAATGAACGTGATCAGCGGCGACAGCTCGAAGACGAAGGCGCAAAGCGCGGAAGCGGGCAGCACGATCAGCCACATGAATATAAAATCGTTGTACAGCACGAATTTCGTATCTCCCCCGCTCCGGACGATGCCGGTGAGTGCAGGCATTTGGTACGCGGTGCCGACGACCGTAATCGACAATACCGTCATGAAGTGGACCGCAAGCACCTTGGCGTCGCTGGAAATCGCGTACAAATCCATCACGTAATCTTTCGTAACGAAAAGCACGAGCCCCGTTGCAAGTCCGATGAATAGGTATAAAAGCTGGAGCGTTTTGCTGTACGTTTTGATTTTGGAGACATGTCCTTCCCCGATCGTCTTGCCGATCACGACCGCCGTTGCGCTGGCCGAGGCGTACGTAATGACCGTCACGAGCTGGAATACGGTAGTGGCCACGCTGTTGGCCGCAATCGCCGCTTCCCCCATGTGCCCCAAAATGGCGGACTGGGCCCCCATCGCGCAAGCCCACAGCAAATTCGCCATCAAGATCGGTGAACCGATGCGCAAATACTGGCCGAACAACGGCTTGTCGATCTGAAAAAAATCCTTCAATCGAAGCCTCAGCCTGCGGTCGAAACGTTTAATGAAAATGACGACGATGACGGTTTCAATGATTCTGGCCGCCAGCGTGGCCGTTGCCGAACCGCTAACCCCCATGCGCGGAAACCCGAAATGCCCGTAGATCAGCACGTAATTCAAACATACGTTGATGATCAGCGTGGACAAAGATACGATAAATCCGATCCTCACGATTTCGACGCTGCGAAGCGATGCGAGCAGCACATTGGTCACGGCAAAAAACACATAAGAAAAACAAATGATTCTTAAGTAAGCCGCCCCTTCTTCAATGACGCGCGTTTCATTCGTAAAAAGCGACATGCAGCCGTGCGGAAACGCAAACACGAGGATCCACATGACAACGCTGACAAAAAGCGCGATCCGCATGCCGATGCTGGCCGCCTTTTTGACGGCTTCCAGGTTTTTCGCGCCCCAGCTTCTGGCCGACAAAATGACCAACCCCTCTGACGCGCCCATCACCAGCATTTGCAATACGAACTGGATCTGATTCGCCAGCGCGACCCCGGACAACGCCGACTCGCTGTAGCCGCCCAGCAGCAAATTATCGGACAGGTTCACGCCGAGCGTAATGATGTTCTGGAGCGCGATCAGCAACGTTAGCCTAAAAAAGTTTTTGTAGAACGAAGATTCCCGAACCCATAACGCCATAACATTCCTTCTTTTCCGCTGGATTTGACTTGCTTGACTGTCTAAAAGCATACCATAATCAGGCAGCATCGGTGGCTTGAAAATCCAAGCGAAAATCACAAAAAAATTCGGCAAAATTTACAGTCCTTACGGGCCGGGAAAACGCAGCAACCGATTTTACACAAAGATTTCGGAGTCCGCCTAATCGTTGTTCAACCCGGCAGGAAAATGGCAAACCTGCTTCATCGGGTGATATAATGAAATACATGCTCGAACGGATTTCGGGCGGCATTTGCAGGAGCATCTTATAGTTGACGATGAACAACCAGCGTCCGGCAACTTGGTCGTTCGATCCGGAAAATGGTACGCAGAATGGGAGGCCGAGGTTGTCATTGATCGTAAGATCGGAAGAAAAATCGATAGGAGGCGCTCAGCATGAAAGTAAAAAGGATCGTCACGAATATTGAGGCAACGGATGTTGCGGAAGCCAATCGTTTTTATCAAGATCTTCTCGGAATGGAACTATTGATGGATCATGGCTGGATTGCCACATACGGAACCGCGGAAACCATGAGGACCCAAGTCAGCTTTGCTTCCGAAGGCGGGTCCGGCACCCCCGTACCGGATCTTTCGATTGAAGTCGATGACGTCGATGAAGCCTGCCGGCGCATGCAGGAGGGCGGGTTTCGGATCGAATACGGACCGGCGGATGAACCTTGGGGGGTCCGAAGATTTTATGTCCGCGATCCGTTCGGCCGGCTGGTCAATATTTTGGAGCACCAATGACCCTGCATCCGCAGATGAAAAAGCACTCTCCCGGCATCCTTGCCGGATGCGGAGAGAGTGCTTTTTCGTTTTTTGCCTTCGGAGTCTCCTCCCGCCCCGTTTTCCTATATCATGCAAGCCCCTTCGACGTTCTGACGCTAGGCAGCAGAAGTCCGCTGGTCCGTTCGACATAAATGCGGTTGCCGTACTGTGGAAGCGGAATGCCTTCGAATACGATCCGTTCCCCATCCGCTTCGGCCGGCTTCGATACCGCAATCGGCGCTTCGGCCTGCAACGATGCGAACAGCGCAATGACGTCGCCTTTTTTCACGCGCTCGATTACCACGTTCCCCGACGCTTCCAGACGAATGTCGGACGTCGGCACCTTCTCGGACATTTCCGGATAACGCTCGTCAAACAACTCGAAGCCGTAAATCCGGGTATGTCCGCTTCCTTCGATGCTCATCTGAGTAGGTTCGATGATCTGAAGCCGTACATACCGCGCCTGGACGTCCTGAGGCAAAATGCGATTGATTTCGTCGGCCCGGTTATCCGTCATTTCGTCGATGAGCGTGAAACTTTCGCCGTCTAGGCTGACCAAAATCTGGGCATGTTTCGTGTTCCAGTATTTCGACTCCCTGGCTTCCGGATGTCCGCAATTGATGATGCGATACTGCTTGATCGTCTTCGGCTCTTTCAGGTCGATCGTCAAATGCGGCCGGACCTCGGTCGAACACCATTTGCCGCTTGAGATGGTGCCGTCGATCGTTTTCGACGCATTTTCGTTTTCGTTCGCGCTGCTGGATGCGCTGGCCGTAACGCCCAATGACGATAAAGCGATGTTTTTCCGGTCGTACCCAAGCTCCGGAACAGGCTGCTCCGTTCCCGCTTGGACCGCCGATTGCACGATCATCTCTGAAATAAACGGCTTGATGGCAAGGGTTCCCACATCCACGACGAAGTCGAACGGTTTTTCCTCCTTCAATCGGTTCACTTTGCATTCGTCCATGGCAGCCAACCGTTTGGAAGCCGCCTCGTTATGCTGCTCCATGCCGATCAAATCCCCGCGCCGCATGGCGTTCGCCGCGTGCATGGCATGTTGCCCCGCTTGCGCCATCAGCTTGAACGCGCGCAGGAACGGATCCAACTCTTCCACCAGATTCCGGTTGAGGCACTTCTCCCGGATCCGGTCCGCCGCTTGTTCCATGCGCTCGAACCGGGCAAGCAGCGCCGACGCAGGCCCGGAAATGTCCCGCCCGCTTTTGAATCCTTCGCGCAAATCGGCGATGTCTTTTTTTGCGTCCCAGGACTCGTCAAAATAAAAATCCCCGCTCGCGCCGCCGTCGTCTTTCAGGTGGCAGCTGTTGGACGCGAAAATTTCCAAATCCTCCGCCACCTCGGGAGCTATCGCTTTAAATGATGCGGAAAAGCTGCGTTCCGGATCAAAGGCGTCCGTATTCCAGTTGTGATCGGCAATGCAGAACAGCGCCTGCTTGGAAGCCTGCGCCTGGTTCATCGGATTGGCAAAAAAACCGTTGACGTTATCCAGGTCGGGGCTCAGGTTTTCGATTTTGCCCATCAAAATTTTCGAATCGCAATAGTCGTTGACCGGATAATTCCACCATACGGACAGGTTGCGGTCGGATCCGATCCGGCGTTTCGGCGCGTCATACTGTTCCTTCGAAATGTTGGACATCGTGGCCGCACCCGTCCACATAATTTCGACGTCGTCATGCAGCGTTTCGACGAGCGGTTTGAAATACTCCGTCATGGAAGGACCCCACGCTTCGCAATACCGGGTTCCGACGGTCAGCAAAGGCCGCACGTCGCCTTTCGGTTTCACGAATTCGCCGTCGATCCGGTTGATGAATTCCGCCTGCTGCTTGCCGTCCGCAGCCCCGACCAGATCGTCGAACAGGACGCCGAATTGACGCACGCCCAAAGCGTACAGCTGCTCCAGCTTCGCGATCGCGGACCAGAAATCCTCCTCCGACGAAAGGTCGATCGAATCCCCGGGATGGATGGTCCACACGAAATTCAAATTGTTGGCATGTCCCGCCGCGGCAAGTTCGGCGATTTCCTTCGCCTTCTCTTCCGGATATAGTTCGCGCCAATGCTTGCGATGATACGGGTCGTCCTTCGGCGCGTAAATATAAGAGTTCAGCTTCTGACGACCGCCGAATTCCATCAGGTCCATCCGGTCCTCATGGCTCCATGGATAGCCGTAAAAACCTTCAATATATCCCCGGTACAAAATCTCCGGATAATCGACGATCCGGCAGGTTTTCAGGCGGCGGTTGTCCGACTGCTCCAGCATTTGCAGCAGCGTCACGACGCCGTAATGAATGCCGTCGGCGTCGCTGCCGACGACCGCAATTTGTCCGCAGCCCTCCTTTTCGCCAATGCACAGGGCATAAGCTTCTTTGCGTTCAGGGAGAACATCGGAAGCGTACTCCGTGCCTGAAAGCCGGCCGGCCTGGCTTTTTTCGGCCAAAACGATTTGCGTTTGCCCGTCTTTCAGCCCGTCGGATACGGAATATGTAAAACCTTGGTCGCTTAACGCTTTTTGCAATTTGGGCAGCGTCGCTTCCTTCAGGCCGGATAATACGGCGATATGCACTTCTTTCGTCAAAACCGCTTCCCCTCCCGAGGAAACGACCGATTGAGGAACGGGATACAGCTCGTACAATGGTTTCGAAACGTTGCTAGCATTTTTCGTCATGATGTGCTCCCCCAGCTTCTTATATATTCATCATATCTATTATAGCAATCTCTTTCTTGCAAACGCTACCGGTTAAACGGTAGATTTTCATCTTCATGTTCCGCCTAAAGCCCCTTGCATTGGCACCATTCACCATAATTCGGGACAAAATCCCATTTTCTTGGGACGGCTCAGCTATTTTCACGTATAATGAATGGAAGAAGATTGAAGAAGCCGAAATGGAGGACCTAAAGAATGGGATTGTTTTCTTTTATTCGCGGCCAGTTTATAGAAGTCATTGAATGGACCGACAACACCAATGAAATCGTTCATCAGTTTCCGGTATACGACAAAGCGATCAAAATGGGCGCCCAGCTCACGGTTCGCGAGTCCCAAGCCGCCATCTTCCTGAACGAGGGGCAAATCGCCGACGTGTTCGGTCCTGGAAGATACATACTCAGCACGGAGAACATGCCGGTTCTGACGGCATTAAAATCCTGGAAATACGCATTTAACTCGCCGTTTAAGGCCGACGTCTATTTTGTGAATACCCGGAATTTCACCGACCAAAAATGGGGCACCACCAACCCGATCATGATGCGCGATCCGGAATTCGGCGCCATCCGCATGCGCGGTTTCGGAAGCTATGCATTCCGCGTGCAGGATCCGGCGTTGTTTTTAAAGGAAATTTTCGGTACCCAATCGTCTTTTACGGCCGACCAGATCGGAGGGTACCTGAAATCGGTCATCGTTTCCGGCCTTACCGATCTGATCGGCGAAGCCAAAATCCCGATCATGGATATCGCGCTTCATTACGACGAGCTGAGCGCCGCCGCCCAAACCAAGCTTGAGCCGATATTCAACGGCATGGGGCTGTCGCTCTCGGGATTTTTCATCGAAAACATCTCCCTCCCGGAAGAGGTCGAAAAGATGATCGACCGCAAGTCTTCCATGAATATCGCCGGAAATTTGGACCAATACATGAAGTTCCAGGCAGCCGAGTCGCTTCGGGAAGCGGCAAACAATCCGGACGGCGGGCTTGCCGGAACCGGCGCGGGCCTTGGTGCCGGCATGGCGATGGGCCAAATCTTCGGCCAGGCGATGCACATGACCCCCGGACCTTCCGCTCCGTCTCCGTCGGCTGCGCCGGCCCCTTCCGCCGCGGAAACGACGGAGCCTTGCGGTTCCTGCGGGCACGGGCTGAAACCGAGCGAGAAGTTTTGTCCGGAATGCGGCACGCCGAGACCCGAAAAGAAATTTTGCACGGAATGCGGCGGCGCGCTTGAACCCGGCATGAAGTTTTGCCCGAATTGCGGCACGAAGGCGTAAAGGAGGTCGAAGATGACGGTAGAAGCACCGATTCGTTTCCCATGTTCCGGATGCGGCGCGCAGATGGTGTTCGATGCCGAAAGCCAGCAGATGAAATGCACGTATTGCGGGCAGCTGGCGCCGATCGATCTTCCCGAGGAATATGAGGAGCCCGTCGAATACGAGCTGGATTTTTCGGACGAAAACGATGAAGCCTTAAGGGATTGGGGGACGGAGCAGCAGGTCATCAAATGCGAAAGCTGCGGCGCCGAGACGCTGATTCCGGTTCAGCAGACGGCGCTCACGTGCGCGTTTTGCGGTTCTCCCAAGGTGCTGCCCCAGGGCAGCGACGACAGCATCCGGCCTGAATCCATCATCCCCTTCCATATCACGAAGGAAAAAGCCAACGAGTTATTCCTGAAATGGAAAAAGAAAAAGTGGTTTGTGCCGAACGCGTTCAAAAGGCAGCATACCCATTCCAACGTGACCGGGATTTACGTGCCCTTCTGGACCTTTGACGCCCAAACGCATTCCGATTACGAGGCTGAAGTCGGGACCCACCATTACCGGACCGAAACGCGGACGCGAACCGTGGACGGCAAAACGGAAACGTATGAGGAGCAGGTTCGTTATACCGTGTGGCATTCGACCAGCGGTTCGTACAGCCAATTTTTCAACGACGTGCTTATCCCTGCTTCCAGCCGCCATGACGGCAGAATCATCGAACGGTTCGACGATTTCAGCCTTGAGGATCTGTTGCCGTACAAACCCGAATTTTTGAGCGGCTTCGTGGCCGAACGATATAACGTTTCATTGCGCGACGGGTGGTCGGAGGCGAGATACCGGATCGATCAAGCGCTCGAAAGCCGGATCAAAAGCAAAATCGGCGGGGACGAGATCCGGAATTTGGAGATCGACACGGGGTATTACGACAGGACGTACAAACATATTTTGCTGCCTTTGTGGAATGCGACGTATACGTTCAAGAACAAAACTTACCATTACATGGTAAACGGCGAGACAGGCAGCGTCAGCGGCAAAGTGCCGCGCAGCGGATGGAAAATTACGTTTTTTATCCTCTTTTGCGCAGCCATCGCCGCGGGCATCATTTGGTATCTCAATTTATCTTAAATGCGCAAAAAAGACCGGTCAGCGGAAACATCCCGCGCCGGTCTTTTCGGTTTATTGTTTCATGCCCGTGATTTCCGCCACGATTTCGTACGAACGCAGACGGGCCTTGTGATCGTAAATGGCCGAGTTGATGATCATTTCGTCCGCCTGGGTTTCGTCGAGGAACGCCTGCAGCTGGCGTTTGACCTGATCGGGATTGCCGATGATCGCGGTCGTGAGCCTGCTCATGACGATATATTTTTCCTGTTCGGTCCATAATCCGTCCATCGATTTGACCGGAGGCGGCAGCTGTCCCGGCGTATTCCGGATCATGCTTAAAAATTGCTGCTGGAACGAAGTGGCGATAAACTCCGCTTCCTCCGTCGTATCCGCCGCGAACACGTTGACGCCGACCATCGCATGCGGCCGCTCCAAATCTTCCGATGGCTGAAACTGCTCGCGGTATTGCGTCAGCGCAGGGATCGTATATTCGGGCGAAAAATGGCTCGCGAACGAAAACGGCAATCCCAGCCTTGCGGCGAGCGCGGAACTGAATCCGCTCGAGCCGAGCAGCCAAATCGGCACCTTCTGCCCTTCCCCCGGAAATGCCCTTACGCGTTTGTATCTGGAATTCGGGTCAAAATATGCCCGCAGCTGCTCCAATTGCTCGGGGAATTCCGAGCCGTCCGCGCGCACATCGCGGCGCAGCGCCATGGCGGTCACCTGGTCGGTTCCCGGAGCCCTGCCGAGCCCGAGGTCGATCCGGCCGGGATACATCGCTTCCAGCGTGCCGAACTGTTCGGCGATGACAAGCGGCGCATGGTTGGGCAGCATAATGCCTCCCGATCCGACGCGGATCTTTTCGGTTCCGCCCGCCACATAGCCGATGACGACCGAAGTTGCAGAGCTGCCGATCCCCGGCATGTTATGATGTTCGGCCAGCCAATAACGGTGATATCCCCAGGCTTCCGCATGCTGGGCGAGGCTCATCGTGTTTTTGAACGCCTCCGACGGCGTGCTGCCCACGGTTACCGGGGCCAGGTCCAAAACGGAGTACGTGATGTCGTTTAGTTTTTTGCTTTGAACACGTGAATCCATGTTCTTCACCTCGATTCATTATTGGAGAAGCTTGCGCATTTCGTTGACTTGGTGCTGCCTTACCTTTTCGGGGGTCACGTCGTTGCCTTCCGGATCCACGATCGTGATCCCTTCAAAGGATTTGAGCACCTGCCCGCGGATTTCGCGCAAATAGTCTTCGCGAAGCACCTGCTGTTCCACGCGCTCCGCGTTCGTTAAGCCGACCTCGCGTTCTTTTTTGGCCAACTCGTTAATGCGCGCCAACGTCGGTATCATTTGCATTCCTTCTTTCTTTTTGCAGCCGGGATCCTCGGATGTCCTTTTGCATTGTTATTTTATTCGCGTATCACTTTCTTAAATGACCATGGTATCCTGCACCCATGCCTTTAGCGATTCTAGTTTGCCCGCAAAACGTTCCGCCTTCATCTCTTCGGCCAAATCCGCTACGGTTTTTTTCTTCAGAACCGATTTCCAGGCATTTTCGGCCTCTTCCATCAGATCGGACAACAAGCAGCAGCGGTCCTCTTCCCTCAGTTCAAGCATGTCGCACAAAATCCCGCTCGAGGAATAAAGCGTCTGCTGTCCCTCGATCGCAAGATAGACGTCGTAAATGCGAATCTCTTCGATCCGTTTCTTCAGCTTGAACCCGCCTTTGATTCCGGGCACGGAAGCGATCAGATCGGCGCTGACGAGTTTGCGCAGCAATTTTTGGAAATAGGTCGCCGAAACGCCAAGCTGTTGGCTGATCGCCTCTCCGGGAAGCACCGCTTTGTCCGGCAGCATATTCAGCAGTAATATGGCATAGACGGATTGCTCAACGCCCGTTTTCATGTGCATGAATAAAGTCACCTTGCCTCATCTTGTATAACATGGATATTGTTTATCCGCTTTATACATTATATACGATCCGCCGTGTAAATCAACCCCGTCCTCCCTGCACGACCCAAAAACCGGCACGGGGAAACTCCCCATGCCGGTCTGTATCGCTACTTGATGTAATTACGGCTGACCAAGTCGTTTGCAATGGCCTCGGTCGGAATCTCGAATTCCACGGAACCCATATATCCCGGAGCTACCTCGTATTTGTCAAAGACGATGACGAGTTTGCCGTTTTTATTGATGTAGAAGTTCTGATCCTTTTTGATCGCTTTGAATTCATCCGTCGGCAGGACATCGGAAGCGCCGTGCACCCAATAAAATTTGTCTGGATTGTCCTTCATCTGCGACTTCATCTGTTCTTTAATATTGCCGCTGATCAGCCGAATATACTGATCGTCCTTGAACAGCATCGGCAGCGTGATGAGGATCTGGTTCTTTTTGTCGATGGTGTCCAGCTTTAATTGCTCGGAAGACGAGCCCGCGCTTTCGACGACATAACGCTCGATGGACAGGATTTCGTCCGTGTCGGTTTTGATTTCGTAGCCGGCATCCACGTTCAGGTGGCCGCCGCCTTGTTTCTTCAATGCCTCGATTTCGGTTTGGAACTTGTCGAAGAGCGCTTTGTTTTCCTTCATGTATTTTTCGTTCAGCCCGCTCTCCAGCGCCTTATTGTCCAGATTCGTCACGGCGGGGACTTTGATATTCGCGCCGTAGTTTTTTTCTTCAACCACGTATTGTTTAAGCGTCAACACTTGGATGACCCGGTCCATGCCCGGGATGGCCGATAAAGCGTTCGCGACGGCGGGACTGGCATTGATCGTGACCAGGAACAGCAGCGCCGCGGCGCAAGCGCCGGCAATCCATCGATATTTCACGCGTTTTTGCTTGCGGTTGCGCAAGGATGTATTTATGGCCCGATCCACGATCATTTCCAGCTCGTCCGGAATCGGGATGTCGTCATACTCTTTTCGCAAATGTTTCATGTGTTTGTTCATCTTTGTTTGATCTCCTTTGAGGGTTCGTCATCCATCTTGATCCGCATGACCCGAAGCGCCTGATACAGCCTCGTTTTGACCGTATTCACGTTTTCCCCAAGCACGGCGGCCACTTCTTCGATTTTCATGTCTTCAAAATACCGCAGCACGATCACGCTTCTATATTTCTCGGGAAGCTCTTCCATCGTCCGTGTCAAATCGAAATTCGTATAATCGTCTTCGGTACCGGAAACATGCATTTCGATCGTTTCGTGATCCATCGTCCGTACCTTTTTGTTCCTGCGGAGAAAATCGAGCGCGGTATTGACCACGATGCGGTAAAACCAGCTTTTGACCGCTTCCGGATCCTTCAGTCCGTCGATATGGGTCATCGCTTTATAAATCGAATCCTGCACGATATCGAGCGCATCTTCTTTATTTTTCACGTAACTGTACGCGAGCCTGTACACATTTTCTTTATGCTCTTTAATGCATCTCGTCAGCAGCTTTTCCATTTTCCTGTTCAACATGTCGTATTACCCTTCTCTGTTTAGTCGCTGGCGGGGAGGACGTGATCCCCGTCCCCGCTTTACGGAAGCAAGACGTACGAAGGGGCGCAAAAAGTTTGGCGGTTGCGAAAAAAATTTTATTTTTTCTGCGCCAAAACGGCCTCCGCAAGCATGGAAGCGTAAAACGACGCACCGCTTCGTTTCAAATGCACGCCGTCGCGGTAGAAATAACCGTCCTTGCCTTCGCTTGCCGAATACCAGTCTACTACCGTCACGTTCCCGAATTCATTGGAAACTTCTGCAATATCCGCATTGACGGCATCCTGCCATTTCCGAGGGACGCGGGTATTCACCAGCAGGATCTGCTTGTCCTCTCCAAGCGTCTGCAGCAGGGAACGCAGTTGCTTTTTGCTAAAAGGCCCGTTGGTGCCGAGCTCGATTATGATCCGGTCCCCGAGCCGCCCTTGTTCTTTTAAGCGGGCGACAACATCAGCGGCCTGGCGCATCTGCCGCCCTACTTTGCCGTCCACGACGATGCCGGGAAGCTTTTTTTCCAGAAAAGGCGCCGCGTCCAGCATGACCGAATCCCCGATTGCGGTAATGCCTTGGCCGGAAGGTTGCGAAACGTTCTCTGCCGGGTTTTCCGCCTTTTCCAGCGGCTGGAGTTCAGCAGATTTTTCTCCGTTGGCTTGGGACGACGCTGCATCCTGTGAAGGGCGGTCCGCAATTTGAGCGTCAACCGGGTGTTCATTTTCATTTTCGGACGCCGGTCCCTCGTGGGGTTGAACCTGTTCGGCCGGTGCCCCATCCGCTTCGACCAGATGCGCGGCCGGCTCGTGTGTATTCAGGGCAAAACGGCCCCAAGCCGCCGCTATCAAAACCGCCGGAACGATAACGCATAACATGACGGGACCTAAACGCCGTTTCCGGGCAAAAGACGGTTGATTTCGTTTCATATGGAATCCTCCTCTACGCAGTGGTTCTTCGATACATTGATAGGAACATGCCGCCAGAAAAAAACTCAAGAACAGCTGGAACAAGATGCGAAGGGCGTTGGCCCCTCCCGTATCGACCTCGGGGGTCGTTAAAATAATGACGGGAAAATGCCAAATATAGAGGCTGTAAGATCGGACCCCGATCCAGCGCAAAGGCTTGCAGCCCATCGCTTGGCCGACCCGGCTTGCAGGATGCGCAAGAACCGCGATGACGGCCGCGGAAAGGACCGCGATGCCAAGCAACCCTCCCCGGTACAGGAAATCGTCATATTCGCCTGTCCGGTAGATGAGTGCCGCTAGCGCTATGAGTCCCAGAAAACCGGCGATGTCCAGCATGACGCGGGCTCCTGCCGACACTCTATCGCTCAGCTTCCGGCTTGGCCAGACCACGGCCAGGGCAGCCCCGATCAGGAGCGCAAAAGCCCGGGTATCGGTTCCGTAATAAACCCGGCTCGGGTCCTCGCCCGGTATGTATATGCCGAACATAGCCAGTGCCGAAACGCCGGCCAATGCCGCAATCATGAGCGCCAGTTTGCCGCGCCGGGGAAAGATGTGCATACCTGCAACAAGCAGCAGCGGCCAGACCAAGTAAAACTGCTCTTCGATGGCCAGCGACCAAAGATGCCTGATCGGCGAAGGCGGGCCGAAACTTTCGAAGTACGATACTTTATGAAAGATAAGCCACCAATTATTCGCATAAAATACGGAGGATAAAAAAGCTCCCTTTAAGCCTTGCAGTCTCCCGGGCTCGATGCATAACAGCCATAAAGCGACGAACCCCAGCATGGCAAGCATCGCGGGCAGCAGTCTGCGGGCCCTGCGGATCCAGAAATCGATAAGATTCAGCCTGCCCCGGCTTTGCCATTGCTGGATGATCTGATCCGAAATGAGATAACCCGAGATGACGAAAAAGATGCCGACGCCGATAAATCCGCCCTGCGCCCATTTGGCGTTCCAATGATAGGCCATAACGGCGATGACGGAAAATGCCCGTAATCCGTCGAGTCCGGGCTTATACCGCTTGCCCTCGGCCGATCTTCGGGGCATCCAACCCCGTGGTTGCCGGTTGCTGTTAACCTTCATGTTGTCGATCATAGCCATTCATCCTAACCTTTCATTTGTTGTTCATAGACAGGACGCCGGGACATATGCGAAAAGTTGGTGGGATTAACTGGAAAATCCATTAAATGATAAAAAAGGCATCCTGAGCAGAGTTGCTGTCGGAATGCCTTTTGTTTTTGTAACGAAAAGACAGGGGTTTGAGAAGTTACCGCTGAATTTCCGCTTGCAGAATATCGGATACGAATTGAAGAGGAACATACAGCTTGTTTTGCTGAAGCACGGGCGCGGCGTTTAATGCTTTTGGAGCCGTTTTGGCGAAAAAGTATGCGTTTTGGCCCACGGTTACGCGCGTAAATTGTGCCCCTTTTCTCAGCTCGGCCGTTTTGGCGGACGGATTCCACTGGAGTTCGTATCCCAATTGCCCAGCTGCGTCGCGCAAAGCCACCATCTCGATGCCGTGGGCATTTTTATATTTTGCGGTCTTTTTCAAGTCCAGTTTCCGGGCCGCTTCCGGTTTTGTTTTCAAGCCCGTTTTCCCTTTCAGGTCGAATCGAAACTCCGGCGAGCCGATATACCCCGGCCCAATGCTGTACTTCGGGAACACGACGACCAGCTCGCCGTTTTCGATATAGAAGGTTTGCTCCTCGAACGTTCCTTTGTAATCCTCCAGGAAGTATTTGTCGGGATCTTTTTTCATTTGCGCAAGAATGTCGGCATCGAGTTTTGCCTTGTAATCGTCCCCCAGCAGGTCGGAGAGCGTCACCCGCTCGGCTGCGGCAGCATTTTTCACGTTGTACGTATCGATCCGCGGCATGCTTGTCCCTCCCGCGAACCCTTCGGTAGTCACCACCAACGAAATGATGCCGGCCGGGGTTCCGGTGCCGTCAGACTTCAGGCTGTAGGTCATATACAGCTCGTACGGACGGTATTCGAGATGAGCCGATTTCGCTTTCGCGGCCGCATCCGCGGCATTTTTCTCCCAGTTCGCCAAATCTTTTTGGGCATGCGACAAAATGATGTCGTTCATTTCATCCTGATAGCGCCGATCCAGCATCCCGGAGAGTTGGGGCACTTGGATGTGAGCCTTCAGATTCCCGTTTGCCGACTTCAATGTTTTCTCCTGTACCTTTACGCCTTTCGCTGCCGGGACTCCCGTTTTCATGTTAACCGCTGCCGGGGCAGGGGCTTGCACGGAAGCCATGGCATGGACCGGCACACCCGCCGCGCTGATGCCTAGAATAGCCGCACAGCCTGCCGCGGTTAACGCCATTTGTTTGATCGTTTTCTTTTTCATATCCTTTTGTCCTCCATCTCTCTATTCAAAGTGTCTTTTGCTCGCACTCATGGGCTAGGACGCAGGAGAAGAGGCAAAAAGTTTGGAAAAAATAAAAAAACGTCTCGCGACGTTTTCAGGCTGTCGAGAAACCCCCTGTTTTTTTGCAGGGGGTTTCTCGACAGCCTGAGGAGCGGAACATCAAGTTCCGCTCCTTTTCGCAAATACGCTTAGACATTGAATATTTCCAAAGCACGAAGCTCGGGCAAAATCCCGGACAAGTTCCCTATAAGTAAGGCTGGACCAATGCTTTTACCCGGTTTATGCCTTCCCACATATCGCCCGGCCCATCGTACACCAATGTAATCGGGCCCTCATAACCGCTGCTTCTGACCAGATCCATGCATTTCTTAAATTCCTCCTCATTCGGTCTGCCCTGACCGTCCGTGATCGCTTTCGCATGGATGGATTCGCTTCGCGGGATCGTGGCCCCTAACTCCGCAAGCTTGCCTTCTCCGGCGAAGTTGCCGAAATCCGTTGTCAACCCAAGCCCTTCGCCACAAATGTCAAGCAAGGATATGCAATTTGCAGCCGTGGAAGCCAAATCATGAAAATTCTCGGTAACGATTCGGACCTGCTTATCCGAGGCGTATCGGATCAGGCGCTTCAGCTGCGCCGCCGCCAGCCGGACGGCCTCCGCGTCGGCCGGATCCCCATCGCCCGCGATAATGCGAATCCGTTCGGCGCCAAGGGCAGAGGCGACGTCGATCCACTTTTTCATCCATTCCATATCGGCTTCCCTGCGCCATTCGTCCGGATTCGTGAGATCTCCGTAATCGGCCAGCAAAGTGTACAAACGGATTCCCGACCGAACGATAGATTCGCGAAGCTTATCCAGGTAAGCGGTGCTTGTCTCCGGAAGATGGAAATGGCAAAGCTCCATCGCCTGAAAACCGTTCTCGCGGAGCAAAGCAGGCAAATCCAGCAGCGAGATCGTTTGCGGCTGCTCATCCATCGCGGTGCCTTGCGTTTTAGCCTCCTCATCCCAGTACGTCCAGCGGAGCGGGCCCAAATTCCGGTGCAAGCTCCAAGTCGTCAACGATAAAAACGGCATGCTCATACGCCTCCTTTATGGATGGTTTCCATCCTCTTCTTTCCGATTCAGCACGATTCCAAAATGCTTCAACAACGCTTGATGGTATTCCTCTGCCGATTGCGGTACCCATGATTCCACGCCGCCGGAACCGAAAATCCTGAACTCCTCCCCCGCTACCGTGTTCCTGCCTTCGGGGGTGCGGATAAAGACCATCGCGGATTGCGTAAAGATGGATTCGGGCGCATGTTCGCACCAATAGGAAGCCATCGCGTAATCCTGCAGCAGCTGCGGTTCCTCCGTAAACGAATACAACCGGCACCATTCCCCGTGTTTCCATTCGCAAAGCATCCAGCCGAAAAACGGATCCCGATCCAGGCGGTACCGTTCGTTGCCTGCCGGCTGCTCGATCCCTTCTGCCAGCAATAACGGGGTTACGGGTACGATGCCCCCGACGCCGACGTCGCATAAAAACGGGCGGCCTTCCGCTTCGACCCTTAGCACATGATGCCGCCGCATCGGCGGCGGATTCGGTTCGTCTCGCCAAAACCGCGCGAAATAATGCGTCACTTTAAATCCGATCTCCTCCAGCAACCAAGCAAACAGCGCGTTGAGCTCAAAACAATACCCTCCCCGGCGGCGGGAGACGATTTTATCATGCAGATCTTCAAGCTTCAGCGACAATGGCACGCCGTTGACGATGTCGAGGTTTTCATAGGGAACGTGGTAAATATGGCATTCCTGAAGACGGGCAAGCACGGCCGCGGTCGGTTCGACCGCTCCGTCGTACCCGATCCTGTTCAAATAATCCGTTGCCCGCGTCGAAATGCCGGTTACGTTATGATTCATGCCGCTAACCGAACCTCCACTTTCATAAAAATATACGACTTACAATACTTTTCCATAAGTATATGACCATCTCCTGCCGGAAAGACAAAACCAGCCGGGCAAAGATGCTCACGGCCGGTTTTATGTCATAAACTTGGTAATTCGCTTGTCTTGCTTACGACAATGCAGGATAAACAGCAAGAGCCCAAACCCCCGGCTTCAGGGAGGTTTGAGCTCTTTTGCACGTTTTGGCCTTGTTGTTGCTGCGCCTTTCCTAATATCGCGGCTTCAGCAAGGCCGCCCTTTGGACAGGGACCCGGATTACACCGCCGTATACCCGCCGTCCACCAACAGGCTTGTGCCTGTAATAAACGATGCGTCATCGCTTGCCAGGAACAGGACGGCTTTGGCCACTTCTTCCGGTTTGCCGAGGCGTCCCATCGGGTGCAGCCCGACCAGATGCTGGGTGATCGCTTCGGTTCTGCCTTTGATCAGCGGCGTATCGATGTAGCCGGGGCACACCGCATTGATTCGAATGCCTTTGGCTGCATAATCCGCGCCCAGCGTCTGGGTGAGCAGCTTAACGCCGCCTTTGGCGGACGCATATGCGGTGACGCCCGCTTTGCCGACGTGGCTGTGGATGGAGCCGCAGTTCACGATCGCGCCGCCATGGCCCTGCGCAAGCATCTGTTTGATCGCATATTTGTCGCAAAGGAATACGCCGGTCAAGTTAATGTCGATCGTGCGCTGCCAGCTGTCGGAGGACAGCAGGTCGGCAGGACCGTCCTGCGCGATGCCCGCGTTTGCGAACAGCACATCCAGCTTCCCGTATTTCTCAACCGTTTGCTCCACCATGCGAATGACATCCTGCTCATTCGTCACGTCCGTTTTCACGAACAACGCATCAGATCCGGCTGCATTCAGTTCATCCGCCACCGCTTGTCCGCGTTCCGAAAAATCGGCAATCACGACTTTTGCGCCTTCGGCGGCAAACATTCTGACGGAGGCTTCCCCGATGCCGCTTGCTCCCCCGGTAACCACGGCCACTTTATTTTCGAATTTCATTGATCTCGCTCCCATCTTAGATTCATTTTGAAACACATGCTCGAAGGTTTTTTCTTACATCGCGGTAGCTCCGCCATCGATCACGAATTCCGCCCCCGTGCAATAGGAAGATTCGTCGGAAGCAAGGAACAGAACCATGTTCGATACTTCCTCAACCAAGCCGAATCGGCCCATTGGAGCCATCCGTTTGCCCAGCTCCGCGGCGGACATTCGGCTCGCCTGCGTCGCATAATCGCCCATCGCCGTATTGATGTAGGCAGGATGGATCGAGTTGACCCTCACGTTGGCCGAAGCGTATTCGACCGCGGCGTCTTTGGTCATGATCCGTACCGCCCCTTTGCTTGCGCCGTAAGCGACGTGCCCCGATGCCCCTGTCAAGCCGGCGATGGAGGAAGCATTGATGACCGAACCGCCTTGTTCTTGCTTGGCCATGACCGGCATCACGTGTTTCATGCCGAGGAAGACGCCCGTCACGTTGATCGAAAGCATCCGATTCCACTCATCCAGCCCGATTTCGGCCAGCGGTTTAATGAAATAAATGCCTGCGTTATTGAACAAAATATCGATAGAACCGAACTGCTTAACCGACGCTTCAACGATCCGTTTCCAGTCGTCTTCGCTGCTGACGTCGTGTTTGAAAGCCGCGGCGCTGCCCCCGGCCTGCTCAATTTCCGACGCCGTTTGTGTTACGTTATCCAAATTGATGTCCGTGACGATCACTTTGGCGCCTTCCTGCGCAAACCGCAGCGCCGTCGTTTTCCCGATGCCTGCTCCCGCCCCGGTGATCAGTGCGACTTTTCCTTCCAATCTCATATGATAACTCCCTTTCCGTCTTGGCATTTATCCAAGCTTGTCTCCACACGAAACCAATGAACGGCCTGAACATGCTGCAGCAATTCCCCAAAAGGATGTACCTCAGGCTTTACTTCTATGTTATCATCGATAAGGGTTCAATAAAATTTAAACATATTTAATTTGACTTAAGGCTAGCTTAAATCATATCCGGATATAAACTTACAAGGATCGGGTTGAATCATGCATATTGAAAAACTGGAGTATTTGGTCGAGGTCGCGAAAACCGGCTCCATCTCGAAAGCCGCCCAAAATCTTCACGTCACCATTTCGGCAGTCAGCCAGTCGATTTCGAGCCTTGAAGAGGAATGGGGAGTTGCCGTTCTGAAACGGCAGCGCACGGGAGCCGTCCCCACCGCCGAAGGAGCCGTCATCATTAAAAAAGCGGCCGAGCTGCTGCAGAAATACGAAGAATTGAAGGAAGCCGCCCAAGGGTATTCCGAGCTGGTCCAAGGACGACTGCGAATCGCAACGATTCCCGGCCCCATGCTGCTGCTCGAGCAAGTGGTACTGGATTTCAAGCGGAAATATCCGCAGGTCAAAATCGAGATCGTCGAACAAGGTTCGCAGGATATTATCGACGACGTTTTGAACGACAAAACCGACCTGGGTTTCATCATTCTTTACAAAAACCGGCTGATCGAACATTTGGGGCTTGATTACGACCCGCTGCTCAAAGTCAAAATGGTTGCCGCCACCAGCATCCATTCGCCGCTCGCTTTTCAGAAAACAATTACGCCGGAAGAGCTTAAACGGCAGAACGTTGTGCTGTATAATGATGATTATGTGAAATGGTTTATGGATGATTTTCAGAAAAAATACGGGCCGGCCGATATCGTATACACCACGAACAACCGCGCATTGATCAGCCGCGCCTGCCTCACCCATTCGGCGGTTACGGTCGGGCTCAACTATTCGTTCATTTCCGAACCGATCTCCGACACCGTTATCCTGGATTTTGATTTCCCCCAGCAAAGTCCGGTATTCCTGGGAGTCATTCAGCGGAAGGAACATCATATTTCCGCGATTTCACGGCATTTTCTAGACCGCATCAAACATGATATTTCCGGTTTGCAAAACATGCTGTAAGCCGGAAGTGGCGTTAAGCAGGAGGACAACGACGCAATGAACTTTTCTTCCCTCATTCTAGGATTGATCTTGTTTCTGAATTTTATTTTCGCTTTGGTCGTCGTGTTTAAGGAGCGCCGCGACCCTGGAGCGACTTGGGCTTGGCTGCTGGTGCTGTCGTTCATCCCGATTGCCGGCTTTTTGCTGTACCTGCTCTTCGCCCAAAACTTCAGGCATGTCCGCTTGTTCCATTGGGACGACCTGAAAAAAATCGGCGTCAAAGAGATTATTTTGGAGCAGCTGGAACGCATTCAGAGGGGCAACTTCCGGTTCTACAACGAATCGGCCAGCAAATACAGGGATCTCATCTACATGTATTTGAAAAACAACCACTCGATGTTTACCGAAGAAAACGCGGTGGACATCATTACCGACGGACAGGAGAAATTCGATAAGCTGTTCAAAGACATTCACGGGGCAAAAGATTATATCCATGTCCAGTATTACATCATCCAAAACGACGTCCTCGGCAAAAAATTGATCAACCTCCTCACGCAAAAGGCACGGGAAGGCGTGAAGGTCAGAGTGCTCTATGACCAGCTGGGCTCGAGAAAGCTGACAAAAAGGTTTTTCCGCGAATTCCGGGCCGCCGGCGGGCTTGCCGAAGCATTTTTTCCTTCGCGGCTGCGCTTGATCAACTTCCGTTTGAATTACCGCAACCACCGCAAGCTCGTCATTATTGACGGCGAAATCGGCTATGTGGGCGGGTTCAACGTGGGGGACGAATATTTGGGGCTGAATTCGAAGTTCGGCTATTGGAGGGACACCCACTTGCGGATCATCGGATCGGCGGTTTACGCGCTGCAGATTCGGTTTATTTTGGACTGGAACCAGGCCTCGCACCATCACGCGATTACATACTCGCCGAACCTGTTCCCGGAGGTGGCTCCCTGCGGCCGGATCGGCATGCAGATCGTCACGAGCGGACCGGATTCGGAGCTTGAACATATCAAAAACGGATACATAAAAATGATTTCCTCCGCGAAAAAAACGATTCACATCCAGACTCCTTATTTCATTCCGGATGCAAGCGTGCTGGATTCGCTGCGGATCGCCGTTCTGTCGGGCGTTGAAGTCAAAATCATGATACCGGACAAGCCGGACCATATTTTCGTGTATTGGGCCACGTATTCATACATCGGGGAGCTATTGAAGGTAGGCGCTACCGTTTATCTGTACAATAACGGTTTCATTCATTCCAAAACGATCGTCATCGACGAAGAAATTGCTTCGGTGGGTACGGCCAATATCGATTTTCGCAGCTTTAAGCTGAACTTTGAAGTCAATGCCTTTTTGTATGACGACCGGATTTCGAAACAATTGACGGAGATGTTCGAAGAGGATTTGCGCGTATCCCGGCAGTTGACGCTCCAGGAATACCACCAGCGCCCGAGATGGATTCGGATCAAGGAAGGCATATCGCGGCTGCTGTCGCCGATTCTGTAAGAAAAAAAGAGCGGTCCCATGCGGGACGCTCAGGCTGTCGAGAAACCCCCTGTTTTTTTGCAGGGGGTTTAAAATTGCCTCGTCGGTCACTGAAGTAGGGGTCTCAGAGCGCTTTAAATCGATTTTTATTTTAAAAGATATGATTCCCCATATAAAAAATAGAGTGTCGAAAAGTCCGTTGGACTTTCTCGACACTCTGAGCGGTCCCATGCGGGACGCTCTTTTTTTATGATGATTTATTTCATCTCTATCGACTCGTTGATCTTCGCCCAGGCAGGCTGGCCGATCAGCCCCAAGCGCCAGAAAGCGACGCCTTTCAGGTCATACCGTTTGGCCAGGCCGATCTTGGTGTTGACGGTACCTGCGTTTTCGCTGCCGAGCGAGATCCCGAGAATCAGCCTGTCTTTGCTAGTTTCCTTCAACGCCAGGCGGATGGCCTCGTCGACCCGCTTCAATGGTTCGGGGCCTTTTTCCTGTTCGAACGCATAAGCCATAATCACCAAATCGTCCGCCAGACCCGATAACGTTTTGTAATCATACCCTGCATAGGAACTGTTCAGCGGATGAAGGATCAGCGTCAATTTCAGGCCTGCCGCGCGGGCTTTGGCGGAAAGCTTTTTCACGAATGCGTTGTATTCCGCTTTGACCTTGTTTTTGTCGCCGGTCAAACCAAGCCCTTCCAGATCGAGCGCAATGCCTTTAAACCCTTTTCCCGCGGCCGCTTCCACGATCTCCGAGGTGGTTTTCTCCTGCAGCGCCTGATCTTCCAGGTTTTTCGTCAATTCGCCGCTGGAATCCACGGAGTACACCATCAAATACGGCGACGTTCCTTGCTGCGCGGCATCTTGAATGATCGATTCCGGCGTGACTTCGCCCGCAGCCTGCGGCCATTTATACTCCTTGCCCTCCATCGTGAATTGTCCGGAAGGATCGATCCGGCTCCAGCCGAAAGCAACCGAATCGAAAGACGGGATGTATGCCCGTTCATCGAAAGAAGATAACGCGTAAAAGCCTAACGTATACATATCTTCCTTGGGCGACGTGATCGAAACGGTTTGCGTTTTCTGATCCCAGGCCACCCCGGCCCCGAACTGCTGGCTAAAAAAGCTGAGCGGGATCATCGTGCTGCTGCGGATCGTTTGCGGGGCGTTGGCAAGGGCTACCGTTTTCCCGTCGACCAAAGCTTGTTTGCTGCCGATGGTCAACACGACCTGTTTGGAGATCCCGTCCTCTTTTTTCGTAGCCGTGATTTTTTGTTCCTTCTGGTTCCAAGTCACTTGAATGCCAAGCGCTTCGGAGATGGCCCGGAACGGCACCATGGTCGTTCCCTTCAACACGGTCGGCTCCACCGGAAAAGACAGCGGATATCCGTCGAGCATGATGCTGACCTTGCCTGCAGCCTTGGCCGCATCCGCGGGAATCGCGGAGAAAGAGCCTGCAATCAAAACGGAGCTTAAAAGAATTTTCCCAATGACCTTCATATTCGGTTCTCCCATGATCTGAAATATAGTTTTGTTTGATTTAATAGAATGCTAGATTCACTATACCATGATCCCGAATACCATTTCCACCCAAAACAGGCAAAGCAGGGTTGTTCTCTGTGCCTGCACAGCCT
Organism: Paenibacillus cookii; assembly: GCF_018333375.1. Taxonomy (GTDB): domain Bacteria; phylum Bacillota; class Bacilli; order Paenibacillales; family Paenibacillaceae; genus Paenibacillus_AQ; species Paenibacillus_AQ cookii. The sequence continues at coordinate 22,211 of NZ_BORW01000002.1, forward strand.
TCCCCAACGGCAGGTCATCGGGAACCGGGGAATCATAGACAGCGGGCACAGCATAGAATAGTTTAGAAGGATAGGATAAAACCTATTGCTAGATTCGACGGACGAATGATCTGAAGGATCGTCGCCAAAAACGATGAAAAACCCCGCAGCCGTGGCTTTGGGGTTTTTGCGCTTATTTAATCGTGTTTTACCGGAACCCGTTTAATAAACAGGCCGATCACGAAGCCCGCCAGAGCGATGATCATGCCGAACATAAAGGCATGCGATACGCCGGCCGTCAACGCTTCGATCGGATTCCCGCCCGGATGGGTTTTAAAATAGCTCTCCTGCCCGGCCGACATGATGCTGACGGCAACCGCCGTGCCGATGGCCCCCGCCACCTGCTGAAGAGTGTTCATGATCGCGGTTCCGTCCGGATAATATTCGCGCGGCAGCTGGTTCAAGCCGTTTGTCTGCGCGGGCATCATGATCATTGAAATGCCGATCATCAAGCAGGAATGCAGCACGATGATGAGGAAAGCGGCGGAAGCGGCCGTTACGCCCGAGAAAAACCACAGAGCCGCGGCTGCTACAATAAAACCAGGGAATACAAGCCACTTCGGACCATATTTATCGAACAAACGCCCCATGAGGGGAGACATCAAGCCGTTCACGATTCCCCCGGGAAGCATAATGAGTCCGGCGTAAAACGCCGATTTTCCAAAACCGCCCTGCAGGAACAGCGGCAGCACCAGCATCGACGACAAAATGATCATCATGCTGATAAAGACCATGACGACGCCGACCGAAAACATCGGGTATTTGAATGCCCGCAGGTTGATCATCGGCTGCTTCATTCGCAATTGATGCCAACCGAACAAGAGCAGTGCCGCGATACCGATGATCAGGGACGCGATCACCTTCGGACTCGTCCAGCCTCCGCCTTCGCCGGCGCTGCTGAAGCCGAACACGATGCCGCCGAAGCCGATCGTCGATAAAATGATCGACAACAGATCGATTTTCGGTTTGGTGATGGTCGATACGTTTTGCATGAACAGGATGCCGCAAACCAGCGCCAACACGAGAAAAGGCAAAGACAGCCAGAAAATCCAGTGCCAGCTGAGGTTTTCGATCAACAGACCCGCGATCGTCGGGCCGACCGCAGGGGCGAACATGATCACGAGGCCGATGATGCCCATGGCGGCGCCCCGTTTTTCTGCCGGGAAAATAACCAGAATCGTGTTGAACATCAGCGGTAGCATAATGCCCGTCCCCGCGGCCTGAACGACGCGAGCGACCAGCAGTACTTCAAAACTCGGCGCCAGCGCCGCAATCAAACAACCGGCGATCGAAAAGATCAGCGCGGTAATAAATAATTGTCTCGTCGTAAACCATTGCAGCAAAAGGCCGGATACCGGCACTAAAATGCCTAGCGTCAGCAAATATCCCGTAGTGAGCCATTGCGCCGTCGGCGGCGAAATGTGCAGCACCTGCATCAAATCGTTTAAAGCGACGTTTAACGCCGTCTCGCTGAACATCCCGATAAATCCGCTGATGAGCAGCGCGACCATGATCGGGATGACTTTGAATCGTTTGTCCGAGCTTGCTGCCGTTTGTGTATTTTGCATGGCTGCTTCCACAATACCTAACCTCCATATGTCTGATTTCTATCTCTATTTGTTATCTAGATAACTGTCGCTCTTTCTATCTCAATCTTCTTTTTTATGTCTTTCGCTTTTTGGAGACGATTGATCCGACCGGCTGACGTCCAGCAGGCGTTCTACCAGTATCCCCATATACTTGGATGCCGCATGGATCGGTCCGGAATCCTGCTTTGTCATGGCAATGATCAGCGAACCTTCCATCATGGACAAGATGACCGTGGCCGTCTCGGCGGCACGTTCCGCATCAAGTCCCGCCGATTGCAGCCGCTGGGATAACATCCCGTGCCACTCATCGATTGCGTTCTGACAAGCTTCCCGAAGCGATACGCTGACGGAACACGTTTCCACTGCATTCCAGAAGCTGAGAGGGGTAAAACCCTCAAAATTCGATTTTTCGGCATCCTCGGCCATCATTTCGATATGGTATGGGATCGCTTGGGCCGGATGTTCGAATCGTTCGAAAGCCTCCTGCCATTTGCCGGAAACCATTCGCTTAATCTGCTCGATGCATTCCCGCGCAAGCTCCTCTTTCCCTTCCGGAAAATAATAATAGAGCGAGCCTTTGGGGCATTGGCTTTCCTTGATGATTTGGTTCAATCCCGTTCCATGATATCCCTGCACAGAGAACAGTCTGGTAGCCGTTTTCACGATGATTTCACGCGAGTTTGCTTTGCCTGCCATGGAAGCGAGGCCTCCTTTCTCCAAAATTATAACGAACGGTCTACATATTATAACGGACAGAAGGCCTTGATTGTCAACGATTTTCTTTTGCAGAAAATTTTCCGGAGGTTTGCCGGCCGCGTGCTGCCAATAAAAAACGGCTGCCTGCCCATTCGGTGGACAAACAGCCGCTTCATGAATTCATTTGCCATGCTCTTTTAATCGAGTGGGCGCTTGCCGGCATCCATGCCGGAACCGGAAACGGTCATGACCGGCTTGACGGTCAGATCGCTATGTACGCGGATTTGGCAGGAAAGCCGCACGTTCGGCTCGTGGATTCCTTTGGTTGCGAGGATCGCTGCCTCCGCTTCGCCCATGGCGCCGGCGTCTCCTTCAAGGATCTCTACGCGGCAGGTCGTGCATCTCGCATTGCCTCCGCAGCGGTGCAGAATGTCGACGCCGTGATCCTCCAGAGCAAGTACCAGCTTTTGTCCGTCCGCCGCTTCAATGGTTCCTTTTCCTTCGACTTGAATCGTTGGCATGTGGAATCGCTTCCTTTCTTTCGCTAGATATTAAGCATCATCCCGATGGGAATGATACACGAGTCTCTATTATTGCTTGACGGAAGGTATTTTTCAAGTGATGTCCAATAAATCAGCTATCGATCCGGGTGTCTACATTCCGGACGGACCCGCGTTGAACCAGTTCAATGCCCAGCTTATACGTCGCGTTGACCTCTTCCCCGTTAAGCATTTGGAACAGCAAATGCGCCGCCAAGGAACCGGCCTCGTGTTTGGGCTGGCGAATCGTCGTTAGCGGCGGATTCATGTAACCGGCCTGCTCGATATCGTCGAAGCCGATGATCGAAATGTCGCCGGGAATCGAATACCCGCCTTCCTTCAACGCCGCCAGGCCGCCGATGGCCATTTCGTCGTTCCCGTAAAAAATCGCCGATGGCAATTCGCCCTGCATCATCATCGTTTTGGTGGCGCGATATCCTCCATCCCGCACAAAACCGCCGGTCAGGCGCCACTTCGTCTTCTCGCTTAAATCTCTCTCGTTTAAAGCTCGGATATATCCCTTATAACGTTGGCCGTTGTCATACGAGTTTTGCGGGCCGCTGACATAAGCAATGGTTCGATGTCCCGAATCCAGCAAATGGCGCGTGGCGGTATAACCGCCTTGTTCGCCGTCCACCAACACGTTCGCCAATCCGTCGCCCGTAAGCTCCCGGTCCATCACGACGATCGGAAAACGTTCCGACGCCGACTCCAGCAAAATTTCGTTCGGAATGTTCTGGGCCAATACGATCGCCCCGTCGGCCCTTTTTTCGCGGAGAAAACGGACGGCCGTGGAGTCCTGGGCGCCGATGGAGCTGCAGGCGATCAGATCGTAACCGTTTGCAATCGCCACGTCTTGAATGCTCCGGATGAGCTCCGAATAATAAGGCCCGGAAAGATCGGTCAGGATCAGCATGATCGTGTTGGTGCGGCTCCGTTTCAAATCCATGGCAAAACCGTTTTTGCGGTAGTTCAGCTGCCGGGCTGCCTCAAGGACTTTCTCCTTCGTTTCTTTGCTTACTTTCGGGTCCCCGTTTAATGCATAAGAAGCCGTCGAAAGCGCAACCCCCGCCAGCTTCGCCACGTCTTTTATGGTCGCCATTCGACCTCCTCCTTCCCAAATGACTTCGTTATGTATAGATTATGCGATTCATAAAAATGATGCAAAAAAAGCGCCTACATCCAGGGTTAATGATACCGGACTTAAGCGGTTTTTACAATGAAGCCGGGGGTTCCCCGACGAATCGCCCGCTCATGACAACAACCCCCGCCGATGCGGCGGGGTTGTCTGTCGATTGGAACTTAAAACAGGAGAGCCTTGGCGTATTGTTCTCCTTCGAGCAAATCGTATTCGACCAAGCGGTAATCGTTTAAGAGCGACCGCTGATCAGGGGTTAGCTGCGATATGATTCCCGAAGCGCCGATCAGCACGTTTTTATTGAGCCCGGGTATTTCGGATTGCACCTTTTCAAGCAGTTTGTAATACGGAGGCAACTCCTGTCCGCTCAGCTTGAATAACGTCGGTCCGATAAACGATGGGCTGATTGTGCCGACGGAGCTTTTTCCGATATCGAAATTGGCCATGTACAGAAGCTTCGTCTCATGTTTCAGCCGCGGATTTTGGTCCCAGCCTGCCTGGGCGTAGATTCCCGAAGACAAGGCCGGCAGATGGTCGCCCCAAAATACGACGATCGTTGGACGTTTGATGTTCTTTAATTCGCCGCTTAAATAGGCAACGGCTTCGTCGGTCAATTTCGTGTCGTGCACGTACGTTTCCATCTCGTCTTTATATTCCGGCTTGACGCCGCCGACCGTAATCGTGTTCTCACCATTCAAGCCTTTCGTGAACGGAAAATGGTTTTGCATCGTCACGAGATGCAGAAAGGCGGGCTTATCCGACGATTGAAGCTGGCGAACCGCTTCCTGCATGGCATACTTATCCGTGATATAACCGTTCGGCGTAAACCGTTCCGCGTTCTGCAAATCCTTTTCGCTCGTAAAACGGTCGAAGCCAAGAATCGGATACACCCGATTTCGGTTATAAAACGTATCGTCAAACGGGTGAAGGGCTTTGGTTTCGTACCCTTTTTCTTTTAAAATGCTGACGATCGACGGAAGCGAAGACATTTTGACGATCCGCTGCTGATAAGGAATGGATCCGTCCTTCAGAAAATACATCGACAAACCGGTTAACGCTTCGAATTCGACGTTGGCCGTATTCCCCCCGAATTCGGGAGAAAGCAAATACCCGGAAGGCGTTGCATGCTCATGCTGATGGATGAACTTCAGCGGATCTTCGCTAAAGGTATAGGTAGGCAGCCGGGTAGGGTCGAAAAAAGCCTCGTCCATGATATACAAAATGTTCGGCTGCTCCGCGGCCGGCTTCGCCGTTCCGCGATCCGGCAGGTTGCGGTATTTGGCGGCGATTTTTTCGATCGCCTCTCTGCTGTACCCTTCGGGTTTTTCCATCAGTTTCTGGTTCAGGTTGCCCGTAAAAGCATACACAAACCCGTTCTGCGCGTAATTCACCTTCTGGTTCCAGGGAATATTTTGATAGTGCATGGAGGTTGCAAACGCGCTTTGCCCGCCGACCATTTGAATGAACCCGGCAATCATCAAAACGGACACCGCTACCATGACGAGGCGCAAAGGCAGCTGAACCTTGAGCTTGGGCAGCTTAAACGCCAAATACGCCAGCGCGGCGACGATGACGACCGCCATGATCACGGCTGCGGGAGAGATCATGCCATGCGTGATTTTGGTCATTTCCTTGGCGTTTTTAACCTGCATCAAATCCCATGGAAATAACGGTTCGCCGGTCGTGCTCAGCTTTTTATAATTGGCCACCGCCAAAATGCAGCATACCAAAAAAGCGAACAACGCGCCGGAATACACATTCGGAATGATCGCCGCAAAAGTGAGCAGCACAAAAAAGAAAAACAGGCTCCCGGAAATATAAAGCCAATAATATTGCGAAATCCAGGACAGAACCCTTCCCAAACTCAGGTTCAGGGATGCCGCCTGCATGATGAAATTCAGGACAAAACCGCCAAAGAACAGGGTAAGCAACGTCGCTCCCAACCGCTTCGAGGGTTTAAACAATTGTTGCACTCGTATCCTCTCCTTACTTGACTCAGGCGGATATTATACTACATATTTCTTAAAAGCAGATTAAAAAAAGAAAAAGACTTGCGCTTCAGATGACTGAAGGTCAGCCTTTTACAAAAGGTGCTTCTTACTTCGTTTTTTGATGCATGTCAGCGAATTTGACGGCTATGCACACCCTGCCCGGCGGCCTGATCCCGCTTGAACGGGCGGCTTGCCGCCGAGCGTGTCGATGGTGTATCGCAGCAGACGCCGGGTGGCGCCTTGGAAGAAAACTCCTAATCTTGCAGGCAGGGGCCAATGAATTGGAGGCTACTTCCGTTTCATCGCTCGGATTCGCTGCCTGGTCTCCGAATCAACGCGGGTCGACTCGATTATTTTTTGCAGCGCTTTGTTGTATGTAAAATCATCGACCGTGCTGTTCTGCAGGTAAGCCATTGTCGTAGCCGGCAGTTTTACGTAACACATCGATAATGCCCAAGCCACGGCCATTCGGACGTAATAAGCTTCATGGCGGATCCGATCCAGGATGTGCAGCACGCGATCGATATAGGTTTCGTCGATGTAATAATTGAGCAGCATGACCACGCCAAAACGGATGTCGTATGCTTCTTCGGACCGTAAATATGGCTGAAGAAAATCCCATACCAGCTCCTTGTTCGTTTTGGTGAATTTCAAGCCGGAGCAAAACGTATCGCATACCGACCAATTGTCGATTTTAGGGACAAACGCGGCGACATAATTCAGCTTTTCAGCGGGGTCCGCTTTTACATGGCCTATCAAAATGCCCTCCAGCATTACCTCTTCGAAATATTCGCCTGGTGCATGCTGCAAATAAGACCGCCAGTCCCCGTTTGCAATCCCCTTCGCCAATTTGCGCAGCTCCGGAATCCGGACGCCCAGCAAATTGGATACGCCCGGAATGAGGGATGACGCAAATTTTTGGTATTCAGGTTCGGCCAGCTCCAGCAGCTTCGCTCGAACGACCGCCGTTTCCGTTACCATCATGAACTTCCATCCTTACCTGTATGATATTTCCCATAAATAGATCGAGGCGACGGAACCATACGGCGAATAACGCCGCCGGTATTCGTCGAACTGCTGTTTGGACAACCCGTCAAGACCGTAGAGCTTCATCATTCCGCGCCGGATCGCCACATCCCCCCAGCTGACCACGTCAGGCCGCTGCATCGCATGGAGCAGCACCATTTCAGCCGTCCACACGCCGATGCCCGGAAGCGCCGTCAAGCGGCGGACAACTTCGGCGTCAGGGAGTTGAACAAGCTCATTCAAGTTAAACTCGCCGGTTCTAATGCTGCTGGCGATGCGATGGATGGATGCCGCTTTTTTCTCCGTCAAACCGCAGGCCCTTAACTCCTCCGGAGACTCCGCCGCTATAACGGCCGGATCGATTCGCCCGAACCGGCGAAGCATCCTTTCCCAGATGGACTGAGCTGCTTTGACCGAAATAAGCTGGCCTACCACCGCCTGGCTCAAAGCTTGAAACAGGTCCGGATTCGCGGGTCGCTCCACTCTCCCCAGCTTGTCCATGGCCGCGCCAAGTATGGGATCCGCGTTCTTTAATGCTTCCGTTTCCGTCTTGCCGTATTGAAAAAACGCGGCGTTTTGACTCAACATAGGCTTGTTCCCCCTCCCGTCGCGGCTTTCGTTTAAAATTAGGGTTCAAAACCCTTTTGGCTGAGAAACACTTGATCCTTCGGAAAAGTTCCGATGAACCGTTCATAGACGGTCCGGTATGCGCCGGGATCATACCATTCCTTAAGCCCGATTTCCCCGTAAAGCCGCTCGATGCCCAGGCTTCTTGTCCGCTTTCCGCCGCTTCCGTCACCCATAAAATAATCGTCGATGCATACCCGGTCGACAAGGGTGCGTAATTTGGACGGAAAAGCATCCGTGCTCGGAAGTACGGGCGCAATCGTTGCCTGGGCCGGCACACCGGCTTCCTTCAGAAGCTTCAGCGTCCTAAGCCTCGCTTCGATCGGCGGGGTTCCAGGCGTAAAATGGCGTCTGATGCCTTCCCTGTCCGTTTCCACGGTCATGCTGACCCTGACGCGATCCCCCAATCGAAGAAGCAAATCGATATCGCGTTTCACGAGGGGACTCCGGGTCTGTACCAGCAAAAAGTCCGGCGGCAGCTCCGCCATCGCTTCCAGCAAGGAGCGCGTAATCCGTTCCGTCGCCTCCGCCGGTTGGTAGGGGTCGGTGCTCGAGGACATGAAAATCGTGACCGGCCCCTTCTTTCGAGCCCTGGCGAGCTCTTTCCGGAACACGTCAGCAGCGCCATGTTTGACATCCACCCACGTTCCCCAAGCCTTTTCACGGAAGGTGGCTACGGGCATTCGCCGGACGTAACAATATGAACAGCCAAACGAGCAGCCCGAATACGGGTTTAGCGAATGGCTGTAACCGGAAAGGAAGCCCGTCCCTTTATTCAGCATCGATTTTGGCGTTTTATATTCCAGCGAATAGGTCATGGCTTCTCCCCCCGGGTTCAATTCTCATATCTAAAGTTTCCGTTTTATGTCGCATCATGGAAAATGACGCCCAAGCTGTACCTTTTGCCGGCCGTTACGGTGCCGACCCCATGCCGCAGAAAAGCCCGGTAATGTCCCCTTGCTCCTTGAACGGGACGGAAGCTCGTCGGGAAAATGACGCCGGCTCCCCGTTCCAGCTTGATCGCATGCCCGCGGCTTTGCGCGCGCGGGCGCTGTTCGACCAAGAGAAACTCGCCGCCTTCATAATCGACATCCTTCCGGTTCAACGTAAGGAGCACCTGAAACGGAAAATATACCTCGCCGTACAAATCCTGATGCAGGCAATTATACCCTCCGGCTTCATATTTCAGAATGAGGGGCGTGGGACGGCGTTGTCCTGCTTCATGGCACTTCTCCAGAAAAGCGGAAAGCGTGCCGGGATACCCCGGCTCCTTGCCCAGCTGCTCCAGCCAGCGGTTGGCGGCAGCCGCCAGCGGCGGATAAAACGCCTCCCGAAGCTGCTGCAGCCGGCTGGGAAGAGGCGACTGAAAATACTTGTATTCCCCGAGCCCAAAACGGTATCTTTTCATATCGATCGTTTTTCTGTACAGCTCTTCGGCGGGGTAGGACGCAATGAATGCCTCGCACTCCTCCGGAGTCAGGATCGGCCGGAAAACGGCGAATCCCTGCTGATCCAAATCCCGGTGGAGCGCGTCCCAGTCCAAAGCCGCAACCCGTTCCGAAACCTCGTTATGCATGATGGGCAACCTCACGGGCCCGGGTATCGGCGGCCGCTTTCTCGATGGACAACAGCCGCGATTTCATCTCGAGCCCGCCGCGAAAGCCGGTTAAGGCTCCGTTTTTGCCGATGACGCGATGGCATGGGACCGACATGAGCACCGGATTGGCGCCGATCGCCGAACCCACGGCCCGAACCGCGGCCGGCTTGCCGATCGATTCCGCGATGTCCGAATAGGAGCGCGTCTCCCCGTAGGGAATGGAGCGCAGCGCCTCCCAAACCGAACGCTGGAACGGGGTGCCGACCAGGTCGCAGGGAATCGTGAAGCGCACCAGCTTGCCTTCGATGTAATCCGCCAATTCGCCGATATAAGGCGACAGCGCCTTATCGTCCCGGATCAGCTTCGCCGGGCGCATGTGTTTTCCCACCCATTCTTCCATTTCCTCAAACGGCTTGTTAGCCGAACCTACGTAGCAAAGGCCGCGGGACGTCGCTGCGAGATGCAGCGTCCAGCCTCCGTGTTCCAACACTGACCAATAAACAGGTCCTAACACTTCACTTTTCATCGAATGCGCCTCCTTGGGTCCATATCTCCGTTTCCATCATCCGTTTTCGATATTCGTAGGGGGTCATGCCGAATGTTCGTTTGAATAGCGAGATGAAATAGGACGGATTCGGAAGCCCAACGCTGCTTCCGACCTCGGCTACGGACATGTTGGTTCGGGCAAGCTGCTCGCGCGCCTTATCCAATCGGATGCCTTGCAAATAGGCGACCGGCGTTGCTTTCATGATTTTTTTGAACGTCCGGTGCAAGTGGTACGGGCTGCCATGAAACATCTCCGCCAGCATATTCAAAGTCATCGCGCTGTCGTAATGCCGCTCCATGTACCGGGCGATCGCTTCGACCCACTCGCGGTCCGGCAAACGTTCGCCCGTCGGCTTGCAACGTTTGCACGGCCGGAATTCCTCCCGAATGGCTTCCGCCGCGGTGCGGAAGATCCGAACGTTGGCCCGGTTGGGGACCTTTGACTTGCAGGAAGGCCTGCAAAAAATCCCCGTTGATTTGACCGCGTAAAAAAACTTGAAGTCATAGGACGCGTCATTCCCGATGATCGCCTGCCATCTTTCCTCCGTTAACGCCTCTTCTTTCGCCATGTTCATATTCGTTCACCCCTTCATCCAAAGTATACCCTCTTTTTCGTCCGGACGAAGGAATATCGGAATAGAAAAGCAAGATCGTGATATTCCGCCGCTCCCCTGCTTCATTTGGGTCTTCCCCATGGGATTCCATATTTTTCGTGCTTCTAGGTCTTTTATACATTTTAACAGGAACATACGTTCCTTACAATATCAACCTAATGCAAAACATAAGGGAAGATTCGAATGCATATTCGCCCCTTCCATGGGGAAAATATCCACGAGGTGTTGATTATGGGCGTTTTTCAGAATTTAAGGAAATTTTTCTTCACGCAAGGGAAAAGCTCGGATCAGGTGACCGCCAAACCCGAAAAAAACGAAAAACCTGCTTTGAACCATATACTGGATCAGTTTAAGGACTGCATCGATTTTCAGCAGCGCACGTATCCCAATTGCTCTGTCCATATCGTTTATCTCCCGTTCCTGGTGGGACCGGAGCCGCTAAAGCGGGATATCGTCGATCCCCTTTCCGAAGCCACCGAGGAGGAAGCGGAACAAATCTTTAAACGTTCCCAATACAAGCTGACGGGCGACGCCAAGGAATGCGTCAAAGGGATCCTGGACGGTCAAGCCGCCATATTTTTTCGGGACCTGACCTATCTCGTCGATATTTCCGAGCCCGTTGGCCGATCGATCTCCCAATCCGAGACGGAGACGGTCATTTCCGGCCCCCACGACGGCTTCGTGGAAAATCTGTCCCAGAATCTGGGCGTATTGCGAAAAAAAATCAAAAGCACGCATTTAAAAACCGTCAAATTTGAGGTCGGGGAAATCGCCAAAACCGACGTGGTACTGGCTTACATCGACCGGATCGCGGATCAAGACATGGTGGAAGACTTGAAAAAGCGGATTCGATCGATCGAATTCGATGCCGTCATGGATTCGAACATGCTGATTCAGCTGATCGACGAAAATCCGAACTCCGTATTCCCGCAGTTCATGACGACGGAGCGCCCGGACGCCATCGCGTCCAAACTGATCGGCGGCCGCATCGTAGGTTTTGTGGACGGAAGCCCGTCCGCGTTTGTGTGTCCGACCAACTTTTTTGATTTTTTCTCTTCGCCGGACGATTATTACCAACGCTGGCTGCTGGGGTCTGCCCTGAGGATTTTGCGGTTCATCGGCTTTCTCATTACGATCAGCTTTACCGCGTTCTACGTTTCCGTGACCACCTATCACTATGAAATGATTCCGCACACGATGCTTCTAAACTTGACGGAATCGCGCGCAAAGGTTCCTTTCCCGCCGCTTATCGAAGCGCTGCTCATGGAGACGACCATCGAGCTGCTTCGCGAAGCCGGCGCAAGGCTCCCGACGAAAGTCGGCCAAACGATCGGCATCGTAGGCGGTATCGTGATCGGTCAAGCCGCGGTGCAGGCCGGGTTCACGAGCAACATTCTCATTATCTCGGTCGCCACGTCCGCCATCGCATCGTTCACTATCCCAAGCTATATCATGAGCGCATCCATCCGCCTGATCCGGTTCGGCCTGATCATCATGGCCGGCGTCTTGGGAAATTTGGGGCTCATGATGTGTATCGGCCTTGTGGTGATCCACTTGTCGGGAGTCACCAACATGGGAACGTCCTATTTGACGCCGCTGTCTCCGATGAACTTTTCCGCTTTGCTGGACACGTTCGTTCGCGGACCTTTTTGGGGCCTTAGAAAGCGCCCTTCCATTTCGGATTCCCAAAACAAATCCACCAATAAAATGCGGAAATAAGGGTGAACAAAGTGAAAGAAAAATTAAACGTTTTCCATATCACCCTGCTCATTTTCATGACCGAGATGAACATCACGATGTTCAGCCTCCCCCGCTTGATCGTCGAAAATATCGGCACGAACGGATGGATCGGCTATTTGGCGTTGTCCGTTCTCGCCACGTTTAATATCTTTCTGTATTGGCTGGTCTACCGCATGGGCCGCGGCGCCTCCGTATTTCAAATCATGGAGTGCGCGCTGCCCAAAGCGGTCATGTATCCGGTCTATTGGGCGCTGGCCGTTTTTTGGATATTTACGGCTTCCTTCACCGGAAAAAATTTCTTCCTTATATTCCAAATGCTGTCGTTCCAGACGACCAATCCGATGTTTATATTCCTGCTTTTCTGTCTCATGGTCTTCGCCCTCTTGATCAAGAATATTTACAATATCAGCAAAACGGCGACTGTATTTTTCTTCATGACCATATGGACGGTAGGGCTCACGGTGTATCAGTTCCAGGATTGGGAGATCGTCCGGTTTTCGCCGCATCTGTTCCAGCTTGCATCCCAAGGCCATTCGTTTCGCAACTGGATGGAAGTGTACACCACTTTTATGGGTTACGAGCTCTGCATGTTTCTATTTCCCCATGTCACAAAAAAGAGCAAATTGTTTCAAGGCGTGTTCATCGGGCACTGGGTGATTACCATTGCCCAGTTAATCGTCATACTGACTGCGTTCGGCTATTTCAGCTTTCATCAAATCGAGTCGCTTCTATACCCCATCATCGATTTGCTGGATTTCATCGAAATGCCGTTCATTAACCGGATCGAAAACCTCGTGTTCTCGATGTTCGTGTTCGCCAATTTGATCGTGACGGTCATGTACTGTTTTGCCGCCCTGACCGCGATCAAGCAGACATGCCCGAAAGTAAAGCCTAACCGGCTCGAGTTCGTGATCGTGACCATGGTGTTTTTTACCGGATACATCCCTAAATACCTGGGGCAATCGGAACAGCTCTTACGAAAAGTGCTGTACACTGAAACTTACATTGCTTTCATCGTACCGGTGGTGCTGATCTGCGTGCTGCTATATCTCAAACTGAAAGGAAAGGTGCCGAACAATGAAAGTTAAGCTCGTTTGCCTTGTCCTTCTCGTGGTGCTGACGGGTTGCACGGACGAGCATATTTTGGAGAAATCCGGGTTCATCCGAACGATTGCCTATGACAAGGAGTCCGGTGAACCAAAAGATTCCATGAGGGTCACGATCAGCATTACGAAATCGAACCACCAGGATGCCATCGTATATTCCGTCGTCGCCAAGTCCGACAAAGACGCAAAATCGCATTTTGACCGGCAAAACAACCGGAGATTGGTCACCGGACAGCTTAGGCAGGTGTTATTCGGGGAAAAACTGGCCAGGGAAGGGATTTGGAAGCATCTCGATTCCTTGCGCCGGGATCCCATGATCGGCTCCAGAATGCACGTCATCATCGCGGAAGAGGATCCTTACCACATCTTGCTTCGCAATGACTACCCGCAGGGACCGACGGCTGGCGAATACATCGATACGCTCATCCGGACGGAAGCCAAAGCAGGCGACATCCCCGATTCCAACCTATATACTTTTTCAAGGGATTATTATGACGAAGGAATCGATCCGGTAACCACCATCATTAGGGAACAAAAGGAAAGCTTGATCATCGACGGCGTCGCCCTTTTTAAAGACGACAAATACGTCGGGAAGGTGGAGCCGAGCGACCGGATGTTTTTTGGGCTACTTCACCATAACATTCATGCCGGCGATTTATATCTGAACTTGAAAGAAGATCACGATGATGGCGAGCAGGCTTCCCTGCAATTTCTAAGAAGCCGCCGCAAAATTCATGTCACCTCTTCATCGAAGCTGTTGCAGGGAAAAAGATTGAAAGTAGACATGGACATTAAGGTTGAAGGTTCGCTGCTCGAGTATATCGGGGAACTGGATATGAAAAAACCAGCGGAGCAGCGCAAGCTGGAAGAAGAGATTCGGAAATCCATCCAAACGAAATGCCGTTCCTTGGTCCGCACGCTGCAGGAAAAACAAACCGATCCGCTGGGGATCGGCCAATATGTGCGCAATTCGCTTCCCGTTGGCGTATGGCATCGACTGGATTGGAGGAAAGTGTACGCGGACGCGGATATTTCGGTCCATGTCCATGTCCGGATTAAGGATTACGGAAAGCTGCAGCATTAGAATACTTTTTCGATACATGCCCTTGGATTACCAAAAAAGCAGAGCCTCGGCTCTGCTTTTTTACGTGCTTCGAACAATTCGGAAACGTTCCAATATGAAGCGCGGCTCAAGTTGTTGAAACGTTTATGCGGCCGTCGTTTTTTCGGCTTTCCTGAACCGGACGTTCACGAGAAGGATGCTGGCCAGGATGAGAAGCAGACCGAACACCAAGTTCAGCGACACATGTTCGTTCAGGAACAATACGCTCGTAACAATGGAGACCAGAGGAATGAGAAAAGTATATGACCCCACCTTGCTGGCTTCTCCCTCATGAATCAGCTTGAAATAGACGAACCATCCGAGGGCGATGACGAAGACGGCAATAAAAGCCGTATCCGCCATGAACGGCACATTCCACTTGATGTCCTTCCAGCTTTCCATCTCCGAACCTCCGGCCAGAAGGATGATGCCGCCGATCGTGACCTGCATCGCCGTAAGCCAGAGGGAATCGACGCGGTGTCCGATTTTTTTGACGAAGACCGTGCCCAGCGCCCAGGTGAGCGCCGTTACGAGCGCAAGCACGATGCCGATCGGGGCAATGTTTCCGGTCATGCCGCCGACGCTCATCGTGGCGACGCCGACGAAGCCGATGATCAGCCCGAGCATTTTTTGGCGCGTCATCCGTTCTCCAAGCCACCACCAGGAAAACAGGCCGAGCAATACCGGCTGCAAAAACACGATGGCCGAAAACAGCCCCGACGGCGTGTACTGGAGCCCGATCGTCTGCACGCCGTAATAAAGCACGATGCTGAGCAGGGCAGACAATACATACACATGCCAGTTCCGGCGAAATTGCAGCTGCTTGTACTTGGGCAGCGCTACGAGCACGAGCAGCAGCCCGCCGATCAGCGCGCGGAGCCCCGCAAACAGCACCGGCGGCGTATATTGAAGCGCAAATTTGGACAAAGGCCAGTTGATGCCCCATACCAAAATGAGAAAAGCCAAAAGAAAAATCGTTTTGTTATGCTGTCGCATGGATCTTCACTCCTTGTAAAAACATCGGCATGGAGTGAATTATACTCCTATATGTCAGCTTCGTCATGGCTTTTTTCTGAAAGCGTTTCTTTCATGAAAAGGTTCTGATGCTCTGCTCTTGCTACAACTGCTTCATGCTGTTTAAGGCCGGAACCGTCAGGGCCCGGTCTGCTTCCGTTCCCCGCGCATGCGGATTGGGAGTAAAATGCTTCATATGCCGGTGAAGCACCGCCGCAGCTTCCAGAACCTCCGGCCCGGCGACATCCACGGCCGAAATCCGGATCGCCTCGTTCCCGATCTCCACGATCCGAAAACCCGGCTCATCCAGGCAGGCCGACATTTGTACGAATGACCAGTCGTCGCGCTGCACGATCGAATCCATGTGCGTATGGCCGTTGAAATAAATGCCGATGCCTTTTTTGCGGTTCAGGATGTTCCACATGTCGATGCCCGGATGAATCGAGCCCTTTTCCCGCTCCGAACCGGCGGTGGTCCGGTATACCGGGTGATGGCCGAACACAAGCAGCGGCTTTTCCCCGGACGATTCCACCTTGTCTTCCAGCCATGCCAGCTGCTCGAAATCAAGCCAGCCTCCCCAGTCGTTGAAATCCAATTCTTTGGCCGTATCCAAAAAAACAAGCATGGCTCCCTCGGTATCGAGCACGTGATAACGCTGTTGTCCGGTAATCTTCAGCACGTCCTCCCTCGTTTGCCCGTAGAGGTCGTGATTGCCGAGCACGTGGACGAATGGTTTATCGGGCCGGCGAAGCATCGCGTACACCTCCTCCAGCTCCGACGTTAGTCCAAAGTTGGTCAGGTCTCCAAGCGAAACGTACAAATCCGCATCCAAATTCAAAAACTCATCCAGCACATGCCGATAAAACGCGTCCCGGGCATCCGCAAGCCCCGGAATCGACCGGTCGATCTCGTGATAATGTAAATCCCCAAGCAATGCCAATCTCATATGGATCGCTCCCTCCGCTGATCAGGTTCAAGTATTTCTTCCCACTATATTACAGACCAAGTGTTATGGATCCATTAAGTTCACGGCCATCGTTTGTAAAAGACAACGGAAGCCTCCGCGAAACAAGTCATTAAATCGTAATCGTTACGTATAAATAAACGAACCTATTTTTTTGCATCCGATCCATGGATCCGTCATATTCATAGAATCGAAAGAGGTGGACGCTTATGCAAACGCCCGTCATCCTGCTCAGCGGTTTTCTCGGAAGCGGCAAAACGACCCTGCTGCTGTCCCTCATCCAAGAAAGCAAACGAAGGGGCCTTCGGCCGGGCATCCTGATGAACGAACTGGGGAAACGCGACGTCGACGGCACCATCCTGGAAGAGCATGCCGACATACAAGTGGAGAAGCTTTTGGACGGATGCGTATGCTGCAGCCGCAAAAGCGAGCTTCCGTACAGCCTCGCTCTCCTGCAGGATCAGCGGCCGGACGTGATCTATATCGAACTTACCGGGGTCGCCGATCCATACGAAATCAAAACGGTGTTGCACGGCCCGGAATTTAGGAATTGCTTGAAACTGCACCATACGATTACGCTGCTGGACGCAGAAAACGCCCTTGAATACGCCAGCCGGTTTTCGGCGGATAAACGGCTCGTTCAAACGCTGCGCAAACAGCTCGAAACGGCGGACCTGATCGCGGTGAACAAAAGCGACCTGGTATCCCGGGACATGCTCGCCAAAATCGAAAACATGGTCCGAAAGCATAACATGACCGCCAAATTGACGTTTACGACGTACAGCCGGATTCCCCTGCCGGATCTTTTGCAAGGGATTTCGCCCAAGGCATCGAATTCGCATGCCCCAACGGTCGCCGGTGCCATCACCAAGCCTGTGCAGGTTCACTCGGCGATTCCGGACGGACACCGCCATGGCGCTTCGGAAACTTCCGGATCGTTTTCGCGCGTCGGCACGGTCACGTTGACTTTTCCTCGGCAATCCCCCGAGCGCAAGTTGTCCCGGGAGCGTTTGGAATCCTTTTTTCAAAGCTGGGGGGACAGCCTCATGAGAGCCAAAGGGCACGTCGCCTTGGATCAAGGCGGGCCGGTCCGGCTCGTTCAGTATGCGGGAGGCCGCACGTCGTGGGAGGATTCGCGTTATCCCGGTTCTCCCTATCTGGTATGCATCGGCATGGATTTAAACGAAACGCAGTTGAAAGAAACATGGGCCGCATTATTCCGTTAAAACCGACAGGAAGGAGCTTTGATCCGTGACCGCGCTTTCTCCCATGAAAATCATTCCCTTGCTTCTTCCTGCCGCCCTGCTGATCATCCTTGTCGTCATGTGGCTGCCGGAATATCAAGGACTGCTGAACAACGAATATGTCCATACGTTCAAAACGGGTTTCATCGGCATTTTATTGGAGGCCTTGCCGTTTATATTGGCCGGCGCGCTGTTGTCCTCCCTGCTTCAGGTATTTGTTCCCGATGAGGTCATTTCCCGCTGGATTCCAAAAAGGGCGATTCCCGGCATCTTGTTCGCGTGCGTGCTCGGGATCGTGTTCCCGGTTTGCGAATGCGGCATGATTCCGCTCGTACGCCGGCTGATCCAAAAAGGCATGCCCGTCTATGTCGCGATCGTGTTCATTTTGTCGGGGCCGATTCTAAACCCGGTCGTTTATGGAGCGACCTTCATGGCTTTCCGCAATCACCCCGAATTGGCCTACGCCCGGATGGGACTGGCCTTCGCGGCAGCGTTTCTGATCGGGCTGATCGTCTATTGTACGGTAAAAAAATCGCCCATGCGCTGGTCGGCACAACGCGAAATGGGCGATATGGCGCACTCCCATGCCGTTCGGGGAGGCAGGTTGACCTCGGTATTCGTGCATACGTCGGAAGAGTTTTTTGAAATGGGAAAATATCTTCTGATCGGCTGTTTGCTCACCGCGGCGTTGCAGACGTTTATGGTCAGGGACAGCCTTGCTGCGGTCGGCGGGCAGCCGCTGGGTTCTTATCTGTTCATGATGGGACTGGCTTTTGCGCTTTCCCTCTGCTCGACTTCGGACGCTTTCGTCGCTTCCACCTTTTTGCATACGTTCCCGGCGGGCTCCCTGGTTGCGTTTATGGTGTTCGGGCCGATGCTTGACTTTAAAAACGCGATGATGCTGATGGCGCTTTTCAAAACCAAATTTGCGCTGTACCTGTTTTTCCTCATCTTCGCCTGCGTGTTTATCGGCTCCGTTTTGTTATCGCCCTGGTTATAAGCTTCAGAGGAGGTGGTCACATGAACGATTCCAAAAGCATCCGCCTGCATTACCTGTTTCGGGCAGCGGTTCTGCTGGCGTTCGCCTATTATATTTGGCATTTGACGAACGAAAACGCGCTTTCTTATTACGTTGCCCCCGCGCTTGCGCGCTGGATCAAGCTGTGCCCGATCCCCCTGGGCTTGATGGCGCTTAGCCTGATCATCCAGGCCGTGCTGGGCAAAAGCGCCATGCTTTGCAATTGCGGCCACCGGCTGCCGGCATCGCCTCTTGCAAGCGGCGCTTTATACGGGTTGTTCCTATTCCCGCTCCTCCTCGGATTCGTCCTTCCCGACCGGGCTTTGGGGAGCGCCGCCGCCGTAAAAAAGGGCATGTCCTTTTCCTACAGCGCCGTCGAGCCTGAAAAATCCGTTCGCTTCGAATCGAAGCATCCTTATGCCCAAGAATTTACGGAGCTTGCGAAGATTTTGTACGAACAGCCGGTCATTCCCGTTTATCCCGCCATTTTCTCCGAGGCGTTCGGCGCCATCGACATGTTCAAAAAACAGTTTGAAGGCAAGGAAATCGCCGTATCCGGCTTCGTATACCGGGATCAAGCGGGCGAGGACACCGGTCCGTTCGCGGTGAGCCGTTTCCTCGTCCAATGCTGCACGGCGGATGCGACTCCTTTGGGCATTCTGGTCGATCCGGTTCGGCAGCAGCACCTCCCGGCAGATGCTTGGGTGAAGGTGCAGGGGAAAATCCGCGTGGTTCCGCAGGATGGAAAAGAACTCATCCGGATCGAGGCTTCTTCCATCACGCCGATCGCCCAGCCGGACGCGCCTTATATCTACACCAGCGCCGATTCCGTCGAAACTTGGCACGAGCTGGAAAAGTTTGCGAATAAGGAGAAGTGACCCCGCTTTTTCATTGCCTTTCTCTCAGGATGGATAAAATAAAAAAACGGCTTTCGCCGTTTTTTTAAGCTCTTAGGAGCGCATGCTGGCAAGCCGTCTGCAAATCCCGCCATGCGCGGTTGATTTCCGTGTCCTCCATGCATGCTGCCAGTCCCAGCAGCGGGAACAGCCGCAGGCCGCAGCCAACCGAAGCTTTGGCCGCCGTGATGCATTCGATGGAGATTCGCTGTTCCATTTCGGGCGTCAGTTTGCCTTTTTGCCCCAGCTCTTCCCAAGATTTGTCCAGCACTCTGTAAAAAGCGTCCTTTTGATGGGCGAATTCCTCTTTCTGCTCCTCCAGTTCGCTTAGGACGCTGTCATTGCCCCGCGCTTGCAG
Source organism: Paenibacillus cookii (assembly GCF_018333375.1). GTDB lineage: Bacteria > Bacillota > Bacilli > Paenibacillales > Paenibacillaceae > Paenibacillus_AQ > Paenibacillus_AQ cookii. The sequence goes on from NZ_BORW01000002.1 coordinate 42,055, forward strand.
GTAGGATTCCGCCGCTTCCAGAAAATGATCCGCGAGCCCCATCGCAACCCCGGCAAACGACGTTTGCGCAAACGGCAAAAACGGATATTTGTACAAAAGCTCGTCCTCATGGGATCGGACCTCGGTGAACGAAAACGTCATTTCGTCCGGAACGAAAGCATCCTCCGCGATCATGCTGTGGCTGCCGGTCGCTTTCAGGCCGAACGTATTCCAATCCTTTTCGATTCGAACCTGGTCGGGGCGCATGATCAGGGTAACGATCTCCGGCGCTTCGCCGGAATCCGCCGCCTGCTCCCGCTCAAGCACCGCATTCGCCGTAAAGGTCGTGGCGTACAGGGAACCGCTGCAATATTTCCATCTCCCGTTCACGATGTAACCGCCCTCCACCTTTCGTGCCGTCCCCGTCGTCGCGCCGCTGCCTGCAATGACGGCATCGGGTTTGGCGTACACGTTCCGGCCGATTTCGTCCGTCATGAACGGCACGAAATAACCGCCGCCCGCTCCGATCGTGACAAGCCAGCCGAAGCTGCCGTCAATGCGGGCGCATTCCTGAAAAATTCGGATCGCTTCCGGAAGCGGTGTCATTTTCCCCTCCAAATCATCCGCGACGAACAAATGAAACAGCTTTTTATCATATATGTACTGAAGCGCTTCCGGCGTCATGCCGCCTTCCTGCTCCATCCGGTACGATTGCTCGCGGATGCGGCTAATCTCCTGCTGTGTAAATCCCATGCTTCCACCACTTTCGTATGAATGATATCTATTCTATTTTACCATGAACTCCAATTTGAAGCTGTTAAAAAAAGACGGGGAGCCCCGTCCTCAAAAACAGCCGAACTTCTCTTTTTTGGCCTTCGGCCATCGAAACTTCGGAACATGGCGTACCATCGATTCAAAAACGATCCCCCAATGATGCTCGGATAAAGACGCCACCGGCAGGTCGCCTCTTGCCCCCAGACTCCGTTTGACATGTTTGATTTGCGGGGCCGTAAATAGGCCCCGCAATGCCAAATCGACGGATAATCCCGGGTTTTTCAGCACATGTTCCGCCATTCCCCAAAAGACCGGATAGTCCTTCATCGGCACGATCGGCTTTGCTTTCCTGCTGATCGCCACCAAAGCGGAATCCACCTTGGGAGGCGGAGCGAAACTTTGTCTTGGAATATCTTTCACGTACCGGATGTCAAACCACATTCTCCAAGCGACGATATACGGATCTTTGGCCGTTTTTGCCGTAAATCTTTTGGCCGCGCCTTTTTCCATCACGATCACGCCTCTTTGGAATCCGCTCGAAGGTTTGCTGAGGAGTTTCTTCAAGATCGGCGTCGTAATGGAGTACGGAATATTCGAAACGACGATAAAGGGTTCTTTGGGCAGCCGCATGTTCAAAATGTCCTCATGAATGACTTGCGTGTTGGGATAAGGTAGGATTTTTTGCTTCAAAATGTCGACGAACCTGCGATCGATTTCCACGGCCAAAACCTTTCCGGCCTTTTGGTTCAGCACCGCCGTCAGAGCTCCTTTTCCTGCGCCTAAATCCAATACGGTATCCTGTCTGCCGACCTTGGCTGCAGCTACGATCTCCTGGATCGTTTTTTTGTGATGCAGCAAATGCTGCCCGGAAAACTGAGGCGTGTCTCCCCAGCTTCTTTTTCCCCGGCGATTATCGTTTTTCGAGATCATTAGGCATCTTCCCTTCATCTAGAAATCTTGGGCTTCCGCCTGCGATTCGGAGCAAAGGGAAAACACGCTGTCCTTTTTGGACGATGGGTCCAGCAAAGCCGTCAGCAAATAAGACCTGCTTTACGGTCCAAAAAGAAGGAATGCATGCATAAAAAAAGAAAGGCAGAGCGACCCGCCTTTCTTTGCATCACATATTCACGAATATGGAATGAAGATCATTAAAAAAGGACAGACTGATCCCGTTTGCTCCGTTTCACGAAACAGAGCCTTTGAACGTATGGAATTAACGGTTCAAAGTCGGGATGCGAAGTCTCATGTATTGCGTCATTTTTTAATAATCCTCCTGATTTGTTAAAATGCTCCGCCATTGTACCATTTCCTATCCTTTAAAATCAATCCTGCGGGTTCGTAAAAAACGGCTTAAAAAATAAAATACGGCCGTTCTCCTCCCGATCCGGGGGGAAAGCGGCCGCGTTTCCAACGGAACAACCTACCGGACTTAAGCCAGCAATGCCGTGATTTCTTTAAAATGGTCGGCGAACCCGACGAACACCTGATCGTCGATCACGATCGTCGGGACCGTCTGCATCCCGGTGAGTCTCCGGACTTCCTCGGCATATTCAAGATTGTCTTCGCAGTTATATTCGATAAAATCGATCTGGTGATCCTTGAAATACCGCTTCGCTTGGTGGCAGTCGCTGCACGTGGAAATCGTATAAATTTGGACCGATTTTGCCATTTCCATTCCCTCCTATCAGGCGTTTGGTGATACCGCAACTCCCGCGGCTTCCCGGATTTTTTCGAGCGTCATGCGGCGGACGAACTTGGCGAATTTTTCTTTTCCCTTGGCATCGGACTTATAGAAGTCGATAACCTTCATGATCGCCGGGATGACCTGTTCTTCTTTCAGTCCTTCCGCTAACGGCTCGGCGATGGCGGTTTTGATTCCTTTCGGCTCTCCGCCCACATAAATGCTGAACGTGTCCTTCATTTTAACGACCCCGATGTCTTTTAGCAGCGGTTCGCTCGTGCCAAGGGCGCAGCCGGCATAAGCAACCTTGATCGGAACCGGCGCCGCCATTCCGGCGATCGCTTGGTGAATGGCTTGGGCCGTCGCCAGCCCGGCGTCTTCGGCCCCTTTGCAAAATTGGCAGGCGATCAAACCTTTGACGACGGCTCCCGCGGGATACACTTGCAGTCCGGCCTGCTGCAGCTGCTCCGTCACCTTTTCTTTTTCCTCCGCCGCTATTTCAACGTAAATCTGCCGGAAAGGCGTGATTTCAATATGCGCTTCGGGGCCTGCAGCCGATGCAATCACCGTAAGCTGCTCCGGCGTAATGACGTTTCCGCCGACTTGAATCGGCGTGGATACGGCGATTTTCGTTTTCCCCGGCGTTTCTTTCGTCTCCATCATATTTGCTGCTCTCCCTTGCTATCCGCTTCGTTTTTATTTTGCTTCCACGACAAAAGGGACCGTCAAAACTTCGCCTTTGTGTTGAAATTGCCCCCAGATTTTATAGATCCCCGGATGCGGGAACATCGTTTTGAATTCGGCCGCCGGGCCCGTCGCTCCTTCATCCACGGGATGGACGTGAAGGTACTGTTCCGCATCGGCCGATAAGATGACTACGTGCCCGGCTGCGCCGAGGTATGGTTCCAGATCGTCGATGCCCTTCTTTGTATGCGCGTCGCGGACCGTGTAGGTTAACAAGGTGTCGCTTTGCGCAAGATCGCTGCTGAGCGAAAGCTCAAAAACTCCCTGCCGTTCACTTCCCGTACCCTTTCACTGTCCGGCACTAGCTTGCGGTGACCGGCAGGCGCGCCGTTGACCTCTACCCAGTCGCCCAAATTAACGGCAGCGTCGTCCTCCGTAACAAAATCGACGATCCATTTATATTTGCCGCCATCCGGGAAAGTCGTTCTGACTTTGAATATCCCTTGGCCTTCATACTCGGGATGGATATGGGCAAAAAACGACAGGTCCCGGTTGACGATGATCAAATGGATCCGTTTTTCATGGCTTATTTTGAAGCGGCTTACCGGATTCCCGTCCCGATCCGTCGTTACGATTTGGATCTCCGTCTCCTCGTTGGCGTTTGGCGCGCCGTTCGGAAACTCCAAGCGCGCCTTATAATGCCCCGCCATGTTTTGGTGATGGCCGTGACCGCCGTGCTGATGTCCATGGGCTCCATGACTTTTATGCGCCCCGTTGCCGTGAGGGTCATGCTGCTGATGCCGGCTGTTTTCATGATTCATGGCATGTTGTTCGCTCATCTTCAATCGCTCCTTTGTATTCGGATGGTTTGCATCATGGGAACTCGCTGCGAATCGAGACTGGCTCACATCAGTGGCGGATTTTCACCCGCTGCAACCGGAGCGCATTCAGCACGACCGACACGGAACTAAGCGCCATCGCCGCGCCCGCAATCCAAGGAGCAAGCAGGCCGAGAGCAGCCACCGGAATGCCCAGCGTGTTGTACCCGAGTGCCCAGAACAGATTTTGCTTGATGTTGCCCATCGTTTTGCGGCTCATATAAATCGCGTCCGGAATGCTGGACAAATCTCCTCGCATCAGCGTGACGTCCGCGGCTTCCATGGCAACGTCGGTGCCTGTGCCGATCGCCATGCCGATATCCGCCGTCGCAAGCGCCGGAGCGTCGTTGATGCCGTCGCCGACCATCGCCACTTTTTTGCCTTGGGCTTGCAGCTTTTTGACCTCTTCGGCTTTTCCTTCCGGAAGGACTTCGGCACGGACGTGATCGATGCCGACTTCCGCCGCGATGGCTTTGGCTGTCCGTTCGTTGTCGCCGGTGATCATGATGACTTCGATCCCCATGTCTTTCAAGCGCTGTACCGCTTCTTTGGATGTTTCCTTAATGGTATCCGCAACCGCGACCAAACCTGCGTAGCGGTTGTCGATTGCGGCCAGCATCGCGGTTTTGCCGGATTCCTCCAGGCGGGACATCAACGCGTAAGCATGGGAAGCTTCCACGCCGTGTTTTTCCATCAATCTGCGCGTGCCGACCAGCAGTTTTTTGCCTTCGACCTCCGCTTCGATGCCGTACCCCGGAATGGCCGCAAACGATTGCGTATCCGGCAGCTGAATGCCGCGTTCCTGAATTCCTGCGACGATCGCTTCTGCCAATGGATGCTCCGAGTTTTTCTCGGCGGCGCCGACGAGCCGGAGAAATTCCTGTTCGTCGCCTTCGGCCGCAACGTCGGTCAATTCCGGTTTGCCTTTGGTTACCGTACCGGTTTTATCCAGGATAATGGCGTCGATTTTATGCGTTTGCTCCAAATGTTCGCCGCCTTTGAAGAGAATACCGAGCTCTGCGGCACGTCCCGAACCGGCCATAATCGATGTCGGCGTTGCGAGACCGAGGGCGCAAGGACATGCGATGACCAGGATCGCGATCGCTTTTTCCAGCGCTTCGGCAAAATTGCCGGGCGTCACGAAGAAATACCAGACAAGGAACGCCGCAATGGCGATGCCGACGACGATCGGAACGAAAATGCCGGATATGACGTCCGCCACCCGCTGGATCGGCGCTTTCGATCCTTGGGCTTCTTCCACGACCTTAATGATCTGGGCCAAAGCCGTTTCTTTCCCGACCTTGGTGGCTTGAACGCGCAGGACGCCGTTTTTGTTCAGGGTCGCGCCGATGACGGCGTCCCCGGATTTTTTCTCGACAGGCAAGCTTTCGCCCGTCAGCATCGATTCGTCCACGGACGATTCGCCTTCGATGACGTTGCCGTCGACGGGGATTTTTTCGCCCGGACGAACCATTACGATATCGCCTGCGATCACTTCTTCCACCGGGATCGTCAGCTCCTGGCCATCGCGGATGACCCGGGCGGTTTTGGCCTGAAGCCCCATCAGCGATTTGATCGCTTCGGACGTCCGGCCTTTGGCAAGCACCTCGAACAGCTTACCCATGATGACGAGCGTGATCAAAATGGCGCTTGTTTCGTAGTACATGTTCGGACCGTGGTGCAGGTTGCCGCCTTTTGCGTACCAGTCGATCGTCAGGTACAAGCTGTAGAAGTAGGCGGCCGATGTTCCCAAAGCAACGAGGACGTCCATGTTGGCACTGCCGTTGCGCAGCGCTTTATACGCCCCGACGTAAAACGGCCATCCGATGTAAAACTGTACCGGCGTCGCCAAAACCAACTGAAACCACGGATTCATGAACAGGTCCGGCAGGTAGATCCAAGATGTAAACGAAAAGTGCGCAACCATCGCCCACAACAGCGGGATCGACAGAATGGCCGAAACGATCAATTTTCGTTTTTGCTTCCGGACCACCTGGTCCCGGGTATCTGCGTGTTCTTCTTCATCGCTTTGCGCGACCGCTTTGTAGCCGAGCTGCTTCACTTTCGACTGCATATCCGCGACCGAAACCTCGGCCGGCGAATATTCTACCGTAGCGGTCTCCAGCGCAAAATTGACGGAAGCGTTCGTGACGCCGGGCATCTTGTTCAGCCCTTTCTCGATCCGGTTGGCGCAAGCGGCGCAGGTCATGCCTTCGAGCTTGAACCGGGTGACTTCCTTGACGGTTCCGTAGCCCAGCTTTTTGATCGTCGCTTCGATGTACTCATCGTTCACCTTATCCGAATCGTAGGTTACGGTTGCCCGTTCCAACGCAAAATTGACGTTGGCGGAGTCTACGCCCTCCATTTTGTTTAAGCCTTTTTCAATCCGGTTGGCGCAGGCTGCGCAGGTCATGCCGGTTATTTGTACGGTTTTCTGTTTTTGCTTTTTAAGAGCTGCTTCCAAAACCATCACTCCCTTACGTGCATCACGTTTAGTGTAACCATTTGAAAATCGTTGATTTACATTCGTTGTCGTTTCCCTTTCTTGACCTTAGTATACCCCACCACCCTATATTGAGTCAACACATTTTTACAATACCCCCCTAGCCTATTTTTGAAACATGTAAAAAGCCGCCTTGCGGCGGCTTGCGCTTTTTTACTTGATTAATTTATTCATCGTCGTCATCAGTTCCGTGAGCACATCTTGGTCGCCTTCCTGAATCCGCTGAACCACGCAGCTTTTCATGTGATGTTCAAGCAGCAATTTCCCAACGCCGTTCAAAGCGGATTGTACGGAGGCAATTTGGTTCAAAACGTCGTCGCAATACGTATCTTTTTCAATCAACCCTTTGATGCCGCGGACCTGGCCTTCAATGCGGTTCAGGCGGCTGATCAAGCTGTTTTTCACCTTATCCGAATGATGGCTTTTCCGCTCCGAATGGTCTCCGGAGCACGCTTCGGCTTTTGCGTTCGTGTTTGGATCCATCATTTCCGGTACCGTATTCATGCATTCGCCTCCTTTACCCTAATAATACTATTATACTCGGCATGCCGCCGGATACAAACCGTTTCATGACGAAATATTGGCCGTCTCTTGCCTAATCCTTGGTTTTACCGCCTGGCCTCCCGGACGGCCCGGTTGATCCATAAAATTTCGGCTTTCGCATCCGAATGTCGGATGGCCGCTTTAAAACGGGGAATATCCAAAACATGGACGCTGTATTTCAAAACGAACCTCCGGTCCTCATCCCCATATCGTTCTTCGGATAGAACTTCGCCATCCATATTGATTCTGCGGCGCACCTCCTGCAAGATTTCATCCGGCTTTGAAGCCATGACCCAGGCCGTTTTCCGGAAGCCCCACAACATCAATGCCGATGTTTCGTAAGCCGCGATGCAGGCAAGGGCCGAATACAAGGTTCGTTCCCATCCCATCATCGCTCCTGCCAAGACAAGAACGGCTCCATGGCACAATACGAACAAGCGCTTCGGGCCGAACGGAGCAGACGATACGAATATCCTTGGCCGGATCCGGTCGCCTTTCTCCAGTCCAAGCGAATCCAGCAGCCCTCCCGATTTGACCGCAAGCCCGGCGCCGATGCCGAGACAAAACCCGCCCGCAAGCGCAGCAACGACCGGTTCGCCGCTAACCGCGGGGAAGGGCGCAAGAAGAAGCGCAGAACCCGCAAACGCAAGCAATCCGGGCAACACGCCGCGAAGCGCGGACGTTTTTCCCATGAACGCATACAGCAGCAAAAGCGGAAGGTTGAACAGCAGCAGCAATATCCCGAAATGTCCTTCGGTATGGAACGAAACGAGTGCCGAAATCCCCGTCATCCCGCCTGCAATCATGTCATGGGGATGCAAAAACAATTCCAGGCCGACCGATGCGACTATGCCGCCGACGACGGACTGCATCACCGCATTCCTGCCGAACCGGAAACGAACGGAATTCTTCGAACGCATCATCTTCCCTCCTTCAAGACTGGGAACATCACGATGCGGTGGCATCCGCAACGCTTAGAGCGCTTCTTCCTTCGGCACCCGCCTGTCTTTGAATTTGAACCAACGGTTCATAAACGCATAGACATGCGGCGATTGCTTGGTGAGAATCGGGCCGAGGATGGCCAAAATCAGGACGTAGATCGCAGAAAACGGCTGCAAAATATCCATAAGCCCCCCATCTTTCCCCAAATTGGCCAAAATGATGGAAAACTCCCCTCTCGATAAAATCGTAAGTCCGATATTCGCGGAGGCTTTCGGCGACAAATTCGCCGTACGGCCCGCAAGCATGCCTGCGCTGAAATTTCCGGCGAACGTAATGACGACGGCAGCCAGCGCAAGCCATACCGCATTCCCGCCCAGCGACATCGGATCGATGGATAAGCCGAAGCTGAAGAAAAAGACGGCTCCGAAAAAGTCGCGGAACGGCATGATCAAATGCTCGATCCGCTTGGCGTGTTCCGTCTCGGCAAGGACCAGACCGACGAGCAGCGCCCCGATCGCTTCCGCGACGTGAATGGTTTCGGAAAAACCGGCGATCAGAAACAACGCCCCGAAAATGACGAGACCAAACAATTCATTCGAGCGGATGCGCAGCCACTTGTTCAGCAGCGGGACCGCTTTTCTTCCCAAAACGATGATCGTCAGCATGAAGCCAAGCGACACGAGGGCGGACAACAGGACGCCGCCGATCGAGCTGAAGTCGCTTAACACAAAACCGGAAAGAATGGAAATGTACACCGCTAGGAAAATATCTTCGAACATCGTAATGCCCAGAATCATTTCCGTTTCCGGGTTGGCCGTCCTTTTCAGGTCGACCAGCACTTTCGCCACGATGGCGCTCGACGAAATCGTCGTAATGCCGGCAATGACAAGCGCTTCCGCCACAGGGAAACCGCCCAGAAATCCAAGCAGCAGCCCGAGCGTAAAGTTGATGCCGATATAAATCGAACCGCCGACCACGATCGACCGTCCCGACTTGACCAACCGTCCGACCGAAAATTCAAGCCCCAGATAAAAGAGCAGGAACAACACGCCGATTCTTCCCATAAAATCGATAAACGGCGCGCTGTCGATAAAGCGGAAATCGAAATGCCACAGTTCCGTCGCATGGGGGCCTACCGCCATGCCGATCAATATATAAAACGGAATGACCGAAAAACGGAGCTTTGCCGAGATCAGTCCTCCAAGCGCGATAAGTCCGAGCGCCAAGCCGATTTCAAAGATCAAATGGTCCATCCGATCACCCGCTTCCGTTCATCAGGATTTGTTTGAACCGCTTCTGCTGCTCCCTTTCCCCTACCGCCACGACCGTGGCGTCGGCGCTGAGCACCGCGCCCGGACCGGGATTGACCAGCTTCCCTTTATTCTTATCGATCAGCGCGATCACCGACGCGCCGGAGTTTTGCCGGATATGGAGCTCGCCGATGGTTTTGCCGATGCAGCCGAAATGGGATTCGATCCGGTACCATTCGATCGTCAGATCGTCAAATGCCATTTCCACGCTTTCCAGCTGCTTCGGTTTATACACCATGCCTCCGACCAACGCGGCCAGCTGCCTGGCTTCCTGATCCTCCAGCGTCGCCACGAGCTTGCTTTGATCGTCATCCTCCCGCGAAAAATGGTACAGCTCCCGCCTTCCGTCGTCATGGATCACAATGACGATCCGGTCGCCGCTGGCCGTATCCATCTGATATTTCATCCCGATTCCAGGCAAAATAGATTCACGAATTTCCATCATATCATAGCCTCCTGAACGTTCGATATTTAGTTTGAGAAAATGTTCACATAATCCGTAACCGAGCAAAATGTCTAGGATGCGGTTCTTTTTTTCAGCCGGAAAAAATTCGTGGCGTAATCAAAGAAACGCATGAAAAACAGGATCATGCTTGCTACTTGAGGGTATAGGAAATAAACCGTTCAATGGAAGGCGTGTTAACCCACGTAACTCGAGGTAAATTTGACGGGTAATAGCAGAAGGTATCTTTTGCGAATGGAAATGATCGGATGAAAAGGCAGACGGGGTCTAGGAAAACGCAGCAGCATAAGCAGCGGGATCACAAAAACGACCGGCAGCGCCGAGGCCAGCATGATCAACCGTTGCATCAAAGAGGGATTTTTGCGCAGGACAGGTTTCGTTTGCGGATCGATTCGGCCGTGGACCGTCTCGGTCTCGCTGTTGTAAGCAGGGGATACTTCTTCTTCGAAGGAAACGGGAAAGGCGAGCATCTGAATGCAGCCAAGCAGAACGATAAGCAGCATGCGAAGTCTTTTGGTCAGTGCCGGCATCCTATCCCTCCCTCTTGTGAAAATTTCATATATATCGATTTTACCATAAAAGACAGTGCCGTTTCAAACCACGGGAGCAAAAAGTCGCCAGAAACTTTCGAGGGTTTGTCCATCCGCGGCGACAGAAAAAACCAATGACCCAAACGCGGAGCCATTGGTTGAATTGGTTATGATGTTACGCGATCCATTAGATCGTGACGCTGTTTTGCTCATGGAATTCCTGCCCGTCGCGGACCTCCTGCACGTAGCCGGCGCGAATGACAAAATCTCCAAAATGCTCCCCGGGCTCCCGATTTTCGGCGTATTGGGCCAGGATCGGACGGAGCGAATCGAGGATTTCCTTTTCCCCGATGTTTTCTTTGTACAGCTTGTTCAAACGGTCTCCGGCGAAGCCGCCGCCCAGATACATGTTGTATTTGCCGGGAGCTTTGCCGATAAACGCGATTTCGGCCAAAGCCGGGCGGGCGCAGCCGTTCGGACAGCCGGTCATGCGGATAACGATCTCTTCTTCGCCAAGTCCCGTTTCCGCAAGGATCTCCTCGATTTTGCCAAGCAGCGTAGGAAAATACCGTTCGGACTCGGCCATGGCCAAGCCGCATGTCGGAAGGGCCACGCAAGCCATCGAGTTGCGGCGCAGCGCCGAAAAACGAACGCCGTCCATCAAACGGTACTGCTCGATCAAGGCTTCGATTTTTTTCTTGCTTTGCGTTTTGACGTTGGCAATGATCAGGTTTTGGTTCGGCGTAATCCGGAAATCCCCGTTATGAACTTTGGCGATTTCGCGCAGGCCCGTCATCAGCGGGTAGTCTTCTTCGTCCTTCACGCGCCCGTTTTGGATAAACAACGTAAAATGCCAGCTGCCGCCGCTGCCCTTCACCCAGCCGTACCGGTCCCCGTTGCTGTCGAAGCGGAACGGTCTGGCCTCTTCCAGCTTCCAGCCGAGGCGCGAAGTCAGCTCATCGATAAACCAGCCGATGCCGCGGTCATCGATCGTATATTTGAACCGGGCATGCTTCCGGACGGACCGATCGCCATAATCGCGCTGGATCGTCACCGTTTTTTCGGCCACGTCGATCACCTGCTCCGGCGTGCAGAAGCCGATGACCTTGGAAACTTGCGGGTACGTTTTCGGATCGCCGTGCGTCATCCCCATCCCGCCGCCGACGGCGACGTTAAAGCCCGTCAAGCGGCCGTTTTCCACGATCGCGATAAAGCCCAGATCCTGCGAAAAGACGTCCACGTCATTGGAAGGCGGCACGGCGATGCCGATTTTGAATTTCCGCGGCAAATACACGCGTCCGTATATCGGTTCCTGCTCTTCCTCGTTCTGGCTTGAAGCGACCTTCTCACCGTCCAGCCAAATTTCGTGGTACGCCGTCGTTTTCGGATCCAGGTGGCGGCTGATGCGGCAAGCCCAGTCGTAAACTTCGGCATGGATTTCCGATTGGTGCGGATTCGGATTGCACATGACGTTGCGGTTGACGTCGCCGCAGGCGGCAAGCGTCGTCAGCAGCGTTTCGTTCACTTCGCGGATCGTGTTTTTCAAGTTCCATTTAAGGATGCCGTGAAACTGGATCGACTGGCGCGTCGTCAGGCGAATCGAACCGCTGGTATATTGCTGGGCGATGCGGTCCAGCACGAGCCATTGCTCCGGCGTGACCACGCCGCCCGAGGCCCGTACCCGCAGCATGAACTGGTAAGCGGGTTCGAGCTTTTGTTTCTGGCGTTCGTTGCGCAAATCCCGGTCGTCCTGCATATAACTGCCGTGGTGCTTCATCAGGCGGTTGTCATCCTCGGGAATCGATCCGGTAATCGGATCCTTTAACGTTTCGGTCAGGCTGCCCCGCAAATAGTTGCTGCGGCGCTTAATTTCTTCCACGTCGCTGTGCGGGGCGCTGTTTTTCGACAACAGATTATTTTCAGACATCTATCTCGCATCTCCTCTCACGTCTTGTCGCGGCTAGCAGGAGCCAAATCACGCTCCCTCTCAGTACACATCCCTCTGATAACGCTTCTCCTGCTGCATCCGATGCAAATAGTCCGCTGCCTCCTCCTGGCTCAGGCCCCCCTCTTTCTCGAGGATCGCCGCGAGAGTGGCATGAACGTCATGGGCCATTTTCTTTTCGTCGCCGCAGACGTACACGTACGCGCCTTCTTGAAGCCATTCGTAAAGCTCCCGGCTTTTTTCGAGCATGCGGTGCTGCACGTAGACTTTTTGATCGGTGTCCCGCGAGAAAGCCACGTCCATGCGGGTAAGCACCCCGTCCTTCAGCCAGCGCTGCCACTCGATTTGGTACAGGAAATCCGTGGCGAAATGCTGATCTCCATAGAAGAGCCAGGTTTTCCCCTCCGCGCCGGTCTCTTCGCGTTCGCTCAGAAAGGCCCGGAACGGAGCCACGCCCGTGCCCGGCCCGATCATGATGACCGGTGCGCCCGGATCCGCCGGAAGCTTGAAGTTCGGATTATGTTGAATGTAAACCGGCAGCGTATCACCGGGCTGAAGTCTTTCCGCAAGCTGCGTGGAGCATACCCCGTACCGGTCGCGGCCATGCGCTTCGTATTGAACCGCGCGTACCGTGATATGCACTTCGTCCGGCGTTGCCTTCGGGCTGCTGGAGATGGAGTACAGGCGTGCCGGCAGCTTGCGCAGCACGCTTGCAAAGCTGGCGGCCGGGATGCCCTTCAGCTGGTAATCCTGCACCAAATCAAGCAAATCCCTTTCCTCGATATATTGTTTGAGTTCTTGCTCATGCCCCGGTTCGACCAGTTCCTGAAGTCCCGGATTGGAGGTCAGTTCGGCGAACTGTTTGATCAAAGGTTTCGTCAGCACCGTAATTTCGTAATGCTGCAAAAGCGCTTTCCGCAGCGCAAGCAAATCCCCCTGCTTGTTGACCGTAATGGATTCTTCCGGGTTCCAGCCCATCGCCTCGATCAGATCATCGACAAGCTGGGGATGGTTTTCCGGATAGATGCCGAGACTGTCGCCCGGTTCATATTGGAGCCCGGAACCTTCCAGCGATATTTCCAGGTGCCGGGTTTCGCGGTCGGAGCCGCGTCCGTTCAGGTTGATGTTTTCGAGAATTTCGGCATGGAACGGATTCGTTCTCGAATATTCCGATTCGGTCTCGGTGAGAGCCGTGCCCGCGAGAGACGCGGCGGCGGAAGCCTGGGCGCTTCCCTCGCTCAATTTGCGAACGACGTCATCGATCCACCCGGCGGCCGCTTCATCGAAATCGACGTCGCAATCGACGCGCGGAACGATCCTGGTACCGCCAAGCTCCTCCAGGCGCTGATCGAAATCTTTTCCCGTTTGGCAAAAGAATTCGTAAGAGGTGTCTCCGAGCGCCAGGACGGAAAACGAGACGCCTTCCAGCTTCGGCGCGCGTTTGCCGAGCAAAAATTCATGAAAGGAAATGGCGTTGTCCGGCGGCTCTCCTTCGCCGTGCGTGCTGACCACGATGAGCAGGTTCCGGACCTTTTTCAAATTAGCGGGTTTAAAATCGCTCATGGATGACAGCGTGACGTTCACTCCCTGCTCGGACAGCTTTTTGGACAATTTTTTGGCAAGCCCGCTGCAATTGCCCGTCTGCGAACCAAAAAGGATGGTCGCTTCCTTGGCGGGGATCGCCGCGCTGGGCGCCCCGGTCTGCGGCTGCGCCGCCAGCGCGATGCCCCCCGTGCCCTGCAGCGCCGTCAAATAACCGCTCAGCCAGCTGGCTTGCGCCCCTGTAAGCGTCGGCAGCAGCTGGTTCAATAGCTTTGTTTGCTCTTCATTAAATGGACTGTTTGATACTTGAAGCTCCAACCCTATCCCACCTCGCGTCGTTATGAATGCTTGAATTAATTCCGAGTAAATCTATCCACTTAATTCATACTTCCTTGAATCTATCACAGGCCGGGCATGAGGTCAACGAAGAATTTTCAGCTTTTTGCCAAAATTTCAGGATCATGGCGCGGAGCGTCTGACTGATGCTTTTCGTGGAAATAATGATACGACGAACGCGAAAACAAAAGGGGTTTTTAGCGATGGATCTCAACCATGCCAAGCCGAACGGATCGAATGGCGCTTCGGCTGCTTTCCGCTTCCGCAGCATCGGCTCGGGCGCTTTGTTCGGTCTCGGTTTCGTCGCTTTTATCGACGAAACCGTCTTTCATCAGCTGCTGCATTGGCATCATTTTTACGATAAATCGACGACGGGAGTCGGGCTCGTATCGGACGGGCTGTTCCACGCGTTCAGCTGGTTCGCGACGCTGGCCGCCTTTTTTATGCTCTCCGACCTTCGCCGCAAAAACGGGCTGAACGCCATGTCCTGGTGGGGCGGCATGCTCGCGGGCGGAGGCGCTTTCCAATTGTACGACGGCATCATCCAGCATAAGCTGATGGAGATTCACCAGATCCGCTACAACGTGGACGTGCTTCCCTATGACGTGGCTTGGAACGTAATCGCGGCGGCCATGATCGCGGCCGGCATCCTCTTGATCCGAAGCGGCAAACGAGCCCGAGCCGCAAGAAACGGCGGAAAACGGCGATGAACATGAACGGTTCCCCGCTGAATCACGGAGCCGCCGGCGTTTGGGCTGCCTGCATCCTCGCGGCAGGGATGGCGGGCCTCGCCATCCTTTATATCCTGGCCTTTATCCGTTCCCATCGACGGGGAAGGAGTTGGCCGCCGCATCGGCTGATACTCTGGTTGTCCGGCGCATCCGCCGCCATCGTCGGAATCCTCGCATCTTCTCCGGCGCAAGCCCATGCCGGCTTCGTTGCCCATATGGTCAGCCATCTCCTCTTCGGCATGCTGGCTCCGCTGCTGATGGCGCTGGCGCGGCCCGTCACGCTTTTGCTGCGTGCCCTTGACGTCACCCATGCGCGGAATCTTGCATCCTTGCTGAAAATGCCTCCGCTGCGATTCGTCACCCACCCCGCCGTTGCCGGAATTTTGAATATAGGCGGGCTTTGGCTGCTTTACGCGACGGATGTATTCGGCAAAATGCACGCCAACCCGTTTTGCTATTTGTCCGTTCATGGACATCTCTTTATCGCCGGGTATGTATTTTCCTCCGCCATCCTCGGCAACGAACCGAACCCGCATCCAAGCAGCCATGTTTTCAGGGCGTTGATCCTTATACTGGCGCTGGCCGGGCACAGCATCCTGTCCAAATACGTTTATGCCCATCCCCCTGCAGGCGTTCCCGCATCCGAAGCCGAAGCCGGCGCCATGCTGATGTATTACGGCGGGGATGCCGTCGAGGCGTTGCTCATCTTTTTCTTTTGCCGGACATGGTACGTTGCCGTGCGGCCCCGGCCCCGTCTTCCGCAGGTCAAAGGTTGAGGCAAACAAAAAGACAGCCGAATGGGTCGGCTGCCTTTTTGTTCTATTTTACTCTTTAAACTAGCGGATGACCGAGCAGGCAATGCGCGCGCCGGAATTCCCCGACGGGTCCGTCACGTAGTCGTCCGCTTTTTCGTGAATCATCAAGGTAGTGCCTCCCGGTTTGAGCAGCGAGTTCGATGCGCCCTTTTTCAGCGTTACCGTTTTGCTCTCCAGATCGGCCACGACGCTTCCGTCATCATTGACGCGGATGTTCAGCAGGTCGCCCGCATGGAACCCTTGCGGGTTTTTGAAGCCATGCTGCTTGCCTTGCGGATTAAAATGCGCTCCCGCAGTCGTGAAGTCCGGCGGATCGCATTTTCCGTTTTCATGGAAGTGAATTCCGTGCTCCCCCGGGGGCAAGTTTTTCGCTTCGACGTGAATTTGCACCGCATCGGCTTTTTGCGTGATCACCGCCGTGCCCACTTCAGTCCCTTTGGAATCGATGATTTTCGTTTTCACTTGCATTTCTTCCGAGTGGGCCCATGCGGACGGGCTCATCGGCGCAGCCCCGAATACGAGTGTGCTCAGTACGCTCAGGCAGATCGCTTGTTTTTTCATTGTGCCTATTCTTCCTCCTGTAGATGTGTTTCGGTACCTGTTCACAGGTTGTCCTTTTTGCAGGAAAAAGATAACACCGATCCGCTCAAAAAATGGCGCGGACGTTTCCACGATCATCCACCGGCATTTTTACTCGGCAGGTTTGGGTTTGGGAAGAATGCGAAACAGCACGACATACAACGCGACGCTTGCCAGCGTGCAGAAAAAGATAAAACCGAAGACCCCAAGCGGCGGGAGCCAAGTCGAAAGAAAAATCGTCGCCGGAGCGATAAAACGGCCCAAGGAATATTGAAGGTTGGATGCTCCCATGTACTGGCCTCTTGCGTCGGCAGGCGCATATTTGCTGATGAAGCTTTCCGTAACGGGCGAACGGGACACTTCCCCCACCGTCATGATGACGACAAAAACAAGCAGCAGCCATACGTTCGTGGTAAAACCCATAAGAAACATCCCGAGACCAAACAGCACCGAGGATAAAATGAACACGTTTCGATCGCTCCAATGCTCGAACACCTTGGTGACCGGCACCGCCAACAGCACGAACAACAAACCGTTAAGCCCGATCATCAAGCCGAAAATTCCGGTGCTGTCCAGGGAATGCGACCAGCTCCCGAACGAGAACAGCGGCTGCGCTGGCACGTATTCTTTGACGTACACCGCAAGATACATGTCCAGCTGCATAAAAGCGATGGTGACCATCACTCCCGCAATGATATACACCGCAAAGGGCAGATCCTTGAAAATAAGGCCGTAATTGCGGAACTGCTTTATGATCAGCGAGCCCATATTTCCTTTTTCGTTCGCGGGTTCGGCCGATTTCGGCAGCGTTTCGCGTATCTTCCAATAGATCGTCAAAAAGTACAGGAACGTGACCAGCGTGCAGGTCCACAGCAGTTCGGTGCGATGATGGATGAAAAAGACGGAACCGATCGCCGGGCCGAACACCGCGCCGATGTTCCTCCCGGTCACGAACGTCGCAAACACCATTCGCCGGTCCTTTTCCGGCGTGACGTCCGCAACCATCGCCGAGCTGGCCGGCGTAAAAATCGAGCCCCCGAACCCGACCCCGATATACGCTACATAATCGAGCCAGCGGGAAGGGGATAATGCAAAAATCGCAAACATCACGGATTGGAGGATCGAACCCAAAAGCATCGCGGGGCGCCGGCCCAGCCGATCGGCCAAAAACCCTCCGAACAGACCCGCGAACATCCCGACGAGCGGCGGCACCATCATCAGCATGCTGGCGACGGATTTGCCGAAAGCTTCGCTGAAGTAAAGCGCCATGAACGGAAAATACATCCAAAAGAGCATGTTAAACAGGGAATCCCCAATCAGCCTGATCTTCAGGTTGAGGTCCCATTTGAGCCAAAGCATTGGAAATGTCCTCCTGAAATACGATTTGGAGTGAGATGTTGGGAAATAAGGAAGGAGTTTAAATATACCATAAATTCTCAGGATGACAAGAACATTGGGTAAAAAAACAGTCCGCGAAACCTGATGGGTCAGGCTGCGGACTGCGGTTTCGGACGCCGGAATTAACCGATGTCCGGAATATGGATTTCGACTTCCCTTTTCGTTTGCGAAGACCGTAAAATGCCGTCCAGGATCGCCTGGTTGCGCAAAATCTGCTCGCCCGGGATCGGTGCCGGCCCCCCTTCGCGGAGCGCGCGTACGAAATCTTTGATTTTTTCCTCGAACACGCTTAGTTTATGGTCGATCAGCGGAATGATGCTTTCGGTATGATGGCCTTGGATATCATGGAATATGGATACCGCGCCGACGTTGCCGTCCCATACGCCTCCCCACGGGCCACTGCTGCCCGGGAGCACCTTCATCCCCGCATCCGTTCCGAGGAACATGGTGGCGCCGAGCGTATCCATGTGCATCGCCCAGGAGGTTTTAAAGTTCAGCACGAGATCGTTTTCAAACCGGACGATCGCAACGCCGAAGTCTTCCACGTCGAAGCGGTCCGCCTCCGGATGATATTTCGGGTTCGTGCCGAAATGGTTCGACGTGTAAGCCGACACCGTCAGCGGTTTGGGATACCCGAGCGTATTTAAAGCCAGATCGAGCGAATAACAGCCGATATCGGCCATGGCCCCGGCTCCCGCGATCTCCTGCCGGATGAACGTCCCGCCCGGCATGCCGCGGCGGCGTCCCCCGCCGGTTTCTACATAATAAACTTTGCCGAGCTGGCCCTTCTGCACCAAATCCTTGATCAGCCCCATATTCGGGTCGTAACGCGGCTGAAAACCGATGTTCAGCATATTTCCGGTTTGCTTTGCGACCTGCACCATTTCGACGGCCTGTTCGAGCGTGACCGACATCGGCTTTTCCAGCATGACATGTTTGCCGGCGCGCAGCGAATCGATCGTCGTCTGGTAATGGGCGACGTTCGGCGTGCAAATGCTTACGCCGTCGAGTTCCATTTCCAGCATCTTGCGGTGATCGTCAAAGCCTTTGGCCTGCTGCAAATCCCAGCGCTTGATGAACTCTTCCGCCCGTCCCGGCAAAATGTCGGCCACGCCGACGATTTCCACGTCTTCGATGCGTTTATAAGCGCGGACATGCTCGCCGGCAATGCCGCCGCTTCCGATAATCCCAATCCGATAAATCTTTCCCACGAAAGCCATCCCCCTATATTTTCGCGTGTGTCATCCGATATTCCGTCGGCGTCATCCCGAATCTTTTTTTGAATACCGTATGCAGGTAGCTGCCGCTCGAAAACCCTTCCAGGCCGGCAATGACGTCGATCGGATCCTTCGTTTCCGTCAGCCGTTTGCAGATCGATTTCAGACGAAAGTCCTCCAAAATCTCGCTGAACGAGCGGCCGTCGCCAAGATCCCTGAGGATCCGCTGCAGCTGTCTGCTGCTGATATGCAGCTTGTCGGCGACGTCGTCCAAGACGATCTCCCCCGCCGAATTGGCTTCGATGTATTCCATGGCCAGCTGGTACCGGTAAGCCTTCATGTCCCTCGCGGGCAGCAGCGCCTCCATCGGCTCCGATTCGTAAGCCCTGACCGCGCGCAGCAAAATTTGGATGACGCTGTGTTTGATCGTCGTATACAGCCCGGCATATTTCATATGGGCCGCCTGATAAGCCTCCAGGAAATAAGGCATGGCCCGATGAGCGTCCATGACCGGTTTGAGCGGCAATGTTTTCAGCTTCTCCATGCAATCCTGGGCTTCGGCGATTTCCCACGGATCGGCGGCATGGCGGGTGCGCCTGCCCTGGCCCTTTTCTTTCTCCGCCAGGTTGACGATATCGACATGGAGGCAAAGCTCATCCATCGCTTCCTCGGCATCCGCCTCCTGGTAATGCATTACGCCCGGTCCCGTCAAATAAAACATGCCCTCGCGCAGCGTGAACGGCTCCTGTTCCAGGATGACCATCCCTTTGCCGCGCGGAATAAAATGAAACTCGTATTCGGCGTGCTTGTGAAAAGACACCATTTTCCCCGGGGGAAACGTAATGAGGTGAAATCGCAGGACGCGAATCTCATAGTTCCCCCAATACACTTTCAGATCCAGCCGTTCCAGAGCGTCTGCGCGCTCCGTCATCATTTCATACGGAAAGTTGTTCATCATGAAGCACAGTCCTTGATTCCATATATTTTATTTCGGCACCTGAATTTAAGCTTGAAGATCGGATATACGAATGCCGCGGTGCTCGCGCGCCGATTGGTTCGCCGCCTCCATCAGTTTCGTCAATTCAAGGGCATACGCCACGTTCTCGTCGGCCGTCGTGTCGTTCTGGATATGGCCGACCCATTGCTGGAACGCGCTTTCACGCGGCCCCGGCACCGGAAGCTCTACCCAACCGTCGCTGTATTCGCTTTTCCGGGCCGTACGGATGAGAAGCTTTTCCTCAGGCGTGCCGTAAAGCAGCGTGCCGTCCGTGCCGTGAACTTCGATGCAGAACGGAGAGAAGCTGTTCACGAAGCCCGCTTCCACGATCCCGATCGCCCCGGACGGCGTCGACAGCGTCGCTACCGCGTTATCCTCGACTTCTTTGCCCGTAACGTAACCGTATTCCGCTTTGACCTCGACAGGCTCCTGCTGCAGGAACAAACGCGTCAAATACATCGGGTGGCAGCCCAGATCGATGAGCGCTCCGCCGAAGGTATCTTCCAGCTTGTAAAAATGGTCCGGCAGCCAACCCGCGGTAGACCCGTTGTGGGACAAACGGACGCGTACCAACGTCACTTTTCCGAGTAGCTCCTGATCGAGAATTTCGCGGATCGCCAGCGTGTATCCGTCATTCAGACGCGGCAGCGAAACCGTCAGCTTCACGTTATGGCGTTTGACCGCCTCCAAAATCTCGTTTGCTTCGTGCAGCGTCGGCGCAAGCACTTTTTCCGTGAAAATATGCTTGCCGGCGGCTGCCGCCTTCAGCATCACGTCGCGGTGCATCCGCGTCGGAGCGTCCACGATCACGCCGTCGATGTCGTCGCGGCCGAGCATTTCGTCGAGGGATTCATGGAAGTCCACGCCTTGCTTGTCTGCGGCTTCCTTGCCCCGCTGCGGGTTTTCGTCCCAAACCGCGACGATTTCCGTGTCCGGATGCTCCTGGGCTTGTTTCGTATAATCCCAAGCATGCACGTGCCAATAGCTAATTTTACCTATTCTGATCATGTTCAGCCACCCCAATGTTTAATTTAAGGACATCATGCCATTAATCTATCACAGGAAATACCGATAATACAGTGTAACATTGCGACAATAAGCTTCAATATTGCGACACAACGGCCAGACCGTCCCGATGACAAAAAGCCCACTCTCTCTTTGATAAAAGGGTGAGCTTTTCCTATGAACCTATTTAAAATAGACCGTTTTGCCCGTGCGCGCCGATTCGTAGATCGCTTCCAGCACCTCGGTGACGACCAATGCCTGCTCCGGTTTCACCATCGGTTCGGTATCGTTCAGGATGCTGTCGATCCAAAGCCGGCATTCCCTTGCGGCCTGGCTCTCCGACTTGCCGTCGAAATAAGCGACGCCGCCTGTGTTCAGCTCCGGCAGCTTGGTGTACAAATGACCCATCTCTTCGCCGTTGATCCGCAGTCCGTCGCGCATGTCCGCGCCGGCTTCGGTCCCGCACAGCGTCGCCTTCGCTTCGCCGACGTCCAGCGTATTCAGCGCCCAGCTCGATTCGAGGATGACGGTGGCCCCGTTTTCCATCGTGATGAATCCGAATGCCGAATCTTCGACGGTAAACTGCTCGGGATCCCACGGACCAAACGCGTTGGCGGCGTCCTTTTTGCTGCCGAGCTTATGGTATACGTTTCCGACGACGCTTTTGACCTTGTAGTTATCCATCAGCCAAAGCGTCAAATCGAGCGCATGCGTGCCGATGTCGATGAGCGGGCCGCCGCCTTGCTCCTCTTCGTTCAGGAACACGCCCCAGGTCGGTACGGCGCGTCTGCGGATGGCATGGGCCTTCGCGAAATAGACGTCGCCCAAATCTCCGCGTTCGCATATTTTTTTGAGAAGCAGCGAATCCGGTCGGTAACGGTTGTCATATCCGATCGTCAGCTTTTTGCCCGTGCGTCTGGCCGTTTCCAGCATCGCTCTGGCTTCCTCCGAAGTTTTTGCCATCGGCTTTTCGCACATCACGTGTTTGCCGGCTTCCAGCGCAGCGATGGTAATGAACGAGTGGGACTTGTTCGGCGTGCAGACATGGACCAGGTCGATGCTTTCGTCCTTTAACAGTTCCTTGTAATCCGTATAAATCGCGATGTCTTCCCTGCCGATTTTTTTGGCGGATTCGACCGCCCGCTCTTCGATGATGTCGCAGAACGCCACCAGTTCCACGTTTTTGTTCGCGTTCAAATTCGGTATATGTTTGCCGTTTGCGATGCCGCCGCAGCCGATCACGCCGACGCGGAGCGTTTTTTGTTCCTTAACCGCCATAACCCGAGTCATCTCCTTCTGATTCATAATTTATAATATTTGTCGAAGGTAGGCGAGGCTCGCCTTGATGCTTTCCAGCTGAGGCATCTCGAACTCCTCTTGTTCCACCGTATACCATTGCACGCCGTAACGTTTGCCCGTTTCGACGATCGCCTTGAAATCCATGATGCCGGACCCGATTTCCGTGTTCCGCTTGTCCTGCCCGCTTTTCATGTCCTTGATATGCAGCACCGAGCAGCGTTCTTTCAGCGATTCGATCCAGTCGACGGAACGGAATCCCGCCGCCTCCGCCCAGTACGTATCCAGCTCGAAAAACAAATGGTCGGGATCCGTGTGCCGGGCAAGCAGTTCGATGCCGGTGAGTCCGTCGAACTTCTCGAATTCGACCGCGTGGTTATGGTAGCCGAACCGAAGTCCCTGCTCCTTGCAGCGCTCCCCGATCCGGTTGAAGGCTTCCGCCGTGCGTTTGTAGCTGTCGGCGCTGCTGCGCATCTCTTCGGGAAGGCCCGGGCAAATAATGTAAGGGCTTTCGATCGTAAGCGAGTATTCGATCGTCCGGTCAAGACCGTCCTGCAGGTCGGAAATGCCGATGTGGCTTCCGGCGGCCCGGAGACCGTGAGCATCCAGCGCTTTTTTCAGTTCCGAAGCAGAGGTGCCGAAATAACCCGCGAACTCGACGCCGTCATAACCGATTTCCGCCACTTTGGCAAGCGTTCCCAAAAAATCGGCGCTTGTCAGTTCTTTAATGGAATACAGTTGAAGTGCTATATTTTCCACCGTCTTGCCTCCTCTGTGTCTCAAGTCAAGGTAAGGATACCAAAATCGGCAGATTCGTTATACAATGAACCTATTCAAAAATATAAAATTTTTGTCATGGTAAAAACGAGGTGCTGCAGCGATGACCGAACCGTATTTCGAGTCCAACCGTTCCCAAGACGGGTCTGTCCAATATCCTTACGAAAGCATGATCCATTCCAGCCAAAACGGAAGCATCGTCGTGGATCCCCACTGGCATATTTATATCGAAATACTGTACTTCCTTTCCGGCAAAGCCAAGGTGTTCCTGGGCGGGAAAAGCCATCGGCTCGAAACCGGCGATCTGGTTCTGATCCACTCGCACGAAACCCATTCGATTTATTCGACGGAGGAGCCCGTTTCATACATCGTCGTGAAATTCGATCCCGAAATTTTGTACTCGACCTCGCGCACCTTCCTGGAATCGAAATACATCCTCCCTTTTACGCTGGCGGATGCCGGAGGACAGCGGGTGTTTACGGCGGCCGAAATCCACGACACGCCCATTCCCGGCCTGATCCGGGAAATCTATGAGGAATTCACCTCCAAAGGGTTCGGCTTCGAGCTGGCCGTCCGTACGCTGATCTGCCGCGTTTTTCTATGGTTTCTGCGCCGCACGCATCCCCAGCATTGGGGGTGGGAGGTTTCGCGCTCGCTGAATGACAGCGACTACCGGATGCTGCAGCAGGTTTTCGAATACATCGACTACAACTATATGAACGACATCAACGCCCAAACGGCGGCCAAACTATGCAATATGAGCTACAGTTACTTTTCGCGGCGCTTCAAAGCGATCATGGGCAAAACTTTCACCAATTACCTCAGCTACATCCGGATCACCGAAGCCGAAAAGCTGCTGCTCACGACCGATATGAGCATGACGGATATTGCGCTCGAGGTCGGCTTTTCCAGCTCAAGCTATTTCATCCAGCAATTCCGCCAGTACAAAAACATCTCCCCCCATCAATTCCGCAAAAAAGGAAAAGCCTGATTCCAAGGAATCAGGCTTTTTGGGTATTCGAATGTAGCATGAACCTGCGAGCAGCAAGTCCCGCGTCGGCCGAAGAATAAAATGAATTAATTCAATAGCGTCTGAATCATCGTCTTCAAACCCTTCAGCATCGTATCATGCGAGAGGGATGGCAAACTCGGCTTGCTTGCGGCCATTTCTTCCGATGCGGGGAAATGGACAAAACCGCCGATCATGGATAGCCGGTTCGTCCGGATATAATCGAGAAGCGCATACATCGTATTGTTGCAAATGAAAGTGCCCGCCGAATACGAAATCGAGGCCGGAATTCCCTGCTCCTTCATCTTCTCCACCATCTCGCGGACCGGCAGCAGGCTGAACAAGCCGTCCGGGCCTTCCGGGTTCACGCGTTCGTCGTATGGACGGTTCCCTTTATTGTCCCCGACGGAAGATTCCTTGGGCACCTCCTTCAGATTGATCGCGATTTGCTCCGGCGTAATGGACGTTCGCCCGGAAGCCAAACCGCAGCAAATGACCGCGTCCGGCCGGATCGCTTCCACGGTTTCCAATAACTTGTCGGCGCATTCGTCAAATACGACCGGCAGCAGCCGGGTATGGATTTCCGCCCCGTCGAACCGTTCCTTCCCAATGTCCTCCAGCAGTTTTTCCGTCGGGTTGACCGAATCGCCACCGAACGGCTCGAACGCCGTCACGAGTATTTTCATGGATGTTTCCCCCTGTATGTAAGTTGTTATAAGGCCGAGACTCTTATCCCTTCCCGTTCCAGCGCGGCCCGCAGACTGCAGGCAAAAGACAAGGCATGATCGCCGTCGCCGTGGATGCAGACCGTGTCCGCCTCGATCGGAATGATCCGGCCGCTCGCAGCCGAAACGGCGCCTTCTCTAACCATTTGCAGCACTTGATCTACCGCCCGGTCCGGATCGGCAATCAATGAACCCGGCATGTTTCTCGGCGTTAACGTCCCGTCGTCCCGGTAAGTCCGGTCCGCAAAGACCTCCGATGCCGTGCGCAGCCCCATCGCCCTGCCCGCGGCAATCAACGCGCTGCCGGCCAGCCCGTACAGGATCAAGGATGAATCCGTTTCGTGCACCGCCCGGGCGACCGCGTCGGCCAGCCGCCGATCGGCTGCGGCCATATTATATAAAGCCCCATGCGCCTTAACATGTTTCAGCGTGCCGCCTTCCTGCTTAACAAAAGCTTGGAGCGCGCCAACCTGGTATGTCACCATGTCGTAAACTTCCTCGGCCGACACCTCCATGGGCCGTCTGCCGAATCCCGCCAAGTCGGGCAGCCCCGGGTGAGCGCCGATGGAAACGCCGCTTTGGACGGCCATCCGGACGGTACGCCGCATCACCGACGGATCGCCGGCGTGAAAACCGCAAGCGATGTTGGCGGACGTAATATACTCCATCATTTCGGCATCGGTGCCTAAAGCATAACGCCCGAAGCTTTCTCCCATATCGCAATTCAGGTCCACGCTTAACATCCGAACATTCCCTCCAATCTGACGTCGATCATGGTTTTGAGCCGCCGCAGGCCGCGTTCCCGTGCCAGGTACAACTGTTCCGCCTCGTCAAGGGAAACCTCGCGGAAGCGGATCGCGTCGCCCGGGGACAACTGCGCGACTTTAGGCAAATCGGCGGAAACGACCTGCGCGATTTTCGGATAGCCGCCAAGCGTTTGCCTGTCGGCCATGAGGATGATCGGCTGCCCGTCGGCCGGCACCTGTACCGTGCCGTCGGCAACGCCTTCGGACAGATACTCCCGGGGAGTCCGCAGCTCGAGCCGGGGTCCCGACAACCGGTAGCCCATCCGGTCGGACTCCGGCTTGACGCGGTAGGAATCTTCGAAGAAACGCCGAAGATCCGCTGCCCGAAAATCATCGTATTGCCGCCCCCTCGTGACCCGAACGGCTTGATTCCCGCGGATATAACCTGGCCGGGGAGCCGCCGACCAACGCGCCGCCCGAAAAAAAACATGCTCCGCGAAATCGCGGGAACTCGCGGCGGGGCTGCCGAATCGGCCCGAATCTTTGTTATGCAGGACATCTCCCGCCTGCAACGCCCTTCCGTTCAGGCCGCCGATGCCGGCTCGCAAATGCGTGCTGCGGCTGCCGAGAACTTGAGGCGAATCCACGCCGCCGGCAACCGCAACATAAGCGCGGCACCCGGATACGGGGCGTTTGAACGCCAGCTCGCTTCCCTGACGAAACCATACCGGCCGCCACATCGGAACGGGCGTACCGCCGGATTCCGGCGATAAATCGGCGCCCGTGATCGAAACAAGCATGCTTTGACGGAAACGCACCGAAAAACCGGACCAGGTGACTTCGAGCGCCGCCTCACTCTCGGCATTGCCGACAAGCCAGTTGGCGACCCGGTGGGCAAACCCGTCCATCGCCCCGGACCGGCCGAGGCCGTATTTGCCGTAACCTGTCCGCCCTAAATCCTGCACGGTAACGAGTAACCCCGGTTTCAATACCTCGATGCTCATCCCCGTTCACCTGCCAGTCTGTCGTATTCGGAAACGCCGATCGGCCGAAAACGGATATACTGTCCGCTGTTCAACAAAACCGGCGGGTCCTGCCCGGGCCGAAACAAGGCGAGCGGCGTTCTGCCGATGATTTGCCAGCCGCCGGGCGTGTCCAACGGATAGATGCCGGTCTGGGTTCCGGCGATCCCTACCGATCCGGCAGGAATGGACAACCGGGGCGTTCCTTTCCGCGGTGCGGATATGCTTGCCGGCATGCCGCCCAAGTACGGGAAACCCGGGGCAAAACCGAGCGCATACACCAAATAGTCCCGGCCCGAATGGATGCTGACGACCTCGGCTTCATCGAGCCCGTTCAATTCCGCCACATAGGCCAAATCCGGCCCGTGTTCGCCGCCGTAACAGACCGGAATGTCGATCACGTCCCGCTTCCGCTCCGCATGAACGCCGATCTGTTTCAACCGGTTCTGAACGAGGGATCTGACATGCTCGAAAGCCGTTCCCTCTCCCGGGGAGCGGTCTAACCTGAACGGGTCATAATAAACCGCAACCGCCGCAAACGAAGGAATGCATTCCACGAATCCGGGAAACGGACTTGCCTCCAGCAGGGACACCGCCGCTTGAACCTGGCGGTTCACGCCTTCGTCGATCTTTTCGCCGAATTGGATCAGCAGCGCAGTTTCGCCCAGCGGCTCGATCACCATATTGCCCATGCCTTCCCGCCTCCTTTACGTCAACGTTCATGAATCTATTTTAGAGGCAACCCGCGGAAATGCGCAATCATTGCCGAATAAAAACAAAAAAAGGACTGCCTGCCGCAGCCCTTTCCCTTGTACGTGCCTGATTTATTTTTTATTTCGCCAAGTCGATAAAACCTTCGCCGAACACGTCCCTGACGTCGTGAATGGTAATGAAGGCATCCTTGTCGACGGACTTGACGATTTTTTTCAACGTCGGGACCTCCTGTTTGTTAATGACGACGTACAGCACTTCCTTCGGCTGTTTCGTATAGTAGCCGTATCCGGGAAACACCGTCACGCCGCGCTCCATCACGGTATTGATCTCCTGCGCGATATGGTCGTATTCCTTGGAAATAATCGTGATCGCTTTCCGCGGGTTCAAACCTTCGATGATGAATTCCATCACTTTCGTTCCGACGAACAACATTACGATGGTAAGCATGAGGCTCTGCGCCCCGATGATGAAATAGGACGAAAACGCCACGATCAGGTCAAAAAAGAGCAGCGCGTAGCTGATGTTCCAATCCCAATATTTATGGGCGATCCGCGCCAAAATGACGCTGCCTGCCGTCGTGCCGCCCGCGCGCACGATGAGTCCGATGCCCACGCCCGCAAATACGCCGCCGAAAATGGCGTTAAGAAGCACGTCGTCCGATTGAAGCGTCCATCCTTCCGTCAAATGCAGGAACAAGGAGTTGCACACGATGGCGATGATGGTGTATACCGTCGTTTGCTTGTCCAAAAATTTATAGCCGACGATCAGCAGGATCGCGTTTAATATCAAATTCACCAGGCCCGGAGACCATTTGAACAAATAGTAAAGAATGATCGTGATCCCCGTGACGCCGCCTTCGGACAGGTCGTGAGGAATGACGAACAGATTGATGTCGAGCGCAAAAATGAATGAACCGATGATAAGCAAAAAAATGTCCGCGAGTTTTCTATTCATGGAACTGCCTTCCCTTGATTAATATCCGAAATTTTCAAATGTTCAAAACGCAACTTCCCTATTTTATAAGGGACGCCTGAGATACGTCAACAGAAAAAGGCCGGCCTCAGCAAAAAAAATCCCGCAGCTTGCTGCAGGTTGAAAAAAAGTTTCATAAACGGATCGGATCTTGGGCATGGCTAGGCATAAAATAAAAAAATCCGCGAAAAACGCGGATGAATTGGGACATACCCGATCCTCATTTCGGCGATCGGATGGAAACCGTATTGGTCGTACCGTCCCATTGGACGGAATAACCCGACAATTCCGAAAAATTTCTCAACGGAAGCATCAGGGAGTTATCCCTGTACCTTGAGGCCGTTATCTTGACGGTTTTCCCGTTGACCGTCGCTTGACCCGTCAGCGCCTGATGCACGATCGTGCGGCTGCCGATTCGAAGGGTCGCCGTTTTCGTTTGGTTGTTCCAGAGCACCTCCCCGCCTATCAATTCGATGCAAGCCCTGAGCGGAATATAAATCCGGGAATCGTACAGGATCATATCATTACGCAAATCCGCTTCCTTGTTGTCGATCAACAGCCTCCCCTCAAATTTCTGCTCGCCTAAGCGGTAACCTGAGTTTCGAGCGATCTCCTCAAACGAAAGCTTAGACGATGTGATAATGGCCATGGTGTGGAGTTGTACTTTGGGAAACAGCCAGTGAATATCGTCGTTATACATGCGGATGCATCCCGCGCTGACATACTTTCCGATGGAATTTTTGTTGTTGTTTCCATGGATCGCGTATGTCGTTCCTCGCGTTCCGTTGACGTCCAGCCCGATCCAGCGGTCGCCGAGCGGATTTCTTGGATCTCCTCCCGGAATTTTTTCTTTGTAATACGGACGGTTTTTGATTTTGCTCACGATTTCAAAACGCCCTTCCGGCGTAAGCGATGCCGTTTTGCCGGTGGCTACGCGAAATTCCCTGACGAGGGAACCGTTTTGGAAAAATGCCAGTTTATTCGTTTTTTTGTTGACGATGATCAGATCGTTGCCCGCGCTTTGTGCGTCCGCTTGCACTGGCGGGGGGATGATCCAACCCAGTAACATGATAAGAATGATTGCTGCGAATGAGCGGTGATAAGTACGCAGAATCCGCAAGCCTCCTTTCATCCGGTGATTAATGCCATTATATGGGAGGGGGAGGGTGTCCTATCACTCTTAGATGGATTTTAATCCGGAATTGTTGCAGCGCGCTCGAAAAAGCTTGTCTATGAAAATTCAAATTGAATCTTTCATGAAAATGATAGATTTTCCTTGTCACGATGCAGCGGGAGGAATACAATATATAATTGTCCACTTCAAGAATGGAGGAAATAAGATGTCACCGATTCGTTCGATTCCGGGACGCCCTTCAAACAAAAAAACGGTTTGGATGGTGGGCCTGTTCGTACTCATAGCCGTCATCGGATTGCTTTACGTCAAATGGTGGCCTTATTATCACAAGGCGTTTTCGGCTGCCGACAAGCATTCCATCGGCTCTTCGATCTTAAATATGGAAGGGAACGGGCCATCCTGGGGCTCCGCCTTGCAATACGCGCAAGCTTATTTCAAATCCGTATGGAAAGCGGCGGTGCTCGGCATTTTGCTCGGTTCCCTCGTACAGGTGCTGCTGCCTACCGGTTGGCTCTACGAAAAGCTTGGGAAAGCGGGATTCAAAAGCACGCTGATCGCGGGCGTATCGTCCCTGCCCGGCATGATGTGCACCTGCTGCGCCGCACCGATCGCCACCGGCCTTCGCAAACGCAACGTATCGGTCGGAGCCGCGCTGGCCTTTTGGCTCGGGAATCCGCTGCTTAACCCGGCGACGCTGATTTTTATGGCATTCGTCCTGTCCTGGAAATTCATGCTCATGCGCATCGTGTTCGGAATCCTGCTTACGTTCGGCGTCAGCTATTTTGCCAACCGGTTCGCGGGTGAAGCCAAGATGCCCGAATCGATGGCGGCCCTGCCCGAAGACAAGGGGGATCAGGCTCCGTTCCTTGTCCGCTGGCTCAAAAGCCTCGGCATGATGCTCGTCAGCGTCGTTCCGGCTTATCTGATCGCCGTGCTGCTGCTCGGCGCCTTTCAGTCCACGATGTTTCCGGTCTGGGTCGGCGGCGGCATCGCGGCCGTTATCGTGTTTGCGGTCGTCGGCACGCTGTTCGTCATTCCGACGGCGGCGGAAATTCCGATCATCCAATCCTTTCTGGCATTGGGCATGGGTACCGGACCTGCGGCGGCGCTTCTCGTGACCCTGCCGGCCATCAGTCTGCCGTCGGTGCTGATCGCATGGAAGGCTTTTCCGAAAAAAGTGCTGGCCTTCGTCTCCGTGTCGGTCGTGGTTGCCGGCATCGTCAGCGGTTTGATCGGCGCTTGGATCCTGTAATCCGCAAACGGCATCATATCCGAGCCTAAAACATAAAAGGACCTTCGATGGAGGGTCCTTTTGTTTTTGATCCCGATCCACTTCTTGACAACGTTTTCATTAGGATTTATATTGAATTCAAAGTTAATACGATGTGAAGAGACGCGGAGACCACGAAATGCTTTTGTTTTTCAAAAGGTATTTTGTGCGTCTTTTTTTGTTTCTTCCATCGGCATAAATTCTTCAACCAATCCAAATACGAGGTGATCGATCATGGCCATTCATGAACTGAGTTTCAAATCATTTAATCAAAAGGACGACATTCGAGCCTGGATCTACACCCCCATCCGCAAACCGCGCGGAATCGTTCAGCTGGTGCATGGTTTCGGCGAGCATTCGCGCCGGTATCTCCACATGATTTTGAAGCTGAATGAAGAAGGCTTCGTGGTTGCGGCGGACGATCATGTGGGACACGGCAAGACGGCATACGATTCAGGCAACTGGAGCGATTGGGGCGCACACGGCTACATGACGATGGCGGAAGATGAACACTCGCTCCGTCAACGGGTACAGGAGAAATATCCCGGCCTGCCCTATTTCATGTTTGGCCACAGCATGGGTTCCATGATCGCCAGATGTTATGCCGCCGCTTACGGAGAAGGGATCGACGGTTTGATTCTTTGCGGGACTTCGGGCGTGTTTCCGAATGCGGGCGAACTTGCGAAGGCGTTGAAGGAACAGATGGACCGGGGCAATGGAGAAGAAATCGATCCATCTTACTTGCAAAAGCTTCTGGGCTGGATGACGGAGCGCTGCGAAAATGCCTCCACCCCGAATGACTGGATCTGCGGCGATCCGGACGTCGTTGCCGACCATGCCCATGATCCGTTCAACAACTTTACGACGCCGCCCAATATCCGTTCGTTGTATTATTTTGTGATGATGATGGAAACGATCAAAGGTACGCAGTGGGCGGAAAAAGTGCCGGCATCCATTCCCGTTTACAA
The DNA here is from genome assembly GCF_018333375.1 of Paenibacillus cookii. GTDB lineage: Bacteria > Bacillota > Bacilli > Paenibacillales > Paenibacillaceae > Paenibacillus_AQ > Paenibacillus_AQ cookii. The sequence goes on from NZ_BORW01000002.1 coordinate 73,541, forward strand.
TATCGCCGGGGATCAGGATCCTGTCGGCCAATACGGGGAAGGGGTCTACGCCGTTTCGAACTGGCTCGCGGAAACGGGTCATCGCGTGGAAACCAAGGTATATTCGGGTTATCGCCATGAAATCCACAACTATCGCGACATCCGGGACGACGTCGAAGATGGAATCATCGATTTTATCCATCGCGTGATCGGGAACAAATAGACCCTGCTCCAAAAAGAAGAAGCCTATGGCCATCGCCATGGGCTCTTTCTTTTTGGGACACCTTAAAATTTATCCGGCGGCAGAGGAGCACCGGTTTAGGACACGGTCGAATAGCCGTAGTCTTTTTTCTCTTCCTTACGATCCGGTTCGGCTTGAACCTCCGGCGCGGCGCTTGCATCAAGCTTGGCTTTGCCCATCAGCAGCGAGGCTGCGCATGCCAGGAGCACCGGGAGCAGCGCCCAACCAAAGGTGGCAGCGATCGACGAGGACAACGCCTCCGATACCGAATCCAAAAGCGCAGCGGGAATGCCGGCACGCGTCTGCTCCGACAGCAGCACGTGCGGATCGTTGACGGAAAGCGCATCGGGAACCTGTGCGCCTCCGCCGAACATCTGCCCCATCTTCGCCGAAAACGCATGGGTCTGGATCATCCCGAACGTCGTGATGCCCAGCGTCATGCCCAAGGAACGGAGAAAATTAAACGTGGAGCTGGCCGATCCCCGCTGGCGGTACGACAAACCGTGGATGCACGCGTTGCTCAGCACCGAAAATGAAGCGCCGATGCCCAGACCGACCAGGATCATGTAAAACGTGACTTGAAGCCGGGACGAATCCGGGCCGAGCGTCGTCAGCAGCGCCGTGCCTGCCGTTAACACCAGCAGCGAGGAGACCATGATCGAACGGTAGGAAATCCGGTTCATCAAGCTGCCGCCCAATGTAGCCGTAATGACCGACGATACCATCATCGGGAGCAGCACCATGCCGGAGCTGGTGGCCGAACCGCCGAGCACCCCCTGAATGAATATCGGGATGTAGACAGAGGCGGCAATAAACGCCGCGCCGCTAAAAAATCCGGTCAGGATGCCGGACGTATAGATCCGATTTTTGAACAAGCCGAACGTGATGATCGGTTCCTTCGCCTTCGTTTCCACGAACAGGAACGCCGCCGACAGAAGCACGAACCCTCCAAGCAGGCTTAACATCTCGGGCGAATTCCATGCCAGCTGCTTGCCGCCGAGCTCCAGCGCAAACATGAGGCAAACGACGGCTCCCAGGAAGGTGAACGCGCCGGCCCAATCGATCGGCTGCTTGGAATGCTCATGGGATTCCTTGTAACATAACGCGATCATCAGCAGCGCCGCCAAACCTAGCGGCAAATTGATGTAGAAATTCCACTGCCACGCGATATATTCGGTAATATAAGCCCCGACCAATGGGCCGAAGATGCTGGAGATGCCGAACACGGCCCCGAACAATCCGCCGAGCTTCCCTCTTTTCTCCAGCGGGACGGCATCATACATGATGGTAAAAGCGATAGGCACAAGCGCCCCGCCGCCAATGCCTTGAACGGCCCGGTACAGCGCCAATTGGGTAATGGACTGGGCCGTGCCGCACAGGGCCGATCCGATCATAAACAAAATGATCCCGAACACAAAAAACCTCTTTCGCCCATACATGTCGGACAGCTTCCCGAAAATCGGCATGCCGGCCATTTCCGCCACCATGTAGGCCGACGTGACCCAAACGAACTTGTCCATCCCTCCGATTTCGCCCACGATGCTGCCCATCGCCGTCGCCACGATCGAATTGTCCATCGATGCCATGAGAATGCCGAGCAGTAAGCAGCGATGACGACCGGCAGCCTGTTTTTTCCTTGTTGCTTCATATTCAGTACCACTCCTTCTTTTCTATTACGGTTTCGTTCTTGGCCTGAATAGAGCATACAAAAAGAAGTATGACAACGGCGTGTCATACTTCCCGATATTTTTCGAGCATGTTTTGCAACTGCTCCTTCACCGCTTTTCGGATTTCCGGCGGACTGACGACTTCCGCCCCAACCCCGAAGCTCAGCATGATCGGAATAAGCCAACGCAGGCTGCTGCGATGCTGGTTCGTCAAAATGATGTCCAGGCATCCGTCTTCTCCAAAGCGCTTTTCCGCGCCGACGAAAAAATCGAGCGCCCTCGCCATGGCGGGCGGCGCGATTCGGAGCACGACATCGAATACGTCCGCATCGGCCGGCCCGCTTTTTCCCCTTCCGGATTCGATCTTCGGTTCATGGCGGTGATGCTGGAAATGTTCTCCCGTAACAGCCATGGACACGATGCGAGGCAGCTTGAATTCCCGATAGTCGCTGCGGAGCCGGCAATAACCGTACAAGTACCAGGAGTCGTATTTGTACAAAAGATTAACCGGTTCGACGGCCCGCTGGATCCGCTCCCCTTTGGTGCTCACATATTCGAACTTTACCACAAGCCGCCTCCGAATCGCGTCATGAATCATCCGAAGCGTCTCGTTATATGGGCGCCAGCTGCCGATATCGAGCGACATGCTTGGTTTTTTGGCTTCCTGGTGGACGGTTTGGAGCTTATGGATCGTCTCCTCGGCTTTCTCATCCTCAAATACCGTGGACATGCTGCGCAAAAGAGTCACGAGCGAGTTCACGTCGTAGGAGCCGAGCAGGCTTTTGTCCATTTTATATTCTTCCATGATCCCGTAACCGCCGTTCACGCCTTGATAGGAAACCACCGGAATGCCCGCCGCGCAGATGGTTTCGATGTCGCGGTAGATCGTCCGTTGGGACACGTTGTATTTTTCCGCAAGGGCCGAAGCCGACAAGATTTCGTGATTAAGCAGCATGTAGATCATGGAAATGAGACGCTCAAGCTTCATGAAAGACCACCTTTTTTGATATGGATATACGATCCTCATGATCAGTCTAGCGTCCCGAGCCGCTTTTGTATAGAACGATGAAGAAAAAACGGAGATGTCCGATTCAAAACTTCCCTTTAAAGACAGGCGCTCCGGGCAATAAAATGCTGCTTGCAAAAGGGCGGTAAGTTTTTTAGCAGTTGCTTTATTCAAACTAAATCCGCAGAAATGAAGAGTACGGTGGATATGAACTAGGTATGTGTCGGTTTTTCTTTTGTGAATTTTTCATATGTTGTTTTTTTAACATGTTTGCCTGCTCTAGCCGGATTCTCAATCGAGTATTCATCGGTCCGTTCACTTTCTATTTCTTGTCTTTGAAGAAATCGTACTTGATCACAAAATCGAAGAGAGCCATAATTGCAATTGCTCCAAGGGGAATCATTAAATACGCCCATCGCGGATGGTTCGGAATTTCACCAGGGGGTGCTTCAATTAAAAAACCATAAAGAACAATGCTATAAATGACGGCCACGACCATACCTGTTACGTTTCTATTTTTCATAACTGCTTCTCACCTCGGATTCACAGAAATTCAAAGTATTGTATTTTTCACCTAATCATAGGATAACATGGCGCAACAACAATCGGAGAGATTCTCCTGTCGCGCCCCATTTTATTGAATGATCGTGCCCTTTTGCTCATTCGTTTTTCAATTGCGGATGGGCTAACAGTGAATTAAAAGGTTTAAGCGGTCCGCTTTGTAAAATCTTATCCACTTCCTCGTATCCAGGCGGGTAGGCGAAATTGTAACGTGAAGGAATTGCAAAAACGTATTTATCGTTTTGACCCAATTCGCTCGGTTGGATCGCTGCTGCACCAATAAAAAATTCTTCTCGTAGAAGAGATTCCCACTGATTGATCGTAAATACCATAATGGGTATATCCTGCCTTGGCTTTTGCTCGGTCCACCGAGGATCTCGAATAGAAAGGATTGGACCGGTTTCTGAAGTCTGTTTACTTACGTTTTTGTCCATTGCGTTGCCTTCCCAATGACTATTTACAATAGAATAACCTTTCCAGCTTTCGGGTAAAGAAAACTGAAACCCGTATTGTTTATTTGTATACACGATAGAATCTGAATCCGTGGATGAAGGGGCTCGATCAGGGCTTTGAGTCGGCGTTTTTGTTGGTTGACTTGTGGCTTGCGTGGGTTGGGATTGAAAATGTTCATCATCCATACTCGTGCAACCAACCAATAAAATAATGGTGAAAAGAAATAGAACAAGCCATTTATTCAAAAACCGTCACCATCCTTATTGCCTCATGTTTTCTAAAATTACAGACGATAATGAAAGCATTAAAGTTTGACCAAGTTTATGATTATTTTTATGGTACATATGTAAACACTTTTTCCGCTTTACTGTACCCGCAACCCGTACGCAACTTGATCGTGGCATATGAGTAAAAACAGGGACACCCGGGAGAACGGATGTCCCTGTTTTCGTGAATGCACATACCGAAACGTTGATCATCATCGGTAGATGCGCAATCGATTATACGAACCAATCCAATCATTTCATGCCATCGTTTCGCAACCCCCATGCCGCGATCCAGGCGACGGCCGCGACCGCAGTCGTGATGAAAAACGCGTCGGAATAAGCTCCGGCCCCCTCCCCGTACCAAGGATTAAAGGGATGCGCCGCGTCCCGCCGCGCCGATAAAACGGCCCCGATCAACCCCGCTCCCGTTCCGGCGCCAAGGTAGAGCGAGCCTTGGAAGATCCCGACTCCCACGCCGACCTGATCTTTCGCCACAGCGCTGACGGCTGCGCTATTCGCCGGGGAGTTCAACAGCGCAAAAGCAATTCCCGCCCCTAATACGCCTACCGAAACAAGGACAGGAGAGTTTCCTGCAGCATAGGTCGACAAAAAGAATGTGGATACGCCCATCATGCTTGCACCGGCAACGATCAACCGTTTCGTCCCTACCCGATCCGACAGGCGGCCAATGACCGGAGAAAAGGCCGCGACGGCCGCTCCACCCGGCAGCAACACCAGCCCTGCCTGGCCGGGGGAAAGCCCGTTCGCCTCCACGACCAGCAGCGGAACGAATACAAGCACGGCGAAATAGGCAAACATCGAGCACATTGAAACGATCAGTGCGCATACATAAACTCGGTTCGCAAACAGAACGGGCGGGACGAACGGATCATCCGCGGCATGGATACGCCAGACGAAGCAGATCAAAGCCGCAACCGAACCTGCAAAACTTCCGGGCGACGACACTGAAGCAAACCCGGCTGCTTCCCCTTGAGTCACGCCAAAAAGCAGAAGCCCGGCGGTCAGCCCCAGCAGCGCGCCGCCAAGAACATCAAACGGCCGCCGCTTTCCTTGTTGGGCGGCAGGCAGAAGGGACGGCAGTGCATACATCGTGCCAACGATAACAAGCACCGAAAGCAGCAGCGTGACCCAGAACAATGCCTGCCATCCCCACAGATCTCCGACGGCGCCTCCAAAAATCGGTCCGCTTGCGGTTCCGATCCCGATGCTGCCTGCAATGATGCCGAAGGCTCCGCCTCGTTTGCCCGGCGGCAGCACCTTCGAAACAGCGACGACCGAAAGGACGGGAATTGCCGCCATCCCGGCTCCCTGGATCATTCTCCCCGCAACAAGAACGATTAGATTCGGGGCGAGAGCGCAAATCAGGCTCCCGGACGACAGAATGCCGACCGCAATGATAAATAGCTTTTTCAAATCGAAAAAATCCGACATTCTTCCGTACAAAGGAACCCCGATCGCCAAAATAAGCGCGACGCCGCTGACCACCCAGCTAATGCGGGCTTTTGAAGCTCCCAGTTGTTCGCCGATAAGCGGGAGCGCGGGATTTACCATATCCACCGTAATCGCCGCCACAAGAACGGATAATGCCAATGTCATGACGAGGAGTGTTATTTTTCCTTGGCTGAGTCGTGGGATAAGTGCTTCATTTGAGTTGTTTCTAACCATTGGATTGCCTCCTAAAAAATGATTTATGTTTTTTAGGAGGCCGCATCCACTGCTTCCTTCGTCAATGTTTCTCACCCCTTCCCCTTGGTTCACCATGAACCCGTTGTTTCAAACAAAAACTTGCAAACCTTCATTTTCACGCCAAAAAGTCGCAAAAAAAAGACACCGGAATTCCGGTGCCCATCTTACGTTTAATGTTATCAGCCCATCACTGCACATGAACCAGCCGCAGCTTGAATTCACGCATCAGTTAACACGAGAGAGGCATAAAAACGTACAGACACCGTATTCGCAGATTTAATTGCAGCGCAGCTTAAAAATGGGCAGACGTATCCCGTCGAATGCAAATTTCCCGATTTTTTTACGGATAAACCGATCCAAGCCGGTACGAATACAGATCTCATCGCTTTTGGCCTCCTTTCAACTTAATTAAAGTCATTGTATCCGAAAGCGGTTAGGTACACAACCTTTGGCCCGCTCGGATCCAAAACCCGGCTTGTTCGACTTTCCCATGGATGCATGACTGACGCTTCTTTATCGCTCCAACACTTCACTCAAGCCTTGCTTGAGTCCTTCGACGTCAAGACCGTCGACCGCAAAAGCCATGCGCACCAGCTCCGGCGAAACGAATTCGTCGTACTTCCCCAAATAGGGCGCTTCATCAGGCCCGAGCAGCATTAACGGATCCGTGCAGGACGCGCATTCCTGAAGGATTTGCTCCAATAACGTCCGGCTGTCCGCTTGGCCGGCAACGACAAAATAATATGGCTCCATCGGCACGATCGAACGCAGCGACAGGCGCTCGGCAAGATTATGTTTAAGCAGCCGTTCGAGCGTCCGGAACTGCTTGCTCCCGATCCACGGCAATACGAACAGCGAGTCGCCGCCGGCCGGGATGACGGGCGACTTCAGCAGCCCGCTTTCTTTCGCCAGCCTGCGCGCCCGCTCCAACCGGTTCACGGCCTGCGGCGACAGGTACGAATAAATGGCGGTGTCCGCCAGCACTTCGCGCATTTTCCGCACGACCAGCGTATGAATATCCCCTCCGCCGCCAAGCCACAACGTATCGACCTTGCCCAGCGCCGCTTTGACATAGACGGCTTTATGCTTCGTATCGACTTCGGTTACTTTCCACAATTTTCCCGCCAATGAAAAACAATATCCCGGCGGCGGCACCGTCGTAATCGAGCCGATTTCTTCCGTGCCGTTGTAGACCGCATGCTCCTCGTCATCCTTGAATACGGCGTAAAAACGGAAATTGTTGACGATTTTTTCTCCCGTCAGGCCGATAATCAAACTTTGCTGTTCCGTCCACTGCACATGGTCGGTTTGCAGCAAATAATTCAAAAACGTTTTATACGCAGCGGCCGGAATTTGCTTGAACGATGGCAGCGAAAGCACGTATGCCGCCAGTTCGGCCGGCGTTGCTTCCCCCATGCTTTTCAGGATGCTCAACGTCTGGTGGTATAAAAGCCCGATCGGCATTTTCCGGATGTCCAGCGGCTCCACCCACCGGTCGCGGACGTACAGCTCGATCACGGCGATGGCGCGCAGCAGCGTCCAAGGCATTCGCGCCGGCAGCGGAGCGTCTTCGTCTTCCTCTTCCGGGCATACAAACAGCATCTCCGACGGCGCGTCGTTCCGGCGGCCGGAACGCCCCAGGCGCTGCACGAAGCTCGAAGCGCTGTAAGGGGCGCCAAGCTGCACCACGCGCTCGAGCTCGCCAAGGTCGATGCCCAGCTCCAACGTCAGCGTGGCTGCCGCCACGGCCGGACCGGGCCCGTTTTTCAGCGCGGCTTCCGCTTCCTCGCGCAGCATGGCGGAGATGCTGCCGTGATGCACGTGGAAGACGTCCGGCTGATGGCGCTGGGCTGCCACCCTTCGCAGCTCCAGCGTCGTGAGTTCGGCATCCGATCGGCTGTTGGTAAAAATGAGCGCTTTTTTCAAATGGGTGCTGTCGTATACGAAGTTATAGTAGGCTTTGCGCGCGTTTTGCAAGTGCTCCGCCTGCTCCTCGTCCCTGGCGTCCGGAAACGAAAAATGCTCCACGCGCAGCCTAACCTTGCGTCCCCCAGGCACCGAAACGGCCTCCACGGGCCGGCTGCCGCCTGCGCCAAGCCATGCTTTCGCCGCCTCGTAGTCGCTTAACGTCGCGGACAAGCCTACGCGCCTTGGCGAGCAGCCGGTCATTTTTTCGATCCGGGCGATTTGGCTGAGCACCTGGATCCCGCGGTCCGCTCCCATAAAAGCATGAACCTCGTCAATGATGATATACCTGAGGTCATGGAACAGCGCCGGGATCGCATTCGGTCGGTTCATCAGCAATCCTTCAAGCGATTCGGGCGTAATTTGCAGCACTCCGGAAGGATTCCGCATCAGCTTGGTTTTCTCCGTCTGCGACACGTCGCCGTGCCAATGCCATACCGGAATGTTGCCGTCCCTAAGCAGCTCCTTGATCCGTTCAAACTGGTCGTTGATCAGCGCTTTGAGGGGACCTATGTACAAAATCCCGACGGAAGCGGACGGGCGTTCGTGCAGCTCGGTCAAAGCCGGAAAAAAAGCCGCCTCCGTTTTGCCGGACGCCGTCCCGGCGGCGATCAGCATATGATGGTCGGAATTCATGCAGATGTTAAGAGCTTCGACCTGCGCAGGACGCAGCGTCTCCCATCGTTTCCGGTAGATGAACTCCTGAATGAACGGAGCCAAACGGTAAAAGACATGGCTCGCGCCGCCGCTCATAATTCGAACTCCGCCAGAAAATCGTCCAAATCGTCTTGTTCCCGGCACGCCGCCGCAGGCGCGGCCATCCGCTCGCCCAGCAGCCGGCTGAATGAAGCATCCGGATTTTGATGCAGCGTATGCAGCAAATCCATGAAGTCGCGAACCACTTCGCGCGGGGTCAGCAGCTCGTCCGCCCCCAGCCGCCCCACGGCCGTTTCCATGAATTGAATCAAATCCGCGTCGGTCAAAACCGGAGCATAACCGAAATGCAGCCCGTGAATTCGCAGCAGCTTTTGCAGCAAAATCAAAATTTCTTCATGCGACAGCATTTCCAGCTTCAAAATCGGCCCGGTGTAGTTCCGGTATCCGTTTCCGGCAAACCTTCCTTCCACCAGGCGCGAACGCAGCGCCTCATAACTGAATAATCCGCGGCGTTCGTCCTCGACGAATTGCGGCGTCCCTCCCAGGAAGATGCCCAAATGCTCGGCTTTGCCCTGCATCGTGTCATTAAACATCGTCAGCAGCTTCTCATAATTGCTTGTCCGGGACACGCTGTTCGATATTTTATAGAGATTGACGCCTTCGTCAATGAACAGCAGCAGCCCTTTGTAGCCGATTTTCGCCACGAATTCCGACCACAGTTTGATATAATCGTACCAGCTGTCGTCATCGATGATGACCGCCACGTCGAGTTCTTTTCGAGCCTCGGTCTTGTTCGGGTACTCTCCGCGAAGCCAGCGCAGCGCCGCCTGCTTTTTCTCGTCCTCCCCAAGCTTGTATCCGTTCCAATAAGCCGCAAGCACTTTGGCAAAATCGAAACCGTGCACCAAATTGTGCATTTGTGACGTCACCGCAAAAATCCGCTGCTCCACCTCATGGGCAAGCGCCGGATCGTCCGCGCGCAAACCGCCGGCCTGCATCGCCTCCTGCTGAATCGCCAAAATCCATTTTTGGAGTATCGCTTCGAGTGCCCCGCCGTCCGGCCGGGTCTTCGTGGACAAGTGGGTCATCAGCTCACGGTACGTTGCAAGCCCTTGCCCTTTCGTGCCGACGAGTCTGCGTTCCGGAGACAAATCCGCGTCCGCCGTCACGAATTCCCGGTCCAGCGCGTAGTTGCGGATCGTTTGCAGCAAAAAGCTTTTCCCGCTCCCGTAACGCCCGGTAATCAGCTTCATGGCGGCGCCGCCTTCGGCAATGTTGTCCATATCCCGCAGCAGCGCCTCTACTTCCGGCTTCCTTCCCACCGCGATATGCTCCAGCCCGACCCGCGGCACGACGCCCGCCGTCAAGGAATTGACGAGCGCGGTCGTCAGCCTTTTTGGTATTTTCAAATCCGTCATGTTTCCACCCCTTAAACAATTACGCTTTCTTCAACGCTTCCAGATATCCGCTATATTCTTCCGCAACGTCGTCGCCGTCGATCATCAGATCGCCGATCGTTTCCATCGCGGCTTGGTTTATTTCGTCGATCAGCAGCGCCGGCATCGATCCGTGTTTTTCGGCGATCCGCTCCAGCTCGCTGTGTGGCATTCGGGATTTTAATGCATATAAGACCTCCGAATGGGCGGGTCCCAGTTGCTCCGCAAATGAGGTCCATTCCTCGTCCAATAAGGACGTATCCCACGCAAATCGTTGTTGTTCCATTGCAGGTCTCTCGGGGGCTCGTTCGCTGCAGCTTTTCCGTTCCAAACCTTCCTCCGGCCCGCTATGTTCGGCATGATCATGTTCAGCAAGATCCGTTGGCGGCACGGGAATATTCCCTTCCTCACTCCGTTCATACGCCGGTTCGTCCCATTCCTCGATCGTCAGCATGCTCCGCACTTCTTCGCTGTCTTTTTGCAGCATGGCCAGTTTCTGCGGATCAATGGATACGGCCGGGACGGAAAGCTTTTTGGCGGCAAATTCCTTGTCCAAAAACCGCCGGATCAACGTCTCTGTTTCGCTTTTTAACGTGACTCCCCGCAAGCGTCCTTTAAAACCTGTCAGCTCCCGCAGCTTGTTTTCGGCGCACCGAACCAGCTGCGTGACGTAATAGCGTAACGGCGGGCATTTTCGGATCTCAAGGATCCGCATCGGAAATGTCCTTCCGTACGTTTCGGCATCATACACGCTGCTGCGGAACAAATACCGCTCGATCTTTTTGCCCGTCCCCTTATAAAAGGTGTCCACGAGGCCTTTTCCCGTCGTTTTTTGCAGATAGGAGTGGACCAGCGCGATGACCTGAGGCGTGTATTCCTCCAACAATCCGCAGCCCTCTTCCGCATAAAATTTGCTTCGCCGCGCATCGTAATCCGACAGTGTCAAAATCTGGTCCAACGTCAGTAAAGCGGGATTTTCGCCCATCATCCTTTCCAGTTCCAGGTCAAACAGTTCTCCCGCCCAAGCCTGACCGGACCTTGCGAGAATGTCGATCAGCGGGACGTCCAGCCGATGCACCAGCACGAAGTCGCATACCCACTCGGCCAGATACTGATTCAGCTTCGGATATCGGTTTCCATAGGCATCCCAAAGGTTCATCATCTGCTCATATCCCTGCCGCGGCCGCTCCCATCCGACGCCATGAATCAGCTCGTACAGGCAGACGAAAATATAGGAGAGGTCGGTGAAAGGAAAACGTCCGCTGCGGACTTCGCTCCTCCAGTAAAAATACCAGCGCCGCTGCAATTCGTTCATCTGCTCGTACGTCGGCCAGTAGCTCATGAACGGGACAAAAGGCGCCTGCTCCTCCGTCCGCTCCGCCATCGCTTGAGCCTGCTGCACAAAACGTTTTTCCTTCGATAGAGCCGCCACAAAAGGGAGCTTCTCTTCCGCCGGCCGCTCCTTCCGCTCCGGAATGCCCAACTCGCGCAAAGGGCCGTTTTCCCCATGCGCAGGCGCGCTCAAATCGATTTCCGCAAAATCCAAAGGCTTTTGATTTGAATTCATGAAACCATGCATCACCATTTCACAGAATATTTGTTCTCTTTTTTTCATTATATATGAAAATGGCTTGGGGTGTAATTTTTTTGGCATTCTGTGTGGTTTCTGCAGAGCTGTCTCTGGGAAAAGATGATCTCCTGCAACCTGGTTGTATCTATTTCCTTATAAATCCCAATTGAAGTCTTCGTAACTTTAAACTTCAGATACTAACGAAGAAGAACCCACTCCATGGAGTGGGTTCTTTTGGGTTCTTCAGAGTGTCGAGAAAGTCCAACGGACTTTTCGACACTCTATTTTTTATATGGGGAATCATATCTTTTAAAATAAAAATCGATTTAAAGCGCTCTGAGACCCCTACTTCAGTGACCGACGAGGCAATTTTAAACCCCCTGCAAAAAAAACAGGGGGTTTCTCGACAGCCTGACAATCCTGAATCGGATTGTACCTTTCTAACAGCATGGGCGCCATGCGCCCGCCGTCATTTTGACAGCATCAGTGAAACTCGACGTCGATCTTTTTGCGGGCATCCCCTTGTTTTTTCATGTGGATTTCCAGCACTCCGTTTTTGTAGGAAGCTTTGACGTCGTCGGAGGAAACGTTCGCCGGCAGCGTCACCATGCGGTGAAAACGGCCTACGTAACGTTCCTGGCGGTGCATATGCTCTTCCTTGATTTCGTTCGTCCGGTTGATCGTACCGCTGATCGACAGCATATTCCGTTCGATGTCGATGTCCACGTCTTCTTTCTTTTCAAGACCCGGAATGTCGCACACCGCTACGACCTCGCTGCCGGTTTCGTACACGTCGACGCTCAAATTGCCCAGGTTTTGGCGCATGTTCCGGAAGGCCGGGAAATCCGCATTCAAAAAATGGTCCATCTCCCGTCTCATTTGATCGAGATGGCGGAAGGGCTCGTAAGGAACTAAAGGCATGTTGCTGCATCCTCCTTCTTCATTTTCAAGCTTATTTTTTCCGGGCAATGGGAAATTATGCTCGAAAGAGGCGCCGCGATTTCATTGAAGGAGAACCTCACAGCTTGTGGTATTTCGCCAAAACGCAAGAAGCCACTCCCATCATACGAAGTGAAAAAACTTCAGCTGTTTTGTTTGAGTATGTCTAGATGGAACCCTATTTTCGGAATAAGTATAATCCAAAGCCCAGGGTATCCCGTCCCCATTGCAAGTAGGTTCTCCTCCATGACCGGATCCGTTCCAGCATGGCATCCCGGTCAGGATCATCCGGGTGTTCATGGCAATAATTTTCGATCGATGAGGAATAGAGCCATTCGTATTCATCCCAATCATTTTCGTCCGCCACATACGACCAAAGCGGAACGAATCCCAATTCCTCGGCAACCTTTACATTGTCTGCATGGCTTTTTAAATCCGTTTCCGATACTCCACCCAGCGCTTGCAGATACTCCTCACTTGGACGCTGTTTCCAGTATCCCTCACCGATGAAGATGTACCCGTCTTTTTTCACAAGACGTTTCATGTGTTGCAGAGTGGATTCCAGTCCGCCCAAGGCATGCGTAGAACCGATGCAAACGGCTAATTTAAATTCTTCTTGTTCACAATTTCCGACGGCTGCACTGGCGTCATCTACAATGAACTCTATGCTGCCATCAGGTATTCTGCTGCTCGCTTTCTTTTTTGCTTCGTCAATAGCTCCATCGTATAATTCAATAGCAACCCCTGAAATTTTGTAATTTTCCACCAGACGGATTAGCAGTTCACACTTCCCTGCCCCAATGTCCAGCACCTTATCTTGCGGATTCAGCGGTACCATTCGTATGACGTTCATCATCTTCGTTTCGTTGACCGGGTTACTGAATGCGTGGTTTCTGTGGGCAATATTTGAAAATCGGTTTCGATCCAACGAGGGCATTCTCCTTTTTATAATTGAATTTGGAATCAGTGATTTGTTCCCATGATTAAATGATAATAATAAATCGTATGAATGCAACTCGTTTTCTTGATAACGCCGGGCACTCCTCCGCATTGAAGGAACCGGGATATTATCGTTATAAACATCCTAGCTAAAATTCAAATCCATACCGTACTGTCTCAGCTTCAACTTTTTGGCTACCGCCTGTGAAGCAAAATTATTCCATGCCGTGCTGTATAAAGCCATCCGCCCCTGATTTTGGATCTCGGCAGCCCAAGCTGCCGTCACCTCCATTCCGTAGCCTCTGCCGCGGAAGTCCGGTGCGGTGTGCAGACTCGCTTCCGCAGCAATCGCTGAGCTTCTGGCACTGCTGCACAAAGATACGACAGATTGATTTTGTACAACCGCGTAAGCGGGCTGTCCAAGGATCACATCATTGACGAAATCAGAAAAATACGGTTCTAAAAGTTCGATATTCATCTGCGTGATTTTTATGGCTTGCGAGGAACGCCCTCTCATGTCAGGGAATACGTAAGCCGGTCCCAGGTAGACATGTTCCACGGGTCCGTCCTTACTTAAAATACGTATAATATCAGCTATATTAACCCGATTTGGAGCATCCAACCAAGGCGCTTTTTCGACAAACCGTTCCAGTTCGTTTTTAACGTCTTCAACCAGTGTTTCATGGTACCTTACAACATGGCCTTGCTTGGTGATCCCCATGAAAAAACGGGGCGCGCTCTTCGCGCTTGGTTCGTTTATCGTGGTCATGCGGCCATCCTCATTGTGGTTAAAAAGGACGTTGGCCTGGACTTCCATAAGTTCATGGTCTGACTGCAGAAATGGATGATTCAACTCGGTACCCCTTTATTGAGGGGAAAACGCTGGTTTTTGGGCTAGTAGGCGCGATCCCCTGCGATAAATTTTGCCCCAATCCTTGTGTTCTCCATCAGACCACCCCTATCAAAATGTAGAAGCTTTCCATTCAAAATCGCTGGAACGCATCGTCCAGGAATTTCCTCAAAAGTATATATTTGAACTTTCCTTGATGTCAACGGATGAAATCGTTGCGCGCGAACCACCGTTCCGACCAGAATCCCCCCGCAGGCGTTCGAATCGCCGGACAGCCCGCCGTCATTTTCTATATAGGAACGCTAGCCGCCTCAAGTTTAAACCGATGAACAACGCCGCAAACAGAAGCAGCACTCCCACATCCACCGCGATTTCGCCAAACCCAAGACCTTTATACATCACGCTTTTCAGGGCATCGGCCGCGTAATAAAGCGGCATGATCCTGGCAACGGCTTGAACCCACGAGGCCATTCCGTCCAGCGGAAAGATGCCTGCAAAGAAAACCTGCGGGATGATGACGATCGGAATGAACTGCACCATCTGGAACTCCGAAGCCGCAAAAGCCGAGAGCAAGATGCCAAGCGAAAGCGCCACGAATGCCAGAAGCAGATTGACCAGCAGCACGTACCAGATGGAACCTGCCAGTGGGATGCCAAGCACCAGCGTACCGAACAAAACAACGATGACCGTTTGCAGAAACGCAAACATGCCATATCCAGCCAAATAACCGGCGATAACCTCACCCGGGCGCACCGGGGTGGCCATCAGGCGCTCCAAAGTTCCCGACGTGCGTTCCCGAAGCAGTCCGATACCCGCAATGAGAAACACAAAAAAGAAGACAAAAAATCCGATCAGGATGGGACTGAGCGTATCAAAATAGTTCGTATCCGCGCCGCCATAAACATAATCCGTCGTCATGGCTACATGCGCCGCCGCAGCCTTTCCTTTCTGCAAAGCGGCTTCGGCAAGCGAGGCAGCCGTCTGACTGATTTTCATCCGGATCGCTTTGGAAACGGATGGATCGGTATTTTTCAGAATCAAGTGGATCGCCCGATCCTTCATCACTATCACGGCGTCCAGCTTATCTTTTTCCAACGTATCCTTATCGGCCTGAGCATAAGAAACCACGTCCATGCCCTGATTTTTCATCGATTCGACGATTTGCGCATCCACGTTGACCGCGCCGATTTTTACGTCGGAACCGTCCCCGGTATGCTGGAACAAATAATTCACCAAAGACAATACGAGCAACGGGGCCAAAAACAACAGCGCAAGCGTCCGTTTATCCCGGAGCAGCTGCTCGCAGATTCTGCGGACAAGCGCGCGGATTCTCATGGACGGACACCCCCTGCCTGCAAAAACACGTCTTCCAAGCCGGCGGCGTTGTACTGCCGTTTAAGCTGCTCCGGCGTGCCTTCCGTCAAAATGCGGCCATTTTGCACCATCGCCAGCCGATCGCATTTTTCCGCTTCGTCCATGACATGCGTCGTCACGACGATCGTCTTCCGTTCGGAGGATCTCAGCCGAGTCAGCTCCTGCCAAATCGATTGTCTCAATTCCGGATCGATCCCTACGGTCGGTTCATCCAGGATCAGGACCGAAGGGTCATGAACCAGGGCTATCGCCAGCGACAACCTGCGTTTCATCCCGCCGGAATAGGCCGATACATTTTTGCCGAGCTCTTGGGACAGGTTCACGAGATCGGCCGCATAGCTTATCCGCTGCTTTTGCTCCGCTTTGCCCATCTTGAACATCGAGGCAAAAAACTTCAGGTTCTCTTCGCCCGTCAGTTCGCCGTACAGCGCATCCGATTGAGCCATATAGCCGATATGCTGAAGCATGGTAAGGTTGGGCATCTTCGTCCCGAGGATATTCACCGCCCCTTCGTCCGGCACATCCATGCCGACCATCATCTTGATCAGCGTCGTTTTTCCGGCCCCCGAAGGCCCGATCAGACCATAAATTTGCCCTTGCTCCATGGTCAAGTTCACTTCGGACAGGACGGTCTTTTTTCCGAAGCTTTTGCTGACCTGGCGTACACTTACTGTGGTTTTCATGGGGAAGAACCTCCCTCAGATAATGAACATCGCGTTGATTATCTTGCACGCCTTTATTATAATCAGGGCATACCGAACCCTCAATAAACAGAAATGCGGAATGTGACCCTTAAACGGCAGGTTCGCTAAAAGTGTTCATTATAAAGGAGGGAATCGATTTGAACGAATCGACGGACCGGCGGGTCGTCCGCACGAAAGCGGTCATTCGCGACGCCCTGACGGCACTCATCGAGGAGAAAGGATTCGAAGCGTTAACCGTAAAAGACATCACGGCCCGGGCGAACATCAACCGCGGGACGTTTTATCTCCACTACCGGGACAAATACGACCTGCTGGAACAAAGCGAACAGGAACTGATTGAAGGCATGGTCGCGATCATTCGAACGATCCGCCCGTTTAATCTGGATGAGCTGCTTGCAAAGGATGAACCCGTCCCCCAAATCGTCGAATTGATCGAATACATGAACGGCCAGGCCGATTTTTTAAAGACGATCCTGGGGCCTAAAGGGGATCCGGCCTTCCATTCGCTAGTCAGGTCCATGATGTCGAAATATCTGTTCGAAAAAAACATCGTCCCGCTCATCAAAAAGGAAAACGCCCTCGTGCCGACGGAATATCTCGTGGCGTACATCAGTTCCGCTCATTTGGGCATCATCCAGGAATGGCTCGCGCAAGGGAAAAAGGAATCGCCGCGTGAATTGGCGCTCATCATGACGAAGCTTTCGATGAAAGGCCCGTTATATGCCGCAGGGGTCTTTCAGGCAATGAAAAAGGCCACGGACGGCACATAGGAGGCATTGCTTTGGAAAAGCAAAAATTAATCCGCAAGTTTGACAAGCAATCGGCGATGTACGAACAAAACACGCGGAAGCGGATGTTGGGCGAATGGCGGAAAAAGCTGCTGCAGGGCGTTTCGGGGAACGTGCTGGAAATCGCCGTCGGGGCCGGAGCCAATTTTCCGTTTTACGATATGGATCATATGCGGCTGACGGCCGTCGATTTCAGTCCGATGATGCTGCAAAGGGCGCGCCGGATTGCGGAAGAGCTGCACATTGAAGTCGATTTGGCGGAAAGCGATATAGAAACCCTCGACTTTCCTCCGGATTCTTTTGACTGCATCGTCTCGACCCTGTCGTTATGCGGTTACGATGATCCTGCCAAGGTTCTGCGGAAGATGAGGAAATGGAGCAAACCTGACGGCAGGATTTATTTGATGGAACACGGGCTTGGAAACAACCCCTTCTTAAAATCGGCGCAGCGGCTGGTGAACCCCGTAGCCCGCCGAATGTCCGGGTGCCACTGGAACCGGGATATCGAACGGTTGGTGCTGGATTCGGGGCTCCGGGTCGAACGCATGGAGCGTTATTGGGGCGGCATGATCCATTTGATCTGGGCAAGGGCGTAAGCATCCAAAACAGCAAAGCCGTCCATGATCCAATGGATCTGCTGGACGGCCCGAGGTCCTGCTTGAAATGGACCAGAATAAATGATGTTCCATGAGTAATCAGATCATGCGCTCCAACGTCTTCAGGAACCAATTCCGGAACGCTTCCTGGTCAATCCCCGTCGCTGCCTGAAGGTTCGGCTCGCCATGGACTTCCATCGTCATGCCGACGGCCGGCCCTTCGGTCACGACTTTTACGCATTTCGGCTCGACCTTGAATATTTCCGGGTTCGTGATGTAGGTTATGGCGCACATGTCATGCATCATGACCCCATGTTCCATATCGCCGTCCCGGTAATGACCGAAGGTGGCGGCGAACATTTCGGCCGATTTGTTGCTGTGTTTTGCCAGCTCGCTGCCTCCGATCAACGCTTTTTGGGTGACGTCCAAACCGATCATGACCAGGTCCAGTCCCGATTCGAACACGATTTTGGCAGCGTGCGGATCGGCCCAAATGTTGAATTCGGCCGCGCTGGTCACGTTCCCGCCGCATAGCGATCCGCCCATGAACACGATGCGCTCGATTTTGTTTTTTACCTGAGGATACATCAGCAGCAGCACGGCCACGTTGGTCAAAGGCCCGATCGACACCAGCGTCATTTTTTCGTCCGAAGCTTCAAGCAAGGAGCGCATCGCTTCGACGGCATGATCAGGCACGACCTGCTGCGTGCTTTCGGGAAAATCGTACCCGTCCATGCCGGACTCCCCGTGCACGTCGGTGCTGACCGGGGCGATTACGAGCGGCGTTTCCATGCCGCGGGCCACCGGTATTTGTTGTCCGAAGAAATCAAGGATCTTCAGCGTGTTTGCCGTCGTTTTGCCGATATCCACGTTTCCGTGCAGCGTGGTGATCAATCGGATATCCAATTCGTTTCGATAAAAGGCCACTCCGAGCGCCGCCGCATCGTCGATGCCCGGATCGGTGCTTAGGATCACAGGAATTTTTGCCATTTTGTTTCCCCCTAGAATTCGATGATTTCTCAATTGCAATCGATCTGGAACCTGTCCACACGGACGTGTTCAAGGTTAGCTCATATGTAGGCAAAGGTCAACCGGGAATGCGCTTACAAACATGATGGTGAAAAAGGAGGAAAACAACCCTACGGGCGATCTCCCCCTTCAAACCTTTATGCGGCGTTTATTCCTTCGTCACCAGTTTCAGCGGCGCCGGAATGGATTTTTCCACCGTTTTGCCTTGAAGCACGTCGTATGCGGCTTGAACGGCCATCTGTCCGATCAGATCCGGCTGCTGCGCCACCGTGGCGGTCAGTTTGCCGTCCTTGATCGATTTCAGCGCATCTTCGTTGCCGTCGAAGCCGACGACCGGGATGTTTTTGCCGGAGCTTTGGATCGCTTCGATTGCGCCAAGCGCCATTTCATCGTTGTGGGCAAATACCGCCTGCACTTCAGGATGAGCCTGCAGCAGGTTTTCCATGACGTTCAAACCTTTGGTGCGGTCAAAGTCCGCCGTTTGTTTGGCGACCACGTTCAGGTCCTTGTCCGCGACTTCATGGAAGCCTTTGCCGCGTTCGCGGGTCGCGGATGCCCCGGCGACGCCTTCGAGTTCGACGACCTTCGCGCCTTTGCCGACCGTTTTTTCGATAAATTCGGCGGCCATCCGTCCGCCCTTCACGTTATCCGATGCGACCAGCGCTTTCACGTCCCCTTTGTCCGCGGAACGGTCCAGCGTGATGACCGGAATGCCCAAACTGTTGGCCGACTGCACCACCGTCGAGATCGCGGCGGAATCCGTCGGGTTGATCAGCAGGACGTTGACGCCTTTTTGCATCAGGTCATCCACGTCGTTGCTTTGTTTCGCCGAGTCGTTTTGCGCGTCGACGACGATCGTTTCCATGCCGTGTTTTTTCGCTTCGGCCACGACGCCGTCCTTCAAGGATACGAAAAACGGGTTGTTGAGCGTGGAGACGGACAAGCCGATTTTGATATGCTTCAAATCTCCGCCGGTTTTGGGTTTAGCCCAGCCCGGCGGTTCCAGGGAACAGCCCGTGGTCAATATCAGCAGAAACGCCGCCAGGATTAACGTTAGCTTTTTCATATGATTCTCTCCCTTATGCCGATTTCTTCCGGTCGATGAGCACGGCGATCACGATGACGATCCCTTTGACCACCATCTGATAGAAGGACGATACGCCGAGCAGGTTCAGACCGTTGTTCAATGTTCCGATAATGAGCGCGCCGATGAGCGTGCCCACAATGCGTCCGCGTCCGCCGGAAAGGCTTGTCCCGCCCAGAACGACCGCCGCGATGGCGTCCAGTTCGTAAGAGGTACCGGCCGTCGGCTGCGCCGAATTCAGGCGGGAAGTCAAAATCGCGCCCGCCAAAGCCGAAAGCAGGCCTGCCAAAGAGTAAATCATGATTTTAACGCGGGATACCTTAATGCCGGATACGATGGCCGCTTTTTCATTGCCGCCGATGGCATACGTTTTGCGGCCGAAAGCCGTTTTATGAAGCACGATCCACAGAATCGCGAAAGTAATGATCATCGTAATGGCCGGAACCGGAATGCCGAATTGGTAACCGCGGCCGAACAGCTGGAATGTCATGCTGTCGCCCAGGCCGGTGATCGGGTTGCCGTCCGTGTAAACAAGCGTAAGTCCTCTGAAAATGGTCATCGTCGCCAGCGTGGCGATAAACGGCGCCATCTTCCCTTTCGTGATCATGATGCCGTTGATCATGCCCATGACGCCGCCAAGCAAACAGCCGATAATGATGGCCAAAACCGGATCAAAGCCGGCCACGAGCATATTGGCGACGAAGGCGCTGGACAGCGCCAGAATGGAGCCGACGGACAAATCGATTCCGCCTGTCAAAATGACGAACGTCATGCCGAATGCAATCAAGGCGTTAATCGATACCTGCCGCAGCAGGTTAAGAATGTTAAGCGGTTCCAAAAAGCTTGGATTCAGAACCGATACGATAATGATGAGAATGATCAGGCCCAGCAGCGGCCCGAGCTTTTGCGTGATTTGCGAAAACTGGAAGCCTTTGGCCGTTTTTGCTTCATTAAGTGTTGTCATGTTACTGTCCCCCTGTAGCCAGCGTCATTATTTTTTCCTGCGTTGCCTCGTCTTTGCTCAGTTCTCCCGTGATATGTCCCTCGTGAACCACCACGATCCGGTCGCTCATGCCGAGCACTTCCGGCAGTTCGGAGGATACCATGATGATAGCGACGCCATGTCCGGTGAGTTCATTCATCAACTGGTAAATTTCGCGCTTGGCGCCGACATCGACGCCCCGGGTCGGTTCATCCAAAATAAGGAGCCGCGGTCCGATGCCCACCCATTTGGCGATGACGACCTTTTGCTGGTTCCCGCCGGACAGGTTTCCTGCCGCCGTTTCCCGCGAGTGCGTTTTGATCTGCAGCCGCTTGATCAGCGCATCCACGAAGGCGCTCTCTTTTTGCGAGGATATGAGCCCTTTGGTCGTAAAACCGCTCAAGCTCGGCAGCACCATATTTTCGCGTACGGAGAAATCAAGCACCAGCCCTTCGTCCTTGCGGTCTTCCGTAATAAAACCGATCCCCAGCTTCACGGCGTCCACCGGTTTGCGGATCACCGCTTTTTTGCCGAACATCCGGATTTCGCCGCTGTCGAGGCGGTCCAGCCCGAACAATGCCCTCATGATTTCGGTTCGTCCCGAACCCATAAGTCCCGAGAAGCCGACGATTTCGCCTTCGCGGACCTGGAAGCTGACGTCCTGGAACAATCCTTTACGCGTGGCATGCTCCACTTCGAGCACGACCTCGCCCGGGTTCGGATTTCTTGCCGGGAACCGTTCGGTCAGCTCTCTGCCGACCATTTTTTTCACGACTTCATCGAAATTCGTGTCCGGAATATTTTTCGTATCCACCGTTTTCCCGTCGCGCATGACCGTAATCCGGTCGCAGATGGTGAATATTTCCTCCATCCGGTGCGAAATATAAACGATGGAAACACCATCTTTTTTCAGGGATGCGATCACTTCGAACAGCTTCTGGATCTCCCGTTCCGTCAACGCGGACGTCGGCTCGTCCATGATAATGACCTTGGCGTCGGAAAGCAGCGCCTTGGCGATTTCGATCATTTGCTGTTGGCCGACCGAACATTCGCCCGCTTCAACGTTGAGCGGAATGTCGACGGCAAGTCTTTGAAACTGCTTCTTGGCAAGCGCCTTCATCTCTTTATATTTTAGAAATCCGACCGGGGATGACATTTCCCTGCCGATAAACAGGTTGTCAAGCACCGTCATATCCGGCCAAACGTTCAGCTCCTGATGGATAAAAGCGATCCCCTGCCGTTCCGCTTCTTTCGGATTCGTGAAATACGTCTCCTTGCCGTCGATGAGGATCGTTCCCTCGTCTCTGGCATGCAGCCCGGTAAGGATGTTCATCAGGGTGGATTTGCCGGCGCCGTTTTCCCCCATCAGGGCGTGAACCTCGCCTTCGCGCAGGTCGAAGTCGACGCCGGACAGCACTTGGTTGCTGCCGAAGGCTTTATGGATACCTTTCATTTGGATCTGCATAAGGGCTCCTCCTAAAAAATTTTGCGGAGCAAGGCTCCTTGGATTGTTCTTCACAGCAAAATTATGCTTCGTAAGCATAGGCTTAGTTTTTGCGAGTAATACGTCCTGATAGTCTTCGAGCAAAAACTCGCTTCGTAAGCTTTCGCTTAGTTTTTGCGGGGCAAGGCTTCCTGAACAGCTTCGCAACGCCCCGCGACCGGAAGCCAAGCTCCGGGCTGTTTTAGCCGAAATAAACGCCTGCCTGCAAAATGACGTTCGCAAACGGCTTTGCCTCGCCGGTCCGGATGACGGCTTTCGCTTTCCGGGTCCGCTCCTTAAACTCTTCGTGCGGGCAGTGCTCGATGGCGCAGCCGGCGAATTTGTTCTCTATATAATGGAGCGCTTCGGGATTATCGGTCCCGATTTCCTCCGCGATGACGATTTTTTCGATCTCCATGTCGGATGCGACCGCATTGACGGTTTCCTCGAAACTTGGCGAGCCGAGCGTCAGCGCCAGATCGATTTTGGGGACGCCGTCGGGAACGGGAAGCCCCACGTCGGCGATCACGATCGTGTCGGTATGGCCCAGATCGGCCAAAATTTTTGAAATGTGACTGTTCAAGATGCCTTGCTTTTTCATGTTACAATTGCGCCTCCACTTCTTCGCGATAAGGCATGCCGCCTTGGGCCCCGAATTTCGTGACCGACAGGGAAGCGGCCCGGTTGGCGAAACGCACGCTGTCGTAAATCGGTTTCCCTTCGGCCAGAGCGACGGCAAACGCGGCGTTAAACGTATCTCCGGCGCCCGTCGTATCCACCGTCTCCACTTTATAAGAAGGCACGAGCACTTCCTTTTCGCCGTCGAAGTAACGGACGCCGCGGCTGCCTTCCGTAATGAACAGCTTGTTCGGATATTTCCGCAGCGCTTCGGAAACGCTTAAATCGGAGAACAAAATCGTTACTTCATGTTCGTTCGGCGTAAGGTAGGCCGCGTTTTCAATGACCTCCTCCGGCACCGGACGGGCAGGCGCGGGATTCAGCAGCAGCGGGATGTCCCGTTTTTTGCACAGCCGGCTGACATGCATCACCGTTTCCTCCGGAATTTCCTGCTGGATCATGACCATATCGGCTCCGTCGAAAGCAGACAACGATTGGTCGATATAAGCGGGCGTCACTTCGTTATTCGCCGCTTTCACGACGACGATGCTGTTGTCCCCTTCGGCCAGCACGATGTGGGCGGTTCCGCTTTCCATATGTGTAACCGGTTCCACATGATCGATAGAAACATGGTTCGCTTTAAAGTTATTTAAAATGATGTCTGCGTAATGATCGTCTCCTACGCGTCCGATCATCGTCACATCGGCTCCGAGCCGCGCCGCGGCTACCGCCTGGTTGGCGCCTTTGCCGCCGGGAACCGTTTTGAAGCTTTCGCCGAGAACCGTTTCGCCGGCTCCCGGGCGCTTCGACGATGTGACGACAAGGTCGATCGATGAGCTTCCTACCACAATGATTTTAGCCATGCTGCTCCACCTTTCTCGTCGTATCCCGCTCCGTGAACGTCACGGGCATTTGTATCGTTTTATTGTCTACGTTTTCATTTTCGATCAATTGAATCAAGAGGCTTGCCGCCGCTCTTCCCATATCGTACGCCGGCTGCCGGATCGTCGTCAGCGAAGGCGTCAGCAGCGTGCTCAGCGGTATATCGTCAAAGCCGATGATCTGCACGTCATCCGGAACCTTTTTGCCCAGCCTGAGCGCCTCATGCAAAACCGCCGTCGCCACGATATCGTTGCTCGCAATGACGCCGTCGGTGTCGGGATGTTTCTCGAACAGCTCCTTCGCCCAGGTCCCCGCTTCCGTAAAGGAATACGAAGAGGTCTGGATGACGTTGAAAGCAATCCCTTCGTTCGACAGCACATCGATCGCTCCCTGGTAGCGGTCCTGCGCCGGACGAATATGCTTCGGCCCCTTGATCACCGTGATTTTGCGGCTGCCGCGGGAAAGCATTTCCTGGGCGGCAATCCTTCCGCCCTCCCTGCCGTCCGAATAGACGGATGGGCGATTGTCCGCCGTCCGGTCGAGGAACACCACCGGAATGTCAAGCTTCCGGTATGTATCGTTATCCGGATGGTTCGTGGAAGCGATGACGCCGACCACGTTGTTTTGGACGAACGTCTGAATGTAATCTTTTTCTTTTTTCCTATTTTCATCGCTGTTCCCAAAGATAATCCGAAAATCGTTCGCCTGCATCTCATCCTCCACCCCGCGCGCAAGCTCGGGAAAAAAGGGGTTGGTGATGTCGGGCAGCAGCAGGCCGATCAGCCTGGACTTTCGTTTATACAAGGATCTGGCGACCTCATTCGGCGTGTAATGCAGTTCCCGGATCGCGGTTTCAACCTTCCTGCGGGTATCTTCATGGACATAACCTGTTTCATTGATCACGCGCGATACCGTCGCTACCGAAACCCCGGCATGCTTAGCCACATCTCTTATCGTTGCCATCTCTATTTATCACCTCAATGTGGAACCGGTTACACATATAAAATAGCACACCCCGATTTTTTTGGCAAGCATGAATTCGCATACAAAATACGGAAACGCGGTTGAAAAGCACAGATTATATTGGCGTTATACGATTATAGGGAACGAACCTTTATCACACGGCGGCAGATTACTCCTTACATAATTTGTTAACCTCTGATAAAATTAACCATGATCAGTTATATCCGCTGCCCTCCCTCGTTTTTTCCGGATGGGGCCGCCTGAAATCTTCTTCTAGGAGGAGGTCCGAAATGGATTCCCGGAATGAAAGACCTGAAGAAACAAGGGAACGTCTGCGGCAGGAAGAACGAAAAAACAACCCTTTCGGGGCGTTTGGAGACGGAATCAACCGCGCCGAACATGGAAGTTTAACCGATTTGACCGGCGGATTAGGATGGAAAGGCACCGGTGTTATCCTATTGGTTCTGGTCATAGGGTATGTCATCTATAATATATGGTTTTGACGAATCGATCGGGCGGGCGATGACTATGAATCAACCATTGAACAGCCTAAAAAAAGACCCCTGGCAAGTTACCGCTCAGAGGGTCTTCGGCGTTCATCCCGGGCATCCGTGAGATGTTATTCCCCCGATAAATGGGAGTCGAGCCATGGCAGCAACACCGGAAGCACATGCCGCGCTTGCATCGCGCCCGTATGATCGAGCCCATCCAAAATCCGCACGTCCCATCCCGCTTGCATCAATTCGCCTTTGCGATGAACCAGCGGAGATACGATATCGACCGTGACGTCTCCCCACTTCTCCCCGTATTCGATGCGATCCTTGCTTCCCGCAAAACAAAGCCGCGGACAGGTCAGCAAGGATTGGGCCTTCCGGTCGTCGAACCCCCGCAAATGTTCGTAAAGCGTGACAAACTGCCTCGTCTGTTTTTCGCTCATGGA
The DNA here is from genome assembly GCF_018333375.1 of Paenibacillus cookii. GTDB lineage: Bacteria > Bacillota > Bacilli > Paenibacillales > Paenibacillaceae > Paenibacillus_AQ > Paenibacillus_AQ cookii. The sequence continues at coordinate 99,220 of NZ_BORW01000002.1, forward strand.
CACTTCGACGCTGGACCAGTCGTATTCCTCTGAGGTTTCTCCCCATTCGGCCGTTTGCGCCGTTTCGCTCGGTTGGTTGGCGGAAGCAGTGGACAAAGACATTTGATGCGTCGCGTTCGTGACTTTCAGCATTTCCAAGTAAGGGCCATCGATCGGGGGATATCCTCCCATGACCAGTGCCGTGAGCCGGCCGGTGCGGATCGCAAGCTGCAGACCGCTGAGCGCCAGCCAGGAATAACCGTAATAAGCAAAACGCTCCGCTCCCGCCGCATCGGCAATCCGCAGAAAATCGGCGGCGATGTTTTCCGGGGTTAGCGTGTCCGGCTTTGGCGCTTGAAGCACATGCCCCTCGTAGTCGAAAGCGATGACGCGATATTTCCGGCTAAGTTCCGCTATAAGCGTGCGTCCGAGCGCCGGATCGGCTCCCCATTTTCGCATTTCGTCCGCTTGCGGCCCTTCGACCGGAACCGGATTGACGGGCAGCAAAATAGCCGGTCCCTCGCCTTCCATAACGACATCGATCCGGCTTCCATCGTGTAATTCAACGTTCATCTGTCAACCCTCCCCATGATTGGCCTATTCCCCCAGAAACCTGTATTTTCCCGCTTCTAGCTTGGTAATCAAATTCAACGTGTTGGACAACTCGCTGCTTACATAATTTTCCCAAAGCCCCGTCAGCTCCGGATGTTTGGAAGGTTCGGACGGCATTTCCTCCGTAGGCAGCGTGCGCAGAAAGGAAGCCGATTCCTTCAAAGCGGACGCCCGGTCCGAAAGCAGACGAATGACCTCCCCCCTCGGCAGCATGTCCATAAAAGCGATCCCGACGGCAAACGTCTGGATTTCGAAGCTTTGCAGCGCCGATCGAAGCAGGGATTCGAACTCGGCTTTCCCCTGCTCGGTGACGCTGTATTCCGTGCGCGAGGGCCCGAGCTTGACGTGGATTTCGGAAGCCTCCGCACGCGTCAGCCCTTGTGCCTCAAGTTTTTCCAAGGCATGGTAGATCGATCCGGGTTTGACGTTCGTCCACGTCTCGGCCCGCCAGGAGGTCAAGTCGTTGTACACTCCGTAGCCATGGCTGACGCCTCTTCGCAACATGGAGCCTAACACAAGCAGTCGTACCGTTGACATTCCAAACGCTCCTTTCATTGATTTCACATACATCATAATGCAAAACTGATCACTAGTCAAATTTGAATAGATAAAAACGCAAAAAAATGTCCCCCAAAATCAAAGCGATGACTTTAGGGGACACAGATCTATGCCCATTCGATTTGAACGTTTTTGCCTTGCGGCGAACCTTCAAACTCCAGAAATACCGTCTGTGTTTCGGCGTCATAATCGAACGTGACGTCCTCTCCGTCCACGGACGCCCGCCGCGGCGGATGCGGCACCCAGGCCCGGGTGCTGACGCGAATCCCTTCCGGGGATTCCGCCATCCAATGCAGCCCCCGCTCCGATTGGATTTCCTTCCGGGTTCTGGACGACGCGGCCAAGATCCGCGCCTGCCCCTGATTGCCGGCATCGTAATCCAAATCATAAAGCAGCACATTGCCGTTTGGCATCAGTTCCACGCGTGTTGCCAACGACAATCGGTCATCGAACAGCCGAATAAACGATCCTTCCAGCACCACGGGGTCCGCACAGCCGGTTTCGTCAAGAAGATGGGCGATGCGGTAAGGCCCCCGCTGGATGTCGAGCAGGCGGTTTTCCTTGAACTCCGCCTCTTCTCCGCGGAAAGCCAGCGCTTCCCTCAGGCTGTCCAGGACGCTGTCCGCGCCTTCGGCCGTTTCCGCGAACGCAGCCGGATGTTTCCGACGAACCACGACCGCCCCGGCGCCGGCCGGATGCAGTCCTTCTTTCGGGCGGCGCCCAAGCCCAAGCGTTTCGAAAAGATGCTCCTCCGGACGTTCATATGCGCCGCGCCGCGTTTCCCGGTTCCACCATTCCCGGACCCGATGGTAAGGGTCGCTCCCGTCCCCGACATAAATCAGCACGCCGCCCCCCCGGATCCACTGCGCCAGTACCTGATGGATGCCGGGATGCTCAGGCTTCATGAATTCATAGCTTAAAAACAATACCTTGTACTCATCAAGATACCCGGGAAAATGAAGCAAATTATCGTATTGCAGCGGTCTCACCGGCACCCCGAATTTAAGCAGCGGGAGCGCAAGCCCGTAAAAAGGCGACCAATCCAGCAGCTTCCGCTCCTCCATGCTTAACGGGTCATCCGTTTCGGTACCGTCATAACGCGAATTCGAAACTTCCTGCCCATCCGGGCTCGCATCCACGCTGCCCCGCTGAAACATCGCCGAATTGGCAAGGCATAACCCAATGCCTGTACCCGGACGTTCGGCCGCGTCCGCCGGGTATCGATGCATTTCGCCAAGCATGTGCATGACGCTTAGCAGCTTCGTCGCATACCGGCCCGGGATCGGCTCCTTACCGGTGCCGTCTTCCTTCGGATAAGTTCCTTCGAACACGCGGCGCGGCCAGGGGCAAACCTCGTATTGGCTTACGCCCGGATGCAGCAGCGAAGCCGTGACGGTCGCCAAATAATTTTGCTCGTAATCGGCCCACGTATGCCGCGGGTTGTCTTCGATCGGATCATGAAGGAACCACATTTCGCGTCCCGTCCCCCGGGTCAGCTCCTGCATCATGCCGTATTCCATATAAGCCGTTTCAAACGTCCGCTCGCGGCGCACGCCCCGGTAGACGTTCGGCGTCCGGCTCGTTCCCGTCCAGATTTGGGCGATAAAACCGTCGCAGGCCGGCATCGACACAAACAGCGCTTCGGGGCTGACGATCCTCCACTGGGCATAGTTGATCAGGCTATGCGTCGGGATGTAAAAGCGCACGGTCCGGCCATAGGTCGCAAGCGCGTATTCCTTCATGGCGCTGCAAATCCGGTCCATCGCCCGGTAATACATCGCCGCTTTCAGCTTGGAAGCCCGGTACTGCGCGTCATGGGAGGCATGGGGCGGAATCCATTCTTCCCCGTAGACGTTCAGCCACTCCCGCTTGAACGCTTCGGAATAGCCGGCCGCCGCCCAAAATTCCGGCTCCTCCATATGGATCGCCTCCACGCCGGCATCGATCGCCTTTTTGATATGCGTGGACAGATAATCCGCAAAAGAAACGGTCGGCACCATGTAGGGAACGTCCACGTTATGAAGCAGATGCTTCCCGGCGCGGTCCGTCTGGGCTTCGTCCCAATGATTCCGTCCGTCGAACCGGCCGTACAAATAATCCTGGTAATCGCCCCAAGCCACGCCCGTCATCAAATGTACGGTATATCCGGCTTGCTTCCAGCCGGCGATGCGTTCGGGCAAATCGTCCGAAATCCCGTACACCATCACGAAATCGGTGCGCAGGTCGTATTTCGGCCCGTAGGGCCTGGCTTCCTGGAATCCCGTCCATTCCGGAGCAGCCTTGGCTGATCGTTTCACCACCGTTTTCCTCCTTAGTTCGGCATGGCGAGCTTGACGACTTCCTTCCCTTTCAGCTCCTCGTTTACGAACCTCATCGCGTCGTCATATCCGGTTTTTTTGATCTGATCGCGAAGATCGTTAATGACCTTCAGCGCCGCATCGTCCGATTTGGCGAAAATCGCCTGCTTCCACACGTCGCCCACTTGGTCCATGGAAGGTTTGAGCGCTTCCCAACCCGGCGCTTTCGTGATGACGTCGCCGGGATTAAACGCGGAGATGACGCTGATGCCGTTCGGCCGCAAAATTTTGCGCGCGTTGTCCATTGCTTTCAAGCGTTCCTGATCCGCCCAGATGTCACCGCCGCCCACCGAGTTGATGCGGTCCATTCCCGTCATGTTTTCGAGGCCGATGCCGATGCCTTCGTTTTTCTTCACTTTCCCGGTCGTATCTTCGTAAAACTTGTCGAACCATTCCTTTTTGGCTGCCGGTTTGCCGTCGACCTTTTCCCAATGCACCCCTTCGACACCGTATCTTACGAGCATGAACCCTTCGTCCGAAGCCAGGAAGTCCAGCAGCTTGAGGGCGGCGTCGACGTTTTTGGCCTTTTTCGTGATGACCGTCACGTTGTTGCCCTGGATCGAAAGATCCACCGGACGGTTCGGCTCCGCCCCGGCTCTTTCGAGCGGACCGACCGGCACGTAATCCGAGCCCGGATGGGACTTCACGTAATCCTTGGACGCATCGAGAATGGCAGGATAATGCGCGGCCAATACCGCGATGCGGCCCTGCTTGATTTTTTCGTTCGCGATCGGGTCCGTTTGGGTGAACGCTTCCGGATCGAGCAGACCTTCGGCGATCAGCTTGCGGTAGTACAACGTGTAATCTTCATAGGCTTTGGTGAAAAAGACGTTTTCGAGCGAGCCGTCGCCTTTGTCGACGTAGCTGGTGCCGTAAAACATGGTGCTCCCGATGCCCACGGCCCATCCGTCATGGAAGCCGCCCAGCGGCAGTACCGGCATGCCGTTTTCGGTAAGGTTCGCGTCCTTGATTTTTTTCAGGAACTGGTACAAGTCCTCTTTCGTTTTGACCGATTGCGGATCGACCCCGACCTTTTCCGCGATGTCCTTGCGCACGTAAAAGCCGTAAAGCCAATCGTTGACGTCATCCCCCGTCGCCGGATGGTTCTGATACAGCATGTATTTTTTGCCGTCGATGCCTCCGATCGCTTTTTCGTAAAGCGCCGGCGGAACGTTTTCCTTGGCGATCGCCTTGGCGAGGTTCGGGTACTTGTCGATTTTGTCGGTCAGATCCACCAATTGTCCTTCCTTGGCGGCTTTGATGATCCCGTCCAATTCGCCTCCCCATGCGGGTCCGGTATAAATGTCGGGTAAATCCTGCGTCGCGAAAATCTGGTTGACCTTCTCCACCTCGCTGCCTTTCGTATAGTCGATCTTGATTTTGATCCCCGTTTTTTCTTCGATGGCTTTCGTGACGGGCGTCGTATCGGTGTCCGGTCCGGACGAACCGTTCCAGTTGTTCAGGATCGTCAGCGTCACGGCGTCCCCGTCCGCGGAATCCCCGCCGCCTCCTCCTCCGCATCCGTAAAGCAAGCTTGTAAGCATCATGGCCGACAACAGTGAACCTACCGTTTTCATACGAAATTTCGCCATATAGACCCTCCCTGAAAATGATTTGATATGATCAAGTTCCATGAAGGAACCTGCATCAGCCTTTTACCGAACCGATCATGACGCCTTTGACGAAGTACTTTTGCAGGAACGGATAGACGCATAAAATCGGGAACACGGTAATGACGAGCAGCGCCATGCGCAGCGATTCCGGCGTCGCGCCGGCCATGTTGACGTTGACGGTTTGTCCGCCCTGCTGGGCCGCTCTTTGCATCGAGGAAGACAGCGCCTCGGCTTCGGTCAGCATCTGCTGCAGCAGCGTTTGCACCGGAATGAGGTTTTTGTCCGAAACGTAATAGGTTCCCGTAAACCAGTCGTTCCAGTGCGCGACCCCGATGAAAAGCGATATCGTCGCGATGACGGGACCGGACAAAGGAATGATGATGCGCATGAAAATCTGGAAGTCGTTTAACCCGTCGATCCGCGCCGACTCCTCGATCTCTTCGGGGATGCCCTGCAGGAACGTCCGGATTATGACGATATGCATGAAATTGAACAGCATCGGGATCACGTACACCCAGAACGTGTTGATCAGGTGAAGCTTTTGAAGCGTAATGAAATAAGGAATGAACCCGGCGCTGAAGATGGTCGGCAAAAAGATGTAGAAAGTAAAGAAGGTGCGTCCCGGCAGCGTTTTTTTCGATAAAGCATAGGCCATCAGCGTGCATAAAAGCACGTGCAGCACCGTTCCGGTCACCGTCCGCAAAATCGTGATTTTGTAGGCCTGCCAGATTTGCTTGTTGTCAAAAACCTGGGCGTAGTTGTCCAGGGTGAATTTCCGCGGGAAAAAGTACAACGCGCCCATCATCGAGTCTTTGCCGTCGTTCAGCGAATAAATGAGGATGTAAATAAACGGATAAATCATCAAAAAACCGAACAGGGTCAAGAGGATGTAATTCAACAAATTGAATACGGAAAAACGATGCGTTTGCATACGGCTCCCCCTTCCTTAAAACAGCGAGACGTCGCTGACTTTGCGGGCAATCCAGTTGACGGTGACGATCAGCACCAGCGCGATGCCGCTCTGGAACAATCCGACGGCCGCCGCATAACTCAATCTTCCCTGCTGAATCCCCGACGTAATGACATGCACGTCCAGGACGCTGCCGATATTCGCGGTCGCCGGTCCGTTCAGGAGAAGCAGCTGCTCGAACCCTGCGCTCATCAAGCTTCCCGTCGCGAGAATGAACAGGATCACCGCGATGTTGCGAATGCCCGGAAGCGTGACGTGCCAAATTTGGCGGAAGCGGCCCGCGCCGTCGATTTTGGCGGCTTCGTATAGCTGCTGGTCGATGCCCGCGATGGCGGCCATGTAGATGATGGAGTTCCAGCCGATGTTTTTCCAAATGTCGGAGCCTAGGATCAGTTGATAAAACCAGGTGGTGTTATACATGAATTGCACGGGCTGCATGCCCATGGAGGTTAAAAGATCGTTGACCGGTCCCCCGTACATCGACAGCAGGCGCTGCATCAACGTGACGACGACGATCCAGGACACGAAATAAGGGAGGTAAGATAGCGTTTGGATCGTTTTCTTGAACTTCAAATTGCGGATTTCATTGAGGAGAAGGGCCAAAATGATCGGCATCGGAAAACCGACCAGCAGCTTCAGCAAGCTGATGACGATGGTGTTCCGAATGATCGCCCCGGATTGGTAGTAATCGAAAAACTGCTCGAAATATTTCAGTCCCGCCCAGGGACTGCCCGTAAAGCCGCCGACGAACGTAAAGTCCCGGAACGCGACTTGAAGCCCGTACAAAGGCACGTAAGAAAAAATGAAAAACCAAGCGATGCCGGGCAGCATAAACAGATAAAACAATTTGTGGCGCCATACCCTTTTCCAAAGCAAAGATGATTTCATGAACCTCACCTCTCTTCTTGATGGTAAAAGAACCAGCCAAAAGATATGTAAGCGTTTGCATTATGTGCATATGCCTGATTCCCGATGGACCCTCGTTTCCCCCCTTCGCGCTGCTGTCTCGGGCACCGCTTGCGGTTCGCTTCTAATCCGGCGCAGCCGCGGTCCCGCATATTTCCGTTACCTCGCGATAACCGTCTGTTTTTGCCGCCGTTTCTGCGCTGCCATTTACAGACTTTGGAATTATAATATAATATATATTTGTTATATTCAATATATTGTTAACAAAAAAAACGCAGGCTTTTCGCCTGCGTCGCATGACAAATCGATTCCATTACATCACTTCGGGGGTTGGCGTCGGCGGGGCATATTGACCCGTTGAGTAGGTTTGGTCGATGATCGAACGGATTTCCTTTACCGATTTCCCCTGCTTGCTCAGCTCCGACACGGTCATGGCCGTCTCCACGCATACCCCGCAACGGGTGCCGTGATCGTCCCATACGACGCTGCCGTCGTCCGGGTTCACTTCTTTGATAAAACAGTTTAAGTTGCTTTGATGCCCGGCGCTGTCGCCGCAGCCGCAATAACAAGGAATCGACTTCAATATTTCCTTGACCTCGCCCGCCGTGCTGTATGCCGTTTTCAGCATCGGATCAAGCGGGTCCAAAAACGTCGGAAGCTTGTCCAATCCCGCCGTTTGCTCCTGCAGGTCCCCGTTTGCGGCCACCATCTGATGCTCGCCTGCGTGACGATCCTGCGGCTCGGCTTCTTTGGCTCCGCAACCGGCCAGCAGCATGCTTGAAATGACGACGCCAAGAACGGTAATACGTGTTTTTTTGCCCAACATCATCTCTCCTCGTTTTTGGTTCTCGCAAAAGCCGATCTTTGAACCTCGTAACCGGGCTCATATTTCGCCTTTCGCGAAACCGGAATCTCCGCCTTTTAAAGACGGCGCAGCGATTACGCTTGATTGTAATCATTTCGTTTAAGCATTTCTTTTGCTATAATTGGGATCATAAGCTTAACACGCAAGCCGATAGAAAGGTGATTATCCAATGGAACCGTCCATCAACCCGATCGAAGAATGCGATGCAACCTGCATGGGCTCGGAAGCCGAACTGAACCGGATCAAGGAAGGACTGATCGATGATCAGGCCGCCTCGCAGGTCGCGGACTGGTTTAAGGCATTTAGCGATCCCACCCGCGTGAAGCTTATCGATGCGCTTCTGCAGCGGGAATTGTGCGTGCATGACCTTACGGTGCTGCTCGGCATGGGACAATCCGCCGTATCCCACCAGCTGCGTTATTTGCGAAATTTGCGCATCGTTAAACGCCGCAAAGAGGGAAAAACCGTCTATTATTCGCTTGACGATACGCATATCGAACAAATTTTCGTGCAAACGCTGCAGCACACCCAGCACGGGTAAACTTCAAAGAAAGGCCCTCCCGGGATCGGCGAGGGCTTTTTTTGCTGCAGATTTTGCCAAAAAAATGCGCCGTTCCGCCCTATTATAAGCGAAATCGGTAAAAATGATATGGCGCAATCTTGAATTTTTCGCGATATTTTTCCGTAGATTTGGAAGAAAAAGCAGCCTGATTCCTGGCTTGGGGGCATGAACGACGCCGCTTTCGGGAACCCGGCTGCTTTGTCTTATTCCGGCATATTTCCGGCATTCGGATCCGGTTCGAACGTGTTGTTAAAATCCGTGTATTTCAGCTCCGTCACCATGCCTGCCGCCGCATGATGCAGGTCATGGCAATGGAACATCCAGTCGCCGGGATTGTTGGCTTCGAATGCCACGACGTAATCTTCGCCGGGTTTGACGTTCAGCGTGTCTTTATATTCCGCCGCTCCGCCGAGCGGCGTTCCGTTTTTGCTCAGCACCTGGAACGTATGCCCGTGCAGATGCATCGGATGGTCTTCGCCGGCCGAAGAGTTTACGAAATGGACCTTGACCTTATCCCCCGTTTTCACTTTAACCGGATCGGTGTCCGGAAACACTTTGCCGTTGATGGTATACACCATCTCCCCGTTGCGGCGGCTCGTGCCCAAGTCCATCGTATATTCGAGATTGTACTGATCGTTTAGCGAAAATTTGCCTTTCTCCGGCTTCCCGTATTTCGTCACGTCGACCGTTTCCAGCATTTGGGCCGAATCGTCCTGCTCCTGTTCTTTCTGCGAAGATGGCGCGTTTTCGTATTGGATCGCGATTTTCATGTTGTTGGCGGCCGGGTTATTGCTATGCTCGTCGAGCAGCCACGTTCCGGGATGATTCGCTTCGAATTCGATATCGTACCGCTCCCCGGGAGCGATGGCCAGCAGTTTGTTTTCGACCCAATCCGGATTCGCTATCCGGTTGCCGTCGGTTGCGACGATCCGGTAACGATGTCCTTGCAGATGCAGGGAATGGCTCATATAACCGGCGTTAACCAGCCGCAGCCGCACGATGTCGCCTTCCTTGACGATCAGCGGCTCGGATGCCGGGTACGTTTTGCCGTTGATCGTATATAAATCGTACATGCTCATGTCGTGTCCCATGGATGCATCGCCATCATGGCCGCTGCTCATGTCATGTCCCGCCGATGCCCCGCCTTCGTTCCCCGCACCCATGTCCATTCCCTGCATGCCGTGGTCGTTCATATCCATGCCCTGCATGTCCATTCCGTGCTCATCATGTCCCGGCGACTCGGCCTCATGGCCGCCGCTTTCCGCATCCAAGCCGCCGCTCATCCATTCATCCAGCACCAGCGTGTAATCCCGGTCGATGACATCCTCTTCGCTTTCGACGACAAAGGAACCGTAAAGCCCCATATCCACCTGCTTGACGCTATTCTGATGCGAATGATACCAGTAGGTTCCCGGTACCGTCGCTTTAAAGGCGTACGTAAAGCTTTTGCCGGGAGCGATGGCATTTTGGCTGACGCCGGGGATTCCGTCCATCTCGAAAGGCAAGGGATATCCGTGCACATGCAGGGAAACGGGAACCTTCAGCGTATTTTTGACCGTTATCTTGACCATCTCCCCCTGCTTCACCCGGATTTGGGGACCCGGCACCGAATTGTTGAACGTCCATACCGGCAGCTTTCGGCCCTGTCCCGCATCCAGCGTGCTTTCCTGCGCCGTCAACGTGACTTCCCGTCCGTCCGCCGGGCTTGGCTTCACCGTCTCGGCCGCACCTTGGGTCAACGCCGTCCCTGCTGCCGGTTGATCGGAAGCGTGAGCACCGTGCATGTCCGCTTGTTTGCCTTCAAAGCAGCCTGCAAGGATCAGCGGCAAGGCGAACGTCCCGGCAAATAACGTTTTTTTGATTGCTGCAAATGTGTTCATGCCGAACACTCCTCCTTCATCTTCATGCTCTTCCCTAGTATATCCAGCAAATATGTAGAAAGATGGGATTTCGTCTTCACATTTGCTACACATTTTCAGCCATCGTTGCTTTATCCGAACCATTTTGCTCGTCGGCTTGTTATGATGAAGCGGATGAAGATTGCGGAAGGAGAACATGATCATCGACGCCAAACGGCAACGCGATTCGGACGGAGACATCTTTCGGATCGATTGCAAAGACGTGCGGTCCGTGGAGTTCCAGAAAGATTCGCCCCTCTTCCGTTGGGGTAAAACGCCAAAAATCCGCGCTTTGGCGCGGATTTTTTTTTATGGCTTTAGGGTTTGATGCTCCCACGTTACTTTCGAAGCGGACCGGCCTCGTCGACCCATACCGTGAGTTCTCCGAACGGCTTGCGTTTTCCTTGTGGCGCCTGTTTTTCGGCAGGTATTCCCAAATAAATGAAACCCAGCACTTTATCTTTCGCGCCAAGCCCGAAGTGCTCGTTCATCTTGGCGTGGTATGTCGGTGCTCCGGTTCTCCAGATGGCGCCAAGGCCCAATCCGTGGGCTTCAAGCAGCATGTTTTGAATGGCGGCGAATACCGCGCCGTATTCTTCCAGCTCGATCACTTTTTCATGCTCGGCAGGCGTCACGGCTACGGTAATGATCACCGGCGCCCGAAACGGTTTGGCTCTGGCTGCTTCGGCCGCGGCCGCTGCTTCCGGCGAAGACGGATCGGCGGCGGTTGCGAGCGCCACGTCCGCCAAAGCTTCCCCAAGCACCTTCCGTCCTTCGCCCCTCAGCACGAAAAAGCGCCAAGGTTCGGTCATTTTGTGGTTGGGGGCCCAGGTGCCCGCCTCCAAAATTTGCTCGATTTTCGAAACCGGAATCTCTTCTTCGGTGACTTTCCCGATGCTCCGGCGCGTACGAATGGCCTCAGAAATGTTCATCTATGCGTTCCCTCTCTCCAATTAAGAATCTTTCTCAATGTCTACATTGTATCAAAAAATCAATTGCAATGCCTGCGTAATGGGAGCAGGTCACATTTTACCCTCCGATCATCTCCGGATAACGCCTCGTTAACAAAACTTCAATACAATGACCATGATACATATATTTCAGCCATCATTCGAAAGGGGTCACTTTCATGACAAAAAAATGGTTCGTTTCCGCCATCGCTGCCTTGGCGGTCGGTTCGGCGCTGCTTCCTTCCGCCCATGCGGCCGCACCGGAAATCAAATATTCCGCCAACGGACAAGCCTTCACGCCATCGACGCCGGCCGTTCTGCAGGACGATCGCCTTTTCCTGCCTTTGCGCGACGTCGCCGATCTGCTTGGGAAATACGTGGATTGGGATGACGCAAGCAAAACGGCTTTGTTTTCCGATAAACCGAAACTGACGGGGAAATACACGCTTCATGAAAAAGATTTGGCGGAAGGCGTCAAGTTCGGCGTCGGCTCCTCGCTGACCCATATTCCGGGCGACCCGGACAACGTTTTTTACACCACGGCCGACCGCGGCCCAAACGGCGAAATCGACGTTGACGGCAAAACGCGGCGCACCTTCCCGCTTCCGAATTACACGCCTTCCATCTACAAAATCCAGTTGGAGCAAGGGAAGATCCACATCCTTGAAACCATTCCGCTGAAAATAAGCGGCAAAGATCCGGTGAACGGAACGGACAAAATTACGGGCCTGCCAAACTTGAAATCCCGCGACGAAGTACCGTACGATAAGGCCGCCCAGAACGTCATTCAATACGATCCGTACGGCCTCGACGTCGAGGGGTTGGCTTATAATCCGCAGGACGGCACGTTTTGGATTTCCGACGAATACGGCCCCTACCTCGTGCAGGTCAAACGCGACGGCACCCTGCTGCAGCGGATCGCCCCGAAAGGGATCGACCCGGCATTAAACACGGCCGCGCTGCCGCTTAAGGACAACCTGCCTGCCGTATATTTGAACCGCCGCCAAAACCGCGGCGCGGAAGCCGTAGGGATTACGCCGGACGGGAAATGGATGTTCATGGCCATGCAGAGTCCGCTCCGCAATCCGGACAAAAGCGTGGACAATTCGCGTACGCTCCGGATTTTGAAAATCGATCTCGCAACATTGAAACCGGTCGCCGAATATGCCTACATCACGGAGGATGCGGGACAATTCAAAGATTTGAAGCAATCTGACATCGTCATTTCCGACCTGGTTGCGGTCAATGAGCATACGCTCCTCATCGACGAACGCGACAAAAACGCCGGGGACGCCGCCCAGCTGAAAAAAATCTTCGCCATCGACCTAAGCAACGCCACGAACGTTCTGGGCAAATACGATGACGCCTCCCAAGCAGGCAAAACGCTGGAACAGCTCAGCTTGACCGAGCTGCGGCAAATGGGCGTCCAAACGCCGGTCAAACGGACGGTGCTGGATGCCGTGGAGTTCAAGTACCCGAACGAAAAAATCGAAGGCATCTCCCTCGTGGACGGACATAAGCTGGTCATCGTCAACGATAATGATTTCGGGGTCAATGACCCCGGGTCGCCGGAAAACGGAACCGACCTCTGGACGTTCGAGCTGCCGTACGACATCAAATAAACGGATATCCTCGGCAAATAACCGCCTCCCGACGCTAACGGGAGGCGGTTTTTACATGCATCAGACGGATCGGCTATGCGTAATCGGTACAAGAGCGCCTCTTGCCGCCTAGGACACCCCATTCAATGAAACTCGACCTTCATGTCGTATCCTTCCGGCGCAGCCGTCCGGATTTCAATATGCGGCGGCGCCGAAACGGCAAGAATCAACCGATCCGTTCCTTCGATCCGCCAGGAAACGTCGATGCGCCCGCCATCCGGCAGCGGCACGGAACCCGAGGCGCGTTCCAGCCCGCATGGCTGCGGTGCCACCCTTACCGTGGACCAGCCGGGGTTCGCGCCTTGAACGCCAAGGATATAGGCTCCGAGGAAATAGGCCGGTCCGGCGGACCATGCATGGCAATGGCTCCGGGTCAATATTCTCGGATCCTTGAAAAATCCGCTCCACGGGTACATCTCCCAGCATGCCGTCGCGCCGTTTTCGATCATGATCCCGTAACTCGCGCGCATATCGTCGACCATGACATCCAGCCGTCCCATCCGGGCCAAGGCTTCGTAATAAAAGAAAGACATGAACGGGCTGCCGATGTTGACGAAGGACGGCGGCGGCTGCAGGATATGGGACGAAATTTTTTCCAGCCTTTCCCCATCCGCGATATCGCATAAATAAGCCACGACATGCGTCTGGGCGCTTAACGTCCCGGAGAAGCCGCCATCCCGGCGGATGCAGTCGGCATACGCCTGCCGCGCCTCATCCCAAAGGCGGATATTGATCGAGGTTTTCAGCTTGTCGGCTTCCTTCCGGAAACGCGCGGAGCCCTCCTGATCTCCGGCAACGGCCCCTATTTCGGCCGCATGGTTCAACGTCCGGCACAAAAACATGTTTTGCGGGGCGACCACCCCTTCGTTCGGCTGCTCGAACGGCGCCCAGTCCAGAAGATTCCAGCCGTCAAACGAAAACAGCCCGTTCCCGTCGATATGCTTCAAATATTGCTCCATCGCAAGTTTGACGTGAGGCCAGATCCCGTGCAGGAATTCCTCACGGCCATCGTACCGGTAATATTCGAGGCACGCCGTCACCCAAAAAAAGGTCCAGTTCGGAATGACGCTGTTCCAGCCGCTCGGCACTTGATCTGCGTACAGCGGCGTTTGGAACTCCGAACCCGGCACGAGCTTCAGGCAGCGCTCGACGATTTCTTTGGCGCCGAAGGCATAGTAGCCGACCAGCGCTTCATTTCGGGCATCCCCGACCCAATAAGCCTGCTCGTACGCCGGGCAATCCACGAACGTGTCCTCCATGCATAGGCGGGTCGTATCGCGGCTGATCCTCCATATTTCATTGAGCAGCGTATCGCTGCTGCGGAAGCTGCCGATGTTCGCCACCGGATAGTTGCTTTGGATCATTTTCACCTCGAACAGGCGGACGGGCCGGCCGGCTCCCCGCACGGTCAGCGCCAGATAACGCAGCCCACGGCGGATCAAAGACGTGTAAGCCTGCCTGCCTTCGCGGCAACGGTAACGGAGCGTATTATCCAGCTGGTAGGTGTGCTGCCGCCAGCCGTCCTTCATGAACTCAAAGCCGTACAAATCGATCACGGTGCCGCTTGCGGCATCCAGCTCGAACGAGATGTAGCCCGACAATTCCCTTCCGAAATCGATGACTATTTCGGTATCCCAACCCGGAAGCACGGGAAGAACGGCGGCGTCCGGGCCTGCAATCGCGGCGGACTGCAAAGAAGCAGGCATCCTCTGGACCGCTTCGTCCCTTTTCCATACGCAAGAAGCAAAAACGTCGTTTCGGTTTATGAACGGAGGTTCCACCGGCCGAATCCAGGCTGCGTACGGCTGCAGGTCGGAAGCGGACGCGGCCGTCCGAACCGCTTGATAGTCCGGATGCTCGCGGTTCAAGGGTCTCGTTGGCCGGTGATCGATCATAGCCACCGCATCAAACGGGCCGATCAAGCTGAACTCGGACAGCTCCGGTTGCGCAACTGATCCTCCGGCCGCTGCTCCCCCGGCCTTCATGGCTTCACCCGCATTTTGATCTGCCGTGGATTTCCCTGCCTTCGGCACGTTTACGGCCTCAAGCCTAAATGGCGAAGCGCAGTCGAAGCCGAGATGGAAGCCATGCCCGTGGCTCACGCCGGTAACGTCCATCAGGAGGAGATGTTCCCCCGCTTCCAAGGCTATCGTCAAATAACGCTCGGGAGCCTCGCCGGTAAAATCCTCCGGCGTGTACACTTGTCCGTCGACGCTAATGACCGGATCGATGCGGCCCGAATCGGGAAGGCCGATCGTAAAGGAAGCCGCTTCGTTCAAGATGACCCGTGTGGCCAAATAGCCGCAAAAAGCGGCATTGTTGGCATGCTCCCCGCTGTTCGGCGACATCATGCCGTATAAATCGATGACCGCGCTCCAAGCGGGCGGACGCACGCCGCTCATGCTTTCCACCCGAGACGGATGAACGGGCTCCTCCGTTAAATAAGGAATGTCCCTCGGTATCAGCTTCGTCCACGGCTCCACGCCCACGGGGCCAATGACCGAAGCCTGCTCCCAGTCACTGTCGTCATACGCGGCCGTGATCCACCGATCATCCCATTTTGCGGCATCGATGATTTCCGTAAAAGCCATTTGGCAGGAAATGCGCGAGGAATTCGGGTCATGCCCCCGGTGGATTGCCGTTTTCCAAGAGGAATCGGTGACGATGCTCCATTCCTGCGGATGCGGATCGCCGGAATCCAGGCCGGAATCCAAGCCGGACTCCGCATTCCGAATGTCCAGTTGGACCAAAAGTCCGCCGCGCCCGCGGAGGTATTGGAACGTGGATATGCCGTAATGCATGACCAGCACGGCGATGACCGTTTCTTTTCCCGGCTCCAGCAGATGACCGATCTCATATTCGTCGTAGGACCAGGCGAAAGGCCAGGAACGCACGGGCCCCCGTCCAAGCGGCTTGCCGTCGATGTACAGTACGTATCGGGAATCGGCGCTAATGCGGATGCTGGCGGATTGCACGGAATGCCGCGCCTTGAAGGCGCGCCGGAAGCAGCGCCATTTATTCCTCGGACTCGGTTCCCCGCTTCCCCAGATCCACTGGGCCTTCCATTCCGTATTTGCGGTTTGGTTCATTGCGATGTTCCCCTTTCCCATCTTCCTTTTTCAGGTTCATGCGATTCGAACACCTTTATTATTCATGAAAGCCCTTCCTGAAAATAGGGGGATTCGGATCAATAAAAGGGGGCATTTGGCAACAATAAAAAAAGAACGCCGGTCTCCCTTGGAGAGACGAAGCGTCCTTTCGGCGATCTTCGAATGATTTAAAAACGGCCTTGTTTGACTATTAAGCTTTTGCTTTCAGCACCCGCATCGCGTTCAGCACCGCCAGGAGCGTAACCCCGACGTCGGAAAATACGGCTTCCCACATCGTTGCGATTCCGAAGGCGCCGAGCAGCAGGAAGATCGCTTTTACGCCTAACGCAAAAATGATGTTTTGCCATACGATGGCGCGCGTGCGTTTGGCAATCCGGATGGCGGCTGCCACCTTGGAAGGCTCATCCGTCATGATTACGACGTCCGCCGCTTCGATCGCCGCATCCGAGCCGAGGCCGCCCATGGCCACGCCGATATCCGCGCGGGCGAGCACCGGCGTATCGTTGATGCCGTCGCCGACGAACACGATTTTTTCTTTCGGGGATTTCCGGGCGTCCAGCTTTTCGATCTCCTCGACCTTATGCTGCGGCAGAAGTTCGGCATGGATTTCGTCCAAGCCAAGCGAACGGCCGACGGCATCGCCGACGGATCGGGCATCTCCCGTCAGCATCACGGTCGTTTTTCCCATCTCCTTCAAGGTACGGACCGCCTCCGCCGCGTCCTCCTTCACCTCGTCCGAAATCGTGATATACCCGGCATATTGCCCGTCTAGGCCGATATGAACGATCGTGCCCGCCGTTTCCGGCTTTTCATAGGGAAGGGCTTCCCGCTCCATAAGCTTCGCATTCCCTGCCCATACTTCCTTGCCGCCGACCTTCACTTGAACGCCATGGCCGGAAATTTCGTCGTAGCCTTCAATCCGCGTCTCGTCCAATTCCTTTCCGTACGCCGCACGGATCGATTCCGCGATCGGATGGGTGGAATGGTATTCGGCATGCGCCGCTATTTCCAGCAGCGCCGCTTCGTCCAGCCCTTCGAGCGCCGGATGGATGTTCGTTACCTTGAACGCCCCTTTGGTCAGCGTTCCGGTTTTATCGAATACGACATATTTGACGTCGTTCAACGCTTCGAGATAGTTGCTTCCTTTCACCAAAATGCCGGATTTCGATGCCGCCCCGATGCCGCCGAAAAAGCCGAGGGGAATCGATACCACCAGCGCGCACGGACAGGAGATGACCAGGAAGATCAGCGCCCGGTAGATCCATTCGGCAAAGCTCGCCCCCTGGATGAAAAGCGGCGGAACCAGCGCCAGCAGCAGCGCTACGATGACGACCACGGGCGTATAATATCTGGCGAATTTGGTGATGAACTTTTCGGTAGCCGCCTTTTTGCTGCTCGCGTTTTGGACGAGATCCAAAATTTTCGAAACCGTCGATTCCCCGAAATCCTTGGAGACTTCAATCGTCAATACGCCGTTTTTGTTGATGAACCCGCTCAGCACCTCCTGGCCGGCCCCAACGCCGCGCGGAACCGATTCCCCGGTTAATGCCGACGTATCCACCATCGAGCTGCCTTCGATAACGATCCCGTCCAGCGGAACCTTCTCTCCGGGCTTCACCACGATATGATCTCCGACCTGCACTTCCTCGGGAGACACGCGTCTCGTATCGCCGCCCGTTTTTACGTTCGCATAATCAGGCCGCAGGTCCATCATGGCGCTGATCGATTTCCGGGAACGGTTTACCGCAATCCCTTGGAACATCTCGCCCAGCTGGTAGAACAGCATGACGGCGACGCCTTCGGGATATTGCCCGACGCCAAAAGCGCCGATCGTCGCAAGCGACATGAGAAAATATTCGTCGAATACCTGTCCCCGTAACATATTTTTCACCGCTTGAAGGACGATGTCCCCGCCGGCAACGACATAGGCGACCAAAAAAATCGCCAGTTCGATATAAGCATTCGTCTGCAGCAGCATCCCGGCAGCCGTCAGCGCCGCACCGACGAGCAACCGCGCAGCCATGACCTTGGTTCCGCCGCGGCCATGGTCGTGACCGTGGGAATGTCCTTCCTCCCCGTGCGCTTCCGCATGGTCATGCCCATGTGCGTGATGGTGCCCGTGTTCGTGAGGATGACCGTGTCCGCGGCTGACGCCTGAAGATGCGCCCTGCTTCGTTTGGGGATCCAAGACGTTGATGTGCGGCTCAAGCTTTTTGATCTTATGTTTCACCTTGGACGCCAGCTCATCGTCTTCGCCGTCGGCTTCATAGGTCAGCGTTTGCTTGACGAAATTAACGGAGCAGGAGGCAATTCCCTCCATCTTTTTCACGCCGTCTTCGATTTTCATGGCACAGTTCGCGCAATCCAAGCCGTCCAGCACGAGTTCCCTTTTCACTCTTCCGGTTGCTTCAGCCATCGCAATGCCTCCGATCCAATCTGTAAATATAATATGAGCATATGTTCATGTATTAAACTTGTTAAGCACATTATATTCACTCCGCCGGGACGATGTCAATGAAATCGAACCTAAAATAGCTAGCATGAACCAAAAAAGCCGCGTTCATACGCGGCTCATGCAGAAAAATAGAATCATATCCGGGTTTAAGTGCGATTCGATTTGCTTTTGAAGTCAAACATGATTTTAACGGCAAGGGAAAGGACCATGATGAACATCAGCGACAGCTGCCAACCGGTAAAACCCAGCCAAAAAGCTTCATCCCGGGCGGCGCCAAGCAGCGAAGCGGCAAACATGCCGATCGCCAGCCACAGGACCGAAACGATGAAATGATATCCGCTGAACAACCGTTCCCGCTGCCGGAACTGGTAGGCGACGATGGCGGCGGCAACGGCCGCCGAAACGATGTCTACCGCTCCGCCCCGGCCGGAAAAGACACGGAGCAAGTTCCATATCCCGTCTCCCGCGGCTAGCCAAGCCAATGCGGTATTGGCGTAAACCGCCCATGGCCTGCGGTATTTCAGGCATTTGTACGCCGGAATGAGGAAGGCGACCGCCGTGGCCAACGCCATCCCTTCCGTCCCGCCCGTGTAATACAGGAGAGACAACGGCGAACGAATGACGCTTTGGATATCAAACACGATGACGCTGAACTTCCAGACCAGGATGCCGATCAGGAGGGCCGTCGTAAGATCGTCCATCACGGGCTTGCGAACGGCAGGATCCACGCGTCTGGCGAGCAGAAAAGGCGCCAAATAGCCTAAAACGGCGGAGGCTGCCAGCAAGAGCAGCGAAAATTTCAGCATGAAGGGGCCGATCATGACAACTTGCAATGGAATGCTCCCTCCCGTACGGAAAATAAAACCGGGCGTGCAGAAGGCATCGACTTGTCCGGCACGTCAAAGAAAAAACCCGGCGGAGACGCCAGGTCATCTGCATCGGCCTTACGAGCGGCAGCAAACGCCGCAGTTCCAAACGGCTTTGTCGTTGCTCGGCGCATAGATCCGCAAAAAGCCGTACCGCTTTAGCATGCGCGCCGCTTTTTTGATCTGGCGGCTGTTTTCCGCCAAAATCAGCACCGGTTCATCGGACGTTAATTGCGAATGGTGAACGTAAGGCAATCTTCCGATGGAAATGTTGATCGATCCGGGAACATGGTGCTTGATATAATCGGCCGCGTCTCTCACGTCAAGCATTTGCAGGTCCTGCCGGTTCTCTCGTTGCGCCTGCAGTTCTTCGGGACTGATGAAGGTCAATCCGTTCACCGGCCGCAGCTCTCTTAAGGCCCATAAGCCAAACGCTGCGGCAAGAACAGCGAACACTACCCACAGCATCGATACATGTTCCTCCTTTTAACGTATATGTTCATCGTCAAAATAAACCGGGCGCCGTCCCTGTGGTGGCCCGATTTATGCAGAAAGACCGCATTTGCGCGGAAATATTTCAGCTCGTTAACCATACCCTTTGGGGTATAGACCGATTATAAAATCCATCTTGGCAAAAGTCAATCATGATCAAACCTCTTCCTGAAGGACCGTTTCCGCGATCCGGAGCTGCTGGTTGGCAAACTCCCTGTACATCGGATGGCTTTCGACGAGTTCCTGATGCGTTCCCCTGCCCGTAATGCGTCCTTTTTCGATAAAAAGGATCTGGTCCGCATCCACGACCGTCGACAGCCGGTGGGCAATGACCAGCGTCGTGCGTCCTTTCATCAGGTTTTGCAGCGCTTTTTGCACGAATACCTCCGACTGGCTGTCCAGGCTTGACGTCGCCTCGTCCAGCATCAAAATCTGCGGGTTCCGCAAAAGCGCCCGGGCGATGGAAATCCGCTGGCGTTGGCCGCCGGACAATTTGATCCCGCGTTCCCCGACTTCCGTTTCGTACCCTTCGGGCAGCTCGTCGATAAAAATATCGGCGTAAGCCATATGGGCTGCTTGTTTAAGCTCCTCATCGCTCACGTCCCGGTCCATGCCGTAACATATGTTATCGCGGATCGTCCCCGCGACGATCGGACTTTCCTGGGGAACGTATCCGATCTGTTTGCGCCAGGACTCCAGCGAAAATTCGCTGACATCCTGCCCGCCGACGCGGATCATGCCGCTGTCCGGGAGATAAAAACGCTCGATGATCGAAAACAGCGTCGTTTTGCCGCCTCCGCTCGGGCCGACGACGGCCGTCACCTTCCCCGGCTCCAGCGTGAAGCTGATATCATGAAGGACGGTGTCGCCTTTTTCGTACGAAAAATAAACATGCTCCAGCTGAATCGTTTGGATCGGGCCGGTCAACGCCTTGCCGACCTT
Source organism: Paenibacillus cookii (assembly GCF_018333375.1). Lineage (GTDB taxonomy): Bacteria > Bacillota > Bacilli > Paenibacillales > Paenibacillaceae > Paenibacillus_AQ > Paenibacillus_AQ cookii. The sequence continues at coordinate 120,016 of NZ_BORW01000002.1, forward strand.
GACGTTTTCCTGGCGGTCTTCGAGAATGCCGACGATGCGTTCCGTCGCCCCGACCGATTTTTGGAGCTGCGTGAAAAACATCGTAATCTGGTTCATCGGCATGATGATCTGCACCAGGTACAGAATAAACGCCACCAGGTCGCCCGCGGAAAGGGCGCCGCTGGAAACCCTCATTCCCCCGTATCCGATGATGAGCACCATCAGGCCCATCATGACGAACGAAATGATCGGCCCGATGAAAGCCTGGATTTTCCCTTCGCGGATCCCGAGTTTCAGCAAGCCCGCAATCGCCTTCGCTCCCATGGCGTTTTCCCGTTCCTCGGCGTTCGAAGCTTTGACAAGGCGGATTTCGGACAACACCTGATTCAGAATCGTCGTAAAATCGGCCGTTTCGTCCTGCAGCCGGCGCGAAATATTGAGCATGACCCGTCCAAGCGGCACGAGCACGGCCGCGGTCACGGGAATCGCCGCCAGGATGATCAGCGTCATTTTCCAATCGAGAAGGAGCAAAATGACGATCGCCCCGACCATCGAAATGACCCCGTTAAAAAATCCCGTGACATGCTCGGACACCAGCCCTTTGAGCACGGCCGTATCGTTGGTCATCCGGCTGATCGTATCGCCCGTGCGGTGATTGTCGTAATAGGGAATCGTCAGCTTCAGCAGCTTTTTCCACAGCCGCTCCCGCAGTTTGGCGACGACCTCCTGTCCAAGGCGGTTCAACAAATAAATCGATATCCCGCCCGAGATGGCGGAAGCGACGAAGCTGGCGATCAGCATGGCGATCTGGGACGGTTTAATGCTGTCGGCCGTAAAACTGTCCACAAGCCCTTTCGTAAACAGCGGAACCACGAGGCTGACCAAAGTCGAAATGACGCTAAGCAGCACCGCCACGTAAAGCATCCAAACGGAAGGTTTGGTTTCACGGACCAAACGGACGAACGCTTTCCAGTTTCCCTTTTGATAACCTTCTTTCATAGGACGATTTCCCCTATCCGTGTATTTTCTTTTTATGATCCCAATCCGATTATACATATATTTCCTGATGAAGTCATATTTCGGGGCGCGTGTCGAATTGCGGGTTTTCAGGCAAAAGCAAAAAGGCGCGGACCATTTTCCGCGCCTTCGTTTCAGGATACGAACAAGCTGTTGACTTTCAAATCGATGGAATCCCAGAAGGACTGGATGTCTTTTTTGAGCGGTCCCTGCATGCCGCCGGTTCCTTGTTCGTAAATCACGTCGTTGTTCCGGTTTATGGCGTCGAGGTACTTTTCCACGATAATCGCCGTCTTGGACTCGGGATGGTCGCTGACGAAGGTTCGGTAGCTTTTTTTCACGTCCGGGAGCAGCTTTAACGTCCGGTCATCGACGGCGTCATAGCGGAAGTCGGTCAGATACGTATCCAGATAGGATTTGTACATCTGCAAAACTTCTTTCGCCCGGAGCCCTTGCGGGTGCTCGACCAAATAATATTCCGCTTTGAGGATCCGGTTGCCGAGCTCTTCCCTCGAGACCGCGATCGCCCCGTCTTCGATATAGTTTTTCTCCGAGTCCATGGCTTTCAACGCCAGGTAGCTTCGGATATCACCGGAGACATAACGGCTGTATCGTTGCAGCTTTTTGTAATCGACCTTCCAGTAAAACATGCCTTCGGTATTGCCGAGGGCCAGCCCTCCCGCCATTTGGTCCAAAAGCCATTGCTTAAGCGTATCGTCGCCTTTGATGTTGTCTACGTTCATCGGGTAACCGATTTCGTTCATTTTTTGCGCCGTTTCGGGCTTTGACAGCATCGTATCGAAGTTGTCGTTCAAGCTCGGCAGGTACCGGTCATAAAAATGCTCGAGCTCCAAAATGAGCCGATCCGCCTGCTCGGGCGTCGTTTGCGGCATGTTGTCGTCCAAAAATCGAATCGTCTCTTCCGCATCCTTCGCCTGCGATGCCAGCAGTTTGAATTGTTCCAGCACGTCTTCTTTCGTTTCGGCCGGCTCCCCGGCGGGAGGCTGCTGTTGTTCATGCTGCCCGGCAGGCGTTTGAACCGTAACCTTTTGGGGACTGCCGCAGCCGCTGACGGCAATCATCAAGGATATCCCCAGCAGCATGTGAACGCTTTTCCGTTTCAACCCCCTTCGCCCCTTTCCATATCTCTAGTCACTTAAACCGATATATCTCTGTCATCAGTTTGGTTCTTTCCGTCGTCAGGTTCATCTCGGGATGTTCCTGGCTCATCATCAGCCGATCCCCGTCAGGGCTCCAAACCAGGATGCTCTGCAGGTTCGGGTATAACGACACGAGGGTCGTATGGCCCGTCTTCGCGTCCATCACATAAAGGCCCGAGCCGCCCCGCTCCAGGTTGAACATCGAATAGGCCAGCTTGGAGCCGTCCGGCGACCAGGAGATTTGCCTGATGAGCCGTCCTTCCGTCAGCCGGGTCGGCTTTTCGGTTGCGCCCGTCCCGACAAGCTCAAGCGTATTGGCATGGTCCCCGGTTTCTTCGGCGACGGCAAGCCGGGAACCGTCCGGCGATACCGAAAAATCGGCCGCACGGGTCCGAATCAGCTCGGGTTTCCCTTCCGCTTTCGGAAACCGCGACTCTTTGATCACGATCCGCAGCTTGTAAACGCTGCTGTCCCTGTCGATGAAATACCCCGTGAACCGGTTGGGATCTTTCGGGTCGGGGACCGCTTCCACTTTGATGACGTCCTGGCCGTCTTTCAGCTTCATCACGGAGGCGACATGACCGTCCAGACCGGCGACGGCAAGCCCGTCGACCTCCGCGAACAGGTACGCCCGATCGCCCAGCCAGGCGCCGCGTACGTTGCCGTTCAGGCTGGTCTCGTTTCCGCTTGAAGCTTGCAGCGGGATCTTTTTTAGGCCATCCGCATAAACGAACGAAGCTTTCATCTGATTGCTGACGAACAACATGCCGCCCCCCGGCGAAGGATTGACCGTCAAAGCGTCTTGAACCCCCAGAGCCCTGTCCGGGTCCTTCTCCTTGACGAGCGAATGGACATATAGCGGTTCTTCCATCCACTTCGGTTTTTTCGAGGCGATGATTTCCGTATCCGACAGCCACGCGAAGCCGTAAGCATCTTCGAGGCGGACGATTTGCCCGAGCTCGATCTTGCCGGTTTCCTCGCGGATCGGAGGGTTTTTGACGGTGACGCGCGCGCCGCCGTTTTCGCTGCATCCGGCCAGGATCGCTAGGGAAGCGGCCATGGCCGCAACGACCTTGGCAAGCTTCCGCTCGGCGTTTTTTTTCATTGCTGCCCCCTCCTTTCGCGTTCTCTGCCGGATCGCCCGAGCTTCGATCTGTTTCGAGTATACCGAACAATCGTTTCGAAAATATAATCAAATGTTTCAAACTTGTATCCGTTTTTGAACTTTTATAGCCTGCTTCAATCCCGCCGGAATCATCCGGGTCAGTGCCTTCGGGCCAGCGGAAACGTGACGATAAACGCCGTCCCTGGACCGTCGGCAGGCGTTTCGATCCCGATCCGCCCGTCGTTTTGCAGCGTCAGCTGCTTGACCAGGGCCAGTCCGAGGCCGCTGCCTCCCGATTTTCGCGCACGGTCGTGATTGACGGTGTAAAACGGTTCGAAGACCAGCTCCCGCTGTTCTTCCGGAATGCCGACTCCGGTATCGCGAATGCGCACCACCGCGTCTTCCTCCCCGGCTGCATTCGAGACCGTCACCTCTCCTTGGGCGACGTTATATTTAATGGCATTATCCAGCAAATTGACGAAAATATGCGTGAGGTTGTTGCGGTCGCCGACAATGACGGCGGGTTCAAGCCGCTGCCGGATCGTGATGCCGAACTGTTCGGCTTTACCTTTCATTCGTGCGCACACATCCGTCAGCAGTTCCTTGAGATCAACCTCCTCCGGATGATGGTCAAACGCATATTTTTCCGCGGCAGCCAGATGGAGAACCCGTTCCACCAGGTCGTACAGCCGCCCCGTTTCCTTTGTGATCGATGCATAGGCATCCTGGATTAATGCCGGATCGTCCGGGTACAGATGCAGCAGGTCGGCATACGCGCGGATCGATGTCAGCGGCGTTTTGAATTCATGGCTGATGTTATGGATAAAATCCTTCTGCCGCTTTTCGAGCTGGCGCAGCGTTTCCAGCGTTTCCATCAGCTTTTCCTGCTCCGCTTGCAAGGACTGCACGTTCGCTTGGATGGCCCGGTTCATCTCGAAAATGCCGCCGCTGAGGTCCCCGAGCTCGTCTTTGCGCTTGAGGGTCGGTTCCGCCAGGTAATCCCCGCGCCGGATCCGCTCGGTCGCATTTTTCAGCGCGTGAATGGCATTGGCCTGCCTGTTCATGTAGATCCATCCGAACATAAACGAAACGATGAGCACCGCCGCTCCGGCGAACAAAAACAGCCTCAACATGCTGCGGTAAAAAAGATGCTGGCTGCCGACCGAGGTCTGAAAATGGACGACGCCAAGCTGCTGTTGATCGCTGACGACCGGCGCCAAATAATCCAGCACATCCCCTTGAATTTCATAGGCGATTTTATTTTGCAAGGCAAACGGCAGCGTACGCCGCACATCCGGTTTTTCGGCCATAATCAGCGAATCTCCGGTCGCCTTGCCTTTGGCGTCATACAAAATGACCCGCATCCCGCTGACGTTGCCCAGCTCGCGCGCCAAAGCCGGCCCCTGCAAACGCATGAACGCCTCTTTGTCCACCTGCGTTCCCGTGACGTACATTTGCAAGATCCGGTCCTCCGCTACAGCCGCCTGCTGTTCCATCGCATGTTCCATCTCCCGGCGCTGGTTATTGGAGATGCCCTGCAAAACCAGAAAGCTTAGCAAACCGATCGCAAACACGAGCAAAACGGCCAAAAACCCCGTTAATTTCCACTTTAAGCTGAAGCGCATTCCAAATCCTCCGCTATTCTCTTCGGTTCCCCGCATCCTAAAACGATGCAAAGGCGACAGTTGATCTAAGATTAGCGGAGAAGCGGCATAATTTCAATGGCAGGAACCGGGCCCTTGGCACCCGGGGTTCAATCAAGCTTGCTTGGAAAAATGCGGCGGAATTTTTCCGTAAGTGCCGATCCGCCACACCCACTCCAGCGGTCCCATGGAAAAACGGCTGAGCCACAGCGTGCTGAAAATGGCTTGGATGACCAAAATTTCGATGGCAATCATGGCCAATATCAAATAGTAGGCCTGGCCGCTCAGGTTCAGCACCGCATCCAACGTCAAAATCAGGACGGTTTGCATGATGTAATTGGTTAACGCCATCCGGCCAAGCCGGTTCAGCGGCATAAGCCACAACTTCATGAACGGCAGCTCCAGCAGGAGCGTCAGCGCCGTGACGTAAAACACGTCCTCGGGCAATCCTCCGGCCACCATCGCGATGTCGACCAAACCCGTTGCATCGACGATCCGGGATTCCGCCCATAATCCGAGAGGAATCAGGACAAGCGAGAGGATCATGGCGACGATCCATCGTTTTTTGTGCTGCCGCACGTCTTCAAAAATTTTGTTTTGCCCTGCCCACAACCCGAACAGGAACATCCCCAGGCTGATCCCGATCGGTCCGAGCCAGCAGGCCGAAAGCAGGAAAAGCACGCCGATCGACAAATTGACGCCCGGTTTCAGCCGGTAAAGCGGAAGCAGCAAAAATCCTAAAAGCGCGTAAATCAGCAAAGCTTCGCCCGGTTGAAACTGATGATGCACAAGGCCGAACACGAGCAAAACCAGCAGCCTGCGCACGAACAGCACGTTCGCCTTCTCCCCTCTGGCCCGGGCCCGGGAAACGAACAGATAAAAACCCGAGCCCGATCAAAAAGCTGAAAATCGTATAAAAACGGCCGTGCACCGCATCGTTCACAAACGTCAGCAGCCCTTGGTCGAGACGGCTCCAAAACCCGTATTCCGGCGGAACCGGGACATAGGGAACCATCTGATAAATGTTGATGAATATGATGCCGACAAGCGCGAATCCGCGCAAATAATCCAGCATGTCGATTCTTTTCACGAACATGAAGCTCCTTTCCTTACACCATCACCCTTTTCAGCTTTTGAATGTACCGCGAGCTCACCAAAACGAAATATACGGCTTGCACGACCAGGAAAGCGGCCGAAGCCAGCAGCACGGGCTGGTTCACGTCATCCAAATCGAAGCCTTCGCGCACCCGGTTGAGCACGACCAAGGTTTGGACCGCCGATACGAAGATCGGCGTGAAAAACAGCACCGCAATTTGCACGGTCGAAGATTTGCCCATCTCGCCGGACTGCAGGCCGATTTTGGACATGGCGTTATAGATTTGCTGGTCCTGCCTCAGCTCGGAATGCAGCTTGAAATACAGGAAGCTAGCCGAACATACCGACAACAATGAGGCGATAAAAACGCCGACGAAGCTCATCATGGCCGTCGCCTGTTCGTGCTGGGCGTACATTCCCCCGCGGGAAGACAGCAGGTCCGCCGATTCGCCGCTTACGTTCCGTTCATGGGCCCATTGTTCGAGCTCCAGCCCGACCTTGTATTCCTTATCGTTTCTGCCCGGAGGCGTTTGGCCGGACCAATCGGGAACCATATAAATGTAAATGGTATAGATCCAATAGCTTCGATCGGCCGGGATTTGCTTGACCAATCCGTCATAGAGGGCGGAACTCACGACGAGAAGATTGGTGCCGTTCACCGGCGAAACCTCTTTTTGCGTACGGATTTCCTTGACGACTTCCAGCCCGGAAGACGGATTTTTCAGCTCGATCGACGAGCCTGCGGACCAATCCGGGTTATTCCGCGCTTCCTTGTCGGACTGCACCAGGACGGCTTGTTTCCCTTCGAGCGCATCGATCTTTGCCAGCCCCAGCGCATCCGCAATGCTTTTATACACTTCCTCCGACATGACGGTAACGGTGCCTTTTCTTCCGGAGGCTGTCGCAACATAGGACTCGGTTTTGAATTTTTCGTACGTGATGCCTTTTTCTTTCAGTTTTTGCTCGACGGTTTTCAATCCGCTTTCGCCTTGCGCAGGGTCGCTGACATAATACCGGAACGGATAAGGATCTTCGTGGTACATGTTTTGCGTGCGGACATTGACGGACATGACAAATGCCACGGCCATGCAGCAAATGGCGGTGACGACGGTCACCATGAACAAAATCACCGCGTTGTCCTTGATTTTATAGGCCATTTCCGAAATCCAGATCAGGTTCGTGCCCCGCCAGGTCAAGCGCCGGCTTTTTTTGAGCATTCGGAACACAAGGACGGTAATTTGCGTGAAAAAGAAATACGTACCCGCAATCCCCGTTGCCGCCGCGACGGCCAGGTTATTGTCGACCGTGACATACCCGGCCGCGAGCAGCAATACCCCGAACAGGGAAATCCAAACCGAAACCTTCGGCTCTTTTTTCGGTTTGCTTCCGCCCTTCAACAGTTCGAGCACGCGGCTCTGGTTGATAAACAGCAGCGTAAAAGCCGAGATGACCAGAAACAGCAGCAAAAAAGCGCCGACCGTCAACAGAAGCGCTTTGGCCGGAAAATACAGCCCGAGCTCCTCGATCCCGATCATGCGGGCGCTGAGCGTCAAAAACAGCTTCGACAAAAGCAGCCCCGCCAACATCCCGGTAACGATCGACAATGCCCCGATGATCATGTTTTCGACGAAAACGAGTTTGCTGAGCTGGCCCTGGGTCGCTCCCAAAATGGTCAGCAGGCCGAATTCCTTGTTCCTGGCTTTCAAAAAGGAGCCGATCGAATACAGCACGAACAGGAACGCAAAAATATAAATGACGTATTCCATGATGAGCATGACCATCTGCACGTTGGAGCCAAGCTCGGTTTTATCGATATCCGGATGGAAGATGAACAGCGCATACGTAAAAAACACCATGACCATGAAGCAGCTGCTCAGGAAATAGGCAAAATACGCGCGCGCATTCCGCTTGACGTTGTTAAACGCGAATTGAGGAAAGCTCATGAGCCTGACCTCCCAAATACGAAAGCATGTCGATGATTTTCTGGAAAAAGGCTTGCCGGCTTTCGCCCCTGCGAATTTCCCCGGAAATCGTTCCGTCCTTGATGAACACGACGCGGTGGCAGTAGCTGGCTGCCTGAGGGTCATGCGTGACAAGCATCATCGTGACGCCGTCGTCCTCGTTAAGTTTCTCCAGCGTCTGCATGACGATCTGCGAAGAATTCGAATCCAGCGCACCCGTCGGTTCGTCCGCCAGCAAAAGCGAGGGTTCCGGAATGATGGCGCGGGCGATCGCGGCGCGCTGCCTTTGCCCGCCCGAAATTTCATACACCCTTTTATTCAAAATCTCTTTGATGCCAAGCCTGTCGGCGATCGCTTCAAGCCGGGCTTCCATCGATTTCAGGCTTTGTTTGTCAAGCGTCAGCGGAAGGACGATGTTCTCCGCCACGGTCAGCGTATCCAGCAGGTTAAAATCCTGAAACACGAATCCGAGCTCCCGCCTGCGGAACAAAGCCAGCTCCTTTTTCTTTAAGGCATGCGGGTTGCTGCCGTTGATCAGCACGGTTCCGGAGCTTGGCGCGTCGATGGTCGAAACCATGTTCAGCAGCGTCGTTTTCCCGCTTCCCGAAGGCCCCATCACGCCGACGAACTCCCCTTTTTGGATGCTTAAGTTCACGTCCGTCAAGGCGCGGGTCGTTACTTTGCCCGGATATACTTTGCTGAGTCCCGTCACTTTTAATATTTCCGTCACAAACATCTCTCCTTCTGGGTTCTCTTCTCTCTATGTATCTCACTTTATAGCATGACCGGCTTCAAAACCATGGATTCTCCTTACCCGAACCTTAAACCTTTGTAAGGTTTTGTTCGAACCGGCCGAAGGCGGCAAAAAAAAGAACGCTGCACGGATGCAGCGCCCTGATGGCTCAAGCGGTTTTAAACGTAAACCTAACGGTCGTTCCTTGGCCGGGTTCCGTCTCCAACTCCACCTGGTGATCGAGCTTGCGGCACACTTCCCGGACGAGAAACAGTCCCATGCCCGTCGATTCATGGTATTGCCTGCCTTGATTACCCGTAAAATAGGGATCGAACACCCGTCCCAAATCCTCTTTGGCGATGCCGATGCCTTCGTCGCGAATTTCAAGGACGGCATGCGCTCCCTGTTTAAAGGCATGAAACGCAACCTTCTTGCCTTCGCCTTCCGAATAATTGACGGCATTGACGATGACTTGCCCGAGCACGAACGCCAGCCACTTGGCGTCGCTGATCACGGCAAGGCCAGGCGGGATTTCGATCGCCGGGTAAACCTTTTTCCGGATAAACCACTGCCTGTTTTCGGCGACGGCTTTTTCGACCGCTTCCGCAAGCGGCATGCCCTCCACCTTGAAGTCCTGCTCGAACTTGTCCAGCCTCGCCGTGTATAACGCCATCTCCAGCCCCTTTTTCAGCCGGTCGATTTCCTCCTGCAGTCCGTCAGCGATTTCATCGTCGAGATCCAGATCCTGCAGCGTGAGCTGAATGACGGAAACGGGCGTTTTCATCTGGTGAATCCAGCGGTTGATGAACGCGGTATGGTTATCGAGCCGCTGCTGCGTGCCGTAGAGCTCGTCTTTGTACAGCTGGAACTGATGGCGAAGCATATCGCTCACCGCCTCGGCCATCGGCGCTTCGCCCAGCCGGGTCAGCGATTGGTCCATGGACTGCAGCGGAGACTCCAGCCGTTCGTACAGCTTCCGATGGGTATAGTAGCGGTAAGCCAAATATAGCGCCAGCACGACGAAGCCGAGCAGCGCCCCATAAAACACGGTGAACCCAGAATGGTCCTCGACCGCCAACCAATACCACAATCCGACGATCAACATTTGCCCGGCATAAAAAAGGATTAAAGGCAGCTGTTCCCGAAAAAAAAGCCTCATCGTCATCCCTTTCCTTCCAGCCTCAGCATGTATCCTGCCCCGCGAACCGTCTCCACGGGATCATCAAACCCAAGCTCCTTCAGCTTTTTGCGGATTCTCGTAATATAGACGTTCAGGGTATTGTCGTCGATAAAATGCCGGTCTTCCCACATGAGATCCAGCAGGCGTCCGCGGCTGACGACGCGATCCGATTTCTTCATAAGCGCCTCCACCAGGACCGATTCCTTTTGCGTAAGCTCTACCGACTGCCCCTCGTAAGTTAACATGAACCGCTCAGGGTATAATACCAATCCCGACGCTTCCACCGTCCGTTCCTCGGATTTCGCCGAATAAGAGCCGTATGCCCTCCGCAAATGGCTGCGGATTTTGGCCACGACGACCTCATAATGGAACGGCTTCGTAATGTAGTCGTCCGCTCCGTTTTCAAGCGCCATCACCTGATCCATTTCGCTTTCCCTGGCTGATATGAACAAAATCGGGCACGTCGACAGCGTGCGGATTTGGCGGCACCAATAAAAGCCGTCGAACATCGGCAGGTTGACGTCGATCAGGACCAGGTGCGGCCGCACGTCCCGGAAATCGTCCATCACCTTGGCGAAATCTTCGACCGTAAAAGCCGTATAGCCGTATTTTTGGATATGCGTTTTCAATAATGACGCGATTTTCGCATCGTCTTCAATAATGAGAATGTTTACTTGATCCACCGTTTCATCTCCGTTTCAAGCCGTTTCCCGCCGCTTTTCGATTCATGCGTACGCTGAACCGTTAACGCTTCCTATCATATACAAGGATCGGAAAAAATCCAACCCGGCGGGATCGCAAAACCGGACAGGATCGATGCCCGGCATATCGCCGGGTTGCATTCAAAGCATCACCCCTCCGATCGCAAGATGCCGGTCTGGGGCGACGGCTGCCACCCGGTCAGCCACTCTTTGGCGCAGCGGATCAGCTTTTTCGTTGCCGGGGCCGTGTTTTTGGCCGAGTTCAGGGCGATCCCGAGCGAACGGAAGCTTTGGTCCTCCAGCTCGAGCGCGACGATCCGGTTGGTTCGTCCCTGCAAAATCATTTCCGGCAAAATGCTGATGCCCAGCCCGTTCTCCACCATCGCGATAATGGCATAGTCGTCCGAGGCTTGAAACGGGACGGGCGGCTTGATCCGCCCTTTCCGCAACACGCGGCGCACGTCATAATCGCTGCCCTCCTTCGGCATAATAAACGGTTCGTTCGCGATCTGGCCGTAGCGGACAAACGGCTGGTTCGCCAGCGGATGGTCCGGCGGCATGACGCACAGCATCCGATCCTGCCGCAGCGGGATGATGCGGAAGGAGTCCATCGTCGGCAGCGAAACGAATCCGAAGTCGATTTCCCCTTGCAGCAGCCACTCTTCGATTTCATGGTAATCGCCTTCGAACAGTTTGACCTCGATATTAGGATGCTGGCTTAAAAACCTTCTGATGATCCCCGGCAGCCATTGCACCGAAATGCTCGTAAACGTACCGATTCGGATCGTCCCGGTTTCGATCCCGTTAATCAGGGCCACCTCCTGCTTCAACAGCTCCTGCACCCGGAGCATGTCCCGGATATAGGTCAGCACCCGCTCCCCGTTGTCCGTCAGCTTCACCCCGGACCGGCTCCTGCTCAGCAAAGAAAATCCGAATTCCGTCTCGAGGCTCTGGACCGCGTGGCTCACGCCCGACTGCGTCAAACCGAGCGCCTCCGCGGCTTTCGTCAAGCTTCCCAGATCCACGACCTGCTTCAATATTTCGTATTTTACGAGACTCATCGCACTCACCTGTTCCCAGCAAAATAAGGCTGAAATTTTACATGAATTTTCCTCATGTTTAGAATGATAAACATTCAATTTTCTTATTTTACGATACCATTTATACTGATTCAGGCACAAGGGAAACCGATCGGGAAACGGCTTTCGTGCCGGCCGACAACCTTCATTTTTGACGTAAAGGCAGAGAAATGGGAACATGAAACAATACAAAGCGGATTTGATCATTTTACTGGTGACGTTTTTTTGGGGAACTTCCTATTCGTTCATGAAAATCGGGCTCGATACGCTGGCTCCGTTCAACTTGATCGCGCTGCGGTTCGGCGTCGCTTTCATCGCGGCAGGCGTTTTGTTCCACAAAAAACTCCGGCGCGCGGACCGCAAGGCCGTTCAATACGCGCTGCTGCTCGGAACGCTCCTTTTTGCCGTATTCGTCTGCATCATCTTCGGACTGCGGAATACATCGACATCGAACGCCGGTTTCCTGATGAGCATGACGGTCATATTCGTCCCCGTGCTGACGGCGCTGTTCCTGAAAATCAAACCGGACAAGAGGCTGATCGCCGGCATCGCGGTTGCGGTGGCGGGCATCGGGCTGCTGACGTTAAGGCCGCATGCCGCACTCCAATCCGGGGATGCGCTGTGCATTTTTGGCGCATTGTTTTTTGCCGTACATATCATCGTCACCGGCCGCGCGGGGAAAAAAGCGGATTCGGTGACCGTCGGCGTCCTGCAGCTGGGATTTGCCGCGCTTTGGGGCGGCTTGTTTTCGTTTCTTTTCGAGCAGCCCGAACTTCCGAACACCGCCGCTAGCTGGCTTTCGATCCTTGCGCTCGGCATTTTGTGCAGCGCGGTGGGTTTTGTCCTGCAAGCGATCGCCCAAAAATATACGTCGCCGACGCATACCGGCCTCATATTTGCGCTGGAGCCCGTCGTCACCGCCTTTTTCGGGATCTGCTTCCTGAAAGAGACGTTGACCATGCAGGGCTACATCGGAGCCGGGCTTGTCCTCGCCGGCGTGGCCGTATGCGAACTGGACATTCGGAAGTTGCTCGTCGGGCGCAAAAGGACTGGGAAGTCGTCGTATCATCGGGCGGCTTAAGGATATCGTTCGGCTCGGTCATGCAAACCGTCACGACGATTCCTTGTCCCGAGCACATATTAGCGGAAGCAAACAAGCCCTGCCGGGTGCAATCAGCACCGGTCAGGGCTTTTATGTCGTTCGGCCGCGGGCGGACGGCAATCGCGTACGCAAACCGCAGCGGCCGCTTTTTGACTTAACGTCGATTATTATGCGTCCGCGATTATTTCCGCAAACCGTATGTTTGAAGCAGAGCCGTCAAATCCTTGTTGATGCTCTGCACATCCGGGCCGGATGCCGGGCGGTCGGTCAATCCGTACGCCTGCTTCAGTTTGAGAATCGCGTAAACCCGGTTGTTCAGCACGTCCTCCGGAATCGTTCCGTCGGCTACCGCTTTTTTCAGGGCGCGGATCGCTGTTTTTTCTTTCTCGGCATCATGCCCGACCAAAACGATGTTGCCGCCGGCCAAAATCGCCTCTACCGACGCTTTGCCGATTTCGTAGTTTTTTTCGATCGCGCCCATCGTCATGTCGTCGGAGATGACCACCCCTTGAAACCCGAGCTCGTTGCGCAAAAGATCCGTGATCACTTTTTTGGAAAACGAAGCCGGGTGATCGGGATCAAGCTTCGGCATGAGCAGATGCGCGATCATGACCACATCGGCCTTGTTTTCGACGGCTTCCTTGAAGGGGATTAGCTCCAGCTTCCGGAGGCGGCTCAAATCATGGTTGACGACAGGCAGTCCGATGTGGGAGTCGACCGAGGTGTCCCCATGCCCGGGAAAGTGCTTGACGACGGGAACGACGCCTTCCTTCCGAATGCCCTCCATCGTGGCGATGCCGAGCCGGCTGACCACGTCCGCCTTGTTCCCGAACGAGCGGTCCCCGATGACCGGGTTATTCGGATTGCTGTTTATGTCCAGCACGGGAGCGAAATCCATGTTCAGCCCGAAGCCGGACAACTCGCGCCCGAGCACGGCGCCGATCCCTTGGGACAACGCCTCGCTGTTCTTCGATCCGATCGCTTTGGCGGTCGGCACCTTTGCGAACTCCTTCGGCATGCGCGTCACGCGTCCGCCCTCTTCGTCGACGCTCATCCAAAGCGGCACCGGATTCGATTGGTTGGCCGCCTTCAGGTCATTAAACAATTTCAGCGCCTGCTTGGCGTTTTCGATGTTGTTTTTATAAAAAATGAAGCCGCCGACATGATAGGATTCGATCAGCTCGCGGGTTGTATCGTTTGTTGCCGTGCCGTCCATGCCTACAAGGACCAGCTGCCCGATCTTTTCGTCCGTATTCATTTTCCCCAGCAGCTCAAGCGCCGGATCGCTCGGGATTTGATGAACGTCCCCCTGATCGTTCCCGCCGTCCTGGCCGTTTCCTTTCGAAGCGCCGGTGTCTTCCGAAGCGCCGCCGCTCCCTTGCTGTGCTTGTTGGTTCGATGTGCCTTCCCCCGGTTTGGCCGGCTGCACCTCATTCCGGTTCCCGCCGCATCCGGCCAGCAGCATGACGGCCAGCAGCAAAGCCAAACCGGTCTTCCCTATGTTTTTCAACATTCAAGGCTCCTTTCTAAAGCAGATATCATCGTCGATCTTTCCCCGTATCATCCTTCTCGTTTCCGTTCGGCATATCCTCTTTTCCGCCTTTTTGTTGGCGCCCCTGGAACAGCAGGTTTTTCCGCGATGCCAGCGTCGTTCCCGGCGGCACGGCAATCCAGTGGCATTTGGCGGTCCCGATGCGCTGCGAGGTGTAAATCCCGCTGTATCCTGCAAACAAATAGCTGATCAGACAAGCGATAAACATGTAGATCGCCCCGTCCGCCCCAAAGAGCTCGATGCCCATCAAAAAGCAGGCGATCGGCGTGTGAGTCGCGCCGCAAAACACCGCGATAAAACCTAACCCGGCCAAAAACGGCCCGTACATCTGGAAGACGTCGGCCAGCGTATGGCCCAGCGTAGCCCCGATCGCAAACAGCGGCGTCACTTCGCCCCCCTGAAATCCGGCGCCCAGCGTCACCGACGTAAAGATCAATTTCCACAAAAACGCAAAAACAGGTACGTCCCCGCCAACCGAATCCGTAATCAGCGGGATACTGAGGCCCAAATAGGCGCGGGAACCGGCAATATACGCAAGGCCGATGACGATCAACCCGCCGGCGGCGCTTTTGAGCACAGGGTTCGAAAACGCTTTGGCGAACAGCTTTTTCAGCGCATGCGTCAGCTCGCTGAAACAGATGCTGGCGAGGGCAAACAGCAGCGAAGCTGCCGCGACTTTAAGAAGTACGATCAAACTAAGCTCGGGCGCGACCATGTGCGGGTACTGGACATGCTCCACTCCCCATAGACGGGTGGTGACCAGGTGGCCGACGAAGCTGGCCGTAAAACAAGGGATGAGCGCTTCGTACCGGATCAGCCCGATCGCGATGACTTCCAGGCCGAAGACCGTTCCGGAAAGCGGCGTGCCGAACACCGAGCCGAATCCGCCGCTGATCCCGCACATAAGCAGAATTTTCCGGTCGACCGGTCCGACCCGGGTCCACTTGCCGAATGCTTCGGCCAGGCTTCCGCCCATCTGCACCGCCGTTCCTTCCCGGCCGGCCGAGCCGCCGAACAAATGCGTCACGACGGTGCCGAACAACACGAGCGGCGCCATCCGCAGCGGGATGGTTTCTTTGCCGTCATGGATTTGCTCGAGAATAAGGTTGTTGCCTTTGGCGCTGTTTTTTCCGATTTTCATGTACAAATAGCTGACCAAAGCGCCGCCGGCAGGCAGCAAATATAAAAGCCAAGGGTGCGCTTCGCGGGTGTCGGTCGCGTATTCGAGCGCCAGCAGGAAAAGGGCCGAAGCCGATCCGCTTAGGAGGCCGACCGCCCCTCCGAGCCAAATCCATTTGATAAAACTCCGGAACAATGCCGCGTGCAAAAATTTCGGACCGCGGCGCCCGTTCGGATGCATCATCTTATCCATCATTTCTGTTATGCCCCTTTTGTTCAACAATATGTATAATTTTTCCTGGCGCGCCGGGCAGGAGCATGAAAATAAACAGACTCCTACCAGTGCGCACGTTCATCACCGGTAGGAGTCATCAGCCTTTTCAGGCGGTTATGGCGAACTCCATCGCCTTTTATTCGCTTGTTTTATTGTATACGAACGGATCGTTTTCAGTCAACAGAAAGCCTGCTTCCGTCCGCTGCCTTTTTAAGACTCTGAAAAGTTGGCTTCGGTTACCCTGCGTCATCGGCGTACGGAAGCATGTTTTCCCGGTACTTGCCCGGGGTGACGCCTTCCAGCTTCTTAAAGGCCCGGATAAAAACGACGTCGCTCGTATAGCCGACCATCTGCGCGATTTGGGCATTGGTCAGGTCCTTGTCGCCCATATGCTGCTTGGCAAGCTCGATTCTTTTTCGGACGATCGTGTCGCTGAGATTTTTCCCGCTCTGCTTCTTATAAAAGGTCGAAACGTATTGCGGCGTCATGCCGAAACGGTCGGCCACCATGCCGAGCCCCATGTTCGGGTCGGTAAAATTCTGCTCCACGAACTCCTCCATCTCCTGCAGGAGATGGGAGCTGTGGTCGGTCCGCTCGGTGACGAGCGACTCGGCCAGCAATTCGTAAAGCTTTTTCGTCCGCTTGTGCATGCCTTCCGCCGTTTCGTACGAAAAAATATCCTTGACCAGATCGATGTCCGGCCCCAAAATGTCATGCTGATTCGTCCCCGTCGCGTTGATGATTTTCAGGAACGTGCTCGTAATGTTAAAGAACAGGCATCGGCCGATCTCCGGCGTAATGCTGCCCGACTCGAAATTCATCGCGTAGATCGTATCCAGCAGCTTTAGGACGTTTTCCGTGTCTCCGCTGCGGACGAAGTTGATCAGCTGCACCTCGATGTCGATCGGGTAATAATAGTGGGCATGCACGTTTTTGATGTCCTGAAAATAGATGATCGTGCCGCCGCCCCGGATGATGCGGTATTCGAAGGCCGCCATCGCCTCCGCATAGCTTTCCCCGATGCTTTTCGCTCCCGAGTGGGGAAGCCCGGCGGCCACGGTAATATCCATCTTGAAGCGCTGCTCGATGACCGTTTTGAGGGACTCGCACATCTCCGCGATCACGCGTCCCGCTTCCCCGGACAGCCCCGGATCGAAGTTGTTCAGGAAAGCCACCCGATCGCGGTCGAGTTCGACGGCAAAAGACTTATGCGGACTTGGGATCATATCCGTTCCGATATTCGAGACGATAAAGCGCGCAAGCGCCCATTGTTCCTCGCTTTGCTCCGCATTAAACCCGGCGATGCTGTCAAGCTGCACGACGATGGCCGAAAAGTAATCGCTTACAAATTCGATGTCCATAAACCGCAGCGACTGTCCGCCTTTCTCCGACGTATCCACGTCCATCTGTCCGCGAAGGAGGCGCGACAGGTAGTTGGAACGGATCACGGGAGTTTGGCGGGCCAACAGGCTGCGCAGGTTTTTTTCCTCGTGCAGGGAACCTTCGATCGTCTGCAAAATAAAATCGTATTCGTTGACGGACGGCTTGCCGCTCCAGTTTTTCCCGCGCAGGATCGCATTGACCGCTCTCCGCAGCGGGCTGTAATTGCGGTATGTAATCATGAACGCGGCGGACATGCCGACGGCCAGGCACAAGGCGAACAGGATGACGGCCCATTGCTTGATCAAAATGACCTGCTGCATGAACACGCTTCTCGGCGTGACCAGGACGTATTTCCAGCCTTCCTTTTTGGAGGCGGTATACGAAACCATCTTTTGTTCCCCGTTCAAGGTCTGGTTGAACAACCCCCCGCCGCCTTCGATCCGGGACAACAGCTGGGACGGGAGAGGCTCCCGGTCCGTCGCCATGATCGTCCTGCTGTCGCCGTCCACGACATAGATCGAACTGTCGCTCGCGGACTCGATCTGCGCGAACATTTCTTTGATCTGGCTTTCGTCGATCAAGGCGACAAAACTGCCTTTAATGTCTTTCCGGTCGCGTCCGGGAAGGGATTGGGCGAACGTCACGACGTTCAGCGGACTTTTGTCCAGGCTTTCCATCGGATCGTATTCCGCCCGGCGGAGCAGCGTCGCGGTAGGAAGATATGCCATCGTATGGAAGCTTCCCAGCATCTCTTCCCGCCACTGCTCGTAGGGCATGCCTTGATAGCTGTAATACATGTCGTAAAACTTTCGCGAATCCGTCATGAGGCCGGACTTTAGAACGAGATCGCTATTTTCGAAATAAACGTAATAATCCAAAATGAAATTCGTGATGTTCCCGGGGCGGGACATCGTATTTTGCATGAATTCGATAAACTTGTAGCGGTCCGGGCTGGACGGATCCCCGCTGAGTTTCAGCAAATATTCCAGCTTCGGATCAAAAATGATTTGCTGCGCCAATTTTTCCACTTCGTTCAATTTACCGTCAAGGGACAGCTTCAGCTGCTCCAGCATCGCCTTATTGGACCGGTTGGCCCCGTTTTCGAGGCTGGCTTCGACCTTGGTGTACAGAAAGGCGCCCATTGAAACGGGTATAAGCAAAAGAACGAGATTCGAGATCAACATCGTCATCCAAACGCTTCTCAGATTGGATATCCCCAGCGGACGAAGCAGCCATTTCAACAAGCATCACCCCTACCTTAATTTGCATTATGCAGCTTACGCAAAAATGAACGATTACGTACATTATAATGCAAGCAGTAAGGGCCGGTCACCCGTTTTATTCTTTAATGGCACCAATCAAAACCCCTTTGACGAAATACTTCTGCAGGAACGGGTACAGGCAGATGATCGGCAGCGTCGACACGATGATCGTCGCGTATTTGATCGTCTCGCCGATGGCGTATTTATCGTCCGCCGCCACCCCGGTCGACATCGAATCCGTGGAGTTTGCGATCAAAATTTCCCGCAGGACAAGCTGAAGAGGATACATGGTACGGTCGCGCAAATACACCAGTGCCGAAAAATACGAATTCCAATGCCCTACCGCATACCATAAAATCATGACCGCGATAACCGGCATGGATAACGGGATCACGATCCGGAACAGGATGGTCATCTCCCCCGCCCCGTCGATTTTGGCGGATTCCTCGAGGGAAACGGGCACGCCCTGGAACGCGGTTCTCATAATGATCAGGTTAAACGTAGATATCGCTCCGGGAATGAGCAGCGCCCACGGCGTGTTCATCATGCCCAGCTTATTGACCAGAATATAGTTCGGAATCAAGCCGCCGCTGAACACCATCGTGATGACGATGCCGAACATGAGAATATTTTTGAAGTACAGGTTCCGGCGGGAGAGGACGTACGCTCCGAGCGCCGTCATGAACAGGTTGATCGCCGTCCCGGCCGCGACATAAAATAGCGTGTTCCTGTAGCCGCTCGTGATCATAGGGTTATCAAAAACAGCTTTGTATGCGTCCAGATTGAACCCAAGCGGCTTCAGCAGCATGCCCCGGTGTTGGATGAAAGCGGACGCCTCGCTGAGGGAGGCAAACAGAACATACAAAAACGGGTATAACGTGACGAAGCAAAGCAGCAGCATCAGGATCGTGTTGACGACCCCGAATATTTTTTCGCCGGTTGTTTGTGCGCCCATCGTTTGGCCTCCTTACCACAATTTGTTTTCGGATACGCGTTTGCTGACGGCGTTTGCCGAAACGATCAGAATCAAGCTGATGACCGAGTTGAACAAGCCGACGGCCGTCGTGAAGCTGTAGCTCGCCTCCAGTACCCCTTTGCGGTACACGTAAGTGGAAATGACATCGGCCGTTTCGTAGGTGAGCGGATTGTAAAGAAGCAGCACCTTTTCGCTGCCGACCGAAAGCAGATGGCCCATGTTCAGAATAAGCATGATGACGATCGTCGGCATGATGCCCGGGATCGTAATATGGAAAATCTGCTTCCACCGGCTCGCGCCGTCGATTTTGGCCGCTTCGTAGAGCGTCGGGTCGATGTTGGCGATCGCCGCCAAATAGATGATCGAACCCCAGCCCACGCCCTGCCAGATGCCGGAGGATACGAAAATAAACCGGAACCAGCCCGCTTCCTTCAGGAAATCGATCGGCTCGACGCCGATAAACCCAAGCAGTTGATTGATGAGCCCGTCGCGGCTCAAAAAGTCGAACATCATCCCTGCCACCACGACGATCGAAATGAAGTGGGGCAGATAGGAAATCGTCTGGACGAACCGCTTGAACAGCATTTTGCGGATTTCGTTTAACAGCAGCGCCAAAATAATGCCGGCCGGAAACCCGAAAATCAGGTCGTACACGTTCAGGAGCAGCGTGTTTCGGATCAGTCTCCAGAAATACACGCCGTTAAAAAAGCTGTCGAAGTGCTTGAACCCGACCCAAGGGCTGCCCCAAATGCCGGTGGCCGGCGAATAATCCTTAAAAGCGATTTGCAGGCCGTACATCGGACCGTAATGAAAAATGACGTAATAAGCGATGACCGGGAGCGCCATCAAATAGATGACCCAGTTGCGGCGCAGATCCTTTCGGATCGTTTGGGCGGTGGAGAGATCGTTTTTGGGCTTGGCGGAACGCTTGTTCATCGGCTTGTTTTTGCTTATCTGCCACATGCTTATCCCTGCCTTTCTGTAGGATTCCGGATGAAATAGGAGCCTGATGGTAAGTGCGAAACGAATTGCCTTCCCCTATTTTTAGAAAAGCCGGGGGATGAGCGTTCATCCCCCGACCCTGAATCGCGTTCAATGCCATTAGCGTTTGTTGAACCGGTCAAGGGCTGCCTGCTGGATCTTGATCGCGTCTTCGATGCCCATAGCCTCGATTTTCTTCACGTATTTATCGAAATTATCGAGCGGCTCGGCGCCCATGATGAATTTCAGGAACATTTCGTCCCGATACGTGTTGATGTCCGTCATGATCGAAGCGTATTGCGAGCTTTCGTCTTTCGTCGGCGTCACGAGCGGCATTTTGCGCTCCCCGGTAGGCTGGGACCAAATTTCAAGCGCTTCGCGCTGGTTCGGCAGCGCCAGGTACTGCATCTGGAAATCGTCGCTGAGCACGAACGGCGCGCTCCACGTCGAGCGGTTATGCTTCGCGAAGGATTGCTGCAAACTTACGCCGCTTGGCGGGTTCAGGACCTCCGGCAAAAAGACCGGCTTGCCGTTTTCCATTTTGTAAGCTTCGCCTTCCTTGCCGTAGTTAAACAGCAAGTTTCCTTTTTCGCCGTACGCGTAATCCAGCCATTTCACGGTTTCGATCGGGTTCGGGTTGCTGGTCGAAATCGCCGCGCCGATGCCGTTCGTCGCAAAGTCCTTTTGGCCCCAGATCGCTTTATCCCCTTTGTTCAACACCGGATAAGGAGCCGCCACCAGATTAAACGTCGGGTCTTTATCCTTCATCAGGTTGGCGTATTTGCCGATGCCGCCTCCGTTGTAGGTCGGCGCCGCGCCGAGCTGGTTGCCCGTCATTTTGGCATCGAACAGCTTGTCGTTCGGCGCCGCAAAGTCCTTGTCGAGCAAACCTTCCTTGTACCATTTGTTCATCGTCGTCAAAAATTCTTTGTATTCCGGCTGGATCGGACCGTATTTCACCTGGTTGTCGACTTGGTAGAACCCGTAGTTGATCCCCCAGGCGCCCAGGAATGGCGCGTCGATGCCCACGTCGTCTTTCGTGAAATACAGCGGGATTTCGTCCGCCTTGCCGTTGCCGTTCGGGTCTTTTTCTTTGAATGCCTTCAGCACCGTATACCATTCGTCGATCGTCGTCGGCTTTTGCAGCCCGAGCTTATCCAGCCAGTCCTGCCGGATGGCAGGCCCGTAGAATACCCGGACTTTTTCGCCGCCGCGGAAAAACGGGAACATGTACAAGCTGCCGTCATCCGTCGTCACTTGCTTTTTCCAATCCGGATGCTCTTCCAGCAACTTCTTCAAATTCGGCGCATATTGATCGATCAGATCGTTTAATTTAATGATTTTGTTGTCCTGGATCGCTTTTTCCGGTCCGCCCGGATAGCCGATCCAGGACGTCTCGATGACGTCGGGCAGCTTATCGGATACCATCATCAGGTTAAACTGCTCGGCCGCTTGCGCGGAGTCCGTCGGCGGGTGCTGGAAATCGACTTTGACGCCTGTAATGTTTTCTAGCTCTTTGTACATGCCCATTTCGGCGTACGTTTTCATTTGGGCCGCAGCCGCAGAGTGCATGCTTACCCAATACGTCAGATGCGTGAGCTTTTCGGGTTCGCCCGATTTGCCTTCCGCGGAAGTTCCCCCTTTTGCTTGATCTCCTCCGGAACTGCTTCCGCATGCCGCAAGCGATAAAACCAATGTGGCCGCCAAAAGCGCAATCCCGATTTTTTTGCCTCTTTTTACCATGTAAGCGCCTCCCTTTTGATCGTTTCTAAACTATCCGGAGCTTGGTTCATTTCGTCCAGCCGGTATCCAAAGTATAGGGAACGCCCCCGCCGGCAAGATACTGGAAGTTTTTCATAAACCTTATATTTTCGTAAGATTGAGGACTGACGATTCTTATTTTTTTCAGCCTTTTTTTAATATTAAAATTGTACAGAATCGCGTCAAACCCTTGTCGGGATGGCGTTTTTGAGGATCGTGAAATTCGTCAGCCGTCCACCCGCACCAGCCTCAACGCCCGCAGCTTGACCGCATCGGCGTGCCAAATTTCCGTGAATTTCGGCGCCGGATCCTTCAGCCTCGACGAGAGCAACGTCAACGTATGGACGCCCGCCTGATCCCAGGTAAATTGTCCCATTCGCGACAGCACGGCCGTATACGGATGCTGGCACGAAGGCGAATCGGAATCCGCCAAATCTTCCCGGGGATCCACGGCGATCACTTGACCTGCCGATTCCAGCAAAATCGGTTCCGGATACAGTCCGTTCCATGCCTGATCATGGCGTTTGAAGCTGACCAGCAGCAGTTCGTAGGTTCCCGGCTTTACCAGCTTAAACGTCCATTCCGCGCCCCGGATGACGGGAATGCCCGCTTCTTCGTCGGCTTCCCGGACCAGGCTGATTTTGGCATGCGGCACTTCCAGCTGGAATACGCCGCCCGGCATCTGCGTCAGGGTGCGGTCGAAGTCGTTTTCCCCTTCGAGTTCCAAGGCGACGACGGATACATATTGATCCGCGGGCTCGTCAGGCAACCGGATTTCGAGCGTATGAAGCTCCAGCTCCTCATCGTAAGCCTGCTCGAATTCAAGCTCGGTACGGCTCTGATCCGCCAAGCAGTAGGCGCGCAGCACCCGGTTCCGGATTCCGCCGAGCCGCAGGCCGTTTGCCGGCCATTTATCGTTGTGGACGTGAAGATAGACCCGCCCCGGCAGGGTGGTCAACGCCCCCCATTCAAGCTCCACGGGAAAAGGGCTCCCGTCCGTTCCGTAGACGGCCTCGGCATTTCGGCCGGTCCATTCCCCAACTTCGCGCAGACGTTCCGCGGAGAGCTCGGGAATCGTGCCTTGCGGCGTCGGGCCGACATTCAGCAGCAGGTTTCCGCCTTTGCCGATGACGTTCACGAGCTTTTTGATGAGCGAATCCGCCGTTTTCCACACCTGATCCTTGGTGGTATATCCCCAGGACTGGTTCAGCGTCATCGGCGTTTCCCACGGCCGGGTATCCTCCCCGCTCATGCCGATTTCGTTGTCGCCCTTGGATACGAAGTCTCCCATGCCCATGAAATGGGACACCCGGGAGTTGATCAGGCAATCGGGCTGGAGGCTGCGCACATGGCGGACGATGTCCTTGCTGTCTTCTTCGGACAACCCTCCGGCGGTGTCGAACCAAAGCAGCCCCACCCTGCCGTATTCCGTCAGCAGCTCCTTCAGCTGGGGTTTCGCTTTGCCTTCGAAATATTCCGCAAAACGCTTCTCCTCCAGCTTGTAATCCCAAGTATTGTTATGCTCTTTATGCAGCGCATGCGGGTGATGCCAGTCGATGACATGCGAATAATAAAAGCACAAGACGATTCCAGCTTCTGCGCAGGCTTCGGCCAATTCCTTCAAAGGGTCGCGGCCGAACGGCGTGGCGTCCACGATGTTAAACGGATCGGCTTTCGAGCCGTACATGGCGAAGCCGTCGTGGTGTTTGGCGGTAATGACGATGTAACGCATGCCCGCTTCCTTTGCCAACGCCACCCACGCTTTCGCGTCGAATTCGGTCGGGTTGAACCTTTGCGCCAGCTTCTCGTATTCGCGGACGGGCGTTTTTTGCGCATACATGATCCATTCGCCCTGCGCGGGAAGCGCATACAATCCCCAGTGGATGAACATGCCGAACCGGGCCGCCGTCCACCATGCCGTTCGCGGGTCGCGTTCCGCCGTTCGGTTTTGTTCTTCCTGGCCTGTGCTGCCTGCTTTGCTTATGCCCATGATGTTCACGCTCCTTTCCTACCAGTACGGCTTCCAGTCTCTCGTGACCCGGACAAGCGCTTCGTGCATGTAATAATCGCCCCAAATGCAGCATTCGTCCACGCCGTTGTTCCCCGGTTTGCTGTATACCGCATGGAGCAATATCCCGTTCGACTCCGGCACGTCCGTCGTCATGTAATTTTCGATCAAGGATTCCAGAATCTTTAGCGCGGCATTTTCGTACTTCCGCTTCAGCGGTTCGGTCAACGGGAGATGCGCCGCGGCTTCCAGCAGCCCGCAGACGGCAATGGCAGCGGCAGAGCTGTCCCTTTCTTCCGGCCCTTCGGTAAAAATCAAATCCCAGTAGCAGACAAAATCCTCCGGAAGCCGGTTCAGGAAATAATTCGCGATTTTCGTCGTCAAATCGAGGAGTTCCGTTTCCCCGGTGTAGCGGTAAGACAGCGGAAAGCCGTAAATCCCCCAGGCCTGCCCCCGCGACCAGCATGAATCGTCGGAATAGCCTTGGGCGGTCTTCCCGTATTTCGGGTCGCCCGTTTCGGCGTCCATATAATAGGTGTGATAGCTGGAGGCATCCTCCCGAATGAGATATTTGGCCGACATGCGGACATGGGAATGGGCGGCATCGTAAAATTTCCGGTCCCCGGATTCTTCGCTGGCCCAATAAAGCAGCGGCAAATTCATCAAGCAGTCGATGATCATCCGGCCGCGCTGCCTCGGATCGTCCAAATTGCCCCAGGCCTGGATGATGCCCGCTTGGTCCAGATAACGGATATAAAGAAGTTCGGCGGCGTCCAAAGCTATCTGCTTCGCTTCTTCGTTGCCGGTCAGCTTATACGCCGATACGCAGGAAAGCGTATACAGAAAACCGAGGTCATGCGTATTCGTATATCGCCGTTCTTCGATCCGCTGCTTGTAGCTGGACAGCTGTTTTTCCGCCGCTTGCCGATATTTTTCGTTTCCGGTGGTCTCGTAAGCAAGCCACAGCATTCCCGTCCAAAAAGCCGGTGTCCACTCCGTATTCCCGACCTGCCGGTAAACGTTGCCCGTGCTGGCTTCGGACGGAAAGGTGCCGATGAACGTTTCAAGATTGCGGTCGATTTGACCCAAAATAAAAGACAATGCCTCTTCGCACCGTTTTTTCATCAAGCGGGGCGCGTCGTCATACCTGCCGGCGGCCAGGATTCCTTCGTCAATGACTTGCTTCATACGTGCACTCCTCCCAAACATTCAATTGGTGTTCGGATCAAATTGTAGCCAGTACGAGCGAAACGGGCAATCTTTATCTTTTTGGATGCACTGCCGTTTTTATTCCATGCGGGCGGGGGTTGAAAAAAAGTCGATGCAGCTTAAAAATCGTCGGCACAAAAAAAACGTAAGGCCGGCCGCTTGCGAATCAAGCGCCGGCCTTACGTGTGACGTCCGAACGTTTTATTTTTTCTGAATCCAAAAAGTCAAAATTCCGTTCTCTTCCCGGCTCTCCAGCAGTTTATGCCCCGTGGAGTTGGCCCAAGCCGAAAGGTCGTTTCGGGCCCCTTTGTCGGTTGCCTGCACTTCGAGAATTTGTCCCGGCGCAAGCTCGTCGATCGCTTGTTTCGTTCTGACGATCGGCATCGGGCAGGCTAAGCCTTTGGCATCCAGCTGTTTATCCGCGTTCATCGGTTTTCCTCCTTAATAAATGGAACTGAAAATATATCGGCCTTAACGATCATGCAGGTTCAACGATCAATCATGGACGGCACAGCGGTTCGGTCCGGTCTCCATCTCGCGCTGCGTCTCTTCGTCGGGGCTGATTTTCCCCATGTTGGTCTGGCGGATTTCCCGGTAAGCATGCGGCTGCGGCGGCAACTGTTCCGTTACCGTCTGCCGGAAGGTTTGCTCGTCTTCTAGCTTGAGCCCGGGGTTTTGCCGATACAAATCGCCCAGCTTGGCCGAAACCGCCCCCGTCCGGTCCATCTCCGCAACCGTGCCGAAATGGGCGGGCAGGACGATCAGTTCCTCCGGCAGGCCGCTATACAGACCGTATAGTGTGTTCCGCAAATCCCCGACCCAATCTTCCGCTTTCCCGGCGAGATCGGGACGGCCGATGGAAGCGACGAACAAAATGTCTCCCGTCAACAGATATCGATCATCCACCAGGAGCGTCGTGCTGCCGAGCGTATGCCCGGGCGAATACATCGGTCGGATATCCGTATGGCCGATTCTTATGTCTCGTCCTTCGGTAAGCGGAAGGTATGAAAATACGACTTCGTCCGCATCCTGCGGCGGAAGGAAATAGGATGCGCCGGTTCGCCCCGCAAGTTCACGCCCGCCCGAAATATGGTCGGCATGCAGATGGGTATCTACGATGTGTTGAATGCGAATGCCCCGTTCCCTTGCAAAATCGATATAAGGTTGCACCATGCGGGCCGCATCCACCACGACGGCTTCTCCATCGGAAACGATCATGTACGACAGGCATCCTTTTCCGAGGCGGTTAAACTGGTATATTTCTCCGCCGCTTTTCAGGTCCCCGGCCTTCACCGGCACCAGAAGTTCGCCCCACCGCTTCATCCCGCCTTCCAGGTAATGCACCTCGCTTCGTCCCGCTTCCGCGATCCGTTACGCGATAAACCTGGAGGAGCCTTCCTTGGCGCACACGACCAGCAGCCGCTCGCCTTCAGGGATCCGCTTGAGCGCAGGCTCGACGCTATCCAGCAGGTCGAAATACGGAATGTTGATGATTTCCAACGCTTGTCCTTCGATTTTCCAATCCTTGAATTCGGTTTCGTTGCGCACATCCAGCACGAACAGCTTCTCCTGCCGGGTGATGATGCGGCCCAACTCTTCAGGAGTCATGTTGACCGGTAAAGTTTGTGGATTGTTATCCATCGCATCTCCCTCCAATGGTTAGAACGACAGGCTGATGTTCGCGTCTTTGGCAAAATCGATAAAGCTCGCCGCCCCGCCAACCTCGGTTCCTTCGATCAAGTCCTCGAGCTTCAAGCCCATGACGTCCATCGTCATTTGGCAGGCGATGATTTTGACGCCGAGCTCCCGCGCCATATTCACGAGTTCGGGAATCGGGGGGACGTTCGCTTTGGCGAAGCCGTCGGCGAAATGTTCGGTTCCGGCCGGCATCGGCAGCTGCCGCAGCGCCTTTTGATGAATCAGGTTCAACCCTTCAAAGGTAAAAAAGATGCCGACTTCGGCGTCGCTAGCGGCGGCCGCGGTTGCGATATTAAAAACTTTGTAAGCGTCGAACATGCCGCCGTTTGCCGCGATGATCGCTACTTTGTTTCCCATGTTTTGTTCCTCCCAATACTGGTTTGTAGTGCGCATCGTGCGCCATTTAATCTCGGACGACTTCGCCTTTCCAGCTCAGCATGCCGCCGGACATATTTTGCAGTTTCCGGTGTCCGCGAGAGGCCAGAAATTCGCAGGCTTGCCGGCTTCGTCCGCCGCTGCGGCAGATCAGGATCGCGTCTTTGCCGCGCTCGATTTCGTCATGCCGAACTTCGAGCTGGCTCAGCGGGATCAGCTTCACGCCTGGAATGTGGCCTTCCTTGTACTCATCCAACTCCCGGACGTCAATCAGCTGGACGTCTCCGCGGCCGCTTCGGATCAGCTCTTCCACTTTTTCGGGCATAATCTCCATCCAAGTTTGGTTTGACATTCGGCGAACCTCCTTTCTTTCAAATACCCCTATGGGTATAAAGTGATGATAAAGAAAAACGTCATGCGACGTCTTTATCAGGGTCCTCTTTTAACAACTCATGCTTTGTATACCCCCATGGGTATAAGCCTAACCAGTCTTTCTATCCTTTGTCAAGCCCGAACGAAGGAAAGAGATCCGACTTTTTGCTGGTGAAAACGGACCGGAACTCGATATAATGAGGATATTCATTGGAGTTGAACCATTGGACCCGATCCCTATTTTAACTAAGGCGGTGTAATAACCATGAACGCAATCGTAAGCAAACCTTGGGTGCTCGCCCGCATGTACGAACCGGATGTGACCATCGTGGATTGCAGATTCGAACTCGGAAAACCCGAAGCCGGAAAAGAAGCTTATGAACGAGAGCATATCCCCGGGGCTATTTACCTCGATTTGGAGAAAGATCTTTCTTCCCCCGTGCGCGAGCATGGCGGCCGCCATCCCTTACCCGACCCGGAAGAGCTCAGCCGTACTTTGGCCAAAAACGGGATCACGCCCGAAACGCGGATCATCGCGTACGACGATCAAGGCGGCATGTACGCCTCGCGGTTGTGGTGGCTGCTGAAATATTTGGGACATGGGCAAGCTTTTGTCATGAACGAAGGTTTCAGCGCCTGGAAGGCTGCGGGTTATCCGGTGACGGCCGATCAGCCGATCCGCGTGCCCGCAAGCTACAGCTACACGCTGCATCCTGAGCTGCTTGCGAGCATGGAAGACGTGCGCCGCGCGGCAGGCCGGGATGACGCCATCGTCATCGACTCCCGTGATCCCCGGCGCTACCAAGGTTTCGATGAAACGATGGATCCCGTGGCCGGACACGTCCCGGGCGCCAAAAATAAATTTTGGAAGCTTCTCTTGGACGAACACGGCAAGCGGATCGATGTTTCGCGGCTGCAGGAGCATTACAAAGCATTTCCGCGGGACAAGGAGATCATTGTCTATTGCGGTTCCGGCGTATCCGCCTGCCCGAACTTCATCGGGCTGAAAGAGGCGGGATACGAAAATGTAAAGCTGTATGCGGGAAGCTGGAGCGACTGGATCTCGTACAGCGAAAACCCCGTGGCGACTGGGGAAGAGTAAGAATCATAAACCCTCATCGGATGCAGGCCGGCGCAGCGCCAAGTCGCCGTGGGGGCCGGGGAGCGCAGCCCTTTCGGACAAAAAAGGAAAAACTCGCCGGAATATCCGCGAGTTTTTCTTTTTTTATGCCCGTGCGCAGCCGAAGCAACTGTTGCATGGATCGTATCTGTTGAACGTTATTCAATCATATTTTTCGTGGCCTGATACATATTTTCCGTGTACCGGTCGATTTCGTCCCGCGACATGCGCAAGCGATCTGCGGAAGTGCCGTATCCGATTTCCGTTTTCCCCTCTTTCAATCCTTCAAAAATGCCGTCTGCAAAGGCGTCCAATGGTTCCCCGTGGACATGCAGACCCGCCCCGCCCAAATCCGTATTCACGGCCGGAGGAGCGATTTCAATGACTTCGACCGGCGTTTCGGAAAGCTGATGTCTCAGGCTCATCGTAAACGAATGCAGCGCCGCTTTGGTGGCCGAATAAATCGGAGCAATCGCAAACGGAGTAAAAGCGAGCCCCGATGTGACGTTTACGATGGCCGCATATTCTTTTGCCGCAAAAAACGGAGCGAACAGCATGGAGAGATGGAATGGCGCATCGGTGTTGGTCGTGATTTCTTGGCTGAAATAACTCCAATCGTTTTTCGCATCCGCTTTGAGCACGTTAAACCGTTGCTGAATGCCTGCGTTGTTCACGAGCACGTTCACTTCCGGATAATTCGCGGTGACCCAATCAAACAACGATGCCCGCTCGGACTCGATCCCTATGTCGCACACGCGAGTAATAAGGCCGGGGAGTTTTTCTTTCGCAGCTTGAAGCGCGTGTTCGCGGCGTCCGCAAACGATCACTTGGTTTCCCGCTTTAATAAAACGTTCCGCAAAAGCGAGCCCGATTCCGGTACTTCCGCCGGTAATAAGTATGGTGTTTCCCGATAGTTTCATCTTGCTTCCTCTTTTCCATTATTTTTTTGCTTTTCCGCCTGGATACGGTTGGTATACCTTGCAATTTTCAGATCGATTTCGTGGAGCGATGTTTCCATCAATGAAATTTCGGCCAGCACGGCTTTTTTATGTTCCTTCATCATGTCAAGCCGGAGTTGGGTAGTGTGATCCCCCTCGACGACCCAATCCACATATTGCTTGATTTTTTTGATTGGCATGTGCGTGTTTTTCAAATAAATCACGACTTTAAGGAGCGTCATGGAATCTTCCGAAAATAACCGCCTCCCGGCCGCATCACGCTCGATTAATGGCAATAGTCCTTTTTTCTCGTAATAGCGGATCGTGGATTCCGGAATATCGAATTTGGCTGCAGCTTCGCTAATGGAATAATACTTCATTTGGAGTCCTCCAAATTTTTATCTTGATTCTGTCGACAGGAATAGGATACGACTTAAACCATGGTTTAAGTCAACACAAAATTATGTTGGGCCAACAGGCGGTTTATCCTCATGCACGCAAAAAATATCGCTTATGGTCGCGACCTCGCCGCAGACAGCTATCGAAGAAAAAACTCGAGATGTCAAAAAACTATTTACAAACCAACGGTCGGTTTTTATAATAAGCATACATCGAAAATCAGAGACGCAAAAAACGATTACCACTCACGGAGGGAAAGACGTTGAAACAAGAAGAGCGCAGACAGCAAACAACAAGACTTCTGCTGGATACTGTCAAAGAGCTGATCCGGGAAAAAGGATGCCATGCGATGACCATGAAGGATATTATGGATCGATCGGGCTTGTCCAAAGGGGCGATCTTCCACTATGTAAAAAGCAAGGATGAAATTTTTGTATGGGTGCTTCAGGAGCGGCTGGAAGAAACGAATACGCAATTTATGAACGAAGTGGAACTAGGCCGCCGGTCTTTCGAGGAGCCGATGCGGAAAATCGCGGAAAGCATCCTGCAATACGAAAACGCCCAGGACGTGACGAACAAAGTCCTGCTCTACTTGCTCGGCAAGGAGGATCAGCCCGTCATCGCGGAAGCCCTCCAACAATACTATGAGAGATCCATGGAATTATCCAGGCAGTGGATCGTGACCGGCCAGAGGTACGGCGTCATTCCGGCATCGGTCGATCCGGACAAAACGGCGGATATGTTCGTCCTTCTTACGCTCGGCTTGCGGGTGCGCTCCTCCATCCCGTTGACGGCCGCTTCTTTCAAAGGACATGATTTCACGTCCATGATTTCGGATATGTTGCAGTCTCGAAAATAAAAAGCGAAAGGTGGAACCATCATGAATCTATGGTTAACGCTTCACCTGCTCGGAGTCGTGTTATTCGCGGGAAACATCATTACGGCGGCTTTTTGGAAGGTTCGGGCGGATTTGACGAAGAACCCCGCAGCCATCCATCATGCCGTGCAAAACGTCATGCTTGCCGATTATATCTTTACGATTCCGGGTCTGTTCCTCGTGATCCTTTCCGGCAGCATCATGGCCGCCCGCGCGGGATTTTCCCTGGCAGGATTTAACTGGCTCACGTTATCTCTCGCCTTGTTTGCCCTGACCGGCATCCTCTGGGCGGCGATCCTCATTCCCCTGCAGCGCAAAATGATCCGAACCAGCGCCGGGTGCATCGAAAAAGGAGAGATTTCCCAAGCGTACAGGAAAGCGTCCCGTACCTGGGCCGTATTCGGCATTGCGGCTACGCTGCTTCCGATCGTCATTTTATATCTCATGGTCATGAAAGGGTTCTAAGTTGGGATTGATCACGTTCCTAAGGAGGTTGTACGAATGCTGCCTTTTTATGTGCTGGTTGCGGCTTTTCTGTTGTTCAAGGGTCTCGGCCTGATCGGCTTGGCCTATTTTGAAGGCTGGCATGCTTCCCTTCAGGCGGCGGTGGCCGTCATGCTGCTCCTCACGGCTTCCGCGCATTGGGGGACCCGCAGGCCGGACCTGATCCGCATGGTTCCGCAGGCATTTCCCAGACCGGATTGGATCGTGACGGCCACCGGACTGCTGGAAATCGCCGGAGCCGTCGGCATCTTGATCCCTGCCGTCTCCAAGGCGGCTTCGATCGGATTGGCGGTGCTGTTTATGGCCATGTTCCCCGCCAACGTGCGCGCGGCCAAGGAAAAATTAACGATCGGCGGGCGGCCCGTACCCAAGCTGTTACTCCGAACCGCGCTGCAGCTTGTTTTTATTGTGGCGGTCCTTCTGGCCGGATAAAAGTCCGGCCCTTCGACCGGGATGGCCTTGTTTTGATGCTTGAAAACAACGGCCCTTTTTTATATACTCTAAAAGCGAATGGAGGTTCATTTATGGTTCAAGTATTGAAGGAAGAACTGCGACAGGCGATCGTGAGGCATGCGCAAGACGAGTTTGCGCAGCATGGATATGCAAATGCCTCGATCAAAAGAATCGCGGCGAATGCCGGCATTTCGGTCGGTAACTTGTACCGGTATTTTCCGGGGAAGGAGGCGTTGTTCGAAACGGTCGTATCCCCGGTTCAGCATGAACTGGAGACGCTGATCTACAATCACGAAAAATACGCTTATGATGAACATACCGGCATTTTTGAACTTGTCGTCCAGGCGCTGACGGCGGTCGTCGGGGAGTATCGGGTGCCGCTCCTTATTTTGATCGATGGCTCCAAGGGGACCCGGTTCGAAAACGCCGCCGCGGATTTTCACCAGGCGATGGCAGAGAACGTCGCGGATCATCTGGCAGCCTATAACCGCAAGCAGGGTCAGGCAGCGTTCGATCTGCAGACGGCTTGGCCGATCGCGGTCGCTTTTATGCAGGGATACTTCGAGATCATCCGCCGCCATCAGGATCCGGAAGACTGCAAACAAGTGGTTCGCCAATATGTCTCTTTTTGGTATCAAGGCCTGCGGGCGTTTCTGTGAAAAGGGAGCACGCGTTTTTTTGGGATTCAATAATGAATCATAATTCGCTTTTGGGAGGCGCATGTTCTATGGAAAGATCCATCCATCAACACTTGACCAGAAAAGGCTACAAGCTGGAATACAGCCTTGTCGGATCGGGAGAACCGGTCCTCATTTTGCATGGTGGCCATTCGAACTGCCACGAAGAGTTGGGTTATGCCCATCTCGTGGCGCATGGTTTTCGGGTTATTACGCCTTCCCGCCCAGGTTACGGCAACACGTCGGCAGAACTGGGCCAGTCGATCATGACTGCATGCGAAGCTTATATTGAACTGTTGAATGAGCTGCAGGTGCCTAAAGCGCATATCCTTGCCATGTCCGCCGGAGGCCCGAGCGGCATTTATTTGGCTTCACGATACCCGAATCGTGTAAAAAGTCTTATCCTGCAATCCGCAATCTCACATACCTGGCTGTCTCCAGGCGACAAACTGCATCGTTTGGCGCGTACCATGTTTCGCCCATCCGCCGAAAAATATATGTGGGCATCGTTACGTCTCATGAACAAGCTTTTTCCTCGCGTTCTGTTTAACGGTATGATCCCCTCCTTCAGCTCGCTGCCAAAAGAAAAGGCGCTGCTGCAAATCAGCGGCGAGGATCGGAGACATTTCAAACATATGATCAACCGTCAGCGGTCTGGACGCGGCTTTTTGATCGATTTGGAGCAAACAAGGCATGACCTGACTTCGGAGCTTGCTTCGATTCAGAGCCCCACCCTGATCATGCACAGCATTCACGATGCTTCCGTTCCCGTGGAACACGCCCGGCATGCCCATCGGACCATTCCAAACGCCCGGCTTTGCGAGCTGGATACATGGGGGCACCTGATCCACCTGGGAGCCGGTGCCGATGTCATGTACGAACAGCTGTTATCTTTTTTGGATAACACCATTCATCTCGAGTGCAGCTGAAAAATTGCACACGCAGTCCATCACGAGCTGCTTTCCAGCGCGGAAGAAGTACGGGACGCAACCGGCCGAAATGATAGGTTTTGTCATTTAATTTGTTAGGCTTGACATGTATAATTATGGGAGTTATTGAAAGCAGGGTAAAATAACTTATAAATCGTTCGGAGGATATGATGAAAAGATACTTGCCGATCATGTTTTTAATAATCTGTTTATGCGTTTCTTGCCAATCAAAGGGAAGTAACATAATACTTGGGGATCAAGAAGAAGAAACGCATGACACAAAATTCCAAAATATATCTAAAGATAATACTAGTGCAAATCGGGAAAAAGAGCTGATGCTTCAAATGAAAATTCCTAACCAAAACCCTCTCAACATCTCCGTCGACAAAATTCCGATTTTAAATCAGTACTTAGAACAATTTGAGGACAAAAAAAATGAATTAAATCGAATGCGGATTAATTATTTGTTCACAAACAATCAGAAGGACTACATCCTTTTGAATTACAGTTGTGGGACGAAACTTTGTAATCAACTTCTGTTGGAACATAAGGATGGAGAATGGCTGTCCTTGCAGATTTCAGAGTCAAGTTTTCTTCAAGTCTCAAAGCAGAATGGTGAAAAGGTGGCCTTTCTCTTTGGTAGAAATGAAGGTTCAGAGGTTCTTAGAAATCAAGTCGTAATCGTTAATATGAAAAATTTTCAGGAAATTTCACCTCCCGAAAATTTGAAAATCTTAAGTTCCTTTGAATATCCAATTTCGATGATCGAGTGGAATGATGACACTTTAATAGCCAAGGTTGCAAACATTGACGACATTTCATTTGAAAATGTGAAAGAATGGAATACGAAAACTTTTAAACAATTAGAATGGAAGATTCATTAACATTACACAATCTGCGTTTTTATGGTTATGAACCGAAAGAGGGATTCCCATCTGATTTATCGATCATTTAATCCCTTCCCATCGAGAATTGCTGCTCACATTTTTCAACCCTTGATTCCCGGGTTTTGGATTGTTTAGGCGCCGAAAAATAGATGAGGTATCCTTTTTGACGTCCTGGCATCAACGCGTCAAAAGCATTTTTCAACGCAGGATGTTCATCTAATTTCTCTTGAAATTCTTGAGGAATGACGAAGTCCGTATCCTTTATGGGAATATTCACCTTCAAACCGGCTTTTTCAACTTCAATGGCTTCATTAAGAAAAATATGATTCAAATTCCGCAAAACTCCTATAGATACAAAATAACTGCCGGGCATTTTCCGGCAGCTTTTATTATTGTTATAAAAACCTTCTTCTTTCGCTCCCCTTCTCAAGTTAATATAACAAATCGCTACCACTTCGTTTGGTTTTATTGTAAAATATAACCACGCATGAATGAAAGCGTTTACCAATACATATAAACGAAGGATTAGATATATCTTTTAAAGGACATGTTCCATAGATTCATCCCCTGCTTTTAGCATATGACGCCCTCTTGGCGGTCCGGGTTTACCCTTTTTCGAGTATGTTTGATTCCGCTCAAATGAAAAAGAGTTCTAGGAGGTTACAGGATGAACATCTTGATTGTAGAAGACGAAGCTTCCGTCCGGGACATCTTGCAATCGTATTTTCTCAATGAAGGCTGGAACGTGCACATTACGGGCGACGGCCGGGAGGCCTTGAAGCGAATCCAGCTTTTGAAACTGGACTTGGTCGTGCTGGACCTGATGATTCAAGGGCTTCCCGGCGAAGAAGTGTGCCGAAGCATTCGGCAGGTATCGAACATTCCGCTCATCATGATTACGTCGAAAGCCCGCGAAGCCGATATGATCAACGGCCTGAACCTGGGGGCGGACGACTACATCACGAAGCCGTTCCGCATGAAAGAAGTGATTGCCAGAATCTATGCCTTGCAGCGAAGAATCACCCAGCTGAACAAAAGCGGACCTAACGTGCTCTATTTTAACCGCCGCCGGCTGATGGTCAATTTCGAATTCGAGGACGTGTATATCGACGGAAAACCCGCGAACCTGACCGCGACCGAATTCCGCACGCTGAGCATTCTCGTCAAAAAACCCGGGAAGGTATTCAGCAGGCATGATTTGTCCTACGAGGTGCAGGGTTACCGTTTTATTGGCGACGGGCGCGTCATGGACGTACATATCCGCAATATCCGCAGAAAAATCGAAGAGGATCCCAAAAACCCGCAGTACATCGTCACCAAGATCGGCTCCGGATACAAATTTACTTTCCAGCCGGACGAAACATGAAAAAAACGGCATCCTGGACGATAACCACCCGTACATGGCTGTTTTTGGCGATCCTCTCCCTGACGGCGGCCGCTTCCATCGGCTCCTATATGGCCCTGACGCAAATTTGGAGCAAGCAGCTTGCTTCGTTCAAACAAAAATACGCCGCCGAGCAAAGCCACCATCTGCTTTATACGCTGCGCGAACGGATGAAAAACGCCGCGGATCGCAGCGAAAGCATCAAAATACTCGAAGATGCGTCGCGCCATTTCGCGGTCCCGATCCGATATGTCGGCGAAGACCGCCAAACGATGATCCTGGATTTGGTGGACCCGGCATGGCTGTCGCGCCCCGGCCTTTTTTCCGTAGAAGCTCCGCTCGTCTTGGACGGAAAAATCGACGGTTATCTCACTTCCTTTTACGATACGGCCGAAGGCGCGTATTCGCCTGCCATCCGGCAGCTGGAAGAGCAGCTCGAGCGGAGGGGCCGGACGGTGCTCATCTTGTTTCTTAGCGCCGCTTTCGCGGTGTCCCTCTTGGCCTCTTGGCGCTGGAGCCGAAACATATCCGCATCTTCCGACGCGGCGGAGACCATCGTAACGAGCAACCAGCTTTCGCCGATTCGCGTCCGCGGCACGAAGGAGATCCGGGTTCTGATGACGACGATCAATCATCTCATCGACCGGTTCGAACGCCATGAATCGTGGCGCAATCAGCTGATGCAGGATCTCACGCATGAGCTCAGAACGCCGCTGACCGCCGTTTTGTCGCAACTGGACGCGATCATTGACGGCATTTACCCGCTTACGGCCGATCAAATTCAGCGTATCCTTGTCGACATTGAACGGCTGTACCGTCTCGTGGAAGACATGGAGAAGCTGTCGGAAGCCGAAGGAGCGCAATTCGAACTGAATAAGCAGGAGGTCAATTTGTCGCGGATCGTGCAAGGCATTTACGAAGGTTTTTTATTCCTGACCCGGGAAAAAAACATCCGCTTCGATTACGTGCCGTCCAAAACGCCGTGCTACCTGCAAGCCGATCCGGACCGGATCGCGCAAATTCTGTCCAACGTCATGTACAATGCCATCAAATATACGCCAAGCGGCGGGAAAATCGAGGTGGGCGTCGTTCATGAAGAGGACTCGATCCTCGTCTTCTGCAAAGATACGGGCATGGGCATTCCCGAAGAGGAGCTCGGCCGGATTTTCGACCGCTTTTACCGGGCGGATAAATCCCGATCCAGGGACAGCGGCGGACTAGGGGTCGGTTTGAGCATTGCCAAAGCGCTGGTCGAGGCCCATCAAGGCAACATATGGGCAGAAAGCCAAATCGGCAAAGGTTCGATCTTCTGGATCAGGCTGCCGGTGCAGCAATCGTTTCAGCTCGATTCGTCCAAGCCTGCCTAAACCGCAGGCTGATATTCCGCAAAAACTTATCGTACCCAACCCAAAGGAGGTTGCTATGCCGATCCTGGAAGCTTGCCGAACGTTCAGAAAGCATCCCTATATTGTCCTGCAGCCCTTCCTGATCGACGCCATTTTGCTGGTCGTTCTATACGGCTCTCAAACGTCGCAGATCAAATCCCAATGGAGTTCCCGGGTCATGCTGGGCATGGGAATCCCGTCCGTTTTTCAGCTGTTTTCCCTGCCGTTCACCTGGTTTATGCTGGTCGCGGCCCTGTTATGGTCATTCGCGCAGGGAGGATACATCCGTACGCTCGCTGCGGCATGCCGAGGTTCGAAACTTCCGGTTTCGCAGATGATGCGGGCGAACTTGCGTTACGGACTCCCCTTTCTGCTGCTGCGGGCCGCGATTATGCTTGCGGCTTCGGCGGCGTCCACCCTGCTGATCGTCATGTTTGGGGCGATCGGCTCGGGGGCCGCCCTGCTGTTTTTGATCGTCTTTCGGATTTTGTTCGTCTATTTGGAATTTACCATTGTCACCGATCGCGTCCCTTTCGACGCCGCCTTCCGCCGGGCTTTTCGGACCCTGAAGCAGCATGGGCCGGCCTCCGTCGGGATGGGCGTTGCGATTTTGGCCGTTTCGGGTTTGGCAAGCCTGGCCGCCAACCTGTTGACGAAGCCGATACCGCTTATGCTGATCCTCATCGTGTACGATGCGGTCATGACCGTGCTCCTGCTGGCGCTGATGCTAACCTTTCGCGAAGCCCGGAGATATGAAGGATAAGCGCCGCAGCCGTTTTTGTGGCGGTAAAACCGAAAATCCCGCTTCCGTTTTCCGGATGCGGGATTTTCTGCGGTTGCTTATTTTCGGCCAGCCCTTGGAATTTTTAAAGATTCATGCGGCTTTATGACTCCCCTTTCGAGGATTTTGCCTCCTGGATCGCCTTTTCCGCTTTTTCCGTCTGCGTTCTCAGGAACTGCTGAATGTCCATGTCCGACTGCAAAAACTCCTTGACCGCGTCATCCAGCTTCACGTACGGATCCCAAGGGCTGCTTTTGGCCGGCGGCGCCGTAAAAGGATATTGGAAAAACGCGTTAATGTTTTTGCCTTCGTACCTTATATTGTCCTGAGCGAATTGCTCATTGATCGTTTTGTCCCCCGTGATGACGGATGGCGTTCCCGCCCGGGCAAGCGTCGCCTGATACTCCGGCGAAATGCTTTCAAGGATCCATTGAAATTCCTTGTGCTTGCTGAACGCATTGATCGCGAAAATCTGCGTATTGGGCGTCGGCGCCGTATTTTCCTGGCCGGGAAACGTGGGTACGGGGACGATGTCCATGTCCTGCTGGAACTCCTTCGCTTCTTCGTCGTTCCCCCCGAACCATGTGAGATATCCGTGCCAATCCACATGCATCGCGACCGTTTTATCGCTGAATCCGCTGACGTTTTCATCGTACATGCCCGGTATGCTATATATTTTTTTCAACAATTCCATATACTGCGTGAATTCCGGATGTTTAGATAACAGCACTTCGCCTGTATCGGGATCGGTTAAAGTGACGGATAGCTGCTTCAGGGGGAACGTATAGCTTCCAAATTCCAATCCCCTGTAATGCACCCCGTTCCGTTCAGCGGTCATTTTTTTCGCCATCTCGATCGCTTCATCCCATGTCATATGATCCGAAGGATATTCAACCCCGAACAGATCGAAAATTTCCTTGTTGTAATGAAGGCCGATGACGCCCATCTCCTGCGGAATGCCGACCAACCGGCCCTGTTGGTCCCGCGATCGCACTTGGGCCAGTATCGCCGGATCGATTTGGCTCAAATCAACGCCGTAATCTTTCACCATGTCGTCCAGGGGATAAACCATTTCGAGTTCTTCAAGCGGCTCTTGGCCCGAAAAAGCAAGCACGATATCCGGAACGATCTGCGAAGCGTTGAGCTCCTGCATGTTTTCTACCGTACCGTTCCAATCGACATGCTTCACCTGGATATGAGGCAGCTTTTCCTTCATATAATTTCCAATGCGGGAATTAAAGTAATCTTCGCCCCAAGGCGTGGCTACAAGCAGTTCAACCGGATCCTCAGGAAACGTCTTCACGGGCGCCTCCTCCTTGGGCTCCGACTGCTCTTCCGTCTGCGTCTGCGGCTTCGGCTCGGGCACGGCTTCCTGCGCCGTACCGCCGGTGCAAGCGGTGATCCATAACAACAACAGCAAACCGAGCGCTCCGTGAATCCAAGATCGCTTATTGCCCACTCGTATTCCCCCTCATCCGCGATTATTTTGGGAAAGACAATTACCGCGCATCAATTCTGCTGCTTTTTCTCCTTCACGATGGTGGCATAATCCTCTTCCATCTTCCGCAGGAACGTTTGAACGTCGTTGCCCGAAGTCAGGAACGGTTTCACCTGCGAGCCGACATAGTTGGTTCCGTAGAGCAAAATGTCCGGCCCGAATGGGCTGTAAAGCGCCGGTTTGGCCTGCTGCAGCGAATAGATGCCTTTGATGTTGAATTCCCGGCCGTTCAGCGTATCGGCGGCAAACTGCTCCAATATGCCCTGATCCGAAGAAACCGAAGGGATGCCCGCGCGGGTCATGCGGATTTGCTGCTCATCCGTCAGCAGGAATTCCAAGAGATCCATCGCTTCGTCAATATGTTTGCTGTGCTTGTTGATGGCGATCGTCAGCGGCAGCGTGGACGGTCCGACGCCCGGCAGATCCGGCCAGCTCGGGAAGCTCACCACGTCATAATCGAGTTCTTCCGGATAATAAGGGATGGTGTTTGCAATCAGTCCCAGACTCATCGCCACGTCGCCTTTTTTAAAGTCGTATTCGATGTCTGGCTCCCAGTTCCCCGGGATGCTTGCGATCCGCTTCGTTAAGTTCAGAAATTTCCCGAATGCCGGATTTTTCGAAAATTGGGGTTCGCCTGTTTGCGGATCCGTGCCATTGGCGGATAGCTGCGTCATCGCTTGGGACAAAGAGTTGGTCGCCAATCCCCGGTATTTCACGCCGTCCCTTTCCCCGGTAACTTTGCCGGCAAGGTCGATCACCTCGTCCCACGTCATCCCGTCGACCGGATAGTCCACGCCGAATTTATCGAAAACGGCTTTGTTGTAATGCAGCGCCACCGTCACGTCCTCGATCGGCACGCCAAGCAGCCTTCCTTGGCCTTCCGGATCCCGGGCCCGAAGCGCATCCATGATTCCCGGCCTGATTTTGTTGAAGTCGAAGTTCCGTTCTTTCAGCATGTCGTCGAGCGGCAGCAGCATGTCTCTTTCCTTCAAAATGTCG
The DNA here is from genome assembly GCF_018333375.1 of Paenibacillus cookii. GTDB lineage: Bacteria > Bacillota > Bacilli > Paenibacillales > Paenibacillaceae > Paenibacillus_AQ > Paenibacillus_AQ cookii. The sequence goes on from NZ_BORW01000002.1 coordinate 160,572, forward strand.
AAGCCGTCCGTCGTCAGAATCAAATCCGGCATCACATTTTGGGCGAACAGTTCGTCAAAGGACGCCGCATCCGCGAATTTGCCCGTCGGCTCAATGTCGATATTGGGGAATTTCTCCTTCGTCCCCGCAAGAATGCGGCTTTCGACCTGCTCCTTGCTCCAAGGCGCCATGAAAATCAGCTTGATCGGCTCATGATTTTCTTTTTTCTCCTCCGGCTTTTGCTCCGCCGGTTGACTGGGGGCTTGCTTTGCATCCGACGGGGCCTGCTCCTTCGCCGCCGTGTCGGTCCCCGAACCTCCGGAGCCGCATCCCGTAATAATGAGCGCAAATGCTGCAAGTATCAAGAAAAAAACATTCATCCGCTTTTTCATGACCGATTCATCCCTTCAACATGGATTCATCTTATACCCTTTGGCATTTCATGAACTTATGGAAATCGCTTTGGAACTTTGCAGCATTTTTTGGCCCGCATCCCCCCTTCTTCTGTCCCCGATTCCTGCAATGCCCAACGTTTCCGTGCGGGCCCGAAGGCATTTGCAGCATGCACGTTATTCGACAAGCCCCGTACGCTCGACGCTTTCGACGAAATAACGCTGCGCAAAAAAGAAGATCAGAAGCGGCGGCAAAAGCGCAAGGAAGCTGGCCGACATTTTGATCGCTTCCACCAGCACCAGCGCGGTTTCTTCGTTCCCGAGCATGCTCGCAATGCTTGCATCCACCCGGGACATCTGGGTCGAAAGCGGCACCAGCGGAGATTGGCCGAGAAACATCCGCGGGTAATAGGTGTCGTTCCACGTCCATACGAAGGAGAACAGGGAAACCACGAGGATCGCAGGTTTGGCCAGCGGAAACATGACTTTCCAATAAAATTTGAAGCTGCTGGCCCCGTCGATTTTGCCCGCCTCCTCCAGCTCTTTCGGCTGCGTCGTATAAAACTGCCTGAAAATGATGACAAACAACGCGCCTTTGATCCCGAAACCGAATAAGGAAGTCAGCACCAGCGAAAACGGATGCCCCTGCAGCCCCAGCTTCGTGTACATGATGATCATGGGCAGCACGATGACTTGCGGCGGAATGATAAACGTGACGACGAGCAGCACCGTCAGCAGCTTTTTGAAAGGGAACTGCATCCGGGCGAGCGCGTAACCCATCAATCCGCACGCGATGACATGAAATAGGGCAACGACCGTGGAAATGCCGACGCTAACCAATAAGGACTCCACGTAATGAAGCGCCTGCCAAGCCGTTTTTAAGTGGCCTAAATAAACTTCGTGGGGCACCCAGGTCACCGTCGGATCGTTCAGGTCCTTCTCGTTCATCACCATCTTCACGAGCATTTTCAAAATGGGGTTCAAATAAATGTAAGAGGTCACGATCAGGATCCAGTAAATAAACAGCTTGAACAATAGTCCCCGGTTCACTTCCCGGCCGAGGATGACGTATCGGACCGTGTTCAGCTTGTCGCGGGCGATCCTTTTTTTAAGCGCAGACGTTTTGGACTTGATCGCGTTGATTTTTCCAATCATTTCGGCCCCTCCTCTCTAGCGGGATCTGCATTACCGGTAGCGGCGGCTGCGGTTCATTCTCAAAAACAGGAGCATGATCAGGCTCAGGAAGCAAGCTATCACGACGAAATAGTTCCAGGCCAAAGCGCTGTTGTAGCCGTAGTTCCCCGTATTGATCAGCTCGATGATCGGGTTGTACGGGAACGTGAACATGTCGACCACCGTATAAATCAGGTTCAGCAAAATGAACGGCGACATGGCCGGCAGCGTAATTTTCCAGAACACCTCCCATGGGGAAGCGCCGTCGATCCGCGCCGATTCGTAGCTCGATTTCGAGATGGTCTGCCTTCCCGCCAGGAAAATCAGGATCTGCACCCCGGAGTACCATAACACGAGCACGAACCGATTCAGCACGTCCATGACCGGCTTCGTCCAGGAACTGTCCCCCAAAAAATCGAGCAGGTATTCCCCGATCGAAAACCGCTCCAAAAAGCCCAGCGTTCCTTCGCCCTGATTCACGAATTCCGTCAACACATATCCCGAGGTAAAAATGATCGGCAGGAAGAACACGACCCGAAACAAAATCCGTCCCGGAAAATTCTGATTGAGCATGATGGCGATAAATAATGAAAAGACGATGATGACGGGCACCATGATGACGATTTCCTGAAAAAACGGGATGAGGTTATCGTAAAAGGCCGAGCTCCCGAACAAAATTTCCTGATAATATTTCAACCCTTGAAAATCGTATTTGAGGCCCGTCGGCAGCACCGTCACTTTATGCAGGCTCATATACAGGGAGAAAACAAGCGGAAAGGCCATGAACAACAGGAAGCCGAGGACCCAGGGAGCGACGAACATCAGCGCTTCCAAATGCCGTGAAGTACGAGCTTTGATTTTGAATTTGCCCATCATGATCTCCCCCCATGAACGACGGCAAAATCGCGGGCTTCGACCTCATAACCGCTCCCGTGATATGGCGATTCGTTGTAGTTCACGACGATCCGTTTCCCGTTGTCGTACGTCGTCTCGTACACGCCTGCGGCAAGGGAACGATGGCCGACGATCATCCGGTCCTGCACGTCTCCAAGCGCTTCGTTGAACCGGCCGTACTGCTTGGCGATTTCTTCCGACCAGTCCTTATAATGCGTGCTGTAATAGTTGTAAAGCGAACGCGTCCCGATCAGGTCCTGCGCAGCCGCATAGGTCAGCATGAAACTCGGGATAGAGCCGTATTCCAGGTTTTTCAGCAAATATGTCGTGTAGTTGTCGGCGGTATTGGCAAACGTCGATGAATACGGGATTAACCCATGCAGCGCGATTTGCATAAAAGGCACCGTCTCGTCGACGAACAGATCGAAGGAATTTTCGATCGGCAAACCATCCAAAGCATCGACGTATTTCCATGCGTAAGAATTGGCGCCTTCCGCCCTGACGGAGCCGAGCGTTTGAACCGCTTGATCGAACAGCTGCTGCTGGATTCCTTTCACTTCTTCCCGCGTCGCTTTGTGACGTTCATTAAAATCGCTGTTCAACAGCGAACCCAGCCCTTCGCCAAACGTTAATCCGTCGGCCCCGAGCGGTTTGAATTTGTCCAAGTCTCTCCGCAGCACCTTTTCCATAAAACGGGGGCTCACGAGCGTCTTTGACGTTTCGTTCCTTCCTCCATACTTGATGACGACGGATCCCAGGTCCTGCAGCCCGTCCCGGCTGGAACGGAAGCCGTCGCGCCCCGTGTTGTTGAACGTGTACGAGGAGGCGTCCAGCGTCACGTCATGGCCTTTGACATGGGCATATTCGATGAAATGCCGCATTCCCTCATTGCCTCCGATGCCTTTGTCGACCGGGAAATGACCTCCGAAATCGCTGATGCCGCCTTTTTGCCAGCCGGCGTAGGTGACGGCCATTTTTTTGACTCCGATCGCCGTCAGCTCGTTGACGATTTCTTCGGCTTCCGACGTCGTCGTCAGAGCCTCGTAAGAATCCCACAGGAACCCTTTTTTGGAATCGGCCCCGAGCAAATAAATCGGCAAACGGATGGAACCGTCATCCGGCGTCGCCCGTTTCAGTCCGTCTTCTTCCGTCAAAACCTGGCGGTAACGCGCTGCCATCCCGACGTAATCGGGGGAGCCTGCGTCCAGGAAATAATACCGGATCGACCGGTCGCCATGTGCGCGTTCCTTGTTGAAGGTCTGGAATCCGTTTTGCTTGCGTTTATCGGTCGGCTGAAAAAAACGCTGCCTGTACGTAAACTCGGCCGTCGCCCAGTTGTACTGGTTCATCGATTTGGACGGGGCCGCAAGCACATTGGCGTATTCCGCCCCGTCGCGAATGACGGCCAACAGCCCCTGACCGCCGGCCTTGATGCCGAAAACGGGCATGCGAACGGGCTGGCGAATGGAAAGGGATTGGTTGTTGTTGCTGAAGGCGTAATCCTCCCCGTACACCCCTTCGAAATAAAAATTGTTGTTTGGCGGCCGGTCCTTCCGAAACTGGATCAGCGTCCCCGGACCATCCGGTATCAGGAGATAGCCATCCTCCCGGTCCGACGTATAAGCGCCGAGGAAGGGATATAAGCGAAGCGCCGCAATGCGCGCGTTTTTATCCTTTTTTTTCGTGCGTGACTCGTATTCGGCCATCTCCTCGCTGCTTTTCCCGTCCTTAAAGCCTTCTTCGATGATTTTCGTTTCGACGCTGTCATCCTTAAGGCTCACTTCGATCGGAATGGCGAACCCGATGTCGGGCATGTCGAACGTAAGCCGGAAACCCGAATCCGTGATCTCGAACCGCTCGATCGCCGCTTTCTGATCCTTGACGTTCGTTTCCTTGATTTGGTCTTTCCGCACGTTAAACTCGACGTATTTGATGAACACCGGCGATTGCATATGCTTTTTCCAGGTGTTCGTGTTATCCTTGTCGTTCCAACCGTTAGCATCCGGAAAGGACCTCCACTCTTGGCCGCTGTGTTTGTCCTTGACGAGGAAATGCCCCGTTTTCGGGTCGACGTACAGCCCAAGATAGGCATTTTCGCTTGCGAGCCGAAAGGCATCGTCGTCCGGGAACAGGGAGCGGTAGCTGTTGCTGGCCGTTTGGCCGCTGCGGCCCGTCACTGTTTTTCCGTCGGCCCCTCCCCCTGCTTTTGCATCTTTCGTTTGGGAAGGATCGACTATCGTCCCCGGTTCGGATCCCCGAGCGCTTTCGGCGCTGTTTTCCCGCTTCGCATTTTGCTCCGAATCCGTTTTGCCCGCTTCCGCCCCGTTCGGCGTCCTCGTCTCCGCGGCGATGGTGTACGTGACGATGCTTGCGCTTGTCATGGCCGCTAGGAGCGTCAGAACGAAAAGCCGTTTCCACTTCGCCGGCATCCGCATCACATCGACACCTCCTGATATATGGTATAGAAGAAGTTCTGCAGCTCGGAAGACAGCCCGGCGATGATCGAAATCAACACCCAGGCGATGATCATCGCAAACGCGGTCAACAGGATGTTCCCTACCGTCTCGCCGACGCCGTAATTTTGAAGCGACTGGATCTTCCAGAAAAACAAACATCCGCACCAGATGAGCATCCCGGTCTGGAAAAAGCCGTAGATCGACGATTCGCTGAGCGTCATGATGTTGGACACGGCGGCCAGCGGCAGCCCGAGAATGACGATCGGGAACAGCGCATAGGAGCTGCCGACAAACACGTCCTTAAAGCGCGCCTCCCCCTGCCTGATGCTGCCGATCAAATAATTGCAGACGACCCAGGTGAGCCAAGTCACCGCCCCGGTCATCAGGAAGCTGCCGCTGCGTTCGTTGCTGGGAACGGGCATGAAGGTGAAACTCGTGTAATATTCCTTCGCCAGAAGCACCAGCGTTACGAACAGAAGCAGAAGGAAAGCGCTCAGGTAACTTCCTTTTTGCCTGTACCTGAGATCCGTGAACCCGTCGATCGGGTGCCTTAAAATGGTAAATGCATGCCTCAGCTGGACCAGCAGCTTGTTTTTGCCCAAAAACCCCCGCAATCTTTGGCTTCCCTGCGTTAAAAAACGCATCCTTTTCTTGCTGCGGTAAAAGATCCAGATCAGGATGGCCGCAGCGAAAACGGTATTGGCCATGACGGAGAATTGGCGCTGGAACCACTGCAGGCGCAGCTGCCAATACGAGTCGGAATATCCGCCGACGTCCCCCGACAGCTTGAACAGGCGAAGCGCTTCTTTGTAATCTTCCTTGTAATACGCTGCTTCCGCGAGTCCCTGGTAAGCCGGCGAATACAACGCGTTTAACCTCAGCACCTCCCGCCAGACGGGTTCGCTTTCGGCATATTTTCCTTCCTGGGATAAGCTCGTCGCCTTATGCAGCAGCATCCCGAACTCCGTGGGCTTCAGTACGTGGATCAGGTTTTGGGAATCGTCCAGCACGAACAGTTCGTTGTTGGAATTGGTGTCCACCGCGACCGGGCTTTGGCTGATGCCGAGCTGCGGAGACCCGATCGTCACCGGTCCCGTCCAGAAAAACAGCAGTTCCCCGTTCGGGCCGTATTGCGTCACCGCATTGGACACTTTATCGATCGCGACCAAATTTCCGTTGCGGTCCACCGTGATGTCGGTCAAACCGGACTTCTGCACCTCCTGCTTCGAATCGGTTTGCTGCGTTTCCGCCGCCTGGCTCCGCCTCCTGAACCGGGGCTCGATCCCGAACTTTTTGTCCTTCCATTGGTTTTCGCCGCGGATATTCAGCTTCTTGACCTGCTCCTTATCCGTCGCGGACACCGTATAAATGAACCCCTGTGCGTCGATGTGAATATTGCGGATGGTCGAAGGCAGCGTCCGGACCTGGCGGCTGAGCTGCTCTTCCGTGTAAAACAGCTTGCGTACGATGTCCATCAGCGATACTTCGGTCATGTTCGTGCCGTAAAAGCCGTAAAATCGGCCTTCGGGATCCAATTGGATGATCCCTTGATAACTGCCGTTGCTGATGACGTACATGAAACCCCGGGCATCCACGACAAGGTTCGTCGGTTCGTAGTGAAAGGATTCGTCGATGAAACGCGACTCGGGATGCCCGTACTCGGCAAGCAGCTCGCCGCTGGCGGAAAGCTTCAAAATCCGTTTGTTTCCCGTATCGGCGACGTAGATCGTCCCATACGAAGCGACGAACACGCCTTGAGGCGACTTCATGCCTTTTGCGGTAATTTCGCGCAGAAATTCTCCGTCCCGGTTCAGGTGGACGATCCGGTTATTGTCCGTATCCGCGATATAGATTTCGTCCTTGCGGTCGATGAACAGGTCCTGCGGCCGTTTGAGCGGCGAATATTCCAGGCGCTCCGCGCCGTTTTGAACCTTCTTTTTATAGATGTTGTCCCCCACGACGGTGGATGGGTAATAGGCTGCCTGGCTGGGGATCCTCCGGTCGTAACCGTCCTTGCTGAAAGTCATGTAGGGCGGTTCCGCCGCGGCAGATTCCGGCAATAAGGCGGCGGTCAAAATACAGATAATCGTCAACATATAGATCAGCCGTCGTCAGGCCCTTCGCTTTTCCATGATTGAACCTCCGTTACCCTACTTGATGCCCGAATGGGCCATCGTCTGAATGACTTTCCGCTGCGACAGCAGGAAGATGATCAGATTCGGCATAAAAATGATTAAAGACGCAGCGGCCGCAACCCCTTGCCGCGCCACCGTATTCGCCAGGTTCGATGTAAGCGATTCCACATAAAACGGCAGCGTCTTCATCGCGTCGTCCTGCATAAACAGCGCGGATGTCTCCGAATTGCTCCAAGCGGTTTGGAACGACAAAATCGTTATCGTCGCCATCGCCGGCGTGACGATCGGAAGGATGATCCGGACGAGAAGCTGCCACTCGGTGGCTCCGTCAAGCTTCGCCGCTTCAAGCAGCTCATCCGGCACCTGATCCATAAACTGCTTCAGCAAAAACACGCCGACGGGTAGGGCCAGGATCGGCAGCACATGCCCCCAATAGGTATTCATGATGCCCAAGGACTTCACGACGATATAACGCGGAATCCCCATCGTCTCCACGGAGATCATGATCGACAGGAGAATGACGCCGAACACGATTTTGCGCCCGGGAAACGGATGTTTTGCCAGCGGATAGGCGCACAAGGCGCCCAGAATGACCATGCCGACCGTGGATAACAACGTGACGACGATGCTGTTGAAAATGAACCGGGTCACCGGCAGAAACGTGTCCTGCGTCGCCTGGAGCAGGTCGGTAAAGTTCTGCAGCGTCGGCTGGCGCACGAAAAACGTCGGCGGAAACAGGAACAGCTCGTGCAGCGGCTTGAACGCATGGTTAAAAATAAAGACAAGAGGCAAAAGCATGAATACGGCAAGCAGCGTCAGCAGCAAAAGCAAAAAGATTTGAGTTTTGTCCATGCTCCGGAAATCGCTCCGGTACAGGGACCAGGACCGGGCCATGGACTGCCGCATTTTGTTCAGTACCGCCATGTTATTCATCCTCCTTCGGCCCGAGCAGCATCCACAGGAACCGGCTGAGCAGAATCGTAAGAATGAGCAGCACGATCGAGATGGCGCTCGCATAACCAAGCTCGAGCCTCGTGAACCCGAAATCCTCGATATGGTTCATGAAAAGCTGTCCCGAATAATCCGGCGTCGGGTTCATCCCGGACAGCTGCGTTCCGATACCGCCTGATTTTAACGTCCCGACGATCGCCATGACCGCGGCGAACAGCATCTGCGGTTTCATCATCGGAATCGTAATATACCAGATTTCCTGCAACCGGCTGGAGATGCCGTCGATCCTTCCCGCTTCGTACAGCGTCCGGTCGACGTTCAGAATGCCGGCCAGGATGGCCAGGAACCCGAGGCCCATGCTGGACCAGATCGAGACGACGATCATGATTCCGAGCAAATAGTCCTTATCGATCGTTAAAAGCATGGGCTGGTCGATCAAACCCCATTTCAAAAGGAAGCTGTTGATATATCCGGTGCGGTCCCCCGTAAACATGACCTGCCATACGACGACCATGGCGATCCCTCCCGTCAGGGATGGCGCGTACATCGCAAGCGCGTACCAAACGCGGAGGGTGCCCGGAAGCTGGGCGATCAGCCAGGCCAGGACGAAGGCCAGGACGTATCCGATCGGGCCTACGAACAATGCAAACTTGAAGGAGTTCGGTATGACATGCTGCAGGAAAATGACGTCCTGCGAAAATAAGTTTTGGTAATTCATCCACCCGGCCCATTTCGGGAATTCGATCGAGTTGAAATACGTAAAGCTGAGGGCGACCCCCGTAAAAACAGGAATGATAATAAACAAACTGAACACGACGAGGAAAGGCGCGATAAAGAGATAGGAAAGCCGGAATCTCCATATTTCTCTCATCTTGTCCTGCAGCATCCGGCCGAGACTGCCCTTCAGCTTCGGGCTCCGCGCAGCTGCCGGCTGCCGTACGACCCGGGTCGCTTCATTCGACAAGCTGATCCACTCCTTCCCAAGGTTGATCCATCCGCGGAAGATCCAGCGACTTCAGCGCTTCGCCGTTCGGCCCCGCAATCCCGAATTCCTGCTGCTTCCGTGCGAGCTCGCGGTTGATTTCCTTGATCGCTTTTTCGAGCGAAATGCGGGGATTCTCCGCGTCGACGACCGTCCGGTTCCAGGCGAACCCGATCTCGCGATCCGTCATATACCCGCCCGGCACTTGAGGGACTTCCTTGGTCCACTTCCACTGCTCCAAAATGACGTTCAAATCCTGCGGTTTCCACGGCATCTGCGCGAAAGCCTGCACGTTGGCCGTGTTCCAGCGGAACGTTTCCCCGTAATACTGCTCGAGATTGAGCCCAAACTCCGTCTGGATTTCGGTGGACATATACCACTGGAGGAACTTCCAGGCTTTCTGCTGCTTTTCCGGAGCACTGCTCTTGAACAGCATCGCATTGGTCGGATTGGCGCCTCCCGACCAGCGTACCACGCTTCCGTCCTCCCGCTTCGTCCCCGGAATCGGGGCGATCGTCCAATCGTTGGCGATTTCCGGCGCGGCCACGAGCAGCTGGATGTACATATTGAAATCGGATATGCCGATCGGAATGTCTCCTCGCCTAAACTGGTTGTAGAAGCTCTGCACGACGCGCTCCAGCCCTTGGACGTTGTAGAAATCGGTCCACATTTTGTACGATTTGAATGCGTCGGGCGTATCCAGCCCCGTTTTCAACCCGTTCGCCGTATACAGATCGACGTTGTTCTGGAACAGGATCGGCGTATAATCCGCGGGATCCATATAGAAGTTGTAATGGTTCTGCAGCAGCGTCGGCAAGATCGCATAGACGTCGTCCCACGTTTGCGGCACTTTCAAGTCCAACTGATCCAAAATGTCTTTGCGGTAAAACAACACTTTGAACCGGACCGTTTCCGGCACTCCGTAATAACCGCCGTCATAATACAGCGGCTGCAGCATCCCCGGATTATACGCAGAGAAAAACTCGTCCGCGCCGGGAAGCTTGCTTAAATCAAGCGCCGCGTTGCGCAGCGCCATGTCGAACGGAACGTTGGCCGGAACTCCCAAAGCCACGTCGGGCATCATGCCGGACGCATTCGCCAAGGTCAGCATTTGCGGATTTTGGATCATGTTGATATGCACCTTGATCCCCGTCTCCGGCGTAAACCGGTCATTGACCAGACGCTGCAGCTCATCCACGTAATCCCGTCCCCAGACCATCCAGACTTCGAGCACGTCTTCGTCTTGGGCTTTCGTCGTCGAACCTTTTCCGAACGAATAAAACAAGGATTGGAGCATACCGCCCGTTTTCTGCCAAAAATTAGACGTCATGCCGGGCAGTTTCGCGTCCAGAGGAGCGACGAACAGCTGATCCAGCTGCAACGGGCTATCCATCAGGAGGGAACGGTTCGATTCGAGCGATTCCTGCACCGATGCGATGCGCTCCTTGGCGTAAGGAATCTGGTTGGGCTTACTCAGGATGCTTTTGAGATCGGCCGCCCCGTTTTTCAACATTTGCGTCACGTTATCGGTTTTCGGATTGATGCTTTTCATTTGGTTTTGCAGGGAAACGAATTGTTCGCGGATCCGCTCCAGCCGTTCGATTAACCCCGGAATATCCTTTTCGACGTTCCACACCCGGTATTTGTCCTCCCGGTTGCCGGTCGCCATCCGGAGCTCCAGCAAAATGGAGCGCAGCTCCTTGGATATACGGTCCATCTCGATCATCATGGGCATGTAGGGCTCATAATGGGCTTCCATGGCCAGCGTATGCGTGCCCTTGGTTAGGTAAAAAACGAACGGAGCCCCGTCCGAATCCGCTAACGTTATCCCCTTCCAACCGGAATCATAGGGAAAACGAACGGTTTTCATTTCCTGAAAGGGAATTTTGCCGTCAATGTATAAACTGCGGAATACAGCCATGTTTTTCATGCTGTTCTGATTGGCCCGCATGGCCAGCTTATACAGCCCGGTCTCCGGCACGTCGATCGTCCAGGCGACCGACTGTCCGCCCTCCATCCACCTTGAGCCTCCCAACGTGTTATAAGCGATGGAGCCGATCGATTTGGGATGCGACGCGGGATCGCGGTCATACACGTTTTGAATGGAGGTTGAGTTTTTCTGGTCGTAAAGCTCCGCCTCGACGACGATAGGAGCTCCCGACCGAACCCCATCCGCAGGATACGACGCTTTCGCATCCGCATACGAAGGCAGTTCCTCCGCCGGCTTGATCGTGATCCCGTGGAGCGCAACGGGCTGCTGCAGCACTTGCAGGCGGATCGTGTTTTTCCCCTGTTTCAAATGCCATTCAAGCGGAAGGGCGTAAGCTCCGTTCGATTCCCGAAACGCCGTCTTTTTCCACCCGGACACTTCTTCCACTTGGGCGCGCAGCTGGTTTCCGGACTCGTCGTACCGCTCTCTGCCGACTTCGCGGTAGTAACGTTCCAGCACGATCGATCTGGCTTCGTTGAACGGGTACTCGCCGTTGACGAAAACCGATAGCAGAACCGGTTGACGGTTGCCTCCGTCGCTCACGGGCAGCGGATAATAGTCGGCCCAAATCTCATACAGCCCTTCCCGGGCCACATCGACTTCGTATTCCACCCAACCGCGTTGGTTCGGCCAGACAAGCGCATCGGATTTTCCTTCGAAAGTTTCGACGCGAAGGTCGGCGTCATCGGATTTGGCGGTGAATGCCGAAGCGGGCAGCGTTTGCTCGGATGTCCCCTTCGATACGCCCGCTTTTTGCCAGGCTTGAAGCCGTTCCAGATAATAGGGTTCGATCGTCTCCTCTTCGCCCGGCATGGCATGGTCGGACGTTTTCTTGCCTTGCTGCGGTTCGGCAAATGCGGAAGGCGGATGGCTGTATGGCTGCGGCTTGATGAGGCTGACCACCGCTGCCAGCAATAAAACGGCGATGATGGAGCGTTTTCTCCACCTGTGCTTGTTGAGCTTCACGTCTGCAACCCCCTTATTTCGTCAGGAGCATTTCCGTATCTTTGTGGAAAAACAATGCCTTATCCATATTGATCGCCGCGGTAACCAAACTCCCGTCATCGCAGCGGATGCCTTCGTTCGCGCGGATGACGAGCCTGCGATCCTGTTTGATGTCAATATGGTAATAACGGTCGGAGCCGACGAATTCGTTGAACTGCAGGACGCCGGTGACCAGGGATTTCGAGGAAGCTTCGATCCGGTGCGGTTCAAAGCTGATATGCTCCGGGCGTATCCCCAGGATAATCTCCCGGTCGATCATATGGAGCGACCGCAATGTGCTCGCCTGCGCGGGCGGTATGGTCAAATCAAAGCGGTTCGTATAAAATTGCAACTCCCCATCCCGCTCCTGGAGCTTGCCTTTGATGAAATTCATCGGGGGATTCCCGATAAAGTTGGCCACGAACATATTCACGGGTTTGTTATAGATCATTTCGGGCGAGTCCACCTGCTGAATGATCCCCCGGTTCATGACGACGACCCGATCCCCCATCGTCATCGCCTCGATCTGGTCATGGGTGACGTAGATCGTCGTTACTTCGATTTTGCGGTGCAAATTGATGATCTCCGACCGCATCTGCACGCGCAGCTTCGCATCCAAATTCGAAAGCGGCTCATCCATAAGAAACACCTGCGGCGTCCGCACGATGGCCCGGCCTAACGCCACGCGCTGACGCTGTCCGCCGGACAGTTCCCTCGGCTTCCGGTTCAAAAAATTTTCGATTTCAAGCACGCGGGCCGCCCGTTTGACGGCAAGGTCGATTTCATGTTTGGGCAGCTTCCGCAAGCGAAGGCCGAAGGCGATGTTTTCATACACGCTCATATTCGGGTACAGCGCATAGTTTTGAAATACCATGGAGATGTCGCGGTCCTTTGGGGGAATATCGTTGACCAGCTTGTCGCCGATATAAATTTCGCCGTCGGACACGTCTTCCAGGCCTGCCAGCATGCGCAGCGTCGTGGACTTTCCGCACCCTGACGGTCCTACCAGGACGATGAATTCCGTATCCTCCACGGTCAAATTGAAATCGCTTACAGCAATCTCTTTGTATTTTCCAAACCGCTTGTAAACCTGATTGAATAGAATGTTGGCCACTGGCGATCCCTCCCGATTACTGCCCATTATAAAGGGGAGGCTGTTAATTTGGTGTTAATAAAGGTTTAAGCGATTTTATTTTGGAACATAAAAAGGGGGCCGTTTTCGGCTCCCCAATTTGGCTTATTCACTTGTTAACTGCCGATCGCCGTCTTCATCGTTAGACATGCCGCGGATCACGTCGGCCCTGTCTTCCCCTTTTTCATTCGCGTCCCTTGCTTGCATCGCCCGTTGTAAATATTGAAACAACTCCGGGGTTAGCCCGTATTGAAGAACATTTTGTTTGCTTCCGGCATGATCGGCATGGAACGTATATGCGGCATCAATGATATCCGGATCATTGCCGGTTACGGTTTTCACAAAACGTTGCCAGTAGTCCGTCAGCGCCTTTACTTCGGGATCTTCTACCGGCAGCTTGTTGCTTCGGCATTTCTCCAACCGGGATATGAAGCTCCGCCATCCTTCCTTTAAATCCCGTTCCTCTTCGGGCGGAATCGATCGATAAACTTCTTTGATTTGCGCGATTTGTTCATCCGTCAGATAAAACCTCGTGTTCATCTGAGTCATGACGACAATTTCGACAAGATCGCTTACGGACGGGGATTTTTGTGCTCGCAGCATGGTTTGGACTTCTTTCAGCGAATCGCAAAGCTTTTGCTGCCATTGCAGCATTTTCGTCGCCTTTTTCAATTGCAAATCAATCAAAAAAAGCGGGTTCACGGAAACCGGATGCATCAGGTCCCGAATCTCTTCGAGACTGAATCCGAAATCTTTTAACGCTATAATGTGGTATAACTTCTTGAGGTCTTCTTCGTCGTATAACCGGTGTCCGCCTTCCGTCATATGGCCGGGAATCAGCAACCCGATCTGATGGTAGTGATGCAGCGTTCGGACCGAAACGCCGACCATTTTAGCCAAATCGCCGATTTTCATGTACTCTTGTTCCATGTGCACATCTTATCCTTTCCCCATGAGAGCAAGCAAGTCCCTGCTGTTATATACGTATGTTTTGCCGCAAGTGCTGCATGAGATCTCGATTTCCTGGTTCTTGTCGATCGCCTGATTCAGTTCTTCCATGCCCAATCCGAACAGCAAGCCGATCAAAGCATCTTTGGAACATCCGCAAAAAAGCCGCACGGTGCCAAATTCCATGACATCGGCGTCCGGGAACAACGTGTTTAATGTCTGTGGATCCATCGGCAAGGACGCAGCCTTGAATTTCTCCCGGCTTTCATCCATCCGACTTGCCCACTTTTCGAACAACCCGTTTCCTGCAAACGGCAGCAGTTGAAACAGCATGCCGCGGCTAAAAGCGACGTTACCGTTTTTGTCCGTGCCATAATCATAACGAAAAAAAGTTTCCACTTGTTCGCTTTGCAAGAAAAAATGGGAGAAATCGTCCGTAATGTTGGCGTGCGGCATATCGACGGCACTGGTATACATCGCCCCCATTCCGATATCTTTCGTGATCCGGATCACGCCTTTGTCCCCGATCAGTTCCGGGATCGTCACGGGTTTTTGCTTGATGAATGTATCGCTGGCGTAACCCCTGACATTGCCCTCCGAATCAACATCGCAATGAATATATGCGGAAGGCACCGACGTGTCGATGCGGATGCTTAGCCGCTGACCATCCTTCAGTAAACCACAAACCAGACTCGATAGCGTAAAACTCGCAGCCAACGCTTCCGCGCATAGGGGATGTATGGGACGCTCGCCGATCAGCTCGCGCATCATGAACGTGTTGTCCATATACAAAATTCTGGCTTGTTTGTCCGTAGTCATCAATTTTGCAATTGTCGCTTTCATCTCTGGTGCTCCTTTCCTCTTTCGCACCATCATACAACCTAACGTTACGTCAGATTCAAGAGCATGGAATCAAATCGCTAAAAAAGCCCGAAACTCGTGCGGATCTGCACTTTCAGCTAAAATGCTGTCCGGGCGTGATCCAGTGTTTTTTAAGCCGCTGCTCAAACACCGTATGATAATAGAATTTTCGCGGATAACGATCCTCCTGCAACACCCGGTACAGCACGGATTGACCTTCCTCGTAACGCACCGGAAATTCGCATTCGTCATATAACTGCCGCGATAATCGCTGAAGTTCCCTGTGATGTCCCTGCGATCTCCAGCCGAACCGGATTAAGTCCAGCAACGCCCCTACTTTACTAATTCCATTCCGTCCATCAAACACGAAATTGCTAGGCAAAACTCCACCATTTCGCGTTACACTGCAAATATTCTTCATTTATCAGGTACTCCCTGCCGGATTCATCTGGTGTGCGGTTTTAATATTCAACTAGAAAACGGCGAATAAAATCCTTCTGGCGTCGGAGATCAACCGCTATATTTAAAAGAAGGCGTTGGGTCGTCTCGGGCTGTTTTTGCATTCGCTGAACTTAGGATAAAAAATCCCCAGAAGGGGCAACTTCTTCCTGTCGAAAATCGTATATAATGGGGATAGTCGACGGACGGGAACGTTCCATCCAGCCATCGCGCAAAACGTTTCCAGGTGTCTCGACATACATAAATTTCATACTCGAAAGGATGCTTTACATGAAAAAATGGACGGCTTTATCCCTATCTTTGGCGCTGTGCGCATCATTGACAACCGCCTCCCTCGCTGCAGGCTCCATCCCGGCGAAGGCCGAGGCCGCCAAAGAATGGGTGAAATTACCGAATCAAGCCTCTTATTACGGCGAGGTCAAAAACGGAATTCCGAACGGACGCGGAGCCATTCAATGGGGCGAAGGCAAGCAGTATTCCGGCGCATTCGTCAACGGCAAACGGGAAGGCTCGGGAAAATACATCAACGAATATGTCGACGAAAACGGCGAGAAACATAAAGTCGTGTACTCGGGCTCGTGGAAGCAGGACAAAATGAGCGGCAAAGGGACGTTGACCCACAAAGTAACCCAGGAAGACGGCTCGGTCCGCTGGAACGAAATCCAAACCGGCACGTTCAGCGGCGGCGTTCTCCAAACCGGCTACAACGTCATCCATGCGCTGGCGGACCCGGATTACAGCTTCACCTACAAAAGCCCGAATGAAACGCTGAACATTCTTGACAGCAACGTCAACATGAAAGCTTTCTTTAAAAAAGGACAGATGTTTAGCGTCGATTACCGTAGCGGCTCCATTCACCACGCCTATAGCATATTCCCTGTGGATACCAAAGCGGAGCAGCGCAAATACGATGCGGCCCTAAAATATTTCCAAAGCCATACATCCAAATTCAATCCAATTTTGGACGAATTTGAGCGGTTGTCCAAGCAGCTGCCGCTGAAATAATCGAAACAGGATAACCTTTTATAAAACGCTAAAAAAGCTGTGCCTAACATTGGCACGGCTTTTTGCATTACGGGCGGGGCGGCATGCCCCCGGATGACAAACCGTTCATTCGGGCCTTCCGTTCCTCTAAAGCGGAGTACCACAAACCGACAACGCTGTTTCAAGTCGATTCAACGGGTTATAAATGTATCAGTTGGGTAACCTAATTTTCAAAAGGAGTGATATTGATGGAAAAGCTGTTGGTGAAACTGGTCGTTCACGGCGTCATGATTACGGCTCTGATTTACCTGATGTCGAACGCGACCCTGATGTCGGCGCTGCTGGCCGCGCTTGGCATAGGCATCGTTGCTTACCTGCTGGGAGATCTCCTGATTCTTCCAAGAACCAGCAACATCGTCGCAACTATCGCGGATGCAGTATTGGTTTTTGCCATGCTGTGGATCATCGCCGATGCGGCCGATTGGACGCTGAACCTCACGGAAATATTGGTGATCACCGTTTTGGCAGGAGTTTTTGAGTACTTCTTCCATATGTGGCTGCTGCGGGACCATACCCCGGTTCGCAGACAGCGGGCCTAACCTGTGGCGAGGGCTGACGGAGCCCTAACACGTTCAATACAACAATAGCGAAAAGACTCTCTGGCTTTGTGCTAAAGGGTCTTTTCGCTTCTTGTTTTATTTTTTGCAATGGGTTGGCCTTAGTTTTTTGTAGAGACCTGGCTCGTCTTAAATTTTTTCCAGGTGAGGACAAAGGAAAGGATTACCTGCCCCTTTAGCTGCATGAAACCGGCCGCCTTGAATGAAACTGAAGGCATACAACATTTCAGGAAAGCGGGGCATCGCCATGTATTTTTACAAGGAAGATTTGATCAACCTGATCGTACCGGATAAACCGGATCCTGCTGCCGCTAAGGTCCTGCAAGAAACGCTCGGCGGCCGTTTCGGCGAGATGCGGACCATGATGCAGTTCTTTTTCCAGAGCAACAACTTCCGGGGAAAAGACACCCGATACCGGGATTTGATCCGGGGCGTGTTTTTGGAGGAAATCAGCCATGTCGAGCTTGTGCAGCATACGATCAACCAGCTGCTGACAGGGGCCGGAGCTCCCGGACCGGGCAATGCCGGCATCGACGAAGCGCCGCTGGACGAGGCGATCAAACATGCGAACCCGCACCATTTTATCATGGGGGCTCAAAGCTCGCTGCCGGTCGATGCGGCGGGAAATCCATGGATGGGCAATTATGTATACGACCATGGCAACCTGGTAGCGAATCTGCTCGACAATCTCGTGCTGGAATCGACGGGCGTGCTGCAAAAATCAAGGATCTATGAAATGAGCTCGAACAAAACGTTCCGGGAAACGCTGGCTTTCCTGATCGTCCGCGACAATGCCCATCAAAACGCATTCGCCAAAGCGCTCGAAACGCTTGGAGTGGAGTGGGGCAAGCTCTTCCCGGTCCCGAATTACGATATCCATAAATATCCGGAATGCAAAAAATACGTGGATATGGGCTTCCATAACGCCCAATTCAATTTCCGGCTGGACGCAACGAGGATCGGCGAAATTTTCAGCGGCCAAACCCCAAGCCGAAACGGCGGCAGTCTCCAAGTCGTTCAGCCGCCCGAAGGCTTTCCGGTTCCGAATTTGCCGGAGCTTCCTAACGAGCACAGCCCCGGAATTCGCGATCTGAACGCCTAAGCCGGTTCGGGGAACAGGAGCCGGAATCGCTACGGATGAAGCAACCTGCTGCCGTATTCATCAGAGGCATACAAAAAGCCGTGCCATCATAGGCACAGCTTTTTTTGCTGTTTATCCGCATGTCCCCTCATTTTTGGTCAAATATCACTCCCGGCCCGCCAGGCTTCTTGCACGGAAATCCGCGCCTTGCTGCTTGTTTCAACCCCGGAGATCAATTCCTGCGGTAAGGCTCCAGTATTTTTCTCAGCATCCCTTTCACTTGCCTCATGGAAGAGGGGAGCTCTTTTTCGACCTGCTCCATCGAAGCAAAAGGGAACCCTTCCAGCAGCCCTCTAATGTTTGAGCGGATATAATCCTTGTTCGTTTTATGCTGCTGCAATAGCTTCTCAAAAACGGGAAGCAGCCTCAGATCCGGCACCCCTCCAAGGGCCTGCAGCGCCGTATGCTGCACTCGCGGATCGGGGTCTTCCAGGGCAGCCAGGAAGGCTTCTACGCAGCCGGCCTTAGCCTCTGACTTGCCTGCCAGATACAATGCCTGAACGCGAAACTCCTTGTGCGGGTGGCCAAAAAAAGGCAGCAGCATAGGCAGCATGTCCGCTCCGGAGTCGTGTAAAATCATGGTGACTAAGCGAAAGGACCGCTCGTCCGCCACGTCCGGCAACAAGGCGGCCAGCTCTTCAACAAAGCTTGCGTCCCCTTTCGGCCTATACCACTGGATCGACTCGAGCGCCGCCAATTGGCCTGCCATATCGCCGCTGCGAAGCATCTCCCGCAAAAGCGTCTTGGCCTGCCCGAATTTGAACTTGGCCAAAATTTGAAGCGCAGAGCGCCCGACTTCCCCCGGTTCCTCGGCATGCACGCCGCATAAAAAGCCGGCCGTTTCGTCCGTGATGTCCCGCAGCTTCAGCATGCCTTCGAGGGCTTCGATTTTGGCGGCAGGCGATG
This sequence comes from Paenibacillus cookii, assembly GCF_018333375.1. Taxonomy (GTDB): domain Bacteria; phylum Bacillota; class Bacilli; order Paenibacillales; family Paenibacillaceae; genus Paenibacillus_AQ; species Paenibacillus_AQ cookii. Next base: position 179,556 of record NZ_BORW01000002.1, read on the forward strand.
CGGCCGACCGGTATAATTCGGTCAATGCCCATTCATCCCCGCTCCGGCGCATGCCGAACCATGCGCTGTCGTATCCGGCGATGACTTCGTCGAGCCAGCGCTCGTACCAATCCAGAAAATTCGCTTCATATGTAAAAAAGGAAGAGCTCGGGTGGTCCAGATCCAAATAGACGACCTTCCCCCGGAACTCTCCGGTAACGACCAGCATCGTTTCGTACGAACAGCCCTGTTCGCCGATATTCAACAGGCCGCGGCAGAAATACGAATCGTCGCCGCACTCGTCCTCCAACGCCTCTGGCGGATCATTATCGCCACGCTGATGCTTTTTCGGTTCGGCCGAAGCTTCTTCGCGCGTCTTGGGGCGGAGCGGCGAAGGCAGCCCGATGCCGTCCAGGTCGATCGACTGCCTGGCGCCCAAGGGGTGTATGCCGTAATACGGCCCTGCCCCGCCGTTTCCGATTTCCGTCAAAAAAGCCGCATATTCTTCCGGCAGCTTGACGCCATGCGTGTTTTCGAACCGTTCCAATGCTTCTCGTCCGAGCGGCTCCTGGAGCCTATACTTATGAACGCGCGCGCCAAATACGCTGCATTCCGCATCGGCCGCCGCAGCCTTCCTCAGTTTTAGGCGGATGCGGGCCAGTTGTTCCATGGCCATGTTCCTCCTCCTTTTCCCGACTCTTAAAAACCGGCTCGCGGCTCTTTCGCTTTCTTCCAAAAGCCTTACGCCGTTTTTAAAGGGACTTGAAGCGCCGCGGCGATCGCCTGGATGCCCATCCCCTGTTCGCTCATCGCTTGAATGCGGCCGATCAGCGCGGCTTCTTGCGTTTGCGCAAAACGGTAAGCGGGATCCAGCAGCATGTTCCAGGTGTCCAGATCCGAATAAGCGTCCCCGTCCGCCATCGCTTGAACCTCGGCATCCAATCCGGCGCAGGTGACCCCCAACGGTGGAAGCTTGCCCGTGCGCCCTCATCGCCGGAAACCAGCGACCGGCCTTCCGCATCGACGGCGTATCCGACTTGCTCGGCAGCCAAACTCTCGGGGCCAAACAATTCAAAATGGACATACTCGCTTATCGCATCGCCCACAGCCTTCAGTTGCCCCAATTTTTCCTTTAGTTCCGGCCGGATCGTGCTCAACGCAAATCTCCCCTTCATTCACAGGTAAGCTGAACCGCTGACGCATGACGCTCCCGCGTTCCCGGCCCCCATTAAAAACATCCCGCAGTCTGGCCGGGCAACCATAGAGCCGGTGTTGTCGCTGGCTCAGCGATCTTCCATGGCGTCCGCGGATGCCCCTTTTTTCTGCAGCCCTTCGGCAAGCCGCCGCCAAAGCCGGTATTCCTCGTTGTGAGACCATTCCTCTTCGTCCATGTCGAGCCAATAGTCGGCTTCCATCAGTTCGTACATATCCAGCAGCGTAATCTCGGCGCAAGCCGGATTTTCGTAAGCCGCAATCATCGGCTCCGGACCGTCATCCCAGTTGTAGCCGTCCACGACGGCATGGATCAATTCCGGCGAAGACAGCTCCCGGATCCGGCTGCACATGTCGTCGATCGACTCTTCATACAAAATGCCGTCCACGATCTCCTGTTCCCGCGGATCCAAAGTTAGCCGCACCGCACCGTTGGTGCCCAGGAGCAGGTCCGCCATCGTTTTGTTCCTTCTTGCCGCATTCCACGCCGTCCCCAAAATGCCGTACGGAGAATCCAGACTCGCTCCGAATTCGAGCAGCAGTTTGACGGTCTCCGCCTGCTTAAATTTCACTGCTTTTTTTAAGGCGGTATCGCCCAGCTTGTCTTCCGCCTCCAAGTCCACCCCTTTTTCCAGCAAAATCCGGATTCCCTCGACGGGCATCCGGTTCGTGATGCAAAGCATCAGCGGGGTTCTTCCGCGGGCGTCCCGTTCGTTCGGATCAAGCAGATCCACGGCGCTGCGGATGGTGTCAAGTTCCTTCGTTTTGCTGATTTCCGTCCAGTCCATTTCCTCGTTCCTCATTTCGTTTTCTTCCGTATGGATGCGATCCTGTTCCAGGCAGGAAACGTTTAAAATTATCTGCGGCCCCTCTTCCGCGACCGCTTTTAGGCCATCCACTCCGATATCCGCAAAAGTTTGTCCTTTAGCGGCGGCGAAGCTTTTTTGGCAACCTGCGCGAGTTTGCCCGGGCTGCCGAATATCCGGTACAACACCGCTTCGCGCGGATAGCTTTTTATGTTTTCTAGCTCGGCCAACAGCGCGTCCGCCTGCTCCGGGCTGTCGATCGGGGCGGATTTGACCGGCTTTGCGGATTCGCTTCCCCCGAGCAGGATCGATACCCATACCGGCATCGTTTCGACCGAGAGCCCATGGGCTTCGATAAAAGCGTCCGCATAACCGTCCTGCATGGATTGATGCTCGGTGTCGACAAGCTTCATATATTGTTGCACCAATTCAAAATAGGCATCGCTGCATAAACCAAGCCCGAACACCGCATAAGTGCCCGGCATGACGGATTTTTCTCCCGGCTCCACGTCCCGGTACCAAGCGAACTCCTCCATCGCCAGCCCGGCGTATTCCGCCAGCTTCGGATATAGCGCAGGATAACGAAGCGCATTTCCGAAAAATTGGTGCAGCCGGGACTTGGCCAGTTTGGGAAGCGGCAGGAAATGTTTTTCCTTGCTTTTGAGCCCGAATCGATATCCTTTCGGAAAACCATTCTTCAACAGGTCGATGAGATATTCCAGCGCTTCGGCATAGGCTTCTTCCTCTTCGGACAAGATGCGGATTTCGATCGTCTGCAGCACGTCGTTGGCTTTCCCTTGGAACCGCCCGCTCCGGCGCATGCTCTCGAATCGTCCGCTGCCATGCGCCAAAAACGCTGCCGCCTGCTCCGACCCGAGCTGCACGGCAAGTTCGAGATACTGCTGCCGGGTATCCGGCTCCAAGGTTCCGATCTCCTGAGCGGCATACAGAAAAAACTCCAATTCGTCGGGAGCAGGCTCCCCGCGCCCGTCCGCCTCCTGAAGAACCCACGGCATGCCAAAGTCGCCGGTCCGCTGAAAATAACGGGGCAAAAACCGTTCCTGCGCCCATGCTTTGAACGCCGACACGCATTCGGCTTCCCATCCGGCCGCCCGCCCGGGGTTTTCCCGCAATTTGTCCCCGAGGCGCCGGATCAGCGGCTCGACGTTTTCCCGCTTCTGCTCGAACAGATCCGGGTTCAGAAGCAGGCGCGCAAAAAAGAATTCATCCTCCTTCGCCGGCCGCACCGGGAGATCGGACAGGATTTTCGTTTGGATGAACGCATCCAGACGCTGCCGGAGCCGAAGACGCTTCGCCTCGTTCACCAACACCTGCGAAAGCCGCAGCACATGGTCGTCCCGGTCAAATTCCAACACCAGCTCCAGACGGTAATCAAAAAATTGCGGATCATAAGGGCCATCCAAAAAAATCCGGTTCATCCGCTCAATGAAAGCAGGGAAAACCTCGTCCGCAAGAACCTCGTCCGTTAGCTCTTGAACGTAAGAGCCGGCCTCGGATTTATACGCGTCGTCGCTCCAATCGAACGGTTCAAAGACATCGATATGGGTGCGTCCGTATCCGCCGCCACCCTTCGGTTTTCTCCAGGCGACCCTCAGGTAGTCCTTCATGCCGGCCTGCAGGCTCCTTGGTTTGGGAAGCTCTCCGATTCTCCGGTTTTCCCGTTCATAAATTTCCGTCATTCGATGCCATACATCCTGCAAAAAAGCTTCGGCTGCCTGGTTCAACGTCAATAACCCTCCCTTGCGATGACCGCGGTTTTTTCTGGCTGGGCGAGCGGTCGCGGCGTTCCGAAGACCGCGACTTCAGAAGGATCGCGACGCTCCGTTAGCTTCGTGGAAAAAGCCGTCGGATCATCCACCGCCATCGGTTTGCCTTCTCCGGAACACGCTTATTTTCCGCTTGCCGGGGACTTCGTCACCCGATCGTCTCCACGACGTTCCCGTCCTGATCCTTAATGTGCGTTTTTAAGATTTGAATCGCGATGTTTTTTAACGCCGGAAGCTCGATCATATTTTCTTTAGGAAGCAAATTCCGGCTAAGCTCCGTCACGGTTTGCTCGTTCAAGGAAATGCGGAGCTCCCCGTCTTCGAACGCGGCGGCCGCTTGTTCCCCCGGTTCAAGCACGACCCTGACTTCAGGCCCCACCAAGGTTAAGCTTTTCCCTTTCAAAATCCGGCCGCGCAGCAGCTTGCCGACGATGCCGGCCTGCTTGGCACCGAGGCCGAGAACCGCCGGAGCCGTCCTGAACAGCCCTTTTTTGCCCGGAGTCCAGGACAACTGGTCGACGTACAGGAACCCCGTATTGGACCCATCTTCCTCCATGCCTTTCTCCACCGCTTCCGCAACGGCAGGCATCTTGAGGAGCGACTCGCGCCCCAAATCGGTGATGTACTGCGGCATGTACGGAAGTCCGGCGGCAAGCACCCCCAGCGTGTTCCAGGTTTGCATGGACTCGAGCTCATCTTTCGTGATGCCTACCATCTGAATGAATTCCACACGGCCGTTCGGCGTCTCAATGGCGGGAAGCTCCGGATCGTGCACGAAAGCGAGCGCCGTCAGCAACGTGTCGGAACCGAGGCAAATCGGCCCGTTAGCGTCCAAATAATCCCCGGACCGGAATACGTTGCCGCTTTTAAATACGTATCGTCCCATGTTTTGCAGCAGGTTCAGGGCCCAGGCCGGCGGTTCTTCCTCTTCCGGGCTCCGCGCAAGGCGAAACGTTAATTCGAACCCGTAGCCGCTTATTTCCGCGTCTTCGGTTTCTTTTTCGTACAGCTCCGAAAATCCGTACGTGACAACATGCCAATGAGGAACGGGCGTCTCGCTCTTATAGGCGCTAATGCCGTCCAGAGGATCCTGCCCGCCGAGCATGAACGGAAGAAGCGTTCCATAATGTTTTGGCTCCTGCTCCCCGTAAATGTTCGTCAATTGCTGTTCGATGGCATCCCAGCCGGATGTATTGTTTTCTTCGCTCATAGGTGGTACCCTCCATGTCCTTTTTTGGTTATCGTGCCATTTTCTTTTTAGTTTCGTTTATTGTTCGAGTGTTCGTTCCTTGCGAACGCGATCTCCTCGATGGTGCATCAGCATCAGCAGGACGGAAGCGGCAAACGCCGCCGACACGATCCAAATCGGAATGCGCGGATCCAGCTCGTAAGCCCAACCTCCGATGATGCCTGCCGGGGAAGTCAGCAACAGGATGAGCACCGACAGCATGGAAAAAACTTTGGCCCGTTTTTCGTCGTCGATCGCATTTTGCACGGCCGCCTCCAAATAAGGGGAGCTGATCATCAATCCGACGGCTGCCAAAACGGTGCTTAAACCGATCCATGCCAGGTTGGAAGTCGGCAGAATGACCAGCATGACGTTCGACAGGACGGATAAAGCAAAACCGGCCATCATGGCCCGGTTTGCGGCCTGTTCCGGAATTTTGGGCATGAGCAGCCATAACGTCAGCAGCATGATGACCGACGACACCGCCGGAAACAGGGATATCAGCCCGCTGTCGACATGCAAATAATCGGCCAAATACAGCGAGAGATACGTCGTTTTCATCGTCGCTTGGAAATTGAACAAAATATAAATGCCAAAAATGAGCAAAAGCGGTTTGCTGGCAAAAATATCGCGGATCGCCCCGCCGTAATCGATCAGGCTTTCTTTCAGGCCGAGCTCCCGCGTTTCCCGCATCTTGCGCAGGCCGATTTCCGTTTCGCGCGTCGTCAGGTGGCGGCCGACGAACTGAAAGGTCATCATCAGGAACGCCAGCACGTACATGATCCTTACGCCGGGCACAAGCCCAAACCGGTCGACGAGCAAGCCGCCAAGCGGGGCAAACAGTCCGCCGATGACGCTTATAATCTGCAGCAGCGTAAACACGTAGGTTCGATCGGAAGGTTTCGTATCCTCCACGACCAGGCAATAAAACGCGACATGAGGAACGCGCTGAAAGCCGTTGATGATCGCCGCGGCCAGGAAAAACCACACGTTTTGCGATACGGCCCATAAAATGGTCGCCAGGCTCCAGCTCAGCAGATCGAAATACAAAATCGCGGATTTCCGCCCCATTCGGTCGGTCAAGTACCCGCTGATGAAGGAAGAAAACACTTGGACGACGAGACCGATGGTGGTAATCCATCCGATGTTCGTCTCGGAAATGCCAAGGTTATGCATATAAAGCGTTGCATATGTACCAAACATGCTGTAAGGAATAAGAAAAAAGGGCTCGAACGCAAGGCATCCCCTGCTGTTCCCCTGCAAGCGGCTGAACCGTCGGCGCGACATACATTTCCTCCGAATCTTTGATGGTACCCATTCCTTTGGTATGCTGATCAGGGCAATTTTCTTCTGGGCTTCTTCGGCTGCGGCGGCCTCCATGCCACCAGAACGCCCGCTTCTCCCAAAATCCGGTTTACCTCTTCTAGCTGCCCGGCTTCGACTTCCCACATCCACAAATCTTCGCGGACCCGGCTAAATACGCCATGTTTCCGATCAGCCTGAATCCAGTCCCCAAGCGCGATTCCGCCAAGATCGATTTTTAAGTGCTCCGCATTCAACAGATTGCACGGGTATGCCATCCGCAGCATTTTGTCGACATAACGCGCCTGCCCGTTATACAAGCCCGGCGTTTCGCGGTTGAACGCAAAGCCGTTCTCGGTTGTAAACATCGTAGTGAAGTTATATCCCGCCGCATAATAAAAGGCAGCCGTCATGTTTTCGGCCGTATACAGAATGCCGTACGGAAAACGAACCCGCTCGGCGGTTTGCCGCATCCAACCCGTCAGCCTCCCGTAAATCCGGTCGATCCCGATATCGCAAAACGCGGCCATATGCGGAAAACTTCCGAATCCACCCGTTTGGTATTCAAATGCGGCGTTCCAAGGGGCTAAACCTTGCTGGTTGTAGAGCCAGAAGGCGGAAGCTTTCCCTTCGTCAAGCAACGCTTTCAACTTGTCAAAGGATACTTCCTTGATGTCATGGTCTCCTTCATGATCGCCGTTCTCGAGATATTCATAATAACCTGCGCTCGTAATCCGAATGCCCGTCGATTCGAAAAAAGCGCAGCCGATCTCCAGGGCTTCCGACGGACCAATACGGCCCGTATGATAAAAAGCCGCTCCCGTGCACATGAGCCCATCTCCTTTCCAAGAGAGTTGCGATTCTTTGAATTTCCTATGTATGTTGCAGCTTCAATCGAAAGAAACGTTTCGATACTTGGTGCTCTTGGGTGAATGTCGCATTTTTTGGGTACCCCGTAAGGTTATGAAGCTATGAAACTAAAAAATCAGGAAATCGGAATCCCTATTGCCCATTGGAAGATGAATAGAAGGAAGGGGGTTCCATAGCCTGATTATGTATTAGTATATAACCTTTGCGCTGCTGCATCAATTTCCCGGACGTGAAACGGCTTTAAACAGTGCTTTTGAACTGGAATGTTTAGTAGATTTCTCCTAACATTCGATTTTCCCTGTGCATGATGACGATAACCGAATAAACGTCTTTAGGCACGGAATTTTAAGGATTGCTCCCATCGTATGTATAGTACCGCCGGGTTTTTCTTCAACTCGGAAAATCTGTCGGACGAATTACATGATCAACACGCCTTTCTTTTCTTGAATTGTGAACCGCTTATCCCGTTGCTTGACCTAGCTGCTATTTTTACGGCGATGGGGCTAACCGATTGGGTTCGACCGGCTTGCTTAACCAATGCTCGTCGGTTTGCACGTGGTTTTTGCGGACGAATTTGGCCGCGCTTTGCTGAAAATCCTCGTATCGGAACGCGGACGCCAGCCTTACGACGTACCCTTCCTGCTCTCCGCCGCAGCGGGACAGCTTCGTGTAACAAGCTTTAGCCGCTTCTTCGCTCCATATCCCCCTGTACAATACCGGAACGGTCGACAGCCCAAGACGCGCCGCCCAACTTTCCGTTTCGTCCCAGGAAAGGCATACGTTGCGCTCGTTCCATACCGAAAACAGCATGAAATACGAAGGCAATGATACATATTCAATCGAATGCTTGGCATATACGTTTTCCCCGCATAACCGGTAGCCCTCCGGTATCAAATACCGGATCCCGCCATGCAGCGTTTTGACAAAGTGCCGGGACGGATGATCCTTGCTGTCAAGGGATCTGGCATGGATGTCGTCGGGGTACATCGTCGTGTTTTCCCCATCCATTTTTTCGGTAATGACCACTTCGCGGCCCGCAAAATGATCGGTGGTCCGCAAAATTCTGTCGTCGTCGGTATAGCTTCTTGACCATGGCAAATGCATCGTGCGCGGGTATTTTATTTTCATGTCCTTCACCTCCCGTGATGTGATCACGCCAAGCGGATGCGCTTCAAGATCGCGGCGCACGCTTATTTGGCAAACGTGTCGGCTTCGGCGAAAAAATAAAGCTCTGCCAGCAGGTCCTCGCCGAGCAGGTGGTAAATCCTCGACGCTCCGGCATCGCCGCCATGCAAAATATCCATATGGAAGCTGACCAAATGGACGACATGCAAAACGAATCCTTCGTCATATCCGAGCTCCTGCAGCACATGGGCGGCGATAGCCGCAGATACATGCTCATGCCCGTAATACGAGTAATAGCCGCGGGATGCTTTCCATACTTTGCTGAACGGCTTGCCTATGTCATGGAACAATGCGGCCAACTGCATGGCAAGCAAATGCTCCCCTTCGTAGCAGGCGTTCAAATATTCCAGGACGGCATACGTATGTTCCGACAGCGTCTTGGAATGATGCGGATTTTCCTGGTCGAAGCCAAGCATCGTGCGAAAATGCGGATACGCCGACAAATACGCAAAAAGCGTGCCATGATCCGGCCGGCTGGCCAGCAGCTGCTCCAGCGTCCCGCGCCGAAGTCCCGTTGCCGACGGAAAATGCACCAAATGCAGTTTCTCGAAACCTTCGCCTGCGGCGGGGAATTCGAAACTTTTGGCGTATTTCTCCAATATCCGCTCGCCGACCCGGCGTTTCCTTGCCTGATCGCGCTGCGCGGTCACTTCATGCGGCGTCGTCAGCACATGGCATTCCACCGGCACGTCCCTGAATCGTTTCAAAAATTTCAACCTGCGGTCGCGGCTCACGTTCGTGGCGTCAAAAATGACGTTTCGTCCGGATTCGAGCGCCTTCCCGATCTCCGAATAAGCTTCATCAAAGACCAAGTATGCGTTTTTTTGAATCGTATCGCTGCCGAACAACCTTTCGCGGATGGCGTCCGTCGCAACCACTGCGGCGCGCTGGCGTTTGCTCAATTCTTTCGCGTAATGGCTTTTTCCGCTGCCCGGGAGGCCGACCAGCATATGAATCGTGCTCATCGTTATCACCTCCTTTCGCGCACCTTTTTCCGGTGCTTTCTTTTATACGCGGTCTTCGGCGATTTTGTTTCATGCGGATTCCAAACTTTTCACATGCGCGCTGCCGGAAGACCGGGCCTAAAGCCGTTATGCCCCCCGAAAAAGCAAGCGGGGCGAAGCAGTTTTTCACCTCTGCTTACGCCCCGGTTATGAAAGCCGTCTTGTATCTTATTGAACCGTGTTTCCGTTGTTCACGTTACATCTTCGGCAGCTCGCCGGCCTGTGCAGGCGTCAGGGCCCCGTCATAAATGCGAAGGTCGTCGATCAGCCCTTTGAACGGCGCATCCCACCAGTTGACTCCCAGGCTGAACACCGCATCCCCGCCGCCGAAAATGTCAGGGAAATTCGTTCCTTTAAATTTCTGAACCCCGTTCACGTAAAGCGTTAACGTGCCGCGGTCCACGGAAAATGCCAGATGGGTCCATTCCCCGGCCGGAACCGTCATTCCCGCCGGTCCGTCGTACCAGCTCGCGCTGCCCGACCATACCATCGTGTTGTCCTTCACCGGACCGCGCGGCACCAGGCTTACCCAATGCTCGCTGTCTTTGGCGCCGAAGAAGGTCGGGGTATACGTCGTCAGCTCCTCCGGTTTCACCCAGAGGGAGACGGAATACGTGTTGCTTGCAATGAGCCCTTTCGGCAGCCGGATTCCGGATTTGCCGTCAAAACGCGCCGCTTGACCGTTTTTGCCTTCGGCAAACGTGATGCTGCCTCCGGTCTTGTCGATCCGGTCCCCGGAAACGGCGCCCGCTTCAAAGCGTCCGGCTTCTTCGGACAGGTTTCCGTCAAACCCGTAACGGGCGCTTAGCTCCGCCTTGACGTACGGAAGGACGGTAACGTCAAAACGCTTCGTCAGCTTCTCTTTCCCGCGCGCGATCGTTGCGGTTAGAACCGCCGAAACCGCGGAGCCCTCTTCCGGACGGTGCACTTCCCCTTTGGAGGACACGACGGACGGGTCGGAGCTCTCCCAGGAAATGGCCGTATGCCGCGTACCTTCGGCAGGCAGGGCCAAATCGGAAACGACCTTCGACGTATCCCCGAGGTTCAAATCTTGATAAACGGCCTGGATGATTTGTTTGTCGGTTTGCTCTTCCAGCTTGCTTCCCCATACGGCTACGCCTTCGCTTGAGGTCGCCGTAAACGTCATGACCCGGCGTTCGGACACCGGATCCCATTCCCCGACGAATACGCCCGTATAAGTCTTGCCGCCAATCGTAAGCTCGGCCGCGTTATGCCCCGTCTTTTTCCATGTGCCGGTTGCGTCGCCGGAGACGGTATTGTTTTTCTCCAGCTTGATATATTTCGCCCGCTCAATCGCCGGGTTCGTTTCTTTGCCGTGGTTGATGAATTTGTATTCGCCGATCAGCTCCTGACGGTCAACCTTCTCCAAGGATTCGCCCGTATACCGGTATGGAGCGACGACCGGCCAGCCGTCCGCATTCGTGAAAATCTGATGCACCCGCAGCTCATGCGCCTCGCCCATGTTCGGGAAACGGGTATGGAATACCAGAAAGCGCTTGCCGGTTTTTTCGTCGATCATGACGGAGTTGTGTCCGGGAGAAACGTACCCCACGCCGATGCCCGTCCCCGGATCGCCTATGTCGCGCTGGAACAGGTAGTTCCCCATCAGTTTGTTCCCGTACAGCGCGTTGTCGGTATCGCCCGGCAGAACGGCGCTTTGTCCGCCGGCATCCACGTAAGATCCGTCGGGATTTTTCGAACGGAATACGCGCATGTTGTACCCGCCGTCGGCGCCCAGCCATCCGTAGGTCATATACAGGTAATAGTATCCGGTCTCCTTGTCGTAAATGACGTAAGGTCCTTCGCCGGATTTGCCGAATCCGCCGGCGATTTTCGTTCCGAAATACCGGTCGACGAGGCGTCCGTCAGCCGTTTTGCCGTCTTTTCCCGGATACATCGCTTTGCCGGTTTTCTCGTCGATCTCCAGCACGAAGATGCCGCCGGACCACGAGCCGTAACTCATCCAAAGCTTGCCGTCCTTGTCGCGGAACAGGTTCGGATCGATCGCGTTCGGATAGGTGCCGTTGGCGTAAGATCCGTCCGGGTTAAACCAGTGTTCATTCGCTCCGGACAACGTACCGCCTTCGATCAGCTTTTGGATGTTCGTATTCGTCCATTTTTTGTTGACCTGGCTGTCTTTGTCCTTGGCATCGTTCCGGGTGAATCCGGAGTAGACGAGGGTGCCTGCATCGGTGTACGGGCCTTCGATGTTTTGCGACACTGCAAAACCGATCGCGGACCGGATATACGTCGAGGACGTGCAGTAATAGAGCATGTAAGCGCCTTTGGAGCCGTCGGCGTTGATGTAGTTTTCGTTCCAGAACACTTCGGGCGCCCAGACCGCAAATCCCCCTTTGCTGTCCGAATCGTTTTCTCCCGCCCAGGCGAACGGCTCCGCGAGATTTTTGGACAGATCCCCGTACAGCGCATTCCCCGGCGTCGTGTAGCCGTTCGTAAAGCGGGTCCAGTTCTGCAAATCCTTCGATTTGGCCGCCTCGATGTGCGAACCGAATACATAATAGGTGTCCCCGTCCTTCACGATCGATGGGTCGTGCACGGATACGTTCGTAAACACGGGTTTGCTTCCTCCCTGGTTTTCCGGTTTCCCCGCTTTGCCGCTGCCGGCGGCAGCTCCTGCCCCATTTTGTCCAAACGCCGGCCCCGTTAACGATGCAAACAGCATCAACGCGGCGAGCGCCGATACGCTTTTTCTTTTCATTTATGCCTCTCCTCTCTTGTCCTTCCGTAACTGAACGATTCCTTTCTGCACCGCATTTCCTTTATGTACCCCGGCTGCATCCCCTTTCTTGCATCCCTTCGAATAATGAAACGCTTACAACTAAAGTTGTATTTTATTTGAAACTAATTAAAACATTTTAGATAATGGTATATTAAATCAATTTAAAATTCAATACTGTAGCAAATATATTTTTACGACCTTTGGTTAAAAATCAAGCTACTATAAGCCGAAAAAGAATAAAATTCATGATCGCCTTGGCATTATATTTTTGCACGCCGAAAGTGACGTTCGTTTTTCATTTAACAAATAACTAAAACAAAAAATGGAAGATGCCGCATCACCCCGTTTAAGGAGGACCAACACATCACATACCGCAGATTTTATATTGACATTCGATATAACAGATCTTAATATATCGTTAGATGATATATCGAAACTCATTATATTTCGGAGGAAAACACCGTTGAAATCACCTCAACAGATGCTGCCGCTGACCGAAGCTTTTTATTATATATTGATTGCCTTGTACAAAGAGCCCGCGCATGGTTACGGGATCATGCAGGATACGGAAAAAATGAGCGGCGGCAGAGTGAAAATCGGCGCGGGAACGCTGTACACAGCGCTGAATACGTTGCTGAAAAAAGGACTGATCGATCATTATCCTATGCCTGAAGGCTCGGACCCCCGGCGTAAAATGTACCAAATTACACCTGACGGAAAAAACGTTGTCGCTGCGGAAATCGTTCGGCTGAAGGAGCTTCTGGCGGCAGGCGAACAGGTAGTAAATGAAACGAAGGAGTGACGAATGCATGGGTGAGCATTTGGAGAAAAGATTCCGCTTCACGACAAGCTGGAACTATGAGAAAGAAGAAGAATGGTTAAATGAATTGTCCGCTCAGGGGCTCCACCTTAAGAAAGCGGGGACATTCCATAGCTTATTCACGCGCAATCCTTCGGTACGGTACACCTACCGTTTGGATTATCAGCCCGGACTCGGGACGGAACGCCTGCAGGAATACAAGGATTTGTATGAAGACGCCGGATGGGAATATGTATCTTCTTACAAAGGCGCGTGGCATTATTTCCGCACGGAATGGGAATCGGGTGACCTCCCGAAGCTGTATACGGATACCGAATCTTTGACCGAGCATTACAAAAAAATTCAGCGCGTCATCGGAATATTGATGCTTACGAATGTCATCATTTTCTCAACCAATATGGTCAATGTATTGAACCATTACAGCGGGGTGTGGGGAATCATCCTTCCTGTAGCCTGCATTTACGTGCTTTTATTCGGTTTGTTGGGGTACGGTTATGTGAAAACAGGGAAAAAGATCAAAAAAATAACCTCCTAACGACTATCGTCGCCGCGTTTTTGCAAAATTCTTGTAAAGCAAAAAAACGAATGAAACACTAGGCTTCATCCGTTTTAGCATCATCATGCGTGAGCGCGCTCATCAAAAACTTGTATACTTCCGCTTCGTCGATATGGTCGTCCGCGCCGATAATGCGCTGAATCTGCAGTCCATTCTTGAACAACGCCAACATGCGTGAAGCCTTTCTCGCATCGATCGTGGCAGGAATGCCTCCATGCTGTTGCCCGACCTCGATCCATTTCGTGGAAGACTCGATGGAAGCTTCGTAATGCCGTTTCAAAATATCCGCCACGGCGGGTTTATCTTTGTTGCTCAGCAAATACATGAAGATCAGGGTGGTTGCGTTGTCGGCCGCCCCGACCCTCCCGATCCGCTGCGACAGCGCGTTCATCGGGCCTTGAAGCCCTTCGTCGCCGCCTGGGGATTTTTCGACGGATTCATAAAAACGCTGGTTCGTTTTTTCCAATCCCGCCTCCAAAATCATGCCGAAAAGCTCATCTTTGCTTTTGACGTAGTGATAGATCGCTCCTTTGGTCAATCCGGCCCGGTCCGCGATATCCTGAAGCGTCGTCGCCCGGCACCCCTTTTCCAATATCATCTCTTCCGCAGTGTCTAGCAGCAGTTTTAAGCTTTCATTCATTGGTTTGTCTATGGACATGATATGGTTAACCTCCCTATTACGGTGTCACGCCGGTATTGCGCGCAGCCTGTTTTTTTATTTTTCTGACATAGGCGATATTCCACCAAATCGCCAACGCGATGATGCCATAAGTGAAAAAAGGCGAAATCGCAAGGAAAGCCGGCACCGACAAACTGTAAACAAGCACCACTTTGACGCCTGCCTCCAGCAGCAAGCAAACGCCCCAGACTCCGGTCATCAAACGGAACCTGCGCCGATAAACCGGAGATTGGTTCCACTTCTGCTCCATGTTCGGATCATGCCCCGTAAATCTGTCGGCAAAATAATAAATGAGCGGCCGGGCAAAACAGAGCGAACCTAAAAACAAAATCCCCATGATCCCGGTCACATAGGATTCGCGCAGCAGGATGAAACGTTCGTCGCCGCCAACGAGAACGGCAATGCCCCCAAGAATAAGGCCCAAAAAGATAAAGCTGGAGAATGCATCCACTTTGCGCGACTTGATCAGGCTGTAAACGGAATCGAAAAGCGGAACGACGGAAGCGACGGACAAAGCGACAATGCTGCTAGTATGCGGGATAAGCATGGTGTAAATCAAGTAAGGCAGCACGATATTCAAAACCAGAGTAACGATGATGGCTCGACGAGTTTTCATAGTTATCCCCCTTCCTCTTCATTAAATAATTCATTCGTGTACAAACCGTGAAACCCATACGGAATATGATGCGGGACGACTGCCCTGCCAAGCTCTTCAAACGTAACCGCATCAAGCGCAAGCAGGTAGGAGCTTCCGCCATCGCCGTCCAATACGACGGACAAAATGACGCCATCGTCTTCGCTTGAAGCATGGGGCGTGGCCACAAACACGGGCTCCCCCGGATAATGACCTTCCTGAAACCAGGTTTTTGCCGTTCCGAAGTGCGTATCCACCTTGACCAACTGATTCTCTATGCTTTCGGGACGATTCCGGTTGGTGCTGGTACCATAGGCGTATCGGTATTCCGCTGCGTTCGACCAGCGATAATGAATCCCTGGAAATTCCATCGTTTCCTCGGATAAGCGTTCAACGGCCGCCACGGTTTTCCCGGGCGACAATCTGAACCGCAGCATCGCCGGCTGATTGGAGGGGTTATACGCCGATTCGCTCAAATGCCCGGGATTGATCGAGCCCATGGAGATTTTTTTCATCGCACACGCATCAATAAAAATGTCGCCTTGCTTTTCGTATGCATTGATCAGATGGAACGAAAAGCAAGAATCGCTTTCGAAAACACGTTCAAGCTTGCCGCTGTTCTTGCCGACCACGAGAAAACGGGTTCCTCTTTCAGGCATCCAGTGCATGCTGTCCGCGATCGATTTCTCGCCTTGCATCAATTCGAGTGGATTGAAGATCAGCGGAAATTCCACGAGGACGATATAGTTTTCCGTCATGGCAAAACTGTGCATATACGCAGGCGCTGTCGTCTCCACCGTGCCGATCAGCTTGCGGCGGCGGGTCCCATCAGGCATCCCGTACACATGGTAGGAACAAGTTCGGCCGAACTGGACCGTGAAATTAAACAAGCTTTTGCGGCGAAAATCGTAATGAGGATGAGCCGTTGTGTAATGTGCGGGCAGGTCGTCCTCGTAAGGGAGAACGCCGATCGTTCCCAGTGAGCAAGGATCGAAGGCGACGATGTCGGGCGATTCGGTCAGGGCTGCAAAGTGATGGTCAATCCGGGTGACGCTGACATTGGCGTTATAGCCTTTGGCCCCGGAAGACGAAGGGGAGGCGAATCCCGATAACGTCTGCCCGTTTGTCATGGCCCGATCGTAGGCCGGCGTACGCAGAAAACGATTCGAGTACGTCACGCAGCCGTGGTCAATCGCAAATTTATGAATCATTGCGAGTCCATCGAACAGATGGCTTTCCATAAACTTGGCCGGTCCGTTCCGGAATAAAGTTCCCGACAGCCATTCCGGGAAGATCCCTTGAATATGAAGCGGCTCCCGTTCAAGCTCTTGTTTCAAATCGGTAAACAGCCATTTCGATCCGTTGCTCAACCTGGATCATCCTCTCCCATTGATTTTTAAACGTCATACTTGTTTGCTGATCGTAATTATTCGGCAAAAGCTTCAACATACCTTCGGTAGGTATCTCAAATTTTACATACCTACCGAAGGTATGTCAACAGGTTTTGGAAATTTTTTTTGCAATCCGCATTTGGATCGCTTCAAAAAAACAAGCTAACCAGGCGCGGGGATTCCGGGGGAACGTTTGCGCTGGTTAGCTTCAGTTTTGCTGCCGTTCTATTTTTCGTTCACGTCAAATTGCTTAATAGGAATCACTCTCGTGGCCTTTACGCTCCGCTTCCTTCACCGCCTCGTGTGTTCCGGTCGCACCTAGCGGGCCGTGGTCATTGCTAGCCCCATGCCGCTTGAGTCCTTCGGCAACGCGGCGCCCGTAATCCGGGTCGCATTTCGTCAAATGCTCGATCATCTTGTTCTGAATGACCGGTTTGCAGGAAGAGAGACCGTTCACCAGATTGCTGATCAGCTCGTCTTTTTCGAAATCGCTGAACGCCCGGTACGTTTCCCCTGCCTGCTTGTAATCATTCGTCCGGTCGATGCTCTCGCGCACCAGCTTTCCTTCGACGTGAGGCGTATAGTCGGCGCTCGTTCGGGCTGCCTCCTGCAGCCCGTTTAACGAAGATGGCTCGTAATTGACGTGCGGGTTTTGGCCGGGAGCCAGGTCCACATGGTACGTCATTTGCCCGTCGCGCTGGTTGGTCGCTACGCGCTTTTTCGGCGCATTGATCGGCAGCTGCAAGTAGTTCGCGCCGACGCGGTATCGTTGGGTGTCGGAATAGGACAACGTGCGGCCTTGCAGCATTTTGTCATCGGAAAAATCCAGACCGTCCACGAGAACGCCGGTTCCGAACGCCGCTTGCTCGACCTCCGCGAAATAGTTCTCCGGATTTTTGTTCAGCACCATCCGCCCGACCGGAAGCCACGGAATTTGCTCTTTCGGCCACAGCTTCGTATCGTCCAGCGGGTCAAAATCCAGTTCCGGGTGTTCGTCGTCGCTCAAAATCTGCACGAACAGCTCCCATTCCGGATAGTCGCCGCGTTCGATCGCCTCGTACAAATCCTGCGTCGCATGGTTGAAATTTTTCGCCTGAATCGCTTCGGCTTCCTTCTGGGTCAAATTTTTGATGCCCTGCTTCGGCTCCCAATGGTATTTGACGAGCACCGCTTCCCCCTTGTCGTTCACCCATTTGTAGGTATTCACCCCGGAACCCTGCATTTGCCGGTAGTTGGCCGGAATCCCCCATGGGGATTGCACGAACGTCACCATGTGCAGCGTTTCCGGCGAGTTGGAGCAAAAGTCGAAAAAGCGTTCGTTGTCCTGAATGTTCGTCACCGGATCGGGTTTGAAGGCATGGATCATATCGGGGAATTTGATGGCATCGCGGATAAAGAAGATTTTCAGGTTGTTGCCCACCAAATCCCAGTTGCCGTCTTCCGTATAGAATTTGACGGCAAATCCTCTCGGGTCGCGCAGCGTTTCCGGGGAATGCCCGCCATGTATAACGCTTGAGAAACGGACAAAAACGGGAGTTCTTTTGCCTTCCCCCTGAAATAGCTTGGCCCGGGTATATTTTGAAACCGGCTCGTCTCCCACCTTCCCGTAGGATTCGAAATAGCCGTGCGCGCCCGCGCCACGGGCATGCACCACCCGCTCCGGCACGCGTTCCCGGTCGAAATGGGTGATTTTTTCGATGAATTGATAATTTTCCAGCGTCGCAGGCCCGCGGTTGCCCACGGTCCGGATGCTTTGATTGTTGGTAACCGGATGGCCCTGACGCGTAGTCAGCGTCATGTCGTCTTCCCCAGTGCCCATCCGCCGGTCCAGCGCATCGCCCGTGCCCGTGACCGAAGTTCCGTGTTCTGATGGTTTTTGTTCGTTCGCCATTAGGTCGTCGCCCTCCATAAAAGCAAAATTTTGCCTTGTATACTCTCGTCTCAAGGTAGATTTGCCAAAGGGATTTCTTTTTATACGGATGGAATGCCGTCTCCCCGTTCTCCGCCAAGTTTATGAAGTCTGTGGGGCTTCGGCCGGCCTTGGAATTTGCTTATTGACAAATGAGGATCTGCATCGTTATGATCTAGTTAGAATTCTAACTAGTTTGGGGTGCATGAACGTGTCGGAGCGAAAATCCGAGTGGAAATGGCAGAACGGTCCCATCGGGCGGTTGATGAAGATGGGGTACATTACGCTTCGCAAGGATGTCGAGGAAATGTTGAAACCCTTGGGGCTGACGCATACGCAGTGGAGCGCGCTGCGCATCATCCGGCAATTTCCGGGCATCACTTCCTCCCAAATCGAGCCGATCCTGATGATCGAACGTCCCAGCGTGACGAGCCTGATGAACGGCCTGGAGAAAAAAGGGCTCATCGTGCGCAAGGATCACCCTGAAGACGGCCGGTTCAAGCTGATCTTCTTGACCGACGAAGGCGTGCGGACGGCCGATGAAACGGAGCGGTTTGCCGCGGACGTCGAAAACAAGGTCAAGGCTGGCTTAACGCCCGAGGAGTTCGACTCGTTGAAGAAGCTGTTGGTCAAAATGGTCGGAATATTCGAGAAGCGGTAAAATCCGCTTTTTTCGCCCAAGTAGTTAGAATTCTAATTAGTTTGTTGAAAGGAGAGCATTTGAAATGGATGTATTGGATCAACATGGGAAACAACCGCGCTTTCATTGGCTCGGCTTCCATCATACCGCCTTGGTAACCCCGGATTTGGATGCAACGATTCGCTTTTATGAGGATGTTCTCGGCATGAAAGCCGGCAACATTTACCCGGCGATGAAACAGCGCGGCAGGCATTGCTTTATCAAGCCGGGCGACACCGATGCATGGGGGCTCCATTTTTTTGAATACCCCGATGCCGAAATAACCTCAAGCGCCGATGCGATCCGCCGGCTGATGGACGATCCGGGTTCTGCGGACTTGTACCGATTCGTGCCGGGAGCGCTGCAGCATATCGCGTTTGCGTTGGCTTCCGAGCAAGAGGCCATGACACTGCGCCAAACGCTGCAGCAGCAAGGCACCGTTATGACGGACATTTACGGGCAAGGCGCCATCCGCAATTTTATATTCGTCGATCAGAACGGCGTACAAATCGAAGCCGCGTGGGAGGTAGAATAACATGCGTTTAAACCATTTGAATCTATGCGTCGGCGACCTGGCCGAAGCCAAAGAGCTATTTCAAAACCTGTTCGATTTCGAATTGGAGCAGCAAAAAGGAGACGCCATGCTGGTCATGAACGACCGCTGCGGCTTCACGCTCGTCGCAAGCAATCCGCAAGCATTTGGAGGCGAGGCGCCGGCCTACCCGGAAGGATTCCACCTGGGATTCATCGTCGACACGCCCGAATAAGTGGACCGTTTCTGCGACCGGTTGGCCGCTTCTCGCTGGCATGACGGGACCCTGCCGCAGCCGCGCAATATCCGGGGCGGGTATACGCTGTATTTTACGGCCTTGGGAGGAGTCATGTTCGAGGTGACCTGTTTTGAGCGGAAGCAAGGACTGGAGAAGTAACATCTTTGGGGAAGGTTCACTATTCTGTTGTACGGCCGAGCGGCCGGCGTTGAAAGCGGGGAAGGCCGTAGCGGGATCGAGCAAGATGCCCGAAAGCGGTCTTCTTTTTGTTGGTTTTTGTTTTTCCTAAGAAGATGGAATGTCTGATTTTTAACGAAAATGGACGGTTTTTTGCATGTGAATCCGGCGGCGAACGTCCTATTATGTGATTGGGATTCGCTTTTGCCAATTTTTGCATGGGGGGGATGTCCGGTCCGGAATACGTGACGTTTGGGTTTTGTTGATGCGCCATGGAACCGCATTTTGTTTTGCAAACGCTTTCCATCGATATCGTGCTGTCGCAAACTCTAGTAAGAAAGAGGGTATGACCGTAATATGCGAACTTTGTTTTTCAAGCGTCCTTTTTTGACGCTCCTAAGCACCGCCTTGATCCTCGCCCCTATGCTTCCTTCGGGCACCGGGCGCGCCCATGCGGAAGAACCAAGCCCGCAGCACGTGCCGGAAGCGACCGTCACTAATTCCGTCTACGGTCCCTCCTCCCCTCCCCCGCTTGCCGGCGATGGCGAGTGGCGCTTTGACTTCGGTCCCGGGGCTGTCGCGGACGGATACATACCAGTTCAGGCATCCACGGCTTACTCCGCGGAGCTCAAATACGGCTTTGCAGAACCGGCCAAAGTTTCCGGCGCCGACAGGGGAACCCCGGATCCGGTCCGATCCGATTTTGCGATGCCGCAGGACACGTCGTTTCTCGTGGATTTGCCGAGCGGCGATTATACGGTGTCGCTGATCGCCGGGGACGAAGTTGAATCGACGGATATTGCAATCAAGGCCGAACTCATGCAAAAAGTGCAGCAGACCACGAAGCCTGCCGGCCAATATTTGGAAATGAATTTCGAGATCGCGCTTGTGGACGGCCGGTTGAATCTGGAGTTTTCGGGGTCAGCCCCGAAAATCAACGCCCTCGTGATCCGCAAGTTGCCCGACCGGCAGCCGGACGGCGTGCCGACCGCATACATCGCCAGCGACTCCACGGCTCAAACCTATGATCCGTATTGGGATCCTCAAGCGGGATGGGGGCAAATGATCGACCGATATTTCACGGGGGATGTCCGCTTTGATAACCGGGCCATCGGCGGCCGCAGCTCCAAAACGTTTATTACGGAGGGGCGGCTTGACGACATTTTGCGGAGCATCGTCCCCGGAGACTATTTGCTGATCCAATTCGGGCACAACGACGCGACGATCAGCCGCCCGGACCGTTACGCGTCTCCGGAGGATTACAAGGGGTATTTAAAAACCTACGTGCTTGGCACGAGGGAACGCGGCGCAACGCCGATCCTGATCACGCCGGTCGGCCGCAGGGATTTTAACGCCGATACGGGCAAATTCAACGTCAGCTTTCCGGAATACGTGCAGGCGATGAAGGAAGTCGCGCAAGAGCTCGACGTCAAGCTGGTCGATCTCAGCTCGCTCAGCGTCGCCTATTACGATTCCATCGGTCCGGAAGCCGCCAAATCGGTGTTCCTGTTCGCCGAACCGGGCGTGTACCAGGCGTTCCCGAACGGCGTGACGGACAATACCCATTTTCAGAAATACGGTGCCATCCAAATCGCCCGGCTTGTTGCAGCGGGCGTGAAGGAGCTGGGTTTGCCTCTGTCCGGGTACGTCAAAGAGACCGACATGCCGGAAACCGTTCCCGCCAAACCGGAAGGGCTGACGGCTGGGAGCATCAGCAATGCCGGGGCCGTGCTCAAATGGAATCCGGTGGACGCGGCGGAAATGTATAAAGTCTACCGCAAACTCGCATCCGAGCCGGAAACGTCCTACGCCATGATCGGCACGACGACGGTTCCGACGATGACGATCGGAGGCATGGCGGAAGGCGCGGCATACACCATCCGCGTAACGGCCGTCAACGGACGCGGCGAATCACCGGCCTCGGACGAAGTGCGGATCGGGACGAAATCGGCCGAATACCGGTTTGATTTCGGACCTGTCGGCTCCCCGGTCGCCGAAGGTTATACCGAGGTCAACCGCAACGTTTTGTATACTCCGGAACGCGGATACGGATTGACTTCAAGCGCCGGCATGGCCGACCGCGACCGCGGCAGCGTGACGGATGCCCTCCGGAGGGATTTTGTCATTTATTTCGGCGGCAGCTACGAATTCAAAGTCGATCTCCCGAACGGCTCCTACGCCGTCAAAACCTATACCGGGGATTGGATCGGGTCAACGAAAACGAACGTGAACATCGAGGGCAAAGACTACGGTACGGTCTCCTCCGGGAAAGAAAACATCGCCGAAAAAGTGTTTAACCAAATCGCGGTGACCGACGGCCAGATGAATCTCGTTTTCAGCGGCCAAACCGCCCATTTGAACGGGCTGGAGATTACCCCGATCCTGCTTGCGCCCGCGTCGTTGAAGGCCGACGAAGTCGATCTGGCAAACGATCCGGTGAAGGTAAAGCTGTCTTGGCAGGCCTCGGAAGATGCAGCCAAATACCGCATTTACCGGCAGACGGAGGGTTCCGCGTCTCCCGCGCTGATCGGCGAAACGTCTGATACGGCTTTTGCCGACGCGACGGCCGATGTCGGGCAAACGTATGTTTACACAGTCACTTCCGTTGACGGCGCGGGCTTCGAATCCGTTCCGTCCGCCACGCTAAAGGTCGCGACGATCGACCCGGACGTGCCGACGGCAGCCCCGCCGAAAGGGCTGAAAGTCGAAGCCATTCATAAAAACGACGTCACGCTTGTCTGGACGAAAGTAGACGGCGCCCGGTTGTACAACGTGTACCGTGCCGACAAAGCCGACGGCGCATACGCTTTTGTCGGCCAGACCAAAACGAACGCCTACACGGACGCAACCGTGCTGACCACCATTCCTTATTATTATCAGGTGGCGTCGGTCAACGCGGGCGGCATCTCGCCGATGTCGGAACCGTTGAAGACCGAAGCGGTCACGACGCTCCATCGGGATATGGAATATCTGGACCGCGCCCCCGTTGCCGTGCGCACCGGCAAGGGCAACTACATCGGCTGGCGGATGCTTGGGCTGGATCCGGACGGCATCGCCTTTAACGTCTACCGGGACGGCGTGAAGCTGAACAAACAGCCGATCAAAGACCGCACGAATATGATCGATGCCAAAGGCAAAGCGGACTCGGTTTACAAGCTGACGACGGTCATCCAAGGCAAGGAACAGGCTGCAAGTGCCGAATTCGGCGTATGGCAGCAGCAATACCTTTCGGTTCCGCTGCAAAAGCCGGCCGACGCTTATACGAAAGACGGCCAGCCGTACACGTATGCGGCCGGCGACGCTAGCGTCGGCGACCTCGACGGGGACGGCGCCTACGAAATCGTAATGTTATGGTCGCCGTCCAATGCGAAGGACAATTCGCAGAGCGGTTATACCGGCATCGTTTACATGGACGCCTATAAACTGGACGGCACGCGGCTGTGGAGAATCAATCTCGGGCCGAACATCCGCGCGGGAGCGCATTATTCCCCGTTTCTCGTCTATGATCTGGACGGCGACGGGAAAGCCGAAGTGGCGCTGAAAACCGCCGACGGCACGGTGGACGGCCAAGGCACGGTCATCGGAGATCCGAAAGCGGATCACCGGAACAGCTCCGGATACGTGCTGCTCGGCGACGAATTTTTGACGGTGTTTGACGGGCCGACGGGCAAAGCGCTTTCGACGATCCCGTACGATCCGCCCCGGGGAGACGTCGGGTCTTGGGGCGACGGATACGGAAACCGCGTCGACCGCTTCTTGGCCGGCGTCGCCTATTTGGACGGCGAGCATCCGAGCGTCATTTTCAGCCGCGGTTATTATACGCGCACCGTCCTGGCCGCCTACCGCTTCCAGAACGGCAATCTGACGCAGCAATGGCGGTTCGACACCAACGACAAAGGCAACGAAAGCTATGTCGGGCAAGGCAATCATAATCTGTCGATCGGAGACGTCGATCAAGACGGCAAGGATGAGGTGCTCTTCGGCGCCCTTGCAATCGACGATAACGGGAAACCGTTGTACAGCACCCGGCTGGGACACGGCGATGCGATGCATTTCGGCGATCTCGATCCGGAACGTCCGGGACTTGAGGTGTTTGGCGTACATGAACATAAGGACTCGAAATACGGGTTGGAAATGCATGATGCCGCTACCGGGGAAATCCTTTGGGGCGTGTATACCGGCCTGGACACGGGCCGGGGTCTGACGGCGGATATCGATCCCCGTTATCCGGGCGAGGAAGCTTGGGCTTCCACCATCACGAATGAACAGCATGTTCCGATTTCGGGGCTCTACAGCGCCAAAGGAGAACTCATCGGCGAAACCCTTCCTTCTTCCGCGAATTTCGCGATCTGGTGGGACGGCGACCTGCTGCGCGAACTGCTGAACCACGATTGGAAAAGCGAGCTTGGCGCCGGTCCGGGAACGATCGACAAATGGGATTACGAGAACAAAAAAACGGTCAATCTCCTGACGGCGGAAGGCACGCTCTCCAACAATTTCACGAAAGGCAATCCGATGATCCAGGCCGACCTGTTCGGCGATTGGCGCGAAGAAGCCGTTTGGCGCTCCGCCGACAGCACCGAGCTGCGGATTTACACGACGGTCGATCCGACGGAACACCGTCTGCGCACGTTGATGCACGATCCGGTGTACCGGCTTGGCGTGGCCTGGCAGAACGTCGGCTACAACCAGCCGCCCCATCCAAGCTTTTACCTCGGAGCGGGCATGAAGGAGCCTGCGGCGCCGCTGATTCGCTACGTCGGCGGGCCGGAAGATCCTGCGAAGGCGGAAGGCCTGCCCGGCAAGCCGGTCCTGTCCGACGATAACGGTTATGATACCGGCCTTCTGGACGGCGACTACACGATCACCATGAACATGTGGTGGGGGAATAACGGTACGGAATATAAGCTGTACGAAAACGGAAAGCTGATCGATACGCAGAGGCTGACGGACGACTCCCCTGCCGCCCAGACGGCGGCAACGCCGATTTCGGGGCGGGCGGACGGCATCTATCAATATACCTGCGAGCTCGCGAACGCTTTCGGAACGACCGCTTGCGAACCGCATACGGTTACCGTCAAGCACGCCGCTCCCGGCAAACCGGTCCTGTCGGATGACAACTGGGATGGCGACGGGAACTACCAGGTCACGATGAATCTGTGGTGGGGCACCAACGGAAACGTTTATCGGCTATACGAAAACGGCGTTCTCATCGACACGCAGACGCTGACTGCCGCAACGCCGCGGGCGCAAACGGCCGCCACCAAGGTGGAAGGCCGAACCCCGGGCGTGTACAAATACCAGGTTGAGCTGGAGAACGGCAGCGGGGTTACCAAAAGCGACATTCTAAAAGTGACCGTCAAATAGGATGGTGAAGCGGTTTTTCATAAAACAAGAGACTTCGATCAAAAAACAGGGCTGCAGCCGGATTTCCGGCTGCAGCCTCTCTCTTTAAAATCATTTATTGTTTTTTTGGAGGTTGTTTCATCATAAATGGCAGATTTTCAACTCCAACCATTCTTGCATACGTAAACAATTGGCCTTTATGGTGGATTTCGTGGTCCTTTGCTGAAGCCAACCATAATCTGCCCGTACCTATAAAGCCGTTAAACTCAATTTCTTTTTCCAACTGTTCATCGTTAATCGAATTCAAATTTTCACGTGTCTCCTCCGTCAATTGCCGGACGACATTTCCGATTTCCTCCATCGTTTCGCATGGATTTATTTTTGCCGGAGGTGTAAACATGCCGTTTTTTACCGTTTTTACGAACATATCCGTTGATGTGACGATATGGGTTATTAAAGTTCCCATTGGCATTGCATTCTCCCAAGGTTTAAATCCGATGTGTTCATCGGGAATCAATGCAACCATGTCCTGCAGCACCAATCGATGCCGGAGCCATTCCTGAATATACTCCTCTACCTTTTTCACGATCCATTCGCCTCCTACATTTTAGTTGTTGCATCATGGTCATTGTATTGATCATATTCGACGTTACGCTCCCATAATCCTGTCCGTCTGCAATGCGGCGACAAACCAAAATCATGCGCGCAAGATCTTTGCAGGCATTTCTTTTTTTACGCAGTGTGAAATAAAAAAAGCCTCGGCCATTCCATGCCTCAAGGATCGATTCCTTTTAGCATGGTAACGGCAAGGCTAAATCTGATGTATTTTTCTGTGAGGGATTCAGTCCGAGCGTTCTATTACAAAATGTTCTTAAACGCTTCGGTTTGCTGCTTGATGCCCACCTCTGTCGCAAAACGTTCGATGCTGGAAGCTCCGAAAAATCCTTCGACGCCTTTCGTTCTGGACAGTACGTATTCCGCATCTTCCGGTTCGGCAATCGGTCCGCCATGGCACAGAACCATGATGTCCGGATTAACCGCTTTGCCCGCGTCGCAAATCGCCTGGATTTTTTCTACGCAATCGTCCAAAGTAAGCGCCGTTTTTGCGCCGATGGTTCCTTTGGTCGTCAATCCCATATGCGCAACCAAAATATCGGCCCCGGCTTCGGCCATTTTTTTCGCTTGTTCCTCGTCAAACACGTATGGCGTAGTCAGCAGATCAAGCTCATGCGCTTTGCGGATCATGTCGACCTCCAGGTCATACCCCATACCCGTTTCCTCAAGATTCGCCCGGAACACGCCGTCGATCAAGCCTACCGTCGGGAAGTTTTGGACGCCTGCAAAACCTTGCTCCTTCAGCTGTTTCAAGAAAATATCCATGATCCGGAACGGATCGGTCCCGCAGACGCCGGCCAGCACCGGCGTTTCTTTGACGACCGGCAGCACTTCGTTCCCCATGTCCACGACGATTTGGTTCGCATCCCCGTACGCCATCAGTCCGGCAAGCGACCCCCGTCCCGCCATCCGGTACCGGCCGGAGTTATAAATGATAATGAGATCCACGCCGCCGGCTTCGGCGCTTTTGGCCGAAATGCCCGTTCCCGCTCCTGCGCCCAGCAGCACGTTGCCTGCAGCAACCTCCGCTTTTAATTTTTTCAAAATTTCAGTTCTGGTTTTCATCGTATGTTTCCTCCTCCATATCGCGTTTGTTTGAGGTTGTCTCCAGTTAGCTTTTTTTCATCAGTTCGATCAATTTTTTCGCCGCCGCCACGGCAAAAGCTTTGTCGTTGATGTCGGAGTCGAGCTCGATCAATTCCACCGTATGGCGGTCAATCCGTTGTCTTAACGTGTTGAACAGCATTTCGTCTTCTTTCGTTCCATGGAACGGCTGGCCTTCCACGTCAAGCATGGACACGCCCTTCAGCGGAAGCATGAGCGCCGTCGGCCCCTGCGCCCGGTTTAGTTTATCCGCGATCACTTCGCCAAGCTTCCGGTTTTCCTCTACGGTCGTCCGCATTAACGTGACCGACGGATTATGTTTGTACAAATTGCGGTTTTTGAACGCAGCCGGCACGGTATCGTAAGGCCCGAAATTGACCATGTCGAGAGCACCCGTCGATACGACCTGAGGCACCTTGCAACGGCCTGCCGCCTCAAGGCGATGCGGTCCGGCGGCAAGCACCCCGCCGACAAGCTCGTCGCACCATTCGGTCGTGGTCAGATCCAGGACGCCGTCGACGAAGCCGCCTTCGATCAGGCTTTCCATCGTTTTACCGCCGGTGCCTGTCGCGTGGAATACAAGCACCTCGAAGCCCTGCTGCTCCAAATATTCCCTGGCATAGTTCACGCACGGAGTCGTCACCCCGAACATCGTCGCGGCGACCAGCTGCTTCTTATCCGGCGGCGGAGCCGATTCGAACTGCACCATGCCTGCGATGGCATGCGCCGCGTTCGTAAAGATCGTGGTCGAAAAAGAGTTCAGCCCGGATACGTCCACGATCGACGGGAACATAACAATGTCGCTGGTGCCCACATACGGTTCGGTCTGGCCGGACGCGACGGTCGAAACCATCAGCTTCGGAACGCCGATCGGCAAACCTCGCATGCCTGCGGTAACGATGGACGTGCCGCCGAATGACAGGATGCCGTCGAATTTCCCTTCCGCGTACAGTTTCGGAACGATCCGTTCCATTCCCCTGGCGAGCGCTTCCGTTCCTGCGGACCGGTCCTTCCTTGCGGCAATTTCCCGGATGTCCCCTCCTGCCGCCTGCGCCACTTCGTTGTTCGACACGTCGGGCGTAAACATGGGCTCGAATACGCCGCAGTGGATCGTAAACGTTTTTAAGCCAAGGTTTTCAATGACCGATTTCACGTACAAAAACTCTTCGCCCTTGGAATCGAACGTTCCGGCAATCGCAATCGTTTTCATGAAAACAACCTCCTTCACTTGAGCCTCGTGCGGCCTCCCGGATCGGGCTGCCGTTCATCCCGTTACAAGTTAAGGATACAGCGCTTTCATCAAAAAAGGATCGTATTCATGTACGATCTTTATGTATATTTGTCTTATGTTTGTCGGCGGTAGGCTTGCGGGGTCATGCCCGTATATTTTTTGAACGTTTTGCTGAAATGGACGTAGTCCGGATAACCGACCGTTTCGGCGATCCGCGCCAGCGGCAGCCTGGTGTGCTTGATCACTTCCTGCGCTTTATGGATGCGGTATTTCGCGATGTATTCCGGAAAGCTGCAGCCGACCTCTTTGTTGAACAAAGCGCTCAAATGGGTCCGCGATACGTGAATCCGTTCCGCCAGTTCGGTGAGCGAAACATTGTGCATGTAATGCTCAGCGACGTATTCTTTGACAAAAGCGACATAATCGTACGGTTCGTTCGCATGCGACAGCCGGTCCATCAGCTGCTTGTCCTGCTCCAGATGCCCGGTCAGCTTAAAACGGTGCGTCGTTTCCACGATCGCCTCTTCCGTCGGAATCCGCTCGAAGCTGGACCCGCCGACATACCCCATCGCCGACGTATTGTCGTACATATATTGCACATCGATGGGAGCATGCACAGGGCCGCCGTAGACAAGCTTGACCGGCTGCTTGCCCGAAGCGTCGCAAACGGCGAAAATTTGCCGGGCGAGCTCCGCCCCTTTTTCCAGGGACAGCACTCTTTTCGTGCCCATCCTCCCGCCTCCGGTGACGCCCAAATGAGCGCAGATGCAATCGGCGCCCGCCTTCAGCATCAGCGATGCCTGCTCCGCGTCAAAAACGAAAGCCATCGTAAAAAGCCCCAGCTCGTGCGCCAGCCTGACGGCTTCCACCTCCTGCAGATACGTCATGCCCTCTTCCTCCAGCGCTTCTCGGAACTTCCCGTCGATCAATCCCACGGTCGGGTAGTTGATGATGCCCGCAAAGCCGCTTTCCCGAATCCGTTTCAAAAAAGCTTCCGGTTCCATCGTCGGGTCCGTCGCGCACAGGCCGAAAATGACCGGCGTTTCTCCCACCACGGATAAAATTTCCCGCGACCCGAATTCCATGACCATGTCATTGCTGTTTGCGAATGGCAAAAAGCCGGCGACGGAGCCGAGCCCCATCTGTCTGAAACGCCCCGAATTCAGCGCCAAAATGAGATCCGCTCCGCCTTTGACGGCGTATTTGGCCGAGATGCCGGCCCCTGCCGCCACGCCGATGATATGCTCATCCGCCTGGATTTGCTTGTATAACCGCTGCAATATTTCCTCTCTTTGTGCCGCCAATTCCAAATCCCCTTCGTTCGCATCGCCCGCCGGCCTTGTTTTTTCCTGCGGTGTCTTATCTATATATTATAAGGGAATGTTCGGATTATAGGTAATGCAGCCATGGCTCAAGTTCTTTTTTCAGCTGCTCGGAAATCGGCATCAGCGGCAGCCGGAGGCGATCCGTGGCGATTTGGCCCAAGCTCGCCAACAACCACTTAAGCGGAGCGGGGTTCGGTTCCCGGAAAAGGCCTTGGACCAATGGAATCAGGGCGTCGAAGGTTTGTTTGGCCGCAAGGATCTCCCCCTTTTGCACCAGGTTATATACATCGATGAAACGCTGCGTGTTTACGTTCGCGGAGGCCAATATTCCCCCGACTGCCCCGAGTGCCAGTTTGGCGACATAATGCAGGTCGTCCCCGCAAAGGACCGGGCCGGCGTTATGCCTCGTCAGTTCCCCGATCAGCTCCAGGCTGTCGGAACTGTCCTTGATGCCGATGACCCCGTCCAATTCCATGATGGCCCTGGCCGTATCCATGCTGAGGCGGATCCCCGTACGGGAAGGAATTTCGTAGGCAATGACCGGCACCCCGACCCGGGCCACGGTCCGAAAATGCTCCAGGATCCCTTGCTGCGACGGTTTGCTGTAGTAAGGAACGACAACGAGAACCGCATCGGCTCCCATGTTCGCCGCGCTTTCGGTTCGTTCGACGGTCGATGCCGTATCGTTGGTTCCGGTTCCGATGACGACGGGCACCGCCCTTTTTTTATTTTTCAAAAGAGACTGCGTCGCTTCCGCCAGCTGCCGCACCTCTTCCCACCGGACGGTCGGGGCTTCCCCCGTCGTTCCGTTCACGATCAGACCCGCAATATCCTGCTCTGCCAGCTGCCCGGCATAGTTTTGGTAAGAAGCCAAATCAAGCTCGCCGCCTTTCGTAAACGGCGTAACGACGGGCACGAAAACGCCCCGCAAATCTTCTCTTTTCAACATTGGGATGACCTCCTATCGGTTTGTGCCTTCAATTTACCATAGGAAATGCCATCGGTGTTATCTATAATAATCGATGAGCATGATCAATATTATTGATGGAGTTGAAACTGGATGGATCTCACTTACCTGAACACGTTTCGCGAGGTCGCCCTCCGCCAAAGCTTTACCCGGGCGGCCGAGGAGCTTGGATACGCGCAGTCCAGCGTCACCACGCAGATCCAAAAACTGGAGAAAGCCTACGGCGTCCAGCTGTTCGAGCGGTTCGGCAAAGGTTTGCGCCTGACTTCCGCGGGGGAAGAACTGCTCCGGTTCACGGTCCAAATGCTGGACCTCCACCAGCAGTCCAAGGAAAGGCTTGGCAGGCAAAGCGGGGGCACGCTTTCGATCGGCACCATCGATTCGCTGGCCGCTTATTTCCTTCCCCCTTTCCTGCAGGAAATCCGGGAGCGCTACGAAGGGCTGTCCGTCCGGCTGCAGACCGGTCGCGAGACGCATATTCTCAAGCAAGTCAAAGAAGGCGAACTGGATCTCGGCCTGATCCTGGACGGCGAGCCTTCCGATCCGTCATTGGCATGGCAAACGATCCGCGACGAACCCCTCGTGCTGCTGGCAAGCCCGGAGCATCCCCTTTGCAGGATGAAGAAAATCGAGTTGGAGCATGTGGCGGGCGCCGAGTGGATCATGCCCGAAGAGAGCTGCAATTACCGGATCATGCTCGAAAACATTTTAAAGAAAAACGGCATCCCTTATGCGATCGGCCTTGAACTCGGCAATCCCGAGGCCATCAAACGGTGCGTGATGAGCGGCTCAGGCATATCGCTCCTGCCGCGGATGGCTGCCGCAGCCGAAATCGGCCGCGGGGAACTGGTCAGCCTCCCGTTTGCGCATCCCGATCTCCGGTTAACTTTGCTGCTGGCCTTGCATCCCAAAAAGTGGATTTCGACCCCGCTTCGCGGTTTCATCGAACGGATCGGGAGTGCGGTCAATTAAAAACAGGCCGGGGTTTTCATGCCCGGCCTGCCGATTTTGATTCCATGGATGCCTTATGCGCAGGTTTGCCCGCTTTTTTGCATCCGGGTGTTCGGTTCGCGTTCCTTCAAGAGATACGGCACAAGGGACAAGAGGCCGAGAATCCCCAATACGACCCCTACCCAGAGCGGAGAAGACAGGCCGAAACCTTGGTCAATGGCGAGTCCGCCGAACGTCGATCCGACCACGATGCCGAAGTTGACGATGGAAACGTGGACCGTGCTCACCAAGGAGCCGCTGTTGGACGTCCGCGATACCCGCGTCACCATGGCAGGGTTCATGGGCACTCCGGCAAGGCCGATGACGATCACGGCTGCCATCGCGACGACCGGATTGCCCGCAAACAAGCCGAAGATGATCAGCGCCGCGGCAAGGACCGTAAGTCCGATCGTCAGGATCGGCATCATGAAGCGGTCAGCCAGCCGCCCCGTGATCAGGTTGCCGACCACCGTCGCCACGCCGTAAATGCCGAGAAGAAGCGGAACGAGCTTCGCGTCGAAACCGGTCACGTCGGTCAGGATCGGCGAAAAATAACTGAATGCGGCAAAAGTGGCGCCGATAATCAGCATGCTCGTCAAATAAGCGGCCCACAGGTGCCGGTTTTTAAAGGCGGCCATCTCGCCGCGGAGGCTCACCGACCCGACCGCAGGCGATGCCGGAATGAGACGCTGCGCCATGATACCGGACAGCAATACGAGTATGGCGACGGCCCAGAAGCTGGAGCGCCAGCCGAAATATTGATCGAACAGCATCGCGATCGGCAGGCCCACGGCCGTGGCGACCATCAATCCGCCGAGCACGATCGAAGCCGCGCGGCCGCTGGATTCCGGCCGGACAAGCGTCAAAGCAATTTCGATGGCAACCCCGAAGCAGGCCGAAGAGGCAATGCCCGTGATGATCCTTGCCGCCATCATCAGCTCATAGTTCGGAGCCAATGCGCCCAAGGTCTGGCCGGCAAGAAAAATGAACGCCAAGCTCATGAAGGCGGTTTTTCGCGGAAGCTTGAGAAGCCCGATCGTCAGCAGCGGTCCCCCGACGATCATCCCGGCGGCATAAGCGGAAATCAGATAACCGATCGCCGCGATCGATACCCCGAAATCCGAAGCAAGCGAGGGCATAATCCCCGCGACCATAAATTCGGACGTCGTCATGGAAAAAATCATCAGTCCCAGTACGTAAATAGCCAGTGGCATAAACATCACTCCCGGATTTTCAATATTGTAATGAACAGTACAAAATTAAGGTTAAAAAAGCATCCCTTCGTTCAAAAGGGATGTTCTGCAAAATCAGAAGACGATTTTGTACAACCCAGTACAAAATTAATCAAAAAAAGATTCCTCGGGAAGCACCCTATCCGTCTCTTGCCCGATCCATCGCAGCCGAGGCCGGCGTTCGCGCTTCCCAAACCCGGAAAGCGCATGCCGTGCCTAATCTAGCGACGATAACGTTCCTTCAATGATGCGTTCCGCCAAGCTTCGGTTCAACGTCGCGGGATAGATGACGCCGAGACCGTATAGGCTGCTGAGAAACATGTCAGCCAGTTCGGAAGCCTTGCGGTCCTGCGTAATTTCCCCCGCCTCCTGACCTTGGATGATCGCTTTTTCGATCGCGTGTTCCAGCAGGTCGACGTGTTCTTTGAAAATGCGTTCGACGGCCGGATCGGTTTTGGCCCGCTCCGCAGCGGCATTAATCAAAAGGCATCCCCTGTTGTTCGCCCTGGAATCCCCCCGAATTTGCCACTCCAATAATGCCCTCAAGCGATCTTTTACCGGAACCTCCCTCTCCAGAATTTCCATCTGCTCCTGGATTCCCAGCTCATGATATCTCCGAAGGGCCTGTTCATACAGCTCGTGTTTGCTGCCGAATGCATTGTACAGGCTTCCCCGGCCGAGGCCGGTTTTATTGCACAGCGCTTCGGTCGAGCATGATTCATAGCCGTTGTCCCAGAACACTTCCATCGCGGCGTCGATCACGGCGTTATCCTTAAACTCGCGCGGTCTTCCGCTTTTGCTCATCTGGCCTAAACTCCTTTCGGAAAATAATGGTGGTATTAGCATACTTATTTTGTACTGATCTGTCAAATATTATTTGGGCATCCCTCCGGTTTGATTACGCCCCCAAACGCAAAACAGGCCCGTGCGAACATCCTCGCACAGGCCCTCAAAACGGTTGTTATTACAGCGTCAATCCGCCATCGACCGGAACGATCGAGCCGGTCATGTAGCTGTTTTTCGGCGAAGCGAGGAACGTAACCACTTCCGCCAGCTCCTCCGGATTG
Source organism: Paenibacillus cookii (assembly GCF_018333375.1). GTDB lineage: Bacteria > Bacillota > Bacilli > Paenibacillales > Paenibacillaceae > Paenibacillus_AQ > Paenibacillus_AQ cookii. The sequence goes on from NZ_BORW01000002.1 coordinate 213,182, forward strand.
GCGTAACGTCCGATGCGCATGTTCGGCAGTTCCTCAGGAACGTATCCGGATTCCTGCATCATGGACGGAACGGCTTGGGTCAAGGACGTATCCACGCTGCCGGGGCAAATCGCGTTTACGCGGATTCCTTTTTTCACGTATTCAAGCGCCGCGGATTTCGTAAGCGCAACGACGGCATGCTTGCTTGCCGAATATACCGCAAGACTGTGCTCGCTCCGCAGTCCCGCGGTCGAAGCGGTGTTGATGATGACGCCGTGTCCCTGCTTTTCCATCACTTTCAGCATATATTTCATGCCGAGGAAAACCCCTTTGACATTGACGGAGAAAATCCGGTCAAACTCGGAGTCCTCGATATCCGCAAACATGGAGAATTTTTGCAGGACGCCGGCATTGTTAAAAAAGACGTCGACGCGTCCGTAGGTCTCCACGGCTTTGTTCACATAGTTTTGGACGTCCTCGCTGTTTGCGACGTTAGCCTGCACGAAGATGCCTTCTCCGCCTTGCTCTTTCACGAGCTTCAACGTTTCTTCGCCCGTTTGCCGGTTAAAGTCGACGAGCACGACCTTGGCGCCGCCTGCGGCGAATTTCAAACTTGTCGCGCGGCCTATTCCGCTTCCCGCACCGGTAATGACAACAACTTGATGGTTTTCAGACATAAGGATTGACTCCTTTAGGATTTAGAATAAAATCAGCTAATGATAGTTAAAATATCTGTGTGATAGTGCAACTATCATTACACCGATCATTATACGCCTGCCGCAGGCGAATGACAACCGTTTCATCCTGCAGGCGGCGCGGACTTTCCCCGCTTTATCCGGTTGACAGCCCTCCGGCCATTTGTTATGATCACGAAACAAAAAAACGAACCGTTTGGAAGGAACGTGGACAATTTGAATTCAAAAACCAGATGGGACCGGGAACGTACGGAAGCCAAGCAGCAGCGGGTAGCGCTCATGCTGGAAGCAGCCCAAAAGGTGTTCAACCGGAAAGGCCTCGACAAAGCGACGATGCAGGATGTCGCAACGGAAGCCCATATGGGGGTCGCGACGGTGTTCCGTCATTTTCCGAAAAAAGACAAACTGATCGTCGCAGTTGCAATCAAAATCATCGAATCGCAGACCGAAACGTTCGAGGAAATCCTCCGCCGGCCCGGCACTTGCTATGAGCGCCTGGAGCAAATGCTCGACGTATTCATCGGGTTTATCGGCGAAGAACATAGCGAAAACACCAAATTGATCGAAGCGTTCGAAAGCTACGCCGCCCAATCCCGCGAGCCGCTCGAGGATTTGCCTGCGTACCATGCCGCCGTCGGCCGCATTCAAACGTCGTTGTCCCAAATTTTAAAGGACGGCATCAACGACGGTTCCCTCCGGGCAGACGTGCCTTTGGAGGAGACGATTGCGACCGTTACGAACGCGTTTGGCCAGTTTGCCAAAAAATTGTCGCTGCAGAGCAGCATTCCGATGCTCGAATCGAATATCGAACCGGTAAAGCAGCTCGAAATCCTGAAAGCCATGATTCTCGATTATTTAAAAGCGACTTGAACGCAACGCGTTGCGATAAAATAAAAAAAGAGCCTCAGACTTCGTCTGAAGCTCTTTTTTGCCGTTTTCCCCCGTAGACCGGGCCGAAAAACATAAAACGCACGGAAACGAATCGCGTGAGCGCCCTTTCCATGCGTTTCCATGCTTTTGCTTTCGGTTCATGATTTGCGGATCTCAAAAAATTGGCATTCCCCGCGGGAATGGTATGTCAGGTCGCTGACATCCGACTGGGTAATGACGGTGCTTTCGGTAAATCGGATGATATACGTCAAGGAGTCGATCAAATGGTCGTCGCGGAATACGCGGATCGGCAGCCTTTGTTCTTCGGCCTCCCGAAAATCCGCTTCCGTCAACAGCTCGCGGACTGTCGCCATAACACGGCAGCCTCCTTTGTTTTTATGTTTTGGATCAAGGCATCCGGGTTTCAGTGAGTTATCGATCCTGCAGGGGCTGCTGTTCTATCGCTCGAATGTCCCGCTTTGGCGGCAGCTTGTCCCTCCGGGGTCCAATCCGGTAGAATGTAGCCTAAAAGAATATCAGTCCAGCTTGCCCGGCAATGCCAGGATCGTCTCGTAAGTGATTGTAACATACTTTAAAGGAGCGAAAAACGATGGAACCGAAAGTAACGCCGTTTTTAATGTTTGAAGGGCAGGCCGAAGAGGCGATGAATTTTTACGTCTCGGTATTCAGCCCGGCCGAAATCCTGCGCGTAACGCGTTACGGGCCCAACGAATCGGGGACGGAAGGGTCGGTCATGCAGGCGGCCTTTTCCGTTAAAGGACAAACCATCCTGTGCATCGACAGCAGCGTCCATCACGCCTTTACGTTTACGCCCGCGATTTCGCTGTTCGTCGACTGCGAGTCCGAAGAGGAAATCGACGAAACCTTCGCCAAGCTATCCGAAGGCGGTGCCGTCCTGATGCCGCTTGCGGCCTATCCGTTTGCCAAAAAATCCGCTTGGGTTCAGGACCGTTTCGGGGTTTCTTGGCAATTGAGCTTAAATTAAGGGGACTTCGCGCGCGGAAGCTTGCAGCCCGGAAAAAGAAACGGTTGACCGTTCACCAACGGCCAACCGTTTTTTGCAATCCCGGCATGGAATCGCTTTCAGATATCCGGGCTCAAACCGGCCATGCGAAAAGTCGGGCCCGTTTAATCCCCTCTTTCATCGGGCTCCGATGTTGGTTCCTGCCGGACTTCCGGAGCCGATCAGGTCGCTCCCCGGAGCAAGCTTCAAGAAATAGCCCAGGTTAGGCGAGCCGTCGGCGTTTCGGATGACCGAAGGCGTGAGCGACGCGAAATCGGCCGGGCCGGCTGCCAGTCCTTTGCCGTTCACGGAGGCGTTGTTTTTCCACCATACGTTGGTGTTTTCCACATCCGTTCCGCTTGTTTTGTCGCTCGACCCTCCTGCAAACGAGAGATTGTTCGTGAATCGATGCGTTCCGGGGTCAAAGGCAAAATTGCTTTGCCCGTTGTTCCAGGAAGTGTTGTTGGTCAGCGTTATGGAACCGGGATTGCTGTTGTAGGTGAAGCCGTGCTTTTTATTTTGGAAGGCGATGCTGTTTTTGACGATGTGATCCACCTTGATTTTTTCGCCGCCCAGCGGATTACATATTTAACTTTAATCCCACATAGGAATTACAGATATAATCATTTTTTCATTTTCTTAGTATTTTTTGATTCCCAGCCTGATCGCCAAGATGGAAGACATCGCATTCCAACGAAAAAAAGACCGGCCGTTTCCTCTCCAAGGAACGGTCGGTCTTGCTTGTGTTGTCCGGGTTGCCTAGTTCGCTTTCCCGCCTGGCCGTTTTCCGCGAAACTTGGCAAAGGACCAAACGATCAGCAGCAGCAGAACGGCAAGACAAATCCCGATGCTTAAACGGTTTTGCCGGTCCACCACAAAAAATACGGCGATGACCGCCAAACATAACGCGGCGATTCCGGTAACATACGGGTATCCCCACACCTTAAACGACGGTTTCACCGGATACCTTTTGCGCAGCTTCATTTGCGACAGCGCAATGCAAATCCATACCAGCAATACGACGAATCCCGGCACGGCCATGAGCACCCTGAACAGCTGATCCTGCGCGAAAAAGCCAAGCATGGCGCCCGCAAGCAGGATGACCGCGCATAACAGCAGCGTGTTGACCGGACTTCCCTTGCGGTTCGTTTTGGACAACGCCTTCGGCGCCTCCCCGGCCGCAGCCATCGAATACAGCATCCGCGACGCGCCGTAAATGCCGGAGTTCGCAGCCGACAGCACCGCCGTAACCAGAATGAAATTCATAATGTGAGCTGCGCCCGCAAGCCCCGTCGCCGACAGCACCTGCACGAACGGACTGCTTTCCTGCCCGACCTCGTGCCACGGAATCAAGCCGCAAATGACGAGGATCGGCAGCGTAAAAAACAAAATGATCCTTAAAATGAAATTGCCGACGACCTTGGGCAATATGCGCTCGGCATTTTCCGTCTCGGTGAGCGTCAAGCCGATCAGCTCGGAGCCGCCGTAGGAGAACATGACGACCAGCATCGCCGAAAAAACGGATGTCCAGCCCCCGGGGAAAAAGCCGCCGGCACCGGCAAAATTGCTCAGATACGGCGTATTGCCGCTTGGAATGATCCCGAAAATGAGGCAAGTGCCCAGGACGATAAATACGATGATCATGGCGATTTTGATGCCCGCCAGCCAAAATTCGAATTCCCCGAGCGTCCCTACGCTCAGCAAATTGATCAGGATGATCAATGCCGCGGAAGCCAGGCTCAGCACCCATAACGGCACCCCCGGCAGCCAATACTGCAAGAAACTGCCCGCGGCAATGATTTCGATGACGCATACCGAAAGCCACATAAAGCAGTACATCCATCCCAAAATGAAGGACACCTTTTCGCCGAATGCTTCCCTCACGAAATCCTTCATATTCCTGCCCTTGTATACCGTGGCCATTTCGGCCATCGCCGCCATCACAACCAGCAGCAGCAGCCCCGCAAACACGTACGTGACGATGACGCCCGGTCCCGCAAGCCCGACCGTTTCCGCGCTGCCTTTAAAAATGCCTGTTCCGATGACGCCGCCCATAGCCATAAAACTGATATGTCTAGGCTTTAGTTTTTTCTGCAACGATCCTTCTGGTTGTCCCATCCATATCCTCCTGATGCACTCATACATGAATGACGATGAATTTAATTAAACGTATAGTCCAGTATAAACGATTTTGCGTTTTTGTGAACAATATTTAAGACGGCAATAGGAAAATTTAAACTTAATTTAATCGAGAATAAGGCTCGATTATGTTATGATCATTACCGGCTGTCTTTCCACGGCGGCCTTGATTAAACATTGGCGGTGATCGTGTGCTTCATTCCTATCTGTTTCCCATTTCTTACGCCTTTATGTCTTTTCCGTTTGCGGCGTTGTTGTTCACGCTTCCGTTCCTGATCGTGCAATACCGCAAATACGGTTATATCAATAAAGTACGGGCGTTTGTATTGTACCTGTTTTTGCTTTACTTAATGAATGCGTTGTATCTTGTGATCCTTCCGCTGCCGTCGTCGCGGCATAACGCCGCGCTGGCGTCCGGGGCCATGCAGCTGGTGCCGCTGAACTTCATTTTCGATATTCTAAAAGAGACGTCGGTCGTCGGATCGGCTCCGTCCACTTACTGGCATTTGCTGAAGGAACGGGCGTTTCTCCAGGTCATCTTCAACATCATTCTGACGGTGCCTTTCGGGATGGTGCTCCGTTATTACTTCCGTACGGGCTGGATCCGGTCCATCCTGTTTTCGTTCCTGCTCTCCCTCTTTTTCGAGGTGACCCAGCTGACGGGCATTTACGGAATATATGACCATGCATACCGCGTATTCGACGTCGATGATCTCATCATGAACACCCTTGGCGGCATTTGCGGGTATGTGGCGGCCGAATGGTTGTCCGGGCTCCTGCCAAGGATCGAAAAACTCGATGAAAACGTGGATTTGTCCGCCAAAAGAGTCACATACACCCGCCGGGCCGTCGCGTTTTTGATCGATTCGGTCATCTGGCCGATATTGATGGCGATCTGTTTCATTCTTCATGTCAAAGCCGCGTTTTGGGTGGCCACGGGGATTTATTTCATTTTGATTCCGTGGCTGACGCATGGCGTGACTCCGGGAAAATGGCTGGTCCGCATCAAGCTGACGAACATGGGAGAACCCATTACGCTCGCGGCGCTCCTCAAACGTTACGGTCTGCTTTACTGGGTATTTTTCGGGCTTAACCGCCTGTTGGCGGGATCGCTCGACAACGTGCCGGACGTCGGCCGGCTCATCCTCGGCATGGTCGTCTTCGTCATGGACGCCTGGTTTTTTATCCACGTCCTCATCCGCCTGTTTCGAAAAGATCCCCAGCTTTTTTACGAGAAACTCAGCAAGACGAAACATGTCATCCTGTGGAACCAACCTGCGGTAACGGTCAAAGAAGAAAAAGAGCCCGATTAACGGGCTCTTTTTCCGTATTCATTCGTATCTCAGCGCTTCGATCGGGTCCAGCCTGGCCGCTTTTCTTGCCGGGAACACCCCGAAGACCATGCCGATGCAGCCCGAAAAAATGACCGCCAGCAGCACGGAGTTCAGCGATACCGCGGTTTGGATGCTCATGAAATGGCCGACCAGCTTGGAACCGCCGAAGCCGAGCAAAACGCCGGCGATGCCGCCGAGAACGGCAAGCGTGACGGATTCGACGAGAAACTGGGACAAAATCGCGCCTTCCCGCGCCCCGATCGCTTTGCGGGTTCCGATCTCCCGGGTACGCTCCGTAACGGACACCAGCATGATGTTCATGATGCCGATCCCGCCGACAAGCAGCGAGATGGCCGCGATGCCGCCCAGAAACAGCGTCAGCGTTTTCGTCACGCTTTCGGCCGAGGACAAGACGTCTTCCTGGCTCTGAACCTTGAAGTCATCTTCCGCGCTTCCCAGCTTATGGCTCTGGCGCATCGTGTATTCGATCAGCGCGATCGTGCTTTGCATCGCATCCGGAGATTTGGCTTCCACCAGAATATGACGAAGGCCGTTTCTGGAACTGCCGGACATCAAGCGGGACTGCACGGTCGAAATCGGCGCGATGGCCGTATCGTCCTGGTCCAGGGAGCCGGACGAACCTTTCGCTTTCAGCACGCCGATGACGCGAAACGGGACGTTGTTGATGTTGACGATGCTGCCGATCGCGTCAAACCCCGCCTTCCCGAACAGGTTTTCGGCCGTCGTGGCCCCCAAAACGACCACCTTGGCTTTATCCGTAACTTCATCCTCCGTAAAAAAGCGGCCGATATCCGTTTCCCAGGATTTGATGTCCGCGTAGCTCGGGGTCGTTCCGGTCACGCTGGTTGACGTAACATTTTTTCCGTTTTTGAACTGAGCGTTTGCCTGCGTGACTGGCGCTACGTACCGGACGGTATCGATTCGGGAGAGCGGGTCGGCGTCCGTCAGCTTCAGCATGCCGCTCCCCGATCCCCCGCTGCCGGATGATCCGGCCGAGGAGGCGGTTATCGTGATCAGGTTGGAGCCCAAGCTTTGGATTTGGCTCGCCACCTGTTCGTTGGTCCCCTGCCCGATCGAAATCATGGCGATGACGGTCGCAACCCCGATCATGATGCCGAGCATCGTCAAAAAGGAACGGAGCAGGTTGCTTTGCAAACTTCGAAAAGAAAGCTTGAACAATTCTCCCATTTTCATCCGGACACACGCTCCACGTTCAGCCGGTCGGATTCGATTCGCCCGTCCCGGAACCAGATGATTCGTTTCGTATGCGCCGCGATTTCCGGCTCGTGCGTTACGAGGACGATCGTGTTGCCGCCGTCGTTCAACCGCTTGAATATGTCCATGATCTCCTCGGAGGATGCCGTATCCAGATTGCCCGTCGGTTCGTCGGCCAAAATAATGGCAGGTTCGTTCGCCAACGCCCGGGCGATGGCAACCCGCTGCTGCTGCCCGCCGGACAGCTCGTTCGGCTTATGGTGCATCCGGTCCTTCAGGCCCACCAGCTCCAGACAATATTCCGCCCGTTCGCGCCGCTCCTTTTTGTTTTTCCCGGCGTACAACAGCGGCAGTTCCACGTTTTCGACCGCCGAGGTCCGCTTGAGCAGGTTGAAATTTTGAAAAACGAAGCCGATTTTTTGATTGCGGACCGCCGCCAGCTGCTTGGCCGAAGCCGAACCGATATCGACGCCGTCCAACGTATACGTGCCGGAGCTCGGTTTGTCCAAACAGCCGATAACATTCATCATCGTGGATTTCCCCGACCCCGACGGGCCCATGATGGACACGAATTCGCGCGGCTTGATCTGCAGCGACACGCCTTTTAACGCATGGACTTTCATCTCGCCGGAGGCGTAGATTTTCTCGACATGCTCAAACGTGATCATTGGCCGCCACCTCCGCCGGAACCGGCTGAACGCGAGCCTCCGCTCCGGCCCGACGGCTGAAAAGGCTGCCTTCCCCCGCCCGTTTCGCCGCCGAACCCGCCAAAACCGCCGAACCCGCCTTGCATCATCGAAGCGTTGGTTTTGGCAGAGGAAGACGTCGTCATCGTCATCGTTACCTTGTCGCCTTCCGAGAGGCCGGAGATGACCTCCGAGCTTGCGCCGTCGTCCAGCCCGGTCGTGATTTCCTTTTGTTCCGTTTTGCCGTTCGTTTCAACCATGACGATTTTTTTGCCGCCGAACGACTTGATCGCCGCATCCGGAACGGTCAGCACGTCCTTTTTCCCGTCGGTAACGATCGCCACCGTAGCGCTGAGACCGGGAATAAGCTTATCGGCGTTGTCCTGGCCCGGGGTGATTTCGACGGTTACCGGGAACGTGACCAGCCCGCTGCTTTGGACTTCGCCTAGAACGGCCTTGTTCGTGACCTTCCCCTTTAACGCCACGCCCGTCAACGCGTCGAACGTAATTCGAACCTCTTGCCCGACTTTTACGTCGGTTATGTCGGTATCGTCGATGGATGCCGAAATTTTGTAATTGCCTTCGGTCGAAAACATCGAAATCGCCGCAGCCGCATCCCCGGAAGGATACTCGCCCGCTTTGATATTGACCGCGGACACGACTCCGTTAAACGGAGCGAAAATTTTGGCGCCCGTCAGATTCGCCTTAGCGTCGTTTACGTTCGCCTCCGCCTGCGCCACGCTCGCTTTGGCCATGGCCAGCTCGCTTTCCTCCGGCCCTTTTTGCAGGTTGTTCAACTGCTGCACGGCCTGATCGTAGGCCCGTTTGGCGCTTTCGACTTTGCTCTCCGCCGTTTTTACCGACGACTGGGAAGCATCCGCTCCGCTTTGCCGCGAAGCCGCCTGCTTGTACGCGTTTTGGGCGTTCTCCAGCGCCACTTGGGCGAACAGGACCTGCGACTGATCCGTTCCCTGTTTCGCCAGATCCAGCTTCGCCTGGGCAATCTCCACCGTCTTTTTTGCCTTGTCCAGCTGCTGCTGGATATACGTCGGATCGGCTTGCTTTTTGGCCTCCGCCAGCTCGCTCTGCGCATTTTCCCAATCCGCCTTGGCTTTGGAAACCTCGTATTTCTGGTTCGCGATCGTATCCGCGTCCGTTCCTTCCTGCAGGCTTTTCAGCTTGGCGGCCGCGCTTTCGTAATTCGCCTGCGCGGACAGCAGCGCGTTTTGCAGCGCCGTGGCATCCATCTCGGCAAGCAGCTGGCCCTTTGACACCTTATCGCCGGGGCTCACGTGCACTTTGGTCACTTTGGATTTTCCGCTGAAGGCCAGATTGACCGAATCCGAGGCTTCCACATTGCCCGAAGAGGTCACCGTCTTGGAAAGATCCCCTTTCTTGACTTCGTATGTAATCGTCGCCGTTTCCGTCTTCGGCGTGGCCGCGCTTTTCTGGACAGCATAAGTCCCTCCCGCTCCGATCACGACGACGCAGCCGCAGATGATCAATACATTCCTAGCCACCTTGTTCATGCCTTCTCTTCTCCCTTCCCTTGAATGAACATGATGGTAGCACGGCCAGCTTAAAGAAAACTTAACTGCGGCTCCTGGCAGCGGATGCGTACCGGCTAAAAACAAAAAAACGGCTTCAGGGACATCCCCTTAGCCGTTTTGCCTGCCATCACAACTTCGTCTGCATCGTCCCCTTTATCAGAACCTTTGCGGGTTGATGGGGCAGGCGCAGCCGCGAACCTAGCTTTTTTTCCGGTCGCCCAACACAATGTACACTCCGGAATCGTCGGTTTCCACCGGATAACCCCGCAGTTTGGCATCGCTGCCGGCCGCCAGGTGGCGGCCGCTTTTCAGGTCGAACTCCCAGCCGTGCCACGGGCAGCGCAGCACTTGTTCCTCCATCCCGTAACGGTAATCGTATACGCCGGAAGGGAGACGGGTTCCCCGAATCGGACCCGCGCAGACCGGCGCCGCCGCATGCGGGCAAACGTTAAGCCACGCATAGTAGCCGTCTCCGATCCGAAACAAGCCGATTTCCATCCCTTTCACGTTTACGATCAGCTTGCCCCCGCTAGGGAGCGCATCCGGCTCCGCCACTTTTACTCTCATGCGGGATCCGCCCCCTTATGCTCCGCCGGGACCGGAATGCCGTACAACTCCGCGGCGTTATAACCGAGAATACGCTCTTTGAGATTCTGGGGAAGGCCCCGGAACACGACCTTCGGATTGTCGAAGTCCCAATGCGGGTAGTCGGACGAAAACATGGCGATCTGTTCGGCATGCATCATCTGGAAGATTTGCAGCAGATGCTCCGGCATCCGCGGTTCCTCGATCGGCTGCGTCGTGAGCCGCACATGCTCCACGATATACTCCGAAGGCAGCCGCTTGAGCCACGGCGCGGTATCGCGCAGCGCTTTGTAGTTTTTGTCCATGCGCCACATCAAATGGGGCAGCCAGCCTATGCCGCCTTCGATCGCTACGAATTTGAGCTGCGGATATTTTTCGAACACCCCTTCGCATACGAGGCTGTTGATATGGGTCATGAAATTCGCCGGTAAATGACCAAAGATAACCGCATGTTCTACGCCCTGCTGATCGCCATCTCGATTCAAAGCATCGGCGTCTTTGCCCTCATTCAGGCGGGTCTGATCGAATTCAGCGCAGGCGCATTTCCATGGGTTGCCACGATCCTCGGCTCTTTTATATTCGGGATCGGCATTATCCTTGCCGGCGGCTGTGCGACGGGAACATGGTACCGGGCCGGCGAAGGTCTGATCGGCAGCTGGATCGCCCTTTTTGGATATATGGCCATGAGCGCGACCATGAAGACCGGTGCGCTGGCCCCGGTCAACAACGAAATCAAGAAATTGGACGCACCGGTCAATTCGATTCCGGAAACGTTCGGTCTTTCCGTATGGCCATTCATTGCTACTCTTGCGATCCTTACGGCATTTTTGGCCATCCGCCAGCTGCGCAAACCGAAGGTGGCCATTCCGGCCATGAAAGCAAAACGTTCCGGTCTGAACCACCTGTTGTTCGAAAAGCGGTGGCATCCGTTTTTCACGGCCGTCTTGGTCGGATTGATCGCGCTTCTGGCTTGGCCGCTCAGCGAAGCGACGGGCCGGATGTCCGGACTGGGCATTACCACGCCTTCCGCGAATCTTTTGCAGTATCTCGTTACGGGGGACAGCGATAAATTCGTAAACTGGGGCATGTTTCTCGTGCTCGGCATTTTCGTGGGATCTTTTATCGCAGCGAAAGGCAGCCGCGAATTCCGTTTCAGAGCTCCGGACGCCAAAACGGCAGTCTCCAGCTTCATCGGCGGCATTCTCATGGGCTTTGGCGCCAGCTGGGCCGGCGGCTGCTCGATCGGCAACGGGCTGGTGATGACCGCGATGATGACCTGGCAGGGCTGGGTTTCCCTTGCCTTTATGATTCTGGGTACCTGGACGGCGTCATACTTCGTCTATGTCCGTCCGCGTGCCAAAACCAAAGCGAATCCGAGTGCGGCGCTGCGCACATCAACGACATAAGGGAGGATCAGATCATGAAACAACAAAAGCTGGAAGTCCTCGGAATGGTATGCCCGTTCCCGCTAATTGAAGCCAAGCAGGCCATCGAAGCGCTGGACAGCGGCGATGAGCTGGTGATCGATTTTGACTGCACCCAGGCGACGGAAGCCATTCCGCGCTGGGCTGCCGAAGCCGGCCACTCCGTCACGAACTTCGAACAAATCGATGATGCGTCCTGGACGATTACCGTTCAGAAGAAATAAACGTATTGATATGCCCTGTAAACAGAGGTGCCGTCCATTGCTGGACGGCCCTTTTTTTGAAAATATCGCCAAATCACGCATGATCGATAAAAAAACAACACGTTTCCATAATGCTTCTTAAACCTTTGATAATCCGCCGTTTCCTTTAACACGATGATGGTCGGGTACGCATTTATTTTGCGGCGTTTTCATGCGGCTAACATTTCTTTTTGCTCGATGCAATAAAATTGGCCTTCTTCATATTGAATCAGAGAGGCGGAAGGCCCGCCGCGTGATCATCCGGTTCATCCCCTTCATCCGCTCCAGTTGCTTGTTCCCCATCAAGCAGGATGAGACGCAAGGGAAACTTTACGACGCCAAAATAGACATGCTTTTCTTCCATGAAATCATAGAATCCGGGACCGGATTTTAGTACCGCCTGCCTTCGCAATAATCGATTCCGGCTTCCATTTCCTTCAAATACGTTTCGACAAAGCCGCGGTCCAGCATCGTCCCAGTCAGCGTCCGGAACGGCCGCCCGCAAATGCGGCCCAAACACGATCCAACCTTCAGCTCTTGATCGCGCCCGCGGCGATGTCCGAAATGAACTGCTTGCTGACGAACAGGAACAAGATGATGAGCGGCACGACCGCGAGCAGCGTTCCGGCGATGACCATCGAGTAGTCCGTGGTGTAGATGCCGTTAAGCGAAGACAAGGCCACCTGCAGCGTAAATTTGCTTTCGTCGTTCAAAATGATGAGCGGCCACAGGTAATCGTTCCACGCGCCGATGAACGTAAACGCCCCCAAAAAGGACAGGGCCGGCCGCAAAATCGGCAGCGCCACGTTCCAATAAAGCCGGAAAAAGCCGCAGCCGTCGATCCGCCCCGCGTCCAGGAGCTCGGAGGGCACGGATTCCTCGGCATACTGCCGAATCCAGAAAATGCCGAACGCGTTCGCCATGCCCGGAATAATCAGCGCCTTGAAGGTGCCGACCCAGCCGAATTTGGCCATGATGACGAAGGACGGCACGAGCGAAAGCTGCGCCGGGGCCATCATCGTTGCCAGGAGCAGAACGAACAGCCATTTTTTGCCCGGAAACTTGAATTTCGCAAACGTGTAGCCTGCCAGCGAATCGAAGAACAACACGAGCACGGTGCTGCAGGAGGCCACAAACAACGTGTTCAGGAACGCCCCGAAAAAATCGATGTTTTGCAGCACCCGGGAAATGTTGTCGATCAGGTGGGTTCCGAACCAGAACTTGGGCGGGAAGCTGTAAATCTCCGCGGTCGTGCGCGTAGCCATGACCACCAGCCAGTAAAACGGAAAGACGGATAGGATCAGTCCAACGATCAGACCGAAATAAAGCAGGATCGATTTTCGGATAGCCATTCGATGCACCCCCGTTTATTCGTCTTTGGCGCCGCCGCCCTGAACGACCCGCCAATTGAAGATCGAAAACAAAGCGATCAGGATGAACATGCCCCAGCCGACGGCCGAGCCGTAACCAAAATAGTTGTTCACGAAAGCTTCGCGGTACAGATAGAGGACGATGGTCAAACCGCCTCCGCTGACGCCGCCGTCATTGCCGACCAGCACCTGGGATTCGGTGAAAATCTGCATGCCGCCGATCGTCGACGTGATGACCGTAAACAAAATGATCGGCCGCAAATTCGGGATCGTGATGCGGAAAAAAGCCTGAACGCCCGTGGCGCCGTCGATTTTGGCCGCTTCGTACAATACGGTTGGAATGCTTTGCAGCCCGGCAAGGTAAATGATCGCGTTGTAGCCGACCCAGCGCCAGATGACCATGACGGAGACGGCCAGCTGGATGCCCCAGGTTTTGTTCAGCCATTCGACGGGCGAAATGCCCAGCAGCGAGAGCAAATAGTTCAGCAAACCGTAGTTGTTGGAAAACAGCGTGCTGAACACGATGGCTACGGCGACGAGCGAAGTGACGTTCGGAAGGAAATAGCCGATCCGGAAGAAGGTCCGGAATTTGACGAAAGACGCGTTCAGCAAAAAAGCGACGATCAGCGCGAAAAACAGCATCGGAATCGTGGAATAGATCCAGATCAGCAGCGTGTTGCCCACCGCTTTCCAAAATTCCGGATCGGTGACCATGAACTGATAGTTGTTCAGGCCGTTAAAGGTCATTTCGCCGATGCCGTCCCATTTCTGGAAGGAAAGATACATCGAAAACAGGATCGGGAACAGGCCGAAAACGGCAAACAAAATATAAAACGGAGATATCGCAAGGTACTCTTTCCGGTGCTTCCAGATTTCGGACGCCAATCCCGCCTTTCGCCCCGCCGGCGGCACGGAACTGCCCGGATCGAAATGAGTTCGCTTCTGCAAGGGTGCTCCCATAAGAATCAACCTCCATTGTCGATGATGGTCTAACCGTTTTACCGCAGCAGCTCCTTTTTGACCCTGGAGAGCGCGTCTTCCCAAGCCTTTTCCGGATTTTTGCCTTGAATGGCGACCGATGACAGCTCCCGGCCGACGATGCCGTTCAAATTGGCATATTTCGTGCCGTAATAGGCCGGTTTTACGTTGCGGGCAGACTCCGAAAAGATTTCGCCCGTGACCTGGCCGCCGAAAAACGCTTCTTTTTGCTTCATGACGTCGGAATCGAGCGCCTTTTTCGCGGACGGGAACAGATTGATTTCTTTAAAGCTGGTTACCTGGTTTTCCGGATTTTGCAGCCACTTGATGACGTCGAACGCTTCCTGCGGATGTTTGCTCGTTTTCATGATCGCCAGGAACGATCCGCCGTTGTTGCCGTCCCCGCCCGGCGCCCTTGCAACGCGCCACTTCCCTGAAGTGTCGGGCGCCGCCTGCATCAGAATTTCCTTGCACCAGACCGCGCCGACGAAGGACGCGATTTTTCCGTTGTTCGCCGCGGCGTTCCACTCGGAGGAAAACGTGCTCGCATTGGCCAACAGCCCCATTTGGGAGGCCTTGACGGCGAGATCCCACGCTTTTTTCATGGAAGAAGAAGGATCTTCCCCTATAAAATTTTCGTTTTTGTCAAAATAGATTTTGTCCGACTGGGCGTTCACTTGGGTGTATATGTTGCCGATGTTGTCCGTGAGCTTGACCTTGCCGCCTAACGCTTCCTGCAGCTTTTGGCCTGCGGCGAAATAGTCGTCCCAGGTCCCCATCAGCTTATGGACCTCTTCCGGATCGCTCGGAAGCCCGGCCTGCTCGAACAAGTCCGCCCGGTAAAACAAGGCGGTAGGTCCGGTATCCATCGGCAGCGCGATCATTTTTCCTTCCGGCGTTACGCCCAGCTTCCATTTCCAGTCGAGGTAATCCTGCTCGATGTCTCCCGCGCCAAGATCGTACAAATCGTAGAAACGGTCGGCGCTCGGGAACAGCTCCGTCACCCAGTCGTTAAAGGCTACGATGTCCGGTCCGCCGGAGCCCGCAGCCAGCGTCGTTTTCAATTTGGATTTGAAATCGCCGCCGATCTTTTGGGCATTGATGCGGATTCCGGGAAACTGCTTCTGGACCGATTGAATCAGGTTGTCGTCGATGCTTCGGTTCCAGTACCACAAAGTAAGCGTTTTCACATTTTCGTTGGAAGAAGATCCGCTTGAACACCCGCTAATCATGAGAACGACAAGCAATAAACACGTAAACGCCATGCGCATTTTTTTCAATCGCTTCAGCCTCCCACCGTTAGCTTATGGTACTGCCGTTTTTGCCGTCACTCTTCTGGACAACGAATAATGACTTCTTATGTATGAACCATTATAAACAATTAATATCATTTTTGAAACGGATTGGTAAAAAAATCTAACCCCCGGATCCGTTCTCCCGGCCGGACGGCGGAGGGACAAAAAGCCCCTCCTCACGGCCAAGTTTGCTGCCCCTCCGTCATCCCCGCGTTTCACTTGGCGGAGCCCGCTTTCGCAATTTCGGTCAACACGAGCTGTTTCAGGGATGCATCCCCTTCGATCGCTTTTTCCTCGTATTTGAATTCCACCTGCTGATCCGGCTTCATCGCTTCCACGTCCGGTTTCAATGTTTCATCGAATTGGAAAGCCATCGGTTTGCCGTCCACGATGATTTCAACCGTGTGCGAATCCGCGAGTCCGGTCAAGCTGCCTTTCCCCTGTTTAACGGACGGCTTTTCTTCTTGCGCGGAATCTTGAGAATTTTGGGGTTTTTGAGATTCCTGATGTTTTTGGTGATTATGGTGCTGCTCCTCCGGTTTTTCCATGGGGGTTTGGGGCTGTTCGGCAGCGGGACGGTCCTGTCCCTCCGCCTCCGGTTGCCCTCCGCACGCGGCGAGCGGCAGCCCGAACGCCAACAGCGCGACGAACGAAACCAGACTATATTTCATGGGTTTCAAGTACATGGCAGAAATTCCACCTCCTGATCCGTTTGACGGAAAACCGCTTGTCCATGTTTCATGGTCAAGCTTATCTATGCTTTACCCAACAAGCCGGGATCAAAAACAAAAAAGCCCGGACGGCAGCCATCAAGGATACCGGCGGGCGATGATCCTTTTTATCGGGCGGCTTTTCCTCGGATCGGATGCTCCTCGTCCCCGCCAAACGACACATTGAACCTGTGGCGGATCTCAAGGGCCTCTTCGGTGAACCGCACCCCCATCGTGATGCAGAACGGGGTTTCGATGCCCCGGATCGTCAACAAAAGCTCATCCGGCGATCTCCACGTAAAACTCGATGCCATGCGGGTGTCCGCTCCCCCGAATACCGAGGTTTGTCCGAAGCTCCACTCATGGCGGCCCAATGAGAGCGTTTCGTCGCCTTCTTCTTTTATGAGCGTCAGGCAGGCGGAGTCTTCGTCAAAATCGATGCGGAAGCCTTGCAGCGACAATCCGTTTTCCTCCAGATCGTATCTTCTGCCCCCGATTTGGGCCTCCAGCTGCGAACGGGGTTCGAACCGGGGAAGGTCCAGGCTCAGCTTCGCGAGTCTTTCCTTCAGCTCGGAAGACCGTTCGACAGCCTCCGCCGGTTCCGGCAAAAATGCTTCGAGCAGATGGTCCCATACGCATTGCAGGACGCCTTGAAGGTCCCCCGTTCCGGCCGTGATCGCGATCACCCCATCCTGCTCCGGCATGACGATGCAGAATTGCCCGAAAGCCCCGTCTCCGCGGTAAACGCCATGGCGGCAGCGCCAGAATTGGTACCCGTAACCCTGCGCCCAGTCGCTGTCTCCGCCGTCCCCGTTGGAAATCCGCTTGCCTGTGGCCTCCTCGATCCAAGCTTCTTCGATGAGCCTTTTTCCTTGCCACACTCCTTTTTGCAAGTACATCTGCCCGAACTTCGCGATATCTTCGGTGGTTACGTTCAAGCCGAAGCCCCCGGTATGTATGCCGCGCGGACAGGTTTGCCAGGTGGGGCTCAGGATGCCCAGCGGCTCGAACAGCCGGCTTTGCAAATAATCCAGCAAGCGCTGTCCCGAGGCCTTCTGCAGAATCGCGGAAAGCATATAAGTCGCGCCGGTGTTGTACAGGAAATGAGTGCCCGGTTCATGCGGAACCGGCAGCGCAAGAAACGCTTTAACCCAGTTGCCGTCCTCCGCCTGATGGAGCGCATCCATCGTGTCCTTGTCGTGGCCCGTCCCCATCATCAGCAGATGACGGATTTGCATGGCTGCAAGATGTTCCGATACTTCGGCAGGCAAATCTTCCGGAAAAAACGAGACGACCGGATCGTCAAGCGTTAGGATGCCCTCCTGAACCGCCATGCCGATGGCCGTCGAAGTAAAGCTTTTGCTGAGCGAAAACAGCATGTGCGGAAGCTCCGGCGCATAAGGAGCCCACCAGCCCTCGGCGGCCACATGGCCGTGCCGGAGAATCATCAGGCTGTGAATTTCAAGTCCCCGTTCCTTTAAGCCATCGAGGAATCCGATCACCTTTTGCGGGGATATCCCGAGTTCCTCCGGGCTTTTTCTTGGCAGCGGCGTTACCGTTTTCTGCATACATCCACTCTCCCTTATTATTGAAGTGGCATTGCTTGGGGTCTTCCCGCTTCCATTATACACCAATGGGGAGACGCTTTTGGCGAAACCAAAGCGAATGGCCGATTTTCGGGTTATAATAGGGATTGCATCTTCACCGAATCATTCCAAGGAATGAGATTTTCAACGAACCGGAGGACAAATCGCCATGAAAGACTTCAATCGCATGCTGGAAAAATACGCGGAACTGGTCATTAAAGTAGGGGTGAACATTCAGCCCGGCCAGGTGCTGCTCGTGCAGGCCCCTCTGGAGACGGCCGAGTTTGCCCGCCATGTCGTATCCAAAGCTTACGAAGCCGGCGCCAAATACGTGCAGGTGGATTGGGACGACGAAAAAACAACGCGCATCCGTTATGAAAAAGCTCCGGACGATTCGTTCGGCTATTATCCGAAATGGACGGCCGACATGATGGAGCAGCTTGCCGAAGGCGGCGGAGCCGTATTACATATCAAAGTTCCCGACCCCGAGCTGTTCCGAGGCATCGACGGCTCCAAGGTAGCCACGGCCGTCAAAGCCGCCGCCGTCGCCCGCGAGAAATATCAGGCTTATGTACGCAGCAATAAAGTAACCTGGTCGCTGATCAAAGCCCCGACGAAGGCCTGGGCGGACAAAGTGTTCGCCGACCTTCCGGAGGAAAAGCGCGTGCCCGCCATGTGGGAAGCCGTGTTCCAAATGAACCGCGTCACCGAAGACAACGATCCGATCGCCGCCTGGAAGGACCATATCCGGACGCTGAAGGAAAAACAGGAGTACATGAACAACAAGCGGTACAAAGCGCTGCATTACCGCGCGCCGGGGACGGATCTGCGCGTCGAGATGCCCGAAGGCTACCTGTGGCTGGGCGGAGGCGATTACAACGAGGCCGGCCATTATTTCGTCGCCAACATGCCGACGGAGGAAATTTATACGATGCCGCATCGGACCGGCGTTAACGGCACCGTCTCAAGCACCCTTCCGCTAAACCTGAACGGCCGCCTGGTCGAAGGCATCAAGCTGACGTTCAAGGACGGCAAAGTCGTGGAATACGACGCGGTTTCCGGCCGCGAGCATTTGACGTCGCTGTTCGAAACGGATGAAGGCGCGTCCTACCTCGGCGAAATGGCCCTCGTGCCGAACGACTCGCCGATTTCGAAGATGAAGCGGGTCTTCTTCAACACCGGGATCGACGAAAACGCCTCCTGCCATTTCGCTCTCGGCAGCTCCTATCCCGTGAACATCGAAGGCGGCACGAAGCTGAGCAAGGAGGAACTGCTTGCCCGGGGCGCCAACGTCAGCCTGACGCACGTCGATTTCATGGTCGGCTCCGAAAAGCTAGAAATCGACGGCGTGCTGCCGGACGGGACGACCGAGCCGGTATTCCGGAACGGGGTCTGGGTGTAACCCGGCACGCCCTCCCATTAAATAGCTGAAGAAACGTTAAAAAAAACAACCACCCTCCGGCCGCGTGCCGAAGGGTGGTTGTTGGCGTTAGATCGCCGCGCCGGCTCTCCCTGCCCGGCTTTTGCGGATTTGCATCGCCATCACCGATGCGATAAAGCATAGGAAGCCGGCGACCACGAAAGCCTGCGAATAGCTGCCTAGCCAGTCGCGCAGCGCGCCTGCGCCGTAAGCCGCCGCCGAAGCGCCGATTTGGTGGGCGACGACGATCCACCCGAAAATCATGCCGGATTTCTCCTTCCCGAACGCTTCTCCCGCCAGCTTGGCGGTAGGCGGTACAGTGGCGATCCAGTCCAGGCCGTAAAACACGGAGAAAGCGACAAGCATGTACGGGGAAGCGCTGCTCAGCGCATAGGGCAGAAACAGCAAGGACAAGCCGCGGAACCCGTAATATACGAACAGCAGCTTGCGGCTGTCGAAACGATCCGACAACCAGCCGGAAATCGTCGTGCCGAACAAATCGAATACCCCCATCATCGCAAGCAGCCCGGCGGCCGCCACCTCCATGATGCCGTGATCCCCGCAAGCCGCGATAAGGTGGGTGCCGATGAGGCCGTTCGTGGACAAACCGCAAAAAAAGAAGGTCCCGGCCAGCAGCCAAAAGGTGGCGCTGCTTAACGCCTGCCGCAAGTTTTGCAGCGGAGCCAGAAATATATTCCCTTCGAAAGGCGTCGGTTTGACCATTTCGTCGGAACCGTACGGCGCCGCGCCGACGTCATGCGGGTGGTTGCGCATCCAGATCGCAACGGCCGCAAGCACAAGGACGATGCTGATGACGGCGATATAAACGGCGTATTTCCAGCCGAAATCGGACGTCAGTTTGGCATACAGCGGCAAAAAAAGAAGCTGGCCGGTCGCGGCGTTGGCCGTCAGCAGCCCGACGACAAGTCCTTTGCGCTTCGCGAACCACTGATTGCTGACGGTCACGCCGAGCACGTTCGCCATCATCCCTGTCGCCAGCCCCGAGACGATGCCCCAGAGCAGTTCGAATTGCCACAAGGAACGGATCCACGGCGTCACGGCCAGGCTCAGCCCCAACACGGCAAGGGAAGCGACGATCACTTTGCGGAAGCCGAATTTCAGAAGCAGCGCCGCCGAAAACGGGCCGACCAAGCCGTAAAGAAAGATGCCGACCGAAATGACGCTCGAAATGCTGGCGCGGCTCCAGCCGAAATCTTCCTGGAACGGAACGATCAGAACGCTGGGCAGCGAACGAATGCCCGCCGACACGAGCAGCGTGGCAAAGGTAAGCAAAACGATAATCCAACCATAATAAAAACGCGATTTAGGCCTGATTTGAACTTGTTCGTCCCTCATGCTCATCGTATGGTTCACCCTCTATATTTGTATTTTGTTTGTACATACAAAACAATAACGACCAAGCGCAGCGAAGTTTTCCGCCAGAAGGACGAAATTTGCGCTTCGGTTCAACAGGATCAAGCTCTTGCGTTATTGCTCCAACAGCTCGCTTGCGGACTCCTGCATCCGGGTCAGCGCATCGGCCAGCTCCTTGCCGAGTTTCGCCTCGTAGGCGGCTTTCAGCTTTTTGGAAGCTTCGTGGAGCGTTTCCTTCATGGCCGTCCCTTTTACGGTCGGATACACCAGCACGGTTTTCCCCTGAACCTGACGCTCCACGAGCTGTTTCCCCTCGAGCTTATCGATGAAACGCGTCAGTGTGGAGGGCGTGATGTACAGCTTCTCGGAAAGCTCCTTTTGGGTAATGCCCGGATTGGCGATAACCAGCCGAACCAGATAACCGTAGGCCGGGGCCAGCCCCGTCATCGCAAACGCCTCGTCGGCAAGGCGCGTAATCGCCCGGCTTAACCGGTTGGTGGTGAAGTACATGCAGGTATGCAAAAACGTTCCGTCTTGTTCAGAGGATGGCTCTGTTTTATTGTTGGGTTCATTCGGCATGATCGTTCATCCTTCCTTGATCGGATCGGCATCATCAAATCAATTTTGTATGTACAACAAAAGTAAGGGGTCAGGATGATTATGTCAAGCGTTTTTTTACCATTGCCCGGCTCACGTCTCCCCCTAAACCAAAAAGCAGTCCCGCCGCATACGCGGCAGACTGCCTGTTTTTCCATCCTATTTTCGCCTGTTCCGGGTCTAGTCCGTTTGGCTTTCGGAACCGATTTTGGCCAGTTTTGCCTCGTCAAGCTCCAGAATGATCGGGCAGTGATCGCTGCCCGTTACTTCCGCGTCGATCCGCGCATCCGTCAACGCCGGGACAAGCCTGTCCGATACGAGGAAATAATCGATCCGCCAGCCGATATTCCGCTCCCTGACCTTCGGCATAAAAGACCACCACGTAAAGGCGTCATCCCGGTCAGGATAAAAATGCCGGAAGCTGTCCACAAAGCCGGCCGCCAGCAGTTCGGTCATTTTGCCGCGTTCTTCGTCCGTAAATCCCGAATTGCCCATGTTCGACTTCCAATTTTTCAGATCGATCTCCTGATGGGCAACGTTCAGGTCGCCGCAGATGATGACCGGCTTCTTGGCATCCAACGCCGACACGTAGCTGCGGAAACGCTCCTCCCATTCCAGGCGCAGCGGCAGCCGCGACAGGTCCCTTCTGGCATTTGGCGTATATACGTTGACCAGATAAAAATGATCGAACTCGAGCGTGACGAGACGCCCTTCCGCTTCCGCGTTTTCTTCCATGCCGTAATAGACGGACAATGGTTTTAATTTCGAAAACACCGCGGTTCCGGAATACCCCTTTTTCTCGGCATAGTTCCAGTACTGCCCATATTCCTCGCCGTAATCCAGGCAGATCTGCCCTTCCTGGAGCTTCGTTTCCTGCACGCAAAACAAATCGGCGTCGCTTGCCGCAAAATAATCGTTGAATCCTTTATTGACGCAGGCCCGCAGGCCGTTCACATTCCAAGATACCAGTTTCATCGTCGTTCTCCTTATGGCTATCAATCTATCGACATCATTTGATAGTGTACCATAAAAGGAAAATGACGTGGGACTTTCCCGCGACACCTGCCGTATAAAAAACATGCGCAATTTGGTCTGCCCCATGTCCGCCACTTGTGTTAAAATAGCAGAACTGCCGATTCGTTCGACGATCGGTTGCAGAAAAAACTTCATTTTGTGGAAAAGGACAGAAAAACATGAGATCTTCGTTTACGGTTAAATCGTTCAATTTTCTTTTCTTTGCGCTGTTATCGATGTTTATTCCGTTTTTGCCCCTCTATTTCAGCGAGCAGGGGTTAAACGAGACGCAAATCGGCTCGATCATCGGCATCGGCGGGTTCATTACGCTCATTGCGCAGCCGCTTTGGGGCATGATCAGCGACCGGACGCGGACCATCCGCAAGGTTCTCCTGATTTTGGTGCTTTGTTCGACGGCGACGGGATTCCTGTTATATAGCACCGACCGCTATGCCTTGATTTTGCTGTTCGTCATGCTGACCTACTTTTTCCTGATGCCAGTCGATCCGTTAACGGAAAGCCTCAATTTCCGCGTGGCGGAATCGGCGGGGATCAGCTACGGGTCCTTGCGGACATACGGCGCGCTCGGGTATGCGGTCATGTCGTTGGCGGCCGGGTACTTGATGACCCAGTTCGGCTCCCGCAGCCTGGGGTATACGTTCGCCGGACTTGGCGCAATCAGTCTGGTCGTGACCTATCTCATGCCGGATGCGCCCGTCTCCGGGAAACCCGTGACCATGAAAAGCCTGAAAAACTTTTTGAGCAACAAGGAAACGCTGCTGTTCCTGATCCTCGTGTTTATCAGCTCGATTCCGGCCCGAATGAACGATACCTTTTTGGGCCTGTATATCAAGGATCTGGGCGGGAAGCCGGATTTGCTCGGCCTTGCATGGTTTCTGGCCGCCGGCAGCGAAATTCTCGTGTTTTCCCTGAGCTTTTGGTGGCTTCGCAAAAACAAGGAGCTTGCCATCATCTCTTTTGCCGGAGCGTTTTACTTTTTGCGGTTTTTTATTTCGGCCTGGATCGAGGACCCGAACTGGCTCGCCTACATCCAGCTTTTGCAGCTGCTGACGTTTCCGGTATTCTACACGGCTGCGATCCAGTATTTGTACAACATCGTGCCCGTGGAATGGAGAGCCACCGGACAAACCGTGCTGGCGCTGTTGTTCTTTGGGGTCTCCGGCATTTTGTCGTCCTTTGCGGGCGGCGCGTTATACCAGGCTTTCGGCGGCCGCACGATGTATTTGACGATATCTTGCATGTCCTTCATCGGCATGCTGTTCGGAATTGTGCTGTACCGCATGTACGGGCGGAAAAAGTCGGGCGAGGGCGATGCAGCCTCATGACAACGGCGTCATCCTGAAACGATAACGATCGTGCCTGAAGCGTCTTCCCATATCTAAACACTATGAAAATGGTCCAATCCGTTCATAACAAGGCAACGTTAAAGCGAAAACAGCCGCCCTGGAATCGAATCCCGGTCGGCTGTTTTTTCATTAAGTCTTTCCGCAACATAAAAACGGCGTTGTTCGAAATGTTTTTTATGCCATGATCTATACGCTCTGGGAGGCTTTTCCTTGGGTTATGCTTTGGACCTCGTACATGTTGACCTTCGTGCTGATGACGTATTCCGGGGGTTCCTGCCCTTTTTTCTCGCGGTGCCCCTGAAGATGCGCGTCGCTTTTCTCCCAGTTTTTCCAATCGTCGCGGGAACGCCAACGGATCATGACGGCGACTTCCTCCTCTTCCCTGCTGATTTTGGTCGTCATAACCGTTTTATCGATCAACCCTTCCATGGCGTCGATCGGGCTTTCCTTGCTGAACCGGGCCACGACCTGATCGGCGTTTCCCGCCTTGACCGTGATTCTCCGAACCTGAATGAACATATAAGCCGCCTCCTAAGATTAGATATCGGTGATTTCCGCAAAACCTGCATATGTATGCTGCAATAACCGGTTGAACCTTCTTTCCTATTTTAGTTGATAATGATTATCATCGTCAAATATATTTTGCTAAACGTTAATTAATTCCCTTTTGCTTGCGATCCTGGTTGGTCGTTTCCTCAAAAATTGATACAATAGGATGGAGTATGTCCAAAACGTCTCAACATTCGTTGTATTTTCATTTGGAAGAGAGGAAAAGCCTAACATGATCATTAAACCGAGAACACGCGGATTCATCTGCACCACTTCACATCCGGCAGGCTGCGCGGCACAGGTTCAAAAACAAATCGATTACGTCCAGTCGAAACCTGCGATCGAAGGGCCGAAAAACGTGCTGGTCATCGGCGCGTCCACGGGCTACGGCCTGGCGGCCCGGATTACGGCGGCTTTCGGCGCGCAAGCGAACACGGTCGGCGTCTATCGTCCGAGCAGCGGCTCCGAAAAACGCACCGCTTCTGCAGGCTGGTATAATTCCGCCGCCTTCGAGCAAGCAGCCCAGGACGCAGGCTTGAAGTCATACAGCGTAACCGGCGACGCTTTCGCCAAAGAAACGAAGGATAAAACGATTGAGCTCATCAAGGAAAAAATCGGCAAGGTCGACCTCGTCATTTATAGCGTGGCTTCCGCCCGCAAGACGGACCCGGAAACGGGAGAAACGTTCAACTCCGTGCTCAAGCCGATCGGCAAGCCATTCTCGAATAAAACCGTCAATTTCCATACGGGCGAAGTGACGGACATCACGATTGAACCGGCAACCGAAAAGGAAATCCAAGAAACGGTAGCCGTCATGGGCGGCGACGACTGGGAAGCATGGATCGAGGCGCTTCGCGCCGCGGAAGTGTTGAGCGAAGACGTAACGACCATTTCGTTCTCCTACATCGGCTCCGAGATCACGAAAGCCGTCTATCGCGACGGTTCGATCGGTCGGGCCAAGGACCATCTGGAGGCGACGGCCCTGAAGCTAAACGATCAGCTCAAAACGAACGGCGGACGGGCTTACGTCGTAGTGAGCAAAGGCCTCGTGACGCAATCCAGCTCCGCGATTCCGATCGTTCCGCTGTACATTTCCTCCCTGTACAAAATCATGAAGGAAAAGGGCATCCATGAAGGCTGCATCGAGCAAACCTATCGCCTGTTCAAGGATCGCCTGTATGCCGGAGGAGAGCCGCAGGTCGACGAAGCCGGACGCATCCGCATCGACGATTGGGAGCTGCGCGAGGACGTGCAGGCCGAAGTGGTGAACATTTGGGATCAAGTCACAAGCGACAATATTTATGATCTGACGGACCTGGAAGGATACCGCAAGGAATTTTTCCAGCTGTTCGGGTTTGAAACCGAAGGCGTGGATTATGATGCCGACGTGAATCCCGACGTCAAAGTTCCGAATTCGATTTAAGGTCAAAAGTTGCACCGAAAGCCCGCTGCACGGCGGGCTTTTTTCATGTCCGCTTTCCCCGTTCCCCTGGTCTCCAACGCGTCCGAATATACAGTTGTGCGTTCATGGCGGACATTTCCGCCTTTTTTTCATTCCTTAATGACATAGGACTGGCAGTTCCTGCATTTAAACCGTATAATGATAGCGGGTCCGATAAAATAAAGCGTTCTCATCTGACTCTAATATCCAGTTACCAAACTCGGAGGAATGTATTCATGAGACTAGAAAAAGACTTTCTCGGCACCAAAGAAGTTCCCGAAGACGCATACTACGGCATTCAAACGATGCGTGCGGCAGAAAACTTCCCGATCACAGGCCAGCGGATTCATCCGGAGCTGATCCGGGCGATGGCCATGGTCAAAAAAGGGGCCGCGATCGCAAACATGGAGATTAAACGGCTGCTCCCGTCCAAAGGCGAAGCCATCGTCAAAGCGGCAGACGAGATCATCGGCGGGAAATGGTTCGATCATTTTATCGTCGATCCGATCCAAGGCGGAGCAGGCACGTCTATTAATATGAACACGAACGAAGTCATCGCCAACCGCGCGCTTGAGCTGATCGGCAAAGAAAAAGGCAGCTACGCCGACATCAGCCCGAACAACCACGTCAACATGGCCCAGTCGACCAACGATTCCTTCCCGACGGCGGTGCATTTGGCTACCCTGACGATGATCGAGAAGCTGCTGAAAACGATGCAGGAATTGAAGCAGGCCTTCGAACGCAAAGCCGAAGAATTCGACTCCGTCATCAAAATGGGACGAACCCATCTGCAGGATGCCGTTCCGATCCGTCTGGGGCAAGAATTCCAGGCATACGCGCGCGTGCTTGGGCGGGACATCGACCGCCTGGCGGCGACCAAGAAAAACCTGCTCCACATCAATATGGGCGCAACCGCCGTCGGTACGGGCCTGAATGCCGACGTCCGCTACATCGAATATGTCGCCAAAGTGCTCGCCGAGCTGAGCGGTTTCCCGATCGAGCCGGCGGACCATCTGGTTGACGCCACCCAAAACACCGACGCGTACACCGAAGTTTCGGCCGCGCTGAAAATTTGCATGATGAACATGTCCAAGGTCGCGAACGATATCCGCTTGATGGCCTCCGGACCGAGAGCCGGACTTGGCGAACTGTCGCTCCCGGCAAGGCAGCCGGGTTCTTCCATCATGCCGGGCAAGGTCAATCCGGTCATGTGCGAAGTCATCAACCAAATCGCCTTCCAGGTCATCGGCAACGACCATACGATCTGCCTCGCCTCCGAAGCCGGACAACTGGAACTGAACGTGATGGAACCGGTGCTGGTATATAACCTGCTCCAATCCCTTGAGATCATGAACAACGGCTTCCGCGTATTCCGCGAGCATTGCATCGAAGGCATCCAGGCCAACGTGGAACGCTGCCGCGAATACGTCGAAAACAGCGTCGGCATCATCACTGCGCTGAACCCGCATCTCGGATACGAGGTCGTTTCGCGCATTGCCCGCGAAGCGATCCTGACCGGCAAACCGGTCCGCGAATTGTGCCTCCTTTATAATGTGTTGACCGAGGAAGAACTGAATATCATTCTGGATCCTTATCAGATGACGAATCCGGGCATCGCCGGCGCGGAACTGCTGAACAAGGAGTAATCCAAACGGCCAAGCAGCGCTTCACGCGCTGCTTTTTTTGTCCTCTTTTTCTCGGTCAAAGTCCGTGGGGCGTGGCAGACGTTCGGTATAGTAACTAGGCGCAAGCTTGTTTTGTTATTGTGAATTTTTCA
Source organism: Paenibacillus cookii (assembly GCF_018333375.1). Taxonomy (GTDB): domain Bacteria; phylum Bacillota; class Bacilli; order Paenibacillales; family Paenibacillaceae; genus Paenibacillus_AQ; species Paenibacillus_AQ cookii. The sequence continues at coordinate 240,424 of NZ_BORW01000002.1, forward strand.
TATAATGAAATTATCACTTTAAATAGTTGGAATTTTTGGAGGATAAGCCCGCTTTTTTGGGTGTGGAAGCCTCATGTCATCCGCTTGTTTCAAAATATGGAATATTCAGGAGTGATTTTAGCCAAAATACGATAATCAACGATTCCATTCAGGAAGAGGGAACAAGCCTCAAATGAAAAAATCAGCATCCGTGCATATCGTGCCAATTTTGATGTCCCTTATGCTAATGAACGGCCTGACGAGCCATGTCATCATCAATCCGCTCGTGCTCGATGCGGCTGGCAGGGACGCGTGGCTTTCCGTTATTTTCGCGACCGTGCTGCTGGTGCCTTGGACCCTGATGCTTGCCGTTTTCATGAAACGGACCGGCCAGCAGAAAATTCAGCCGTGGCTGGCGGAAAAAACAACTCCCGTCCTGTCCTGGATTTTGGTTGCTCCATTGATTATTCATTTGTACCTGATCGGCGGCGTTACCCTTTATCATACTTCCGGCTGGACGATCAGCAACTATTTGCCGGCGACGCCCAAAATCGTTTTGGTCGGCACCTTGATGTTCGTATGTTTCTATATGGCCAAGCTGGGCATCCGTTCGATCGCCGTCAGCGCGGGTATATTGCTACCCATCGTCGTCATACTCGGCTTTTTCGTGTCGATTTCCAATGTAATGGAAAAAAATTTCAATTTGCTCGCCCCGATTCTGGAGCACGGAATAATGCCGCCGGTGAATGGAATGATATATGTTGGCGGGGGTTTTGTGGAAATCTTCGTTATTTTGTCCATGCAGCACCGGATCACAAACCGGGTCAAACCATGGCACATGGCCGTCTACGGCCTGATCATCTCCTACATCACCCTCGGCCCTATCCTCGGCGCCATATCGGAGTTTGGGCCGCAGGAGGCCGCAAAGCAAATGGAATCCCCCTATGAACAGTGGAGGCTCGTAAAAATCGGGAAATATGTGGAGCATGTCGACTTTTTATCGGTTTATCAATGGCTGGCCGGCGCATTCATGCGGATTGCGCTTGCCCAATATCTCCTTGTCGAAATACTCCCATTTAAAAGCAGGGTGATGGCGAACCGCTTTCTGCTCGCCGTCTCCTTCAGTTATGTCCTGTTTGCCATGTTTCCTGTCAGCCAAGACGCGTTCTATCAAGGTTTGTATCGATATTACTTTCCGATCTCGCTTTGCGTAAACCTGTTACTATCCGTCATCTGGACCGCTATAACGTTTTTGCCGGCGAAAAGAAAGGAGGAAGCATCGTGACCCCGTCCGAATCACCAAACGAAAACGCGGTATGGACGCTGCCAAAAATCCGATCCGTCTTTTCCAAGAGCTTCGATGTCGTCATCCGAACGTACCGTTTGGAAAAAAACTCCGCTTCGTCCGACGTCGTGCTCATATACGCAAGCGGACTCGCGGACTCCGCGCAAATCAGCCTGGTCGTACTTCCCGAGCTCCAGGACATGTACCGGGAATCCGGCTTTTTCCTGCAGCAAAACGGCGACCTGTATTCCAAATTGGCGCTGGACGAAATGAAGGAGCCCATCACCGAACAGCAAATCGAGGATATCGTATTCCAAGGGGGTCTTGTCATTTTGATCCCGCTCACCAATCAAATGTATTCTTTGGATATTTGCAACGCTCCCAAACGAACACCCGAAGAGTCCAACGTCGAAATCTCGATCAAAGGGCCGAAAGACGGTTTTACCGAGGATTTTGTCACCAATATCGCCTTGATCCGCAAGCGCATCCGCAGCAAGTCCCTTTGCTGCGAAAATCTGATTTTGGGACGCAGGTCCAGAACAAGGATTGCTTTAATGTACTTCGACGACATCATCTCAAAGAGTATCCTGACGGAAGTCAGGCAACGCCTGGACCGGATCGATATCGATGCGATCTATTCGATCAATCAGCTGGAGGAGCTGTTGTCCGACTCCAGATATGCCCTCTTCCCCCTGCTTGATTTTACCGGCCGGCCGGATTACGCGGTTGCCAGCCTGATCAACGGCCGTTTCGTCATCATTATTGACGGCATTCCCATGGCGTTGATTGGGCCAGGCACCTTGTCGCTGCAGATGAAGTCTCCGGAGGACGTTCATTTCAACTATATTTATGTTTCTTTTGCGCGGCTCATCCGGATCCTCAGCCTGCTCATCTCCATCGGCCTGCCCTCCTTCTGGGTAGCTTTGGCCGCTTTCCATCAGGACCAGATCCCTTTCCGGCTCATGGCTACCATTTCGACCGCAAGATTGGGGCTTCCTTTATCCGCCCAAATGGAGCTTTTCCTGATGCTGATCCTTCTTGAAATCTTCCGCGAGGCGGGAATCAGGCTTCCAAGCACCATCGGGCAGACCTTAACGGTCATCGGCGGCTTGATTATCGGCGATGCTGCCATCCGCGCGGGGCTCGTCTCTCCTTCCTCGGTCGTCGTCGGAGCCATCACTGCGGTTGCAAGCGCCACGCTCGTCAATCAGACGCTAAGCACCGCCGTGAGCGTGATCCGATTCGGGCTGTTTTTTGCTTCGTCCATTCTGGGCATGTACGGGATGATCCTCGGCTTGATTCTTTTGCTGGCCTATGCGTCAAGACTCCGGTCCTTCGGCGTTCCTTACTTGACGCCCGTATCGCCTTTTCACGCGAAGGATTTTTTCCTCGCCATTTTGCGGGGGCCTTGGAAGCTGATGCGTAAAAAGCCGACGTCGCTCGGCACCATGGATTCGGATCATTTTGGGGAGAACCCGCAATGAGGAACGCAAAAAAAATCGCCTTATCGCTTCTCATCCTGATGCTCGTTTCCGGCTGCTGGAATTCCAAGGACATCCAGAATATGGCTTACGTTACGGCTCTTGGCGTCGATTATGAAAACGGCCGCTTCAAAAGTTACGCGCAGATGCTGAATTTTACCAATATCGCCAAATCCGATACCGGGGAAGTGGGAAAACCGGTCCCGATCTGGGTTGGAGTCGGCGAAGGAAAAACGTTGACCGAATCGCTCACGACCATGTACGCCACTTCGCAGATCAGGGTTTTTTGGGGGCATTTGAAGGCGCTGGTCCTGTCCGAAAATGCCATGAAACATGGAATGAAGGAAATCTACGACATGCTGAACCGCTATCGCGAGGTGCGATACAACATTTTGATGTACGGCACGAACGAACCGCTGCACGAGATCCTGATCCAAAAGTCCATCCTGAATTTTTCGCCTCTGGACACCCTTATGGATTTACCGTACCAGATCTATTCGCAAAGGTCGTTTATCCTCCCCGAATACGGCTACAAAATCATCGCGCAAATGAACGAGCCGAGCGGACTTGCCATGATCCCGTGCCTCACGCTTGACCGGACCGGCTGGTACGAGGATCAGGATAAGCGTTCGATGTTCCGGATCAACGGGGCGTATTTTTTTCAAAACAAGGAATTCCGGGGCCATCTCAGCGAGGATGATCTCAAGGGAACAAGATGGATTCAACGGCAATTGGTCCGCTCCCCCATGAACATCCCGGATAAAGGTCCTCCCGTCGCAGCGATCGTTCTCCAAAAACCCCATCTGTATGTGAAACCCGTCATCGAAAACGGCAAAGCCCGATTCAACATCCGGGTCTCCGTCGATGCGTATATCGATGAGCTGATCAAAGACACGCCGCATAAAAAGATGGAGGAAATGGCAGGCGATGCCATCCGGGACGAAATCAAAATGAGCTTCAAAAAGGGATTGGAGAAAAAAGCCGACGTCTTCATGCTTGATGAAAAGCTTTATCGCAAAAATCCGAAAAAGTGGCATGAGTTTCATCGCGCCAGCCCGTATCTCTTGGACGCGGACTCCATCAAGACCATCGATATTCGGGTCAGCATCGAAAGCTCGGGGAAATATAAGCAAAGGGTGAATTAGAGTTCGCCGATCAAAACGCAAAAGGAGCCCGTTTAGGCTCCTTTTTGTATGTTATTGCAGCGTGAGAATTTCCGGTCCGTCCGCGGTAATCGCGATCGTGTGCTCGTATTGGGCCGACAATCCGCCGTCAAGCGTTCGTGCCGTCCAGCCGTCGCTGTCGATTTTGCTGCGGTACGTTCCCGTGTTCAGCATCGGTTCGATGGTAATGACCATGCCTTCCTTCAAACGGGGGCCGAGTTTTGGCGGTCCGTAATGCGGCACCTGCGGTTCTTCATGCATTTCCCGGCCGATGCCATGGCCGATGAACTCGCGGACGACGGAGAAACCTTCGGATTCCGCGTACACCTGGATCGCATTCGAAATATCGCCGATCCGGTTACCGATCACCGCCTTTTCGATGCCTTTGTAGAGCGATTCTTTCGTCACGTCCAGCAGGCGCTGCGCTTCTTCGGACACGTTGCCGACCGCATAGGACCAGGCCGAATCCGCCAGCCATCCGTTCAAGTTCACGACCATGTCCACGGTCACGATGTCGCCGTCCTTGAGGGCGTAGCTGCCCGGGAACCCGTGGCAGATAACGTCGTTGACGGATGTGCAAGTCGCGTAAGGAAATCCGTTATACCCTTTCTGTTCGGCCGTCGCTCCTGCTGCCCGGATGAATTTTTCCGCGAAACGGTCGATTTCGATCGTCGTGATTCCCGGTTCGATCAGCTTTCGGATCTCCCGGTGGCAAGCCGCGAGGATGGCTCCGGCTTCCTTCATCTGTTCGATTTGTGATCTGGTTTTAATCGTAATCATGTAATCCCTCATTCCTGTCTGATCTCTTTATTATACCCTGAACCTCAGAAAAACGTCCATCCGGCGTGCTTTCACCGATGGCCGGCCATGTCAGTGCGGAAATGTTTCTAGCAGAGAAAAGGATCGCTTGCGCATAAACATGATACTCTCTTTTGCATTCGAAAAAAAGTCCTGACCCTTGCGGATCAGGACTTCGTTTTTTTGTGGAATGCCCTGAAGTTCCTGCTGCTTAAGCCGCCGCCTCGGCAGGCTGCTGCTTTTTGCTTCCTTTCCACAGGAAATAAATCAGGCTGAAAACCAGGAAGATGACGGCGACGATGCCGAGCACGCCGGCCTGTTTCCACATCAGGTCGTAATCCCCGCTGGATATGATGGCTTTATATCCAAGCACGCTGTGCGACATCGGAAGCCAAGGATTGATCGGTTTGAGCCAATCCGGAATCAGTTCGAGCGGGAACGTGCCTGCGCTGGTCGTCAGCTGCAAAATGAGCAGAATGATAATGAGGAAACGTCCCGGCATATCAAACCACGTGACGACCGCCTGCACGATAAACATAAACGTCAAACTCGTGATAAAGGTGAAGAGGAAGAAATACGGCACGCTCTGCACCTTGAGTCCAAGTCCGTACAAAATGATGGTCGCCGCCACGACGGACTGGAACAAGCCCATGCCCGCAAAAGAAAGCGTGCGGCTGACGAAACGGCCGAAGCCTGTCGCTCCTTCCACGGTCGTGCCTTTGAGCGAAATCACGAGCGTCGAGATGAGCGCCCCGACGAACAAACCGAGGGACATGAAATACGGCGTCAAGCCCGTGCCGTAATTCGGCACTTTGCGGCTGTCGTTTTCCTCGGAGTCGATCGGCTGGGCGAACATTTTCACGAGATCGTCGGTCTTTTTCAGCTCGGAAGTTTTTTCGGCCGCATCGTTCAGCTTGGTTGCCAGCTCCTTCGAACCGTCGTCAAGCTTCGTGATGCCATTGGCGAGCTCGCCCGCGCCTTTATGCAGCTGCTGCGACCCGTCGGCAAGCGTCACCAGGCCGCCCGACAATTTGTTCACGCCGCCTTTCAGCTGGGACGTGCCGTCCACGAGCTGCTTCGAGCCGGCGACAAGCGCTTGGCTGCCGTTTGCCGCTTCTCCGAGCTTCTGGTTAAACGTTGAAAGTCCGGCGGTCAACGCGGACTGCCCTTCATTCAGCTTCGCGGCGCCCTGCACGAGTTGTTCCTGGCCTTTCACAAGCTGGCCGCTGCCTTCAAGCAGCTGTTTCTGCCCGCTATGAAGCGCCGTTGCGCCGGTCAGCAGCTGCTGCTGCGCGTCATGCAGGGAATCGGCGCCTTTGGACAGCTGTTCCTGGCCAGCCGCCACCTTGGCGCTTCCTTCCGCCACGGATTGGCTGGCGGCAAGCAGCTTCTGGAATTGCGGGTTTTTGGCCAGTTCCGGGCTGGAGGAGGCAAGCTGCTGCAGTCCGTCGGCAACGCCCTTCGCGCCTTCGGAAACCTTGGATGCCCCGTCAAGGGAAGACTTGAGTCCGGAAGATAGATCCGCGCTGCCCTTTTCGGCGGCTTGAAGCCCCGCTTCAAGCTTGCCTGCGCCCTGCTCCGAACCTTGAAGGCCTGCGTTCAGCTTTTTCGCGCCTTCCAAGGAGCTTTGCAGCCCGGCATGCAGCTGCGAACCGCCCTGCTGCGCCTGCTTCGCTCCGCTCAGCAGCTGGCCTCCCGCGGCGTTCAGCTGACCCAGCCCGCTGGCGAGTTTGCCCGCGCCCTGGTTCAGCTGACCCGCGCCCTGATGAAGATCGCTTACGCCTTTGGCCAGCGGCCCCATGCCGTCTTTGGCTTCCAGCGTGCCGTCCGCCAGCTTTTTCAGGTTTTCCTTCAGCTTGACGGCTCCTTCGTCAAGATCGACGCTGCCGTCATGGATTTTGTCCGCCCCGTCGCCCGCTTCCGCAAGTCCGTCCGAAACTTCCGTGAAGTTGTCGAGCAGGCTTTCGGTATACGATTCGGTGACTTTGGCGGACACTTTCGCTTTAATGTCCTTGATCGCCGTATTTCCGATCTGGGAGGCGATAAAGTTGTAATCCCCGTTCGGTTCATACAAAATTTTTGCCGGCTGCGGATGATCGTCCAGCAGCGTCGTGGCTTGTTCGGAGAAGTTTTCGGGGATGGTAATTTTCATATAATAGCGGTTTTCCTTGATCCCCTTCTCCGCTTCCTCTGCGCTGACAAACTTCCAGTCGAAATCTTTGCCTTTTTTGAGTTCATCCACCAGGTCCGAGCCGATATGCAGCTCTTTGCCTTTGAACTCGGCGCCTTTATCCTGGTTCACCACGGCGACCGGCAAATTGTCCAAATGGCCGTACGGGTCCCAGAAGGCTGCCAGATACACGCCGCTGTACATGATCGGGATAAACATGACGGCAATGATCGGGATCAGCACTTTCGGGTTTTTGACGGCCGCAGCTAAGTCTTTAAAAAACACGGATAATGCATTCATGTCTGGCGGTAGCCCCTCCTTATCCAAATATCGATGATGCCAAAAACATTCTGACTGTTTTCATCATCCGGTCAATCATGCGCATGCGAAAGCAGGCTCCGGGTATCCGTCGCCGGTTCGCATGCCCGAGCTGAGCTGCTCCCGATGTATGAGCTTGGTTTGGCGGTGCTACTTCCATGGTTCCGGAATGCGTTACGCGTTCGCAGCGAGCCCGTTCTCCAAAAAAAGCCGGATATGCTCCTTGATCTGCTCCTTGGATAACGGCTCGTGGTTTTTGTTCCACTCCGAAGTCAAGGCGATGTACATCTTTACCATCAGGAAAGATACGATTTTGGGGTCGCAATCCCTCAGCTCGCCCCGGGCAATCGCCCGCTCGATTTCTTTTTCGATATACCCCAGAATGACGTTTTCCACCTGGGCCATCGCTTCTTGCGATTGAGGCGTGCCGACGTCCCGAAGCTCCTGGGACAGCTTGATGAGGAGTTCGTGCTCGCTGCGGAATTCCAGAAAAGAATCCAAAACGCGGAACAAATTGTCAAAAAACTTCCTGTCATGGTCCACTTCCCGCAAAATGATCGATTTCATTTCGGAAATGACGCCATTGACGATTTCGTCGAAAAGCTGCTCCTTGGTATCAAAAAACGTATAGATGGTCCCTTTCCCCACATTGGCGATTTTGGCCACCTGGTCCATCGTGGTCGCTTTGTAGCCGAACAATGCGAAGGACCGAGAAGCCGCTTCAAGCACCTGCTTTTTACGATCCACCGTTCCTATGATTTTCCCCTCCCGAATTCGCTCTACATCCTATGATTGACCGAAAAACAATTCCAGTCATAAGGTCAATGTTAACTTTATCACGTTTTGAAGGATATGACAAATGTTTAATACAGATTTTCTGTAAAAAAACCAAAAAACCACCGACCGCTTTTCAAGGATGCATGGTCGGCACGAGCCGGCAAGACCGTCAAGAAATGACGGAAATGCGGTATTTGGCCCGTCCCGTCGTCAAGCTTAAGCCGTTGCCGTCGGGGCTGCAGTCGAACTGTCCGTCCACGTAGATCTGGTATTCGTCCCTAGGCAGCGGCAATTCGCCGTCCCCGCTGACGACGTTTCCCGCCCCGTGCAAAATGAGGGAGCTTCCTTCCGCGTATTCGTCGAAGGTCGGCACCGTTTCGTCATATTCCACGCTCACCAGGCGTACCCGGGTTTCGTCGATATCGTCCCGCTCCTCTTTGCGGATCAGCAGCGTTTCTCCGGTTTTTTGCTCCAGCCATGCCTTTGCGGCGTTCAGTTGGTCACTCATTGGTTTACCCCTTCTTCCTTGGAATGTTATGAAACCCTTTTTTCCTAATATGAGTCTAACCATTCCGGCGGGGCGCAAAACATCGTGCGGTCAGAAAAGCTCCCTTTCCTGCCCCAAAGAAAAAACGCCCGACACCTCGGACGTTTTATCGTTTTATAGCATTTCAATGCCTTTAGGCTTTCTCCTGCCGCTTCTGAGGGAGTTCGACCCTTGCCTTCCCCATCGCAATGACGAAAATGACGGCGATGGCAATCGGGACGAGAGCAATCAGGAACACATGGGTGATCGAACCGGACATGGCGTCGATGATTTTGGAAAGGACAGCCTCCGGAATCTTCGTCCGTACGCTAGGCTCGAAGATTTGCTTGGGATCTCCCAGGCTGGACATGGCGGAATCGGCATTCCCGCCCATGCCTTTGAAGTTCTCCGTCAGCTTGCTCGTAAACAGGTTATTTTGGATCGTGCCGAAAATCGTAATCCCCATCGTCATCCCCAGCGAACGAAGAAACTGGTTGGTCGAGTTCGCGGTTCCGCGGTAGCGCGGCTCCAAATTATGCTGGGAGGCCGTAGGCAGCAACGAAAACGAAAAGCCCATGCCAAAGCCGACGACGATCATGAACAATGTCAGCAAGTAACGCGCGGAATCCGGCTGGAGCGTGCTGAGAAGGTACATGCCTGCAAGATAAAACACAACCGAAATCCCCATCAGATTGCGATAGCTTGTCTTCGTCGAAAATATGCCGCCGATCGAGCTGCCCGCCACCGAACCAAGCATCATCGGCGTCAGGATCAGTCCTGCATTGGTCGCCGAGCCGCCATAGACCGCCTGGACGAAGATCGGAATGTACACCGTCAATATAATAAACGTGCCGCCATATAAAAACGCTAATATTTGCGATGAAGCAAACAAACGGCGTTTAAAGAGGAAAAACGGCAAAATCGGCTCCTTCGCCCGGAGCTCCACGAAAAAGAACGCGACGAAAAAAACGGCGAAGAGCGCAAACAGCGAAATGATCGGCGCCGAACTCCAGGCATACTCCTTGCCTCCGAGCTCCAGCGCGAACATCAGGCTGATGACCGCAATAACGAGCGTCGCGGCGCCCCACCAGTCGATCTTTTGCTTCGAATGGGAAGGCGATTCCTTATAGTTTTTCATGATCAGCGCAAACGAAACGATCCCGATCGGAACGTTGATATAAAACACCCATTCCCATCCCATGTAATCGGTAATATAGGCCCCGAGCAGCGGACCGACCACGCTTGCGGCTCCGAATACCGCTCCGAGAAGGCCTGTCATTTTGCCCCGTTTTTCCGGCGGAAAAATGTCAAAAATAATCGTAAACGCGATCGGCATAAGCGCTCCCCCGCCGATCCCCTGGATCGCGCGGTAGATGCTGAGCTGCTCGATCGTTTGAGCCAGCCCGCATAACGCGGAACCGATCAAAAACACGGCCAAACCGAAAATAAAAAATCTCTTTCTGCCGTACATGTCCGACAATTTGCCGAAAATCGGCATGCCCGCCATGGTGGTCACCATATACGCGGACGTGACCCAGACAAACTTGTCCATCCCGCCAAGATCGGACACGATCGTCCCCATGGCCGTGGCAACGATGGTATTATCGATAGCCGACATAAAAATGGCAAGCAACAAGCCTGCCACAACCAGCTTTATGTTGTTTTTGGCAGCTTCCATTCGCAAACCCCTTTCCCCTTTGCAAAGTATGAACAAGTTCGATAAAATCATATTAATATCTCATTTATCGAATATCTCGTTCATCGAGATATGTAAATATTAAGAGGAGGTGTCTCGTTTGTCAAGCGAACGGCAGGAACAGCCTGCAGATCTCCGGGAACAGCTTGCGCTGCTGATGCGGGGGTTGGGCACCCGAACCGTATTGTACCAGCAGTTTGTCGCCGCCTCCCACGGTTTGTACAATAACGATCTGAAATCGGTTGACATTTTGCGCGAAACCGGGCCGATTACGGCAGGCGAGCTATCCAAAATTACGGGGCTGGCGACCGGAACGATCACCGCGTTGATCGACCGGCTTGAAAAATGCGGTTACGTGCGCAGGGAAAACGATCCGGCCGACCGGCGCAGAGTCATTATCGTTCCGGTATACGAGCACAACGAAGCAATCAAAAACACGTATTCGCCTCTTCATTCGGCGATGCTGGAGCTTGCCTCCCAGTATTCGGCGGACGAGCTCCGGCTCATCATGCAGTTCATCGGCAAAACGAGCAACATTTTGGAGGAGCAAATCCATCATCTCAGCACCTCCCGCGGGAAAACCTCTCCTGAGCCTTAAACGGCTCCGCCGTCCTTGGCAGGCGGTGCTTACGCCTTGCACACGGCATCATTAGCCTGGTGATCAGCGTGAAGCGTTTAATCGTGCAAGTTTTAAAAAAGAAGGGACGGTTTTTCCGACAAACTCGGAATAACCGTCCCTTTTCTTTTTATTCGTAGCTGTATGCCAGGTTGGATCTGGATTAGTTGAATACTTTGACGCGCTCTTCAAGCGGCTGGAATTGTTTCTCGCCGGCAGGAGCCACCACTTTGCCGAACGGCATTTGGGCAATCAGCTTCCAGCTTGCAGGCAGGTTCCATTCGTGAGCGACCTTTTGGTCGATCAGCGGGTTGTAGTGCTGCAAGCTTGCGCCCAGCCCTTCCTCTTCCAAAGCCGTCCATACGACGAGCTGAAGCATGCCGTTGGATTGATTGGACCATACAGGGAAATTATCCTTGTAAGCTTCGAATTGGGCTTGAAGACCTTCGATGACGGCATTGTCTTCAAAGAACAGGACCGTGCCGTATCCATTGCGGAATCCGGCCATTTTCTCGGCCGTCGGAGCAAAATTTTCGGCTGGAACGACGCCTCTGAGCGTTTCTTCCGTCAGGTTCCACAGCTTGTCATGCTGTTCGCCCAACAGAACGACGACGCGGGCGCTTTGGGAGTTAAAGGACGATGGCGTATGTTTGACCGCTTCGTTGACGATTTCGACGATCTTTTCGTCCGAAACGGATACATCCTTGCTAATGGCATAAATGGAACGTCTGTTTTTGAGCGCATCGATGAAATTCGACATAAGTATAGTAGCCTCCAATATTTTATTTACTTACTTTTTTATTATATAACCCCATTAACTTACTTGCAATACTTTGTTTTTCTAAACTCGCCTGCACGTATACAAAAAACCTTTCCTAAAACGGAAAGGTTTATACGCGGCCGCAGCCTTGTATGTTATTTTATTTATTTCACGACGACCACTTCGGGTTCCGGTTCAAAGCCGAATGCATTATTGACCCCTTCGATGATCACGTTCATCAAATATTTCACGTCTTCGGCGGTGGCATGCCGGTGATTGATGATCATGTTCCCGTGATACGGCGAGATCATTGCGCCGCCATGCTCCTTGCCCTTCATGTTCAACCGGTCCACAAGGGCGCCCACCGGAACGCCGTAGTCGTAATTGTTTTTGAACACCGAACCGCAGGAAGGGAACTCGAAATGTCGTTTTCCGTTACGGTAATTGGCGATGTCGGTCATTTCGGCCGGGATGACGATGCCCTGTTTCTTAAGCGCTTCGGCTTCCCCATCCATGTACGAATAAAAAGAAGCCAGCGTCGACATGCCTTCCTTCGCCTTCCACCGCGCAAGCAGCTCATTGCCGGCAGCGATCTGCTTCTCGTCCGGCACGGCAAGCATATCCGCCCCGAGCACCAGCCATGGGTTCATCTGGAAGATGGATTGTTTGTAGCCGTATTGGCACTGCGACACGTCGATCGACCGAACGGCCAAGGACGGGTCGGACAAGTCGACGTAATAAACGGTTTTAATGATGTCGCTGATCTGATGGTGATTGTATTTGGCGTTCATATAAATTCCCGCGCCAAGTCCCCCGGGCAGCAAGTAGGTGAATTCGTAGCCGGGAATGCCGAACATCCTGCCGCTGATCGCCAGCATGGACATCGGCGTTCCGGAGGATATGAACCATTTGGTCGGCTGGATGTCCCAATAGACGAATTTTTTCAATGAGATGTACAGCGTATCCTCCTGCGGACGGTCCGGAAACAGCAGGTTCGAACCCATCCCGCAAATAAAATAATCCAATCCGTGCGTTTTGCAGCCCCGCAGCAGTGTCAGAAGCTCCTCCACCGTTTCGGGCATGGCAAAAAAGTTCGCTTCGCCCCCGATTTGGTACGATGAATGGTTGGCCAGCGGTTCGTTCCGCAGGCACAGGCTTTCAAAAGTCATCCGGTTATTCAGCATTAGGTTCCTTCTCGCTTTCAACTTCATTATTAATGTTCAAAATCAATGAATGATTCCTTTTCGCCACGTAAACGTAGACCTATCTATTCTAATATATCGCCAGTCATTACGCCATGTGTCAATTCATACCCGCATCCAGGAATTATATCCGATTTTTTGGGGAAAGGAAACGGCGAAGGCCCGCGCGGCAAAGTATCCGGCAGCATGTTCGGCGCAATGCCGGCGGTCTGCGGAACGGCTGCGGCCTCCGTTTTTCAGGCGCTTATCCGTATTTTCTTGTTTTCCATATGTTTCTATACGTTATTTAATGCGGCAAACCGGGCGGAAATAGCATTTCTGCCGTCTCGTCGGCGTCCTTCACCGCGTTATATTACAGCGAACAGTACGGCATCGAGGAATCGGGCTAACGGTCTCATTTCCCCCGAATAAAAAAGAAGCAGCGAAGGTTCGCTGCTCCATGCCGCTGCCGTCCGTAATGCTACGCGTTGACGTTAAAAAACTTCTTTCAACACATACAACATGCAACATGCGAACGGCCGCAAAATCATTTCGTCTCTATATCCGACTGTCCCCAATATGCCTTCATGCCGGTAATGAGCCCTTCCTCGTTAAACGTCATCAACTCGATCACATGAATGACGATCGTTGCGCCTTCGACTGTCGTTTCGATATGAACGGCCATGGCTCCCGAATGTTCGTGCGACCCCCGAATCGGTTCCTCGCGGCGGATCCGGGTGCTTCCGTTCACGACCTTACGGTAAAATTCCGCGATCGCGGCCTTGCCCCGCACCGGCTCGGACCCCGCGGGATCCTCTACGACCGCATCCTCCGCATATAATGAAAGGATTCCTTCCAAATCGTCCCGGTTAAAACAATCGATGTAGTTTTGCATGGCCGTTTTGATATGCTGTTCGGCAAGCATGGCTGATTCCTCCTTTAATTGACATCATGTCCAATAAATCTATTATACCTTCCGGGAAAGCGTTTGTAAAAACAAGGTTGGCAATCTCCCCGGCCGAGCCGCGCTTTACACGGCGTTCCGTTAGTTATAAGGTTATTATGTTGAGGTCAAATGAATTGTACTGGAGGATTCTGCATGAAATCAGACTTGGAGACCGTGATGCATGACGGGGATATCTTCCGAAATGCGGATTCGGACGGACGAATCCTGATCATGACGGCGGTCGAAGCAGAGCGGCAGGCCGTCACGCGCGGAACCCGCGATTCAAAGCGGTTTAATGTTCAACTCGCCGGTTTCGGGCCGGCCTCGGCGGCGGCACGGACGGCCGCAGAGCTTGCGAAGGGCAGCTACAGCCTGGTCATCAGCGCAGGGATCGCCGGAGGCTTCAAGGGACGGGCGGAGATCGGCTCCACCGTCATCGCCGACCGGATCGCGGCCGCCGATTTGGGAGCCGAAACCCCTGACGGCTTTCTCAGCGTGGACGAGCTTGGTTTCGGCAGCTCCGTCATCCTGCCTGATTCAAAGCTTGTGCAAACCCTCTCCGATGCCATGGCATCCGAGGGGATTCCCGTTACCCGCGGCACCATCCTGACGGTCACGACGGGAACGGGTTCCGCCGAAACGACCGCCAAGTTAACCGCGCGGTACGGCGATGCGGCTGCCGAAGGGATGGAGGGCTTCGGCGTGGCGACCGCCGCCAAGCTGTGGAATCTGCCCGTGCTCGAAATCCGCACGATTTCGAACGTCGTCGGCCCAAGGGACCGTGCGGCCTGGCGCCTCGGCGAAGCCTTTGCCGCGCTCGAAGCGGCAGGCGACATTTTAAGGAGGGTATTTACCGAATGAAGATTGCTTTTTCACCATGTCCAAACGATACCTTTGTCTTCCATGCATGGGCGCATGGCCTTATTCCGGGCGCACCGCAGCTGGAAGTTACCTATGCGGATATCGACATTACGAACCATCTGGCCGCCCAGGAACAAAGCGATTACGACGTGCTCAAAATTTCCTATGCGGCATTGCCTTGGGTGCTGGACCGCTACGCGCTTCTGCCATGCGGCGGCGCTCTCGGCAGAGGCTGCGGGCCGCTGGTGCTCGCGTCGGGCGGACCGGATGCGCCTACAAACGCCGAAGGCTTGTCCGGGCGGCGCGTAGCCGTTCCAAGCGAACGTTCCACCGCGTACCTGCTGTTCCGCTTATGGGCTGCCCAAAACGTCCCGAGAGGCATCGGGGAGATCGTCGTCATGCCGTTCGATCAAATCATGCCAGCCGTTCGCGACGGAAACATCGACGCCGGGCTTGTCATCCACGAAGCCAGATTTACGTATCCCAATTACGGCCTGACGTTGATGGCGGACCTGGGCAACTGGTGGGAACAGGATACCGGGCTGCCGATCCCGCTCGGCGCCATCATCGCCAAACGGAATTTGGATCTCAAGGCCATTTCCGATTGGGCGCGCGCATCGGTGGAATATGCATGGGCGCATCCGGAAGCTTCCCGCGAGTACGTCCTCAGCCATGCCCAGGAAATGGATCCGAAGGTGGCCGACGCTCACATCGATTTGTACGTCAATTCCTTTACCGCGAATTTGGGCGAAGACGGTTACGCCGCGATCTCTTCCCTGCTCACGCGCGCGGCCGATGAAGGTCTTGTCCCGCCGATCGATCCCAAGGCGCTCCTGCTGCCTTAAACGGAAAAACCCGCGTTTCTATTGGCTTAGAAACGCGGGTTTTTCTATATCGCAGGTGATCTTAGCGGAAATCTTTCGGAATTCTGCGGGCCACGCCGGTCAAAATCGCTGTCTGCACGACCGCTTTGCGGACTTCGATGACGACCTGGTCGTTAAAAATGCTCGGGATGATGTACAGCTCGTTCAGCTCGCCGCCGGTCACGACCGATGCGATGGCGCGCGCGGCGGCCAGCTTCATCGGTTCGTTGATGCAGCGCGCCCTGCAGTCGAGCGCCCCGCGGAACAATCCGGGGAATACGAGCACGTTGTTGATCTGGTTCGGGAAATCGCTCCGGCCGGTAGCGTATACCCGTGCATGGGGAAGCGCCTCTTCGGGCGACACTTCGGGCACCGGATTGGCCATGGCGAAAACGATCGGATCGGGTCCCATTCCCCGGATATCCTCGCCGTTCAGCAAGTTCCCGCGGGATACGCCGATAAAGACGTCGGCGCCTTTAATGACTTCCTTCAGCGTTCCTCCCGTCGCCTCGACCTGAGGCTGGTCCGCCAGCCACTGCCACATCTCGTGTTCGTACGTTCCGCCTCTGACGATCGCGCCTTCGCGGTCCACGGGCACCAATTTGGTCACGCCGGCGCTGAGCAGCATTTTGCAGATGGAAACCCCTGCGGCGCCGATGCCGTTGACGACGACCCGGATGTTTTCGATCCGTTTGTTGACGACCTTTAAGGCGTTGAGCAGCCCCGCGATGACCACGACGGCCGTACCGTGCTGATCATCGTGGAAGACCGGAATTTCCAGCTCCTCGGACAATCTTCTTTCGATTTCGAAGCAGCGCGGGGAGCTGATGTCCTCCAGGTTGATGCCGCCGAAAATCGGGCTCATCGCCTTAATGGTGCGGATGATCTCCTCCGTGTCGCGGGTATCCAAACAGATCGGGAACGCATCGACCCCGGCCAGCTGCTTGAACAGCATCGCTTTCCCTTCCATCACGGGAGCCGCCGCGTAAGGGCCAACGTCCCCGAGTCCGAGCACCGCCGTGCCGTCGCTGACGACGGCCACCGTATTGCGTTTGATCGTCAACGAGTAAGCCTTTTCCGGATTTTCGTGGATTGCCGTGCAAACCTTCGCCACGCCTGGCGTATACACCCGGGACAGGTCGTCCCGGTTTTTGATCGGCAGCGTCGGCTGAATTTTGATTTTGCCGCCCAAATGAACGAGGAAGGTCCGGTCCGAAACGTTGATCAGGTTGATGCCATCCTGTTTCCTAAGCGATTCGACGACGTTGTCCTCTTCGGTGTCCACGACTTCGACGGTAATGTCCCTGACCGAAGAATCTTTTCCCGGCCTGATCACGTCGATGGACGTGATATCTCCCCCGGATTTGCTGATTGCGGCAGCAACATCCCCAAAGGTGACCTTCGCATGATCAAGTTCAACGCGCAGAATGATACTCGTGTTTGCCATGATGCTTCCTCCCAAAAATATATGTAGTCATCCTCATGTAATCGATTTCAGCACGCACATATCATAACAGCCGAAGGGCTCCAATACAAGCCTCCTTCGAATCATTCTGCTTCCATTTTCGTCTCCGGACGGAGGACAAAACTCAAGGAATGTTGGCGTGGTGCGCATTCGACGTCCTTTTGTTCGTTTCATGCACTCCCATAACGACGGCGATCAATTCGTGGCTCCCCAAACGTTCGGATTCGTTCCGCAGGCAAAAAGCTCCGGATTCGAACCAGCCGTTCACCTTTTCGAATTGGGCAACCGCGATCCCGCGCTCGTCGGTGATCGAATATTCCTTGAAGAACGCGGGCGAAAAAATTTCGTAAATTCCTCTCCCCTCTGATTCGTAAATGAATTTTTTCGACATGAAACTGAGACGGTGTTTCAGCACGCCCAGCAGGCTTCCGTCCGCCCCCGTCACCTCCCATTTGTTTGACATGAACCGGAACTTTCCGCTGCAAACCAGGTTCCCGCCGGCATCCAGCACGTCGAGCGACGAGCCGAACGCGCTTTTCAAATCCAATGTCCCTGCAGGCTCCCGCCTGGCGTTGACGATATCCGTACGGCCCGCATTAAAGAAATTATCTCTAAAGTACAGCTCCAAGATCGGCACCTTCTTTCAAAGACGAATTCTTCGTTCACCGTTCACGGAGTAAGAAAGCCATGGACAAAATGACACGATCCATGGCTTATGTTCATGCAAACGCTGCATATTTTCGGTTTTCAAGCCTCCGTTAACATCACGGCAAACGACAAGACAATTTTATACTATTTTAGGCATTTTTTCTATACGCTAGGCCTGGTTCAGCTCGCATTTCATATGTACCTGATGAACCGTGGCTTTGAAGCCGGCTTCCTCCAGAACTCGTATGAGGCGCTCCTTGGATACCCGCAGATTGACGGCGCGGCGCGTTATATTGGCATCCAGCGGGGCATATGCCCGGGACAACAGCGCTTTGAGGAGCTCCGGGGCTCGCTCTCCCGTATCTTCTACGGTCCGGCACTGGTACAGAATCGTCGCCTGATGTTCTCCGCCCGCGTCCATCGTTTTTCTAAACAGCGCATAACCCGCAAGTTCCCCATTTGCGTCCGTTGCGATGACCGATTCGCCGCCGGCGATGTTTTCCCAATGGGTTTGCCACGGCAGGTCTCCGACCGGAAGGTTGAACCGCTGAACATCCCGGGGCAGGCCGAACCGGAATTGGTAGGCATCCTCCCCCTCCGACGCCAAAGCATCGGGTTTCAATCCTTCCTTTTGCTCGTAAAATCTTAAATCCCCGATCCATCGGTATCCCATCTTCGCATACAGCTTGATCGCCGGTTCATTTTCGCTCAGCGCCTCCAGCAGGGCCACCTCGGCGCCTTTTTCCCTGCAGACGTCAAGCGCCGCCCCGATCAGCTGTTTGCCGAGCCCCCGGCCCCTGTATTCCGGAATGATCCCCGTGCCCCCGTTCCAGGCCGTCAACCGTCCGTCGACGGTGCGAAAACCGTTCATGACGAAACCTACCGGCTTGCCTTGATCGCAGATCGCGATCGACGCCTCCATGGAGAGCTGGTTCTCCGGAATCCGTTTGATGAACGCGTCGACGCTCATCGTCATGTCGAATGCGTATCCTTTGAAGCCTTCGTTCCACAACCGGGTAAGCTCACTCGCCGAAAATTCGCTAAACTTCACAATTTCCATGTCCCATCGTTCTCCCCTGCTCAACATTTTCATCGATAGGCGGGCCCGAAAAGCGGCCAGCGTTCAGACGCCTGCCATGATTATCTCTTGATTCGCGCCCCGGAGCAAGCACGCCCCGGACAATCCATTCGTATCCTCTTCGGCAACAACATCACGCTTGCCTTAAGAATTTCGCTTCGGCTTCTTGAACCGCGCTTTCGGAAAGAGGATCTTGATCCGAAAATAAATCGGGGTGGTCCTGCAACATTCCGCTTATGACCTCCGTCATTCGGACGGCATCGCATGCCCAGCAATCCGCCTCCCCCAATTTCGTCCGGCGGATCGCCCCTGTCCGCTCAAGAATTCCCTCCACCTTCCAGAAATGTTCCGACCACGGAAGTCCGCAATGGCGCCGGGACGGAACCGGAATTTCCGTGCCATCGCCAAGCACGACGATCAGGTTTTCATGGCCGTCGGTCAGTCTGCCGGGAACATCCGCCCATTCCTCGATTCCGTGAATAAACGTGTTGCGCCTTAAATCCACCCCGACAAGCAGGATGGTCGCTTTGCGGTCCAGCAGTTTCCCCCACGGGGATTCCCTGTGGCACGGCGTGTCATACCGCTCCGCCCCGGCAACAAAATCCCCGGCATCCCTGCCTAAAGCGGCGACGGAGTGCGTCGGATGATACGAACGAACCACTCCCTTGCGTTTGCGGAACAATTCCGGCAAAATGCCGACGCACGAAGGCGACGATTCGACATAAAATTTGGGATTATCGGCCTGAATGTATGACCATGTATGGGTTGGCAGAACGAGCAGGCCCTCCCGCATGTATTCGCTCAGCGCATCCAAAACCGTATCCGCTCCTCCTTCCACTTCCCCGACGCTTTTCATGGAAGAATGAACGAGCAGCGTCCCCTTCCGGTCGATTCCGGCCGCTTCCAGCTGATCGATTAAACTACGACGCGTATGCATGGTATGCCTCCTAAAAATTCATCCTATGGACCATTTGTCCCCAGTATACCGCAGTCAGCCGCAATAACAACCCGCCCTTTAGGCTTTATTTCGCTGCCAAGCCCGTGAGGAATGATGTTTATCCGGACCGGGTGCGCGGTCGTATTCGTAGCTGCAGCCTACCTCATGAACAAAATGTGAATGGAAAGCAATCTTTTTGTAACTTTAAACGGAAACGCTTATGATAAAGTAAGTACCTGTGAACCCCTTCATTGACATCATCATCCGTACGGAGGCATCCAGATCATGAACATAAGCGAATCGATCTTTTCCGCATACATATCCCGCTTTTTAAGGGACCGATCCGGTTTGGAAAGCAGGGTTAGTCCATATGTCTAATCAGTTATCCAACAGCAAACGTTACATGCCGGGTCTTGACGGTCTGCGGACGCTGGCGTTGTTTTTTGTCGTTTTGTACCATCTGAACGTCGAATGGGCCCCGGGAGGACTGCTCGGCGTCAGCATCTTTTTTGTTTTATCCGGATATTTGATCACGGATTTGCTCACCGCGGAATGGAGCCGCAGCCGGTCGATCGACCTGAAATCGTTTTGGATCAGGCGATGCCGCAGGCTGCTCCCTGCCATGCTCGTCATGATGGCGGCCGTCGTGGCGTGGGTCACCCTTTTTGACCGTTCCTTGATATCCGTCTTGCGCGGCGACGTTGTTTCTTCGCTTTTATACATAAACAATTGGTATTCGATTTTCCATGAGGTATCCTATTTCGAAAAATTCGGACCCCAATCCCCGTTCGGGCATATGTGGTCGCTGGCGGTCGAGGAACAGTTTTACCTCTTGTGGCCCATATTGCTGCTCATTGGCATGAAACAGATGAAAAAACGCGGGCCGGTCTTTTTGCTTGCCCTGGCTTTGGCGGTTTTGTCGGCCCTTGCCATGCTTTTGCTATACAATCCCGACACGGATCCAAGCCGGGTCTATTACGGCACCGACACGCGCGCGTTTTCGCTGCTGATCGGGGCTGCTCTCAGCATCGTTTGGCCCAGCCGGAACATGTCCGCCGCAGCCGGGCCCGGAACACGCGTTACGCTTAACCTGATCGGGGCGGTTGGGTTGGGTTCGATTTTTAGGATGGTATGGAAAACCAACGAATACGACCCCTTTTTATATCCGTACGGATTCCTGCTCCTGTCGCTGCTCACCGCCATCGTGATTGCCTCCGCCGCGCATCCGGCAAGCTTCGTAGGCAGGCTGCTCGGCATGAAGCCGCTGCGTTGGATCGGGGTGCGAACCTATGGGATATATTTATGGCATTATCCGGTCATTCTGCTTTCGGGCGGCGCGAATGCCGAACCGAACGTATGGCGCGCCCTGCTGCAAACGGCTTTAAGCGTCGCGCTGGCCTGCCTGTCCTATAAATACATCGAAGAGCCGGTCCGGGGAGGCCTCGTCGACAGGTCGTGGCGCAAACTCCGCAAAGGCAGCGTAAACTTGTCCCTCGTGCCGATGAAAGGCTGGGTCACGTTAGCCTCCGTGCTGCTGATGGTCGTCGTGTCCTTTGCCGGATTCGCCATGCGGGCGCCGGTGAGCGCGTCAAAGCTGCACCAGGAGGCGGCGGCCGCGCAAGTATGGGCCCCGTCCGAAACCCCGGCAGAACCGGCTGCGGGTCCGGCGGGAGAAGTAGGCGGGGACGTGCCGCCGGTGAAAGGGGCGCCGGAAAGCACGGCGGCCAAATACGATGGCGGGGAAGCCGGCCGGCCGGATCAGCCGATCGGAGGCACCGACGAACCCGCGGATGATCCGGCGAAAAAACCGGCAGCGGACGCGGAGGCACCGGCGAATTCGGGCAGCGGCCGGCAGCCGGCGGGCAAGGAGGGCGCACCCGAAGAGGGCTCATCCAAAGAAGGTTCAGCCAAAGCGGGTACAGCCAATGGTGGTTCAGCTGCAACCGACGAACCTAAGGATTCCGCAAGCCAACCTGGCAAAACGAAACCTCCGCGTGCATCGGCCGGCGGCAAAACGCAGGTTCCTGGCGCTCCGAAAAGCGGCAAAAGCGTTCCGGTGACGGCCATCGGCGACTCGATCATGCTGGATGCGGAGCCTTATTTGCAGCAGCTGATCCCCGGTGCGGTGATCGACGGCAAAATCGGAAGGCAAATGGCCGAGGCGCCGGAACTGGTCGCCCGTCTCCGGGAAGAAGGCAAGCTGGGCGATCAGGTCGTGATCGAGCTGGGCACGAACGGCCCGTTCAGCAGCAAACAGCTGATGTCGCTTCTGGATTCCATGCAGGACGTGCGCAAGGTCGTGCTGGTGAATGCGAGGGTTCCGCGCAGCTGGGAGAGCGTCGTCAACGCCTCGATCAAAAAAACGGCTTCCGCTTATCCGAATGCGGTGCTGCTCGATTGGCACGGGGCCAGCGAAGGCCAATCGTATTTCGAACCCGACGGCGTCCATTTGAAGCCGGAAGGCGGAGAAACGCTGGCGGAGCTGATCGCCCAAGCGGTCGGATACGGCAAATCGTAAACGTTGTTGCCATGATCCCTGATCCCGCGGATCGATGGCTATCTTAAACTTTCCGATGCCCAAAAAAGGACCTCTTCATTCGAAGAGGTCCTTTTCCCATGGATGCAGTCACCCTGCCTGCTGCCGGCGACTGCTGCCAATGACGCCATTTTCCGTATTCGGCCTTGCCGCCAAGGATCCTTCGATGATGGCATCCAGCAGCTTCGCGAAAGAGATTCCCGCCGCAAGCGCGCTTTGCGGCAGCAGGCTGGTCCGGGTCATGCCGGGCAGCGTGTTGACTTCGAGAATATACGGAATGCCGTCCTTCAGCATCATATCGACTCGGGCATACACCGAACACTTCATCGCCCGGAAGCTTTTGACGGCCGCATCGCGGATGCGTTGTTCAAGCTCCGGTTCGAACGCCGCGACACGCTCGTCGCTTTGCCCCGGCTCGTATTTGGACGTATAATCGAAAAATTCGGCGCTTGGTTTAATCGACAAGATCGGCAACAGCTCCCCGTTCAGCATCCCGCACGTGATCTCCTCGCCGTCGATATAAGCTTCCACGAGCACCTCTTCGCCATAGGAAAAGGCGGTCTCCGCCGCCTGCCGCAGACTTGGTTCGTCCCTGACCAAGGTAACCCCGATGCTGGAACCCCCGGCATTCGGTTTGACTACGAGCGGATACCCGAGCGCGGCGACCTGCGGACTCCGGATATCGTCCAACCGGCGGAGAAGCACCCAATCCGGCGTACGCAGGCCTTCGCAACGCAGCAGTTTTTTGCTTACATCTTTATCCATGCACAATGCGCTGGACAGCAGCGAACATCCCGTATAGGGGATCCCCATCGTTTCAAGCGTGCCTTGAATCGTGCCGTCCTCGCCGAAGCTTCCATGGAGGGCGAGCAACGCCAGATCGATCCCTTGCGCCTGCGCAAGCAAATCCTGTTTATACCGAATCTCGATCGGGACCGCCTCGTATTTCGTCCGGTCCAGATGAGCCATCATTTCTTTCCCGGTCGCCAGCGACACTTCCCTCTCGGAAGAAACCCCGCCCATAATGATGCCTACCTTCATCGTTGCGCCTCCAATCTTTTGGTCACTTCTTTTCCGATGATTTCGATT
The DNA here is from genome assembly GCF_018333375.1 of Paenibacillus cookii. Taxonomy (GTDB): domain Bacteria; phylum Bacillota; class Bacilli; order Paenibacillales; family Paenibacillaceae; genus Paenibacillus_AQ; species Paenibacillus_AQ cookii. The sequence goes on from NZ_BORW01000002.1 coordinate 263,597, forward strand.
CCGCGGCGAAGCTCGTCGTCGCTCACCCGCGAAAAGCCGAGCCGGAGCGTATTTGCGCCGCCTCCATCCGTAAAAAACACGTCCCCTGCGGTATACACCACGCCTTGCCTGTAGCAATCGGCGAGAATTTCCCTCGCGTTCAGCCCCTGGGACAGCTCGATAAACAGGTGCAATCCGCCTGAACCGGTTATCCGCTCGCAGGGGATGTGTTCGGTGCAGCAGCGGACGGCAAGCTCGTGTTTTCTTTTATACTCCGATTTGGCCCTTTTCAAGTATTTTTCAAAGTTGCCGTTATGGAAATATTGGAACAGCACCGCCTGGTCGAGCGTCGAAGTATGGATGTTCCGCGAACGCTTCACGCTGACCAGCGCATCGATCAATTCCCGGTCCGCCGCAATCCAGCCGATCCGGATGCCCGGAAACAGGATTTTGGAAAAGCTGCCGAGGTAGATGATGCTGTTCCCCTCCCCGCCGAAAGCGGCAAGCGGTGCCATGTGGGAGCCCGAATAACGCAGCTCCTCGTTAAAACCGTCCTCGATCAGCGGTATCCGGTGTTCCGCGAGCAAACGCAGCACCTCGACCCTTTTTTCCGCGGACATGACGATTCCGGTCGGATTATGGTACGAAGGCGTCAAATACGCCAGCCCGAAGTCGTTCTCTTTTAACGCCTGCTCGAACAAATCCAGCCTGACGCCGTCCTGATCCATCGGAATCCCGGTGATGTCGTAGCCGTGCAATTTCGATATTTTGATCGCCGTGTGGTGGGTCGGGTTCTCGCACAGAATGTGCCTGCAAGGCACCTTAAGCGAGGATAAAATGATATCGTACGCTTCGGTAAAGCCGTTCGTGATCAAAATGTCCTTTCCTTCCATGTCGACGCCTTTCGTTTCCATGTATCCCGTCAAATATTGGATCAGCGGTTTATACCCTTTGGCATAGCCGTAATTCAGCAAAATTTCCCCTTCCAGAGCCATTCGGTCCAAAAAGGCGCGCTTCACGTTGGTAAGATCGAACAGCTTTTCGTCCGGCGCGATGCTGGCGAAGTTGATCATGCCTTTTTCGCCCCGCAGATCGCGTTTCATCAGGTCAAGGTCGACGGCCTGTTTTGCCGTATCGTTCAGCCGCTGCTGCCAATCGAGCGACCAGGACGGGACGGAGGCGATCCCGACGCGGGAAACGAAGCTTCCTTTGGAATGCACCGTATAGATGAATCCTTCTTCTTCCAGCTCGGAATACACGGTGACCAGCGTATTTCGGCTGATGCCGAGCATCGTACTCAGCTCCCTTGTCGACGGCAGCTTCTGATCGACCCTTCCTTTTCCTTTCGTAATCCACTGTTTCAAATATTCTTTAACCTGCACCGTTAACGGCCGGCCTTCCACAATTTTAAAGTCGGTAAACATATGGCAATCCCTCCGTATACTATCTTGGCATAAAGCAGGAGCGGATGAAAGAACCACCGGGATGCGTTTTGCCGCCGGTCGTGGTATGGCATGGAAGATACGAAAAAAGGGCGGCCGACAAGTCCATAAGGGATGGACCTCTCTGGCGCCCTTGATTTCAAACCTGCTGCATATGCCGCAAGGAGGGGGGTTCCTTTCCCCCAAGGTTTTTACGGCAATTTCTTTCGATGCGCGGAACCGTGGACAATGCCACATTACCGGCTACCGCGCGGGAAATCATGCAGGAGCTTTCCGCTTTTTCGGCAAGCCTGCGGGCATGCTCCAAATCGTGATCCGCAGCTTCGGCCTTCAGCACGATATGCGGCTTATGCGTGATGCTGACGTACGTGAAGACGTTGTTCGTGACGTCCACGATGCCTTCCGACTCCAGCGTCAGCTTTTCGACCGGCAACCCGCCCCGCTCCATCATCGCCGCCAGCGTGATCAAATAACACGTCGCCGCGGCCCCGAGCAGCATTTCGTCGGGATTGGTGCCGACTCCCGGCCCGCCCATTTCCTTCGGAATCGAAATGGCCGTTTTCAGCTGGCCCGCTTCGATCGTTCCCTGGCTGTTGCGGCCTCCGTCCCATACGGCTTTCAAAATAAACGAATGATTCATGACGCCATCCCCCCCATGCATGATGTTCGGTTGTTTTATTCATATCATAACATAACCGGCATCGTTTTTTTTCCATGCCGCAGCATGCCGCTGGTTCGCTTAGGATCCCTAAAAGATTTCACTTGAGCCAGGAGCGGACACACGTCACTTTTTCCCGTTCGCCGGGATCGGCAACGTAGGCGCTTCCCTTATTTCTTCGGGCAGCCGATGGGACATGCTCGGCACCTTTCTCGGCATGTATTCGATGACGTCCGATGAATGAACGGACACGCCGACGCGGCCTCCGCCCGCAAACGCCCGGATCAAAACGGGCTGGTTGTAGGCGTTTTTAAAGACGAAGTCCGGGCCGCCCCAACTGACCGTCGCATCCCTGCCCGGCGGAACATAGGGCACGTGGCGGCTGTGGGAGTAACGCTGGACGATGCTCAGCCCTGCCCGGTCGGCCGCGTTGAACAGCGTCGAGGATACCTGGCAAATCCCTCCGCCAATGCCTTCGGACAATTCGCCCCTGACGATGACGGTCGCTTGCCTATACCCTTTGCCTGTCGTTCGAATGCCGACCACGCGATTAAAAGAAAACGTTTCTCCGGGGAACACGACGGTGCCGTCGATCGCTTTGGCGGCCAACGCGATATTGTGGGAGCGGTCGATGTTGCCCGCATTGTAGTACGTTACATAATATCCGATCTGCTGGGCCCGCAGCGAAGCAAGCAGCTCCGTGTCTACCTTGGGATAGACCGGGTACACCGGAACCTCTATCGAAGCCGGGCCGCCGCCGTAGAGTACATCATAATAACGTTTCATGAATTCTCTGCGGTCGAGCTTATGCCCGTTTTGACCGGGCACGATTTGCCCGTTTCCACCGATGCGGGCGTTGACGGGTTCCGTATACGTTTTCCGGTCCAATTCATTTACCCATCGGTTATATTTTTCCATATCCAGCAAAGGAAACACGGGTAACCTGTGCGCATTCAAGCTCAGGCTCGATACGGGTTTCCCTTCATGGGTGACGGTTAACCCGCCGTTATGCTGATCTGGAGCGTGATCCTGCAGCAGGAGATACAGGAGATATGCCGCTATTGTCCACTTCAAACCTCATCACTCGTTTCGACATTGTGGTTCCATCGTTGGTTTCGCCTTGAAAAACGATGTATTTTTGCGATGAACCCGGCGTTATTCAGCGATCTCTCTTCCTGCTATTATGATTACATCGCTTGGTATTCATGCAAGAAATAACAATTCCAACAGATATCCCTCCATACAAAAACGCCCTCGGCATTCGTAATTGCCGAGGGCGCCATATAGGCTCCGGACTTCGTTATCATCCGGCCGTCAATTGAAACAAAGCCGCTCCATGCGGCGGAATCGACCATTGCAGCACGTCTTCCAAATGGCCGCATCCTTCTCCGGTCCACAGGTTTTTGGCATCCGCGCCTCCGTCGATCCCCAACTCGGAAAGCGAAACGGAGACTTCCGCGGCGGTTTCGCCGGTGTTGAACAGTGCCGCGTAACGTTCCCCGTCAGGACCTTCGGCCGTCCACACCGCTTTGCCGTCCGCGCGGCTCACTTGCCGGGCACCGAAGCTATGCTTATGCATGTATAACACGTCGCGGTTTGTCAGGAGGGATAAGGTCCACTCGTCATTGTCGCGCATCTCTCCCCCGAACATCAGCGGCGAGCGGAAAATCGTCCACAGCGTCATCATCGTGAGCTGTTCGTCCCGCGTAAAGTTCGTCATCCGGTCGGGGTGGCTGGCGCGGACGCCGATGCGCCCCAGCGGGAGCATGTCGCAATCCGGCCAGCAGCCGGGTTTCGGCCGTCCCTGCCATGCCTCGCAACGGTCGAACATGTCCAAAAGAAGCGGCCACCGATCCCAGAAGTCGTCGGTCATCCGCCACATATTGGCATTCGCTTCAAAAAAATCGGCGTGCTCTACGGGCGCTGGCCCGGGCGAAAGGCTCAGCACCATCGGACGTCCGGCGTGGTCGATCGCCTTGCGGATCAGCTCGATCTCCGCCAAATGCGGTCCTCCGTGCAGCCATGAAGCCGCGATGTCGTCAACCTTGACGTAATCGACGCCCCATTCGGCATAAAGCTCGAACAGCGAATTGTAATATTCCTGCGCGCCTTGCTTGGAAGCATCGACGCCGTACATGTCGGTGTTCCAGCCGCAGAAGGAACAGGGATGGGCTATGTCCCGGGCGGTCGCCTCCGTTCCCTTGATCGGCGTATTGTCATGGACCGCCTGCCGCGGAATGCCGCGCATGATATGGATCCCGAACTTCAGCCCGAGGCCATGCACATAGTCCGCCAGCGGTTTGAACCCTTTGCCGCCTGCCGCGGAAGGAAAACGGTTGACCGCGGGAACAAGCCGCGAATAACCGTCGGTTTCCAGCCGGACAAAGGGTCTGTAGAGATCCGAGTTCGCCCCCGGCTCATACCATTGAATGTCGACGACGACGTACTCCCATCCATAATCCTTCAAGTGCTTCGCCATATATTCGGCGTTGCCGCGAACTTCCTCCTCCGTAACGGCGGCGCCGTAACAATCCCAACTGTTCCACCCCATCGGGGGCGTCGGTGCATAGGAATGATGCTGCATGTCGTTCCTCCTTAAATAGCATTCATTTGCTGTATGTCCCTATCATAAGGTTCGGAGGAATCACGTTTCTATAGTAATCTTTCGTGGAAAATAGCAAAATATTGCGGTTCCGGAGACTAATCAAAATACAACCGGCTGAGCGTCAGCTGCCCCTGTTCCGACCGGAAGCTTCCGGGCGTCCGGCCGGTCATTTTCCGAAACACTTTGATAAAATAACTCCCTCCGGAATACCCCACCTCTTCGGCAATCCGTTCGATGCCGAGGTCCGTTTGCCGGAGCAGCCTCATCGCCTGCTCGATGCGAACCCGGTTCAAATATTCGCTTGGCGTTTCGCCGGTCGCGGCCGCAAACGTGCGGAGCAGATGGTACTTCGACACTCCGAGCCTCTCCGACAGCTGATCCAGGCTGATCATGCTGCCGTAATGCGTGTCGATATAGCGGGCAGCCTGACGCACCTTTTCCGGCCAATGCCGGCGTTCGCCTTGCGGCGCGATCGCAAAACGGCACAGTTCGGACACGAACTGGTACACATAAGAGGAAGCTGTAAAAGGATCCGTGATCCGGCCGTCGTTCGCTTGCTCCCATATGTCCTGCAGCAGGCGGATTGGCCGGCTGGTCGCAGGCAGATGCGGCGCTTGCCCCATCCTGCTTTTCGCTTCCTGCCAATTCGGCAAAATCAGCGACGGCCGCATCAGGATGAACATGAAGCTCCACTCGGGTCCGCCCTCCGGGAAATAATACCGGTGATCCCCCGGAATTTCGGACATAAACGCCCGTTCCGCATCAATCCGGTACGCTTCGGCGCCCGATTCGAAAACGCCTTCGCCTTCGATCGTATACTGGAATAACAACAGCGGTCCGTCCTTCCGCGTGTACCCGTCCCACCGGTAAGCCGGACTCTGCACCGCGTCCCTCCCAACCGCAAACAAGCTGCACAGCGCCAAATGGTCCGGAGCCGAAAATCGAAAGCCGTATGTGCCTATCCTGTTGCCGGTTCCCATATGCCCTCTCCTTTTACATCGTTTTTGCCCGCAGAATCGCTGCCGCGTTCCCCATGGCGAGATTCGCCGCCATTCGAAAACATGGCTATGAACGAACTTTCGGCAATCGCTCAAGTCAAGGTTACGACGATCATGGCCAAGCGTCAATGCGGGGGAGCTCATTTAAAAAAGCTGCCGTTTCCGCGGCAGCCTTTGGTCATGGCAATCCAGTTTTGTTCATTGGATATGCAGGACTTGCCCGCTCACCGTTCGGATTCGGAAAACCGAATCGAATGGATGGCGTCGGTGGACGGATCGAAACGGATAAACACGTACACTCCGAACTCGCGGCCTTCCTTGTTTCTGACCCAAAGTTTGAATCGCTCCTCCGATTCGTTTGGCGTCCGTTCAATCCTCCCCAAATGCCGATAGTCGATGATGTCTGCCCGGTACCTTTTTTGTGCTTCCTTTACCGCTATTGCGCCCCATTTTTCGTATTCAGGGTTTGCTTGGACTGGGGCAGCCAACATAACGAACACCGTCATCAGGGAAATCAACCATGTTTTCATTCAAAGACCACCTGCCTGAAACGTTTTACTTCCGGCTTTTCGCTTATCGCGCATTCATTCAAGGCTTTTTCCATGATCGGAGATGGAGCGGGGCACGAAAAAAACAAACACCCGCTTTCAAGCTCGGGTTAAAAACGCCTGAAAACGGGTACTTGTGCATATTTAATGGTTGATGTCGCATTTATTCATAATAAACGCAATTTGGTTTTCAAGCCGATTGATTTGCTCCTGAGTCTCTTGGTCTTCCCTGCCCAGACCGCGGAGCGAAGCGAGTTCCTGCTTGAGTTGATGCAGGTCATCCCCTGCACGGGAACAGTCGTAGCTGCTTTCAAGGTTGTCCAGCATGCCTCATTCCTCCATTTTTTCTTGGGTGTACTTCCCTATTATGGAGGATTCGGACGAGTTTATTCAGTCGAAAGGCATGGCGGGTCACCCCGCCTCAACTGCCACTTAAGCATGATTTTTCGAAGTAGGGAGATCGTGCGGTATCCGGCGGGCTAACCCTTTCATCGTTCCGCTTCCCTTCCCCCGGTAACTTCGCCTATCTTCCGCAGGAAGGATTGAATATGTTCATGCATCGCTTGAATGTCTTCGATCCGAACATTCGTACCGGCGTACAGCTTGGTCGGAACTTCCGCGGCTTGTTCACGCAAGTCCTGTCCTTTGGCGGTCAATTCGATGATCACGCTGCGCTCGTCCGCCTTATCGCGGGTTCGCGTAATCAGACCCATCGCTTCCAGCTTCTTCAAAAGCGGCGTCAGCGTTCCGGAATCCAAAAACAGCTTTGCCCCGAGCTCTTTGACGGTCACCCCGTCCTGTTCCCACAAGGAAAGCAGCGTAATGTATTGCGTATACGTCAGTCCAAGCGGCGACAGCAGCGGGCGGTACAGCTTCATCATCTCGCGGGAGCATGTATAAAAAGCAAAGCAAAGCTGATGTTCCAGTTTCATATATTCGTTAGGCTGCATCTATCTCACCTGCCATTAAATTGTATGCAATTTATTATTCGAAATATTATAGCATTTGGAACTTGGACACGTCAAAGATCGAAAAACAGCTTGAATTCGTCATTTAAATTGTATACAATCTAATTGCACAAAATTATAACGGACTCAGGAGGAGAGGGTATCATGTCAATCTACGATATCGAGGTTAAAACGATTAAAGGAGAAGTACAAACGTTGGAACCGTACCGCGGCCAAGTGCTGCTCATCGTCAATACGGCGACCAAATGCGGGTTCGCTCCGCAGTTCAAAGGGCTGCAGAAGCTGCACGATGCTTACAAGGAGAGGGGGTTTGCCGTTCTCGGTTTTCCTTGCGGCCAATTCGCCAACCAGGAGCCGGGAACGGACGCGGAGGTCGCCCAGGCTTGCGAGCTGAATTTCGGGGTGTCCTTCCCGCTGTTCGCCAAAATCGACGTCAACGGCCATAACGCCCATCCGCTGTTCCGGCACCTGACCTCGGAAGCCCCGGGCCTCCTTGGCTCCAAAGCGATCAAATGGAACTTTACGAAGTTTCTGGTCGACGGCAGCGGAAAGGTCGTGAAACGGTTTGGACCGACGGAAGAGCCGGAAAAAATCGAACCGCATATTCTCCAGCTGCTGGGGACCAGAGCATAATTATATAGGAAGAAGACTGAAGAAATCCTGATTGCCTGCCGGCCTTTCGGGGTTTCTTTTTTTCTTCGCCCCCGATATGATGGAGCAAGTCTATAATTTTTGTCGCAATCCTGTATAATCGGAAATGGAGAGGTTCAAATTTTATGTTTTTGTTTATATCTACTTTATAAGCGGAATTATGATCTTTGGGCCATATACGCTAGGTCTATGGTCTTAATGGCAAATCAAACACCAAATCGCTATCCCTTAGGCGGAAACCCTAAGCGGAGTTACATATCGGGGGATGGAGGCGCAAAATGGAAAAAATACCGATGGAGGAGTACTCCTATTTGCAGCATGTATACCACAATGCTCCTTTTGGCATAGCCATGTTTACGCTCCGGGGGGTGCTCGTCAAAGCAAATCCGGCACTCACCCGTATCCTGGGGTATTCCTTGGAGGAATTGAACAAACAACGTTTTGACAAGCTGATTTACCCTGACGACCTGGAGCGAAACATCCGCCAAATCAGGACGCTGTTCGAGAATTATCCCGAGCAGAACGAAATCGACGTCGAAGGCAGGTATGTGCAGAAGAACGGGCAGATTGTCTGGGCATCCGTACATATATCCATCATGCCTGATACGGAGGGGACTCCTCTCTATTACATCGTGACGCTGAATGATATATCCAAAAATAAAGCGGCCGAGCAAAAACTGCAGGAAACGGTTGAACGGTATACCTCCTTAAAAAGATATAACCACGATGCGATCATTTCACTCGACCTAAGCGGCAACATTTTGAACGCCAACACCCGGGCGGAGCAAATGACGGGCTGCCCTGTCAGCGAAATGGCCGGCAAAAGCATCGCCCGTTTCATCGGGGAGTATAACCTGCGGCGGGTTTTGCGGGAGGCGCTGAACAATCCTACCGTCGAGCAGGAGATCAAGACGATCCGGCATAAGGACGGCCATTTGGTCGAAGTCATTACGACGATCGCTCCGATCATCATCAACAACAAAAACGTAGGCTTCTATATCATCGCCAAGGATTTCACCGAGCAAAGACAGCTGATCATTGCCAAAGAACTTGCCGAAAACACGAACAAAGCCAAAAGCGAATTTTTGGCGATGATGAGCCATGAAATCCGCACGCCGATGAACGGGGTCATCGGAATGACGGATCTGTTGGAGACGACGACGGAGCTGGATGACGAGCAAAAGGAATATATCGAGATTATCCGCAAAAGCGGCGAAACCTTGCTGTCGATCATCAACGACATTCTCGATTTCTCCAAAATCGAAGCCGGGATGACCGAGCTTCAAGAAGATGCGCTAGACGTGAAGCAGTGCATTCAAGAAACTTTGGATGTGTTGTCCGCCAAAGCCAGCGCGAAGCAGCTGGAAATGACCTTCGCCGTGGACGACGACATCCCGGACCTGCTGTATGGCGACTCCAAACGGCTGAAGCAGGTGTTGATGAATCTGGTCGGCAACGCCGTCAAGTTTACCCTGCATGGAGGGATTTCGGTCAGCGCGAGAAAGCTCTATCAGGAAGGAGACCTGATCGACCTGGAGTTCAAGGTTTCCGACACGGGGATCGGCATACCGGACAACAAGCTGGAAGCGATCTTCGAGCCGTTTTCCCAGGTAGACAACTTCATGACCCGCAACTACGAAGGCACGGGCCTGGGACTGGCCATCAGCAAAAAGCTGGTCAACGTGATGGGCGGCAACATATGGGTTGAGAAAAAAGAAGGCCCCGGCACGACGTTCGTATTTACGGTGCTGCTGAAGAAATATCATCAGCCCCCCAAACCAAACGCATGCGACGATCAGCTGGAATCGCTGCCGGACCCGCTTCAGATCCTGATTGCCGAAGATAATGAAATCAACCAAATCGTATTGAGGAAAATTTTAGAGAAGCAGGGGCATGCGGTCACCGTCGTGACCAACGGACATGACGTCCTGCGGGCCGTGGAACAGGCATCCTACGACATCGTGTTCATGGACGTGCAAATGCCGGGACTGAACGGACTGGAGGCCACCCGGAAGCTTAGGGCCACCGTGCCGAAGGATCAATGCCCGATGATCGTGGCGGTTACCGCCAACGCCCTGAAGGATGACCGGGAAATCTGCCTTGCGGCGGGAATGGACGACTATATCAGCAAGCCGATCAAAAGCAAACCGGTGCTTGCCGTGCTGGAGCACGTCCTCCGCGAGCGGAAAGTTTCGAACCGATAAATGTCCCGGGCTCGAAACTGGCGCGAGCGGATCATCAACTGAGCGTAAAGCCGGAAAGGCCGGTCATGGGTGAAAACCCATGGCCGGCCTTTTTTTGTCGGCTTCCTATATGGATGATGGTTTGATGGTTTCATTCGTCCCCGCTCGAAACGTCATGGAAAAGGAGCCGGCTAAAATAATACAGATCGTTTTTCCAAACCGGCCAATCGTGACCGCCGTCCTTGGTAATGTACCACGCGTGGGGAACTTCGTGCCGCGCCAAATAGTCGTGCGTCCGGGTGCTGATCGATAGGAGTTCGTCCCGGTCGCCGCATGAAAGCCATAACAGCTTGAGACTCGCCGACGTTTCCTTCGGGCTTGGGACGAGCAGTTCGGGTGCCTTCGTATTGGGGGCAGGAGAAAAAGCTCCAATCCATGCGAAACGGTCCAGATGATGCAGCCCGATATTCAAGGACTGACCCCCGCCCATCGATAACCCTGCAAGCGCCCGGTTCCCGCGGTCCGTGAACACCGGGTAATTCGATTCGATAAAAGGGATCAGATCGTGAAGCAAATCCGATTCGAACGTCTCGAATGCCCTAACCTTTTCGGCGCTGAAAATATCCCCCGTCGCCCGGTCGTCGGGCATGGCGCGGCCGTTGGGTAATACGACGATCATGGGCGCCAGCTTGCCGTCGGCATAAAGGTTGTCAAAAATGACCTCCGGATGCCCGTGGTTAAACCACTCCGCTTCATCCCCTCCTATGCCGTGCAGAAGATAAAGCACGTTATATCTCTTCGCATCGGAAAACCCTGGCGGGGTGTAAACCATCGTTTTACGGGAATTCCCGACCGTCGAGGAGAAATATTCCACCGTATTCATGTTCCCGCGCGTTACGTTTTCCCTAGGCCGGTCGAATCCGACCGGAGCCTTTTCTATCATCATCCCGATCAACCCTTTCCGAAAAGCGTTTTCATTGAAATGCCTTACAAAGGAGCATGAGATTCCGCACCTATTCGAACCCCGGGATCGAAAACCGTGAAAGCGACGTTGGTTTTGCCTTTAGGCGACTTTTCATATGGTTTCAAGCACCTTCCAATAAGACGGCTTGGGCTGATGCTTGATATCGAACAGGAAGGGCCAGTTTTTCCGGCCGCGCACAGGGAAATGGTCCAGCCAGGTATAATCGTCGGCAGCCCCCCAAAAAGTGACGGACGTGATATATTCGCTGTATTCCTGAAACAACCGGAAAAATTGCCCGTAACGTTCCGCTTGAAGGGCAAGCATCTCTTCGGTCGGAGCCGCGAGATCGGTCCGCCGGTCATCGAACGCAAACATGGAGACATCCAGCTCCGTAATGTGCAGCTTCAAGCCGAGGCTGGCATACCGTTCGATCGCTTGGCGGATATCGTCCACGGACGGATGATGCAGGCTCCAATGCGCTTGAAGCCCGATGCCGTGAATGGGGACTCCCTGCTCGAGCAACGATTTGACGAGCGCGTAAATTTTCTCCCTTTTCTCCGGTACGGCTTCGTTGTAATCGTTATAGAAGAGCAGCGCCCCCGGGTCCGCTTCATGGGCATACTCAAACGCTTTGGCGATGAAATCGTCGCCGATGATGTCCAGCCACTTTGAAGGCCGCAGCAGTTCGCTGCCGCTGTCGGACACCGCTTCGTTCACCACGTCCCAGGCATAGATATCTCCCCTGTAGCGGGACAAAACCGTGTCGATGTGAGATTTCATGCGGGCCAGCAGCGTCTCCCGGTCAACCGGGCTGCCGTCCTGATGTTCAAACACCCATTTCGGCGTCTGATTGTGCCAGACCAACGTGTGGCCCCTGACCCCCATGCCATTGGCTTTGGCCAGAGACACCAGGCGATCCGCCGCTTCAAACGTATATTGATCTTGCGACGGATGCAGCCTTTCGAACTTCATTTCATTTTCGGCAGTCACGCTGTTGAAATGCTCGATCAGCAAATCCCGCTGCGTGTCCAATGTGACCGGATTTACGGCGGCCCCCACCAAGAAATGCTCTTTAAACGCTTCACGCAACCTCATATAAAACCAATCCCCCTCCTTAGCGGAAATTCCCAACTAGTAGGCAAGCGACTTGCGGCACACACCTTCATCCCAAAGTCTAGCCGTCGCCTCGCCGCGAAACAACCTGCCGTCGACCGTGTCCTTACCCGGGAAAATATGGTTCCCTGCGGCCGCAGACGGCGGCTTCCGAAAGAACATCATGTGCAAACAAGGACATTCCCGCGGGAACGTCCCTAACGATTTCTTGCACGATTCGAATAATATAAGCCACTAGGGCTCGTTAAGAGAGCACTTGGTATTGAAAATCGGAAAAGTCGGCCGTTCCCCCGATCTCGCGGGTTGAAAACAAAAACAGACCGATGCGGCAACCCATAAAATGGTCCAGCTTGTATATCATCTTGTGCGTAATCCCAAGCTGCTTCCAATCCGCCCCATCCCGGTAATAAAACATGCACTCGTCCGCGTTATTCACGAAATTGCCGGCCGCCTTGAGCGTGACGACGTCTCCGAAGACGGGAATTCGGGCGAATTCGGTGCCGGGCTTCTCGTCTACCAAATTGCCGAATATGGAACGATCCTGCGGCTCTCTCGCCAACATGACCAGATACGACCGGCCGGCTTCCTTGGTCAGGGCAATCAGGCCGTACGTACCGATCAGGAAACACAGTCCTGCGTAATCGCCATCCTTCAGTCCGCTGCCGTCCAGCGTGACCGTCGCTTCGCATGCCGGCCCCATGGCGCGCTGCGTCAACGTGTTGACCGCAAACGTCAAATTGGGGCTGAGCTTTCCGGATCGGATCCGGTAGACTCCCGGCTTGTCCGTTACGGACCATAATGCATCGTCTGGCGTATGATTCCACTGCCAAACATCCTTCAGGCGCACCTTGCCGCGCTCGTCCGGCGTGTAATGAAAGTCATCGCTTCCAACCAATGGCCGGTAGGAATAACCGGGTCTTGTGCTCGGCAATTCGATCATTTTAGGCGCTTCCTTGGGGAATACCGGAAAACCGTTCTCAAAACGCAGCGGAACGAGCACCGGAATCCGGCCGACGGCGCCATGATCCTGAAACAGCACGGCCACCCATTTCCCGTCCGGCGTATCCACGATGCCTCCCTGCGCAACGCCCGAATTAAAATACCCCATGTCGTCGTTAAAGACCTCTCCGCCCGTAAACTCCCCTTCCAGGGAATCCGCCGCAAAGCAGGCCTGCGTTCGGCGTCCCGCCGCCTTCGAAATATGGATAAAGAAGGCGTAATACCTGCCGTCGATCTTATAAAAGTGGGCTCCCTCATATCCGAGATGATACGGCTCGCTTTCTTTGACGATGATGCGGTTCAGCCCGCCGGGCTTGGGCCCGGATAGATCCTCCTTCAATTCGGTCAGGTGAATTTCGGCATTGCCGTAAATCAAATACGTCCGGCCGTCATCGTCAAACAAGAGGGAGCAGTCATGATAAAATCCTTCGATGTATTGTTTCGCCCATGGACCGGATACGGAATCTGCCGTGTACAGATAGGTTCGGCGGGTATCGTTCGCCACGAAGATCACATAAAATTTCCCCTTGTGGTAACGCAGAGTCGGCGCCCACATGCCTTGCCCGTAAATATGCTGGCCGTCTTCGAGCCGCTGTGCCGGCGTATTGTCCAATACGTCGTACACATAAGAAGCCACTTCCCAGTGAATGAGGTCGTACGAGCGCAGGATGACGCAGCCCGGCATCATGTGCATCGTCGTGCTGACCATATAGTACGTGTCCTCTACCCGGATCACGTCAAGATCCGGAAAATCGGCCCATATCATCGGATTTGGATACATGTTCTTTCTGCCCCTTCCTAGTCGCGTTTTACAATGACTTCGATCGACACCTCGGCCAAAGCCGGGTTCAAATCCCGCTCTTCCGTTAAATCAAGCACCGGATATCCGTCCATGCCGAAATGCACGCGGCGGATTCCGGAACCTCTGGGTTCCTCTACTCCCGGTCTGGCGTGGTAGACGTTCCAAGTGACGCCTTCATCATCGGTCACGTAGGAATTATGGCCGGGGCCGTATTCGCCGGGAACGCTTCTCGACGTCAGCAGCGGATAGTTGCCCTTCGTCCAGCTGCCGGGATTCAGCAGATCCGCATTCGCATCGGCGGTCAACAGGCCTACGCAATACGTCGCGTCGATCGCCGCGCTTGAAAAGGTTAAAAAGATCCTGCCGTCCCGGATCAGGGCAAACGGCCCCTCATCGACGAAGGTATGGTTATTGGCCCAGCCAAAGTCCGGCCTGGTCAGCAGCACCGGGTCGCTCGCCAGCCTCCACGGCTCTTTCGGATCCAATTTCGCGATATAAATCCAGGCTCCAAGATCGACGGGCACGAACTGCCGCTCCGACCAAGCCGCGTAACATTCCCCGTTCACCTGGATGACCGTCATGTCCAGGGAGATCACCTTGCCTGCCTCGCATAAATCGGTTCCGTCTCTCTTGACGACGCGCCGGGGCATCGACCAGTCTGCCGCGCAGGCAGGGTCCCCTCCCTCGCGGAGCTTCATCACGTGACACTCTTCATAGAAAAACTCCCCCGTCGTTGCCGCATGAAAAATGTACAGCTCGCCCCCGATGATATGGAGCTCGGGAGCCCACAACAGCCCTTTAATGTGATCATAGGTCTTAGTATCCAGAATTAAGGACTCGCTGGCCTGAATCAAACCCGATATCGTATCCGCTTCCCTGATAGATAAGGTTTGATTGCCGTCGGCGTCGTTGGTCGCGATGAAATAATACTTGCCGTTCCACTTCGCGATGCATGGGTCCGCCCGGTTCGCCGCGATCGGAAAGGCATAATGCTCCTGACGAACGGTTCCGTTCACCCGATAAGTCCCGGCCTGATCCCAGCGAACCGCCGCCGTGTCCCAGTCCACGGACTTGGGAGCCGTGGTGCCGTCGCTATATACCGCGGTCGCTTTGAGCGTCTTCAAATCCTCGGCCGAGTTAGCCGCGATCCGATCCGGAACTTTAATGGCGACATTCTCGGGAACCGTAAGCCGGCCTATGAGACGGTCCGCCGTTTCCCGCGGAACGCGGATCACGTTTCGGTGCTGCATGCCTTCGATGTCAGCCGATACGGCTTCCAGCGTAAACGCCTCCGCCGTTTCCGGGACACCTGCACAGGTAAGGTCAAAAAGATCCTGGACCCTGTTTCGGTAATGTCCCCCGTTTTCATTGCTCCAGCGGATGATGTAGGCTTGGCTCGATTCATCGTATTCGCAAGCGACATCGCTTACGTGAGCATCGCTTTGCAGATCGATCAGCCCGATTTCTTGGTACTGCAGCAAATCTTCGGAAGTAAAAAACAGCACTGCCCCTCGGCTCTCCTCATCCTGCTGGCCATCCGCCTCCGTCCGTACGGCAACGACGCCGAATGTTCCGTCGGCCATGCGGAAGAGATACGGATTTTTCAAGCTTTTGGCTCGGAGCGTTCCGTTCTCATTTTGGGTGGCCTTGGCGAACAAGACGCCTGAATTATGGTTCAAAGCCTGGAAAGGCTTGCCGTCCTCGCGATAGGCAAGATGCATGCTGAATGCCAGCCTGGGCGCATAAATCCGATCCTCCTGCGGGATGCGCGTGTAGCATAGCACCTCGATAAATTCGCTTTTCTTTTTTGGTATCATGGCATGGACCTCACCTTTAATTGATCATTTCAATACAACTACGAAAAGAGAGACTTTCTCCATTTCTTGTGATTCTATTGACTTTATATTGCGTTTACTATGAAATTATAAAATAGGATACCTCATCAAATGAATGATCTATGCTGACAGAAACTTGATCTATTCTACGATTGGAGATTGCGATGACCACATCCATTTACTATGTCGGATATGATGCCGCCCATCCTGGGGACTTTATTTACGACATTCCGGAAGGGCATGACTTTTGGCTGCTGATCCTGACGCAAACGCCGGCCGAGTTCTGGGTCCAAGGAGAAATCAGGGAATACCCGGCCAACTGCGCCGTTCTCTTTCCCCCTCGCCAAAAGATCATGTACCGCGCCTGTTCAGGCCCCTTTGTGAATGACTGGGTGCGGTTCGAAACGGACGAAGCCTACGTTCTGGAGACGCCGTTTCCGCGGGGCATTCCGATTCCGGTTCCGGATCCCGGATACTGCCGCCAACTGTTCCAGCTTCTCGCCACCGAAAATTTTTTCAGCTGCGATTACCGGGAACTCTCCATCGACTACCTGTTTCGGCTCTTGTTCAACAAGCTGCTCGAAGCTTTTCAATCCAAGGAGCATTCGCCGCATTACCAGAAACTATTGGATTTGCGCAAAGCGATCCATAACCGTCCCGGCGGCGAATGGAGCGTCCCTTCCATGGCCGATGACGTTCACTTGAGCCCCGGGTACCTGCAAGCGCTGTATAAGGCGACCTTCGGGATTTCCTGCATGGAGGACGTGATCCAGTGCAGAATCCGTCTCGCCAAGGAAAGGCTGAGCCACGGGTCGCTCCGAATCGCCGATATCAGCGAGCTGTGCGGATACAAAAACGTCGAGCATTTCTCCAGACAATTTCGGCGCATCGTGGGCTGCACGCCCCGTGAATACCGGCAATCGGCTCATTTGCGGCCATGAGACGCTGCCGGCATGGCATGGCATAAAGAAGCGTCTTTCAGGTACCAAGCATTTACAGCTTGGTTCCGAAAGACGCCCTGAATGTATCAACGTTACCCGACGATGCCGGTCCGCTCGATGCTTTCCACAAAGTAACGCTGCACGAACAAATAAATAATGATCAGCGGCAGGATGGCCAGCAGGATGCCGGTATCCTGAACCATGCTCATATAGAAAGGATCCTTGTTGGTCGCGACCCCGCCCTCGAGCATGATGGAGAGGTTGTGCGGCAGCGATGCCAGCTGGGTGGACATCACTTTGCCCGACGTTAAATACGTGGTCGTAAAGAAGCTGTCATTCCACTGCCATACGAACGAAAACAACAGCACGGTAACGATGGCCGGAACGGCATTCGGCAGCATGATGCGCAGAAAGGTTTTGCCTACGCCCGCCCCATCGATGTAAGCCGCTTCCTCCACTTCTTTCGGAATGCCCCGGAAGAACTGCCTGAAAATAAAAATGTAGAGCCCCGCCTTCAGCGAGTTTGCGGTGACCGAGGTCAAAATGAACGGCCAGTACGAATCCAACAGGTTCACGGACTTCCCGGTCAGCAGCGGAATCAGTCCCATGAGGCTGAAATCCTTCAAATTCATGTAGATCGGGATCAAAATGGTCGTCGGCGGCACCAGAATGGTCAAAATGACGCCTCCAAAAAGCAAGTTGCTGCCTTTGAATTTAAGCCGCGCAAAGGCGTAACCTGCAAACGCGCAGGACACGGCCGTCAGGATCGTCGTCATGGCCGATAAGGTAAACGTATTGAACAGCGTATGCCAGTAGTCCATGATCGAGATGGCTTTTTTGAAATTGTCCAGCGAATAATGCTCCGGGATAAAGATGACGATCGGCGAATACAGGTCGCTTTTGTCCTTGATGGCCGTCGAAATCTTTTGAAGAATGGGGTACAGAATGACAAACGACAGTCCTGCCATCAGGACCAGCCGCACGACGGTCCACAGCCAGCGCTTCCAGCTTTCGAGCGACAACAAACGGGCTATGATCAACGCTGCTCACGCTCCTTCTATTCTTGATAGAAAATTCTTTTGGAAATGAAAAACGTAATGATGGACAAAATGACCATGATCGCCAGGAAATAGATCCAGGCCATCGCCGAGCTGAGGCCGAAGTTGAAATTCGTGAACCCCGTTTCCCGGATCAGCGTCGTCATTTCGCTCCGGGAAAACGAGTCGATGATCGTATAAATCACGTTGACCAGGATGAGCGGGCTGACCATGGGCAGCGTGATTTTCCAGAACGCTTCGTAACCGGTCGCTCCTTCGATCTTGGATGCCTCGTAAAGCTGGGGGGATACCGATTGGATCCCCGCCAGGAAGATCAAAATTTGCACGCCCGACTGGCTGACGATCTGGTAGATGCGATCCACGGCGCTGGTCAGGTACGCGACGACGTTTTCGCTGACGCCGGAATTGAGCATGATCCGCGTCAGCTCGCTGGTCCCCAGGCCGCTCACTGCGCCGCCGGCGTTCTGCTCGTTGATGGCTTGAACCAGGCTGGTCGTCTCCAAATTCGCGATCACCCCGGAAGCCAAAATGACCGGAAGGAAAAAGATCGATCTGGCAATGGCTCTGCCGACAAACTTCTGGTTCAGCAACACAGCCAAAAACAAGCTGAAAATCACGATGAGCGGCACGTTGATGACCATGTTGACGATCGAGGTCGTCAGCGTCCGGTTAAAGCTCGTATTGACCGTAAGGGCTTCCACGTAATTGGAAATGCCGATGAAGCTGATTTTCATGCCGTTTGCATTGGCTTCGATGGAGCTGAAGCTGTACCTTAACGAAGAGACCAGCGGGATCAGGAAAAAAAGGAGAAATCCCAGCAGCCACGGCAGCACGTAGATAAAGCCCCAGAGTGCCTTCTGTTCGGCGTACGTCCGCCGCTTCATGCCGAATTTCAGTATGGACTTCATGATTGCACACCACCCGTCAAATAGCTCTCGGCTTTCACCGTTCGGCCGTCCACCGTCACATCCGTGCGGTTATAGTTGACAATGACGTACGTGCCGTTTCCGTACACGGTTTTGAATACGCCTTCGCCAAGCTTCTCATGGCCCGTAATCGGTTCATTCCGGACCTTCTTCAGCACGTCGTTTACCTCGCGGTACATTGCGGCGGCCTGATCGATCCACTGCTTGTAATGGACGGCATACAGGTCGTTGTACTCCGTATCCTTCACTTTGTCGTTCGGTTCATGGATCCATTCGAAATATACGCCCGCTCCGTATTCGAGGCATTTCAGGATATACTGCCGCTCATCCGTATAGGTCGACAGGTTAAACGGACTGCCCGTGTAGTCGACGTACCCGCGAATGACCATTTGGTAGAACGGGATCTCCTCGTCCTCGATCTTGAAATGGCTGCCTGACATCGGCGCGTTCGTAATATCCGACAAAAATGGAAGCGCATAAACGTTGCCGCCGTCCGCCATGACCTTCGGATTCGCCTGCGAGAAGCTGCCCAGCGCCTGAATCGATATGCTCTCGGATTCGGTTCGATCCAGCTGAGCGTGCTTCCGGTAATCGCTGTTGAGCCGGTCGGCGAGATCCCGCAGCGAAATGCCGCCCGGCTGGTACTCTTTCAAGCCCTTCAGCACCGACTCGGCATAGGATAAGGTCAGCCGCGGGGAAACAACGTATGACGGAGGCTTATCCCGGTCCCTCCGGTTGAGCGCCTGATCCAGCGGGTAAAGAGCGGCAGGAACGCCTCTCAACGTTCTGGCGGCATTCGCGTTCTCGTTGAATCCCTTCCCCGTATTTGCGGTCAGGACCGCAACGTCAGGATAGAAAGAAACCCCTTGTTCCCGGGTGAAGGAGATGAAGTTTCGCAAACCTTTGCTGCCGCCGACAGCCTTGTCGACCGAAACATGATCCGGAACCTCATGATCCATCCCGCCGTTGAACCAGCCGGAAAATTTCAGCTTAATGTTGGATATGCCCCGGTTTTTCATCTGGTTGATGATGTCCTGCGACTGTTCGAACGTCGTGAGCGGTTCAATCGTCCGGTAAGGGATGCCGGCGACATGCTTCTGTTTGGCAATGCCGCCGACCAATTGCAGGTAAAACGGCATATTTTCCGCTTCCGCAGCCGGCTTCGGCTTGGGCAATCCGCCGCGATCTTCGAGATACTGCCGATAGTACCGCGCCAATCCTTGATAGGACGCCTCTTCTTTGTTCAAAAAAGCGTACCGGACCGTAAAATCCGATTTCGTCGGACGTTCCTGGAACCTGGGCAGCGTGCGTTCCTGACCGTTTGCCTGCAGCGACACATCGCCCTTGTTGACGACATTGAAACTTGGATACACATAGTTATAGCTGTTCAGCTTTCCGCTGATATCGGCATGGATCGTCGCAGCCGAGGCGCCTTCCTCGATGATGCCGAGCATCGCGCCGCTTTCGCGAATGATCCCGAACACCGGCAGACGAACCGCTTGCTCGTTCTTGGCATCCTCGATCGTCTTCATCGTCAGATCTTCCCCGTACACCGGTTGCTGGTAAGCGGGATACTGCTTCTTCCCGTTGTTGAAATGGATGAGCGCGCCGGAGCCGTCCGGCACGAAGATCGCCCCCTGCTCCTTGGAACTGCCGGCTCCAAAAAAGCTGAGGAAGGAAATGTTCCCGATCGGATAGGCGCTCGGGTATTGAATGCCGGATGCCGGAATTTTGGCGATTAGGCTGCCGCCGTCCAGGGCGTATTCGATCGATGCCAGGAAAATCCGCGGTTCAGGCTTTTCCTGCGTGAATTGCAGCTCCTCCATGTCTTTCATCAGGTCCTCTTCGGTATATCCTGCATCTTCGAATGCCTTAAAGGCACGATCGAGCTGCAGCCCGTTTAAGGCGCTGTCGTTGCGGACATACACTTTTTTGTCCGGATCCTCTTTGTAGGCGATTTTCAGCGCCCGCTGGCCCGTTTTGTCCAGCTTGCCCAGCATCGCCTCGATTCGTTCGCTGCTGAGCATCATCGGCAAATCGGCCGCCGATTTCACGGCCGTTCCGAACTGGTACGTGACCCTTACCCCGCTTGGGATCGGCTCGAATTTGATCTGCTTATGCGAGACGCTGTCGGTGAACGTGTTGATGGAATTCACCTGCCCGAAATTGTTGTAATAATCGATTTTCAGCTGGGACGAAAGGATGCCTTTATTCACCCCGGACGCAAGGGCATCCTTATCGCGTTCCGGCGGGTTGCTATACCACATCTCGCCGGATTGTTTATTCATAACGGCGATGACGCCCGTTTGCTCATCCACGAACAACCGCAGCCGTTCATTTTCGGCCACGCCTTTCATGCCTGCTGCCCGGGCATCGGTGAAGGCGGCCTTCACGGGCTGGCCCTTGGTGAATTCAATGGCAGCCGGCGCATCGCCTGCACCGGAATGGACCGCGTTCGAACCGCTGCAGCCGGCCAGCGCGACCCCCGCGAGCAGTACCGGGAGCCACAAGGCGTTTCTGGCTTTACGCATGGTTTCTCCTCCTTTCTTTAGTTTCTCAGCATGATTTCCTGGTAGATGACATGAACGAACGAAATCATCTGCTGAATCAGTCCGAAAAACAGCAGGCAGATAAAAGCCATGAATCCCATCGCCACGACCGTCAGCAGGATCGTCCCGACGGTCTTCGACGGCGAATATTGATGCACCGTCATGTTGCCGACGAACAAGAGATACGCCGACCAGAGGACGGCCGCGCTGTTGCAGAAGTAATAAAACGCGGTTTCCTGCAGCGATATGACATTGCTGAGCCAAATCCACGGAAAGTTGATGATCATCATCGGAACGAGGGCAAAACACGTCGACGTAAAGATTTCAACGAACTTCCCTTCGCCGTCCATGAGCGTCGTCAGCGACCAGTTGGCTACGCACCAGAACAAGACCGGGACAACGACGTACACCACTTCCATCAGGCTGTTTATATCGTCCGGGTTGGACAGGCGGACCAGAAATCCGCTGTACTGGTTGCCCAATACATTCGTGATGATCATCAAAAACAAAATGATAAAAGCGGTGATCAAGGTATGCCGCTTGTTCCGTTCATATTTCAGATCCCAATACGCGTTAAAAGGATGAACCATAAGATAAAGGGGGTATTTCACGAGCTCACGATTCAATCGTAACACCTCCTTGTCTCCTCATCCGCTTACGGAGCTTTTTGAAGAGCAGGAGAACTGCGGCGAGCACGATCAACCCCGTCATGACGGCCGGGAAATATTCTCGCAGCACCTGCTTGCGGTAAAGCAAGTAAGCCTTGGAATAATTGGCTTGGTCGTAGCTTTCCTTGAAATAATGCATCGCCCCTTTGTAGTCCCCTTTCCGAAGGAGGGCCTTGCCCACGCCGGAATAGGCAAATTCCAGGTTCGCATTCATGTTGATCGCCTGTTGATAGAGATCAAACGCTTTTTCCTCGTCGCCTCTGTAGTAGCTCCGGACCGCTTCGTTCAACAGCCGGCCGTACGCCGTCGTCCGAAACACCGTAATCTCGCCGAATGCCTTATCGAGGACAAGAAAGTCGTCCCCGACCCGTTCAATCGCCGCAGGGGTGTTGAATTGGCCCAACTGGTTGCCCAGGCCGCCGAAGATATACATCAGATGGCCATCCCCGCTGTAAGTGAAGATTCTGCCCCGCTTGGAATCGAGGACCGAATACATTTCGCTGTCGGCGACATCGATATCGATGAGCCGCGAAGGACCGACATCGGTTGAATACCGGGTATCTCCCACCAGGCTGAGATATCCCGTCCGCCGGAGAATATCATTGCCCTGAGCGTTCAATTTCTTGATCGGGTTGTTCGAGTAGTCTCCGCTCGTTGCGTAAATGAAGCCTTCATCATCGATGTCCAGATTGGTGAATTCGGTAGGCGTGAACATGACCATCTGGCTCCGCTGCGCCTGCGTGGACATCCTTTTCCAAAACAGTTCCACCGGATCGACCGTCACCCGGTTGGCACCGATGAACGAGGTGAACGCTCCGTCGGAATTGAACTCCATAAAGCCGTCGAATACGCCGGTCGACATGACGTAGATCCGCTGCGCCTTGTCCACGACCACCCGAACCGGCTGGAAATCGAAATTGGCCTGCAGCAGGTCGGACTTCGGCGCTTCGAGCACTCCCAAGAGCCTTAGGTCGGCATCCAGGTGAACCACCCGTTTATTGCCCGTATCGGCGACAAACAGCTCTTTCCGTTCGGTCACGAAGATCCCTTGCGGGTTGTTGAACGTATCCTTCTTTCCCCCGTGGTCAAAGGAACTCACCACCTTTACCGGCTTGAATTGCTCATCAAGGACGACGATGCGATTGTTGCCGGAATCGAGCACATAGATCCGCTTGTCAGCCGTGACGTGGATGTCGCTCGGGTTTTTGAAGGGACCGACGCCAAGCTGAGCGCCGCTGAGCAAAGACGCGGCCTCATACGCGGCAGGCGCTGCCACGGTGTCGTTCCAGAAGGAATAGTTGTAAGAGGCGCTGCCTTCGGCATGGACCGCGTTTACGCCGGTACTCGTCCCCAGCAGGCAGCAGAGGGCAGCCAGGAGGAACCATTTCACTTTCGTTATGCTCTTTTGCATCGTGCTAAGTCTCCCCCTATTCTTTCATTCCGGAGGTCGCCATCGTCTGAAGGACGTTGCTCTGCGAAATGATAAAGAGTGTAATCGGCACGATCATCAGGATCAGCGCGACGGCGGCCCCCACGCCGGCACGGGCGATCCCCCCCGCGGTAATTTGGCCCAAGGCGTAGTGAAGCGTTTTGAGGTTCTCGCTGTAAATGAAATTGCCCCCGTCCGAGCCCCACAGCATCGGAAATTGCAAAATCATCAGCGTCAACCAAGCAGGTTTTACGTTGGGCATGACGATCGTCCAATAAATCCGGTATTCGTTCGCCCCGTCGATTTTGGCCGCTTCCAGCAGGGCGTCCGGAATTTGTTCCATGAACTGTTTCATTAGAAACAACCCGAGCGGGAAAGCGAGCGACGGGACGATAATGGATGCGTGCGTATTGATCCAGCCCAGCCACGACATCACCATATAGTTGGGAATCGCCGTCACGTGCCCGGAAAACATCAAGGCCATGACGACGATGGAGAACAGGACCCTGGACCCGGGAAAGCGGTATTTCGCCAGCGGGTAAGCCGCGGCGGACGACAGCAGGATATGGCCGACGGTCCCGACGATCGTAATGAAAAGCGTATTCACGATGTATCGGGAAAGCGGCACCCAGGAATTCCCCATTAACGCCACCAGATCGTAAAAATTGTCCATCGTCGGATTGTTGACGAAGAAACGCGGCGGAAACAGGAACAGTTCGTTCAGCGGTTTAAAGGCGTTGTTTACGGCATAGATCAGCGGCAGCGCCATAAATGCGCCGAAGACGGCCAGGAACGCGAACAGCACAAAGCTGACGGCAAAAGAGCGGTTTAGCCTCCGCGGCATGCGAATGGCGCCCATCATTCTCGTCACCAAATCACTCCCCTACCTTTCTGAGCATTCGCTGCGTCAGCTTGTTGGCGCCAAGCATCATGGCGAACAGCACCGTTGCGATCGCGGACGCATACCCCATTTCAAAGCGAATCGTTCCGTAATCCATCAAATGGGTGACGATCGTATGCCCCGCATAGTTGACGCTTGGAAAACCCGCGAGCGCCACCGAAATATCGGCCACGGCAAACGAGCTCGTAATCTGCATGACCGCCCCGAACATCAGCTGCGGCCGCATGGAAGGCAGCGTAATGAACCACAGCTCCTGCCAGCGGTTGCGGATGCCGTCGATCGCCCCGGCTTCAATCAGGGACTTGTCGATCGTCTGCAATCCCGCGATAAAGGCCAGGAAGCTCGTGCCCAAACTGAGCCACAGCTGGACGATCATGATGATCGGCAAAATGTACTTCTCGTTCGTCAGCCATTGAATCGGTTCCAATATAAAGCCGAATTTAATTAAAAAGCCGTTCAAGTAGCCGTATCTGTCGCCTGAAAAAATGATGAGCCAAATAAAGAAAACGTTGCCGGAAATCGACGGCGCGTAGAACACAAGCGTCATCAACGCGCGGACTTTCGGGGACAGCTCATTGATAATCCATGCAAACAGGAAGCAGGCCAGGTAGCTGATCGGTCCGCAAATGACCGCGAACAGCAGCGTATTTTTCAATGCGATCATAAAGACGTCGTCGTTCAAAAACAATCTGGAGTAGTTCTGCCACCCGACAAACCGGGGGAACTCCAACATGTTGAAATAAAAGAAGCTGAGGACGATCGAAAACACGACCGGGACGACCGTAAAGGCAAAAAAGATCAGCATATACGGACTCATCAAAATGTAATAATGCTTGTTTTTCTTCAGTTCTCTCCATAAGTTGGCCAGCCGCGACTGCTTTTTCGGCTGCACGAGGCTTGAAACGGCGGACGGACTGGTTGTTTCGGCTTGCATCCGATTTCCACCCCCTGACTGTTAAGGTAAATTGAATTCCTTCCGCTTGACCGCAATTTCGTCATCGATGTACAAGAGGTAATCCGACAAAGCCTCGCGGGGATTTTCGCTGGCGTTGACGACTTTGCGGAATGCGTTGTCCAAGTGCCGTCCGGTAAAGTAGCCGCCCGGAACCTGCGGGATTCCCCTGACCCATTTCCACTGATTCTCCAAATTGCGATAATCTTTGACCGGCCAAGGCAGCTCCTCCAGCGCCTCGACGTTGGCTGTCGGATAACGGGCCGCCTCGCCCATCAGCCCTTCCATCTCGCGGCCGTAAGCGATTTGGGTGTCCTTATCCGTCCACCATTTCATAAATTCCCAAGCGGCCTCTTGATCCTTTGCCCCGGCCAGCATCATGACGCCGGTCGTGTGGCTGGCCACCTCGTGATGGACCGTGCCGTTTTTCTCCGTGCCGGGAACCATGGTGAATTCCCAGAGTCCTTTGATTTCCGGCGCCAATACGGTCAGCATGTTGTACGTCGTATAATCCGCGATGCCGATCGGCATTTCGCCGGTCCGGAACCGGTTCGGGAAATCGGCCAGCAGCGGGAACTTGTAGCTTGTATAAAACTGCGTCCATTTCTTGAAGGCATCCATGGCGATCTCGGAGTCCAGCGCGCTTTTTCTGCCGCCGTCCCTATAAAACTCGCCGCCGCCTTGATACAGCAGCATGGAGAACGTCGGGTTAGGCACCAGGCTCGCGTTGGCGGCCTCGATCGGCAAGTAAAATTGCATGTTGTGCTTCTGCAGAACCGAAATCATGTTATAGATATCCTGCCACGTTTGGGGAGGCTCCAGGTTCAGTTCCTTCAAGATATCCTTGCGGTAAAAGAGCATCGGGAACGACTGCTGCTCCGGCAGCGCGTAAACGCCCCCGTCATATTGGTAAGGCACCAATCCGCTGTCTCGAAAGCGGGATGCCACTTCGTCATAATCGGCAAACTTCGACAGGTCGACGGCCGCCCCCCGCATGGCATAGTTCACGGGCACGTCTTCGCCGATCTGCATGGCCACGTCCGGTCCTTCGCCGGCGAGCGTCGCGGGCAGAAGGATGTTGGCCGGCACGAGCTTCAGATTGACCGAAACGTTCGAGTTCGGGGTAAACGAATCATCGATCAGGTTTTTCAACACCTGGGCCTGATCCCGCCCCGTCGTAATCCAAACCGTCGTCGATCGCTTCTGCTTGCCGGTATTGCCGATGCTGTCGTAATCCTCGGTATAAGACGCTGCCAGCGCCCCGGCTTCATGCTTCACCACTTGCGGAAACGTCGCGTCCGCTTTCGGCAGTTTATGATCCGGCGAGGAGACGATCAAATAATCCAGCGTAAGCGGCTGTTCCCGGACGGTCAGAATCCACGTACCCAGGCCGCCGACGTTGGTCTTGAAGGCCTCCAAACGGTTCGCAACCGTATCCGGCCGCTTGGCCATTTCCTCCAGTTGCTTGGCCATCGTGTGCAAAATGGCGACCTTGTCGCTCTGTTCTCCTGTCGTTTGTTCCAGGTAATCGGCCACGCTTTGGATCGTTTCGGCTTGTTTGCGGAATACCTCCGCCATTTCCGGGATCCGCTTCTCCAACTGGTAGTCCCGGTACGGATCGGGGGAATTGGACGTGATCATCAATATTTTGCGGTACATTTCGTTCAGCTGCAGCACGCTGGACTCGATCGTCTGAATCAGCGGAGCCAGCTCGCCAAGGGAAACGGCCATGCGAATGCGGTGCTTGCCTTGGGTCAAGTGGAACAGATACGGCTCATCCCCTCCCAGCACGTACATGTCCCAGTCCCTGCCGAATTCGAAAGGAATCCGTTTCATCTCCTTGAACGGAACCTTGCCGTCAATCGTCAGGCTACGCGTGGCGAAGACGCCTCGCAGCTGATCCTGCTTCTCTTTTAAAGCGATTTGGTACAAGCCGTCCTCCGGCGCTTCGAACTCCCACTCGATCCACTGTCCCGGCAGTTTCCAGTTCAACCCTCCGATCGTGTTGATCCGGATTTTGGACACGTCGTACGGAATCACCGTCGGGCTGGACCTGTCGGAAACGGGATATAAGGTCGGAGAGGATTTATACACCGCGTCCTCTGCTTGAATCACGATGTATTGGCCTTTGGCGGGCTGCAATCCTTTGGCTGAATAATCGCCCTTGATTTCTTCGTACGTCTTTAACGTTTCTTCCTGATACAACTCGATATAATCGATGGCCATTGGCTCGCGCAATGCCGTTAAGGTCATGCTTTGAAGGCCTTTGTCAAAATAAAACAAGTAGGGTTCGTCATAATAACCGCTGCGGTCGGTAATGGATTCGATTTGCCAGACGGGCTTCTCGACCTGGCTCGGACGCAGATCGTTGCCCCTGTCGTCCCGCCTGATCTTGTCGTCCCGGTTGCCCCATACCCGGTCAAAGGTAACCAGATCGGCTCCCTTAAAGGGTATCTGTCGATTGATCGTCAACTCGCGTTCGATCGCGGAACTTTTCCCCTCGACGGGCAAATATCGGACTCTCACGTTGTAGAGACCCGGCTGTTCGATGGGGATGTTCCAGCTGATGGAACCCGACTCCGGCGTGAGGACGGCGGTTTCCCCCGACGGATGAATGACCTCGAATCCCGGCCCATCGGTTTTGGTAAAGCTCTCGCCCTCAACCCGAATGACCTGATCCGGACGTTTCGCAGCTGAATGGGCTTTTAAATACGCGTCGTAGCCGCCGTCATCTCCGCCCGATCCCGTAACAGCCGCGAAATCGGCCATGGCCCGAACGTTTCGGACTTCGGATGAACCGGAAGGGTAGAAGGCCCAGACGGACGTTACTATGACAAGGACGAGCAAAACAGCGACGTAGCTCTTCTTTCGGTTGATCATCTTCTCCCTCCTGAAGCAAGAGACTTATCATTTTAATAACAGTCCCGATTAGACATGTTCTAATGGGGACTGTCGGTTCAACGTTTGGATTTCAGGATTTTGCAAAATTCGATTCCTGCCGCTCCCGGGTACAATATATAGACGAACTAGACCGTTTCGCCCTGTATATTGCTGACTGAAAGTCGCTTTTTGGATTTTTGCAAAATCCTCATTTATTTCGATCCGTATACTTCATCAATCGCTGCTTGGAACGGCGCCTTGTATTTCTCTACGACGGTAGATACCGAGGTTCCGCCGACGATCTCGCCGAGAAAATCGTAAAACTTCAGGTTCGGGAACGTGCCGTGGTCGAGGACGGCCAAATTGGCGGCGACTTCCTTCGCATTGTTGATATCCTCTTCGTTCGTAAACAGGGTTTCATAAGTGGCCTGGTCCGGATAGTCATACATTGAATCGATGTCGTTGATTTTCTCCCAAATATAAAGCAGCTTATCCGGGTCCTTAGCGGCCTTAGGGATGAACAAAGATTGATACAGGCCTTCGTAGGAATGGTACGCGCTTGCGCTCGGGCCTTTAGGGAACGGAACGAATCCGATATCCACATCAGGCATATCCTTTTTGATGCCGCTAAGCTCATGAAGGGCCCCTGCATACATCAGCGTATTGCCCTGACGGAAAAATTGGCCCGGTTCGGTCCAGTCTCCGCCTTCCGTCGGTCTGGCTATTTTTTCAGTCGCGATTCGGGAAATGAAATTAAGCGCTTCGGTCGTTTTAGGATCTTCCAGGTTCTGCTTGTTTTCTTTCGTCAAACTTGTTTCGTTGGAAGCAAGCGCAAATTCAAGCGGCGACGGATTGGCGAGTCCCCAGGAATCCAGCTTGCCGTCGTTATTCGTATCCTTGTTGGCTTCTTTGGCCACTTGCAGGAACGTATCCCAATTCCAGCTGTCCTCATTGACGTAGTCTTGAAGCGGCTTCAAGCCGAGCTTGCTCATGAGGGTCCGGTTGTAAAAAATGCCCTGAACCAGGTTGGCTTGGTTTTCCGTGAAGCCGTACCCTCTTCCGTTATATTGCATGTATTGATTGGTCACGTTCTGGTTAAAAGCTGCCGGATTCTTCGTATACTCATCGACGGGTGCCAGCAGATCCTGTTTCACAAGCGTTGGAATCGTATAGTTTTTGCCCAGTCTGACGATGTCGCCGAGCGGCTCGCCGGCCAGCAGGGATGCCGTCACTTTTTGCTGGTATTCGCCGTAGTCGATCGCGACGTATTCCATTTTGAAATTATGCTTCTTTTGCAGCTCCTCCAGGTTTTTTTTGCGCTGGATGTTATCCGGGTTATCCTCCGGAATCGTCATATCCCACCACGATACGACTTTGATCGTTCGGCCCCCCAAGTCGAAATCCATGTCCGGCGTTTTGTACGTTTGCTCCGTTTCTTTCTCCGCGCCCTTGTTTTCCGTGTCGTTTGCCGCAGTCTCGGTCTTCGTCTCCGTCGCGCCGGTAGTGCTTGGCCCGCCCTTGGAACCGCCGTTGCTGCATGCCGAAAGCACAAGCAACAGCGTGCAAAGCAGCATCATCATTTTTCGATTACGCATTTTTCCAATCCCCCCATGAAATGAGTTGCATTCGAATCACATTCAAAGTGTAGCGCTTACATTGAAAGAGCAACAACCCGTGGTAAATTAGGTATTCTACCCGTCAAAATATAGATTGCTTGCAACCCCTTACATTGCAAATGGCCAATAAGTAAACAACGGTTAGCAATATAAAGAAAAGCACATTGTTTGCGTGACGGTTTTTTTTCATAATGAGAAATAAGCAACTTCACCGAGACAACGTTTTAACGAGAAAGAAATAGGGGGGAATATCGTGTATAAGGTGCTGCTTGTTGATTCCGATCATCATGCGAAGGAACGGATGAAGCGTATGCTGGACAGACATCAAGCGGAATTTGAATTGGAGTGCCATGCCGCTGCGGCTGCCGAGGCGTTGTCGATGCTTTCCGCCCAGAATCATCAGCTGGTGCTGATCAGCATGAGGGCATCGGAGGAAGAAGGGCTTCGGCTGTGCGGCCGCATTCGCGAGAAAAGCCGCGTCCCGATCGTGCTGATCGGCGGGCGCAATGAGTTCCAGCTTGCCAGGAAGGCTTTGTATTATCAGGTGAACGACTATCTGCCCGACCCTGTCACGCCGGAGGAATTCTCCGCGAGCCTGGAGAACGTGAAACGGGAGCTGGACGTAGCGCTGTTTTCCGGAAACCAAGCGGACCCATGGTCAGAAGCCGTTCGGCAAGCCGCGGCCGTCTCTTCGGCCGACATTATCGATAAGGTGAAGGCTTATGTGGACGAGGCCCTGCATCAGAACATCACGCTGAAGGAAATCTCCCATATTTTCCATTTCAACTATTCTTACCTGGGCCAGAAATTCAAGGTTCAAGAGAAGATGACCTTCAAGGAATATCTGCTTCAGCAGCGCATGGAGAAGGCGAAATTTCTGCTCGAGAATACCGACATGAAGGTGTATGAAATCGCGAACGAAGTCGGATATACCGAGATGGACTGGTTCTACAAAAAGTTCAAAACGTATACAGGTGTAAGCGCTAACAAGTATAGAAAAACCCTGAACATTACGGCGTAACAAAACGTCTATCAACGTACACACTATGTAACCAACCATCACATATCAAAGGCCGCTTCCCGGTTGACCATCCGGGAGCGGCCTTTATTCATTCCCCCACTCGCTGGGGTTATTCCAATGTTAACAGTCCGATGTTCGTCAGGTTCTGCCACGTTCTGTCCGACGTATCGTTCCAGATCGCCACGCTGTCGCGTGTCCCGTCGTCATTCTCGTCATTGTTGACCTGTACGTCAAACCCGATGATACTGCCCGCCTTAGGCGGCGTTCCGACCCAATCGACAGCGGCCTCGATGATATAGCCTGTCGGTGTCCGCTTCGCGGCCGACGTCAAATTGGCGCTGAGCGATCCGGGGTTGACCGACGTTTCGTTATCGAAGTTCACGCGATACTGCCCGTCGTCGCCGTCATAAGAACCGGTTCGGGCATTGTTCTGATCGATGAAGATTTCGACGGAATCCTGCTCCCATACATTGGCGCTCCGCTTGGTCACCAGCGAGTCGGTCACCTCGGCCAGCACGTACAAACGGTTGTCGTCCCAGAGCGTTCGTACCTTCGCCGTTGAGCCCGAAGATCCGCTGACCCAGCGGTCGGTTACGATCTGCTCCGCCTTGTTCCAAATGTCGTCGATGTCCCCGTCGATGACCGCCGTTCCTTTTGCAGCCTTGGCGGTTCGCGGACCTTCCGCCATCGTCAATACGCCATACCCGGACGTATCGGTATCCTGTCTGTGATGAATATCGTTCCAGGACGCCAGTTCTTCCGCCGAACCGGACCGGTCGCGAATGCGGACGTCAAAGCCGATTTCCTTTCCGGTTTGCGCGCCGTCGACCGGGATCGAAGCTTCGATCCGGTATCCCTTCTCCGTCTTCACCGCCTTATACTCGGCCGGCTTATGCGGATTGGCGCCGCTGCGCCGGAACGTGTACTTTTTGTCGTCCGCTTCGTAAGCATTCGTTTTGCCGTTGTTTTCGTCAATATACACCTCGACGGCATCATTGCCGTTCACCGTGGCATCATCGACATCGACCCATACGTACAGATGGCCTGCATCCCATAACGTTTTATAAGTCGCTGCCGCTTTGCCGCCTGCCTGGATCGGCACGGCCTGCGCCACATTCCATACCGCTTCCGCCTGGCCGTCAATCTTTACGCTGGCCTCAAGGGCTTTCGTGCGCTTCGTTTCAACCGGAACCTTCGCCGGATCGACGAGCGCCCAGTATGCGTATTTGGCTTGCAGCCGTTCATCGAACAGCAGCGGCCAATTGTTGCGAACGACCGGGAACGTGCGCAGCCAGGTGTTCAGGTCGTCCTTGCCCCAGAATATGACGGCGCTGAGCTGATCCGAATGCTTCCTGAATACGTCGAAAATCTCCCTGTACCGGTTGGCCTGCTTGATTTGCAGCTCCGTTGGGAACGTCTCATAGGCGTCCGTGTCATTCGTATAGATGCTCATGTCCAGCTCGGTGACTTGCTGATCGATGTCAAGATCCCGGAACGCCTGAATCATATCATCTAACTCCTGCACCCGGGGATATTCGATCCCGATATGCGTCTGGTGGCCGACTCCGTCGACCGGAATCCCTTTGGCCTTCAAACGCTTGATCAGATCATGCAGAAACTGCCGTTTCACGGGATCATTCGTGTTGTAATCGTTGATGAACAGCTTGGCGTCCGGATCGGCCTCATGCGCAAAAAGGAACGCCTTTTCAATAAATTCTTCGCCTGCAATTTGATACCATAAGCTGTTGCGGAGGCCCCCCGGCTTCTGGTCGCCGGGCTCAATGACCTCGTTTACAACGTCCCAAGCGTAAATTTTTCCCTTGTACCGGCCAACGACGGTATCGATATGCTTTTTCATCCGGGCATATAGAAGCTCCTTGCTGGCGAGGTTGCCGCCTCTGTCGTAAAACACCCATTTCGGCGTCTGGGAATGCCAGACCAGCGTGTGGCCCCGCATCGCGATCCCGTTATCCATGGCGAAGTTTACGATTTTATCGGCTGCCGTAAAATTGAACTGACCCTCCGCCGGCTCGGTGGCGTCCCATTTCAGCTCGTTGCCGGCCGTCAGGCTGTTGAAATGCTTCCGGACCAGCTCCGCATCAGGGCTGTTCGGATTCTGGATTTCATTGACCAGCACAGCCGTCCCCAGCTTGAATTGGCCGGCAAACACGTCCTTCAGGCTCGGAATGTCCTTCTGAATCTCGATCGGAACCGGATCCGGAGCGCGCTCGATCACGACATCGTCCACGTAAAAGTCCAGCGTCGGATGATCGAAGGATTCGAAATAAACGGCCAAGCTTTCAATCGGCTGCTGCAGGGTATATTCTCCGCTGAGCTTGACCCATCCGCTGTCGCCCGCCTGAACCGATTTGACGACTTCATACGCATTGGTTCCGCCCGTCGTGCGCTGGATCACCATCGATACCGGCGAGCCCGGCGTTCCGGCAGGCAGCTTGACCCAAGCCGATAAACGGTACGTCTTTCCCGTTTCCATGATCGGCGTCACGTCGAGCTGCGGACCGTTCCAGCCCTGGGTTCTGCCGGTGACCTGCATGCCGTAAGATCCCGTATGGGCCGCTAAAGGGGAAACCGTCAGGACTTCGTTGCCTCCCCGCCCGAACCAGCCTTGGAGCGTCCCATCCTCGAAATCCTTGGAGATCCGCACGCTTGCTGCCCCATCGCCCGTCTCGGATGTTCCCGCGCGGCCTTCAGAAAGCGCTTGCGATTCCTGCTGGGCACTGGCCGGGCTCGGGCGTGTACCGAGCGATAAAGGGGCCAGCACGAGAACAAGCGCAATCATCAACAGGATGGAACGTTTCATTCGATGCTTCTTCATGAATCCACCTCTCCTTAAGTTATCTATTCCATTAAAACGCCTCTTTACGGCATTCCATGGCCATGTATCGGATCGCTAAAACGATATCGAATGAACGAAAGTACTTTAATGACACGGATGTCCGCTCCGGATCAACAAATGACAAAAAAGACTTTGGTTCATTCCGGCTTGTTAAGGCTTTGCCTTATATATACCAAGGGTTAGGCCCGAAGAACACCCGAATTAGACCGTCTGCCTTTCGTTCGCCGGGTACAGGACGATTCGTCCGTCCTCGAGTTCGACGCGCACTTTGTTGCTGTCCTTGAAGCTCCCCGTGCCCAGATAACCGGCAGGGATTTGCAGCCGGCCGGCCTTGTCGAGCACCGCATACTCTATATGGCTCTCGGCTTCCCGCCGGGCGCTGTCGGCATCCATTTGCGTCAACACGTCGGAATAAGAGATTCTGCGGAGCATCTCGGCGGACGTCTTGCCGTCGCGGATCTGAACAACCCGGTCCACCTTCCGGGCCAGCTCCGGATCATGGGTCACGATCACAATCGTAATGCCGATCGTCCGGTTCAATGTCCGGAACAAATCGAGAACCTGATTGGATGTAGCCGTATCCAGCGAGCCCGTCGGCTCATCGGCGAGCAGCAGCCGCGGTTCGTTCGCCAGCGCGATGGCGATGGCCACCCGCTGCTGCTCTCCGCCGGACAATTCGCTGAGCTTGTTTTTCACCCTGTGGCTCAGGCCGACCGCTTCCAGGAGCTCGAGCGCGCGGGCCCGGCGTCTTCGGCCCCGCAGGAGAATCGGGAGTTCCACGTTTTCGAGCGCGGTCAAATAGGGAATCAGGTTGCGCGCGTTATTTTGCCAGACGAACCCGACCGACTCCCGCTTATATTTCACGAGGTCGCGTTCGCTGAACGCGAGCAGGTCCTTGCCGTCCACGTACAGCTTGCCGGCCGATGGTTTGTCGAGGCCGCCCAGCATGTTGAGCAGCGTCGATTTGCCGCTGCCGGAATTGCCGATGATCGCCATGAATTCGCCGTTCTCTACCTGAAGATCCAGCCCTTGAAGGGCGACGACTTCCAGGTCCGCCGATTTATAAATTTTGACGAGCCCTTCGCATTGAATCATGAACTATTCCTCCCCGAGCTTCAGCGCCTGCGCGATGCGGATTCGTCTCAGCCGGTACCCCAGAATGAGCAGCCCGGTCGCCAGCGTGAACCCAATGATGCCGTACAGCTGCAAATAGTCGCTGAGCTGATATGTAATCGTGAATGGAGGGACTTGTTCTTTGGACGCAAACGACATTTCGAAGAGCGGCACGAATTTCATGCTGGTGACGTTGCCGATGAACACGCCGATGAGGACCGCGGCCCCCGACGTGAGCAGCTGTTCGCTGACGAGCATGCCGATCATTTGCGGGAAAGAGATGCCCATCGCCCGCAAAACCCCGTATTGAAGCGTTCTGCCGGATAAGGTCAAGACCCAGAACAGCAGGAAACCGATGAAGCTGACCAGCATGGAGATGGCAAATCCGAGCGTCATTACGCCGTTCATTGCCAAACGGAACGGATCGTTCCTGGATTGGACCACCTTCTGGGTCGCGTCCCGGAGGCTCGTCACCTGCAGCTTCTTCTCCTGCAGCTGCCCGTAGATATCTTCGCTGCTTGTGCCGTCCGCCAGCTTCAGCCATACTTCGTACGGCTCGACTGCCAGGCGGTTCTGAATCGTGCCCAGATGTCCGACAACGAGATGCGGCTGCTCCGGTTTGCCGCTTCCTTGATCGGACGGCAGCGGACTCCAGCTCGGCCAATAATCGATAATGCCGTACACGGTAAACGTCGCCCCGTCCAGACCGTCCCAATACACCCGGATCGGATCGCCGGGCTTCAGCTTGGCATCCTCCGCAAGCGAACGCGAAATGAGCACGGCCTCCGGATTCGGGGCGATCAGATTCAAGTAGCTGTTGATCGGATGCTGCAGCAGCCCCTCCTTCATCCAAGCGGTACTTCCGAAATCCTTCGTGTCGATGCCAAAAAGAGCCGTTTTGCCGTTTTTTTCATTGGTGCCGGCACTGAACCTGGCCTCCTGCTTCTTGAACACCTTTGCTGTCGCTTGCACACCGTCCAGCTCCTCAAAGGGCTCGAAGGGCGGCTCCGTATATTGAACCCGTTTCTGCACGGTTGTCATTGCCGGCTCAGACGGAGGCTGCCCTCCCGCCCCCGGGGATACCGGTGGAGGGGCATCGCTTTCCCACTTTGTCGTCAACGCGATGTCCGTGCCGACCGCATACCGAACCTTGCTGTCCATGTTGTCGTTGATGGTCCTGGCCGCGTTCGCGCTGAATAGGCCCGTCGCCACCGTCATGATCAGAAACACCTGGATGGTCAAATACTGCCCGGACGAGCGGCTGATCTGAACGAGCGTATGGTATAGCGCCGGCGGCCATCCGTTTCGGCCCAGCCAATAAACGAGCCGGACGAACCAAGGGTATACCCGAAGCACCAGCAGGCCGCCTCCAAGCGCAAAGAGGGCCGGCGTCAGGAACAGCAGGGGATCGACCTGCAGGTCGGCAGATCCCAGCGCAAGCCTCCGCAAATCCTCCTGACGCTGGTTGAAATTGTACAGCAGATAAACTGCCAGGCTGACGAGCACCACATCGAGACCGGTCCTATGCCAGATCGACAGCCGGGTCAGGCGCGCCGTCTGCTGCTTATGGCTTACGATGCTCACCCGCGTTGCGAGGAAGGCCGGGATCAGGATCAGGATGATCGCCCCCGCCACGGCGGCCGCAGCCACCTGGTAGGCGCCGCTCGTCATGCTCACCTTCAGCGCGGAGCGCTGCACGAACTCCAGAAAACCATTGGAAGCGCCAAGCAGTTTCGTAAACCATACGCCGAGAAACGGTCCGGCGGCCAGCGCGCTCAGACCCAGCAGCAGGCTCTCCAGCAGATAGGCCGCCATAATCTGCAGACGGCTTGCTCCCCGGCTGCGGAGCACGGAAATCTCCGTTTTTTGCCGGTCGATGATCAGATTGGCGGTCATGTATAAATAGAACGCCAGCATCAGCATGACAGGGGTATACAGCGAAAGCGTCATCGTATCGAGCTTATCCTGTTTGCCCTGGTACGATGCGATGGTCGGGCTCGCCGGAATTTTGATTTCGGCTACCCCAAGCTTGCCTTTGAAATAACGCCGGACCTCCCGGTCCGCCTGGGTGAACGCATCGACCTTGCCCAGCGACAGCTGTTCGTAATTGAGCGCGAGCCGCCATTCCATGCTGGAGACCCTGGCTTTGCCGCCCTGCGTAAATTCGCGCTCGAACTGCTGGAAAGGGATCAGGAATCCGTCCTCGTTCTCCGTGGTCAGAAACGGCAAATACCGGTCCGCCTCCGGATCCGTCTCTGCAATGCCGACCGGGATGACCCGAAAGCGGGTACTTCCGCCATCCTGGGGCTCTACGGTCAGTTCTTCACCAAGCTTCCGCTTGGTCGCCAACTGAAACTTCTGCGTGACCAGCGCCTCGATGATCCCGTCCGAACGATCCGCAGGCATCCGCCCCTCGATCAGCCGGACCCGCTTCTCCAGGTCGGACAGCGACATAAAGCTTCCTAACGTCCTTTGCGATTGCTTCTCTTGGGCGGAAGCATCTGCGCCGTACACCTTCATCTTCTGCGTGAACCGCTGCTGATAGAACGACATCGCCTCCAGCCCCGTGCGCTCCGGAATCGTCTTCACGAACCGGTCGGCGCTTTCGACGGCTTCCGTCGTCTTTGCGTCCATGGAGGGTGCCGAGACCGTGGTGCTTATTCGGAGATAGCCCGGATACACCCCGTTTGCGGTCTGCACGGACTGCAGCTCCTTCAGTAACGTCCGCTCCAGGATGGCCTGCGAGTAGAGCGGCATGGAGCTGAACAGGGCCACGCATACGGTAAGGCCGATCCACAAATTCAGCTGCAGCCACTTGTTGTTGGCCATCTTGCGCAGGATCATCGTCCATAAAGCCAAATCATACACCTCATCCCTCATGCCCGGCCGGACCGGGCTGTAGCTCTTTACGTTAATTGTTCAGGATGACCTTCTGGCCTTCCTCCAGTCCTTTGACGATCTCGACTTCCGTCGGCGTCGTCAATCCGATCTCGATGTCAACCTCCTTGCGGCGGTCTCCTTCGGCGATCTGAACATAGGAACGCCCCATATAGGAGCGGATGGCAGAGCGGGGCACAATGATCGCGTTATCCCGCTTTTGTAGCTCAATCGTCAGCTCGGCGCTGTCGCCGACCTTGACGTCGCCCGGGGCGTTGTCCATACTCATGAAGATCGTTACCCCGTTCTTTTCGGCCTTCGTACTGTCTGCGGCAGCCGGCAAATTCGAAGGGGACTGGAGGACCTTCCCTTTATAGTCCTTGCCTTTATACTTAAGGCTGACGGGCATCCCGGCCTTGACCGGGTTCAGATCCTTGCTGTCCGCCGCAACGTACGTCAGCTGCACTTTGTTCGGGTCGGAGACGGTGATGATCGCTTGATAAGCGTTCACGTTGTCTCCCGCATTCAGCTTCTCGACGAACGTCACCGTTCCCGAAACGGGAGCGTACAAGCGCGATTGCCCCAGCCTGGCCTTCATCTCCTGCAGCGACATCCGCTCGCGCTCCAGGTCGATTTCCTTGAGCCGCAGGTCGACGGCGCCGGCGCCAGCCTCGCGCGCCTGGTCGTACAGCAGCTGGGCGCGCTCTACATTCAGCTGCTGCAGGCGAACCTGAAAATCCAGGTCGCCCGTCTCCAGCTCGGCCAGCAGATCGCCCGCCTTCACGGACTGGCCCAACGTCACCTGAATCGATTTCAGTCTCCCGCCCAGATCCTTGAAGGACAGCGCTTCGGATTGGGCCGACACGAAATAAGCCGTCCCCTTCAGGAAGGTCTGAATTTTTCCGCGGCTGGCCTGCACGACGTTAAACTGTTCTTTGGCCGGCTCGACCAAAGGCGGCTGCAGCGTTTCCGGTTCGACCGGCAGGAGCGAACAGCCCGAAAGCAGCATCAGCGCCGTCAGCAGCGCGGCGATTCGGCGCAAGCGACGGTCTTTGTTAGATAAGGGGAGATTCGTTCGTTGTCTGCGATACAATAGTTCCATCCTCCAATGCGATAACGTGATCGACAAGCTCCATCATGCCGGGGTCATGCGTCGTGAGAACGACCGTCATCCCCGACTCTTTCACCAGCTCGCGAAAAATGCGGACGACCTGCAGCCCCATCTTGCTGTCCAGCTCGGCGGTCGGCTCATCCGCAATCAGCAGGACGGGCTGGTGGACGATCGCGCGGGCAATGGCTACGCGCTGCTGTTCGCCGCCTGACAGCTCGGACGGCCGGTGCTTCATCCGCTCCCGCATGCCGACGCGGTCAAGCGCATCCTCCACCGCATCCCGTTTCCCCTTCAGTCCCGCGATACGCAGCCCGAATTCGACGTTCTCGTAAGCCGACATCAGCGGCATCAAACCATAGGACTGGAACACAAGGCCGATCTCCCTGCGCCGGATCTGGCTGCGTTCGGAGCCGGATAATCCGGTGATTTCCCTTCCTTTGAAATACACCTGCCCCTCCGTCGGATCGTCCAATGCGCTCAGGATGTTCAATAACGTCGTCTTTCCGGAACCCGAGCGCCCCCTCAAAGCCACGATCGTTCCAGGCGGAATATTCAGATCGATATTCTCCAAAGCGGTCACGGCCGTATTCCCCCTGCCAAAGATCCGTTTGATCCCGCATGCCCGCAGAATCGGTCCGGTGCCCGAATCATTCATTACCGTCTCCATCGTGTTCATTGCACTCGCCTCCTTCGATATGGCCCGATTCGATATATTTCAGCGTCAAAGCCGCAGCCGGATGGATTGTATGCGAACCAATACAAAGCGCAGGCGCCTTCACAACCCCATTTTAGCGCTTTCATTTCGAACGAAATACCCGTTGATTCCCGTTCGTTTACCTGAGAAAACCTAGAATTATGCTGGTTGCAGGCTTAGCGGCTTCTATTGCAAGGATCGGATACCGGCTCCTGGAATGATCTTTCCGACCGCGAGGCAGCGAAGGTCCAATAAAAAAAGAATGCAGCCCGTTAAATCGGACGGCATTCTTTCCATGGCACAACATGACAAACGTTCATCCCGGCTTGCTTACCTAAATTGCCAATCCCCTAACCGGAACAACTCGGTGTCCGGCTTTCCTTTGAAGATCAGGAACAAATCATGAACGCCCTCCGCACCGCTGACGGGCGTCGTCACCTCGCTCCACTGTCCGCCGGTCGAAGGCACCTGAAGCGTACCAATCCGTGGGCCTTCAGGACTGTCCAAGCGAAGCTCAATGACTCCCCCGTCATTCATGCACGACACGGATGCGGCAAACGCGGAGGCCCCGGCGCCGAAATCAACGCCGGACACGGCCGTCCAATCGCCATGATGGATATCCGCCAAGACCATAAGCGGCCCGTCCTGTCCCCCTCCATCAGGCTGGAATGGCCGCACGTTCACACCCGCGCACCAAGCAATCGTCTCCGCCCCGACGCGGGCATACGGATTCAGCGGCTTGATCTGCTTAGCGCCGACCATGTCCGCTTCGATGGGGAGAATCGCTCCCTCTTCGTCCATGAACACTTGGTTCAGATGAGTGGACCGATATCCCTTCTGCACGCCCATGGCCTTCGATAAGGTCTGCGCGTGATAAGCAATATACCAATTTTCATGAAATTGGAAAATGGCATGATGGTTATTCCCGCTGACACCGAAAAAATGGCCGGGATTTTTAAGGATCGATCCCTGGTACGTCCAGGGTCCCATCGGGCCGGTGCTGGTCATATAGGCAATCTCTCCCGCCGGGGGGCTCCCTTCCGGCCGTATCCCATCGTAGAAGTTGGAGCAATACGAAAAGTAATACGTGCCGTCCTTCTTATGTATGCCGGCATCCTCGAACATAAACGGAGCCGGGATCGGCTCGGCTTCGCCGACCACGCTGATCATGTCGTCACCCAGCCGCATCACGCGGGCGGTCCCCGGGCTCTCATGCTCTCCTTCCGGCACGCCGCCGCCGAAGTATATATATCCCTTGCCGTCTTCGTCCACCAGGACGGCCGGGTCGAAGAGCCATACGACGC
Source organism: Paenibacillus cookii (assembly GCF_018333375.1). Lineage (GTDB taxonomy): Bacteria > Bacillota > Bacilli > Paenibacillales > Paenibacillaceae > Paenibacillus_AQ > Paenibacillus_AQ cookii. Next base: position 304,239 of record NZ_BORW01000002.1, read on the forward strand.
CTTGAACGCCCGGCGTATCCCTTGCGATCAGCGGCCTCCCGATCGGATCGACCCACGGCCCGGTCGGACTGTCGCTCGTCAGCACGCCGATGCCGCTGGCGTTGTTGGCAAAGTACAGGAAGAAACGGTCTTTGCCGTCTATTCTTTTGTGGGCCGCAGCCGGCGCCCAGGATTGCGTCGCCCATTTGGCCGCTCCTTCCGGACCTGCGACTTGAATGACGCCATGGTCCGTCCAGTTCGCGAGATCATCCGAGGAAATCACCGATATGCGGTTTATGGTGCTGTAGCTGTTCTCCTTGACCTCTCCTTGCTCGTCGTACTCCAATACGTCGTCCGTATTATAGAGGTATACGCGCCCGTTGAACACAAGCACATAGGGGTCGGCCCCGAACTTATGGGCGACAAGCGGATTTCCGTTTTGCGGCAGTTTGCCGATCGGTGCATGAACGACTTCATTCATTTTTGCGTCAACTCCCGTTATTCAGCATTTTTAGTCTTTAACCCAACTCTCTTAAAAGCGTAAAGCTTGCGCTCCGCGGGAACAACCCGTCTAATCCGTCCGGATTACCCCCCAAACTCTAGTCAGACCGTCAATTCAAAGACAGCGTATCCCGGTATTCCTGCGGCGTAAGCCCCGTCGCCTTTTTGAAAAAGCGGGTGAACGAATGGGCCGCCTCGTAACCGACGGATAATGCCACCTCCCGCACTTTCAAATCGTTGTCCCGCAGCATCTCCTTGGCTTTCTTCACGCGGCATTTGTCGATAAAATCGGATAAATTGATTCCTTTTTCCTGCTTGAAAAACCGTGACAAATACGACGGGTTGAAATAATGGATTTCCGCGAGGCGCACCAGAGACAAATCTTCGCTCAAGTGTTCCTCGACGTACTCGCAAATCCGGTCGACGATCAGCGAGGCCCTGTCCCTCTCCTGCGTTTGTTTGCTTTGAAAAATGGATTCCGCGACGCGCTTGAGGTAACCGAACGCCGCTTCCATCGTGGGATGATCGTTTAGCCGCATCAATTGCCCGGCATCGTCGATTCGGCCGTGCATTCCCATACGGCCTATGCAGGAATGAAGCATCAACGCGACCGTATAATACGTTTCAATCGTTAACTGTACATTTCCGCTCATTTTCAGCGCGTTGCCCGCCACCTCTTCAAGCTCCTGAAGAAACTCCTCGTTTCTGCCCGATTCCAGATAAGCCCTCAGCACTTCCGCCTTTTGACTGTCCGCAAAGCTTTCTTTGCCGGCCAATCCATCGAGCGGCTCGAAGCCGTCGCGCACAATGATGGCGCCCCCGCTGCCGATCCTTAGCTGCTGCAGCTCCCGCAGCCTTTCGTACTGCCTCGTCAAGCATTCCCATCTGCATGCTTCGCAGCTCAGCGTCCATCCGATGGTCAACCCAAGAGAACCGAGACATGATTCCTGAATCATCTCCAGCGTCCCCTCCACGAAACGGATAAAATGGCTGTCAAGCCTGCCTTCGGCCCGCCCAGACGGTTGAAGGAACCAAAAAAGGTCGCCGTGCTTATCGATGATCCCCATGCTTCGGGCCCTATCCGAAAAATAGGTGTCCCAGGCCATTCTGACGGAGGACAGGATTTCGGATCTTTCGGTATACGTCCTGCCCTCCGGGTACGAAATGCGGCCAAGGACCAGCACGACCGGCTGGGCAGGGTCGAGTCCGATGTCCAGCTTGCCGAATTCGCGGACCATCACCCCCGCATCCCTGCACAAAACACGGCTGTTCTGAAGAAGATGCCTCATATAGTCGCCCTGCGCCATGAACCGGTACGCAAGCAGCTGCTCGCGGGATTGTTCCAGCAGCAGGCTGTCATGACGAGCACGGTCCATTTCGTCCAGGACCGCCTGCACGGTGTCGATCACCTTGCCGTACCCTTCCGTCTTCAACACATAACGGACATTCGTCATTTGGATGGCACGGTACGCATATTCGAATTCGCTGTGCCCGGTCAAGAACACCACCCTGCATCTCGGCCAGTACTTCTGAATTTCTTCGGATAATTCCAGGCCGTTCATGCCGGGCATGGCAATATCCGTCAAGACGATATCGATTCTCGTACGCGACATCCAGCCCAGCGCTTCTTTGGCGGAATAAGCTTTGCACACGTCGAGCCGCTCCGGATGATATCGATTGAACACTTCATACAGTCCGTCCGTAATGATGTCTTCATCGTCAACGATCAGCAGTCTATACATCCCCGCTCTCCTCCCTGAATTTGATTCGTATGGCGGCCTCAAGCCCGCCAAGCTTGCTTCTCGACAAAAACAGTCCGCTGCCTTCTCCGTAAGTGAGCAGGATTCGCCGGTGGATGTTCATGATCCCCGTCATTTCATGGGATTCGGCAGGACCTGATACCCGATGCTGAAGGGCTTCGAGCCCGGCATCGTCGATGCTGTCCCCGTTATCCTCCACCTTGATGAGACATTCCGCGTCGGTATGTTCAAACGTGACGCGAAGGAACCCTTCGTTCGGCATGTTCTCCAGACTGTGTTCATAGGCGTTTTCGATCATCGGTTGGACGATCAATCTCGGCACCTTGATGCGCCGCATGGCCTCCGGCAATTCGTCGAATTGGACGCGGATGCGCCGGGAGAACCGGAGCTGCTGGATTTCCGTATACATTCTCGCATGCTTGATTTCTTCCGACAGCGTGACGTGGTCCTCGCCGTTGCGGGCGATGAACCGGTAATATTCGCCGAGCATGATCGTGAACTGCTCGATCCGGTCGGTGTCGCCCGTCTTGGCCAGCGAGTTCAGGATAAAAAAGCTGTTATACAGAAAATGCGGTTTGATTTGCGACTGCAGCTGCTTCAGTTCCGCCTTCTGCATCATCAATTTCTGTTTGAAATCTTGGTCGATCAAGGTCTGAAGTTTGACGAGCATCTGATTAAACCGGTCATATAAATAGCCGAATTCATCCTTTTGCTCATGGCGGATCGGAATATCAAGAGTCCCGCCCTCCATTCTGCGAAAGCTTTGGACGAGCGAAAGGAGCGGGCGATGAACGTAACGGTAAGTGGAAAAGGCATACACGACGATTGCAAAAACCGAAGTTACCGCGAATACCCATGCCCATAAATTGAATTTGATCAGCGGCCTCCTCACCGTTCCTTCCGGTAAGTACGATACGAGGGAGAGGCCCAGCTTGTCGGAATGGGCGATGTTGAAATGGTATTCCCTTCCGCCGATATCGAGCAGCATCGTGCTGTCATCCAAGTCCTTGGCCGCCTTGATCCATTCCTCCGGCAATCCCTGCGGCGTGCCCGTGCTGGATAAAGTGAATCCCGCCGCCTCCGCGATCAGAATTGATCCGCTTTCGGGATACGCGCCGAGCGGTCCCATGGAATCCTTCAGCTTGTCGTTATCCAATTCGATTTGAACGAGATACAGCGGATCCTCGTCATTTTTTCCGCCGTACTTCGACGCCGTCAGCTGAAGCGAATCGCCCTGCCGGACCAGCCGGCTGCCGCTTCGTTCGCCGATGGATCGTATTTCTTCATATCTTTGCCTGTCCAGGGCGCGAACGGCGTTGCTTGCCGAAATCGTTTTATCGATCGAATGAATATGGACATAAATATCTTTAATATACGGGCTGCTGTTTTTTATGGAGGTCAGACGATGGAGCAAATAATTAACGCTGGACCTTTTCTCCGCGCTGTCCATCTTCTCCCACGTGACGGCGATTTTATGAAGCTCGCTTTCCTGCAAAATATCGAACTGCTGAATTTCCAGCCATTCGATTTCCCGGTTCAGCCCCTCGAGATAGGACGACAGCTGCGCCAGCGCATTTCTGGATATTTCTTCGCTTGCGTTTTTATAGCTCCAATTGTACAAATAAACGCCGAGCAGAATGATCGGGAGGATCACCACCACATACATCAGGACAAGCCTGGCCAGAATGGTATGACGCAATGAATTCACGGGAATCCTTATCAATTTAACGCCTCCGATGCACTAGTCTTTCTGTCTGTCCGAATACCACTCGTTGACCTCGGCCGTCATTTGGTCACCGCCCAATCGATGCCACTCCTCGACGAAATGATCGAATTCTTCGATGGGACGACCAAGGATAATATTGGTGAACGTATCCATCGCCAGGGAGTCGAGAATGGATTGTTTCTCGATCATCGTGTCGGTTGGAGCACCCACAAAGCTTTCATACAATAACTGGTTGTTCCTTTTGTAACGGTCAAGGATGGAAAAAGCCCCCGACGGGCCGTAGGTTCGTTCCCAGCCCCAACCGGACGGATCGTTCCGGGTAAGGTAGGCCTCGATGTTTTTTTGAATCGCCCTTGCCTCATCCTTAAGCACGGAAGAGTCCCCGGTTCGCCGAGCTTCTTCGATTTGGTAATAGGCATTCAGATTTTTCAGCGCCGGATAAGGGGTGACGGGAGAAAGCTGCCACGCCGGATAAGGGGTGCTGTAATAGGTTTCGTATTCGGCCGTCGCTCCCCAGTTCTTTTCCAGATGCAAATTGAACAGCTTGACAACCGCTTCGGGATGAGCCACCCCCTTGCGGACGGCAAGAAATTGATGGGTTGCGAAGCGGAGCGGCACTTTCGCCGCATTCCCCGTCGCCGATACGATGGGAAATGCCTGCCACCTTGCTTCCGGGTCCCGCTCATGATTTCCTTGCACGACAAACGACCCCCACTGTTCGCCGTACATCATGCCATATTTTCCTGCGGTAATTTGTTCTTTTACTTTGATGCCGTCCTTAAACATAAATTCCTCATCGATTTGGCCGTTCCGATACATGTCCTGCAGGACCTTCAGTGCGGTCTTGACCTCCGGCTGAACGGCGCCGAAGACGAGTTTGCCGGATGAATTCCGAATCCACATATTCGGAAAGGCGTCGTAACCGGCCATGAATGCCGACAAGCCCATCACGGGATCCCACAAATATTGGGTCACCGGAAGCCCCAATGTATCGTTTTTCCCGTTACGGTCCGGGTCCCTTTCTGTAAACGCTTTCGAAATCTCCAACACGTCATTCATCGTTTGCGGCGGCTGCAAACCGAGGCGCTCCAGCCAATCGGTCCGAATCCAAATATATTGGGCGCCCTCAATCGATGAGCTGGTCTCGGGAATGCCCATCAATTTTCCGTCCACCGTAGCGGCTTCGAACGGCCCGGTCCCTTCTTGGCCCAAAATTTCTTTCGTAAACGGCGCCGCATATTTCTCATAGGCTTGGGACAAATCCTGAATCAGGCCTGCATTGCTCAGTTGGCGGAGCTGCTCCGCATTGACTCTCACGACATCCGGCAAATCGCCCGCGGCCAGCGCGACGCCCAGCTTCTGATTGTAGAGGGTGCCTTTCGCCGTCCAATCATATTTGATTCGGATGCCCAGCACTTGTTCGTACAAGCGGGTCCATCGGTTATCCTCCAGCGTTTCCCCCGGTAGCGTTTTGATGAGATTGTCCAAATCATCGCTCGTCTCCCGCACGAAGGTCAGCTCGATCGGCGGGTTGTACTTCCTTAATCCAGGCTCTGTATAGGTATATTCTCCATCACTCTTCAACGGCAAACCGCTCTGATTCGTTAAGCCTTTCCCGTCGCAAGACGCCAGCATAGACAACGGGAACGTGATCGTAAGAAGAAGCGTGACCATGCTTATTCTGGAAATACGCAAGCGTGCAACCCCATTTCGTTTCATAGTGTTAGAAGCGTATCATTTCTATTATTCATGGATTTCATTGACAAAACAATCCGCATCTCTTTACTTGCATGCCGTATTTTTACTTTTTTTGGGTTTTACGGCATTTTATAAGGGAAGGCTCCCCGCTTCTGCGGATGGGCCTTCCCTTATAAGCTTATAAAACATTGAATCCGCTGCCTGCCGCGTTACGAACCTGGCGAAACGGTAACGCTGTCCATATTCGGCCCTTCCGTCCCGGTTGTAACGACTTTTAACGTGTTGATTCCGCTGTTCATGGATACTTGAATCGTTTGATTTCTCCAGGTGGACCAGCTGCCGGTCGCTGTAAACTCAGCATTGCTGATCGCTTTTGTCCCGTTGACGTAAACATCCACTTTTCTTGAACCGGATTCCAGCGCGTAACGAAAATTCACGTTTTTGGTTCCGGCCACTGCGCAATAAATACCGTTCCACTGAACGGCTGCGCCGGATGAGGCATTAAAGTTAACGTATCCGGTGCCGTGATATCCGGGATTGACGGTTTCAACGACCGCCTCTGTCAATGTCGTGCCGCTTTCTGCTTCGTAAGTGCTGCCGTTGCTGCCCAAGTCAACCACAAACGTGGTCACGCTCTGGGCTGGAAGCTGCGCCGTAAATGAATCTCCGGACGTATGAACAGACCCGGGGGCCAGATTGCGGCCGGCGTCCGTCACCCATGAAGATACCTTGGATGCCGTTCCGTTTTGCAGGACGAAATGTTGGCTTTTGGCCGAAGTGCCCCTGTTGATCGCCACGACCACAACCTTGTTGTCGCCTTTATAGGCGGATGTATATACGTCGGTATCCGGATTCTCCGTTGCATCGATCCTCACGTAACCAGGGCGAACGAACTTGGAGAAATGAGCCATGTTGTAACCCCGCTTGCTTATCGAACCATCCTCCTTGATCGGACCGTACTGCCTGCGGATATACCACCATACGTAAGCCTGAAAATCCCCCTTGGCCATCGCTTTGTGAATATGATAGGAAACATCCAGCGCTTCCGGCCAACGATCCGCCGAATTATTATCGCTATTGGGGTAATAGACCTCCGTCATCCAGAGATCCTTCCCCGCTCCTTTTTCTTTGAATAGAGGATAAGAAAAGTTGTCGAACGGAGTGCCGTACAGATGGGCGCCCAGAATATCCATGTTGGCAAGGGCCTGGGGATCATTCAGAATCGGGTCCGACATGTTTTTCAGATAAGAAAATGACTCGGGAGCGATTACCCGGCATTGGATGGACCCGGCATTTTCTTTCATAAAGCGAAGCATTTCTGCCGGCGTCCACCACGTCCAGGTATGCGCATAGTCAGGTTCGTTTTGGACCGAAATCGCATACAAATCGACGCCGTTATTTTTCATATACGTAACAAAATCGTTGAGATACTGCGCATAGGCAGCGTATTTATCGTATCTGAGCCGTTTGGCCGATGTATCTCCGTTACGATTGAAGGTCTCGGTCATATCGCTTGGGGGATTCCAAGGTGAAGCAAAAACGATGGCTCCGCGCGCGATCGCGCTTTTGGCCGTTTCGACTTCCTTGCTCCACTGATTCCGATCTTCATCCACATGAATTCGTAAAACGGAGAAGCCCAATTGGTTGTCCCCGTTGCCAAATGCGGTTTCCCGTTGCGCTGCCGTCAAGTCTCCCGCCCATACCGGATGGTTGATTCCTCCGAACCCGCGGATCACTTGCTTCTCGGCGGCCAAATTGATCGTTGCATCGCTTGCCGCCAAAGCTTTGTTAGGTACCGACACCGAAACGCTAAATATAAGTGACAACATCGTGCAGCATGCCAACCATGCGCAGACGGGTTTCTTAAACCGTGACATCTTGTTATCATCTCCTTATACATCGTCGTCTCGCTAATACGATCACTGCGCGAACATGATTTCATGGGAAGCCCTGCGACCACCCCGGTCCTTGACGGATCCGTTCGTCTCTCCTAGTCATGCAACGTTTTATGCGACGTTCTAGTTCCACTTCATTTCTTGTTCAGCCAGCAGCCGTTTGATGGCTTTGGCGGCTACCACGAACAATTCGGGTTTGCCAAGTCCCGCATATCTTCCGGTTGCCTGCAGGTGCGGTTCCAAAGACATGAATCCGGAATATCCCGTCCGCTTCAGTTCTTGGAGAAGCAAATGCATTTGACCGTCTCCCTCGCCGGCAGGGACAACCGTGCCCTTGTCCATGAGTGCATCCTTGACATGAATATACGAAATATAATCGGCCAGCAGCGGGTAGGCCTCGGACACGGGTTTTACCTTGCACTGCACGAAATTCGCGGGATCGAAAGCCGCCCTCAAGCCGGGCGATGAAACCGCCTCCAAGATGTCCCGGCAGCGTTCCCCCGTATCGCCGTAAATATGGCTTTCATTCTCATGGAGCAAAACGATTCCGGCGTCATTCGCCAGCCGAACGAGCCGTTTCATGCGGCCGAATACTTCCTCGCGGAATGTTTCATGTTCTCCGTCCGGAATATAGAAGGAAAATATGCGGACAAACTTGGCTTGAAAAAACTTTGCCAACCGTATGGCATGCGCGGCATCCGCAAAATGAGAATCAAAATCGTCGGTAATTTTGATTTTTCCTAAGGGAGAGCCGATCGAGGAAACGCCGAATCCCCGCCGGTTCAGACGTTCTTTGATCTTTGCCGCTTCCTCTTCGGTTAAGTTCATTACGTTTTTTCCCCAGACCCCTCGCAGCTCCAGGTAACGGATATGTTCCGATTCGAGCACGTCCAGCTGCTCTTCCAAATCGGAAGAAATCTCGTCCGCGAATCCGGTTAAGGTAACCATGCAAAAAACCCCCTTTATTGAGAGCGCAATGAATTGCTTTTTTCTCTTGAAATTTTTGGAGCGGAATCTATGATTAGCTTATAGGAGGCGGTGTCCTTGGAAATCGAGCATCATCCCCATCTTGTTCCGAATATTTTTCTGTTCATTGACCGCAGATGCTTTCCCGAGTGGACGATCCAAAAAGCGAAAATCGATTTTCATGATCTGACGTTCGTGGTAGACGGCATGGCGAATTACTATATTAATGGAGAAAAATTCACTGCGGAAGCAGGCGACCTTGTGTACGTCCCGGAAGGAAGCATCAGGGAAGCCCATACGTTCAAGGAGTTCCCCATGCATTCGTATCCGTTCAACTTTTTTTGGGCCGAACCGTATAATCATGTTCATCTCCCGTTCAAAGGCGTCACAAAAAAAGTGATCACCAAGGAGATTCTGGGGTATATACGTGAATTCAACCATGTATGGATGAGCAAGCAGCCGTTTTACCATATCCAAGCGCGCGCCTTGTTCGAACTCATCCTCCACCGTCTGCTCAGCAACCATTACCGCCAAGCGCCCATGCCGATGGATCCGCGGATCAAAAAATTAACCGAATACATTTCAGAGCACTACTCGGAAAATCTCTCGATCGCCGAATTGGCGGAATGGCTGCAGCTGCACCCCGTATATTTGGGCAGGCTCTTTAAGCAGAGTACCGGTACGACGATCAAGGAGTATGTCAAACGCATTCGCATCAACAATGCCGAAATGATGCTGTCATCCGGCGATTTTACGGTAAAAAACGCGGCGGAGATGTGCGGAATTGACGATATTTATTATTTCAGCAAGTTGTTCAAGGAAATGAAGGGCTATCCTCCATCCGCGGCCAGGAAACAGGCGGGGCAGAAGCACCTCCTTGAATGAGGAGCCCCCGCCTCAGTTATTTTCTTATGTGGAGACGGTATGCATAATCGCTACTTTTTCCAAACTTCATCGATCGAAGCCTGGAACGGCTCTTTATATTTCCCGATGACCGTGGAAACGGAATTTCCTTCCAGGATTTCTCCGACAAGTTCGTAATAAGGCATGGAAGGATACCCGTCTTTGCCGTCGACGACGTTGATGACTTCCCCTGCTATTTTGGCATTGTGGATATCGTCTTCGTTTTTGAACAACGTTTCGAGCGTTGACTGTTTCGGGTAATCGTAGATGGACTCGATATCGTTGATTTTTTCATAGATATAAACCAGTTGCTCGGGATGTTCGACCGCCTTCGGAATCGTCAAGTAATTGGGAATCGTAAGATGGGAGCGGTATTCCGTGGCGCTCGGTCCCTTAGGAAAAGGCAGAAATCCGATATCCAAATCGGGCATATCCTTTTTAAACCCATCCATTTCGTAATCGCTTCCGGCATACATCAGCGTGTTTCCTTGGCGGAAAAATTGGCCGGGTTCGGTCCAATCTCCCCCTTCCGTAGGCCTGGCGATATGTTCCGTTGCGAGGCGGGAGATGAAGTCTAAGGTTTCTTTCGTTTTGGGATCTTCAAGATTTTGTTTGCCCTCTGAAACGAGATTCGCGTCGTTGGCCGCCAAAGCCTGCACTAAGATCGAAGCGGAAGCGAGCCCCCATATGTCCAGCTTGCCGTCATTGTTTGTGTCTTTGTTCGCCTCTTTTGCGGCTTGGATGAACGTCTCCCAATTCCAGTTATTTTCGTTCACGTATTCCTGCAGCGGCTTGAGGCCGAGTTTCCCCATCAAGGTCCGGTTATAAAAAATGCCCGATGAAGCGCCGTTGATGCCTGCCCTGAAGCCGTAGCCCCTGCCCTCAAACTGTGAATAATCGTTCGTGTACTGCTGAATAAACACGTTCTGATTTTTTGTATATTCATCCACCGGCGAAAATAAATCCTGCTTCACGAGCGTCGGAATCATCCAAGGTCTGGCCATCCGGATGATGTCGCCGATCGGCTCTCCCGCCAGCAGGGATGACGTCACTTTATTCACGTACTCGCTGTAGTCGATCATGACGTATTCCATTTTAAAGTTGTGCTTTTTCATGAGTTCGTCCAGGTTTTGCTTCTTCTTGATGTTGTCCGGATTATCTTCCTTGATCGATTCGTCGTACCAGGATACCCATTTGATCGTCCGGCCGCCCATGTCGAAATCCATTTCCGACGTGTTGCTTTCTTCTTTATCATCCGGCTTCGCGGGCGCATCCGTGCTTCCCCCGGCGGAATTCCCGCCGCTTGCATCCGGGTTGGCCGCGCCTCCTCCCGAACCGCTGCTGCAAGAGGCCATCAGGACTAGAATCAAACACCATACCAGCACCATCGACTTACGCTTCCTCATAAATACCCCCCTTTGGATCTCGCTGCACTTCAAAGTACAGCGCTTTCAAAAAATGAGCTTGCACGCGCATGCCAAAACGATGAATGCAACAATCGGTTCCGAAGCCGGCGGTTCCTGATGAAACTGCAAGCCCATGGATCATGTTAAATGGATTTCCGGAAAACAACCATAGAGAATCTAAATGGCATTTGTAAGTTTTAAACATGATTTCGGGCTGCAGCGACGGTGCCCCAAATAAAAAAGAAGCCTATCCATCAAAGGAGAGGCTTCCTTCTCCGTGACTGATCTTACGGCACGTAACCAAACCCCAAAATGGTAAAACGTTGATGTTCGCTGCCCTCGGCCATGCCAATCTCCACCGTATGCTCCTTTGATTCCTGCTCATCAACCAAAATCACCGCGTTACAGTGGGTCCAGTTTATTTCATGCGGATCGGCGAACATCTTATGCTGCCCGTCCACCCGAATCTCGGCGGTTCCGAATTCGCTGCTTCCCGAGTCTTTGAATACGAGAATGAGGCGCTTGCTCCGGAGGGTCATGCTGAAATGGCCGTCTCCCGATTCGGCCGTATGCATCCAGTTATAGGGAAACTGGGGCGTGCCGTCATCATGGTCGTCCATTTCGGCGAGCTGCAGATCCGTATCGGTCTCCCGGAAACCGCCGGGATCGATCCGGGCGACGCTATTACCGTTCAGGCGATCGAGCAGCCGGGTGTGAACGTAATCACGGCCGATCAACGGCGGCTTATCGGTCGCGATATCCTCCGCGTCCGGAACAGACCGGTCCGTGACTTCGAACAGCCAGTCCAGGCAATCCGCCATGATTTGATGCCCGCTATTCGTCGGATGATAGATATCATAAAAAAACTGCCTTTTGGAGATGACGCCTCCTTGGTCCCTGGTCAAACGGAACTGCTCCACGACGGCATCCTTGATGCTGACCATGGGAAGGTCGTAATGCCACCCGACCGGAGCCAGCCGATCCTGAAGATTCCAGTCGTTCAGAAACACGCTGAACAGCAAAATTACGGCAGGCTGGCCGGGGCCGTCAAGCGCCTTGAGCACCAAGCTTTCGTAGCAATTCCCCCGCGTTTCGTCGCCGGCGTCATTGACGGCAAACTCCACGACCACGATATCCGGATTCTCCTTGCCGTCCCGGAGCACATCCCGATCGTAACGGACGATCCCCAGCTCCGACGGCGTGCCGCCTACCCCCGCTTTGATGAAACGGACCGAACGTCCCTCGGAGGAGGAGGCGAACCGCTTCCTAAAGAGCTCGTACGACCTGTAAGCATAACAATTTACGGGAAGCGGGACGGCCCCGGCGCCATGGGTTATGGAACCGCCGATATAGGCGATGGTCACCGGCTCGCCTCTCTTCGCTTTTTCGATGGCCGCTTTCAATCGCTTATTGTTGCCCCGATTCAGCAGAGATTTGGCGATCATGTCACGGTAGGACTGCGATGCAAAGTCAACCGGGGGATCGATCACGGCTTCAGGAGTTGGATCACCCTCATGCAAGTATTCAGGGTCCCGCGGTGCCGCCGGACCTCCCGAGTCGTTCATGGATATGGCTGAATGGTCGGTCATAGGAATTCTCCCTTCTTTGTTATTCAATGGGAGCAGATTCTGCATTTCGATATGATATTATGACGGGCCGTGAAGCCCAAACGCAATTCGCATCTCTTTACATCCTCGCCCGATGTTTACTCTTTGCCGGTTTTGGGGCCATGCGCACCTCTATCGTTCCTATTTTCCTCGATATGGTATAGTAGAGACATCATTCCACAGGGGGGATAAGGATTGGCCCATATTCATTTTGTCGAGTGCAACACGACGCACCCGGGCAACTTTGTGATCGATGTTCCTATGGGTTATCACTGGCTCCTTGTCATCACCAAAACTCCCGCGCTGTTCTGGGTCAATGGAGATCTGAAGGAATATCCTTCGCATAGCGCTATTCTCTACCGCCCGCAGCAGAAGGTTTATTATCGGGCATGCGCCGATCAATTCATCAACGACTGGATCCGCTTCGAATCCAACGAACCCTATATTACCGAATCGCCGCTGCCGCTCGGAGTCCCTTTTGCCCTGGATGATCCGGACTATTGCCACAAGCTGCTTGAACTGTTGACCATCGAACACAACTTTCACCGGGATTACAAGGCATCCTCCATCGACTGTTTGCTGCGAACGCTGTTCAACAAGCTGCTCGAATCTTATTTCCATGAACCCGTCACGCCTCAGTACTATAACTTGTTGAAACTTCGTACCGCGATCCAGAACGATCCGGGCGATTACTGGACGATTGCGAAAATGGCGGATGATCTCGGAATCAGCCCGGGCTATCTGCAAAGCATCTACAAAAAAACATTTAAAGTCACCTGCATGGAAGACGTCATCAACAGCCGAATCCGGTTGGCCAAAGAATATTTAATTCACAGCACCCAAAGCATTGCCGATATCGCTTCCCGATGCGGTTATCAAAATGTCGAGCACTTCTGCAGGCAGTTCAAACAGATGACAGGCTATACGCCAAGAAAATTCCAACAGCAGGCAAAGGGTTAACATTCGGCTTTCCCCTTGCTATACCTCCGGTTGCAGAGCGGACCCGTTTTTCTTGAAATATTGGTGCACCAGAAATTTCATGATCTCGCTTGGGGGTTCTTTGCAAAATTCGGCCCGATCGGCAAAAAGCATGCCATACGGGGCTTCGGGGGTATAAGGCTCCCATCTCGGCAGCTCCTCTCCCGTCGAATCCAGCCCGTTCGGGTCTCCGGTACGGATGAAGTTGGCCCAGTAATTGCACATCTGGCGGGCCAAATCGTAATGTTTGCCGACAAACGGCCGCCAGCATTTCGCCAGCGTTTCGAAGAAAAACCAGAGATCCACCGAGTGGAAGGTGCCCGGATGATCCCAGCCCGGGATTTCGGCATCAAAATTGTAATAATACAACGGAGTGCCGGAACCGTTCTCGGCATTGGCCTGCGCGGCGATCCGGATCGCATATTCGATGCTGCTCACCGAGGCCTTCTGCCGGCTCTCCTCCACGTTGGCCGATGGTGCGCCACACAGCTTCAGGAACGCCTCTGCGTCGTCTCCGAACATGTCTTCGGCCAGCTGCTTGAATTCTTCAGGTGTATGGACATCCGGAACGCTGAAAAATTCGGAGGACGTGTGGCCAAACATGACCGGCACGTTCCAGCGCTTGTTCTCAAGGAACAATTCAAACGGGCTGCCTACGCTAAACACCTGGTCAGCGACGGTGCCCCAGAATCCCTTGTACTGCACAGCCTTGTCGCGGAGAGTGACGGCATCCAGCTGCCGGGCTTCCGCAAGCGAAGATACGCCAAGGTATTCAAAAAATTTTACGCCATCCTGTTCGGCCTCAGCCAATTGATTTCGAAGCGGGGGCACGCGAGTCCCCGGATACAGCTTCGTATAGATTCCGCTTTGAATGATCGCTTTCTGAAAAAGCCCCTCATTCTGAGGCGAAGTCAGCTGGGTCATCACGCTGCCGCCGCCGGCGGACTGACCGCCGATCGTGATGTTGTCCGGGTCGCCGCCGAAAGCCGCGATATTACGCTTGACCCATCTTGTGGCCGCCTGTTGGTCGAGATGGCCGAAGTTAGCCGGTGCTTCGGGCGCTTCCGCCGTAATTTCCGGATGGCATAAAAAACCGAACACATTGAGGCGATAATTGATCGTGACGACCACGATCCCTCTTCTGGCAATGCGTTCACCGTCGAACTCCATTTCAGCCGTATGGCCGACCTGAAGACCTCCGCCAAAATACCATACATAGACCGGCAGCTTCTCATCGGTACGTTTGGCCGGTGTCCATACGTTCAGGTAGAGACAGTCCTCGTCCATGGCGATGTCCGGTTCCACGGCCCATTCCCGGGTATAGATATTGTTTTCGTCGATCTCCTGCCTTACCTGCATCGAGATCGGCGCGAATTCGTACGCCTTAAGCACGCCATCCCAGTCCTGGGCGGGCTGTGGGGCACGCCACCGGTTGTCGCCTACGGGAGGGGCGGCGAATGGGATGCCCTTGAAACTTGTGATTCTGGGGTCGGCTGCCGGCAGTCCCTGAACCAACCCGTTTTCCACTTGCACGATTCGAAGCATGTTTATCGTCTCCCTTCGTTTTGCGGATTCCCGGCATGTCGCTCCGTGAATCCCATTCGGATTCGTTTGGATTCCGCGGCGCTTCGGCCCGGACCGTTCCAAACAAGCGCTTTCATGAGCGCGCAAAGGAACCCTGGCCTTGTCAACCTTTGGCATTCAACGCCTGGTATACATAACTTCCTCATTCATATAAATCAAAAAAAATTGTAAATGACGACTTGGATTTAAACAATGATATATACGAATATCCAATTGATATATCGTGAGACGGGAATTTTTCAGTGCGGCCGCCGTAACAAAAGGAAGCCGATCCGCAAGCGGACCGGTTTCCTTCTTATGAAATTTCCCTTTCTCTTTGTTATATGGATGGGAGCAAATTCTCCGTTTCGATCCGGTAGGCTGCTCCCGGTTCCGTATAAAAACGGATGAAACCTTCCCGGTTGTTTCCTTGGGATATCTTGTTTCCATCCCTCTTCACCACGACGGGCTGCCGGTAACGAACCGTGCACGGGCCCCCAACGGTGGATACAATCGTCGCGTGCGTCAACTTCCCTGCTTTCCACGCCATGTCGACGGTAAAGCCGCCCCTGGCGCGAAGCCCCTTGACGGCCCCCTCCGACCAGGAAGCGGGCAGAGCCGGCAGCAGCTCAAGCCGACCGGCATGGCTCTGCAGCAGCATCTCGGCTACCGCGGCCGTCCCGCCGAAATTTCCGTCAATCTGGAACGGCGGGTGGTTATCCAGGAAGTTTGGCAGCGTGGAATGCATCAAAAGCGCAGCGAGATGATCTGCCGCCGCTTCCGCGTCCCTGAGCCTCGCCCAGAAATTGATGATCCACGCCCGGCTCCAGCCCGTATGGCCGCCGCCGTTCGCAAGGCGCCGTTCCAGCGTGCTTCTCGCCGCCTTGGCCAGCTCCGGCGTTCCCTCCGGCGTGATTTGGCTGCCGGGATACAGGGCAAACAAATGCGAAATATGGCGATGGCCGGGTTCGGCTTCCTCATAATCCTCGTACCATTCCTGCAGTTGGCCGTACCTGCCGATCTTTGGCTGCGGCAGTTTGTCCATCACGCGTTTCAGCTCCCCTCCAACGGCTTCGTTCCCGGCAACGCCAAGGATCGCCTCCGCTTCAAGGACCGCCGCAAACAACTCGCGGATGATTTGGGTGTCCATCGATGGCCCTGCGCACAGAACGCCCGATTCTCCGTTCGGAAGAATATAGGTGTTCTCCGGGGATACCGACGGGCAGGTCACCATTTCGCCCCCCGGCGTTTCGACCACGTAATCGACCAGAAACTCCGCCGCTTCCCGAAGCGTGGGATACGCCTGCCTCAGAAACTCCGCGTTCATCGAAAAACGGTAATGCTCCCACAAATGCAGCGAAAGCCACGCCGCGCCCATCGGCCAGTAGGAAGCGGGGAGGTATGAATCCTGAGGAGCCGTATCGGCCCAAATGTCCGTATTATGATGAGCCGCAAATCCCCTGCAGCCATACATGACGCCCGCCGTACGCCTGCCCGTCTCACGCATCCGTTCCAGCAGATCGAACAGCGGCCCATGGCACTCCGCAAGATGGCATGATTCCGCCGGCCAATAGTTCATTTGGGCGTTGATGTTGATCGTATACTTGCTGTCCCACGGCGGGAGGAAGTGCTCATTCCAAATGCCTTGCAGATTGGCGGGAAGCGAGCCGGGACGGCTGCTTGCAATCAACAGGTAGCGTCCATATTGAAAATACAGCGCAAGCAGTCCCGGATCCGCTCCGCCGCGGCGCATGCGCTCCATGCGGTCCGGGAGGCTCATGCGTTCAAGTTCAGCGTCAGTCGGACCGAGGGAGAGCGAAACCCGGCCAAACAATGCGCGGTAATCGTCGGCGTGGCGCTGATACAGGTCCCCGTAGCTTAGCGACAGGGCGCGTTCCGCCCTTTTCATGGCATCCCGAAGCGGATCCCGGGTCCTGAACGTTGTTGCCGCAGCCAGCACTAATGTAACGTGATCCGCCTTCTCCACCAGGAGATGCTCGCCTACAGCCTTCAGCGTTCCGCCTTCCGCCGCCGCCTTCAATACCGTGCCGAACAGGCTGCCGCCTTCGCCGCCGCAGCTGCCGCTCATCCAGATGGCATCGTCTCCGGTTCTTCCGGTTCTGTCCGCATACCGCCATCGTCCCCGCTCCAGTCGCGCAGAAAAGCCGATGGATCCCGGCTGGTCTGCGGTCAGTCGGATGACGATGACCTGATCGGGATAGCTGGCGAACCATTCACGCTGGAACGTAACGCCCCCTTGCTTGAAGCTGACGGTTACGGCAGCATGGTCCAAATCCAGCATCCGGGAGTAGCCTTCCGGCTTGCCGGCCGGAAGCGCAAAATCCAGCAGCAGATGCCCTAGCGGAAGGTAGTGCCGCTGCGTTTCCGGCAGGCCGGACAGCGCAAGCCCTGCCAGGCGCTCCGCTTCCTTCGGTTTTCCCTCGAAGATAAGCCTCCGGATTTCCGGCAGATTCTCTTTGGCGTCCGGGTTGTTGCGGTCTCGCGGTCCGCCGTACCACACGGAATCCTCGTTGAGCTGGAGCCGCTCCTGCCGAGGCTGGCCGTATACCATGGCCCCCAGCCGTCCGTTGCCGATCGGCAGCGCCTCCTCCCATGCGTTGGCAGGTTCCTCGAACAGCAGCGAGCATTTCGGGCGCGTGGGTCGTTCCTTCACGAAGCTTCACTCTCCATCTCTTTAATTTAGAGTCGCCGTTGCCAGCTTGACTCTTGATCATCCAGCGTAACAAATTCATTATCCCTGCGACGGACGGATGGGCACCATTCGCATCATTTTACATGCCCGCCCGATTTTTACTTTTTATCGGTTCGATATTAGCCACGCCGCTTCTCCAGTCCGCCAACATGGCGGTATGCTGAGCGATCAGTCCAGTTCCACCAAAGCCTTGATTACCTTCGACTCCGGTTTGAGCCAGGCATCGAACTGACCGATCATGTCTTCGAATCCGCAGCGGTGGGTAATGTAACGGCCGACATCGATATCTCCCGCCGATATCGCCGCAAGCACCCGTTCAAAATCCTCCCGCGTAGCGTTTCTGCTGCCCTGCAGCGTCATTTCGCGTGCATGGAATTCGGGGTCGCTAAAGGTGATGGCGCCTTTCACCAACCCGACGTAGGTCAGGGAGCCGCCGTGGCCGACGAGCCCAAAGGCGCTTTCCATCGAAGAGGCATTTCCGGTGGCGTCGATAACGTATGCCGGGAAGCTGCCGTCCGTTAGCTCGGCCAGCCGCTCCTTCGGCTCCCGGAGCGCGTTTACCGTATGCTCGGCCTTGGCCCAGACCTTGCAAAAAGCAAGACGATCGTCGTTCACGTCCATCGCGATGATCCCCGCGCCGGCGAAACGTGCCATCGCCATCACGCCAAGTCCGATCGGTCCGGCGCCGATGACGAGCACCTGGTCGCCGGCGCCCACCCCCGAACGGCGGACGGCATGCGCGCCGATCGCCAGCGGCTCCAGCATCGCCGCCTGATCCAGCGTCAGTCCTTCCGTCTTGATGAGACAATGCACGGGCACCGCAATTCTCTCACGCATCCCGCCGTCCACATGGACGCCGAGCACCTCCATATGTTGGCAGCAATTCGTTTTCCCGCTGCGGCAGGCCCGGCAACGGCCGCAATGAACGTACGGGATCAGGCTGACCTGATCGCCTGCCCGGAGCCCTTCCCGGTTACGGCCGATTTGCTCGATCGTCCCGGCAAGTTCGTGGCCGAGCACGCGCGGGTATGCAAAATAAGGCTGATGGCCCCGGTACGCGTGCAGGTCGGTTCCGCAGATGCCGATCCTCCGAATCCTTACGATCGCTTCGCCCTCTCGCATTTGCGGCTCCGGCAAATCCTTCCGAAACTCGAATCGTCCGACCTCCTCGCAGATGATCCCCTTCATGATCTGCGCTCCCCGCTCTGCCGGTTCGGCTGTTCGCCCCATTCCGGCCGTCCGCTCGGCCATGTTGCGCCATCGATCGGCTTCAGGATCTCCAGCACTTCCCGCAGCAATGGTTCATCGAGGGGTTCTTCCGTCCACAAAATATTGTTGCGAATATGTTCCGGGGTTGCCGTGCTGACCAGCGTCGTCGGAATGCGTTCATTTGACGTGGAGAACTGGATCGCCAGCTTCGCAATGTCCGCTCCTTGGCGCCGGCAATGTTCGGCGGCCCGCCGGCAAACGGCCCGGATGTCCTCGTCCGCGGGATGCCACTCCGGCACGTCCCGGTTGCCCAGCAATCCCATGGACAGCGGCGACGCGTTGATCAGGCCGGTCCCTTGCCGTTCCAGCGACGGAAGAAGACCAAGCAGCGTCGTGTCGTTCAGGGAATAGTGGCAATACGATAAGATGACATCCGGGGAGGTACGGGACAATACCGCTTCCATCATGTTTAACGGCAGGCCCGATACGCCGAAAAACCGGATTTTCCCGGATGTTTTCAACTGTTCGAGAGCGGGGATCCCTTCCTCCAAAACCTGCTCCGGTGTGCCGAATTCAATGTCGTGCAACAGCAAAATGTCGAGATAATCCGTCCCCAGGCGCCGCATGCTTTCCTCCGCGCTGCGAATGACGCGTTCCGCCGAAAAATCGAATTCGTCCTGCCCGTAACGTCCCGCTTTCGTGGACAAAACGCAGCGGTCCCGCGGAATCGTCCGCAGCGCTTCGCCCAGCACGGCTTCCGCTTTCGTCAGGCCGTAGTAGGGCGATACGTCGATCAGGTTGATGCCCATGTCGATGGCGGTATGAACCGTGCGGATCCCTTCCTCCCTTTGAACGTCCCGGAACACCCCTCCGAGCGAAGACGCTCCGAAACTTAATGCCGATACATTCAGACCGGTGTTCCCCAACTTTCTGTATTTCATCGTTTCGCTCCCCCGTTTTTAAGGCTGATTCAGCTTATAAAACCTCGCGGCGTTGGCGCCGAAGACCGCTTCGATCGCTTCCGCGGGCAGCCGGTCCTGCAGCGCTTGCCGCAACACGTCCACGACTTCATCATAGGTTGCAGCCAGAAGGCACACGGGCCAATCGCTGCCGAACATCACCCTTTCCGGCCCGAACAAATCAAGCGTTTCATGGACGTAAGCCGTGAAATCTTCCATTTTCCATTCCCGGCGGTTCGCCTCCGTCACCATCCCCGACAGCTTGCAGTATATGTTCGGATATCGGGCCATTTCGGCCATGTGGCTTCTCCACGGCTCCATCCCTCCCGAAGCGATCGGCGGTTTCGCCAAATGGTCGACGACGCCCCGTAGATGCGGAATCCGTTCCAGCAATCGGACAAGCTGCGGCAGCTGATGCGACAATACCAGCAGATCAACCGGCACGGCCTCTTCCGCAAAATAGGAAAGCGCTTCTAAATAAGCAGGCGACAACATTTTGTTGGGGTCCTCCATATCCTGGATCATGACGCGAAACCCGATGAATTTCGGATGCTTCCAAAAACGAAGGTACTGTTCCATAAAAAACGGATCATCCAGATCCAGCCAGCCGACCACACCGGCGACGAAATCAGCATTTTCGCTTAATCCGAGAATAAATTCGGTTTCCTCTATGGTTGGCGCCGCCTGCACCAGAACCGTCTTGCTTATGCCGTGTTTTTGCAAATGCGGCTCAAGGTCGGAAGGCAAATAGTCGCGAAAAAGCACCGGATACTCCGGCGTGATCCAGCCGTAATCGTTTCGATCGATCTTCCAGAAATGCTGATGAGCGTCAATACGCATGTAAGCCGCCTCCATTCCACCTTATTGTAAACATCCGATCAAAGAATAAAAATTGCCTGAACAGACAAATATATACCTTTTTTTGATAAGATAATCGTACATTCCATCCGTTCATGAAAGGCGGCGGCGCAATGAAACCCATGCGCAAACATCTGGAAAACGAGTGTTCGTTCCCTCTTCTTCTCCATTACAAAGAAACGAAAAGCCCGCAGCGCGAGCTTCCCGACCATTTGCATGAATGGTACGAGTTCGTGTACGTTTACCGCGGGAAAGGCACGTTTTTTATCGACCGGACCTTTTACGAGATGAACCCGGGCGACGTCATCGTCATTCCCGGCAACACGGTGCACCGCGCATTTCCCGACAAAGAGGATCCGGTGACGTCCTCCGCCGTTTTTTTCAGCCCGCAGCTGATCCAAAACTTGGCTTTCGGCGATGCTTACCCTTATTTGAAATTGTTTGACTCGGCCAAAAAAAGCAAGCAGTACAAATACAGCCTCTCTCCCTCGCATCGAAAAAAGCTGGAGGACGACATCGACGCCATCCGGCGCGAAGGGGAGCAGCAAAGTCCCGACAGCACTCATGCCATGGCGTTATTGCTCCATCTGACGCTGCTGCATTTAAACCGGCATTGCCTGCAGCAATCCTCCGGGACGGCCGTTCCCCATGATCCCATGGGTCCCGACTGGTTCAGGGACGTTCTTGCTTATATCAACGAACATCTCGATCAGCCCCTCGAGCTGGGCGGGCTTGCCAGACGGACGGCCGTTTCTCCGGCCCATCTCAGCCGCGTCTTCAAGCAGCGGGTCGGCATGAACGTTACCGATTACATAGCGACGAAGCGCATTTTCGCGGCCAAAGATCTCTTGCTGCAATCCAGCGACAATATCGAGCACATCGCCATCGCCTGCGGCTTCAAGAGCATGCCTCATTTTTACCGTACCTTCAAAAGGTATGCCGGTATGACTCCGGCCTCGTACCGGAAACGCAACAGGTAGCGCCGTTTATGACGGAAATGCATCAACCCGACAAATTGCCAAATCCGAATGAATGGAAGCGGCGCAGGCCGTACGGACCCATGCCAAAAGGGCCCCTCTAAGTTTGATATTGCTTCCGGTACTGCGACGGGGACATCGAACAATAATGGGTGAAAGCCCGGGTAAAGGCATAAAGCGTCGGATACCCCAGCGAATAGGCGATTTCCGTAACGGCGGCCGACGTCCCGCGCAGCATTTGTTGGGCTTTGTCCATTTTGACCTTGGCAATATACCGGGCGGGCGTCAAACCCACGGCCTTGGTGAACTGCGCAGAAAAATAGGTCCGGTTCAACCCGGCATATTCGGCGACCTGCTGAACCGTGATCCCTTCAGCCGCATGCCATTCGATATATTCTGTCCATTGCGAAGCTTTGCTTTTCTTTGCGGGGCTCCGAAGCCCTTCCCCCATGCCGGCGGTCGAGGCTAAAAGGGATAACGTTTGGTACAGCAGCCCTTTCAAACCCAGGGAGACGGCTAGCTCATCGGCTTTCCCTTTTCTCCACTCCGCAAACAGCCGCCCGATCCGGTCCTCCAGCTCCGGGGTCCACCGTCCTCTGGACCAGGGCTTCTCTAAATCGAATCCGGCCAGCCTCAGCATCTTTTCCATCCCGGGCCCGTCCATGGCCAGCCACGTCAACTGCAGGGACGGTTCGTCGTCCGGCTTATAATACAAATACGTTTCATTCGGATACATGCAGAACGCGTCCCCCGCCTGCAGCCTGCAGGACTGTCCCTTATATTCAACCATCAGGCTGCCTTCCGTGACAAAATGAATGCTGCTGCATTCGATTCTGCGCGGACCGATCCGGTATCCCGGCTTCGCGATGTTCCGGCCCGCCCTGACCAACCAAAAGGGGCTGCCCTTATCGATTTCGGCCGGGGTGTAGTACAAAAACTCGGCAAATTCATGGTCATATTCCTGCAGCACGTTTTTCGCCTCCTGAACTTCTTTTAAGACACAAACAGACAAAATGATAAATTTAGCATACAATACGCCATTCCGTTCGCATATCCTTTTTTCCTATAATCAGGGCAAGGAGGGTGACGGATGAAAAAACCGAACATTTTGTTGATCACCAGCGATCAGCAGCATTGGAACACGATTGGCGCGTGGAATCCCGAAATACAGACCCCGAACCTGGACCGGCTTGTCCGGGAAGGAACGGCGTTTAACCGGGCGTATTGCCCCAATCCGACCTGCACGCCCAGCCGCGCTTCGATCATTACCGGCATGTACCCGAGCCAGCACGGCGCGTGGACGCTTGGCACCAAATTGCTGGAAGACAGGCACACGGTAGGCGAAGATTTCAGGCAGGCCGGTTACCGGACCGGGCTCATCGGCAAAGCCCATTTTCAGCCGCTCCGGTCGACCGAAGCGTTTCCGTCGCTTGAAGCATACCCCATTTTGCAGGATCTGGAATTTTGGAAACATTATAACGGCGAGTTTTACGGCTTCGACCATGTGGAGCTGGCCCGGAATCACACGAACGAAGCCCACGTCGGGCAGCATTATGCGCTGTGGATGGAGGAAAAAGGCTGCCGGAACTGGAGGGACTATTTTCTGCCGCCGACCGGCACCATGGACCCGAACCGGACGTATACCTGGCCGATCCCCGAAGAGTACCACTACAATACCTGGATTGCCGAACGAACGAATGCTTTACTGGAACAATATCACGAAAATGGCGAGAGCTTTTTCCTGTGGTCCAGCTTCTTCGACCCGCACCCGGAATATCTCGTGCCCGAGCCATGGGATACGATGTACGATCCCCAGCAGCTCACCGTTCCGCGGATGGTGCCGGGCGAGCATGACCGCAATCCGCCGCATTTTGCCAAAACCCAGGAAGAGCACCCCGACTTCTCCGATCTGCAGGAAACGGGGTACGGCATCCACGGTTACCGGTCGCATCATTATTACGAATATGGCAGCAGGCCGCGGCTGACGGACGACGACAAGAAAAAGCTGGTCGCCGTCTATTACGGCATGATCAGCATGATGGACAAATACATCGGGCGGATCCTCGATAAGCTGGACGAACTGGGGATGGCCGACAACACGATCGTCGTCTTTACGACGGACCACGGCCATTTCTTCGGGCAGCACGGCCTGCAGGCCAAAGGCGGGTTTCATTACGAAGACTTGATCAAGCTGCCGTTTATCGTGCGTTATCCCGGACGGGTGCCGGCAGGCAAGCGGAGCAGCGCGATCCAATCCTTGGTGGATTTGGCTCCGACCTTTTTGTCCCTGTGCGGACTCCCGGTTCCTAACGCCATGACGGGCGTCGACCAGACAAAAGTATGGCTCGGCGAAGCGGCGCAGGCGCGCACGCACGCCATCTGCGAGTTCAGGCACGAACCGACGACGATCCATCAAAAGACCTATGTCGACGAGCGTTACAAAATCACGGTGTATTACAATCAAACCTACGGCGAAATCTTCGATCTTCAGGAGGATCCCGGCGAGTTGAACAATGTCTGGGACGACCCGGCGTACGCCTCGCTCAAAACCGAACTGTTGCTGAAATATGTATGGGCCGAGCTGGGGAAGGAACCGATGCCGATGCCGAGAATTTCCGGAGCTTAAAAGCGAAGCCAACGACAGCCGTTCCTCATCCGGGGCAGGAAGGCTGTGCTCACGGCTCCTTGGGCACGTTCGCACAATAAACCCCCTCTGCCGCGTGGGATACGCAAGCAGAGGGGTGACTCCAAAAACTCCAAATCCATATGACTTTATTGGGTCAGGCTAAGCCTGCTTAGGATTTCATGCCCGTATAAATCAAAATCGCATCCCGGAGAAATGCCGCGGTTCCCGGCTGCTTCGCATCATAATGTGCCGTAAACCGCTCATCATCCACGTACATTCGGGCAAGTCCCGCATGGGCCTCCTTGCTGTAATCGTTCCAAAAATACGTCAGCCACCGTTTATGCAAATCCGCTGCGCGCTGGGCAAGCTCTCCGGCCGGATCCCCCTGCTTGAACGCTTCAGCCAACGTCTCATACAACTCGTCAGCGAGACGGGTCACCTCCTCATGCTGCTCCTTCGTCATGCTCATCCATTTCGCATTGGACTTATCCACGGCCTCATCACCGTATTTTTCGCGGGCTTCCTTGCCGTATTGTTTCTCGTTGTCCTCGATGCATTTTTGTTTAAACCCTTCAAATTTCTCCTGATCGCTCATTGTGATTCTCCCTTCAGCGGAGGCAATCGTTTTCTCCACATTCGTAATCAGCAGGTCGAGCTGCCGTCTCCTGTCAAGAAGCTGCGCATGGTGCGCCCTCAGCGCCCGGGTCCGGTCAAAGGATGGCGAGTCCATGATGGCCTTAATATCTTCCAGCTGGAACCCCAGCTCGCGGTAGAACAAAATCTGCTGCAGCCGGTTCACCTCATCCCCACCGTAAATCCGGTAACCCGACGAGTTGATTCTGGCCGGCTTCAGAATGCCAATCTCATCGTAATATCGAAGCGTCCGGGTGCTGATTCCAGCCAGCCGTCCGAGCTTCTGTATGGTGTATTCCATGATTTCACCTCCTGACGTCTAAACTGTACACCTTAACGTAACGTGAAGGTCAACACAATGAATGAAAAATTCTTCATTTTGAAATCATTTTTAGACCTTGACTTTCCCCTTGTATGGAAAGTTTATAATAAGGCCACGGTAACTCCAACATATCCAAGAAAGGGAGAGGGATGATGTTTAAGATCAGCGAGTTTTCCAAACTGAGTCAAGTTCCTGCCAAAACGCTGCGCTTCTATGATCAACTTGAACTGCTCAAACCAGCATATACGGACCCGCAAAGCGGTTACCGATACTATACTAGCGATCAATTGCTTGTCCTGCATCGGATTCTCGTTTTTAAAGATCTGGGATTTACGCTGGAACAGATTAGGCAGCTCCTTCATGATGACGTATCACCAGATGAAATGCGAGGGATGTTCCGGCTGAAGAAGGCAGAAGTCCAGTCGTTGATTCAGTCGGAAATCGAGCGTTTGAGGCGAATTGAAGCGAGGCTGGAGCAGATCGAACGCGGTGGAACTCCGCGTTTCGAGGTTTTGGTGAAGAAGGTGGATCCGCTAAGGGTCATTTCGGTCAGAGAAACCACGAGCAGGGTGAACATCCCTTATTTATTTGAAGAAATTGACGAATATTTAAAGTGGAACGGCGTGTCGCTCCCCACTTCGCATATGGTTCTGTGGCACAGCTGCGCGGAGTGCGAAGATAACATCAGCCTGGAGATTGCCTGCCCAATTCAACTTCCGCTCCCGGACTCAGATCGATTCAAGACGAAAGTGCTCCCCGAAATGACCGTCGCGTCGGTCAAGCACGTCAGCCGTCCCGACAGAGATACACCGGTGAGTATCGACCTAGGCTCCTGGATTGAAAGAAATCATTACCGGATAAGCTCTGAAATGCCGAGTAGAGAATGTTATTTATCCAGGCAAGAGGGCAGTGAGTTATGTTATATCACCGAAAGCCAGATGCCGATCGCAGCATGTTGAAAGGAGAGCATATACCATGACGAACTCGCGAGACTTCAGTAATCTTTCCAACCGAAAAAGAATGACCGCGCTCATTCTTTTAACCCTCACGATATTTGCCGTTGGCACTGCCGAGCTTCTCCCCATGGGACTCTTATTGCCTATTGCAACCGAGACCCAGGTTTCGATTTCTGCCGCAGGCATGCTTGTGACAGGATACGCTCTTGGCGTCGTCATTGGGGGACCCGTATTGTCGGCGTTGACCGGAAGATTACCGCGAAAAACCTTATTAAGTTCATTCCTGTTCGTATTTATTCTAGGCAGTATCGTTTGCACCGCCGCTCCCTCGTACGGTGTGCTGCTGGCAGGGCGGGTCATAAGCTCCCTGGCACACGGAACCCTGTTCGGCATGATCGTTGTCACTGCCAAAAATTTGGCCCAACCAGGCAAGGAAGGAAGAAATATCGCACTGGTCGGATCCGGACTGACCGTATCCGTCATCCTTGGCGCTCCCCTCGGAACCCTTCTTGGCCAACATTTGGGCTGGCGGTTTCCTTTTCTGGTCATATCCCTTCTTTCTGCTGCGGCCCTGCTGGGCATCATGAAACAGATTCCCCCATTGCCGCGATCGAAAGGGGGCTCTATCAAAGGGCAGCTGCGTATCGTCAGCCGTCCCGGCTTCCTCCTGGTTCTGCTGATCACCATATTCGGAACCGGCGGGACGTTTGCCGGGTTTACGTACATTACTCCAATCCTAGAACGAATAACGGGCTTTTCTAGCGATTCGGTGACTATCATTTTGCTTGTTTTCGGAGCAGGTTCGTTACTTGGCAACATCGCGGGGGGCAGCCTTGCCGATAAACGGCTCGTGCCGACCTTGTTTGGCGGATTAATCCTCTTAGCCGCATCCATGGCGATATTTACTTGGTCGAGCCATGGCAAAGCCGCTGCCGTCATGACTGTTTTCATCTGGGGAGTGGCAGCATACAGCATCATTCCCTCCCTCAACATGTTCGTGCTGCAAAAAGCCGGAGACGCGCAAGAGTTGGCCTCGACGCTCAATATATCGGCTTTTAATCTGGGCAACGCCATCGGCGCATTCATAGGCGGACTGGTGATCGATAGTACGATGGGACTAGCAGCCGTGCCATGGGTTGCCTCCATCGTCACATTGCTTGGCATAGCATTGGCTGCATGGAGCGTAATTTCGGAGAGAAACAAGAAATGCGATCGAGTCCCTGAATGTCCGGTCGAAAACCGGACCGCATAAAAAAGCACTCTTCAGCCCTTCCGGCTTCCTGTAGGAAGCGAAAGGGCTGAAGAGTTTACATGCCCGTCAATCGATATGCCTCGTTCTAATTATTGGGTGGACCAAAGCTCAATCCGGTCTTTGATATGCTTGGTGTAGGCTTCTTCCATTTCCTTGACTCCGGCCTTCTCCAGTTCCGCCATGTAGGCGTCCCAGATGTTGTCGAAGTCTTCCGGCTTGGACATGACCGCTTCCGGGATGCGTTTCCAGGTGATATCCTTCATTTTGGCGCCCAGGATCACCGCAGGATCGTCGTTAGGCAGCGACATCGTATACGCCGCTCCATAGGCTCTCGGTTTGAATTCTTCTTCCTTCGGGAAAAGGTCTTTCCAATGCTCCGCGTTATACGCTTTCAGGGTCTCTTTTTCCGCCTCGCTGTAATTGGCCGTCAGCAGTTCCGGGTAGTTACGGGTGAAGTAGTTGCCGGTCGAATCCTTGATGCCGTCGCCGTAGTGGACCATCAGGTTCCAGTACAGCCCCAGGCCGGATTCTTTTTGGAACGCCGCGCCGTCATTGTTCGCCCGTTCCTGCACCTCCGGAATAAGCGTCCGCTTGCCGTTTTCAACCGTGTAATGTTTGCCTTCGATGCCCCAGTTGTTCAGAATCTGCCCTTCTTCCGATGCCAAAAAGTCGAGGAACTTGATCGCACGCACCGGATCCTTGCATTTGCTGGAGATCGAGATGCCGTACCCTCCGTCAAAACCGGCGGGCCAGAAGCTCGTATCCTTGTATTCCTTGCTCATCGTGACCGGATAATGACCGTACGTCTGGTCGAATTTGCCCGCCGCTTTGAGCGCATTTTGTCCGTCGCCGTAGTCCCATTCCGGATCGGCAAGGCCAAGAACCCGCCCCGAAGCCACCTTTGCTTTAAACTGGTCGGTCTTCTGTACGAAACTTTCCGGATCAAGCAGGCCAATGGCATTCATGTGATTCAGCCAGCGGAAAAATTCCTTTTCTTCGGGACGGCGGAAATGGTAGGTGGCTTGATGCGTTTCTTGATCGATGTAATATTCGCCGTCGTCCGGCCCGCCGGTCGTCTGGAATCCCAGGTTGGTCACCTGGTACATATGCCAGTCGTCCGCATTCAGGGACAAGCCGATATTTTTGTTGCCGTTTTCGTCGGTCGGATGCTTCGTAATATAGTCCTGAATGACCTTCTCAAAATCCTTCACCGTGCGAATTTCCGGATATCCCGCTTCCTTGACGACGCGATGCTGAAGTTCAAAACCTCCGTCGGCTTTGATCTTCTTCTCCTCGACGGCCGACCAGGTCGGGATCGCGTAGATCGCCTGGTCGTCCAAACTGTACTTCGTTCGGACAAGTTTGTCTCCAAGCATTTTTTTGATGTTCGGCGCGTGCTTGTCGATCAACTCCGTCAAATCGATGACGGCGCCTGCGTCGACGAGTTTGCCGACGTCCGCTTTGGCCGCGATCAAGTCGGGATAGTTGCCGGTGGCCGCAATCAGTGAAATTTTTTGTACCGGATCGCCGACGGCGAACTCCGCATCCAGCGTAACCCCGGTTTTTTCCGTGATGACCTTGCCGACCTCGTCTTTCATGTTATTCCAGTTCGTGCTGGAGTCTTCCGAAAAATACGTGAACGTGATGGGCTTTAAGTCGTCGCCCTTCGTTCCGGATGCAGCATCCCCCTCTGTCCCGGCAGCCGGCGAGCCGCCGTTTCCGCCGCACGCAACGAGCGTTGCCGTCAAAGTCAGCGCCAGCAAAGACGCCGCCCATCTTTTTTTACCTGACTTCATGAAGCTCAACCCCCCCAAAAAAATGTAATGAACAACGACAGTGCTGTAAGAAACAGGCGTAAGCCTGGACACACCTGGATCTGTTTTTAACTTTTGACCGCCCCGAGCGTCATGCCTTTCACGAAATATTTTTGCAGGAAAGGATAGACGATCAGAATCGGCACCGTTACGATGATGGTGATCGCCATTTTGACCGATTCCGGCGACACCTGCGCCATACGCTGGGCCATGTTGGCGGCGTCCTGGGCATTGGTTGCGCTTGTCGTCGTGCTCTGCAAAATTTTCATCAACTCGTATTGCAGGGTTGTCAACGATTCGTTGGACCCGTTAAACAGATACGTATCGAACCAGGAGTTCCATTGCCCTACCGCCAAGAAAAGGGCCACGGTCGCCAATGCCGGTTTGCACAGGGGCAGGATCACGCGCCAGTAGATCGTAAAATCGTTGGCCCCGTCCAGTTTGGCCGACTCTTGCAGCGCATAGGGCAGCCCGTCGATGAAGGAACGAATCACGAAGACGTTAAAAGCGCTTACGAGACCCGGCAAAATGTAAACGGCAAACGTATTGATCAAATGCAGATCCTTCATCAGGATAAATCCCGGAATCAGCCCCCCTGATACGTACATGGTTACGGCGAGAAAGGCGGAAATGAATTTTCTGGCCTGGAAATCGCTGCGCGCAAGCGTGTAAGCCAGCATGGAACCGCTGATCAAACCCGCCGCGGTACCAATGACCGTCCTCAGAACCGAGATTTTGAATCCGGTGATCAAGCCGCTGTAAGTAAAGATCAAATCGTAATTTTTTAACGTGAATTGCCTTGGCCAGATCGTAATCCCCCTCTGACGGTATCCACCGAATCGTTAAGGGAGATCGCCAGCACGTTTAAGAACGGATAAATCGTCAAAACGGTGACCCCGATCATGGACAGATAAACGACCGCTTCCAAAATCCGGTCCTGCGGCGATTTCGACTTCAGTTTGCTTGATCCCCGGCCGACCGGTGCCGTACGATTGACAGTCCCCATGTCTTCCTCCTTACATAATGCTTTCGTTGGTAAAGCGCTTAAAAATTCCGTTAGCCGCAAACAACAGGATCAGGCTGATGACCGAATTGAAAATATTGATTGCCGTCCCGAAGGAATAACGTCCCATGGCCAGACCGTAATTAAGCGCATACAAGTCAAGCACTTCAGAGTAATCGATGACGAGGTGATTGCCCAGCAAAAACTGCTTCTCGAAGCCGGTACCGAGCAAATGGCCGATGGACATGATCAGGAGCACGATGATCGTCGGCCTGATCCCGGGCAGCGTGATATGCCACATTTGCCGCAGCCGGCTTGCGCCGTCTACCCGCGCCGCTTCGTACAACTCGGGCCCGATGCCGGAGATGGCCGCCAGGTAGATAATGGCGTTCCAGCCCGTTTCCTTCCAAATGTCCGCGCCCGTTACAATCCCCCAAAACCAGTGCCCCTGGGCCATGAACTGGATCGGCTGATCGATGATATGGAGGCTTATGAGCAGGCTGTTCACCACGCCGCCGTCCGTCGAGAGCATTTTGGTGACGATGCCTGCGGCAACCACCCACGAAACAAAATGCGGCAGGTAAGATACGGTTTGCACAAAACGTTTCATCACCTGCAATCGAACCTCGTTAAGCATCAGGGCAAAAACGACGGGTACGATGAAACCCGCGATCAGGCCCATCAAGCTCATGGCCAGCGTATTCCGAAGCACTTGGTAAAAATGGTCATCCTGGAACAATGTCCGGAAATGCTCCAAGCCCACCCACTTCTGTTCAAAAAAACCGACGCCGGGCCTGTATTTTTGGAAGGCCATCGTCCAGCCCCACAGAGGCAGGTACTGGAAGACGAAGACCCAAAGAACGAACGGGATGGACATGTAGTAGAGATACTTCTGGTTTTTCAGCACCTTCCAGGCGCTTTTTTTTGTCTGCTCCGCCGGTTCGTAAACGTTTTCCACATTGGATGATATCGTTTTCATTTTTCCTCCCCCCCTCTCCTTGCTTTCCATCATAAATCAGGGGAGAGAAACGGCCCATACAACGGATTTCGGTAAAAATCATCCACGAATTATGGATTTTTAAAATCCGACGGCGAACGTCCTTCGTATTTTTTGAACTTGCTGTAGAAGTAATTGACGTTTGTGTAGCCGACGCGCTCCGCCGCTTCGTACACCTTCATTCCTTGTTCCAGCAGCTCCTTTGCCTTTCGGATCCGGACCTTGTCGAGGTATGTGTTAAAATACTCTCCCGTCTTGCTTTTGAAAAGCTGTCCCAAATAGGCGGTGCTGTAGTTCAGCATGCCGGCCAATGTTTCCAGTTTCAAATGGTCGGCGTAATGCCTGTGGATGATGTTGATCATGATCTTCAATTCCTTTTCCTTCCCCTCCGGTTCGGATTCCTCCGCCAAAGCGAGAAAAAAACGGCGGGTCTCTTCCAGCAGATCGCTCAGATACTCATATTCGAAAATCCCCTTCAAAAATCTCGATACCTCCTCCGTTCGTTTCCATTCCTTGCGGGAACCCGCGGCCAGCTTATGAATGACGGCGTTGGATAGGAAAAAGAACGATTCTTTGACGGAATGTTCATCCTGCTCCTGCATGAGAAAATACGCTGCCGCTTCTTGCAACAACGGGAGGATCATCGGTTCATTTCCGGCATCCAAACTGTAATATAGGCGGAGGATGAACTCCTCCATCATCTCTTCGGCGTTTTCGTTGAATTGTCCGGGGGATTCTGAAAAAGGGCAAGATGGAGCGCCCGGCCCCAGCAGCTGTCCTTTTTCGCTAAAAAAAGCCTGCTTGATCCAATGCCGGGCTTTCGCATAGGAGCGGCAAATCTCTTCGGGCTCGCAGACGGCTCCCCCGGTTGCAGCGACGAAACGTAAATCGCCCAAACCGTTCCGGAGTTCCTGATGCAAATGCTCCCGCTGCCGGATGCCGCGCAGCGGCTTGCGGAGGAGCAAAACCACGTATGGGGGATTCACGGTCACCACTCCCAGGCCCCTGCCTTCAATCAAGGGTTGTATTGCATCCGCGCACTGCTGCAGCACGTCGGGACGGCCCGCTTCAACGTCGCGCGGAAGCACGCAAACGACTTCATAGCTGCTCCACAACAAGCCGGCTTCGGTTGCGAAGTTTCTCAATCCGGCGGGGGTTTCGTGCTGATCCTGCGGTATGAGAAGGCGGTGCAGGACCCGCTCCCGGTTCTCGACCCCGAGCTGCCGTTGCCCCCGTTTCATCCGCTCCGCTTCGATTCGCTCGCGCACCCGCTTTAATGTATTCGTCATTTCTTTGATATCCACCGGTTTGAGAAGATACCCGGCAACCCCGTATTTGATGGCTTGCTTGGCATATTCGAAATCGGCATACCCGCTAAGGATGATGCATTGCACTTGATGGCCGCTCGTTGCCAGCCGCCGGATCAATTGCAACCCATCCATAAGCGGCATGCGGATATCGACGAGCGCGATGTCCGGAGGTTCTTTTTCCATCATTTCCAACGCTTCTTTTCCATTGGCCGCCGCGGCCGTCACGGTGAGATCCAGGCTTTCCCACGGAATCAACGTTTGAAGGCCTTGGCGGAGCTTCGGTTCGTCATCCACGATCATTACCTTCAACACCGGGAATCACCTCCCGGTATAAAAAACGTGATGCATGTTCCGAATTCCGGTTCGCTTTCGATCTGCAAGGCGCTTGACGCCCCGTACAGCAAAACAAGCCGATCGTTGACGTTGCGCAAACCGATCCGCTGCTCCTCCTCGTCCATCATGTCCGAAGCAAGCTTTTCCCGTACCAGGGCGAGACGATCAGGCGCAAAGCCCGCGCCGTCGTCGCTCACCTTGACCCGAACTCCCCCTGGAACGGCTTTGGCTTCCACCTCGATGCATACGGCTTCCGCCCGGCTATCCAAGCCATGAACGACGGCATTTTCGACCAAAGGTTGGATGATCAACGGCGGTACCTGCATCCCCTCCAAGCCCGCATTCACCGTCAATTGGTACCTCAAGCGGTCTTCATACCTGAACTTTTGAATGTCAAGATAGCAGCGTACCCGCTCCAGCTCTTGGCCGAGCGATATCTTGCCGTTCCCGGTCTCGAGGCTGCTCCGCAGCAGCGTGCTGAGCAACCATACCACCTCCGCGATATCGTCCTGCTTCCGGATATGGGCCTCCATCCGGATCGACTCCAGCGAGTTGAACAGAAAATGGGGATGAATCTGGCTGGCCAGCATCTTGAACTTCATCTCGTTTTGCCTTTGCTCTACCAGGTATTTTTGGCGATTCGTTTCCTGGACTTCATGGACCAATTCGTTCACTTCCCTCACTAACGCATTAAATTGCCTGGACAGCAAACCAATTTCGTCTTTGCCGTCGATATCCAGAAAGGTATCCCAAGATCCTGACCGGACCCTGGACATATGCTTGCTTAAGCGGAGGAGCCTTCCGGATAACAACGAAGCCGAAGCATAGATAAGCAAAGCGGCAAAAATCAGGCTGGCCGTCATCACGACCACGCCGAGGCGGATCACTTGGTTGGCGTCATGGGTAATCTCGGCTACGGAAAAAATGGAAATGACCCGCAGCCCGTTCCAACTGTCCTGCGGATGTATGCCGGCGATAACCACTTTGGACGATTTGCCGTTCACGGACAGGTCATAACTTCCCGCTTGAAGGGATCGTATATCTTCATCGGCATGGATTGCCGAGAGGTCCTTTCCTGTGACTCCCGCTTCGTTGGACGCGACGATCCGATTCCGGTCGTCCACGATCAACGTAGGAAACGACTCTTGATCCAGGATGGAGCTTAATCGCTGCCTGTCCACATTGATGACCAGGACCCCTTTTCGCCCCGAAGAGTCCAACGGAAAGGAACGAATCAGACTCAGGTCATCGGCATCTTTCCGTTCGTCTCTAATGAAGTTCCAGCCCGCCATGCCTTTCTGGTCCAGGGCCTCCCTGTACCAATCCTGGGCCATGACGCTGGCGTCCGGCTGGATAAACTCCCAATTGTTGAGCGCTCCGGGATTGACCGCATAGACGCGGATGCCCGATATCTCTTTATACAGCTGGAGGTAGTCGCGAATATCCGTGTACTCCCGGTAAGTCCGAATGACATCAACGTAACTGTCGTATTTTTGGCCGGCCGCCTTCTTCATCCGGTTGTCATTCATTAGCCGGTTCGAAATGTCCAGCGGCACCTTAATCAGTTCTTCCGTGCGCTTTCGGACCCGTTCAACGTTGTTGGACGCTTGGGCAAAGGCGTTATTGACGGCGATTTCCCGAAGCTTCCCGGTCAGAAACAGGCCGCACAGCAGCAAGGGAAGAACGGCTGCCGAGATGAACGTAATCGCCAGCTTCTTCTTCATGTTCATGTCGTTCATGAATCGGATAAAAAACATGGTTTTAACCTCCCGGGCCAATTTGGCCGCTGCGCGCAAAATGCCCCTTTTCTCTCAAAAAGGGGCACCGCTATCCATGGATTGTATTTCCTTCGGGCGTTGGCTGAATGCTTTACGTCAGCTCTTCCCGGGCTTTAAGGCTTGAAGCCTGAACCATCTGCTTTCGTAGTCTTTTTGTTCGTAAGCGAGGGGCAGCCCCAATTTCATGAGTCTGTCTCCTCCGATGATCGACTTTTCTCCGCGATGTCCCGACTGCACCTCGTATTCCAGTTCCGGGTCCAGTCCGTCGAGCCGCAAGGTGCGCCGAGGCGGGTTCGGCACGGCCATCACTTGGAAGCAGAAGACGAGAGCCTCACCTTTGTCTTCCGAAACGAACATCCAAGCCGACTCGTTTCCTTCAAACGGACTCTTCAGCCGGTACAAGTCGCCTTTTTGCACCAAACCGCGAATCTGCTTGTAGAATGCGACCTGGTGCTTGACGGTCTCTTTTTCCTCCTCGGTGAATTTCGTAAGATCCAGCTCGTATCCGAAATTGCCGGACATCGCGACATCGCCACGAAAATCGAGGGGCGTCATCCGTCCGACCTGATGGTTCGGAACGGCCGATACATGCGCTCCGATGGCGCTTACGGGATAAACGAGGCTGGTGCCGTATTGAATCTTGAGACGTTCCACCGCGTCGGTGTTGTCGCTTGTCCAGGTTTGGGGCATGTAATGCAGCATGCCGGGATCGAAACGTCCGCCGCCGCTGGAGCAGCTTTCGAACAAAATATGCGGGAAATCGGCGGTAATTCGCTCGAGCAACTCGTACAACCCAAGCACATAACGGTGTGCCGTTTCCGCCTGGCGCTCCGGCGGCAGATCGGCGGAGCCGATTTCCGTCAAGCCGCGGTTCATGTCCCATTTGACGTAAGCGACCGGCACGCTGGAGAATATCGCGGACAACGAATCATAGATATAATCGCGCACTTCCTTGCGGGTATAGTCCAGCACTAACTGCCACCGGGCTTCGGTCCGCCGCCGCTCTGGAACATGCAGGCACCAATCCGGATGCTTCCGGTACAGTTCGCTGTCCGGCGAGATCATTTCGGGCTCGAACCATAGTCCGAATTTCAACCCCAGCCGATTGATGCGTTCCGCGACGTCCGCAAGTCCGCCCGGCAGCTTCCGGCGATCCTCGTACCAATCGCCCAAGGATGAATTGTCGGCATCCCGTTTCCCGAACCAACCGTCATCCAGGACGAACAATTCGATGCCTAATTTAGCCCCTTCCTCGGCGATCGCGACCAGCTTATCCGCATTGAAGTTAAAATAGGTCGCTTCCCAGTTATTGACCAGTATCGGCCGTTCTTCGTCCCGATACTTCCCTCGGCACAGCCGGGTTCGATATAAACGGTGATAGGTCCGCGACATGTCGCCCAGCCCTTGTCCGGAGTAAACCATGACGGCCTCCGGCGTTTGGAAGCTCTCCCCGGGACTTAGCAGCCATGCAAAGTCAAAGGAATTGATGCCGATTCCAAACCGCGTGGAACCGAACGAATCCACTTCGGCCCCCGCCTCAAAGCTGCCGCTGTACACAAGGCTGAAGCCGAAGGCCTCGCCATGGTATTCCGTCGTTTCCTTCGCGACCAGCGCAGCGAAAGGGTTGAACTGATGGCTGCTGATGCCCCTTTTGCTGTCGATGCGGGTTTCGCCCTGAAGAAGCGGCCTGCGGGTGATGTTGCCTTCCCGAGCCCAGGCTCCGGAAAGGTAGACCATCTCCATCTCTTGTTTGCCGGTAATATCGACGCTTGCGCTCAGAGCGCGACGAATGCGAAGCCCTCCTTTCCCCTCGTTCGACAAACGGGCCGAGCGCACGATCACGTTTCGATCCGCGAAAATCGTGTAGAGGAGAACTACCTGTAGTCCCGAATAGGCATCTTTCAATATCAGCTCGAGCGTATCCGCCTCGGATTCATCCTCCGCGTAAACCGCCGGCAGTCCGGGCAGTGGCGGCTTGCCCTTGCTGATCCGGTAACCGTCGTACTTCAGTTCCGTAATCCGCGTTCCGTCTTCAAGTTCGACCTGGTAGGCCGGGTTACGAAAGTCTCCGCTGCCATACTGCGGATATTCTTGGGGCAGCCGGTCCAATCCCGCCCCCGCCGGGGTGTGAATCAGCAGATCGGGCATCGATTCCCGGTGCTTCAGTCTGCTCCCCCAATATACATGCACAGGATATCCATCCACGATTTGGATAAGATAGCTCATGTCGGTCGACTGCAAATGAAACAGCCCCGTTTGCTCTTGAACCATTACGCCCATGAAAAAAATAACTCCCTTCCAGATCATACTCCTCGGAAACCCATGCCAAAAAAAGAGGCGCTATGGAAAAACCCCCTTTGCCACACACATTGGAACATTCGTTTCGCCTTGCCCAACAGAGTATATTGATCGATGAGTAATATGAAGCCGACATGGTTTAAAGCTTGATCCATTTGCTTTAAAACGCCCTTCGGCTACAGAAATAATATATTAAATTCAAATATCGAGTACATGGCATGACCCTCATAAAATATGTTATAATGCTAGAAATTTTGCACAAGGAGATTGACGGTGATCGAATATTTGCCACGAAGCAAACATCACGCAGAGCTGCATCTTACTCAATTTGGCAGGGAGGATTGCACTCCCGGCCATTATTTTGGGCCCGCCGTAAGAAACCACTATCTGCTTCACTACATATTGGGCGGAGAAGGAATTTTCGAGGTGGGAGGCAAAAGGTACAGGCTGGGGAAAGGACAAGGATTTCTCATCATCCCCGATGTCGTGACGCATTATCAAGCCGATGCGGTAAACCCTTGGTCTTATTGCTGGTTTGGCTTTAACGGGACGCTGGCGGAATTCCTCCTTAAGCAGGCCGGCTTAACCATGGCATCTCCGATCCTTCATTACGATCGGGACGATATGATCGATCAGTATCTGCAGTTGATGATCGAGTCGAGGGAATTCCCTAAATCCCGGGAAACGCGGCTGACCGGGCTGCTGTATTTGATGTTATCGTCCCTTGCAGAGTCCGGTCCGCTAACGCTCCCCAACCCCCAAGAAAGCCAGGCGGAAATTTATGCGGAAAAAGTGAAGGATTTTATCGAGCTCAATTATGCCCAGAAAATCACCGTTGAGGACATCGCGCAATATATCGGACTCAACCGAAGCTATTTGTGCTCGTTATTCAAACAACGGACGAAGACGAGCATCCAGCATTATTTGATTCAATACAGGATCCGCAAAGCTTGCGAAATGATGGAAAACGCGGAGCTTTCGATCGGCGATATCTCCCGGTCTGTCGGCTATAACGACCCTTTGCTCTTCTCCAAAGTTTTTAAAAAGGTAAAGGGGGTCTCCCCAAAACGGTACCGGACGGAAGGAAAAATAACTTCGCATTCGACCTCATGATTGAATCCCGGCGGCTGGTTCCCATGTCTTCAGCGGGTTCAATCATGAAAAAAGCCCGTCCCCTCCGGGTACAGGCTGCTCATACGATTTTAATTTATTTATCCCTGCGGTACATGCCGGCCAAGACCACGTTCCAACCTATTGCGCGGTTTTGGCCGGTTTTGCCTGGATGGCGACAGCCTTCCGTCACACTTTTCGTTTTCGGGGCAAAAACAAGGCGACAACCGCGCCGAGAAGGATGCCGAGCGCCGCGAGATAAATCGCCGTCCGGTTCCCCTGGGCTAAGGCATCGCGGAGAGCTCCCCCCGACTGTTCCTGTATGCCCGCGTTGGCGACCGCAATCAAGATGGCCATCCCGATGGCGTTCCCGATGTTTAACGTGGTCGATGCGATCCCGGACGCTACGCCTTGGTCCTCCGGGGCTACGCCGCTGGAAGCGGCGATCCACATGCCGGTCCATGTGATGCCCTGGCCGATGCCGGAAATGACGAGCCCCGGAACGATCATCAGATAGCTGCTGCCGGTGTAAGCGCCAAGCGGAATCAGCAACGTCCCGACGATTCCGATCGCCATGCCGACCAGCAGCGTGCTTCGCGCTTCCAAGCGGGTCGCCAGGCGTTCGCCGAGCTGCGTGCCTGCCGCAATCGCCAACGAAGGAATGATGAAGGCAAACCCGGTTTGCAGCGCGCTGTATCCGTGCACGTTCTGAAAAAAGGTTGTCAGGAAGTATGGCAAAGCACCGAACGTTCCCATGTAGATGAATGTGATGACCAGGCTGGCTACCAAGCTGCGGTTACGCAGAAGATGCATCGACATGAGCGGAGCGGCGCTTCGTCTTTCGATCAGGGCAAAGATCGACAGGAAGACCAGGGAAAGTACTGCGCTGACGATCGTTTCACCGGAGGCCCAGCCCAATTCGGGCCCCTGTACAAGTACATAGACGAGAAGGGTAGCGCCTGCGGTTACGGTGGCGGCGCCGGGTACGTCGAAATGGCGCTTTTGCCTCCGTTTCTCGTCGCGGGGAATGACAAACAGCGCAGCCAGGGCAACGATTCCCGCCAAAGGAACATTAACCAAAAAGACCGCTTCCCACCCGAATGCATTCGTCAATATTCCCCCCAAGATCGAGCCGATCGTCAGTCCGCTGGCGCCGGCGCCGCCCCATACGGCAAGGGCGCGGTTGCGGCGCGGGCCTTCCTCGAACAACCGGTTGAGCAGCGATAACGTGGACGGAAACAGAAACGCCGCTCCTATCCCTTGGATGGCCCGGGCGATAATGATCACAAGCGGATCCCAGGCCAAACCTCCCAATAGCGACGAAAGCGCGTAGAGGACCAATGCGAAAACAAACATTCGTTTTTGTCCGAGCAAATCGGCGGCACGGCCTCCAAGAAGCAGAAAGCCCCCGCAGAAAACCGTGTAGGCGCTGACGACCCATTGCAGCGACTGTTCCGAGAAGCCAAGACCATGGCCGATCTCGGGCAAAGCTACGAAAACGATATTGATATCGAGCCCGTAGATAAGCTGCGCCAAAGCAAGTAGCGCCAAACTCCATCCCATGGCCCCCTGCTTGACGGCAGCCGGTTGAGTGGCAGAGCCGCTTAGGCGCGTTTGTTGATCGGTAGACATGAACGTATCACCCCTATATTTCAATTTTATTTGAAATGTTCGGGATCATTATATTTCAAAAATATTTGAAATGTCAACCAACTTTACAAAATTATGCGCCTCCTCGCGCTGCATGCCCATTTAAAGCACTAAAAAAAGCCTGATCCACCAAGGATTCAGGCTTTGCGCATGACGTTCAAGAAACGCCTCCAAACGATGGCCTCAACATTCCATCACGTTTATATCCCGCCTTATAAATTTTTGATGATCACTTCGCGGCAGCTTCCTCCGCAAACCCGTTCGCCTTGTAGTTAAACCGCTTGCGGTACCCGCATTTCCGGCACAGCTCCTCCACCACTTCGCGGCGGGAGAAGCCGTCGACGATGTTGGTCGCGCGTTCCCCTTCGATGATGTCTTTGAAAGGCGTTTTGTAGATATTGCCGAGATTGATGACGCCTTCCCCGTCCAAACAGCACGGGATGACGGTGCCGTCGGCCAAGACGCCGGCCTGGTTGCGCAAACCGTGGCAAAAGCCCGGTCCGAAATCCTCTTCCGCGTTCAAATCCGGCCACTCGAATTCATGATCCATGTTGATGTAGATCCGGTCGGCGATTTTGACGCCTTTGCCGGGCTGGACCTTTTCTTCGATGTTATAATCCAGTCCGAATTCCTTTTCGATGTAGGCCAGCATTTCGCGGTTCCGCTGCTTCTCCAGGTTCGTGGCGTTATCCATGTCCAGGTTCCACAATCGAAGCGACACGATCAGGTTCGAATTCGCGGTCGCTTCCTTGACGAAATTCAGCACCTTGGCGATGTAGGCGTCTTTGTCTTTGGAGCCGACATGCCCGTCGAAGCTATGCAGCGAGAAGTTCATCTGGCGAAGCGCCGGCTTGTTCATCAGCTTAGGCCCCGCTTTATGCAGCAGCGTCCCGTTGGACG
This sequence comes from Paenibacillus cookii, assembly GCF_018333375.1. Taxonomy (GTDB): domain Bacteria; phylum Bacillota; class Bacilli; order Paenibacillales; family Paenibacillaceae; genus Paenibacillus_AQ; species Paenibacillus_AQ cookii. The sequence goes on from NZ_BORW01000002.1 coordinate 344,919, forward strand.
TGATGTTCACTTTAAAACCTTTCTCATGGGCGATATCCAGCAATTGGTCGATGTGCGGGTGGAGCAGCGGTTCGCCTTTGACGTGAAAATAAATGTAATCCGTGTACGGCTTGACTTCGTCCAGCGTATGCCGGAATTGATCCAGCGTAATATATTGGGTTGCTCTGTGCGTAGGCGGGCAAAACGTGCAGGCCAAATTGCAGCGGCTCGTCAGCTCGACGTAAAACTTTTTGAATTTCTTCATTCTCGTTACTCCAGTCCGTTCCTCTATCAGAATCGATGAATTTTCGTCAAAATATAGTGCAGCTCTCACAAAAGTTTATATGAGAACCCCCGCAATCGCAACCATAACTCACTAAAACGGCCCGCATGCCGTCTTTTCATCCGTACTTTTGACATTTCTTGGCTTGGCCGCGACATATGCTCTACTTAGGTTAAGGAAAGGAGCGGGATAAACAGTGATTCGAATCGGCAATGAAGAGCCCGTGCTGGAAACCGAAAATTGGCCGCCGTTATGGCAAAAAATTGTTCGCGCCAAAAAAAATAGCGCCTCCGTATACCGTTATGCATCGCTTGCTCATTTGCAGTTTGAGCTGAAACTAAGAACGGGCATCGTCGAAGCAGCCAAGGCGCTGAGGCGAAGCGGCGTGCAATTCGAAGATTTCGAACATTCCCATTGCAACGAGCGGTTCTGGCATTTGAACAACCGGGGAGGGTTCGAGCTCCGGTCCGATGTGACCCCGGCCGAAGGGATTCGGGATATTTTCGCCAACGGACCGCTTTACGGCTTCGAATGTGCGACCGCCATTGTGATCGTCCTGTATAAAGGCCTGCTGGATTGCATACGGGAAAAGGATTTCAACCGGATGTTCGCGGACCTGCTGTTATACGACTGGCATTACGACGCCGACCTGCGTCTCATCGAAAAGCAAGGCGCTTCCGAAGCGTTCCCTGGCGATGTCCTCTATTTCAAAAATCCGGACGTCAACCCGAGGCAAATCGAATGGCAGGGAGAAAATACCGTCAAGCTGGAAGAAGACCTTTATTACGGGCACGGCATCGGGATCGAATCGTCCCGCGCGATCATCGCCAAGCTAAACAGGCACCGAAAGCCGGGAAGCACCGTATCCGCGTATTTGACCGATCAGGTGATATCCCCGGATTTTCTGTATTTATCCCAGTTTGAAGGCGGCGGGCCGGGGGCGAACCCCGAATCATTCTACCAAACCTTCGCGCAGGAGCCGGGGATCGTCTCGCGGATCGGCCGCCGGCGGTATTGGATGGTTTGACCCTGGAAAAACGAAGCTGGCGCAAAATGCATCGGCTTCGTTTTTTTAACGGGAACGTTATCGAATTATGTCAAAAGAATCATTAATTTTGGCTCATTTTGTAAACGTTTTATAGACCTTTGAACCGTGTCGGTGCTATAATATGGTAGAACTAGTATATATTAAGGAGGCCTATTTTCCTATGTCGTGGTTGAAGAATCTTCCGCTTTCCCAACGGGTCATCGCCGGGTGTTATTTGGTCGCCGCCCTGTTCGCCCTTCCGGCGCTCGTTATTTTTATCGTGATCGGCAAGCTTGTGATCGGAATCGTGTTTGTCGCCGTCCTGGCCGCATTGACCTACCCGCTTGCCCGATACGTGGAGCAGACGCTCACCTTCTCGTTCGAAAACATCGCCAACGTGACGGCCGCGATCGCCAAAGGCGACTTTACGAACCGCGTCGATGAAACCGGCTCCATGGGAGACGTCAGCCGTTCGTTTAACAGCATGATCGACAAGTTGAAGAAAATATTAAACGAAGCCTCCGGCATTACCCGCCGGGTGATCGACGCCAGCCGCGGGATCGCGGACAAAAACCAGGAGCTGAAAACCGTCATGGCGTCCGTCGCCTCGGCATCCAACGAGCTGGCCGTAGGCGCAAGCGAAATATCGCAGGACGTCGCCGGCATGACCGAATCGATCCAGGATATCGAATTGAAGGTAGGGAACTACGCCAAATCCACGAAGGAAATGAAAAAACAATCCGACCTGACGCTCAGCTTCGTGGAAAAAGGCCGTCAGTCGGTCGAAAAACAGGCCGAGGGCATGCGCAAAAACGTCGAAGCGACGGAGCACGTCGCCCAAACGATCGACGCCCTTTCCAAAAACGCATACGGCATCCATAAAATCACCAAAACCATTTCCGAATTGGCCGAGCAAACGAACCTCCTTTCCCTGAACGCATCGATCGAAGCCGCCAGAGCCGGTGAGCACGGGCGCGGATTCGCCGTCGTTGCCCATGAAGTGCGCAAGCTGGCGGAAGAGTCGACGGCATCGACCCAGGAGGTGTTCGGACTCGTCAAAAGCATTGAGCAAGGCATCCGCGAAGCGATCGAAAACATTCAAGTAAACGAAGAAGTCGTGCGGATGCAAAACGAAATGATCCGCGAGGCGGAGCAGATTTTTACGAACATCGTGGAAAGCGTACAATACATAACCGAGCAGATCAACGCCTTCTCCAGCGAAAGCGACCAGATGCTCGAAAGCGCGCAGAAAATTTCTGCCGCAATCCAGAACATTTCGGCCATTACCGAGCAATCCTCCGCCGGAACCGAGCAGGTATCCGCTTCGATGAATGAACAGATGAAATCGATCGAAGCCGTCGTGGAAGAAACCGAAGCGATGAGACAAGCCGTATTCCAGCTGCAAAAAACGATTCAAATCTTCAAGTTCTAGCACCGAATCTCCGATTCTTCATTCCTTCGCCTGATTGAATCCTTCTCCGGTCTGTTATATGATGGATAGAATACAATGATATAGCAGGATTGTGGAGGAATGAAAAGTATGGCTTCAGAGCAACAGCAACGAATCGATCCGAGGGTCATACGGACGCAAAGGCTGCTCAAAAACGCGCTCTTTGATCTGCTGGAGGAACAAAACTACGAACAGGTTACCGTACAGGATATCGCCGACAGGGCCACCGTCAAACGCGCGACGTTTTATCTGCATTACAACGATAAACAAGACCTCGTGAATCAATGCATCGACGAGCTGCTGGCCGAATTGAGCGAATCGATCCGGAATTCGAACGACGATCCGATCCAATTCGATTTTTCCAGCGGACAAGCCCATCCTATTTTCATCCGGATGTTCAAGCATGTCAGCGAGCGTTTCCGCCAATACCAGGCCTTGCTGGTCAAAAACCGGATTGCGGCCTTCACCGCCGGTCTGCTGGATGTGCTCCACAACTTCATATCCGAGGGCATCAATATGACCGAGCCGGACGATTCCAATTTATCCGCTCGCAGGGAAGTCGTCATCAAATACGTGGAATCGGCGTTCCTGGAGCTTATTATTTGGTGGGTCGAAAACCAAATGCCTTACAAGGAAGAGGAAATGGCCGAAATGTTGATGAACTTGTCCATCCTTGGCCCTTATCGCGTCCGTCCGTTCGATAAAATAAAGCAAATGGAAAATAAAAACAACCCTGAAGGATAGTCCTTCAGGGTTATTTTTATTTGTTCCGTCAGACGGATTACAGGGCCGTCCAGCCGCCGTCGATGACAAGCTCCGCGCCGGTCATGAAACGGGATTCGTCGGAAGCCAGGAACAGCACGCCGTAAGCTACGTCTTCTGGATTGCCGAAGTAAGGAAGCTGCGTAAACGTTTTGTAATACGGCTCCGCTTCCCCGAACGTGCCGGCCGTCATCGGCGTGACGATGATGCCGGGGTGCACGGAGTTTACCCGGACGCAGTCTTTCGCATATTCGACGGCCGCCGCTTTCGAAATCGAACGCAGCGCGCCTTTCGCAGCGGTATAAGCGCTGGAACCGGCCATGCCGACAAGGCCGCCGATCGAGGAAATATTGATGACGGAGCCGGAGCCGTTCTTTTTCATCTCAGGAATGGCATATTTCATGCCCAGCATGCAACCGTTCAGGTTGATGTCCATCACTTGGTTCCATTTGTCCATCTCCAGGTTGGCGATGGTCATCGTCGAGGAAACGCCGGCATTGTTCACAAGAACGTCGACTTTCCCGAATTGTTGGACGGTTTCTTCGATGATGGATTTCCACTCTTCTTCCGAAGCTACGTTATGCTTTAAGCTCAGGACTTCCCCGCCGCTTTGCTTGATTTCGTTCACGACTTCATGCAATGCCGTTTCGTTGATATCGGTTGCGACCACTTTGGCGCCTTCCCGGGCGAACAATTTCGCTTCCGCGGCCCCCATGCCGTTGCCTGCGCCCGTAATGACGGCGACTTTGCCTGCCAATCTTCCCATGTCCATCTTCCTCTCTATGTGGTACATCGTCATCAATGTAATCGATTACGATCCGATTATACACCCGTTCGTCCATTTTGTGAAGTATTTTACATTATGTCATTTAATTTGAACGATTCGGAACGCGTTGCTGCAACCAAAAAAAGAACCCCTATGAAAAGGAGTTCCCCCACTTTTAATCATGTTTTTCGAGCCAAACGTCCTTAAAATCGACCCAACCCAGCGGATTCAGGCTCATGCCGTGCACAAACGGATGCAAAAAGGCATTCAGGTGCCGATGATAAAGAAAAATCACCGAGGCTTCGTCACGCAAATACTGTTCGATTTCCCGGAACGTCATGCGTCTGTCTTCCCTGCTCTCCGCCCCCAAGGCGTCGTCGATCCGAGCTTTGATCCAAAGCAGTCGCTCTTCGTCCAAGTACAGCCGCAATACGCTGGCCCCGTTCTCATAAGATTCGATTTCGCACACTTCGTCTTCGGCGAGGACGATGCTGGAGACGGTGCAGTCTGCGTCCTCCCAGTCGCGGTGGCTCTGGATGTCGGCGCGGATTCCCCATTCCGACAACCGTTTTTGAATCCATGCCGCGTCATCCTTGTATTTGTCATACACCGCCAGCCGGATGGCCGCCCCATCGTATCCGGATTCTTTTAACGCGGACTTCACGCGTTCCGGCCGAACCGGATCGATGACCCTGCCTCGGCTTTCGTCCGGCCGGTATCCGAAAGCAGGGATGGCACGCGGGCCTCCCAGCTCCGCAATCATCTCGCCGGGATGCAAAATCATCCGTACGGCCCGCCGAAAGGCTTCGGACTGCTGCGGACCCTCCCTGTTCACATTCCAGGACAACATCGTACAGCCCAGCCTTAAACCTGTACCCCGTCCATCCCCTTCGTCCTGCCTGTACCGGTCCCAGGTATGCAAAACCGATGTAAAGCCGATCGATTCCGGGTCGCAATCCGCAGGCATAATGACGATATCGACGCCGTCCAAATACGGGCGGCCTTGATAATTAATGGGGATACGCGGCAAGCTCGATGCGATGCTTGGAATACGATACGACGCGGAACGGGCCTGTGCCGATCGGCAAACGCCAAAAGCCTCCCTCGTCCTGACCCGCAAAATGGGCAGGCAAAATGGATGCCCCGACCGAACACATGAACCTGTCGAAAATGCGGTTCGGTTTGCGCAGCCGGATCCGGACGACGCGCGGCCCCAGCGCCTCGATCGTTTCCGCCTCCCGGAGAAGCCACTTGTTTTCCGCATGGCTGCGCAGCCGCTCAAAGGAAAACAGCACGTCGGCGGATGTCAGCTCCTGGCCGTGATGAAAACGGATGCCCTTGCGCAAATAAAGGGTCCATTCCGTCGCATCCCGATTGGCTTCCCAATGATGGGCCACCCCGGGCACGATCCGGCCCAGCCGCTCGTCAAAAGCCAACAGCCGGTCGAAAATTTGCCGCTGAAGATGGGAATCAAACGCGAAGCTTGCGGCTGCCGGGTCCAGCGTCCGAGGCGGATACAGGACGGGAAATATCAAATTGTCGGTTGCATGGGAGCCCTCGGCTTCCTCTTCTTTTTTGTAGCCGAAATGGCCGTTCAGCCAATCCAGAAACCTTTCTTTCGCTTGCGTTCCGTCCCCGTAGGCGCCAAGCATGTCGAATGCCTGCCGATAATCGCCGCTTTTGGCCAGCCCGATGACCAGGTTCAGAAGAAATTGTTCTTTGCCTGCTTGAAACGTAATTTGCGAATAATTGCCCCTTCCCCGGCCGGGAAGCCAGTCGACCCATCCCTCGTCCACCAGCTTGCGCAAAATGAACTTGGCGTTCCGTACGGTGCAATACAAGGCTTTCGCCAAATCTTCAAGCGTCACTTCAATCGGCACGCCGCTTTGTTTTCCGTCCGAAAACCGGCTGTGAAGCATTAAGTATTGTTCTTTAATTTGCATCGAACGACCCTCCTGAAAGCAATCTCCGGCATAAAAGGGGAAAACCATTTCCGAAAGTATACTCTTTTTTGCCCCTTTTGAACAGCGCATAATGAGAGCAACCCAATAGAAGCGGAGGAGAAGACATGCTCGAACATTATACGTTTCAAAAGCTGCTTGAATACGAACAGGCGGAACGCAACAATCCCGTAAACATCCGGAGGGAACAAGAAAAACAAATGATCTACGAGGCAACCCGAACCAGGAAGGCCCATGACAAATGGTATGTCATGCCGCTAAGGTTGTTCCGCAAATCGCATCGGCGCCAAACATACCGAACCTGAGCGAAACCCGGGTCCCGACTCCGTTTTATTAGGCTTATGGCAAAAAAGGCATCCTCATGATCGAATCATGAAGATGCCTGGGTCGGGGGCTACCGTTCCCCCTTTTCAGGGGCCTGTTTTTCCGCCGGTCCATCCGGCGAACGATAAACGTGGTCTCGAACCGCCGTTTCTTTTTCATCTTTTGCAGGCAAGTTCGTCCGTCCGGATCGTAAAAACCATGCAAGCCCCGCCCTCCCGGCGGTTCGACGCGCGGATGCTGCCTCCGTGTTTCTCGACGATCACTTTTGCGGTATGCAGGCCAAGACCCGTTTGCCCGTTGTCCCCCCGATAAAACTTTTCGAACAAATGCGGAAGATCTTTTTCGGCAAAACCCGAGCCATTGTCGCATATCTCGAATCGCAGGCCGGACGCGTTCCTTTCGATCCGAACGCCGAGCCAGCCGCCCTCCGCGGGCAAATACCGGAAGCTGTTGGCCACTAGGTTGTCCATGACTTGGCTGATGCGCTGCACGTCCATGAATACCGTCTCCCCGCCGCCGGGAGCAGAGTCCTCGTATTCGAAGCTGAACCGGACCTGCCGGGAACGGCACATGAAGCCGATCTCCCGCTCCTTGTCCTGGATGAACTGCCGCAAAGCAACCTGCGCCCCGCGAAGCGGAAAGTATTCCAAATCCTTTTCGGAAGCGATCTGTATGTCTTGGATCAGGCGGTTGACCCTTTGAATGTTATCCTCGATGACTTTCAGATGGCCTTCGGCTTGGCTCCGGGGCATATCGGGCGTATCCGCCAGCAGCTCCACGTTGCCTTGGATGACCGTCATCGGCGTGCGGAAATCGTGGGCGATCGCGTCCATCATGTCCCTGCGTTCCTGCTCCAGCTTCCACTCCCTCAGCAAGGCGTCCTTAAGGGCGCTGCGCATGTTTTCAAACGATTCGGTCAGCATGCCCAGCTCATTGTCCGCCTGATAGCTGATCGTAAAGTCGAGATCCTGGTCGCGGATGCGTTTGGAGGCTTCAATGAGATTATGTACGGGCTTGGCAATCCGTTTTCCGAGCCTCGCCGCAAACAGATACGTAAACAACGCGACGTATAAAAACGGCGAGACGACGAAGTACATGACGATGGCGAGGTTGATCCAGTTGGAACCCGACGCGGCCGTGGTCGCTTCCAGCTTATAGCGGAACACCATGGCCCCTTTTAGGTCCCCTGCCGCCGACATGACGGGCACGCTCCGGACAAACATCCCGCCAAAAGCCGGCGTCGTCCCCGCGCTTTTGGTCGTATTCAGGTTCTCGATCAACGCTTGACTCGTTTGAAACTTGCGTTCCCGCATCGTTCCATAGAGCGGATTCCCGGAAAGATCGACCGCCTGGTACTGGATTCCGTCGCCCGGAATCCGTTTTTCCAGCTCCGCTCGGCTTGCCGGGTCGAGGATCGCGTCCCCTTGCGATTTGACGTATGCCACGAGGGAAGGGATTTTGTTTTCATAGCTGTTCGCCGGGCGTATCCATTTGTTCGAAACGATCCAGCCCACGCCGAAGACAAGCGTAATGGCCGTGCACGCCACGCTGAAAACCATGATCCACACGAAGGTGAGAATCAGCTGCCGCTTGATGGGCAGGCGTTCTACGAATCCGATCTTTCCCATTTGTAGCCGACCCCCCAAAGCGTGGAAATATAGCTGTTCAAAGGATCCCTCGAGCCCAGCTTGGCGCGGATCTTCTTGATATGCTCCGTCACGGTGCTTGCGTCTCCGCTCGCTTCAAGCCCCCAAATCCGGTCATAAATTTGTTCCTTGGAAAAAACTTGCCCGGGATGCAGTGCCAATAGCTCGACGATATCGAACTCTTTGGCCGTCATCGGTACGACCGCGTCGTTGACATGCACCTCCCGGCCTTTCAAATCGATGCGCAGCCGTCCGTACCGGAGCAGGGACCGCTCCGCGGAGCTTTCCCGCATTCTCCGGCTTCCGCGCAGATGGGCAGCCACTCGCGCTTTTAGCTCCCGAAGGCTGAACGGTTTCGTTATATAATCGTCCCCTCCGATGGACAGCCCTTGGATCCGGTCCGCCTCCGTTTGCTTCGCGCTGACGAACAGGATCGGGCAATCCACCTCGTCGCGGATCATCTGGCACAGCTCAAATCCGTTCATGCCCGGCATCATGACGTCAAGAATGATCAGATCCGGCGCCTGTCCGAGTTGATTCATCGCTTCGATTCCGTTGGAAGCGGTCAGCACCCGGTACCCCTCCGCCGTCATGGCCTGCTCCATCAGCGACACGATTTGAGCCTCGTCGTCTACGATCAGTATTTTGTCCTGCATGTAAAACAAACTCCCTGCTTCCGGGCTATTTCACCCAGTTTCTTCGGTTCCACCACAACATTGTAACGGCAAAACCTAGAAATATACAAACCATTACCGGCAAAAGAAAGGCATGAGCGTACCGGCCGGCCATCCATTGAAAAACGGTGCTCATCCCCATCAGCAAAAATCGGAGCGCATCCGAAACATACAGGCCGCCCACTGCCACCCCGATCCAGCCGAGATAACAGATGATCGGGCTTGGAAGCAAGGTGCACAGGGCCGCGGTCACGCTTAACTGCGCGAGCAAAATCATCATGAACAACCCGTAGGATTCCAGGTTGTACAGGAATGCGCCGGCCGGGCCGTAAGCGCGGTCCGGGTTCAGGTACACGACGGAGTCCACGCTTGGCTTGAGCAGATGCCCGGCACCTTCCCCTATGACAAAGGTTACCACCACAAACAGCAGCAGGATGACGGCCAGATTGATCCATTTTGCCGCAAACAGCCGCAGGATCGAAATCGGGCGGATCAGCACCAGACGCAGCTGGCCCCCGTGATATTCCCCGTTAAAGCTGTCGATCATCAGGATCGGGCCGATAATCAGCACCAGAAAAAACGAGACTTCCTTCAGCAAAAAAAGCGAAAAATTTTGTGCGGTCAAAGGCACCGACGATACGTTATCGAACGCGCCGAACGACTGCACGCCCAAGAACAGGCAGTCGAGCAGCACGATCGCAACGAAGATCAGCAGACTGACGAAGGTTTTTTTCCGTTTCCATATCCGCTGCCAGTCGCTTTGCAAAAGCTGCATCATGATCCATTTCCTCCTTATATAAAACGATCCGATTTGGTAAAGATGAGGCGGGCGGCGGCCGTAAACAACGCGACATATCCCGCAAGTATAAGCACCATCCACAGTCCGGCATGCCATTCTCTTGCCGCTGCGCTGCCCGACAGCATGACCGCGATCCCGCTAAATTGGATTTCCGTCAGCGAAACGTATTTCAGCATCGCGGGCCAGCCGAACCCCGTGACGCGGTTGAACAGGTCATAGATGAGCGGAAACCCGAGGGAACAAAGCAAAAATCCCATGCCGAGGCCAATGGCCGCGGTCGACGAACGGGAGATGACGCCGATCGCGATAAATACGGATGCCGTCCCGACGATCGAGGCATAAGCCATTCCGTAATAGCTGAGCGTATAACCGATCATGTATCGGCTTGAAACGGCATGATCGTAATAAAACAACGTCTGCTGCGGCGAAGATTCGAAAAATACGTACCCGGCGACGACCGCCGCAACCAAATAGACGACGAAAAACAAAGCCATCATGGATGCAAACGCCAGCCATTTGGCCCAAAAAATTTGCGAGCTGCCGTATGCCCGCAGCATGACGAGCCGCAGCTGGCCCGAACGGTATTCCTCCGTAAAGGAAAAAGTCAAAAGCACAAGCGCCACGACGTTAAACACGACGATCAGCTGCTCGATCATGGCCATGACCGGAAAATTTTCCGCCGTCGTATGCTCGGGGCTTCCAAGCGGAAAGGACGCGTTATGGCCGATGTAATATTTAGCCGTCAGGGCAATGATCAGCGGTATGGAGATCAGGAACAGCCAGGCGATTTTGCGTTTCCATAACCGTTCCCACTCGCTGTGAAATAAAGCCATCATGTGGTCATCATCTCCACGAAATGGTCTTCCAGGCTGCTCGTTCCGGCCATCTCCAGCCACGCTTCCTGCGTGCCCTGCCATACGAGCCGTCCTTCCTTGATGATGACGAAGCGGTTGCAGATCCGCTGCAGTTCGTCAAGCAGATGGCTCGATACGAAAAAGGTGATCCCGTACGCCTGGTTCAGCTTCAGAATCAGGTTGCGCAGCTCGCGAATCCCCATCGGGTCCAGCCCGTTGGCCGGTTCGTCCAAGATGATGAGCTTCGGGTTTCCAAGCAGCGCTTGGGCAATGCCGAGGCGCTGCTTCATGCCCAGGGAATAGGTTTTGACTTTATCGCGTCCGCGTCCGTCCAGCCCGACGGTAGCCAGGACCTCGTCGACGCGGGCCGCGCGTTTTTCTTTCGGGATGCCCGCATGCAGTTTCGCGAGGTTCAGCAAGTTGTCCCTTCCGGACATATATGGGAAAAAGATCGGCGATTCCACGATGGCTCCGACCTGGCCAAGCGCCTTCATCCGGTCCCGCTGCACGTCGAAACCTTCGATGCGGATGGTGCCTTCGCCCGGTCTGACCAGCCCCGTAATCATGCGGATCAGCGTCGTTTTGCCGGCGCCGTTCGGGCCGACGAAGCCGCAAACATCCCCCTGCATGATTTCAAAGGTCATGTCGCTTACAAGCGTCCGCCGTCCTGCTTTTTTGGTTACATGTTCGATTGCCAGTACTTTCATAATCATTTCCCCTCCTGGGATTGATACTAGAGGGCAATTCTAAAGAATTTATAACGTCCGCCGATTTTCTTCGAAAACGTAGCCAATCGGCTTCGAATGTTTTATAATACATATAAATCATCCCATTTTATAAAACACAGTTTCATTCCATGAAACTTAAAAAGGAGGAGTTTCTGTTATGCCGATGGATTTTCATGATCCAAGAAACCAATCTTCTTATACGACCCGCGTTGCGGATGCCTCTTGGCTGGAGCTCATTGCCAAGCAGGTGGAACTGAAGGGAAAACGGGCGGCGGATATTGGCTGCGGTGGAGGAATCTACACGAAAGCACTGCTTGCCCTTGGAGCCGAGCATGTCATCGGCGTCGATTATTCGGCGGAAATGCTGCAGGGGGCGAAACAAAACGTAGGCGAAACGCAAGAAGTGGAATGGATTCAAGGTGCTGCGGACCGGACGACGCTGCCTTCGAAGCATGTCGATGTCGTGCTGGAACGGGCGCTGATCCATCACTTGACCGATCTGCAGGGCTGTTTTCGCGAAGCGCATCGAATTTTAAAGGCAGGCGGCATGCTGATCGTGCAGGACCGGACGCCGGAAGACAGCGTATTGCCCGGATCGGATACCCACATCCGCGGTTACATTTTCGAAAAATTCCCTGGGCTTATGGAAACGGAGAAATCCCGGAGGCATGATTCGGAAACGGTGACCGAAGCGCTCCGCGAGAGCGGTTTTTGCGACATTCGCGAGCTGAAATGGTGGGAGCCAAGGAAAGTGCATCCTGACCCCGAGGCGTTGTTCGAGGATGTGCGGCGGCGAACCGGGCGTTCGATTTTGCATGAGCTTTCGGACGGGGAACTGGATGAGCTCATTGCCTATATGCAAAGCAAGCTCCAAGGATCCGGCCCGATTGCCGAAAAGGATCCTTGGACGATCTGGTTCGCGAAGCGCTAAGGCGTCATCGGCGGCTGCCCGGGTTCGGGCAGCTCGTCTTCGACGGAAACAACAGCTTTTGATTTTCGCTCATATACATATTGTATTTCGTAATGACCTTCGACCCGGTGTCCACTATTTTCTCAGAAGACCCTCCGTAAGAACGGATTGACCGGCGTCTCTGATTCAAGTAGGCCTCTTTTCGTTTAAAATTCAGTAAAAACGTTCTTGCCGCCCGGGCACATTCGCCGAAAGCTCCGGGAACACGCAAGATGCGCAAAGCGCCAAGGACGAAGGAGGAATCTGACTTATGGATACCGATAAAAAACGTTATTATATTTCCGTCAGCCATCATTTGATTCAGGATGCCCCTTACGAATCCGCCGAATTCGAGGTGTTGATGACCGAAGCGGAGAAGACCAAGCTGATGGACAAGCTGGAGGATCTGAACCGGGAAGACGAATATACGTTCAAGCGCGCGTTTATTCCTTATAAATCGGCCGACCATGACGACGCGCCGCAGGAATTTAACGATAAACTGATCGACGTGTACGCTTTCCTGTACGACATCGGGGACGAAAAGACGAAGCGCACGATCGAAGGCATGAAAATCCTAGGCAAAATGCGGCACACCGACTACGACCACGAAGGATACGAGGATTCCCCTCTCAACAAATAGGTTGAGGCCCTGTACGCCCCCTGCTATCATAGGTTTATAGACTTTTATACCGAATGGGAGCGAGCAAATGGACCAAAAACGGAATTGGGCAGGCAATTACACGTACAGCGCTTCAAAGCTTCATATCCCTGAAACGATGGAACAGGTGGTTGAACTCGCGGCCGCAAGCCGCCGGATCAAGGTCGTCGGAACGCGGCATTCATTCAACGGAATCGCGGACAGCCCGGAAACCCAACTGTCGCTCGAAAAGCTGAACCGGGTCTTGGCGCTGGACCGCCAAAACCACCGGGTAACGATCGAAGGCGGCATCCGCTATGGGGATCTATGCCGTTATCTGAACGAAGAAGGTTATGCGCTTCATAATTTGGCATCGCTTCCGCATATTACGGTCGCAGGGGCCTGCGCAACCGCAACGCATGGCTCCGGGGTGAACAGCCGCAATCTGGCCGCTGCGATCCATGCGATGGAAATCGTCGGGGCGGACGGAACCGTCATGCGCTTCTCCCGGGACGCAGGGGACGAGATCAATGGAGCCGCCGTTGGTCTTGGCGGACTCGGAATCGTCACGAAAATGACGCTCGACGTCATCCCGGCGTTCGAGATGTGCCAGTACGTATACGAAAATCTCCCCTTGGAGAATTTGGAGCATCACTTTGACGAAATCGCCTCTGCCGCTTACAGCGTCAGCCTGTTCACGGACTGGAAGTCGTCCTCCTTTAATCAGGTCTGGCTGAAGCATCGGACGATGGACGGCACCGCCTCCGCCATGGGGCCGACGTTTTTCGGCTCGGTCAGGGCTGCGGGAAATGTTCACCCCGTGGCAGGATTTTCAGCGGAAAACTGCAGCGAACAGCTGGGCGTCCCCGGACCTTGGTTCGAGCGGCTCCCCCATTTCCGGATGGAATTCACCCCAAGCGCCGGGGAGGAGCTGCAAAGCGAATATTTTGTGCCCCGAGCATTCGCCTACCAGGCTTTATGCGCGTTGGACGGACTTCGGGAACAGGTTGCCCCTCTTCTTTATGTTTCCGAGGTTCGAACGATTGCAAAAGACGAATTGTGGATGAGCCCTTGTTACCTGCAGGATTCGGTCGCGATCCATTTCACCTGGAAGCCTGACTGGCAAGCCGTGCAGCGAGTGCTCCCGTTGATCGAAGAGCGGCTTGCTCCATACGGCGCGCGTCCGCATTGGGCCAAGCTGTTTACGATGCCGCCCGTCCGCTTGCGGACGCTTTACGAACGGCTGCCGGATTTCCGCAACCTTCTTCTTCGCTGCGACCCTGAAGGCAAGTTCCGAAACGATTTTTTGGATGCTTATGTGCTGGGTGACTGATGAGAGTGAGAGAATAAATCATACGGAATGAAGCTAAATGACCGTTCGAAAGAGAGCCCGTTCTTATGGAACGGGCTCTTTCGCAAGTCACGGCTGCAGTTTATGGTTTGAGCACTACTTTGATGCAGTTGTCCTCTTTGTTGTCGAAGATGTTGTAGGCATGCCCCGCTTCGGACATCGGAAGCCGGTGCGTAATGATGTCGGTGGCGTCCAGCTCCCCGGACTTGATCCATTGGAATAGTTCCGGCATATAGTGGATGACGGGTGCCTGCCCCATTTTGACCGTAATGTTCCGTTCAAACAAGTGGCCGAACGGGAACAGGTTGTATTTCAGCCCGTAGACGCCGACGACCGAAATCGTTCCGCATTTGCGCACGATGTTGGCCGCCATGTCAAAAGCTCCAAGCGAGCCGCCCTGCAGCTTCAGCGCCGTTTCGACCTTTTCGAGCGGGGTGCGCTTCGCATCCAGGCCCACGCAGTCGATGACGACGTCGGCTCCGCCTTTGGTCAATTCGATCAGCTGCTTGTCCAGGTCGTTGACCGCCCCGAAGTTGTAGGCTTCAACATGGCTGTATGTTTTGGCATGCTCCAGCCTGTAATCCACTTGATCGACGGCGATGACGCGTTTGGCCCCTTTTTTCCAGGCAAATCTCTGCGCGAGCAGTCCGACCGGCCCGCATCCGAGCACCACGACCGTGTCCCCGGGTTTTACGCCGGCGTGATCGACGCCCCAGTAGGCCGTCGGCAAAATATCGGACAAAAAGAGAATCTGTTCATCCTCCAGCTCCGCGTCTTTGGGTACGACAAACGGAACGAAGTTTCCGTAAGGCACCCGCATCAGTTCGGCTTGTCCCCCCGCGTAATCGCCGTAAGTCTTCGAATAACCGAAATATCCGCCCGTATCCCTGGCATCGTTTGCATTGTCGCATTGGCTTTCCATCTGGTTTTGGCAGTAAAAACATTGCCCGCAGGATACGTTAAACGGAATGATGACCCGGTCCCCTTTTTTGACGCGTGTCACTTCCGGCCCCACTTCTTCCACGATGCCCATCGGTTCATGGCCGATCACATAGTTGTCGTACATGCCGGGAATTAAACCGTGATACACGTGAAGATCCGAGCCGCATATCGCGGTCGTCGTGACCCGGACAAGAATGTCGTCCTTTTTTTCAAGTCCGGGATCGCGGACCTCTTTCACTTCCACCTTTTTTCGACCTTGGTACGTTACGGCTTTCATGCGCATCCTCCATGGCTGTTTTTCCCTAGTTTGCCCTGTTTGTGGAAAGTCCATCCCATGATATCGCGTTCGGGAAAAGTGATATTGAATATGGTAAAGCAATTAGATGACAAAGCTATGATAAGCAATTGGAAATACAGTTTATACCGTTCAGTAATTTTTTTTAAGCTTTTGGTTTGTCGGTTCTTGGGATCAAAAAAAACTCTAAAACAGTCACAACTTCAAAGAATGATCTTGTAATAAGAATGACAATTGGAATATTAAAAGCGATTATTAAACGAGCAGAGCCTAATCCAAGATCCTTTTTTAGATGAAACAGAAAATTATCTTTATGTTAATACACATGTTGTTGCTGAATCTATTGGAGTTACTGGTTGAATGGAAATCCTTTTAAAAATTTACTCTATAAATACATAGTTTAGGGTATTATGTCGATTTATTTTCGTTTTATCCAACAAAATCAAACAATAGTAATATTGATTTTCATATAAGGCAGTACTTGTTGATCATTTTCCCATGGAAATATTTACAATTTAGCTTGTTTATATATAAAATATTCCTGTAGAATAAAAATTTATCAAAGGTGGTTGAAAAAATGAAAAAACTGTTATTCTCTCTTTTTACTGTATTTATGCTACTTTCATTACCTGTCGCGTCGTTTGCTGATTCTGCAAATCCAGAAGAATCCCAGCAAACAAGTTTCAGTTCTCGATTTTTTCTAGTGGAGGAAGGAATAGAGAATAACGCTGCTGACTTAAAAAATTTAACAACTGACGAAATAAATACTCATGCAGCAGGTGTGGGAGGGTTTGGAACAATAAATTGTGAAGCAATTGGCAGCGGCAAAATGTTGTGTAATTGGACAGTAACATTAACAAGATCAGGTGAAGCAATTCAACAAGGAGTTTTAATTTTTGATGTAAAAAATGATAGTGGCAAAATCGTGGGTCAAAAAGATCATTATATTAATCCAAAAGGTGGGAATAAACCAACTGAGAAAGGTCAGATAGAATTCACACCGGGTAAGGGTACGTTCTCCGTAGAAAAGTATGGGTCAATTGAAGGGCGATATGCAGTTTATGATATTATTGCTGTAACTCCTAGTACTATTAGAGTATACTAATATTAATGATTTAATAGAAACTGCCCAGTTATATACTTGGGCAGTTTCCTGTTGGGAGAGATGCTGATGTGGTATAAGAGAGTTGAACACATTGAAAGAAAAAACTTGTCACACGAAATATATAATGCTGACTTTGCTATCAATCAATTATCTGTAAATACCTCAGCGCCATATCACTTAGAAGAAAATAGTTTGCTCCAATGGATTGTTGCGCCATTCTTACAGGAAAAGCGCGGTACTTCTTTTGAGGTACCTTTGTATTCACTTGAAATCTATCGTTTTATTATTGATCTGGTTGCACCACATTTTAATTCGATAGAAGGCATACATGAGAATAATGAGCTAACATCTATTAGATTAAGTGAGATGAAAAATGAATCGAGAATGGCATTTCAACAAGTTGTCACGGAGAATGATATCTTAAGTCCGGTAGTAAAAGACTTTTATCTACGTTCAGAATTAGATATTAGAAATCAAGTACTTGATTGCGAGGATATTGAAATAATTATTGATAACTTTCAAGCTATGAACAACGTAGAAAATAGGGAACTTGAAACTTCTATTTGGGAATATTTGAATAATATTATGTTGCTCAACGGCGGAAATATTATTTTAGCTCCACAAAATTGGCTGTTTAATGAAAATTTGCTTGAATCACCCACTTTGGAATATTTTTCTAGATATGCTAAAAGGCTCTACCTTACAATCAATAAATTTAATATGCATGTTAGAGCAATAGAAATATTTATTGAATAGGGGATGATAAGACGAGACGCACGATCAAAGGCATGAACTTTTTGGGCAAAATGCGGCACGCGGATTATAACGATGAAGGATACGAGGATTCTCCTCTCAATAAATAGGGTGTGACAATTCCTTAATCCAAACAGCCCGTTCAGAAAGAACGGGCTGTTTGATGTTCTGAAATGTCACGAGGGGAAGCAGTCGGACCTGCCGTAATCCCAAATACCACACAAAGCTCAAAAACGCATATGGTTTCAGCATGACTTAAATGGCCGCCCATGGCAGCGGATTGCGGAAACGGGACCAATCCAGCTTCATTTCCTCCGGCGTCAGCAGGCAGGCATCCAGTTGCCGTTCGATCGCTTCGCGATCCAGATCGATCCCGATCAGAACGATTTCGTTCATCCGGTCGCCCCAGGTCGGATCCCATTTGCTTTTGAGGTCCGGCTCGGCCGCCAAAATGTCGCGCTGCTCGGCTTCAGGCATCGCCGCCAGCCAATACCCCGCAGGGCCGAACTGGATCGACGGTCCCGCTTGGCTGAAGGTGGCGGCCACATCGTCCTTAACCGCCAGCCATACCAACCCTTTGGCACGAACCACTTCCGCTGGCCAGTCCGACAATGCCGCGGCGAGACGTTCCGGGTGGAAAGGGAGGCGCTTGCGATAAACGAACGAGCCGATGCCGTATTCCTCCGTTTCCGGCGTATGGTGATCTTTTTCCAGCTCCTGTATCCAGCCGGCGGAGAGGCTCGCTTTTTCGAAGTCGAACAACCCCGTGTTCATGATTTCGGCGGGATTCACCCGGCCGCCCACGGTGCGAATGATTTTGGCCGTAGGCTGCAGCTTGCGCAGCAGTCCCTCGAGGCGGTTCAGCTCCTCTTCCTCCACCAAATCGCATTTGTTAAGCAGCAGCACGTCGCAGGTTTCGATTTGGTCGATCAGCAGGTCGACGACATCCCGATCATCGTTGTCTCCCGAAGCCTCCGCCCGGTCAAGCAGCGATTCGCCCGAGGAAAAGTCCTTCCAGAACCGGTAGGCGTCCACCACGGTCACCATGCAGTCCAGCCGGGCGTGCTCCGCCAGGTTAATGCCGGACGCTTCATCCGCGTAGCTGAAGGTTTGCGCGACGGGGATCGGTTCCGAAATGCCTGTCGATTCGATCAAAATATAGTCGAACCGCCCTTCCTCCGCCAGCTTTTTGATCTCCTGCAGCAAATCGTCGCGCAGGGTGCAGCAGATGCAGCCGTTGGACATCTCGACGAGTTTTTCTTCGGTGCGCGACAGGCTCCCGCCCGACTGCACCAGGGCCGCGTCGACGTTGATTTCGCTCATGTCGTTGACGATGACGGCTACCTTCACGCCTTCGCGGTTGTTCAGGACATGGTTCAGCACGGTCGTTTTGCCTGCCCCCAGGTATCCGCTCAGCACGGTTACCGGTATGATTTTGTCAGCCATCTTCTCTTCTCCCCTTAAGATCCTATTCGTTTAACGCTTTTTTCAGCGCCGCAAGGTTAGCGCGCATGACGGAGATATAGTCCATGTTTTTCGCCTGTTCCTCCGCTGTCAATCCTTCAAGAGGGTTCAGGACGGCGGTTTTCGCCCCGAGCTCCTTGGCGATCGTATCGGCAACCTGGGAGGAGACTAGCGTCTCGAAAAATATCGTTTTGACCTGATGCTCCTTCGCGAACTTCACCACATCCGCCATGGCGGATGCCGACGGTTCCTGTTCCGGCGACAGCCCGGCAATCGGCACCTGCGTTAAACCGTAAGTCTTGGCCAAATATCCGAAAGCGGCATGCTGGGTAATGAAATCTTTCCGTTTTGCGTTTTGCAGCTCCTTTTTGTAATCCGCATCCAGCTGCTCCAGCTTCGCGACGTAAGCGTCCGCGTTTTTCGAGAATTGTTCCTTATGTTCCGGAGCTTTTTCGATCAGGGCCGCTTCGATGTTCCGGACTTCCTTGACGGCCAGCTGCGGGGATAGCCATACGTGCGGATCCAATCCCCCGTGATCGTGTTCATGCTCATGTTCGTGTGCATGCTCATGGGAATGCCCCGCTTCCGCATCATGGTCTTCCGCAGCATCATGCTTGTCATCGGCTGCATGCGCCGAATGCGCAGCTTCCCCGTGCTCGTGCTCTCCCTCGGCGCCTTCGATCAGCTCAAGTCCTTTGCTTGCTTCGACGACGCTCAATTTTTTGTTGCCCGAACTGTTCAGGATTTGATCGATCCATCCTTCCAGGCCGGCGCCGTTGTACACAAGTACGTCCGCCTGCTCGATTTTCCCCATGTCCTGCGGCGTCGGATCCCAATCATGGGGCTCCACGTCCGGCGGAATGAGCAGGTTCACCTCCGCCAAATCCCCCGCAACCTGGCGGGCGAATTCATACATCGGATAAAAGCTCGCTTCGATCTTCAGCTTCTGCTTTTGCGCGGCGGGCTGCGCCCCGGCCGGTGCCGAAACCTCCTCTTTTTGGCCGCAGCCGGCCAAGGAAACGGCCAGTGCGGCAATCGTAAGCGCGGATACATAAGGAATCCATTTTTTCATTATTTTGAAGCTCCTTCCTTCAATGTTTGATGGGTTTGCTGCCGTACAGGCATGCCGGCCTTGGCGATACGCCGTTTGGCGGTCCGTTTGACCACTCGTTTGACGCCGATGCCGACCAGCAGAATGGCAAGCA
Organism: Paenibacillus cookii; assembly: GCF_018333375.1. Lineage (GTDB taxonomy): Bacteria > Bacillota > Bacilli > Paenibacillales > Paenibacillaceae > Paenibacillus_AQ > Paenibacillus_AQ cookii. The sequence goes on from NZ_BORW01000002.1 coordinate 364,873, forward strand.
GAATCAGGGCAATGATCCCCCCGGGCGGGGTATTCGTGTAATAGGAAGCGGTCAGGCCGCTGAACACGCCGATCATGCCGGTGGCGACCGCCAGAACCGAAGCCGACGCGAATCCTCCGGCAAATCGAAGCGCAAAAGCCGAAGGCAAAACGATCATGGAAGAAACGAGCAGCACGCCGACGATCGGCATCGCAGCGGCCACAATCATCCCCGTCACGACCGCAAAAGCGAATGAAAGCAGCTTGACGCGAACGCCGCTGACCGCAGCCGTATCTTCCTCGAACGTCAAACTATAAAGCGGTCTGCGCAGTAACACGAAAAACAGGAGCCCGATCACCGTTACGGCCGCGATGACGATCAATTGGGTTTCGCTGACCGCCACGATGGAACCGAACAGATAAGAATTAAAGCTTTTGTTCAGGCTCGTCTTCAGGCTCATCAGCACCATCGCAAGCGCCAGCCCCGAGGTCATAATGATCGCCACGGGCACTTCGCTGTAGGAACGGTACGTCCGCCGCAGCTGCTCGATGACGATTCCTCCCAATATGGCGAACAGAAATCCGCATAACACCGGGCTGAGATGGAGCACGGAGCCGAGCGCGACCCCGGCCATCGAGACATGCGAGAGCGTATCCGACATCAGGGACTGCCTTCTGAGCACAAGATACACGCCGAGCACCGGCGCAATGAGCGAAATCAAACCGGCCGCCAAAAACGCCCGCTGCATAAATTCATATTGAAACATCGCTTTCTTCCTTCCCTTCCAGATAAATCACGCGGTCCAGGTAATCTTGGGCTTCGTCCAGCCCGTGGGTCACCATGATCACCGTCCTGCCTTCCTCTTTGACCTGCTGCCGCATCCACTCGTAGAAACGAGTGCGGCTCGCGGCGTCCATGCCGGTAACGGGCTCATCCAAAACGAGCAGATCCGGCTGCTGCACGATCGCCCTGGCGATGCATGCCTTTTGCTTTTGCCCTCCGGACAACTCCCCGATTTTCCGGTTTCGCAGCTCCCACAAGCCGACCGCTTTGAGCGCCTCCTCCACGAGTTCATGCTGCTCCCGGCGAAAGCGCCGGAACAAACCGAGCTCCGGGTAACATCCCGACCGGACCAATTCGATGACTTTGCTGGGAAACCCGGCATTAAAGGAAGAGGCCTGCTGAGGAACGTACGCCACCCGGCTCCGGCCGAGTTCCGCCGAAAACCTGACCGTGCCGCTCCATGGCTTCAGGAGACCGAGCATCAGCTTTAACAGCGTCGTTTTGGCCGCCCCGTTCGGGCCGCTGACGGCAATGAATTCTCCGGCATGAATATCCGCGGATACATTCCGGATCACAGGTTCGTTTTCGTATCCAAACACGATATCGCGTAATGAGCAAAAGATCATATGTATCCTCCTTGACGGTATTAATAGTAATAATTACGATTTAAAAATAGGCAAAAAAATATCCTCTGCTGTGTACGCACATATTTAGTACGAGTGAACCAGCTCATCTCCCCTTATTCGTAATTATTACGTTTAACATTAAAACATACATTTTTTGCTCTGGCAAGTTATTCGTAACAATTACTATTAAAAAATTTAGGCACTTGCTTATCAAGCAATCATCTGTTAAGATGACTGACGAACGTTCGTTAGTTGGAGGTGCACATGATTGAAAGTCGATGAAATTAAGGATGCCGCCCTGAAATTTTTCACGATACACGGCTATGAAGGAGCCTCCCTTTCCCAAATCGCCGAAGAAGTCGGTATGAAAAAACAGTCCCTTTACGCACACTTTAAAGGAAAAGACGATTTGTTCCTGCAGGTGCTGCGGGATGCGAAAGAGGCCGAGCGCGCTTCGAAGCTCGAATATATGAGCGGATTCGATGAGCATCATCCGGAGCGGGATCTTTACGGATTTTTGCGGCTGGTCATCGATTTGTTCCAGAAAAACGAGCAGTTGAAGTTTTGGCTGCGGACGTCCTTTTTCCCGCCGGCACATCTGGCCGATGCGATCGGACAGGAAGTCGTCGACATCGAAACCGAAATTCAGGGCATACTCGAACGAAAATTCAAGGATTGGATCGATACGAAGGCCATATACGGCGAGTCGGCCAAAACGCCGACGCTTGCATTCCTCGGAATCGTCGATTCCATCATGCTGAGCCTGGTGTACGACAATGACGAACAGCGGCTGGAAGAAAAATTGGAAGCCTGCTGGACCGTATTTTGGCGAGGCATATCGCATCCATGATTTTTACGGAAAGAGTGTTGAGACATGAAAAAACCAATTAAAGAGCAAAAAGCGGTGCTGCTCATTCTGCTGAGCAACGTGTTCATTGCGTTTCTGGGGGTCGGCCTGATCATCCCCGTCATGCCGTCCTTTATGGATATGATGCATTTATCGGGCAAAACGATGGGGGCGCTCGTCGCGGTATTCGCGGTGTCCCAGCTGGTGATGTCGCCGTTTGCGGGCCGCTGGGTCGACCGCTACGGCCGGAAAAAAATCATCGTCATCGGCCTGTTCCTGTTTGGCGTGTCCGAGCTGATCTTCGGGGTGGGCACGAACGTATGGGTGCTTTATTTCGCAAGGGTGTTGGGAGGTTTCAGCGCCGCCTTTATCATGCCCAGCGCGACCGCATACGTGGCCGACATCACGACCGTCGAGGAACGTCCAAAGGCCATGGGGTATATCTCCGCCGCGATCAGTACCGGCTTTATTATCGGCCCCGGCATCGGCGGCTTCATCGCGGAATACGGGATTCGCGTTCCTTTCTTTTTTGCAGCGGTCATCGCCTTCCTGGCATGCGTAATTTCCATCTTTATTTTGAAGGAGCCGCTGACCAAGGAAGAACTCGCGGAAATCGCCGCGAACGCAAAGCAAACCCATTTTTTGGGCGATTTGAAAAAATCGCTTCAACCGCTCTACTTTATCGCGTTTATCATCGTATTTGTGCTTGCGTTCGGCCTGTCGGCCTACGAGACGGTGTTCAGCTTGGTTTCCGACCATAAATTCGGGTTCACGCCCAAAGATATTGCGGCCATTATTACGATCAGCTCCATCTTCGGGGTCGTCGTCCAAATATTCTTGTTCGGTAAAATGGTGGACGTTCTCGGCGAAAAAAGGCTCATTCAGTGGTGTCTGATCGTCGGCGCGGTGTTGGCGGTCGTATCCACCGTGATCTCCGGCTTTATGGCGGTCCTGGTGGTCACGAGCTTTATTTTCCTTGCGTTTGACCTGCTTCGCCCGGCCTTGACGACGTTTTTGTCCAAAGCGGCCGGGAAAGACCAAGGGTTTGTCGCGGGAATGAACTCGACGTATACGAGCCTCGGCAATATCGCCGGTCCGGCGGTGGGCGGCATATTGTTCGACGTCAACGTCAATTATCCTTACCTGTTCGCCGCCGTCGTCATGGTCATCGGCCTTGCCATTACCGTCATGTGGAAAGAAAAGCAATGGGGAGAAAACGAAACGACTGCATAACGAAAACGCCGTTGCCGGGGAGATCCGGTGCGGCGTTTTTTTCGGTTTGCCTTCAGAAATTCTTCAGATTTTCCTTTGCTTGTTCCCAAGAAAATTTTTTTAACATGGGAATATGCAAAAGCAAGGGAGAGAAATCCGATGATGAAGCATATCCAAGAAAAAATGCTGTTTCTGTACAAATTTTCGCAGGCGCCGAAACAAATCGGCAGCGTGACGCCGAGTTCGGCTTTTTTGGCCCGGAAAATGCTTGAGGCGGTCGACTGGCGGCAAACCCGGCATATGGCCGAGCTCGGCGCGGGAACCGGCGCGATTACCAAGTACATTGACGCTTATAACGTCAACCGGACGAACGTGATGTTATTCGAAAAAGATGCGGTGCTCCGCGGCGGATTAACCAGGGATTTCCCCCGTTTTGCGTGTTACCCCGATGCCTGCCGGCTTCGGGAAGCGCTGCGGGCCGAGGGTGTCGATCGGCTGGATTGCATATTGAGCGGCCTGCCGTTTTTTAATTTTCCGCAACGGCTTCGCGATCAGCTGATGGACGAAATCATGGGTTCGCTAAAACCCGGAGGTTTGTTCATCGCCTTCCAATATTCGCAGCAAATGAAAAAGCAGCTCGGCACGTTGTTCGACATCGAGCATGTCCATTACGTCCCGTTGAATATTCCCCCGGCATTTGTGTACGTTTGCCGCAAGCGATATGATACGTATGAATAAGAAGCTTGCAGCCTATCTGCCGCTTGGATGGCTCCTGGCCATTCCCGTCTTGAACGTGTTTTACGGCTTGCTCAATCATGGCGGGGCCGATACGGCCCAATTGATCACCGAATGGGACCGGCGGATTCCTTTCATGCCCGTCTTCATTATCCCGTACCTGATCTGGTACCCTTACGTCTTTTTGATGTTCGTCGTGTTTTTCAAGAAGGACCGGCGGGTTTACTACCGCAGCTTAACGTTGACCTGCATCGGCCTCGCCGTCTGTTATGGCTGCTTTTATCTGTTCCAAACGACGCTGCAGCGGCCGGAAATCGGCGAAGGCGGCGTGCTGAATGCGCTTGTCGGCTTCGTTTACGCGACGGACGCGCCTTACAATTGCTTTCCGAGCATTCACGTCCTGACCAGCCATATCGTCCTGAAAGCGGCCTTCCAGTGCAATCCGGGCAAGCGCTTAAAAATAGCCGCATTCGTCGTCTCCTGGATGATCATCGCCTCTACGTTGCTCGTCAAACAGCATGTCTTGGCGGATGTGGCGGGGGGCATCCTGTTGTCCGAATTGCTTTATTACGGGATCGGCAGGAACCTATTCAAGGATGAAAAAAAGGAGCGTGCAGCCTATGAATGCTGATACGCTGCTTTCCTTCATCGGGCATTTTGGTTATGCCGCGCTGTTTTTTGCCCTGTGGCTTGGCATCGTCGGCATGCCGGTTCCCGACGAAGTGATCGTCATGACCGGAGGGGCTTTGACCGCAAACGGTTTTCTTCATGTGCTCCCCGCCTTCATGCTCACCTATCTGGGAGTCGTCTCCGGGTTATCGTTAGGTTATGTGCTCGGCCGGTTATTCGGGAATACGGTGCTCGAGCGGCTTGGCCGGAAGAAAAACAAAAAAAAATACGCCGACTTTTCAGAGGCGCTGGTACGCAAGTATGGCAGCTTCGCGTTATGCATAAGCTATTTTTTCCCGGTCGTGCGCCACGTCATGCCGTACGTCGTCGGGCTGCACCGTATGCCGTTCCGGAGATACGCGCTGTTCTCTTTTGCGACGGGAGGGATATGGACGGCGATATTTTTCGCCGCAGGACGTTTCGTAGGAGATCACGCGCAGGCGGTCGGCGAGCTGGTTTACCGTTACGGTTTGCTGCTGGCCGGCGTCTCGGTTGCCGCAGTTGCCATTGCGGTGGTCGTTCGTCATCTATTCAAACCAAACCATTCGAAAGGAGATCGTTCGCTTTGAACCATACCGTGCTGGTCGTTGACGACGACCCGGAAATTCGCGACGTGGTGCATATTTTTCTGCGCAACGAAGGGCTTCGCGTGTTCGAAGCCGAAGACGGCCTCAAGGCTTTGGAGCTGCTCAAAAACGAGGCTGTGGAATTGATTGTTTTGGACGTGATGATGCCCCATATGGACGGGATCAAGGCATGCCTCAAAATCCGCGAAACGATGAATATTCCGATCATCATGCTTTCCGCCAAAGGCGAAGACATCGATAAAATTACGGGGCTGACGACGGGAGCCGACGATTATGTCTCCAAACCGTTTAACCCGCTTGAGCTGGTGGCCCGGGTGAAGGCGCAGCTGCGCAGAATCAAGCTGGCAAGCGACGGCGGCAGCCAGTCCCAATCCGGCGGTGCGATCATCGAAATCAACGACCTGATCATCGATAAAAGCCGCCATGTCGTGACGGTCCGCGGCAAGCAGGTCTCGCTGACCCCGATCGAATTTTCGATCCTGGAACTGATGGCCAGCCACCGCGGGCATGTATTCAACGTGGAAAAAATCTACCGCGGCGTCTGGAAAGAAGACAAGTTTTTATCCGACAACACGATCATGGTTCATATCCGGAACATCCGCGAAAAAATCGAGGACAATCCGCGGGAACCCCGGTATATTAAAACGGTCTGGGGAGTGGGATATAAAGTTGAGTAAAGAGTTTCTTTCGTTCCTGGCCTCCTTTCTGACCGGAAAAAAGAACATCCGGGTCCGCATGTTTTGGGCCGCTGTCCTGAGCTTTATCCTGATGATTGCCTTCTCATGGATCCTGGCTTATTTTACGATCAATTTGGGGGATCTGGGGCCGGTCGGGAGTTTTGCGTTTTTGGTCGTGACGTTTTTGTTTTTCTTTTTTATGCTGACGCGGCCGATCGTGCGGTATTTGCGGACGTTGGCCGACGGCCTCATGACGATTGCGGGCGGAAATCTCGACTACCGGCTCCCCGCGTCCAGCGAAGACGAGCTGGGGGAGGTCGCCAAAAGCATCAATTTCATGGCGGAACAGCTGCAGGAAAAAATGGATCTGGAGCGGCGGAGTGAGCAGTCCAAAATGGAGCTGATCACGGGCGTCTCCCATGATTTGCGCACGCCGCTGACCAGCATCATCGGTTATTTGAACCTGCTGAAAAATGACGATTATACGAATCTTGAGGAACATAAACGCTATATCGACAATGCGTACAACAAATCCCAGCAGCTGAAACAGCTGATCGACGATTTGTTCGAATACACGCGGTTAACGAGCGGCGCGGCAAACCTGAGCTTAACCAAGATGGACATGGCCGCATTGCTCGAGCAAATCATGAACGAATTCGAACCCATCGCGCAGGAAAATGCGCTTTCGGTGCGTTTGGTCCGGGACCCGGGGCCGATGTACGCGTCCATCGATACGGAAAAAATGGTCCGCGCCATCGATAACCTGTTAATGAACGCGCTCAAGTTTTCGTTTAAGCCCGGCGATATCACGGTGCGGCTTTTGGAAAACTCCGGCCACATTTATTTCGCCGTCGAAAACGTCGGCAAGCCGATCGCGAAAGAGCAGGAAAAGCTGTTGTTCGAACGGTTTTACAAGGCAGACCCGTCCCGCAGCGAATATCGCTCCTCCCCCGGGGCCGGCCTCGGGCTGTCCATCGCCAAAAACATCGCCGAACTGCACGGCGGGCGCATCGGCCTTAAACATCGCAACGGGCACTTCACTTTTTTCATCGAGCTTCCCCGATGGTCCGAGTAGAAGTGCCCGCATGCAGGCTTTTTGCGCAGGTTAAAAAAGCTCAAGGCCGATGCTTGCCTATGCCGATTTTAACGGTTCGGCGGCCCGTTTGTCTTTCGGCTTCCATTTGAAACGGTCGGCGTTCAGAAACACGATCAATCCGAAAATGGCCAGCATGCCGCCGACGATCTGGAACCAGGTCATTTGTTCGCCGAGCAGCAGAAACGCAAGCAGGCTGGACCCGACCGGCTCGCCCAGGATGCTCATGGAAATGGTCGTGGCCGAAACGTACTGAAGCAGCCAGTTGAACAGCAAATGGCCGAATACGGTCGGCACGACGGCCAGCAGCGCGAACATCGCCCAGTCCTGTCCGGGATAGTCCGTAAAAGAAATGCCGCAAACGGCGTTATACACGGCGAACACGACCGTTGCGGACAAAAACACGACAAAGCTGTACACATAAGAGGAAACTTGCTGCACCACTTTTTGGCCGATCAGCATATGCACCGACACCGCAAGCGTGCCGAACATCGACAGCAAATCGCCGAGCAGGTTGTCGCGGGAGACGCCGATGTCTCCCCAGCCGATCAGCACCGCCCCGACGATCGCCACGCCCATGCCGGCCATGGCGACCCGCGACGTCCGTTCCTTGTAGATAAAAAAAGCGCCGATGACGATAAAAACCGGCTCCAAGGCCAAAATAATGGTCGAGCTGGATACCGTCGTCAGCTTGAGCGAACCCATCCACAGCAAAAAATGCAGCGCCAGAAAAAAACCCGAAGCAAACAGCATGAAGAGCTTTTTTCGGGTCAATGACTTCAGCTCCGCCAGATGGGGGCGGATAAACGGGAGCATCAGCAGCGCGGTCATCAGCAGCCGGTACATGCCCTGGATCGATGCGGGCGCCGAAGACCATTTGACGAAAATGGAAGAAAACGAAACGGCGATGATGCCGATAACCAAAGGGATTCCGGTTGGAATGGGTGCGTTTTTTTTCATGATGTTTCCTTTCCCGTAACGGTGATCACAACAATCCATTGTATCACGGCCGTGCGAAAGCGGCTATCCCGACATTTTTCCCTTCCACTTAGCCAAATTGTTTAACCATTACGGAGATCAGGCCGACCACGATAAATAACGCGCCGCCGAATATCCCGGCTTCCCCTTGATAACGGATCTCGTGCGGCTTAATTTCGGTTTTGGGCGTACGCCTCAAGAAACGAAAGAGCCCGGAGTCCGGTTTTTTGGCGTCATACAGCCCCAGCAGAATCATGATGATGCCGATCAAAATCATAACCATGCCTTCATCTCCTATCGCTTTGGTTGAATCGGGCAACCGTAGCGTTCATTCCCAAGATATTATAGCAAAATTTCCCAGGTTAGTCCTCCGTCCTTCGTTTCCGCAATCCCGCCGTCATAGCGAAGCCAACCGTGTTTCGGGTCCGCAAACCAAACGCTTTTCGCCCCGCTGATCCCGGACGCCGCAGGAATAGGACGGTCCGTCCATACCTTTCCGCCATCCGACGTCGTTAACAAATGCACCGCATCTCCATCGGAGCGGAAATCCTCAAAAACCACCACACCGTGAAGGTAATCGGAAAAGCCGATCGCTTCCGGATACCAGCCCGCCGGCAAAGCAAGCACTTTTTGCCCCGCCTGTTCTCCCGTCAAACGCAACAATGCGGGGCCGCGTTGCCGGTCTCCTTCCTGAACGGCCCATCCCTCCGAGGTTGAAGAAAAATACATTTGCGTTCCCAAACCGCCGCCGACGCCGACGCTCGATGGTTGCCAGCTGGCTCCGCCGTCCATCGTTTTCAGCAGCGTGCGATGGGGCTCATGCTCGCCGTATGCAATGACGTACCCGTCCATCCGATTGATGAAGCTTGCTTTTTCAAGCCGCACGTATCCGTCGATCCGGCCCTGCACGTTCCAGCTTGTTCCGCCGTCCACGGTTTGCAGCACCGCGTTGTTGTCCAGCAGCGTGCCTACGGCATAGCCATGGGAAGCGTCGACCATGGAGACGTCGCCGGTCGGCCGCACCGCCGGATAAACTTGCTTCCATGTCATCCCGCCGTCCGCGGAATGAAGCAGGAAGCCCGACTCATTGATGCCGTCCGCGGCAGCCCAAATGTCCTTCGCGCTTACCATCTGCACCTGGTTGACGGCAACGGCACGATTCGGCGCCACGCTCGCAAAGCTTTTGCCCCCGTCATGGGTGATCCATATCCCGCCTTCGATCGGGCCGGCGCCCGGGTGAAGGGACATCACTCCCGTATGGGCATCCGCAAGCCGAATATCGGTTGGCGTCGGGCGTCCCGTGCGCTGCGTGCTCATTTTCGCCCAATGTTTGCCTCCGTCCGTCGTCCGGTACAGCTCTCCGCTCAATATGCCTTCTTCGTTCGTCAGCAGCCAGCCGGTGCGTTCGTCCTTAAAATCGATGCCCAAGCTCGACAGCGGCGAATGTTCCCCTGTAAGCTCCAGCTGCTTCCGCCAGGTTCGGGCGCCGTCCGTCGTTTTCAAAACGGCAAGCTTTCCCGTATCCGATCCGACCGTCCCCGCCACGTAACCGGTCCGCTCGCTTGGAAAGCTCATATAAAGCGGAATGAAATGGTTGATGCCGAACGAAACCTGATCGAAACGAACGCCGCCGTCGCGGGTAACGTACAGACGGCCGTTGGCAAGCATCATCCCGTTTTTCGGGTTGTCGAAGGACAATCTGCGCATATTCGTAAACACATGGCTGTTGTCTTCCTGCGAGGCGGCCTTCCATAATGTCGTCCAGGTGTCCCCTCCGTTTTTCGTCCGGATCAGCCGGATGGTTTTGCACACGGTTGTGCCCTTGGCGCTGCATCCTTCCTGAATAAGGCTCCAGCCGTTTTGCCCATCCGAGAAATCAAGCCCCAAAACAAGCTCGCCCGGCAAAGGTTTCTCCTTCCAATGCGCGCCGCCGTCGGTGGTGGAAATGAGCGACAGCGATTCCGCATATGCCTGCTTGACGGCAAAACCGGTATCGCCGTTGACGAAATCGACCACCGGAAGCTCAAACGTGCTTGAACGGTTGATCATTTTCACGGGATCTCCCTTTTGCAGGACGGCTGTGCCATCTGAACCTATTTTTGAAGCTTTTGTCTCAGGCACGGCATGGCTGTCCGCTGCCGCCGCTTTTGCCGGCAAAACCGTTCCCTCGTTGCCGGATGCGGCCATGATGCCGGAACCGGTGCGTATACAGCCTGACATCAACATCGCTGAAATAAGCAAGGCGGAGCCCGTTTGGGCAAGCCGCGTCATTTTTCTCATGATAAACCTCCTTAACGCCCCGTTGGATAAAAATGCCTCCTCCATTATAAAGTCGTCCGGGAGACAAGATGTTAAGGTTTCGTTGCAATCCGGAGTCAATTTGTTCTTTTTTGTCCAACATGAGGATTTACAAACACTGCAAAAAAGAGGCAATGAAGCATTCATTACAAAAAAACCGCCACCACAGAACGTGGTGACGTTTTTGTACGATATAAAGCCTAGGCGGATCGAACCCCCGGCCTCATCGCTTCAAGTGGAACGTCCTTTCAAGCAAGAACTTCCCTCGCTGCTTCTATGAACGATAACATGACGGGCGAAAGCCATTTGTCTTTATGCCATGACATCTGTGTATATACGTGAAGGTCCGGAATTTGCCATGGAAGGGCAACCAGATCGCCCCGTTCAACTTCGGTTTTCACTACGATTTCAGGAAGAAAGGCAATGCCGATTCCCGAAATCGCGCATTGTTTAATGGCTTCCGCACTTTGAAACTCCAAATACGTAATACTATCCATGCCCTCTTTCTCAAATGACCGGTCAAACATGGTTCGATAGGGACAACCCTTTTCATTCGTCAGGAACACTTCCCCGTGAAAATCATCCAGCTGCAGCACCGTTCGTTGGGCAAGCGGGTGGTCCGGAGCGGCGAAAAGGCGGAAAGTTTCTTCCAGTAAAGGCTCCACTGCAAGTCCGTTCGAGCGAATGGGCTCATCCAGCATAAAGACGACATCCGCGCTTCCCTCAAAAAGCGATTGCTTGAGCTCCAGATTGGGAACGGAGCGGAAGATCAGGCGAACTCCCGGATGCTGCGCTCGAAATCGTTGAAAAACAGCCGGCAAACGATAGACGCAAATCACCTCGTTCGCGCTGATCGTTAGGGTGCCGCTTAGCACTTCGTTGTCGTGAACGGCGCTGCGGGCTTCGTCCAATTTTTCCAGAACGCTTTGAATCTGGGTTAAAAAGCGTTTCCCCGCATGCGTGAGAACAAGCTGTTTCCCCAAACGGTCAAAAAGACGCACACCAAGCTCATCCTCCAATGCTTTGATTTGCATCGTGACGTTGGAGGGGACGTAGTTCAGCGCTTCCGCAGCCCGACTGAAATTTAAAGTGGATGCAACCGTACGGAACGTAACCAGTTGGCGCAATTCCATCATACGATCCCCCTTCAACTTTCAATTTTATTGAATACTAATATGAAAATCATTCACTTTTACTGAGAGTATCACAGATCTATACTAACAACAAGAAATACATTCTTAAGGCATGGTTCATTTTGAAGGGAGAGGCTGTACGATGGATTATGAGATTTTTGATTTGGGCGACGTAACCTTGCAATCGGGAGTGACATTGCCGGGCGCTTTTCTGGCTTATAAGACTTATGGAACATTGAATGAAAAAAAGGATAATGTCATCGTCTATCCAACCGCTTTTGGCGACACGCATGTTCAGAATGAATGGTTGATCGGAAACGGCCTGGCTCTGGATCCGCAAAAGTATTTCATCATCGTTCCAAATCTGCTGGGCAACGGATTGTCTTCGTCTCCCAGCAACATGCCTTCGCCATTCGACCGGGCGAATTTTCCGCAGGTAACGATCTATGACAACGTTCGATTCCAGCATCGGCTGGTGACCGAAAAATTCGGCATTCAAAAGATCGCTCTCGTCGTCGGATGGTCCATGGGAGGCATTCAAGCATTCCAATGGGGAGCCAGTTATCCCGACATGGTGGAACGAATTGCGCCTTTCGCCGGCGTTGCCAAGACCTGGCCCCAAACCTACGTGGTCCTGGAAGGAATGAAAGCTCCGCTCATGGCTGCAGTCGGCTTCGATTCCAGCAAGCTCAACCGGTTGACCTCAGCAGACATGCGTGCTGTTGGCCGTGTTTATGCGGGGTGGGGCGTATCGTCAGCATTTTACAGAGAGGAACTTTATCGTAAGATGGGATTTGACTCCTTGGCTGATTTTATGGTCGGCGTCTGGGAGGACAGCTTTATGCAGATGGATCCGCACAATGTGCTGGCCATGTTATGGACGGGCCAACATGCAGATATTAGTGCAAACCCCACTTATAACGGAGATTTCGATAAGGCGCTGGGAAGCATTAAAGCGCAAGCCTGCGTTATGCCGGGAAGCACGGATCTCTTCTGCCCGGCGGACGATAACGAATACGAGGCAAAGCGTATACCGAATGCCGAATTTAAACCGATCGAGTCGGTTTGGGGCCATTTTGCCGGCCGCGGAATCAATCGTAGCGACAATCAGTTTATTGATGATAACTTAAAACGCTTGTTGGCAACTCGTAGGAACGGGTAAAACATGAGGACCTGTTCCCGAATTGTCACTGCTCGCATGAATGAATGATTGCATTATGAGGCCACCAGAACTTGCTGGTCTATCTCGAATCATAATATATACAGACATAGAAAAGCCTTTAAACACTTGGAAATCCTTGTGTTTAAAGGCTTTTAAGTTATAGGGCCAAGGGATCGCCCTCTAGCTGCCTCCTTACTCCTACGACTCGCCCTACAGCCGTCGCCGGTTTCACTGCCCTTTTGCTTTTTTCCAGCGGCAGACGAGCATCAACTTGTCACCGTCCAGTTCGGCCGTCAGCGTGCCGCCCATGTTGTTCATCAGGCTTTTGGCGATCGGAAGGCCAAGCCCGGATGTTTGGGCCGATCGGGCACGGTCAGCCGTATAGAACCGGTCAAACAAAAGGTTAACGTCGCTCCCGGCCAGTTCCTTCGCATCGTTAATAATGGTCAAGTCTACGGTCTCCTGCTGCAGTTCCAACCGGATGTCCACCTGACCGGAAGCATACTTGGCCGTGTTGGCAAGCAAGTTCTCAACGACTCTCCGCACGGCCGATTCATCGGCGTATACGGACGCATTTCCCTCGGGCAGCCGTATGTCAGGTGTGATGCCGCGTTCGTTAAACGCATCGTAAAATTCGACCACAATGTCGGAGATCAGGGCGGTCAACCCAAGCTTTTCGGTTGTCAGCGGGTAATCCGGCGATTCGATCACGGACAGCTCGAAAAAATCGTTTAATAACGACTGCAGGCGTTTGGTTCGATTTTTCACGACCGCGATGTATTCGAGTTTCTCTTCAAGCGTTATGTTTTCCGCCTCCAACAACTGGATATAACCGAAGATCGAGGTTAACGGAGTACATCATGGGATATATTCGCTGCCGCCTGCCGAAATTCGTTTTCGATCCGTCTTCGATGGACTTCCGCTTCTACGATGAAATGAGACTGACGATTGATTTGCCCGGCAAGCGCTTCGAGCTTCGGGTCGAATAGGGCGATGTCGATTTTTTTGCCGGTGACCCCTTCGTTGTAGCTTCGCAATTGCTCCGTCATCCGCCCTATTTCCCTCCTCAGCATCCATAAATGGACAAGCAGGAAAGCTGCTGCCGCCATGGATAGGATCGTCAGGACAAGCAGCACTCTCCTCACTCCCATCATTATTTGATATCTTTTCGCCGGAATACGAAAATGCCCAGCATCGCGCATAACGCAATTGTCAACAACGGCACAAGCAGGAGCTCGGGCCAATCTCCGCTATCGATGCTCGGTTTGCTGATGTCCCCAACCAGCTTGAAAATGGAATCATCGTACAACTTGCGAAAAAATTCAACCTTCGAACCGATGCCGGCCAAAACGATATCGATCATCAGAAAGAAAATGATGGAAACCCCGATCGTTTTGCCGCTGTCCGTCAGGATGACCGCGAACATCGCCCCAATGGCCGCGTAGGCCGCCGTATACAGCAGCGTTAAACCAAGCACTCTAGGTATGAAAAACTCACTGCTTTCCGCCGGTAAATGGCCAAAACCCGACAGCAACGTCACTTCCACTGTACTCACGATTGGAAAAACAAGAGATACCACCATGGAACCGACTGCGAATCCGATGAGTTTGGCCGCGAACAGCCGCCCTCTTGTGTTGCCCGACGAAGCGATCGTCTTCATGATACCTGCCGCGTACTCATTGCAAATGAAAAACCCGGCCAACACAGCGACGCCGAATTTAATAGCGTAGACATTGCTTGCAATAAAGGTGCTCAGAAACTGCGCTCCCGTGAATTGCGGCTCTCCGCTGGAGCGATGATCAAAATAATATAACAAGGGGTAAGCAAGCGAGACCACTGCAAGTGCAACCAGCAGCGTCCAGAACGATCTGTTTTTGTGAAGCTTAAAAAACTCGGCCCGGATCAGATTAAACATGCGGATGACCTCCAATCCGCTTTGTAAAATAACTTTCCAAGTCATCCCCCATGGGCGTAAACCTCTCAATTTCCAGGCCCGCCGTAAAAGCGCAGACGAAATTTTACTTGGATGCTCAATACCGTTGTATAATTTGATGGCCCCATCCTGCATCACTTCGAAATCGGTTGTGGCAGCATCAAATCGAGAAGCAACATGCTCCATCGGCGCTGCTCTAGGTAAAGAAGCGTTTCTGTTCCGGAGTAAGCCGGCTGGGGGATATAACCGCTTTTCTTAATAATGCTGCAAAGCAATCGGCTGATATCGTTGTCGTCCTCGGCAACAAGAATATGTATCGGATTGTTCATGAAGTGCTCCTTCGCTATCTTTCATGTTTCTATGGTTATGAATCGATATTACCACCAGATTTTCGCCGGTTCTACCATATTTATGAATTGAACCTCCCTTGTTTCCGCAAAAAAAGAAGCCTTTCGGGATGATCTGCCGCTGCCGCTCCCTTAGGCTCCGATGTCGATTCTTTAATTTAATGCTTCTTGCCGTCTTTCCCGGGAACGTATTTCCCGTAGTCGGGCACGGCGACCTCGTCGAAATGGGCAACAAGCGCTTGGAGCCCGTCCGCCAGCTCGTCTCCGGAAACGGCCCTGCCATGCCCCGTGACCGCGCAGCTTGGCTTCAGGGCTTCCAAGGTTTGTACCGATGTTTTGGCCGCAGCCCAATCGGTCGTAAAATAACGCGGCGGCCCGCTGATCTCCATCTTCTGCGTTAATACGCTATACAGCCGATCCTGGCGTACCGTTACGAACGCGTCGCCCGCGATCAAGAGCCGGTCCCGTTCGCGGAAAAACGACACATGTCCCGGGGCATGCCCCGGCGTATGCAGCCAGCGGAATTCGTTCAGCCCGGGAACCGTGCCGTCGTCCGGAAGGGGGCGAACCCAGGAGCCCAGGTTCAGCGGCTCGTTCGGAAAAGCGAAAGACATTTTCGCCAGCAGCCCGCCTTCCACCGACCAATCCGGTTCGGGGTAACTTCGTTCTCCCGTAAGGAAAGGCAGCTCCTCCGAATGGGCATAGACCGGAACCTGCCATTCGCGGACCAAATCCACGAGGCCGCCGACATGGTCAAAATGCGCATGGGTCAACAGGATCGCCTCCGGCCGGGAATGCGGGCCAAAGCGCTGCCGGGTCATTTCCAAAATGTCGCCCGCCGATTCCGGCATTCCCGCGTCGATCAAGACGAACGAGTCCTTCCCCGGCGTGCCGACCGCCACGAGATTTACGATTTGGCTCGTATAAGCATAAACGTCTTCCCTGATTTCAACGCCTTTACCGCTGGCAACCGAAAATGCTGGTATGTAATGGTAATCTTCGCCGCCATGAATGTGCTCATTGTTGGTGGTATCCATCGTTCAGACCTCTTTTCATCATTATGCCTGTCTTATGGATAGCTTGTGAAAAACGGAAAAGTTTATTCTTTGGCGGCGGCCGCCCTTCTTTTTTGCGCCGCGGATCTCCAATGAAAGAGCGCCGCGGCCCCGGAAACGGCACAGATCAGCAGGCCTACGGAAAGGAAAAGCGCCGGCAAGCCGAAGGCGGACGCGCAGTAAGCTCCGTACATCACGCCAACGGGCGTGGCCGCCCGCTGAAGCAGCGACTTCATGGAGAGGACCTGTCCTAAAAGCGACGGCGGGACCGTTCGGTAATATAGCGTGCTGCTGTACACGTTCCAAAAGGGCATGGCCGCACCGGCCGCCGTTTCGATGCAGATCGCCGCTGCGATATTCGTCGTCATGCCAAGCAGGATATAGGTCATGCCGCCGGCAAACAGCGCAGCGCTCATGACGGCAAACATATAGGCTCCCGGCTCGCTCAGCCGGCCTGCCAGAACGGTTCCGCACACGTATCCAAGCGGGAAAGCGGCGGAGAACCATCCGTATTCCAGCGGTCCGCCGCGCAGCGTTTCCGTGACGTACGGCAAATACATCACTTGCGTCGCAAATACGCCGAAACTCGTCACCGAAACGAGGAACGCAAGGGAATACAGCACGGTATTCGACCGGTATACCCGGATTCCCTGCACGAAGCTGTTTTTCCAGGAACGGCGCTCTTCGGCTGAATGAGCTTCCTCCACGATCCGTGCCGTGGAAACCCATGACGCCAAAAACAAAAACGCAAGCAGAGGCAGCAACGTTTCAGTTGAAACGACGCCCGTCAAAAAACCGGCTGCCGGCAGTGCCGCAATCTTGCCAGCTGTCCCAAGCCGGACGAGGCCGCATTGACGCGAACCAGCTTGTCCGCCTTGGCCAGCTTCGGCACGATCGCTCCCGCGGCGGCGTCGTAAACCTGCAGGGAGCCGATGAACGATCCGGCCATGATAATCCACGCTTCCTTTTGGCCAGCCGTCCACATCACCCACACCCATACGTAAGCAGCTCCGCGGATCGTTTCGGATATCCTCATGACGCTCACGCGCCTCCACCGGTCGATCAAAGGGCCTGCAAGCCACTGCACCAGCCATTGTCCGGACAAGCTGAGCAGCCATAACCCGCCCATCGCCGCTTTCGAGCCGGTCCATTCGTAAAGCATCCAGGATAAAACAAACGTGCCCGCCGTTGCCGCAAAAGCCGAGCGCATCTGATCCACGCACAGCCAGACGAGGCTGCGGTTCCATGTATCGCCCACCGGATCATTTCCCCTTCGAACGGAAATTTCACTCCTTCAACCCCAAAAAATCGCGCAGCTCGCCTGCATGATGGTTCAGCGAGTCCCGGTTCCAGGCATAGCTGCCTCCGTTAACGCGCACCAATCCCGCGCTGCGAAGTATCGCCAAATGATGATGGGCGTTTGTTTTGCCGATTCCAAGCAGATCGGTAAGCTCCTTTAGGGACCGGTCCTGCTCCGAAATCAGCTTCAAGGCCCGCAGCCGTTTTTCGTCTCCCAGCGCCTTATATAACTGGACCAGCCGGCCCGGAGGCTCGTAAGGATCGGCCTGGTCCGCCATGCTCGATTCGCTGACGGGGTAATAATAAATTTGCGTACCTTCCATGTTTGCTTCGATCGTCCATGGCCGATAGATGACGTGCGGAATCAGCAGTACCTTCGTTACGCCCGCTTCCGGCTTGTATTCGACCCCGGCGGCCCGCAGCACGACTTCTTCCGGCGAACAGCTTGCGAGCCATGCTTTTTTCTCGGCCAAGTCCCGTTCCAATATCGCCTTGCTTTCAGCGGCGTCCCTGCCTCCGATTTCTTTCTCCCACAACCGGAGCAAGTTCGTGAGATGGCGCTTTAGTCCGCCCGCTCCGTACCGGCCGACCGCATGAATCATGTCCGGAAAAAACGCATGGTCCTTGCACGCCCCGACCAACGCTTTTGCAGCTTCCTCGCTTCCGCGGGCCGCTTGCCGCCGAACCTCGTTCCACTCGGACTCCAGATAGGGAAGCACGATAAAGTTAAAATCTTCATCCTTCAGGGACCGTACTTCGTCGCCAAAGCGCTCGGCCGAATCGAACGCAACCGCATGAAGCAGCTGAAGCAGCATTTTCCAGGTTTGATGTTCTTGGCAAAAATCAAGCTCCCGCCGAAGTTCGGCCGATGCCTCTGCCCGCAACCGCTGCCAAAACGCCGCAGGTTTCTCCATCGTCCCATGAAGCTTGGGGTATGTGATCGCCGCGATGCCCAGCGCATACTCAAAGAGCAGCGAAGCGGCCAGCTCCACCCCGTAGGTATTCCGTTTAAATGACGCATCAAAGATATGCATGCAGCAGCTCTCCTCTGATCTGGGTTTCCACCTGACTTGAATTACCACTATTCTATATTTATAGAATATATTATTCAATATATTTTTAACATGTAGTCCAAAAAAATTGTTCGTCCACCTGTCGGCAACGCCTAAAACCATGGAGCGCCCGCGGAAATAACCGCATGCGTCCATGGTTTTAGGCGATGAAGCGAGTTTCGTCTCTTGACGTGCCGCGACGGATGTTGTCGCGGAAGCGCCGGCGACCGGCGTCGAAAAAATCGGAATCGGGCCGCCTCTCATCGAATCCTGCGCTCGCCCGGGAAATGTACGCTTAACCCTTTTTGTTATACTCGAACGTAATCTTCACGGGTTCCTGCATCCCTTCCATCAAAAGATAAGCATCGCACGTTCCCTTTAAATTGCCGGTAAGTTTGATCGCAAACTCAAAACTTCCCGATGCCGTGCTGGTGGTTTCTCCCTCATAGCGAACCTTCCCTTTGGAGTCGACCACTTTCAATTGGACTTTGGACCGGCTGCCGTTCATGACGAGGCCGTCGATCGTCAATTTCTTTGCGTCCGGATCCACCACGGCTCTGGCGCCGTCGATTGGAGGGGCCTCGCTGCCTCCCGCAAGGTTGTATACGCCGAACTCGTAGAAGGAGTACCCGTAATCGGTATTTCTTTCAACGCCTTGGAACTTGACGTATCTTGCTTTGACGGGATCGAAGCGGACGGTCTCCTTGCCGTCATGCGCCGTGATGACGCCGCCGTTGTCCTTGACTGCGCTGGTCCAGTTCTGTTTGTCGTCACTGACTAAGATCTTGTAGGTTTTGGCGCGGGCGAATTCCCAGTCGATTCGGACGGTATCGAACGCTTTGGCTTCGCCAAGATCGATCTGGAGCCAGCTGTCATTGACGTAATTGCTGGCCCAGCGTGTAGATGGGAAGCCGTCCACCGCATTTTCCGGGGCAAGCTTCGCACTTGAGCCTTCGACGGAAGAAGCCGATGCCGGTTTGCCGGCGGCCAAATTCCCGACAAGGTTGTACACCTCTTCCTTCAGCGCGGAAGACGCCGTATCGGAAACCGCCCGTTCGGCAGCCAATTGATCCAGCCGTGCGTTAAAGCCTCTGACGTATATTTCGAACCGGGCCGTATCCGTCCCTTCATACCGTTTCATCAGATCCGCGTAATTGAGCAGCGACCGCGGACCTTCTTCGGTCGTAAACTGTTTCTGCTCCGCGAACCGGTTCACATGCGTTTTCATCGTATCGGCATTCGCCGCCGCGTTGATGATGTAAGTCGTCGTCTTGGATTTGGCCGCGGCTACGGTAACGTCCAGCCGATGTTTGCCCGGTTTGCCCGTCAGGTCGATCGGCGTTCCCGAAGCGTATGGCTTGCCGTCGAACAGGGCCGTTACTTTCGTCAATCCGCTGCCGTCATCGTCCTTGACTTCCCAGGTCAATTGGATCGTTTCCGTATCCGGTACGACCGTCTCCCCGTTTAACCTCTGCCCGTTGACGAATACGTTTGCCTCCGGCGGCGGGCTATTGTTGATGACGTACGTTCCGTTCACGTATTGGTACAGCCAATCATACATCAAACGCAAGCTTGAATCCTTGCTCACCGCCAAGTTGTAAACGGCATTATTGCCTTGGTAATAAGCCCTAAAGCCATTCTGCATCAAGCCGGTTTCGGCGCCGCTGTTCAAATAATCGATAAAACGTTCGCGGAAGACGCCGTCCGTCAGCATCCGGTCATCAAATTCGACCTCGTTCGACATTCCATACTGTTTGGCCATATTCGCTGCATCCTCCAAACGGTCGATGTCCATCCCGCCGAAGAAATAGTTGGGCTGAAGCGCCGCGGCATCAAATCCTACGTCTTTCCACATGAAGCTTTTGTATGCCAGGGAGTGCGGAATCCAGAAAAATTTCAGGTTCATGCCGTGAACCTTGCCGCTCACCGATTTCACCAATTCCGGCCCCGTAGCGCTTGTGCTGATTTGCTCTTCAAGCCAGTACATGCCGACAAGCTCCAGATGGGAATAATTCGCCTCCTGCCATCGTTGCCGGACTTGATCCAGCCACCATTGCACCGCTTTTTCCCGGTTTTCGAACGCTTTCGCTTCGCCGACGTCGGAGGCGTTGAAGCTCTCCGGTACGCCGTCGCCGTCAATGTCGCCGAAATGGCTCAAGTATTCGCCGGGATTCGGAATCATCAGCACGACTTTCATTTTGCGGTCCGGCTGGTTCAGCTTGCCTCCGACTTCCTTGGTAGCTTCATTCAACTGCTGCATATCCCCCGCGGACGCAAACGTCTTATCCAAATACCATTTCCAGTCCTCCAGGATCGTTTGCCCCAAGCCGAAATCCCGGCCGGCAGGCGAAGCGAGCCCCAGATACAAAACTCCGTCAAAAAGCCAGTCGACAGGTTCGCCGTCCGTATTCACGTAACTGATGTTCGGGATAATCCGTTCCTTGTTCCAATCGCCTAAACCGCCGTCATACTGTCCGTTATACAGCAGATTCAGGTTCCGGATCCCTGCCGTCGCTTCGCCCGGCTCCAAAAAACGAGGCTGATCGGCAGGAACCTTTACCGCCCCGTCGACCTGGCCGTCCGTTCCCAAAATTTCGATTTCGTCAATGTATTCCCAATGCGTAGGATGCATCGTAAAGGTAACCTTTACGTAACGGGCATAGGCCAGCTTGCCGTCCGTATCCCCGCCTTTGATCCCGTCCCGGCTGCCGTCCCATTCAAAGGTCTCCTGTCTGGGCGGGCCTTCTCCCCAGAGCAGCTGGGTCGCGTTATGGGAAAGCAGCCCCCAATTCTCCTTATCGTCGGATACGTACATTGATACGGTCAACGGCACGAGAATCGAGTTTGCCGGATAATCCTGTAAAAAGTGGGCTTTGATTTTTCCGATCGACTTTTCTTCGCCCAAATCGAACACAACCTCGCGCGTTTTCCCGCGCACATGTCCGACCCATGCAGGATCGTTCATATCCAGCTTGCCGTATTTGCCGTCCGTCAGCTTGTTCCCGCCATCGGGACGGGAAACGTCCGGCGCCTCGGACCATTCATATGTAAGACCCGCAGCGAGATTGCGGAGTTTCGTTTGATCCTCCGAGGCCGGAGCCGCCGGGTCGGTGGCCTGTGGATCGGAGACCGTTGCCGGATTCGCTCCCGGCTGCCCGGCATCCGCCGGCTGGTCCGGCATGGATGACGGATTCACTGCCTCATTGCCTTCCGCTGGGCCTGCGTCTCCCGCCTGCGCGATGGTTGCGGACGGAACAGCCGGCTCTGCCTGCGCCGCGGAAAGCGTGGCCGTCAGCAATGCGGCGGCGATCAGCGCGGAACCCCAATTTTTTTTCGAATTCATCATGTTCAGCTCCTTTATTTATGTTGGAGTACAGAAATGCTGCAATCGTACAAACCTCTTCTGTTTCGGGTGACGCTCAGCCTATCCCCTCCCTTCGCGCCATTCGTCGCCAAGCGTTTTGAAAGCACTTTCAATGACTTTACTGTAGGGAAATTCAGGAGCGATTCAAAGAGACAATCATTGACTTCCCGTATACACTTGTTTACTTTGCTGCTTGTTAACGGATAAGGCCGCTTTTTTAACCGCCGGCATGGGAACGTCTTTTCCGTTTGCCTGCAGGCAAGGACAAAAAAAGCCCCGACCGAAAACGGTCGAAGCCCAAAGCTTATATAGGTTTAAAATGGTTCTTTTTAATACGAGGCGTAACGGACGGCATTTCTCAAACTCGGCCAAATATCGTCGGTTTCGGCGCCCATGTACCAGTACGCATAACCCGCTATGCCCCGCTTGGCGGCCATCATCGTTTTCAGGCCGAGGGAACGTCCGTCTTCCACCCAAATCCGGTGCTCGATTCCCTGCCCTGAATATCTGACCACATATTGGCCGATCTCTTCATCCCATAAGCGGTTATAGGCCACGGAACGAATCCGGTAGCCCTGCTGGATCAGCGTCAAATCCTCGGACGTAACCCCGGTCGGCAACAGCGTCCAATCCCTCGTATAAAAAGGGAGCGCCAGAATGGTTTTTTTCGCCGGAACGACGGAAAGCATCCGGTTCAAAGCTTTTTGCACCCATGGAAACGAGGAAACGGAACCTGCCACGGGATCCGAGGACCAATGTTCGTCGTACCCCATCAGAACCACGTAATCCGCATATCTGCCGAGCGCTTCATAATCGAAGGCTTCGGTCCAGTCGGTGCCGAGGTCCGGGGAAACGTCGATCGACAGCACGGCTCCGGCCGCCCGCAAACTCGTTCCGAGCTTGGAAACGAAAGCCGTAAGCGACAAACGGTCCTCCGGGCTTACGTTTTCAAAATCGACGTTAATGCCGGACAATCCGTACGTTTTTACATAGCCCGTAAGCTTCTTGATGACGGCGGCCCGTTTGTTTTCATCCGACAGGATCTGATGCGTCAGGGCCGAATCCGAATGGTTTCCGAGCATGGCCCACACCTTTTTGCCGTTCTGCTTGGCCCAGCTGGACAGGCTGCCGTCCGCATGGCTGGAAACCGGGACCGATCCGTATTCGAGAAAAAACCACCGGGGCACCAGCGTGTTCACGGTGCTGTTGTTGACCTGCTCTTTAAATTCGGAGGTCGTTAATCCGTTTTGCCAGCCAAGCTGGAGTCCCATGTTCGGCGTCGCATGGATAGCCCGGGACCAAACCTTGTCCTTGAGCACCCTGTCCAGCACGGCGGCCGTTTCTTCGCGGGTCATGGCGTCGGAAGGACGGAATTTGCCGTTTGCTCCGCCCATCAGTCCGAGCGTTTTGGCGGCTTGCACGTATGGGGCGGCCCAAGGAGCGATCCGATCCGCGTCCGCGTAATTCAGGCTGCTGCCGGAGTCGCTTCCGGGATCGACCTTGAGGGCCCGGACGATAAGCACGGCGGCTTCCTGCCGCGTAATGCGTGCCGACGGCTCGAACTTGCCGGCGCTTTTCCCCTCTACGATCCCAAGCTGGACCGCCGCTTCAACCCAGCCGTAATACCAGCTTTTCGCGGCAACGTCGGCAAACGTCGGCATGGCGGCATCCACGGGCGCAAGCTTGAGCAAACGGTCGGCCATGGCGGCAAATTCGGCGCGCGTAACGTTTTTTTTCGGTTCGAATTTCCGGTTGCCCGTGCCGTTGACGACCCCCTCCTTGACCAGCTCCAGAATGTCGTTTTTGGCAAAACTGCCGGCAATATCGTCAAACGGCAAAGAAGCAGCAGCGGCTGCTGCCGAAGCGTTGGCGCAGGAACCCAACACGATGGCCGCTGCCGTCCAGGCGGCTAAAATAGGTTTACGTTTTTTCAACAGGACTGCCTCGCTTTTTTATGTTTTCATAGAATAATTTCATAGCATCGTTTCCTAGCATATGCATCTCTTCTATCCTATCAAAAAATAGCTCCGGCGTAAGATTCTAAATATTGGCAAACAAAAAAAGGCCCTAACGCCTTGTCCGGCGTTAAAGCCTTTCTACATGCATCTTCATTCATCAACGGGGAGTTCGAACACACACCCGGGGCGAGATCACCGCCGTTCATTGGCCAACTGCATAATCCAGTCCTTGAAGTCCACGATGCGCAGCGTTTTGGGCCGGATATCGGTTCCAGAGACGATCACCGGGACGAGCGAATCCTTTTCGTGCAGGGAGCCATGCGAACCGCCGCCAACATGCGTAAGCGAGCTTTCGCCTACGAGTTCGTATCCGGGTTCCGCGTTTGCGACAACGTACCTCCCTTCATGGGAAAACATCGCCCCTTGCAGCCTTGCCAACGCATCGGGATATTTCCCGTAAACGATCCGGTTGCCTGTGATCTTCATATCGGCGATGCGCGGATCGCTGGATAACGTCCATGTCTGCCCGTATTCGTCCTTGTAGGATCCGCCCGGCCGGAATCGCAGCGTCCCCCCGCTTTTTCCGGAGATGATCCGTATGGCGGACCCCTCTTTAAAGGCGATCATATCGAGCTTTGGTTCCCTGCTCAAGCGCGCTGCGACCTCCGATACCTTCACTCGGGGATCAAGCGCGTATACATAAGCCATGCGTTCGTTCGTGGAAATCAAAATTTGGTCCCCGGAAGATACCGGCCGGTTCAATCTTGCGATGCGGAAATCTTTTAATAATGGGATCAATTCAATCGTTGCCTGCCCACGGTCACCGTAAACCCGGCTTTGCCCGCTGTCCCCCATCACGATCCAGATCGCTTCCTTGACGGCCCGCTCCCACGAACCGAAAGAGCTTAGCGCTTCCTGAAGCGCTTCATCGGCCCGTATGATTCCTTGCCGTTCGTCAGGGCCTTTTCGATGCACCCTATTGTCGTTTTCCGGAAAATACGCGACCGTAACCGCCGGGAGACGGTGCTGCCGGACGAGATAAGCCAGATCCTGCGCGGTAAATCGATCGTTCATCCCGAATTTCTTCCAAAGATAGGTGTTGCGTGCGTTATCCGGGTCCAATCGGGCCAATGCCGCATAGGAAAAAAGCTTGGGTCCCGTGATCCGGAGTTGATCCGGCACGTCTTTGGCCAGTTTTAAAAATGGGGGTACCTTCAGGACATGCTCCGTTCGGCCCCGGTAAATGACCCCGTTAATGGAGGCGGTATCTTTGCCTTGGTCGGCCAGTTCCTCATGGATGGTTTTCGTTTCCTTGCTCAAATGCTCCTGGTTTAAATGGTACACCGCATCCATGAACACTTGAACCTGATCTATTTTCATCGCTTCTTTGATGCCGTTGCCGTAAAAAACCATTCGTTGCTCTTTGCCGTCATACCATACAAGCCCGGGCACATGATGCCCATCGGCATATGTTCCCGTCAGCAAGGTGCTGTCGATCGTCACCGACATGGTGGGAAACGAACTGACCACCTGCGGAATCAGCTCTCCTTTTTGCAGCAGGAATTCCATCGCAGGTGCGGATTTTTGCCGGATCGCTTCCCGCAGCGGCTTTTCCATCAATGAATCGACGATGACCAAAATGACGGGTTTCGTTTTCCCGGCCGAAGCCGTATGAAGCTTAGATGGATTGGATTCCGCCGTTTTCGGGTGGATGTGCGACCCGCAGCCCGCAACGAGGAAAGTGAAACAGATGGCCAACATGATGCGCATGCAAAGTTTTTTCTTCATCGGGCGACCTCTCTTAATAGTCCTTTTTCCCGATTAGGGTTCCTTGTTTTGCGCAATCTATCCGGCATTCGGCGGAAAACGGTTACAGCGGAAAGCGACAAAATAACCCGTCTCCAAGGAGCCCGGGTTATTTAACGGCTTGGTTTACAGCGATTTGACCATGTGATAATAGATATGGCCGTTGATCGTAATTTCTTTGTCCACTTCATAACCAAGATGAAGGTACAAGGAGTAGGCGCGCGTATTGTCCGTCACCACGGCCATGGCGATTTTGTCGTACCCTCGCTCCCTCGCTTTTTCTTCCGCGGCCTGGATGAGCTTGGTGCCGATCCCTTGACCGCCGAATTGCGGGGATACGGACAACGTGTCGATGTAATATTCGTCTTCGTCCGACTCTTTGTCGAGCTTGAGCGTCGGATCGTTTTTCAGCTTGCGCAGCCGTTCCAGAATCGGACGGTCCAATTCCTTGATTTCATCCCCGCCGTAAGCGACGACGACGCCGGCGACCTTCCCTTCCGCTTCTTTTACGATCGCCTGTTTATGGGAGAGCCTCCCCTCGTCCGAAGCGAAATATTGCTCCAGCACCGCAACCGCGTCTTCTTCTTTTTCTTCCCCCGTCAGTTGATGCGCCACATCATGCAGGGCGTCGTACAGCAATCTTGCCGCCTCTTTCGCGTCTTCGCGTACCGCAAGTCGAATCGTCATGTTTGTACTTCCTCCATTAAAACCTTTGTCTCTTCCATTATAGCCGCCCTTCGGCGGAGGAACAAATCGCGCCGATCCGCCGGACCGCTTCATCGATACCGATCTGTTCCTTTGGATTCCCTTCCAACCGGTTCTGCCATTCCACATTGCCCTCTGCCGCCGATTTTCCGGCGATGATCCGCAGCGGGGCCCCGATCAGGTCCGCATCCTTGAATTTGACGCCCGGGCGCTCGTCGCGGTCATCCAACAACACGGCGATTCCTTTGCTGCGGAGCTTATCGTAAAGTTTGGCCGCCACCCCATACTGCTGTTCGTCTTTGGCCGATACCGGAATGACGTGAACCTGGAACGGAGCGAGCGACAACGGCCAGACGACGCCGCTGTCGTCGCCATGCTGTTCCGCTACCGCCGACATCAGGCGGGAAACGCCGATGCCGTAGCACCCCATGATCATCCATTCTTCCTTCCCGTCTTTATTCGTATAAGTCGCACCCAGGGACCGGCTGTATTTGGTCCCCAGCTTAAACACGTGTCCGACTTCGATGCCGCGGCTGAACATCAGCCCTTGCCCGCAGCGGCAGCAGCGATCGCCGGCTGACGCGTTCCGGAAATCGCCGATCCGGTCGGCCTTGTAATCCCGCCCCAAAACGAGATGACGGACATGGTAATCTTTCCGGTTTGCGCCGGCTATCCCTTCGTGAACGGCTGCGGCGGCGCGATCCATCATGATCGGGATACCGAGGCCAACCGGTCCTGCAAAGCCATGGGGCGCACCCGTCAGCCGCTCTACGGTCTCCGCATCGGCCAACTCTGCGCGGGATGCGCCAAGCTCATTTTTCAGCTTGAATTCGTTGACCTCATGATCTCCCCTGACCACCACCGCCACCGGCCTGCCGTCAACCAAATACAGCATCGTTTTCAAAATCGCTTGCGGCCTTGCTCCCAAAAAAGCGCATACCTCTTCGATCGTTCTCGTCTCCGGCGTATATACCTCTTCGGGTTCGGGAACGGAATCCCGAAGGCGGACTCCGGTTTCCGCTTCGAGGAAAACCGCCTTTTCGAGATTGGCGGCATAGTCGCAGGAAGAACAGGTCACGATCGTGTCTTCCCCGATATCCGCAAGGGCCATAAACTCAAGCGTTTCGCCTTCCCCGCCGATCGAACCCGCTTCGGCTTCGACCGCCCGAAAACGCAAACCGCATCTATCGAAAATGCGATGATAGGCGCGAACCATCGCTTGATAATTTTCATCAAGCCCTTCCCAATCCGCATCAAACGAATAGGCGTCCTTCATCAGAAATTCGCGTCCCCGGAGGAGGCCGTAACGCGGACGGCGTTCATCCCGGAACTTCGTTTGGATCTGGTACAGCCGGAGCGGCAGTTGCCGGTAACTGCCGGCTTCGGCGGCGACCAACGAAGCGATGACTTCCTCGTGCGTCGGACCCAACACGAAGCCGCGCTCGTGCCGGTCCTGCAGCCGGATCAACTCCGGTCCGTATTCCGAATACCTCCCCGATTGCTCCCATAACTCCGACGGCTGCATCGCCGGCATCAACAGTTCGTCGAAACCGGCTTCGTTCATCTCCTCACGGATGATCCTTTCCATATTCCGAATGACGCGATGCCCAAGCGGCAAAAAGCTGTATATGCCTGCAGCCGTTTGCCGGATGTAACCTCCCCGAAGAAGCAGTCGATGGCTCGCGGCCTCCGCTTCGGCCGGGGCTTCCCGGAGCGTCCGCAGCAGCATGAGCTGTTGTCTCATTTTTTCATCTCCTTCACAAGTGTGGATGCCTATCATGGAATGCAAAAAAAACACATCCGTCCGGACAAGGGACGAATGTGCTCGTGGTACCACCCTATATTCAATAGCCCGTCAGCAGTCATGCGATGGACGCATGCGGACTATCCTTTATGGTCGACATAACGGGTTAACCCGGCCTGGAATGAACCGAACCTGCAGATTCCGTTCTTCCGGCAGCTCGCAAGATGGGGGGTTCACGACGCATGCGAAACCTTTCAGCCTGGGGTTTCTTCTCTGGGGCGATGCGGGATTCCATGAACCGCTGGTCTTGGTCACGGCTTTTGGCAATGTGAACAAACGCGCGTTTGTTTTTCCATACATTACAAGATCGCCCGGATGATGTCAAGCCCGTTTTAAACGTTATTTCAGCTTCTGCAGCAGCTGTACGCGGTAAGCCTCGCTCTCGAGCGA
Organism: Paenibacillus cookii; assembly: GCF_018333375.1. Taxonomy (GTDB): domain Bacteria; phylum Bacillota; class Bacilli; order Paenibacillales; family Paenibacillaceae; genus Paenibacillus_AQ; species Paenibacillus_AQ cookii. The sequence goes on from NZ_BORW01000002.1 coordinate 393,365, forward strand.
CTGAATTTCCTTGTATTCCTCGTCCGTGAGCACTTTCGGCGTGCCGGCGGCTTTGGCGGCAAGATAGATTTTCGCGCTTTCCTCCACCACTTCGGTGCGGTAGTAAGCCTCGCGCAGGTTTTTCCCTGTCGTGACCAAACCGTGGTTTTCCAGCAAAATCGAGTTGTATTGCCCGACTTTCGCGGCAACCGCATCCGCCAATAAATCCGTCGTCGGCAGCACGTACGGCACGAACGCAACTTCGCCGACGAGCGCGGCCTGGTCCGGGAACAGCATCGGCAGTTCCTTAGCTACCAGCGTCAGCGCGATGCAGTAGGCGGGATGCGTATGCACGATGGCCTGAATATCCGGATTTTCGCGGTAAGCATACAGGTGCATCAGCACTTCCGACGAGGGCCGGAATTCCGTGTCGAGCACCTTGCCGGACCCGATCTCTACGCGGATCCATTGATGCGGTTCGATATCTTCCAATGCAAAACCGCTGGGGGACAGCAGCATCAGATCGCCGGCCTTGGCGCTGATGTTGCCTCCGGGCCCTACGACCAGCCCTTTGGCGACGATCTTGCGGGCGTAAAGCGACAGCTCTTCGCGTACTTGTTGTTCCAGTGATAACGTCATCTCTCCATGCACTCTCCTATCCGATGATTCAACCGATCCGCGGGGCGGACCGGTTCATGAGTCTTCCGTTTTTTGAAGCATCAGCCGCTGCTCGTATCCACGGTAACGCTCTTCCCATTCCGCGGCGTCTTCAGGCATATAAATTTCCGGCGGGAAGGACCGGCGTACCACCTCGCGGATGTCCGCCAAGCCGCCGACTTCTCCGTGAGCTTTGGCCTGCATCATGAGGTTTCCGATGGAGGTGGCTTCCACCGGTCCCGCGACGACGGTTCTGCCGGTAACGTTAGCAGTCAGCCGGCAGAGAAGCCTGTTCTGGATGCCGCCCCCGACCATGTGGATTTGCTCGATGCGTTTGCCGGTCAATTCTTCGATTTCGTCCAGCGTCTGCCTGTATTTAAAGGCAAGGCTCTCCAGGATGCATCTCACGATTTCGGGTCGTGACTCCGGCACGGCCTGCCCCGTGGAGCGGCAGTATTCCCGAATCCGCTGCGGCATGTTCCCCGGCGGCAGGAAAACGGCGTCCCCCGCATCGACGTAACTGCCGTTGCGCGGGGCGTGCTGCGCCATTTCCGTCAGCTCGGCAAAGCTAAGCTCCGTCCCTTCGAGCGCCCACGTCCGGCGGCATTCCTGCAGCAGCCATAACCCCATGATGTTTTTGAGCATGCGGATGTTGCCTTCCGTACCGCCTTCATTGCTGAACAGCAGCTGCCTGCTGCGTTCGGTCAATATCGGCTCCGCCAGCTCGATTCCCATAAGCGACCAGGTGCCGCTGCTGATAAAAGCATACGGGGCATCCCCGGCCGGAACGGAAGTAACGGCTGCGGCCGTGTCATGGCCCGCGGCCGCAATGACCGGCATCGCCTCGAGCGACAGCTCGGCGCCAATGTCCTGTCGGACCGTTCCGACGGGCGTTCCCGGCATGATGATCGGATTCAGCAGCGACGACGGGATCGAAAGGCCGTCCAGTACGTCCGCGCTCCAGTCCCGTCGGGCGGCGTCAAGCATGCCGCTTGTGCTGGCGATGGTGTATTCGCTTGCCATCGTGCCGGACAGGTAGTAATGGAACAAGTCGGGCATAAACAGCATCCGCAAGCCGCGGTCGTTTTGCGCAAGCCGCAGCTCTTCGTCCGCAAACAGCTGATACACGGTATTGATGCTGGAGGATTGGATCCCGGTTCGGGCGTACAGCTCTTTTTCGGGGATGCGCTTCAAGGCTTCCCTCATAGGCTTCTCGGTACGAAGGTCGCGGTAATGATACGGGTTGCTTACCAAACGTCCCTTGGGATCGACCAGACCGTAATCGACGCCCCACGTATCCACGGCGATGGAAGCGGGCGTGCGTCCAAGCTGCAGTTTTGCTTTGGTCATCCCCCGCTTCAGCTCATGGAACAATCGCAGAAAATCCCAATGAAGCCTGTCGCCGAGCTGCACGGGCTCGTTGTCGAAGCGGTGGACCTCCTGAACGGAGATCCTTTCGCCGTCAAAATGTCCGATGACCGCCCTGCCGCTGCTTGCGCCAAAATCGACCGCCATCATCTTCAATGATTTCGTGCTCATATCAATCACCTCATCGATTCTCCGCGAAAAACCCGCCAAATCCGTGTTGTGGTGAATGTTGGCGGGCATCGTTTCAGGCGTAAATCACTTATAAAGCGGGCCGAAATTTTGGCATGCGCGGTAGTCTGCCCCCTCCGGATCGTTGGTTCCGAACAGTCCCCAAGCTCTTGGACGGAAAATTTGCTCTTCGCTGACGTTGTGCATGCTGACGGGAATGCGAAGGATCGACGCAAGCGTGATCAAGTCCGCGCCGATATGCCCGTAGCTGATCGCTCCATGGTTTGCGCCCCAGTTGTCCATGACGGTGTACACGTCCGTGAAGGCGCCTTTCCCCGTCAGGTTCGGAGCAAACCACGTCGTCGGCCAGGTCGGATCCGTACGCCGGTCCAGCTTGTCATGCACTTCTTCCGGCAGGTCGACCGTATATCCTTCCGCGATCTGCAGCACCGGTCCAAGTCCCTTGACCAGGTTCAGGCGGGACATCGTGACCGGCATGCCGCCGCGCGTCAGGAAATCGGAGGAGAAGCCGCCGCCGCGGAAATATTCCACCGCCGCCGGACGCCAGGAGGTTGCTTTCAGGCAGTTGTCGACATCCTCTTCGGTGATTTCCCAGAACGGCTTCATGACCGGTTTGCCGTCCCGCATCTGTTCGCCCGTGCCGTCCAGCGCGGCCGGACCGGAGTTGATCAGGTGCAGCAGCCCGTTTTGCCCCAGCCCGGTCAGTTCGTGGCCGGTCACGCGTTTGACCGCATCCGGGCTCCAATATGTACGGACGTCGGCAAAAATTTGGGCGGTGTTCGTGAGCAAATAACCGAACAGCATCGATACGCCGTTCAAGCTGTCGTTTTCCGTGGCGACCAGGTAAGGGGCGCGGATGCCGTTCCAGTCGAAGGAAGAGTTCAAAATCGCTTCATGGAAGTCCCCGTTCGGGAAATGGTCCGTCCATTGCCGCTGCCCCTGGAAACCGGACACGATCGCGTTATGGCCCATGGCTTCTTCGGCGAAGCCCAGTTCTTCCAGGCGTTTGTTGCCGACCATCAAGTCGCGCACGATTTGCGTCATTTTGACGACCATTTCCCAATCCTTGTCCTTTTTCTCGCGGGAAGTTTGGATATGCTCCGGATTGTTGTCCGGTCCTTCCTTGCAGTTTTCCTTCACCCAAGCCAGCGCCATCTTGTACTCTTCCGGATCGTAAATTTCCTCTTCGATCCGCCGGGTGATTTCGGACATGTCGACGTATTCGTTGCGCATGCCCAGATATTCCTGGAAGAAGTCCGGATCGATCATCGAACCCGCAATCCCCATCGATACGGAACCGATCGCAAGATACGATTTCCCTTTCATGAGCGCCGCGGCCATCCCCGCTCTGGCGAAACGGAGCAGCTTCTCCTGAACGTCCGCCGGAATGGAAGGATCGTTCAAATCCTGCACGTCCCTGCCGTAAATCCCGAAAGCCGGAAGCCCTTTCTGCGCGTGGGCCGACAATACCGCGGCCAAATAAACCGCACCCGGTCTTTCCGTCCCGTTAAAGCCCCACACCGCCTTCGGGATGGCCGGATCCATGTCCATCGTTTCGGTGCCGTAACACCAGCACGGCGTCACGGTGATCGAAACGCCCACGCCCGCCTTGGCGAATTTATCGGCGCAAGCAGCCGCTTCTGCGACCCCGCCGATGCAGGTGTCGGCAATGACGCATTCCACCGGCGAACCGTCGGGATAACGGAGATTTTCGCTCAACAAAGCGGATACCGACTTGGCCAGATTCATCGTCATATCTTCGAGGGATTCGCGCACGCCCTTTCTTCTGCCGTCGATGGTGGGACGGATGCCGATCTTGGGAAATTCCTGCTTCCATCTTGCGTCCTTCGTCATAACCATTACTTCCTCCTCATGAAAAATATGATGGGAAATGCCTTTGCACAACATAGGGTTATCGATAACCCTAAACTTAAAAATAAGGCAGCTTTCGCTTTGCTTTTTACCATGACCACTAAAAATAAAAACTAGATGGATCTTAACAAATGATAGCTGCAGATAAGTTATAGCCTATTTTGTCATTCCGCGTGTATAATAAGGTTATCGATAACTTTAAAATAGCAATGAAAACGGTTGCTGTCAATCCATATTTTCGATTTCCGGAACGCTTCAAAACAAACATAAGAAGGGGTCACTCATGGTTACGATTTATGATATCGCGCAAAAAGCCAACGTCTCCGCGATGACGGTGTCGAAGGTGATCAACAATACGGGGAGGATCAGCGAGCAGACGCGCAAAAGGGTCAAAAAGGTCATGGAAGAACTCAACTACGTGCCGAACTCCAATGCGAGGAGCCTTGTTCTCCAGCAGACGCAGATCCTGTCGCTCCTGATCACGGACATCACGAATCCGTTTTATACCAGCCTTGCGCGCGGGGCGGAAGACAGCGCCAAAAAGCTTGGATACCGGCTTCTTTTCGGCAACAGCGACGAAGACTACGACAAAGAGCAGGATTACGTGGACATGATTTTGTCCACCCGCGTGGACGGCGTCCTGTTCGCCCCCGCCGGAGACCATTCGCTCAAGCATCTGGAGAAGCTGCGCGCCCATAATATTCCGTTCGTCATCCTGGACCGGGCCGTGCCCGGCATCGAATCCGACATCGTCCTGGGGGACAGCAAACAGGGCGCGCGCAACCTCGTGGAATACCTCATCGGCCTCGGCCATCGCCGGATCGCGCTCGTCAACGGCTCGCTGGACGTTTCCACCGCGCGGCTCCGGTACGAAGGATATGCCGAAGCGCTTCAGCTTCACGGCATTTCGCTCGACGACGAACTGGTCGTCCACAAAAGCTATCGCGAATACAAAGGCGAAGATCAGCTGGAGCGTTTGCTGAAGCATCCAGCCCCGCCGACCGCGATATTCGCGGCGAACAATTTTCTGGCCGTCGGCGTCATCAACGCCTTGCGGAAGCGGGGAATCCGCGTACCGGAGGATATGTCCGTCGTCTGCTTCGACGACCTCGACCTGTCTTCGGCGCTTGACCCGTTCCTGACCGTCGCCGCCCAGCCGGCGTACCAGTTCGGGGCGATGGGCATCCAGCTGCTCGTCGAACGCATTCAAGGCAGCGCGGTGCCGGAACCGAGGAAGCTTATTTTGCCTTCGGAGCTTGTGATACGTTCTTCGGCCAAGATTTTCGCGACGGAATAGGGTACAATAGGAAGAACGCAATGCTTTAAAGTAGGTGACGTACCATTCCATCCATTCGAACCAAAAAGATAACGAAAAACATGCTGACGCCGCCGAAAATTCTCGTCGTCGGCTTCCTGCTGATCATCACGCTCGGAACCTTCCTGCTGTCTTTGCCCATATCGTCGGCAACCGGCGTGCGGATCCCGTTCCTGAACGCGTTGTTTACGGCGACTTCGGCCACGTGCGTGACGGGTCTCACCGTCCTGGACTCCGGAACCGCCCTATCGGTCTTCGGCCAAATCGTCATGATCGTTTTGGTGCAAATCGGCGGCATCGGGTTCATGACGATGGCGACGATCATCGCCCTTGCGCTCAACAAGCGCATTTCCCTGCGCGAAAGGCTCATTTTGCAGGAGGCTTTGAACCACGGCACCATCAACGGCGTCGTCCGCCTGGTCAAAAAGGTCACGTTGTATTCGGTGCTTGTCGAACTGGCGGGGGCGCTGCTGCTGGGGCTTCATTTTTTCTTTTCGCTCCGTCTGCCTGTGGGACAAGCCGCTTACTTCGGCATTTTCCACAGCGTCTCCATGTTCAACAATGCCGGGTTCGACCTGATGGGAACGGTCAACGGGCCGTTTAGCGGCATGGTGCCGTTCGTGACCGATCCCTTTATCAACATCGTGATGATGGCGTTGATTTTCCTTGGAGGCATCGGCTTCATCGTTCTTTCGGATCTGATCGAATTTCCGACGGCGCGCAAGCTGTCGCTGCACAGCAAGGTGGTCCTTACCGCGACGCTTTGCCTGGTCGTCATCGGCACGCTGGTCATTTTCGTGATGGAATTCAGCAATCCGAACACCCTGAAACCGCTGCATGCCGGGGGCAAATTTTTGGCATCGCTGTTTCAATCGGTGACGACCCGTTCCGGCGGCGTTGCCACGCTCGATATCGGTTCGCTGCGCCAGTCCACCCAATTCATGATCATTCTGCTCATGTTTGCGGGCGCTGCGCCGGGCTCTACGGGCGGAGGCATCAAGATCACGACCTTCGTGCTTTTGCTCGGAGCGGTGCATGCCATGATGCGCGGCCGCCCGGACGTGATTTTGTTCCGCAAAAGAATCGCCAAGGACGTCGTCTATAAAGCGATCACGCTGACGCTGCTGTCGCTGCTGATCATCATTTTGTTCTCCATGCTCCTGTCCGTGACGGAACATCAGGATTTCCTGACGATCCTGTTCGAATCCACCTCCGCCTTCGGGACGACCGGATTGTCCATGGGTTTGACGACCCACCTGTCACCGCTTGGCAAGGTATGGATCATCTGCCTGATGTTTTTCGGGCGTCTCGGTCCGCTGACGCTGATTTACGCGTTGTCCCGCGAGCGCAAAAAGGATTTGTACAACTACCCGGAGGGCCAGATCATCATCGGATAACCGGCTGTGCCCCGTCCGAACCGCAAAAAAGTCCGGCAAACCGTCATTCGGTCGCCGGACTTTTTGCATTCCCGCTAAAACTTCGGATCTATCGATTGGGCGCCTGCCGCCCGCGTCCTTCGCCTTCCTGGTTCGTGCCGGATTTCGGTTCCTGAGCTTCATGCTGCCGCAGACCCAGGTTCATCCAGAACCGTCATTCCTTCCACAGTTTCGTGAACAAACCCGGCTTTCTTCCGACCAGCCCTTTTTCGATCGCATAACGCGTCAGTTGAACCCGGTTTTCCAAATGAAGCTTCTGCAAAATGTTTTTCAAATGGTTTTTTACCGTCTGGTCCGAAATATGCAGCTCCGCCGCGATCTCTTTGTTGGTCAAACCCGACGCCACCCAGTTCAAAATTTCGCGCTCCCGGTTGGTCAGCGTCTCATGATGCTCCGGGCTTTTCGCCGCCAACGGAAATTCGCGCAAAATTTGCGTGGCTAATTCCCGGCTAAGCGGCGCCTCGTCGCTCATGATCGCGTGCAAATATTCGATCCAGGTCGAAGGGGACAAGTTTTTAAGCAAATACCCCTGCGCCCCTTGCTTCAACGCTTCGAACAAATGCGACGCATCGTCCGAAACGGTAATGATCACGATTTTGACGTACGGATACCGCAGCTTGATCTGCCTTGTCGCTTCAAGCCCTCCGATTCCCTGCATCTGGATGTCCATCAGAATGAGATCCGGCATCAGGGATTCGGTCATCGCAACGGCCTCCTCCCCGCTTGTGGCCAGTCCCACCACCTCGAACGAAGCATCCCCGGACAAAATCTCGTTTACCGCCTCGCGGGCATGCGCGGAGTCGTCGGCGATCAAAACGCGATACGTGCTCATGATGTTTCAGCCCCCTTTCTGATCTCGACCCGGCTCCCCTTGGAAAGCGGGATAAAATCGACCTGCCATCTCAGCTCCTGCGCCCGTTCCTTCATGATCCGCAGCCCGTACCGGTCTTTCATTTGAAAAGGGTCCAGGATCGTTCCCCTGCCGTTATCGTCGATCCGCACCACCCAAGCCTCCGCATCCCCGCTGCCGGTCACCGTCACCAGATCCGCGTGGGCATGTTTGCGGACATTGAGCAGCGCTTCGCGGATGCAGGCGAGCAGCTCCACTTTTTCCTTGGCGGTAAAAACCGGGTCGGGGATGTCCCATTGGATCGAAGGATGGATGAACGTTTCCTTGGCCGTATGCTCGATCCGCGATTTCATGGAATCCTCGATCTCCTGTTCGTCGGCATTCGCCTGAAAACGCAAGTTCGCGATCGCTTGTCTCACGTAACGGTTCACCTCATGCACCAGCTTGCGCATTTCCTTGAACTCGGTTTGCGCCGCAAGCCCATGCTGCCGCGCTTCCGCCCGGTCCATTTTGACGGACAACAGAAACAGCGACTGGGCGATGCCGTCATGCAGTTCCCGTGCCAAAAGATCCCTCGCGGCCAACGCCGCATTTTCCGCACGCTCCTTGTTCAGCTCCTCCTGAACCTGCTCCAGCCGGTGAAACAGCTGGCTGAGCAGCGTCATGCTGATCAGAAAGACGATGACCGGAGTCAAAAAATTCCCCGCCTCCATCGACAAATACGGCATCAACAGCGTATGGCGCACATATTCCCACAGCCCGACCGTCAGCGTCGGAACGATCAAAATCATCCATTTGATTTGCGTATAAGACATAAGGCCCTCCCGAAAAGGCTTTTTCAACATATTGTAGCATGAAGCCGGGAAAAATGCCTGACCCCTCTGGGCCATGCCATGTATGTTCGCCTCCTCTCCGTCGCATACTACCTACGGACTTTGGGAACGGGTCATGGACACCATTACATATAGGGGTTGAAACCATGCAAATTTACATGCGGAGGATGCTGCTGACGGCTTGTGCCGCCGTCCTGGCGACCGGAATTCTCGCTCCGGCGGCCGCGGCCCCTTCCGGAAATAAAGGGCGGGAATATTACGAACAACGCGGGGATGTCGTCTGGGAAATACCGAACAGGGAGAAAGTGATCGCCTTTACCTTTGACGATGGGCCGGATCCGGAGGAAACCGGGCAGATTCTCGATTTGCTGAAGCAATACGATGCCAAAGCCACTTTTTTTGTCGTCGGCAAGCAGGTGGAGAAACATCCCGAGCTGGTGCGGCGCGAAGTGGCCGAAGGGCATGAGCTCGGAAACCATACGTACGACCATGCTTATTTCAACCGCGGCAGCTCCGCGGAAACGATCGCAAGCCAACTGCTCCGCACGCAGGAGGCCATCTTCAAAGCGACGGGAAAAAAATCGTATCTGTTCCGCCCTCCCGGCGGTTACTATAGCGACCGGATGATCGAAACCTGCAAAAAAAACGGGTATTTGGTGGTCATGTGGTCCTGGCATCAGGATACGTGGGACTGGAACCGCCCGGGCGTCAAAAAAATCGTCAACAAAGTGCTCGGCAACGCCCGCAACGGCGACATCGTGCTGATGCATGACCACGTCGAAGGCAGGTCGCAAACGGTGGACGCGTTAAAGGAAATTTTGCCTGAGCTGAAAAAACGGGGTTACCGTTTCGTGACGGTCTCGGAGCTGGCGCAATACAACATTCCTTGAGATAACCCAGCGGGTAGGAGCAAAGGACGTAAGAATAACAAACGAAGGACATGGCATTTTGCCAGCATTGTTGCTGCCTGCCATGTCCTTTTTTTGCCTGAAAAGCAATCACGGTTTGGACCAGTCGAGAGGCACTCGGATCGTTGTCGGCGGTTTCGGTTCATACCCTGGCTTGTAGTCGTACATAGTCATGTTGATCTGCTTCAGCGAGCCGCTTTCGAGTTTGGGGAATTTCATTTGAAAATCGAACCTCTCTTTGGAGATTCTTACCGGCTGGCCAATGCTGTGATGTTCCTTTTCATTCGAATCGATAAGAATCAATGTCGGTCTTTGATTTTCGGCATCGCTTGCTTCGTAAGTAAGGATTGTTCCTTCATCCTTATAATCCACGCGGGTAACGGTGACCTTCCCGTCGTTTCTGCCCTTCAACTCGATCGGAAAAGCGTCATTCAAAGGCGCTTGTTCCTCGCGTCGAATGAAATTTTCAGCTTTCTCGGATGGATCGTCGAACAACACTTCCACATATTTGGGATGCGGATTGATGGCGGAGGGCGGGCTGAAATTGCCGATTATTTCATAGTCTCCTCCGAGGCCCCCGCTTGTTGCAAAATCGGTTTGAAGATCGTCCCGCAGCCTGTAAGAAATTTCGTGTTCCCTGTATTCGCTGGTACGGATGGCGATCTGCGTCGAGACCGGCGTGAACGTAATGCGTTCGATCGTTCTTGTCCTGCCTTTCGTCTCCACGGTTTGATTCGGAAAAAAGATTTTGGTATCCGGACTCGTTTTCGAGACGGACAAAGGAACGGTCACGGACCAATCGCCCTTGACTTGGCCGATCTGCGTGATATTCATGTGCAGCTTATAACCGTCGAGATATTGATAAGCATCGATAAGCGTGCTTCCGATAAAAGCATGATCGTTCAGTTGAGTAAATTTGTGCGTGCTCGATGCCGTCGGCTCTGCCCCGTCAAATTTCAGATCATAGTGTACGGCAACATCTTTTTCGCCGATGATTTTCTTTTTGTCCAAATACTCTACGTCGTAATTTAATACGATTTGAACCCCGTCATAAAAAACCTCATCCATCGTAAACCGGATATTGCGGTCGATGACCGATGTATTGAGATGCACGCCGAGGCCCTCTTTTTCGATCTTCGACAAGCCTTGTTCCTCAAACCCCCCGTCGGCCAGCAGCATCTTCATGAACGGAAATCGGGACAAAGCCGCCCTGACTTCCGGCGAGGAAAATAAGACGGCTCCCCCAAGCAATATCAACACGAGGAACGACGCGGCTGCGGCCCGCCACCTGTTCCGGATTTGCTGCTTCCTCCGACTAGCTTCCGCGGCCGATAAATAACGGTCCCATACGTCTTCAAAAGGCGCAACGGGTTGATGTTCCTCCCATTTTCTAAGAATGCTCCCGGCATGCTCCCGCATGATTTGGTCCTGCTCGGTTACGTTTGGTTCAGCATGTACCGGATCACGTTTCGCGCTCATTGCATCTCCTCCTCGCATCGAACCTCGTGCCGCCGCAAAGTCTGGCTGCGCCTTAATTGTTTTAGCGCTTCATGAAGCCTGGATTTGCATGTCCCTTCAGGAATGTGGAGTGCTTCAGCCACCTCGGGCAGCGACAGCTCCGCATAATAATGCAAAATGATCACTTCTTTTCTTTTGGCCGAAAGCCTGTTCACCGATTCCCAAAGTTCCCGCTCGCTTTCGCTTTTCATCATCGATTCCTCCACCAGGAATTCGTCACCGATGTCGGGCGGGTCCGCTTGAAAGAAAAGCCATCTCTGCTTGCGCATGGCGCTTTTGGCTAAGTTTACGGCGATGCGGCACAACCACGGTCTGAGCGGTCTGGATGGATCGTATTGGTCGAATTTTTGAAATGCCCGCAAAAACGTTTCCTGCATGATATCGTCGGCCATCGGACTTGAACGGGTCAACATCAACGCGATCCCGTACACATAAGGCGAGTGTTTGTTATATATGGACCTGGCTTGTTCTTCGGATATGTTCTGAAGTCCCAACATCGCTTCCCCCTTGTCTCGTTACCTTCTATACGCTTTGAAATGCCCAACCGTTCGGTCCAAGCTGCAAAAAAATGCTGCAGACCGGCGCGATCTTATGTTAAAGTTGTGAAAAATATCGTTTTACGGAAGAAGCTACATATAATGAGTGTTTTGCATAATTCCGTTTCAGAGAAGAAGCGATAGCATATTCACTGTCGTTAAGGGGTAATTTTCGAAAATGGTATTATATGGATGAAGAAAAGGGCAGACTTGCAGAATTTTAGAACAGCTCGTTTTTTAAGCGGCAGCCCGTTTTGAATGATGAGAAACGGCGAGCGCAGATGCAAGCAGAACAATGGCATTCAAATACTGGTGAGTTGTGACT
>NZ_BORW01000003.1 GCF_018333375.1 Paenibacillus cookii
TGGGAAGACTATCCACTTCCATTTTACCAAACGGAAAGGTGTTTTTCTGTCAAGAACGAGATTTTTCAATAAGAAATCCTAGTCATATCAAGGCTTAACACTAATTTTCAAGGTGCGAAAGTTGAGTTATTAACATATGTATCTTTCTTAAACAAGGTCCTTCGGCGAAGGCACAAAAAGAACCGCCCGGCGCTTATTCGGGCACCGGGCGTCGTCAACGCGAATTTATGGGATGTAGAGAATCTGTCCTTCCTCGACGGTCTGTTCGGACAGACGGTTATACAGCAAAATTTCGCGCGCGGTGAGCTGGTAGCGGCTGGCGATCGTCTCCAGCGTTTCTTCCCGCTGCACGATGCAAAGGCGCACCTTGCGGAACTGGTTTTTCTCGGTGCTGCTGCCGAGAAAGAGATTCTGCCACTGAATATCATCGCTCACGGACGACTCGCGTTCCGCCTCCTCCGCTTTCGGCTCTTCCGGGGCGGCCTGCTGCTCCTGCTGATTCTGGGAGCGGCTGGAGGATAGCAACGAGGAAAATCCGATCGCTTCTTTTTCGCCGGACTCCGCTTCCTTCTTGCTGCCGAGCGCGACCCGCATTTCCCGCTCATCCGGCGCTTCTTCCTGCGCAACCGACTCGCTATGGAAAGCGCTGAACGGGAAGGCAGGCTCAAACGGCTGATCCTGACCCACGGAAGTCAGGTAGAGATCCTTTTCCGTATCCTCATCCGCTTGGATCGCCGTTTTTTCGGGATGCAGCAGTTCCGACTCGTCTTCATGCTCGAAATGCCAAACGTTCGGCTGGTTTTTGCCCTTTCCGCCGCGCTCCCCGGATTCCTTGTCCGTATGTAACGCGGCAAGCGCAGGTTCTTCTTCCGTCTGCGCCACCTCTTCGGAAGGACGCTTAACGGCTGCCGGTTCGTTTTCAGCCGCCTCCGCTTCGGCATCGCCGGGGCTTCCCGCAGCCTTCGGAGCGGCAGCGAATCCTTCCGTCGCAAATGCCTCCGCATCCTGTTCGTCCGCGGCTGCTTCATCGTGCGGTTCCCTGGTCTTCGCTTCATCGGCATCAAGCTCCCCTTCCTCCAAAAAAGCGGCAAGCACCGGATCCTCCGCGGGATCCTCGGACGCATGTACAACGGTAAATTCATCGGCATTCCATGAAGATTCCGGTTCGCTCGCCGCGGTCTCGATCCCGCGAAGCGAAAGGACGCCGGTAATGTTCATGCTTCGTTTGGACAAAAGATCCACGTCGAAGTTTTCGATTTCGACCGATATTTCGTCCAGCGAAGTGACGCGGTTCGCAGGGACCGTAATCTCCACGGGAATGAAATGCTCAAGCCGCTGCGTCCCGTCTTCCTCCCCGTCCCCCCGGTACAAGCCGGTAAGCAGCAGGTGGCCGCGCAGCGCGACCTGCTCATCCTGGCTGATGACCTGGATATTGGGCAGGAGCTCCACTTCTTCCAGCTCGGCAATGCCCGGCAATTCTTCCGTCAAATGAATCCGTTCATAAATATCAAAACGCAAACCGTAGGACTGGTCAAACACTAGAATCATGTCCTCCTTTCGGCATATTTCTAACCGCGAGCCTGCTCACGGCATGAGCCCCAAAAATCGTTACTCATTTTATCTATATGCTCCAAACAGGAGGGCATTCCATTTTTGCGCGCGTCCGGCGGTTTGCGCCGACATTTTATATTGTGGGGCTCAACAGCTTTTGCTCGAGCTGCCGGATATCGCTTGGCCAAGGATCGGCGACTTCGATGCGCTCGCCCGTAAACGGATGCGTAAAGGCAAGCCGGTCCCCGTGAAGCGCCTGCCGTCCGATGAGCGCGGTGCTGCCCCCATACAGCGCATCGCCGAGCAGGGGGTGTCCCAGATGGCTCAGATGCACCCGGATTTGGTGCGTGCGGCCCGTCTCCAGCTCCAAATGGACCAGCGAAGCGTTCCGGTACACCCTGCCCAAGCGCACGCGGGTCACGGCGTGTTGGCCCGTTGGCGATACGCGTCTGCGCTGCTTGTGATGGCGGTCCTTGCCGATCGGCAAATCGATCACATGCAAATCGGCGGGCACCGCCCCGTGCACGAATGCCGCGTAGCTGCGGGCGATGCGCTTATGGCGCATATCTTCGTCCAATTTAAGCTGGGCCCAATCGTTTTTGGCATACAGCACCGGACCTGACGTGTATTGGTCCAGCCTGTGAATATGACGGACGGCAATCTCTGCGCCCTGCATCTCGTAATGGGCGGCGACGGCATGATCGAGCGTCGGCTCCGATTCGCCCTTTCGACCGTCCGGGTGAATATTCATGCCCGCCGGCTTATGGACGACCAGGCAAAAGTCGTCCTCGTAGAGCACTCCCAAATCCTGCCATACGGGTTCGATGCCAGCCGTACTAACGGGAAAGAGGGCCAGCCGCAGCCGGTCCCCCCTCCATTCGATTCCACGGTTCGCTTGCAGCTGCCGGAACAGCTTTTCCGGCATCCCCAGCGTTTCGAGCAGCCAACGGGCGGTCGCTTCATTCCGGTCCGCCGCCCCGGTCAGGACTTTCCCCGGGGTCAGCTCCAGCCACTCGCCGCGGCGCCTCCACGCTGTCACAGGTTTTTCAGGGCATTGTAGTTGGCGGCGATGGTTGCATCGATATCCTCGACGCTGTGGGCCGCCGACACGAACATGCCCTCGAACTGGGAAGGAGCCACGCTGATGCCTTCCTCCACGAGATTGCCGAAATATTTCGTGAAACGCTGGATGTCGCTTGCTTTGGCCGTATCGTAGTTCACGACGGGTCCTTCCGTGAAGAACGGGCATACCATCGAGCCGACCCGGTTCAACGTGACCGGAACACCCAGCTCCTTGGCGTTTGCCTCGAACCCGGCCGCAAGCCGCGCCGCGCGTTCCTCGAGCTGGTCGTAAACCGCAGGCGTCAACAGCTTCAGCGTGGTGTAACCGGCCACCATCGCCAACGGATTGCCGCTGAGCGTTCCCGCTTGGTAGATCGGCCCGGACGGAGCGACCTGCTCCATGATTTCGCGTTTGCCGCCGTAAGCGCCGACAGGCAGTCCGCCGCCGATGACTTTGCCGAGGCAGGTCAGGTCAGGCGTAATGCCGAACAACCCTTGCGCGCAGTTGATGTGCACGCGGAAGCCCGTCATGACTTCGTCGAAGATCAGCAGGCTGCCGTAACGGGTCGTAATGTCGCGGAGTCCTTGCAGGAAGCCCGGAAGCGGAGGCACGACCCCCATGTTGCCGGCAATCGGCTCGACGATGACGCAGGCGATTTCCTCGCCGAAACGTTCAAAAGCCACCTTTACCGACTCCAGATCGTTATAAGGGACGGTAATGGTGTTCGTTGCCACGCTTTCCGGCACGCCGGGGCTGTCGGGCAGGCCGAGCGTCGCTACGCCCGAACCCGCTTTGATCAGCAAGCTGTCGGCGTGGCCGTGATAGGAGCCTTCGAACTTCACGATTTTGCCGCGCCCCGTATATCCGCGGGCAAGCCGGATCGCGCTCATCGTCGCTTCGGTGCCGGAGTTGACCATCCGCACGACGTCGATCGACGGAACGCGCTCGCATACCAGCTTGGCCATTTCCGTTTCGATCAGCGTCGGAGCGCCGAAGCTGGTGCCTTTCGCCGCCGTTTCCTGGATGGCCGAAATGACTTCGGGATGGGCATGCCCCATAATGAGAGGACCCCAAGAGCCGACATAATCGATAAAGCTGTTGCCGTCGATATCGTAAATCCGCGAGCCTTGGGCATGGTCCACGTAAATCGGCGTCAGGCCCACCGATTTGAATGCCCGCACGGGGCTGTTCACCCCGCCGGGAAGATACTGTTTGGCTTCTTCAAACGCAGTGCGGGAAGCCTCTTCTTTCCGTCTACCAGTCATACTCATGAAAGTCACTCCCGTTTCTTAAGTAATTAGCGCTCCTGCATCCAGCGGGCAACGTCTTTGGCGAAATACGTAATAATGATGTCGGCGCCGGCGCGTTTCATGCCGGTCAGCATTTCCTCGACGATCGCCTTTTCGCTGATCCAGCCTTGAAGCGCGGCGGCTTTCACCATGGAATATTCTCCGCTCACGTTGTAAGCGACCAGAGGCAGATCAAACTGGTCCTTCAGCGTCCGAATGACGTCCATGTAAGCAAGCGCCGGTTTGACCATCAGCATGTCCGCGCCCTCCAGCACGTCCGTTTCGGCTTCGCGCAGCGCTTCGCGGGCGTTGGCCGGGTCCATCTGGTACGTTTTGCGGTCCCCGAACTGCGGGGCTGAATCCGCCGCTTCCCGGAACGGTCCGTAGAAGGCGGAAGCGTATTTGACCGAATAAGACATGATCGGCACATGCTCGAATCCGGCTTCGTCCAGTCCGGCGCGGATCGCCTGCACGAATCCGTCCATCATGTTCGACGGGGCGATGATGTCCGCGCCCGCTTTCGCCTGGGATACGGCGGTTTTCGTAAGCAGTTCGAGCGATTCGTCATTCATCACGTCGCCGTGGACTTTCCCGTCCACTTCGAACGTATGAACCATGCCGCAATGGCCGTGGTCGGTAAATTCGCATAGGCAGGTATCCGCTACGACAAGCAGATCGGGATACCACGATTTGATCAGACGGGTCGCTTCCTGCACG
This sequence comes from Paenibacillus cookii, assembly GCF_018333375.1. Lineage (GTDB taxonomy): Bacteria > Bacillota > Bacilli > Paenibacillales > Paenibacillaceae > Paenibacillus_AQ > Paenibacillus_AQ cookii. The sequence goes on from NZ_BORW01000003.1 coordinate 4,621, forward strand.
ATGCCGTCTTCCACGAACGCCGACGTGCCCACGCTGTCCTTCGTCTCCGGAATGCCGAATAAAAGCACGGCCGGAATGCCGAGAGACACGATTTCATCCACTTCGGCCTTCAGCATGTCCAGCGAAAAATGGTAAATCCCCGGCATGGAGGAAATTTCGTTTTTCACTCCTTGGCCGTATGTGACGAAGATCGGCATGATCAAATCGTTGACGTTCAGCACGGTTTCGCGTACCAGGTTGCGCATGCCTGCGGATTGGCGCAGACGGCGGTGTCTTACTATCGGAAAACTCATGATTCATGACCTCCTGTGTCGTTTATTCTTGAAGTTTATTGCGCTTGCTCATGCGAAGCGTTCAGGTATGAGCAAAGCGATTCGAGCAGACCGTCGATCGTCGCCTGTTCGGCTACGACGCTGACGCGCAGCCCTGCTTCGGCGGCCGTCTTGGCCGTGATTTCCCCAATGCAGGCAGCCTCCGCCTTGTTCAGCAGCCGAACCGGATCCTGTACGCCCATCTGCTTCAGCTTGGCGATCAGATTCGTTACGGTCGAGGAGCTGGTAAAGGTCACCACGTGAATGGCCCCTTCCTCAAGCAGCTTCAGGAGCTCCCCGTCCTCATCTTGGCTCATGACGGTCTGGTAAGTATCTATGGCGGTAACCTCAAGCCCCATTTCGGCCAGCTTCCCGGGCAGCCAGGCCCGCGCCAAGTCCCCGCGCGGCAGCAGCACCCGCTCCCCCGGCTGCAAACGGCTGCCGAGGGTTTCGATCAAACCTTCGGCCTGAAAGCGCCCGGGAAGTTCTACCGGAACGAGCCCGCGCTGCTTCAGCGCATCGGCCGTCGCCGGCCCGACCGCGGCGATTTGCGCCCGGTGCAGTTCCCGGATATCCCGGCCTTGCTCCTGCAGATGGCGGTAGAAATATTCGACGCCGTTCACGCTCGTAAAAAATACCCAGTCGTAACTTCCGAGCCGGGAGAGGGCGTCCCGAATCTCATCCAGCCGTTTCGGATCGTCCGGATACGCCGTTTCGATGACCGGAAACTCGTACGATTCGCCGCCGAGTTCGTCGATGCGTTCCGACAGCCTGGAGGCCTGGGATCTGGCGCGGGTGACGAGGATCCGTTTGCCGAAAAGCGGAAGAAACTCCGCCCATTTCAGCTGCTCCCGCTGCAGGACGACATCGCCGACGACGATCACGGCCGGCGGCTGGAAGCCGGCTTCGCGCACCCGCTGCTCGATATCCGCAAGCGTCCCGGTCAGCGTCTCCTGCTCGGCTCGCGTCCCCCATCGCACCAAGGCTACCGGCGTGCTGCCCGGCCGCCCGTGCCGCATGAGCTGATCCGCGATATAGCCGATTTTGGACACGCCCATCATAAATACGAGCGTCCCCGTCGCATGGGTGACCCGCTCCCAATCGATCATGCGGTCCAGCTTGTCCGGGCTTTCATGGCCGGTAATGATCGACAGCGACGAAGCCATTTCCCTGTGGGTGACGGGGATGCCGGCATAAGCGGGAACGCTGATGGCAGCGGTGACGCCGGGCACGATTTCGTAAGGTATTCCGTTTTTTTTCAGCAGTCCGGCTTCTTCCCCGACGCGTCCGAAAATCGTCGGATCGCCGCCTTTGAGCCGGACGACCGTCTGGCCTTCTTTCGCCAAATCCACCAGCAGCTGGTTGATTTCTTCCTGTTTCATCGTATGCCGGTCCGGCAGCTTGCCGACGTATATTTTCCTCGTTCCCGGCTTTACGGCCCCCAGCAGCTGCGGGGCGGCGAGACGGTCATAGACAACCACATCCGCTTTTTGCAGGCACTCCAGCCCTTTTACCGTAATCAGCTTGGCGTGGCCGGGGCCTGCACCAACCAGATATACTTTTCCCGCCATCTCCTCATCCCCTTATTCCCTGGCTTGTTCGAGAATTTTCTCTGCTCCCCGCTCAATCAGCTTCCGCGCTACGTCTTCCCCAAGCTGCAGCGGATCGGTGTCGGACATCGTTTCCTTCAGGATGACGTCTCCTTCCGGGGATCCGACCATACCCGTCAATTGTATAACGTTTGGTCCGGCAGGGGAATCACCTTCCGGCGCCTTGGCCAATACGGCATACGCTCCGATCGGAACCTGGCAGCCGCCGTTCAGGACGCCCAAAAATTTGCGTTCCGCCGCGACCGTCAGCTCGGATTCCTTGTCGTTGTACAGGGCCAGCAGCTTCAGCAGCTCTTCGTCATCCCCGCGGCATTCGATGCCGAGCGCACCCTGCCCGACCGCAGGCAAGCAGGTTTCAACCGGGATATAGGCAGTAATGCGGTCCTCCCAACCCATCCGGTGCAAACCGGCCGCCGCCAGCAAGATCGCCTGGAACCCTTCCGTCTCCAGCTTCTTCAGCCGGGAATCGATATTGCCCCGCACCGGCTCAAGCGTCAAGTCCGGACGGTATGCCTTAAGCTGGCTCGAGCGGCGGAGGCTGCTTGTTCCGACCTTTGCGCCCTGCGGCAGCTCGTCGATGTTTTTGCCGTCCAGCGTAATGAGGCAGTCGCGCGGATCCACGCGGCGCGGTACGGCGCCGTTGACCAGCCCTTCCGGCAAGACGGAAGGCATGTCCTTCATGCTGTGGACCGCCATGTCGATTTCGCCGTCCAGCATCGCCTGCTCGATTTCCTTGACGAACAGTCCTTTGCCCCCGACTTTGGACAGCGTGACGTCCAAAATGCGGTCGCCTTTCGTTACGATTTTTTTTACCTCGAAATCAAATTCGAAGCCATGCTCCTTGCATAGCCGTTTCAGGTCGTCGATCACCTGTCCCGTTTGTGTCAGTGCCAGCGCACTTTGTCTGCTGCCTACTACGATTGTCCGCATTCCTATTCCTCCTGGTTGTCGTGGATCCACTGCCTGATCCTCTCCGCGCTCCACAGGCCGAAACCATCCTGCCGCAGGGATTCAAGCATCTCAGGTCCGCCAGCCTTTTTTAACAGCTTTTGCCGTGCTGCCGGATCGCAAACCTGTTCCTTGACCGTTTTTCGTATTTCATATAAGCAATCGAGATATGTTTCGTATTCTGTTCCGAATTCCTGCTCAAGCCTTTTCCGGATCGCGCTTGCGGCATACGGCCCGGCTCCCGAAGCCGAGACGGCGATGACAAGCCGCCCCCGCCGAAGCACGCTCGGATGGATGAAGTTCCCCGCTTCCGGACGGTCGGTGACGTTGGCCAAAATCCCCCTGGCCCTCGCTTCCTCCGCCACGCGGCGGTTCACTTCGGGATCGTCGGCGGCGGCATGGGCCATAAACGCCCCCGCCAGATCTCCCGCCTCGTATCCCCGGGGAATCCATTCCAGCTCCCCTTGCTCATGATGCCGCCGCAAAACCGGCGTCACCTCCGGGCTGACGACCTTCACCTGCGCCGAGCAGGCGAGCAGTTCGCCCACCTTTCTTTCGGCGACGCGCCCGCCGCCAACCACCACGCAGACCCGGCCCCAGCAATCGAGCATGACCGGCATGTACGTTTTCACGTCAGCTTCACTCCCCGCCCCAGCGATGGAAATCAGACCATGAATTCAACACGAAAATGATGATGATAAATACGTACCCCGCCAAAAGCCATTTGGCCATCAGCGTGCCCGTATGCTGCTGCGAACGTTTTTTGAACAGGTAAAAATAATAGAACGAAAGTCCCGCCAGCGTCGCAAGCACCTTCAAATCCAACAGCAAATTGATCCTTCCCTCCGAAACGACCGACAGCACCGCCACGATAAACGAAACCGTCAGCACGGGCGTGCCGACAAACGCAAGCAAGTAGGCGTATTTGTCGAGCATTTCGAGGCTGGGGAGACGCCGGACCGCGTCCGTCCATTTCTTTCCTTTCAATTTTCGGTGAAGGAAAAGATACATCAGCGCAAACACGGCCGCGATGGTGTATACAACGAAGCTGAGATTGGCGAGCGTGATGTGAAGGATCAGCAGCCCGTGCACGGTTTCCCAATGCTTAAGCGGGTTGTTCCCGGGCGAAAACCACAGCCGGTTCAGCACCTGCACGCCAAAACCGATGATCCCCAGCAGCAAAACGGCAAATTCCGCCCGCTGCAGCAAGTTCATGATCAAAGCGGCGACCACAAGGCTGAACGCAAGCAGAAGCAAAAAATCGAACGGCGTAAAAATCGGAAGCGCATGTTCCTCGAAAGCACGAACAAACAACGCTCCCGCCTGCAAAACGCCGACAACGGCAAGAAGCCCTGTACCCATCCGCTTCGCGGCCCGATTGCGTCGAATGCAATCCGAGATAAAAAACAGAAGGCTCAGGGCATAAATATAAATTGCTGCATCATAAAATCCAGTGAGCATGTCCACTCCCCCTGACACCCGGTTATAGGCCAGCTGGCGTCAGCGTTCCTTTAATGGCAAACGGTTTGTGTTCATGCTTTTCTCTGCTGTAATCGTTTGTTGTTCCGGGCTTGTTCTGAAGGCCTTCCTTCGTTTGTCCGGCATCGTCAAGCTCGTTTTCGAGCGCGAAAATTTGCGTGAAATACTCCAGCGCCTCGTTTCCGTTTTTCCCTGCCGTCATTTCCTTGATCCGGTTGATCGGGTCGTGCATCATCTGGTTGACGATGCTTTTGGTCAGACGGTGGATCACCTTGCGCTGGCGCTCATCCAGCTCCGGCAGCTTGTTGAACAAGCTTTGGAGCGTTTCTTCGTGAATCGCCGAAGATTTTTCCTGCAAGGCCCGAATCACCGGTCTTACGCCCAGCGTTTTCAGCCATTGCTGGAATTCGTCCATCTCATGGCGGATCATCACTTCGATTTTGGCCGCTTCGGCCTTCCGCATTTCCAGGTTGCTTTCCACGATCCCTTCCAGGTCGTCGATATCATACAGGAAGACATTGTCAAGATCGGCAATCGCCGGATCAATGTCCCGCGGAACCGCGATATCGATAATGAACAACGGTCGGGACTGGCGTTTTTTCATGCTTTCGCTGACCTGCGCGCGATCCAGGACGTAATCCTTGGCTCCCGTAGAGCTGATCAGGATATCGACCTCCTGCAGCCGCCCCAAAGCCTGCTCCATCGTGCACGGCGTTCCCTTGAACTTGCTGGCGAGTTCCTCCGCCCGGGCAAGCGTGCGATTGGCGACGATGACCTCTTCCGCTCCGTTCGCGTACAGATGTTTCACCGTAAGTTCGCTCATTTTCCCGGCCCCGAGGATCATGACTTTTTTGTCGTCGAACATGCCAAAAATCCGTTTGCCCAGCTCTACGGCCGCATAGCTGACGGAAACGGCGCTTTCCCCGATGGAGGTTTCGGAATGCGCTCTTTTGCCCAGCGTGACCGCCTGCTTGAAGAGCATGTTAAACCATGTGCCCGTCGCTTTCTCCTGCTGGCTGAGCAAAAACGCCGAACGGACCTGGCCCAAAATTTGCGTTTCGCCAATCACCATCGAGTCCAGTCCGCAGGTCACGCGGAACAGATGCGAGATGGCCTGTTCATCTTCATATATATATAAATGCCGGGTAAATTCCTCGCGCGGAATGTCGAACCACTGCTCCATGAAACTGCGGATAAAATGTCCGCACATGTGCAGGCGGTCCACCACGACATATATTTCGGTACGGTTGCACGTAGCAACGATGACGCCTTCCATGACGCTTTTCGTCTGCATAAGCTGGCTGAGCGCTTCCGGCAGTTCGTTCGGTTCGAACGTGAAACGTTCCCTCACTTCTACAGGCGCTGTACGATAGTTCAATCCGACAACGACGATATGCATTAACATGTTCACCTGCCTAAGCTTTCGTTTCAAACACCAAATTTTGCGCAGGTCAGGCCATAAAATCCCTTCGAAACCCGCGCAAACCGTTTAAATCATCAGCAATCCAATGTTGCTGTTTTTGTCGAGTTGCTATATTAAGTATAGCACAGTTGTCTAGTGCCCCTGCATCATTTTATGAAATGTTTATGAAAATGCACGGCGTAACCCTAAAGCATTTTACTATCTTGCCAAAAACTGCACGGGATTATACGACAAGCCCTTTATTTCCCGTCGATCAGGTCGGCGAGCTGTTTGCCCGCTTTCTTCAGATCGTCGTTTTTCGAGGAAATGACTTGCCCGCCGTCGCTCAGCAGCTGCTGATAGGACTGGACCGCTCCCGAAAAAATCCCGCTGTATTCCTTAAGCAGCTCCTTCTCCTCTTCCCGCAGCGGCCGGTTGCCTCCGATCTGCCAGGACGTGATGGCGTCCACAAGGCCGCCAATGGCCGGGAACGCGTAAAGACGGTCCTTGCCGACCGCGTTGACAAGCCTGTCATGGGTAAAGGCAGCCGAATAAGCCGCCAGCTTCAGCGCGTTCAGGTCGTTCGTACCGCCGCTGTCCGCGGCGTCCAAAAGCGAAGTGTTCAGGACCTGCATCTGAAACAGCGCCACCTCGTACAGCATTCGCTCCGCATCCGCATGTTCCGTTTGCGGCCGCATCATCCGGTAACCCTGAATCACAAGAACCAGGAGCAGCAGCGCCGTCAGGCCCATAAACAACAAATCCCTTGCATTCCGTCTTCTCATTGGTCGCAAAGCCCCCTTAAAGCATCATATGAAGCTTGTTCCATACTTTAAAGTATATTGGGGACGCGCAAAACAAATAACCATGGAGGACGGCTCCATGGTTATGATCATTATCGTTCGGTAGCGCAGCGGCCTGTTACACCAGCTCGGCTTGTTTGAATTCCGGCGTTTCCACCTTCAATTCGCCCAGACCGCGCACAAGCTTTTTCGCATACGTTTTTTCGGGCTTCAATACGGATACCAGGTAATCGATTGCCAATTGCGGATCGACGGTTTCGCCACAGGTGTAGCAATCGATCGCTGCAAATCCTCTCTCGGGGTACGTATGAATCGAGAGGTGGCTTTCTGACAGCAAAACAAGCACTGTCGCTCCTTGAGGCTCAAACTGCTTGGATTGTACCGACATCACGGTCGCGCCGCATGTTTCCGCAGCTTCAACCAGCTGGGCTTGCAAAAACTCTGCGTCGTTCAGCATGTCGAAGTCGACTCCCCAAGTATCAACAGCAACGTGTCTTCCGAAAGTTGAATATTCCATCTTCCGGTTTCCCCCTTCCTAGGAATAAAATGTTTGAAAATTTCATCCGCTAGGACCTACGTCATTCACTTCCCGAGGGAATAATCTCTCGCAACATTCAATGTCCTGAGTGAATCCTGGTTCCTAATATATTCTTTTCAACGAGATTAAAAATAACATCTCTCCGGGCGAATTGCAATACTTTTTTTCGCTCCAGAACGTTTTATTTTTTCCTTATTTTTCAAGGGTAATACCGGACAATCCTTTCACTCTCCCGCCCGGCGCAAACCAGAATCAAAACCAAAAAAAGAACCCCTTCTTATGCGAAAGGGTTCCCGGTTTCTGTGTATGGGATCAAGCTTCTAATGCAAACCATTTTGCGGCTCCGAGCCGCAGCTTTTCGTCGATGCGGGCGATCTCCTCGCCTGTCTCCGCCTTGTTCCGTTGATCCAGCCAGTAATCGATGTCCTGATACAGCCGCGTAATTTCCTGCTCGACATCGTTCAGCTGATACACCCGCTGCAGTTCGCCTGCGGTATGTTTGTATTCATACACCAGCTTGCGATGGGAAGCGGTCACTTCCTCGATCTTGCGGACGGAACCCTGTTCATAATAATACATCATTGTGAATCCTCTATAAATCCGGTTGACGATGCCGCTCCCTTTGCATGAGGTGAACAGCTTGCGCACCAGGTTCGTCAAACGGGGATTCACCAAGCGGCATGACAGCACGCAGAAGTACAGGCCATTCTTACTTTCGAGAGGGAAATGAACCTCCTCGCCGCTTTCGTCCACCAGCACGATTTCTTGTCCTCCGCTGCCGAGCACTTTCACGATGGCGTGCATGTGGCAACATTCAGCCGAACGCATAAACTGGTTCAATTGAAGCTCCGTCATTTGCAGAGTGGCTTTGACATACTCCGTGGCTAACCGCTGAGCCATAAAAATCTCCTCAATTCTTTGTCAACGACCATAGAATCCTTCAAATCGAAATGAACGGAGGATTCCATAATCCGAACAAAAATTTCCGTCAAAAACGGCTTCCGTCATGGTTTCGAATCCCGGAATTTTTTCCGTCGAATCCATTCCTTAGTATTATTATACAGCACATCGCAAAACGATTGCTTGCAGGCGGAACCATGAATTTTCTTCATATTTCATTAAAAAACGGATTAAACCGGATTTTTGGGCAGACTTTTTACGGGATGCTCACTTTCCTGCCGGATAAGGTCCCAATCCCTACGCCATGCGCCTAAAATATCTGGTTTAACCCGCTTTCGCATTTTCCGTTATTCGGAAGTTTCCTCCGTTTTCGGCGCCTCGGCTTTTTCTTGCCCCAGGCCGGCCGCGGATGCAATATGCGCCCACAACTCGTCCCGTCCGACTCCCGTTTCCGATGAAAACATGATAAAGGCATCCGTTTTGCGCAGCAACAACGCGTCTTTCATTTGTTTCACATGTTTTTGCCAGCGCGTTTTCGGGATTTTGTCGGCCTTTGTGGCGACGACGCAGACCGGAATGTCATAATGCTTAAGCCAGTCGTACATCAGCTCGTCGTCCTTGGTCGGCGGATGGCGGAGATCCACCACAAGCAGCGCCAGCTTCAGCGTCTCCCGCTCAAGCAAATACTTTTCGATCATTTTCCCCCATACCTGCCGCTGGGTTTTCGAGACCTTGGCGTACCCGTAACCCGGGAAATCGACGAAATACAGTTCCTCGTTGATGCGGTAATAGTTTAAATGCTGGGTTTTGCCCGGGGTCGAGCTTGTTCTGGCCAAATTTTTGCGGTTGATCATGCGGTTGATCAATGAAGACTTGCCTACATTGGAACGCCCTGCCAGAGCAATCTCCGGCAAGGCGTCCACTGGATATTGGTCAGGGCCGACGGCACTGATCACAAATTCAGCTTGGGTTACTTTCATCGTATATTAGTTCCTCTCTAATGCACTTCCGTCTGCTCCACGAGCGCATGTTTCAGCACTTGGTCCATATGGGACACGGGAACGAACTCCACTTCGTCGCGGACGCTTTCCGGAATATCGCGAAGATCCCGTTCGTTGTCTTTCGGGAGCAGTATTTTTTTGTAGCCGGCGCGGTGCGCGGCAAGCGATTTCTCCTTCAGCCCGCCGATCGGAAGCACCCGGCCGCGCAGCGTGATTTCTCCGGTCATGGCCACATGCTTGGAAACATGTTTTTTGGTAAGAGCCGAAATGAGGGCGGTCGCGATCGTAATGCCGGCTGACGGGCCGTCTTTCGGGATGGCTCCTTCAGGAATGTGAATGTGAATGTCGTTTTTCTCATGGAAGTCGGGGTCGATCCCGAGCTCCGCCGCCTTGCTGCGCGTGTAGCTGAATGCAGCCTGGGCCGATTCCTTCATCACGTCGCCGAGTTTGCCCGTAAGCGTCAGCTTGCCGGAACCCGGCACCACCGTGACCTCGATCACCAGCGTATCGCCGCCCACCTCGGTCCAAGCAAGTCCGGTGACGGCGCCGATCTGGTCTTCCAGGTCGGCTACGCCGTGGCGGAACTTCGGTGCGCCAAGGTATTCCTTGACATCGTCCGCCCCGATCGTTATCGCATCCGATTCGCCCGACACGATTTTTTTGGCCGCTTTCCGGCAAAGGGCTGCCACTTGCTGCTCCAAGTTGCGGACGCCCGATTCGCGGGTATACTCCCTGACGACTTTCAGCAGCGCATCTTCGCCGATTTGCAGCTGCTCATCCTGCAAGCCGTGCTCCTTCTTTTGCTTCGGCAGCAGGTACCGTTTGGCGATCTGCAATTTTTCAAGCTCGGTATACCCCGGAATGTTCAGCACTTCCATCCGGTCGAGCAGCGGCCGCGGAATGTTGTGAATCGCGTTGGCGGTCGTAATGAACATCACCTGCGACAGGTCGAAAGGAATTTCGATGAAATGGTCGCTGAACGTGTTGTTTTGTTCCGGATCCAGCACCTCCAGCAGCGCGGCCGAAGGGTCTCCCCGGAAATCGGACGCCATCTTGTCGATTTCATCCAGCAAAAAGACCGGATTCAACGCGCCTGCCGTTTTCATTCCTTGGATGATCCGCCCCGGCATGGCGCCGACATAAGTCCGGCGATGGCCGCGGATCTCCGCTTCGTCGCGGACGCCGCCCAGCGAGATGCGGACGAACTTCCGATTCAGCGATCTGGCGATGGAACGGGCAAGCGACGTTTTGCCGACGCCCGGAGGACCCACCAAGCAAAGGATCGGCCCTTTCATTTTTTTCACCAGCTGCTGCACGGCCAAATATTCGAGCACCCGCTCCTTTGGCTTATCCAGGCTGTAATGGTCTTCGTTCAGCACCTGCTCCGCTTTATGGATATCGAGATCGTCTTCGGTTTTGGTGCTCCAAGGGAGCGCCAGCAGCCAATCGACGTAGTTGCGGATGACGCCGCCTTCGGCCGAGCTAGCGGGCATTTTCTCCAGCCGGTCGATTTCCTTCTCGACCTTCTCTTTCACCCGCTCGGGAAGCTCCTGCTTCGCCATCTGCTCGCGCAGCTCCTCGACTTCTCCGGCGCGCCCTTCCTTTTCGCCGAGCTCCTTCTGGATCGCCTTCATCTGCTCGCGCAAATAATATTCCTTTTGGGTCTTTTCCATCTGCTTTTTGACCCGCTGATTGATCTTGCGTTCGAGCTCCAGCACTTCCCGCTCGTTGTTCAGGATATCCAGCAGCTTTTCAAGCCGTTTCCCGACGTCGATCGTCTCCAGAATTTCCTGTTTGTCCTTGATCTTCAGCGACAGATGGCTGGTAATCACGTCGGCGAGACGTCCCGGCTCCTCGATATCGCTTACGGCGGCAAGCGTCTCGGGCGTCACCTTTTTCGATAAATTGATATAATGCTCGAATTGGCTCAGGACGGTGCGCATCAAAGCATCCACTTCCGGATTGCCGCTTTCTTCCTCATGCAGCTCCCGCGCAAGGACCTCGTAATATTCCTCGTTGTCGGTATACTGTATAATTTCGGCGCGCTCCATGCCTTCCACAAGGACACGGATCGTGCCGTTCGGGAGCTTGAGCATTTGTCTCACATTGGCAACCGTGCCGATGCGAAAAATATCGTCATGCGTTGGTTCTTCTATGTTCACCTCGGACTGAGAACAAAGGAGAATCAAGTTATCGTCCACCATCGCTTTTTCCAGAGCCTTGACCGATTTCTCCCGGCCTACATCGAGATGCAGTACCATGCTCGGGTAGACCAGAAGGCCACGCAAAGGCAATAACGGAAAACGGCGGCCTTTCGCTTTACTAAGCCCCATTTGCTTTTGCACCTCCAGCCGTTCTCAGGTTATACACATCCGGTTTTATTTTAGCAAATGTTCACAGAAAACACCAATCATTCGGCATGTTTAACAGCTGCCCGCATCGCTGATTTGTCCCTGACGGCCCGGCTTGGCCTGCAAAAACGACGCGGCGGGGGCTTGCGGGAAAATTTCGGGGGATGCGCTTTTTTCCAAGGCTTCGGCCGGCTCTTCCTGCGCCTGCGCGGTTGCTTCGGCAGCCGCCGGCTTCAGTTCCGTGCCGAATACGTGGAGGAACACTTCTTGTACGTTTTCGACCGGGATGACGCGATAGTCTTCCAGATCTTCAAACAGCGTCTGCCAGTTTTCTTTCGGTATGATGACGGTCGTCGCCCCGGCCTGGAACGCCGCTTCGACTTTGGCGATGACGCCGCCGATCGGTTTGACCCGGCCGTGGATGCTGATTTCTCCGGTCATGGCGACCCGGTTGTCGACCGGCACGCCTTTGATCGCCGACATGATGGCCGTAGCCATGGCGATCCCCGCGGACGGCCCGTCGATCGGCGTGCCGCCCGGGAAGTTGATGTGCAAGTCGTAGTCGCTTGGTCTCAGCCCCATCGAACGAAGCACGGTCAGCACGTTTTCGACCGAACCTTTGGCCATGCTCTTCCGGCGCAGCGTGCGGGAATTGCTCCCGATCTCCTCTTCCTCGACGACGCCGGTAATATTGTACGTGCCTTTTCCCGGAGTAACCGGCACGGCGGTCACTTCGATTTCAAGCAGCGCCCCCATGTTCGGGCCGTATACGGCAAGGCCGTTAACGAGGCCGACCTGCGGCCGGTCGGGCACTTTGCGGTCCGGACGCGGCTGAAGCTGGCTGCTGCTGGCTACCCACTCGACATCGGAAGCGGCCAGCGAATCCCTTTTTTCGGTCAGGGCAAGGCCGGCGGCAAGCTGTATGATATTGACGGCTTCGCGGCCGTTCGTAGCGTACTGCTTCACGACTTCGACCGCCTCCGGGCAAGGCTTGAGCCCGATTTTCTGAATGGCGTCCTCCGCGATCCGTCCGATTTCGTCCGGCAGCAGCGGACGGAAATAAATTTCCATGCAGCGCGAGCGAAGCGCCGGCGGGAGTTCATGCGGAGAGCGCGTCGTTGCGCCCACGAGACGGAAATCGGCAGGAAGCCCGTTTTGGAAAATGTCGTGGACATACGCAGGCGTATTGCTGTCCTCCGAATTGTAGTATGCGCTCTCGAGCAGCACTTTACGGTCCTCGAGGACTTTTAACAACTTATTCATTTGGATCGGATGCAATTCCCCGATTTCGTCGACGAACAAAATCCCGCCATGGGCTTTCGTGACGGCTCCAGGTTTCGGCTGCGGAATGCCCGCCACCCCCATCGAGCCGGCCCCTTGGTATATCGGATCATGCACGGAACCGATCAAAGGATCGGCAATGCCCCGCTCGTCAAAGCGGGCCGTCGTCGCATCGATTTCCGTGAATTTGGCGTCGGCTTTAAAAGGCGATGCCGGATTGCGTTTCGCTTCTTCCATCACGACGCGCGCGGCGGCGGTTTTGCCGACCCCCGGCGGTCCATATATAATGACATGCTGCGGATTGCCGCTGCACAGGGCGGCTTTTAGTGCGCGCAAACCGTCCTTTTGCCCGACGATGTCCTGAAGCGACTGCGGTCTCGTTTTTTCGGCCAGCGGTTTCGTCAGCGAGATGGAACGCAGCTTCCGCAGCTTATCCATTTCTTTGCGGGATTCCCGGTCGACGGCGGTGCGGTTGGTCTTTTGTCCGCGCAGCAAATTCCAAAAATAGATGCCGATGATGACGGCAAAGAAAAATTGAACCAACATCATGATCATGCTTAAATTCATGTCCAAAACCCTCCCGTTTCTCTTCCATGGCCAGATTCCCCATCTTTTTTGTTCCTACGGGTTGGCCTGATACATGGTAGTATAGCCGTTTCACACCTGCGTAAACGCAAATCGGGCGGATTTATGGGGATATTTTTATATTCTCGCAAAATGTCCGCAAAAAAAAGCCGCATGCCTTTTCGAAAAAGGCCATGCGGCTTCCTGGGTTTATCTTTAATGCTTGCGTCCCGGAATTTTTCCGGTTTCCTCGTATACTCTTACGATTTCGTCGATCTCTTTCTTCAATTCGTCCACCATTTCCGCTTCCGGAACTTTGCGGATCATTTCCCCGTAGCGGAATAGGAGTCCTTCCCCGCGCCCGCCGGCGATGCCGATGTCCGCCTCGCGCGCTTCCCCCGGACCGTTTACCGCGCAGCCGAGCACCGAAACTTTGATCGGCACTTTCAGCTTCGAAATGTAAGCCTCGACTTCGTTGGCGATCGAAAACAGATCGATGTCGAGTCTGCCGCAGGTCGGGCAGGAAACGAGCGTCGCCGCATTGGAGATGAGACCGAACGCTTTAAGCAGCTCCCGGGCGACTTTTATTTCCTCGACGGGGTCTGCGCTAAGCGAAATGCGGATCGTGCTGCCGATCCCCATCGCCAGGAGCGCGCCGAGGCCGGCCGAGCTTTTGATCGTACCGGAGAACAACGTTCCCGATTCGGTGATGCCCAGATGCAGCGGATACGGAATGACTTCCGCCGCCCGGCGGTAAGCCTCGATCGCCATCGGCACGTCGGATGCCTTCAGCGAAACGATGATGTCGTGGAAATCGAGCTCCTCCAAAATTTGAATATGGTACAAGGCGCTTTCCACCATCGCTTCCGGCGTCGGGTAGCCGTATTTCTCCAGCAGATGGCTTTCGAGCGAGCCGGCGTTGACGCCGATGCGGATCGGGATGCCGCGCTCCTTGCACGCCTTCACCACCGCTTCGACTTTGTCGCGGCTGCCGATGTTGCCCGGATTGATCCGGACTTTGTCGATGCCGTTTTCGATCGCTTTAAGCGCGAGCTGGTAGTTAAAATGAATATCCGCGACAAGCGGGATATGAATCCGTTTTTTGATTTCCTTGATCGCTTCGGCAGCTTCGTTATTGTTGACCGTCACGCGCACGAGCTGGCAGCCGGCTTCCTCCAGGCGGAGAATTTCGGCAACCGTCGCTTCGACGTTTGCGGTTTTGGTGGTGCACATGCTTTGAATGACGACTTCATTGCTGCCGCCGATCGTCAAATTACCGACTTTTACGGGTCTTGTATCTTGTCTCAAAAACATGGTTTGTTCTCTCCCATAACGCCAAGACTCCACCCCTGCCCCTTTGGCGTTGGCAGCCTAAGGGGCGGAAGTGGAGAACCGGCAATGAATTTCGGAAAACGGTGCGTTGCAGCCCTGCGGGCTTAGGCGCTTTCCTCTTGTTTATTCTCTTTCTTGCTGAGCAGTTCAGGCACGATTTTTTCCTTCACGACCTGCTCCGTAATGACGCAGTCTTTGATATCGTCGCGGGAAGGAACCTCGTACATGACGTCCAGCATGATGCCTTCGATGATCGCTCGGAGGCCGCGGGCGCCGGTATTGCGCTTGATCGCTTCCCTGGCGATGGCTTCGAGGGCTTCCGGCTCAAAGGTCAGCTTGACGTTATCCATTTCAAGCAGCTTTTGGTACTGCTTCGTCAGCGCGTTTTTCGGCTCGGAAAGGATGCGCACGAGCGTCTTTTCATCCAGCGGCTCCAGCGTGGAGATGACGGGAAGACGTCCGACGAATTCCGGAATGAGGCCGAATTTCAGCAGGTCTTCCGGAAGCACCAGGCCGAGGTATTCCCCGGGTTTCAGGTCCTTCTGGTTTTCGCCCATCGCATTGAAGCCGATGACTTTTTTGCCGATCCGGCGTTTGATCATTTGCTCCAGGCCGTCAAAGGCACCGCCGCAGATGAACAAAATGTTCGTCGTATCGATTTGGATGAATTCCTGATGCGGATGCTTGCGTCCTCCTTGCGGCGGAACGGAAGCGACCGTGCCTTCAAGAATTTTGAGGAGGGCCTGCTGCACGCCTTCTCCGGAAACGTCGCGCGTAATCGAAGGATTCTCGGATTTGCGGGCGACTTTATCGATTTCATCAATATAAATAATGCCACGTTCGGCTTTTTCCACGTCGTAATCCGCAGCTTGGATCAGCTTCAGCAAAATGTTCTCCACGTCTTCGCCGACATAACCGGCTTCCGTCAGAGACGTCGCGTCCGCGATCGCAAACGGCACGTTCAAAATTTTGGCCATCGTCTGCGCAAGCAGCGTTTTACCGGAACCGGTAGGACCAAGCAGGAGAATGTTGCTCTTTTGCAGCTCGACGTCCTCGATTTTGCTGCCGGTATTGATCCGTTTGTAGTGGTTATAAACGGCAACGGACAGCGACTTTTTCGCTTGTTCCTGGCCGATGACGTATTGGTCGAGGATATCGCAAATTTCCTTCGGTTTCGGAATGTCCTTCAAATCCAGCTCTTCGTCATGACCGAGCTCCTCTTCCACGATCTCCGTGCACAGCTCGATGCATTCGTCGCATATATAAACACCGGGTCCCGCAACAAGTTTGCGGACTTGTTCCTGGGATTTCCCGCAAAAAGAGCATTTCAGCTGCCCTTTTTCATCGTTAAATTTAAACATGTAAACACCCCTTTAAGATTTAATCGGTGAAGTGAGAACCTCGTCGACGATACCGTACGCTTTCGCTTCCTCCGCGCTCATGAAAAAGTCACGATCCGTGTCGCGTTCAATTTTTTCAAGGGGCTGACCTGTGCGTTCCACGTATATTTGATTGAGCTTTTGTCTCGTTTTAATGATCCAGCTCGCGTGAATCTGGATGTCGGCTGCCTGCCCTTGAACTCCGCCCAGCGGCTGGTGAATCATCACTTCGCTGTTGGCCAAAGCATAACGTTTGCCCGGCGCACCCGCTGTCAGCAGAAGGGAGCCCATGCTCGCCGCCATGCCTACGCAGATGGTGGATACGTCAGGTTTAATGTATTGCATCGTATCGTATATACCCATCCCTGCAGTAACCGAACCACCGGGAGAATTGATATACAAATGGATATCCTTCTCAGGATCTTCGGCAGCAAGGAACAATAGCTGTGCTATGACGAGATTGGCTACATCATCGTCGATCGCATTGCTGAGGAAAATGATGCGGTCCTTCAGCAATCTGGAGTAAATATCGTAAGATCTCTCGCCCCGACTGGTTTGCTCTACAACCATAGGTATCAGACTCATGTGTCCAACCTCTTTTCCGTTTAAAGATGTAATGCGTGCATCCATTCAGGCTTACAGCATTATTCTAACATGTTCAAAGCTTGATGTCATTTTTCACTTTATAACCCGCAGTACAGTGTATGAACCCGTTCAGGAAAAATAGCCCTTCCAAAGGTTTTGACGCTTGTATGTATCAGGATGTTGCATGATCCGCCTCCATGCATCTCCTCATAATTCCGGCCGAAGAGTGAATAATATCCATTTTATACATCGTTTATGAATAAAATGGATAATCCTAGTTAAAAATAAGGCACGCAATGGAATATACGTGCCTTATCTCTATGGATCCATCCGAAAGCGTATCGACAAGATGTCATGCCTTCAGATAGGTTATGCTCTTTGCGGAAATTATTCTGCTTTTTCTTCAGCAGGCGCTTCGCTTGCTTCGACTTCCTTGCTGTTTTCAACGAGGAGGTCCACCGTTTTGCGAAGCGAAATTTCTTCACGCAGGCTGCCCAGCGTTCCGTTTGCCGTCAAAATGTTGCGGATTTCGTCGGCGGAACGTTTGTAGGCTTCAGCCATCGTTTCGAGTTCTTTATTGATGTCTTCTTCGGTCACTTCGATGTTCTCTTCTTTGGCGATTTGCTCGAGAACGAGGTTGTTGCGAACGCGTTTTTCGGCGTCGTCCTTCATTTGCTCTTGCAGATCGGCCGTTGTTTGGCCGGAGAAGCTCAGGAACATTTCAAGGTTCATGCCTTGGCTGCGGAGACGGTTGTCAAAATCGCGCATCATGTTTTGAATTTCGCTGTCGATCATCGCTTGCGGAATGTCCACTTCGGCGTTTTCGGAAACTTTGTCTACGACTGCAGCTTCTTTTTTGCCTTTAGCTTCTTGTTCCTTGCGGGAAAGAAGTTCTTTTTTCAGATCTTCTTTGTATTCGTTCAGCGTTTCGAATTCACTGACGTCTTTGGCAAATTCGTCGTCCAGCTCAGGCAGCTGTTTGCGTTTGATTTCGTGAACTTTCACTTTGAACACGGCTTGTTTGCCGGCCAGTTCTTCCGCATGGTAGGTTTCAGGGAACGTGACTTCAACGTCCTTGAAGTCGCCCGTTGCCATGCCGACAACCTGCTCTTCGAATCCAGGAATGAACGTGCCGCTTCCAAGCTCGAGGGAATAACGTTCTGCTTTGCCGCCTTCGAACGGATTGCCGTCCACGTAACCGTCAAAGTCGATAACGGCGATGTCGCCGTTTTGAGCCGCGCCTTCGTCGATCACGACGAGTTCCGCATGACGCTCTTGCAGGCGTTTCAATTCTTCGTTCACTTCTTCGTCGGTTACTTCGACTTTTTCCACAGGCACTTCTACGCCTTTGTATGCGCCAAGCGTAACTTCAGGTTTAACCGTTACTTTGGCTTTGAACTTGAAGGCTTGTCCTTTGGCGAATTGGTCGATTTCGACTTCAGGGCGGTCTACAGGGAAGATGTCCGTTTCGTTAACGGCTTCCGTGTAAACTTCCGGAAGAAGGATGTCGATGGCGTCTTGGTACAAAGCTTCCACGCCGTAGCGCGCTTCGAAAATCGGGCGCGGCACTTTGCCTTTGCGGAATCCAGGCACGCTCGCTTTTTTGACTACTTTATTAAAGGCTTTGTCAAGAGCCTCGGATACGCGTTCCGCTTCGACTTCGACTTCAAGAACGCCAAGGTTCTTCTCTATTTTTTCCCAGGTTGCTTTCATTTTATGCTTTCCCCTCCAAAAATATTTCACATGGTCATTGGTTTAACACGCACAGAATAACCACTATAGTATAAACAAGATTGTACCCTTTTTCAAGGGCATCCCTAAGGCAAAGTCTTCAGGCAGGGCTTCCTGTTTTTTCTATGTATCGGTTCCTGCGGCCGCAAACTGTCTCATCGTGCGATATGCCTGTTCAAAACGAAAGTGCATCGTGTCGGTCACGCCGTACAAATGCCTGATGTCCTCGTCGCTGCGGCTGCCCGTCAGCGTTTCGGATACGATCTGGTGCAGCGCGGCCGCCCAGATGTCGATCGTTTCGTCATCATGTTCGTCGACGATGGAATAGTAGTCGTCCGTTCCGTATATGGCCATAATAAACTGCGTCCACATCTCCTGCGCAAAATAATAGAGCGTGGGCTCCTGTACTTCCGTTTGTTCGGCTACCCGTTCCGTAATAAGCCCGATTTGTGGCGGAAACTCTTCGGGACTCAGCGGCACGGCTTCGAGATCGATGTCGGCCCGCTCCTGCCCGCGGAGCAGTTCGATGCTTCCCTGCGTCCCGCGTTTGCGCAGCGTCTGCAGGACGCGGAATTGCAACAGCGGATGCAAGGGCCGGCTCTGCAGCCAATCCACGAGCGCTTGGTCGATATCTGCGCCTTCGAGATAGGAAAGCTGCTCAAGGGCAAGCAGATTTTGCTCGCTGAACGGTTCCTGCTGGGCCGTATGCAGCAGCTTATCGGCATAAAAGCGGTCTTCCGCAAGCTTGGCCCGGACGTTCTGCCGTTTCATGTCGTCCTCGCTCGGTTCTTCTGCGGCCTCTTCCGCATCTCCGGGTCCTTTTTTTCCTTGCCCCGAATGGGGAAAGGCGGCTTCGAGCCATTCCAGCAGCGCGCGCCATTCGTCGTAATGCCGCTGATCCTGCCCCTGACACTGGAGCAGAAAACGCAAAAGATCCATGGCTTCCCCGTACCGTTCGTTTTCCAGCATGACCGTCAGCTGAATCTGATAGAAGTCGAGCGTCTTTGGAAAGAGGATGATGTTGTCTTTTACGGGGAATTCGGATTCGTTGATAGGGGATTCCTCCTTTCTGTCCGTTTAGCCTCAATTAATTGTTGATTATAGCATAACCCTGCCGCACATGAAAAAAACGGCCGGAAATCGATGCGATTTTTCATCATGCCGGGTAACAGGATGCCGGAATATAAAAGAATTGCGTTCCAAATCGATGCCGGGCTTAAGGTGCCGTTCTTTTTGGATGGACTGAACATATTATAGAACATAATGATCATGCCCTGTTATGGAAAAATCTCTTCTATAATGATTTTAACCCTAAATTTTTTTGCTAATTTATATCAATTTCATATTGTAAAACTCTCGTCCATATGTTATGATATTTCTTGCTTGAAATTTTTTATGTCCCAGTAGCTCAGCAGGATAGAGCAACGGCCTTCTAAGCCGTCGGTCGGGGGTTCGAATCCCTCCTGGGACGTACAAAGCCACTCATTGGAGTGGCTTTTTTTAGTTTCCGGGGGATTCGAACCCGGGTTCGTCGGAGCGTAATCTTCGTAAGCTTCCGCTTCGCAGTCAGCCCGGTGGGCTGCATCCCGACCTGGGACGGGTGCCACTCATTGGAGTGGCTTTTTTCATTGAAAAGGACGCGCCATTCAATATTATTTGCGCAACTAGACAAGTGTCCATTATTCTAAGTGCCTTTGAGAATATAATGGATCAAATATCACTGCGTCAAAGGAGGAGGACCGCTTGAAGATACGCAAAGCGATCATTCCGGCAGCAGGTTTTGGAACGCGGTTTCTTCCGGCCACAAAAGCAATTCCCAAGGAAATGCTTCCGATCATCGATAAACCCACCATCCAATTTATCATCGAAGAAGCCGCCGCTTCCGGAATTGAGGAAATTTTGGTCGTCACCGGAAAAGGAAAGAAGGTCATTGAAGATCATTTCGACTTTGCCCATGAGCTCGAATATTATTTGGAGCAAAAAGGAAAATTCGAGGACCTTCGCAAGGTAAGGGAATTCATGGGGAAAGCAGACATTCACTATATCCGCCAATCGGAACGCAAAGGACTTGGGCATGCCATCAGCGTCGGCAGAAAATTTGTCGGAGATGAGCCTTTTGCCGTTATGCTCGGAGATACCTTCTTCGAGGCGGAGCCCCCGGCCTTAAAACAGCTCATCAAAGGATTTGAAAGGTTTCAAACCTCGATTTTGGGGGTGCAGACCGTGGCGGCAGACAAGGTTTCGAGCTACGGAATCGCGGATGCCAAGCCGTTGATCGAATCGTTTGCTTACGTGAACCGGTTAGTCGAAAAGCCTCCGGTCGGTACTACGCCCTCGCGGCTGGCCATTGTCGGCCGGTATATTTTAACCCCATCCATCTTTCATGTTTTGGAGAATCAAGCGCCGGGAGTCGGAGGCGAAATCCAGCTCACCGACGCTTTGAACCGGCTGTTGGCCAAGGAGGCTTTATACACCTGCGAAATCGACGGCCGTTGGCATGACGTAGGGGATCCGCTTGGTTATGTAAAAGCGATATTGAACATGACGGGACAACGGGAAAACCTGAAGCATGACCTTCAGGACGAAATCACCCGGCTTTTGAAAGACAACCATCCGGAATAAACACCTGCGAAAAGCACTGATTAAAAATGATTTAGGGAGAGGTGAGGGACCAAATGATCGAATTGGCTTTAGCTTTTAATGATAAAGATGGAAGCTACTCGGAGCATGCCGGCGTGGTTCTCGCATCGGTTTTCCGCCATACGGGTTCTCCGGTCAACGTTCATATCCTCCACGACGAGACCTTAACGGAAGAAAACAAGAACCGGCTGACGGAGTTGGTTTCCGGATTCAACAACAATATTCATTTTTATCCGGTGACTATTCCTCCGGAAATGGCTGAGGCATTATCGGGAACAGGTTCGCTGGACCGGTGGACATGGGGAAGCTTGTACCGGCTGCTGTTGCCGTCCTTGATCCAAGTGGATAAGGTTATTTACCTGGACTGCGATGTTTTAGTGAATATGGACATTGCGGAGCTGTGGAATATTGATTTGAACGGCTATTATTTGGCGGCGGTCCGCGACCAGGGGATCCTGGGCATTGCAGGACTCGTCATGACCTACGGGCTAAATCCGGAAACCTATTTTAATTCCGGGGTCATTGTATTCGCGCTGAACAATATACGCCAAAAAATGAACTGGTATGAAGAGACGTTACATTTTTGGCGGAGCTATCCCGGAACGACCATGCCGGATCAGGATGCATTGAATCATGTGTTCGGAGGAAATTCCCTCCTGCTGGATGAGCGCTTTAACTCGTTCTGTCTCCCGGGCAGCGGGCAGGACTTAAACAACAAAATCGTCCACTTCGCCGGCGATACAAAAATGTGGGATCCCCTATCCGAAGGATATGGCCTGTATCAGGAGCTCCTCGGTCTGACCCCTTGGAAAACGCCGGTTGTCCCGCCGGCAACACCTAGAACAATCAAAAAAAGAAGGGTTGGCGCCCATGGAAGATATTACTTGGCAAAACCCGGAAACCGGAAGAAGCGTTTGGAAAGACGCCGGCCGATGCAAAAAACCAAACGGGTAAGAAAAATCAAACCTGCGGGAACGAAACGTCTTAAAACGATACGCTTTTCCTTGAATGCCCAGGCTCCGGGTACACGCCGAAAATCGAAAAGAACGGCAATGGCTCCCCGGATCTACCACGGGCGTATTCGAAGCAAAAAACAAGGCCCGAACCATATTCTTTGGTCTTCCAAAATGCCTGCCCCTCCCTTCCTGGACTTGAGGTAACGATCATGTCAAAGGCCCGAAGCAGTGATGCATAGCAAGCCTTCCCTAAGCTGCTAACCGGGCCCGATCCAACATCAAAGCCGCTTCCGGTCGTACCGGAAACGGCTTCTTTTTTTGAAGGAAAAACGAAAAGTGTCCCGCTTCATTCCTCCTCCGACGCCTGCCTTGCGTGATGGTACAGCTGCTCGTAATAGCCGTGCATGGCGATCAGCTCCTCATGCGTGCCCTCCTCCACCGCCCGGCCGTTTTTCATGACCAGGATGCGGTCGGCGTGCATGACCGTCGATAACCGGTGCGCGATGATCAGCGTCGTCCGGCCTTCGGATACGGTTTGCAGGGCGTTTTGCACCAGCTGTTCGGTCTGGGAATCCAGATGCGCCGTGGCCTCGTCCAGAATGAGAATTTTCGGCTCAAAAACCATGATCCGGGCAAAGGAGATCAGCTGCCGCTCGCCGGCCGACAACCCGCTTCCCCTTTCGGACAGCTTCGAATCGTAACCTTGGGGCATCCGCATGATCATGTCGTGAACGCCGACCTGCCGGCAGGCCTCCATGACCTGCTCCCGGGTGATGTCATCTTGGAAAAGCCTTACGTTATCCAGCACGCTGCCCGAAAACAGAAACGGCTCCTGCTGGATCAAACCGACCAGACGGTGCAGCTGCCGCTGCGGGATGTCGCGGATATCGACGCCGTCGATCCGGATGCTGCCCCGGTTCACGTCGTAAAAACGGTTCAGCAGGCTGATCAGCGTGCTTTTGCCGGCCCCCGTCGTTCCGACGATGCCGACCATCTCGCCTGCGGTCAAATGCAGATCCAAGTCGGGAATCACCGGGTCCGCCGGGTTATATCCGAAAGTCACATGGTTAAAATCCACCTTGCCGAGCGCCGTATCGGCTTTCAAATCCGCTTTGCGTTCGGGCCGCGGATCTTTGACCTCCGGCTCGGTGCCGAATATTTTCCAAATCCGGTCCATGGACACCATCGTCGATTGAAACGTGTTCCATTGCATCGTAATCTGGTTGATCGGCTGGAAAAACTGGCGGATATAGCTTGTAAACGCGTATAAAACGCCCACCTCGACCGCATGGTCGAACACGGCCATGCCGCCGAGCCAGACGACCAGCACCAAAGCCAGGTTGCCCAAAATATCGAAGGTCCGGTTAAAAAGGACGTTGGCCCTCACCTCCCGCATATTGCCTTCCCAATAGCTCTGATTATGCTCATCGAACCGGCGCGTCTGCTCTTCTTCCTGCCGGAAGGCCTGGATCAGCCCCATGCCGGACAGGTTTTCGGCGATAAAGCCGATCAGACGCGACAGGCGGCTGCGGGTCACCTGGTAAGCTTCGCGGAGATAGCGCCGGAACAGGAAGGCCACGAGGCCGATGACCGGAAGGATCGTCAGCGAATACCATGCCAGCGTCGCGTCGAGGCGGAACATGAAGTAAATGATGAGGACAAGCGTCATGCCGTCGCGGATCAGGCTGAGAAGCACCTGCGTGAAAAATTGGCTGATCGTCTCCGTATCGCTGGATACGTTCGTGACCAGACTGCCGCGGTGGACCTTATCGAAATACGACATCGACATTTTGGAGATATGATGGAACAAATCTTTCCGGAGTTTCGCCACGATGCTTTGTCCCGCAAACTGCAGCAGGTTGTTTTGCAAATAGGAAAACAAAAAGCTGACGATCGAGATTCCCAGGTATATGCTTGCCATCATCGCGATGTATCCGAATTCCGCCTGGCCTTTGGCCAAATGGTCGTCAATGACGATTTTGACGAGATACGGCTGCACCAAATCCGCCGAAATCCCCAGCAGGGCGCAAACGAAAATGGCGGCAAACGTCAGCTTATGCGGCCTGGCATATTTGAAGACATGTTTAAACGCATCCAGCGACTTGCCTTTCTGTTCATGGGAGGTCGTTCTGCCGGCCGTCGCGGCAGCCGAAGAATTAGGCATGCTGCAATCCCTCCTGCTGCATCCGGTACAAGGAGGCGTACAATCCGTCGCGGCGGGCCATCAGCTGCTCATGGCTGCCGCGCTGCACGATGCGCCCCTCGTCCAGTACGATGATTTCGTCCGCGTGCTGCACGCTGCTGATCCGGTGGGCGATGATCAGGGTCGTTTTCCCCCGCCGTTCCCGGATCAAATTCCTCAAAATCCCCGACTCGGTGAGCGTATCCACCGCGCTCATGCTGTCGTCGAGAATAAGCAGCTCCGGCTTTTTCATCAGGCCCCGCGCCAGGCTGGCCCGCTGCCTTTGTCCGCCCGAAAGGGTCAACCCGCGTTCGCCCAGTTTGGTCTGAAACCCCTCCTTGAATGTATTCACGCTGTCCAGCAGCAAAGCCTGATCCGCTGCGCTGCGGATTTGCTGCATATTCGCCGAGCGGTCGCTGAACGCGATGTTGTCCGCGATGTCGGTGCTGAACAAAAAGCCGTCCTGCGGAACATAGCCGATTTTGCGCCGGAGCGTGTCCAGGGATACTTCCCTGATATCCTCGCCGCTCACGCGGATGCTGCCTGCGGGAGGTTCGTAGATCCGAAGCAGCAGCTTGGCAAGGGTGGACTTGCCGCTGCCGGTCCGGCCGATCAGGCCGATCGTGCGTCCTTTGGGAATCGTAAAGCTGACATCCTTCAGCGCTTTGTCCGAAGCGCCGGGATACGCAAAATCCAAATGTCTGATTTCGATATCGCCGATGGAGCTGAGCTCGATGGCCGAATCATGGTCCCGGACGCTCGGCACCTCCGCCAGCAGGCGGTTCACCCGTTCCAGCGACGCGCCCGAACGCTGCATCATATTAATGACGTTGCCGATTTGCTGGAGCGGTCCCATCAGCATCCTTAAATAAAACGTCAGCGCCACGAAGCTGCCGAGCGACAGCTGATGCCGAATCGTCATGTACCCGCCGACCAGCAGCGACACGACCAGGGACAATGCCCCGAGAAACGGCAATATCGCCTGAAACAACGAAGACATCCGCACCAAGCGCAGCTGCGCTTCCCGGACGCCGTCCACGGTGCCGTCAAACCTCCGCTGGGCGGTCTCCTCGATGGCGAACGTTTTCGTGACCCGGATTCCGCCGATCTGCTCATCGGCCGATTCGGTCATCGTCGCCAGATTCTCCTGAACCCTCATCGACCGTTCCCGGATTCGCGGGCCGAAATAGATGACCAGAAACGGGATCGCCACCAGCGGACCGACGCTGACCAGGATCAACGTGATCGGTATGCCCGTAATGAGCATCATCGCCACGCAGGAAATCACCATAAACACCGCGTTGGTCGTTTGCGTCACGCCGAAGGAGATCGCCTCGCGCACCGAGGTGACGTCGTTCATCACGTAACTGAGCAGCTTCCCGGTTCCCTGCCTGGAGAAAAAATCCTCGCTCAACCTGGAAAACTGGGCAAAAATGCGTCCGCGGGTCATAAACTCGAACCGCCGTCCGAGCCTCATGATCGTATACTGCCCCAGCCCGAACATCACCCCGTAGGATACCGCGATGGCCAGCAGGATCAGGCTGTACTGAATGATTCCGTCCCGTCCCAGCGTCCCGTCCTTCAGCCCATCCGTTACCTTTCCCAGCATCTGGGGAAGCAAGGACTGGTCTACGTTGGATAAAATGATCAGAAGCACGGCGGTCAAGTAGAGCAGCTTGTTTTCCTTCAGATAGCGGGTGAGAAGTTCAAAGTTTTTCAAAATGATCGTCCCTCCTCATGCTGGATGTGTTATGTTCCCTTATCGATTCTTCACCTAAAATATAGCACAATTAAAAAAATCCGGGCCGCCGCCAAGCCGGCAACGCGGCCGCAAACCGTTGATGCGGTCGGTTTTTTCGCGGCAAAAAAAATTTGCGGCTTATGAAAACGCTCTATTCTCGCTGTTCTTAGAAAAGGAAACGAGGGCACCGCTTGCATACGGCCGCAGCCGGAATTCGTGTGCGACTCAAATTGGATAGCGGCAACGAATAAACAAAAAAGGACCCGCGCTCCGCAGGAAAGGAAGTGGGCGCATGCCCATCCCTTCCATGCAGGGAAGTCCTTTTTTTCATCCATCACAGGGTTTCAAGGTGACGATCGGGGATTACACCGCCGTTTTTTTGGCGACGGGAATCCAGATTTCGCTCCGGAATGCCGGCGAGGAAGTGTCCTTGCTTTCGTTCCACAGCAGTTCCGGGCCTTCAACGGCTTCATACCCCGAAGACGGGAACCATTCGGAATAAATCCGCCCCCATACCGATTGAAGCGTTTCGGGAAAAGGACCGACCGCTTCGAACACGGCCCACGTCATGGCCGGCACCTCCAGCATCGACAGATGCTCCGGGCATTCGGCGGTTGTGGCCGCCCCGATGTAATGATCAAGCTCGCCCTGCTCTTCCATGCGGCCCTCCGAAAAATTGGCGGAGGCGCTGATCAGCCCCTGAGGTGCAACGTTGGACAGCCTTTTCAGCAGGGTAATCGTCTTTTCGTCCAAGCCGGCCCACATGGAGGCGATTTCCGGATTGACGCCGCTGAATTGGATCGGGACCCTTTTCTTGAGCCCCACGATGCGAAACGCCTCTTTTTCCTCCAAACGATAGTTCATTTCTTCTCCTCCTTCAATGGATAAACGGAAGGTCATGGGGGGAAATGCTTTTAACGAACGTCCTTGATTTCGCGCCTCGGACGGCGTGATTCCATGCAGCTGCTGGAACGCCCTGGCGAACGAATCCGGCGAATGATACCCGTATTTGACGGCGGCATCGATCACCTTCATTGCTCCGGCGGCCAGGTCGATCGCGGCCAAAGTCAGGCGCCTGCGCCGAATGTATTCGGACAACGAAATCCCGGCCAGGAACGAAAACATTCTTTTAAAATGATATTCCGAACATAACGCCAGCCGTGCCGCCTCTTGATAGTCGATCTCGCCGTCCAGGTTCTCTTCGATGTACCGGAGCGCCCGGTTCAAGTTTTGCAGCATATCCATTGGTTATGACCTCCTTTAATCTCATCCTAACAGGATCAAGAAACGGGCATCCGACAATCCATGCACCGTTTTGCAGGGGCTCCTCGTCAACAGAGACCCGCGTTTGTCTCTAAAATAAACGGCAGCCCCTATGAAGATGTTACCTCTTCCGGGCTGCCGTCGTTCATTACTTATCTCCGATATAACGATTGCTTCCGGCTCCCCAACCCGCAAGCATATAGATGATGCCGGCCGCCATCAGCAAGATGATGGCTACCGTCCAGCTTCCGGTTACGTCGTGGACGAATCCGAACAGCAGCGGGCCGACCGCGGCCAATAAATAGCCGATCGATTGCGCCATTCCGGACAGCTCGGCTGCCTGCTGCGAATGGTGGGTGCGAAGCACGAAAAACATCGTGGCCAGGCCAAAAGCGGACCCCGTCGCCATGCCGATCGGAATGACGGCGGCAGGCACCAGCGCCGCGACGCCGGTCATAAGCAGCGAGAATCCGATCATGAAGCATAGGAACGTAAGGAACACAAGCAAACGCTGATTCTTGAATTTGGCTGCCAGTACGGGCACGATAAACGTAACCGGCACGCTGAACAACTGCAGCAGGGACAGCATCCAGCCTGCCGTCGAAGGACTCATGCCTCGTTCGGTCAAAATTTCGGGCAGCCAGGCGACCACGGAATAAAATACGAAAGATTGCAGTCCCATGACGATCGTGACCTGCCAAGCGAGCTTGGAGCCCCAAACGCCGCTTTTGCCCGAAACCTGCGCCTCGCCCGCCTGATGGCGGGAGCGCAGCTGCGGCAGCCAGACCAGCATCGCGACGGCGGAAAAGATGCCCCACATGACAAGCGATCCCCGCCACCCCGAATGCAGATGGGAAGCGACCGGGACGCTGATCCCCGAAGCCACCGCCGCAAAAATGTTCATCGATACCGAATAAATCCCCGTCATGACGCCCGTCCGCAGCGGGAAGTCCCGTTTGATCAAGCTTGGAAGCAGGACGTTGCTGAGCGCGATGCCGACGCCAAGCAAAATGGTCCCCGCAAACAACGCGGCCAGCGACGGGATAAAGCGTAATAACACGCCCGCAGTCACGGCGAACACGCCGAGAAACAACGTCCGCTCCATCCCCCAGCTGCGCGAAATTTTGGGTGCGAGCGGAGAAATGACCGCAAAGGCCAGCAGCGGAAACGTGGTCAGCAATCCGGCAAGCGTGTGGGACATGCCCATATCGCTGCGGATCGTTTCGATCAGCGGTCCCACCGCGGTGATCGGCGACCGGAGCGTCGTGGCGATCATGACGATCCCGAGCAGCAGCACCGCCGCCTTCACGCCGGTGGATGCGGCAGGATCGGTGTTTTGTTGAAATTTCGTTTCGGTTGCGTTATTCATGATGTGTTTTGTCTCCCCCTTGTATCTCTTTTAGCAATACGGTGCGCGAAGCGTCAAGATAGTCGCGGACCGCCTCCGCCGATCGGCTTTCGTCCTGTGCGACGATGGCTTCGATCAGCCGGGCGTTCAGCTCCGAATGAAGCTCCAACAAGCACAGGTGGCCGCTGCCGTAACTCACCACCTGCCGGACGGATTCGCTGATGGAATCGTACAGGTCGCTCAAAATCGGATTATGCGCGGCCACGATCATCTCTTTGTGAAATTCGTAATCCGCCCGGATGTAACCTTCGATATCCCCGGCAGCTTCGGCACGGATGCATGCCTCATAAGCCGAACGGATTCGGACGATATCCTCGGGCGTACGCCGGAGCGCCGCCAAACGGGCTCCCTCCTGCTCCAAAGCCGACCGGACTTCGAGCGTATCGCTCAGCTTCGACCGTTCCAATCTCCGCGTCAATGCCGGCGCCAGGCTGCTGGCAGAGCACACATAGGTTCCATCCCCCTGCCTTGTCCGGAGCATGCCCGCATGGATCAGCGCGTGAATCGCTTCGCGGATCGTGTTCCGGCTGACGCCAAGCTCCTTGACGAGCTCGGGTTCCGCGGGAATGCGTTCGCCGACCGGCCATGTCCCGTCTTCGATAAGCTGCTCGAGCTGGGCGGCGATTTGTTCGACCAACGTTTGTTTCGTCGGGCGTTGAAGTGTCATCGGCAAATCCTCCAAACATCGGATGTTTGGTTCGATTATAACACTATTTTCATATCCATGCTATATTTCAGAAAAAATTTCAAAAATACGATGTAAATAACAAAAAAAAGACCGCTTTTCAAAGCAGCCTTTTTCAAAGAAATGGGTCCGATTATGCCTGGAATTCTCGGCGTTCCGCCGCCACTTTGTTTTTATGCAGGGCAGGAAGCTTGATGAACAGGAAATTGTAAATTTCGACAAGAGCGATCGCGCCGATGACGTCCATGATGACGTGCTGTTTGATAAACAAGGTCGATAAAATAATAAGCAGCGACATGCCGGTGATCAAAGAGACGTTTTTGCGGTTGCGCGCCGGGCTTTGCCATATCATCCGCATCACCATGTAGCTGGAGAAGCAGTGAATGCTCGGAAAACAGTTAAACGGTTGGTCCCGTTTGTAAATGAACCGCATAAGCATTGCAAACGGATCGTCTCCGACGACGACGGGCCGCGGCACGGTCGTTTGAAACACCAGATAAATGACGTAACACGTAAGGGCGCAGACCGTGTACAACAAGATGGAACGGTAAAACGACGGCCGGTCCTTGAAAAAGAAATACACGATGCACACATAGATGTAAAAAATCCAGACTCCGTACGGGAGCGCAAAATATTTAATGAACGGCGTTGCCTGGTCCAATGGCGTGACAAGCGAATAGACGTTGTCCGTCGGCTGGTTGACCAGTTGATAAAGGCTCCCGAGCACGGGAAAAACAAGCATCAATAAAAGAGGAGCCCAGCGTTGCATCGGCCTAGGGATCCAGTTTTTTAGCCAAGACATGGGATCAATACCTTTCCAATTTCGAAATCGGGTCATCGGACAACCGCTTTTATCCAAAACTCACTGATTCATTGTACTCCGCCATCCGCCATCATTCAACACCGATAAATGTAGATATTTCGTGAAGTTTTCGTGCTTTTCGGCGGTTCCGAATGATTATCGCGCGCAAAACGCAAAAAAGCCCCCGTACCTTGCAGGCACGAAGGCTTCCTGAATGTTTCCTAACGTTTTAGTTTGCGGTTGTTGATCCACAGCGGAATGCGGAAAAGCAGGTTGATGAGCAAAACGACGACGACCAGCACGGCCGCGGACCGCTGCGCGATCGATGCGGCATCTTCCACGATCGCTTCCGACTGCACGTACCACAGATGGACGGCAAGCGTTTCGCCGGGCGCAAACAGGTTGAAATCCCACATTTCGCCCGACGTGCTGAGGCCCGCCGTGAGCAGAATGACGGCCGATTCGCCGAAGGCGCGGCCCGCCACCAGGCAGATGCCCGTTATGATGCCCTGCAGCGCGATCGGCAGCACGACGGTGCGGATGCATTGGAACCGGGTCATTCCGAGCGCATAGGAAGCATTTTTAACGTCATGGGGCACGGCGCGGACCGCTTCTTCGGTCACCCTGGCCAGCATGGGTAAATTGAGGAAGGCAAGGCTGACAGCCCCGCCCAGGATCGTCAAGCCGATTTGGAAATACTCGGCGAAAATCGCGAGACCGAGCATGCCGAAAACGATCGACGGAACGGATGACAAGCTCTCCACGCAGATGCGGAGCACCTCGGTCAGCTTGTTTTCGGGCGCGTATTCGGCCATGTAAATGCCGGCTCCGACCCCGATGGGGATCGAAACGACCAGCGACAAAAACAAAATGTAGAAGGAGTTGAACAACACCGGGCCGATGCCGCCCCCCGGGTCGATATCCTCCGGCACTTTCGTCAAAAAATCCAGCGTCAGGCCGGGGAGCCCTTTGCCGAGAATCGTAAGCAACAGCCAGACAATCAGCAGCAGCACGAGCGCCCCCAATCCATAAAAGGCGGCCGTGGCAAGCTTGTTATACGCAAGCGACCCTTGCATTTTTCGGCTTTGGGCCGTCGGCGTCATGTTTGGTCACTTCCCTTCCGTCCAAGATAACGGATCAACAGGATGAGCAGGAACGAAATGGCCAGCAGCAGCAAAGCCATCATATGAAGCGCGTAGTTCCAGGTCGTATCGAATTCGACGTTGGAGATTTGCATGACGATGTTGCTCGTCAGGACGGATGCCGGAGTGAATAACGTCGTGGCAAGCTGCGCGGTATTCCCGATGACCATGACGACCGCCATCGTTTCCCCGATCGCCCGGGTCATCCCCATAATCACAGCCGCGACGATTCCCCGTCCCGCCGCCGGAATCACGACCCTCATCGTCACCTGAAGGCGCGTCGATCCAAGCGCATACGCCGCTTCGCGGTACTTCTTCGGCACCATCGAAATCGCTTCGTCGCTGATCCGGCAAATGGTCGGAAGCACCATCAGCGCAAGCACCAGAGCCGCGGCAAGCAGCCCGTCGCCCAAATTTTCCCCGCTCATCCGGCGCAGGACCGGAATCAATACCGTGAGGCCGAGATAGCCGTAAACGATGGACGGAATGCCGACCAGCAGATCCAGCACCGGACGCATCATGTTCCGCAGCCATTTCGGAGCGATTTCGGCGATCAGCACGGCCATGCCGACCGCAACCGGCACCGCCATGGCCAACGTCAGCGCCGTCAAAGATAACGTATTGACGATGATGCCGGCCGCCCCGAAGCTTTCGTTTTCCGGCGTCCAATCGAACGACAGGAAAAAGTCGGCCAGGGAAATATGGGCGAAGGTCAATAACGCCGTTTTGCCGATAAAAAAGATGACGAGCCCGAGCACGAAGCAAAGGGCCAAAATGCTGAACAGGAAATAATACTTAAACAACCGATCCGCGAAACGGGCGCGAACGTAACGGCCGAACCGTCCGTCCGCCGGCTTCGCGAGCGAACCCGATTTATCGGGCATCGTTGGCCGGGCAGAGATGCTCACTCAGGTTTCCTCCCATAAAGCGGCCAGCCCCGTGATCAGGGCTGGCCGCTCGCTATTCCTTGTTAAGGCATCAATCACGTACCGCTTGCGGTTTAGCGCATCGCCGAAATCGGAATGAATTTCAGCTTTTTGAGCGATCCCTGCTGAAACTTCGGGCTTTGCACGTATTCGATGAACGCTTTCGTCGCGCCTGTCGGTTGTCCTTTGGTCATGTAATAACCGTACGCCCAAATTTTGTACGTGCCGTTGATGACGTTGTCGGTCGTCGGGGCCACGCCGTTGAAGCTGACGGCTTTTACGTCGCTGTTCACGTATACCAGGTCGATGTAGCCGATGGCGTTCGGCGTCGTCGCCACGGCTGTTTTCATGTCGCCGCTGGAGCCGACTTCCTTGTAGTTTTTGTCCTTTTTCACGATGTCGCCGCCTCCCAGCGCCTTGGCCTGGTAGTTGACGCGCGTGCCGGAGCCGAAAGCGCGGGTGATGACGACGATGTCCGCATTGTCTCCGCCGACTTCCTTCCAGTTGGTGATTTTGCCGGAATAAATGCCTTTCAGCTGCTCGGTCGTCAGGTTGTTGACCTTCACGTTTTTGTTCACGATCGTTGCGAACGGAATGACTGCAACTTTGTTGGCGACTTGGCCGTCAAATGCTTTGAAACCGGGGACGTCCATGCTGGCGTCCCAATCGCAGGCGCCGATGTCGGCGATGCCTTTTTTCACGGCCTGAGGTCCGGTCACGGAGCCTTTGCCGGAGGCGGCGATTCTGACTTTAGGATTCAGCTTTTGAAATTCCTTGGCTGCTTGCAGCGTCAAAGGAAGAAGCGCCGTCGAACCGTTGATCGTAATTTTGCCCGACAATCCCGAAGCCGCCGAAGCGGAGCCGACGAGGGTGGATACGGCCACAAGCGAGGCTGCGGCCAGAAGCGACATTTTTTTGAACCATTTCATACGTATAATCTCCTCTCGATATGACGCAAGTTATTTGGTAAGCTGGTCGGTTTTACCGTTTTGAACCAGGATCACTTTGCCGTCCGCGACGACGGCCACGCGGGTGCCGTCTTCCGAAATGGCCAGGCCGGTAACGTCCGCCTGGGCGGCGTACACTTCGGTTTTGACGCCTGATACCAGGGCGTAGACCTTGCAGCTTCCGTCGTTAGCCACGCCGGCGGCAGCCAAATGGCCGCTTGGGCTCGAAGCGCTGAGCAAGAAGTCCGCGTCCGCGATCAAATCCCGGGTACCGCCGCTTGCGGAAACGGCTTTGATCGTTCCTTTGGCATTCGCTTGTTCCGGATCGGCGCTCAAATACGCCACGCTGCCATTGCCCAGGAAGGCGGGATACAGTTTGTTGTCCCCGGAGGCCGTCAGCGCTGCGGGTTTGGCGTCCTTCACGCCGAGATCCAACGTATAGATCTGCTCCCCGGCGCCGGAATAATCGATTTTGAGGGAATCTTCCGTGCTGTCTTTGTCGTTTTGCGCAACGCCCGTCGCGGTGACGATATAAGCGATTTTCTTCTCGTCGGCCGAAACGCGGACCTCGGATTTATTTTCGACCTTGTCAGCCAAAATTTCGGTGATTTGACCCGTGTCCACGGAGACGCACGAGATTTTTTCCTGTTTGTCGCCCTGAATGAAATAGATTTTTTTGCCGTCGGCCGTCCAGGCCAGATCCGTCTTCACGGAGGTGTCCGCACCCAGTTTGTACGGCTCTCCGCCGTTCAGGCTGACGAGGTACAGCTGTCCGGTTTCGTCGGTGTACGCGGCGAGGTCGCCGTTCGGAGAAATTGTCATATTCGACGCGTTCGGATTTGAAAATAATAAACGTGAGCTGTAGTCTGAGCCAAGGCTGTACAATTGGGCCGGATCGGCATCCTCCTTCACGGCGACGAGTCGGCCTTTGGCGTCGAAAGAAACGGAAGCGAAACTTCCCTCGATTCTCCCCGCCGTCAGGATTTGCAGCGTATCCCCGGCAGCGATGACTTCGCCTCCCAGAGCGGCTACGACGGGCTTCAGCTCAACGAAAGCACGATTGTCCTGAATGACGGGAGCGGCCGTAAAGGTCTGTGCTTCGCCGTCAAGCTTGAAGGTTTTGGAACCCGATTGCAGCTGCAGGGTATGCCCGTTTTTGCCGGTCTTTACCGTGATGAGGCCCTTGGTGGAAGTTGCGGCCGCGCCGTACATTTTAGCCAGATCGCCCAGCGCGATCAGCTTCCCGTTCCCGGCTTTCAGCATGGAGACGGTCATGTTTTGGCCGTTGACGCGGATGCTTTCGCTCGCTACCGCGAATTTGGCCGGTGAGACTTGGGATGCAGTACTTTGGTCCTGCGCTCGCAATGCTTTGGCCTCCGGCGCTCCCGCCGACAGCGCGGCCGTCACGAAAGCCGCTGCGGCAATGGTCTGCAGCATTTTATTGGTTTTCAAATCGCTCACCCTTTTCTTCCCTTTTTTCTTCGCTTCGGTGAATCTAGGTCTATTTTCATATAGATTTGTTAGATTGGTTTAATTGGTATGTTATGGAAACATAAAATATTTACCGTTGTCATTTGGAAAAATAGGTATTATCCTAGTTAAAAATAAAGCTTTTCCAAGAAACATGGCTAATGATGGGACTTTATGTATTAACCCATTGTTAACTGAAGTGATGGAGGCCAAAAACGTGTATGTAATCGCATTTATTTTATCGCTTGTCATCGTGCTGGCATTGATTCCACCTCTGCGAAAGCTGGCCATCCGGGTCGATTTCGTTGACAGGCCGACAAGCCGGAAAATCCATAAAGAACCTGTCCCCCATTTGGCGAGCATCGCCATTTTCCTGGGATTCATGATTCCGTACCTCATCCTGAGCCGTCATTGGGATTCGGAAATGGCCGGCATCATCGCCGGTTCGCTCCTCATTCTCGGCATCGGCATGGTGGACGACTGGTACAAAACGCGCGGCAAAGACTTTCCGGCGCTGCCGAAAACGGTGGTGCAGGTGGGAGCGGCCGTGATCGTCTACTTTTCCGGCATCTCCTTCGTCGGAGTGACGATTCCGTTTGCCGGGCATATGATCGTATTCCCTGAGTGGCTCCAGTTCATCCTGACCATCCTTTGGATTTTCGGCGTTACGACCGTCATCAACTTTATGGACGGACTGGACGGGTTGTCGGGAGGCGTAGCCGGCATTTCCGCGCTGACCTTGTTTATCGTCGCGATTTCCAAAGGCCAGACGCAGTCGGCGATCATGGCGATCATCCTCGTGGGGGTGGCGCTCGGCTACTTGAAGTACAACAAGCCGCCGGCAAAAATTTATATGGGGGACGCGGGTGCCACGTTTATCGGCTTCATGCTCGGCATCATCGCGCTGGACGGAGCCTTCAAGCAGGTAACCGTCATCTCGATCCTGGTTCCGGTGCTGGCGCTCGGCGTGCCGATCTTCGACAACATTTACGTGATCATCAAACGTTATTTGAACGGAAAACCGGTATACAAGGCCGACCGAAGCCAGATTCACTACCGGCTGTTGTCCTGGGGGCTGAGCCCGAAGCAGGCCGTCTTGTTCATCTATTTGATCAGCGCCTGCCTGTCGCTTTCGTCCATCATTCTAATGCTGCTGAGCAAATCTTCGTAAACAGCCAAAAGCTCCATGCCTGCAAACAGGCATGGAGCTTTTTTTCGTGTTACGCAGGCGACCGCTGGCGCAGCATCGACCGGAAAATCGCCTTCAGCAGCGGCGGAACCGCCAGGAAGATAAACAATGTCCTGAACAGCTGATAGCAAATGACAACCGACAGATCGGCTCCGGCCTCTTTGCCGATGATGCTGCTGCACGTGTACGTCTCTTTTTTCGAAAATAATCCCGCCGTCGGCGCCTATGCCAAACAGCTCAGCTTAATGTTTTGAACGAATAGCCATAGCAAAATGACCCGAATACGAAGACCATGGACGGTTTGCCTCGATTCGGGTCATTTTAATGTTAACGGGATGCGCCCTTGACGGAAGGCTTCCCTACGGATTCGCCTTGGATGAGCGTTACGTAGATGCGCTCATGCTCGACTTTTTCGCCGGAAATGATTTTGATGAGCTGCTCCGACGCGAGCGCCCCCCATTTCCGTTTGGAATAGTCGATGGTGGCCAGCCGCGGCTGCATATACCGGGTCAGCTCGATATTATCGAAACCGATCAAATGGATCTGCTCGCCGATCCGGAACTCCGTATCGGCCAGCCGGTTGCACAGGCCGATCGCCATCTCGTCGTTCAGGCAAAACACCGCGACGGGTTCCGTATACTCCCGCATGATTTGTTCGGCGGCCTTTTCGCCACCGCTTTTTTTGAAATCGCCTTGAATTTCGATCCATTCGATGTCGCTGCGCCGGTCCGCAACCATTTTGACGGCTTTCATGCGCTGGATCGAGTCGAAGGACCCTTCGGGCCCGGATACGATATAGATCTTTTTATGGCCTTGCTCCACCAAATATTCGGTGGCCAAGGTCGCCCCGGCCTTATTGTCGAGCAAAACCTGATTGATGTTCGGATGATCCAGCTCGCGGTCGAGCACGACGATTTTATGGTTGCGGTCCGCGTACTTCAGCAGTTCCTCGCTGGAGAACGTATGGTCCAGTATGACCGCGCCGTCGATCAGGCGCTCCGGCAGCATGCGGTGGGACTGCTTGCCGCTGCAGACGATGAGGTCGTAACCCTGCGAGTTGCAGACCTCCTTCATGCCGTCCAGCAGTTCCCCGTACACATCCCCTTTGAAGTCCGTCAGGAATACGCCGAGAATTTTCGTCTCCCGTTTTTTCAGCGTTCTGGCAGCGGCGTTCGGAACATAGTTCAGCTCTTTGGCGATTGCCAGTATTTTCGCGCTGGTTTCGTCCGTCACCTTGCTGCTGCCGTTCAGGGCATAAGATACCGTTGAAATGGAGACTCCGGCTTTTTTAGCGATATCCTTTATACTTACCAATTTGTCCTCGCTCCTTATCGTTGTTCGCCGGGGAATTTTGCAGGCGAGGCGCTTGCTGGCGCCCCTTTCCCGCAAAATCCCGTTCATTCTTGGATGAATCGGATCCTATGGAAAATGGCGATCCGTTAAGATCGCCTAAAAATTTACATAAAAATTTCAACGACGTTATGATCGTCCTTCATCGCCTGCTCAAAGGCTTCCTTGCTGATGCGCAAGCCGCCCTCGCGGTAAGGATTGGCCACCCGCTCCGCCTGAAGCGGATTGCCGTTTAGCGTCACGCGGCTGACGGAAGCGCCGGTTATATGATAAACGAAGGTAACCTTGACCCCGTCGTATTCGAAATCGAAATGCATTCCGTTCAGCGACGCCGGCAGGACCGGGTCGATCGTCAGTCCGCCTTGGTCCTGGCGAATGCCGAGGGCGTTCGAAATCAGCTGGTTCATGTAAATCCCCGGACCGCTGGAATAAATCCGCCATCCGCCTTTCACCTGCACCTTGCCGCTGCGGAGGTCGTCAAAATGCGTCTGCGCCTCGTAGCGGTTGTTGAACTTGCCGTCCGAGCTGCTGAAATACGCGTTGCTCTGCCGCATCTCCGCATTCGGCACGACGTCGCGGATGCCCACCGGGTTAATGACGTTAAGCCCGTTCCATACGTCGTCCGCATGTCCCAGCTTCGCCATCGCTTCGATGAACCGGATGTGGGCATGGACATATTGAAGCCCGACCTCGCGTCCGAAATTCGAAGCCTGCTCCGCCCGTTTGAAATGCGTGCTGACGCCTCCGGCGTACTGGGCGGGACGGTTCATCAAACGAACGCCGTCAGGGAAGAACAGCTTTTCCTTGATCAATGCGTAATGCGATTTCGCGCGCTCCGGATCGAGCAGTTCCGCGATCATGCTGCGCGTCATCGGCAGCAGGCGGTATTGGATACCCGTTTCGGTGTCCGTCGGATGCAGCATCAGCTTGGCGTTAGCAGGGTCTTCCATATAGAGGAATCCCGGAATAACGTCGGTTTGCAGCATATACCGGCGGTAATCGCGTTTAATGCCGTCCGCCATTTCCTGCAGCTCCGCCGCAAAGGACGGTTCTTCCGCCAGCAGCGCAGCGGACAGCTGGGTAAACGTCTGGTACGTCAGGGCCACCGTCCAGCTGCTGACCATGTATTTCTTGAGCTGGGCGTTCGCCGGCTGCAGCGTATCGTCCCAGTCCCCGTCGCCGTAAGACGACAAATACGTATCATGCAGGAAGTGGCTGCGGATGTAGCCGATTTCCTTATGCACATGCTCGAGCAGCGTGTATGTT
This sequence comes from Paenibacillus cookii, assembly GCF_018333375.1. Lineage (GTDB taxonomy): Bacteria > Bacillota > Bacilli > Paenibacillales > Paenibacillaceae > Paenibacillus_AQ > Paenibacillus_AQ cookii. The sequence goes on from NZ_BORW01000003.1 coordinate 42,803, forward strand.
TGTTCCGTGAACTTGAAGCTTCCTTTAACGGTATAGGAAACCTTTTCCTTCAAAATACTGTAATCCCGCGTAGCCGTCAAATAATCGCTGAGCACCTTGAGCGGCCAGACGATAATGTCGCCGTGGCTTTCCTCCTGCTGCACCGGGGCATACCGGTCGAACATGAACCATTGCGGCCAGTTTCCGTCATGCTCGTATTGATGGGAATATACCGTAAGCAAAATATCCCGGACCTGACCGAATTTTTGCGTGGCCATGAAGTACTCCGACGGTCCCTGGCACACGTCGCGCGTTCCCCATGCCGCCCCGCCGTATTGCTCCAGGCCATGCGGAACCGAATAATGGACGAGCATGTTATGCGTGTACCACCAAGCCAGCGCGTTCACCTTGAAGAAGTCGGCGCCCTCGGCTCCGTCCCCGCCGGTAAGGCGGAATCCGTTCATGACCTCCCGGTAGAATTCGCGATATTTGGCGATCTCTTCCTCGACGTTTTTGTCTTCGGCCGGCATGTGTTCGCCGTTCAGCAAACCTTGCACCGTCAGGGTCCATTCGCGGGTTGCCTCGATTTGCATTGTGTAGAGCGACGCGCAGCCGGCCGGTACGCCTTCCGCAAGCACGGTCTCGTCGCCGATCTCGGCCGCGGCGCCATCCAGCCACATGCGATATTGCAAGTTCGGGTAGGCTTCCTTGCGGAGGTCATCCTGCCCGCCGAAGAAGGTAAGGACGCCGTTTTCGTTTGCCATGCGAACCGGCGCTTCGTATTCGTTGACGTTCATCGTCACTTGGCTTGTCACGAGGAAACGGTACGCCTTTCCGCTTTCGGAACGAACGTTCAGCCGAACTTCCGGCGTGTCCACGGTCGTAAAGTTCGTAATGACCAGCATGTCGTCGGCCGTTTTGTAATACCAGCGCACATAGTTAAAACCGATTTCGAACAGCGATGGCATCGTCAGCAGCCGGTATTGCCCGTCCACTTCCACGTAAATCCGCTGTCCGGCCGTTTTCGGCACGTTTAGCGCGTTTCGGGCGTTGCTCATCATTTTGTTGAAGTTCGTGTTGCCCACGACCAGATGCGAGTTGAAAATGCCGTACATGTAAGACGTGGTCGTGATGACCGTCGCCCCGAATTCAACGTTGTTCCCGCTCATCAAAATATGGCCGTGCGGACGTTCAACCAGCAATTCTTTTTCTTTGCATACGATATGTTCGTAGGAATCCGTGAAAAACGAAAGGAGTTGTCCGCCTTCGCGTTCTTCCTGTTGTCTCTTATGTTCCGGGAAACGCGCATCGATTTCCTCCGCCGACATGGAGAGGGTTTGCAGCGGTTCGCCGATGGTTCCGTTAAACCGAACGGCGGGCAGCTGCCGCAGCGTTTCTTTGTCGCCTTCGGCCAAATAAGCCTCCCAAGCCTGCTGAACCTCGGCTTTATACTCGAGCTCGGTTACCGCTGCCGCATGGTTTTCTTTGAACAGGCCGTAAAATACGAAACGCGCTTCGCCGTCAAGCGTCACCCGCTCGGATTGCAGCGCCGTGTAAGCAAACTCGTATTGATAGATTTCATTGGCCAGCCCGGCCTTGCTCAGGCAGGAAGGCACGTTTGTTTCCTTGTAGGACAAGCCGAAAAATTGGAAGCCGTCCGTCGAATAGCCGGCAGCGCGCGTCAAGGCGCCTTGCTGGATATATGGGAACGCTCCGCCGCTTTGCGGCATGTTTTGTCTGGAGCAAACGACGTAACCGAAATCATCGTCCTCGAAAACGGTATGGTCGATATATTGGGACAAATAGGCTTCGTTGCTGCGCACCGCCCCGATGTCGGCATTGCCGAGATCCTGTCCGTAGATGATGTCGATGCTTGCCCCTTCGCCCCGGGCCACCACGTCCCAGAACCAGACGCCGAGCGGAGACACGGCAAAAGTCACGCGGTATTCGACGCCGTCGGCGCTGCCTTCCCAAAGAATCCGGCGTTGCCCGGCGCTGACTTTGCTTTGGGAACGGATGCCGAGCAGAGGGTAAAACGAAATGCCCGACTCGCGGTGAATACGCAGGTACAGGTTATTCAAAGCTCCTTCGATCGGGCTTGCCACCAGTTGGTTTATCATGGTTTGGCCGCTTAGAGCCTGGTGCAAATCGCCGCTTTCCCAAAAGGTAAAGCTCAAATCACCCGCTTGGATGTTTAGCTTAGAGTTCGTAATCGTGGCTGTCATATGTTGTTAATTCCTCCTAACCCTTGAAATAAACCTGCGAGCGCGGTGTCCGGATCGTGCCGGAGAGGCCGTCAGGCCCCTCGCACGGTCCGCCTTCATTCACGTTCACCTGTTTCGATTAAACCAGCTTAAAGGACGCTTCCAGCGTGTCGCGGCTGTTCGCCCCCACGAATACCCGGAAGGAACCGGGATCGCTTGCGAAACCGAGATCGGAATGATGGTACCGCAGCTGCTCTTCCGTCAATGTGAAGGTTGCGGTTTGGCTCTCGCCCGGCTGAAGCTCCAATCGTTCGAATCCTTTAAGCTCGCGGAGCGGACGGACGACCTCTCCCGCCACGTCGCGAACGTACAATTGAACCGTTTCGATTCCGGCCCGTTCTCCCGTATTGGTTACCTTCACTTGCACCGTGATCGGTTCATCCGCCTTCATTTCCGGGCTCGACAGGGTCAAATCGCTGTATTCGAAGCTCGTGTACGAAAGGCCGAACCCGAACGGCAGCAGCGGATCGTTAGGGCTGTCGATATATTTGGATACGTAACGTTCGTCCGATTTGGAAGGATCCATCGGGCGTCCCGTATTAAAATGGTTGTAGTAAACAGGCACTTGGCCCACCGATTGCGGGAAGGACATCGTCAGACGCCCGGACGGGTTCACGCGGCCGGTCAAAATGTCGGCGATCGCCGCCCCGCCTTCGCTGCCCGGGAACCAGGCTTCAAGCACCGCATCGGCCTCGTCGAATATGCCGTGCAAATCAAGCGGACGGCCGTTGAAAATGACGGCTGCCATCGGCTTGCCAAGCTTCTTCAGCCATTTCACCAGCTCGAGCTGCGCCTGAGGCAGGCGGATGTTCGTTCTGGAGCCGCCTTCGCCGCTCATCGCGGATTCTTCGCCCAGGGCCAACACGACGATGTCGGCGCTGCGGGCCGTTTCGAGCGCCGCCTCCAGCTGCTCCGGCGTCATGCTGTCGATGCCGCAACCTTCGCTGACGACAAGGGTTCCGGTGAAACGTTCCTTGAGCGCCGAAGCGAGCGGAGCCGCATCTTCCTTCTCCCCTACGCAGGACCACCAGCCGAGAATATCGTTGCTCTCCGCGTACGGGCCGATCAATGCAACGCGGGCATCCTTTCGCAGCGGCAGCACGCCGTCGTTTTTGAGGAGAACGCTCGATTTGGCAGCCAGCTCATAGGAAACCCGGCGATGTTCCTCGCAGAAAAGAATTTCCTTCTCGCGCTCCGGGTCTGCCGCGCGAAGCGGATTCTCAAAAAGTCCGAGTTTGTCTTTCAGGCGCAGGATGCGCAATACGGCTTCGTCGATGAGCGCTTCGTCCACCTTGCCGCTCTCCACGAGCTCCGGCAAATGGCGGACGTAACAAGGGGTCATCATCTCAATGTCGACGCCGGCCCGGATCGCCCGGTATGCCGCTTCGCGGTCGTCTTCGGCCGCGCCGTGCGCGATCATCTCCCGAATGGACGCCCAGTCGGAGATCAGCACGCCGTCGAATCCCCATTCGTCGCGCAAAATGCCGCGCATCAGTTTTTCGTTGCCGGTCGCCGGAATGCCGTCCACCGTGTTAAACGATGTCATGACCATTTCGCAGCCTTCGTCAAGCGCCGCTTTATAGGCCGGCAAATATTGCTCGCGCAGCTGCCGCTCGGACATGTTGACCGTATTGTAGTCCCGTCCGCCCTCCGGCGCGCCGTAAGCCGCAAAGTGTTTCACGCAAGCCGCCAGTCGGTCGGTTTCCTCTTTCAGATTGCTTCCCTGATAACCTCTGACGAAGGCGCGGGCAAACATTCCGTTGAGATAAGGATCCTCTCCGGTCGTTTCCATGACTCTTCCCCAGCGCGGATCGCGCACCAGATCGACCATCGGCGCAAACGTCACGTGAATGCCGGATACGGCCGACTCTTTGGCGGCGATTTCCGCGCTTTTCTCCGCCAGCTCCAAATCCCAGGAGCAGCCGATGGCGAGCGGGATCGGGAAAATGGTTTTAAAACCATGCACGACGTCCGCCATAAACATCAGCGGGATTCCCAGCCGGCTTTTTTTCAGGTACGATTGCTGCACGTCGATGACCGCCTGCGCCCCGGAAAGGCCAAGCACGGAACCGCTGCCGGTAACCATCGGCTCGGTAATTCCCATTTCCTCCATCGGTCCGGTCACTTGACTTTCGTTGTCCGTGCCTTCGTGAAAATGGGCGGTAAGCTGAAGCAATTGAGCGATTTTCTCTTCCAGCGTCATTTGTTGTATAAGGCCTTTTAATTGCTGAATATCCATACAGTTCCCTCCACTACCTGCTCAAACATTCAAGCGGGTTTTTTCTCTTTTTTTGCTGTACAGGCGCCTGGGCCGAAAATTGCTTCATTATATATGAAAGATTTATAGAACGCCGCGAGCCGCTTGAAGACTCCGGCATTCTTTCTTCTTTCTCAGGAGCTTGCGCAACATCCGTCGCCCCGGAAGCGGGCAGGACGGATCGCTTTTTGTTTCCATCCGCTTGTGCAAACTCCTCAATCAGAAGAGAGGGGATAACTTCGTCTCTTTCACGAGGCCGGAAGCCTGCCGTCCCAGCTGGAAAATAGAGGTCTTTCCGGCCGTCATGAAGAGAAGAACCCGGCTGCACCCTAATGCTGCACACCGGGTTCACGGACGGGGGTTTGGGTAAAACCCCTCGCCCATCGTCCTTTTTAGAGATATCTTTACTTGGCGAATTTGCTGTTCAATTCATCCAGCACCGGTTGAACGAGGGATTGCTTGCTTTGCACCCATTTCTTCCAGTTGGTTTCCAGATCGCCGCTTTGCAGAATCAGGTTGGCATACTCGTTTTGATATTCGAACGTTGCTTGGCTTTTTGCCTTGGAATCATACAGCTGTACGTCCCAATCGTAAGTCGCCAGCTTGCCGCCTTCTTTGCCGAGTTTCGCTTTTTCTTGGAAAAGCTGCACGGCACGGTCGCGGTATTCCTTTTTGATCGCCGGGTTCACGACGCTGAAGTCGTCGCCCAGGACATACAGGCCTTCAAAACGTGCAGGATATTTGTCTTCGAGCGTCGTTCCTTCCGGAAGCAGGCTCACCAGCTCGTTTTTGTCGTCGTATTTCCAGTCTTTGCCCTCGAAGCCCATGTTGACGAGCAATTGTCCTTCTTTGCTTGTCGAGTAATCGAGGATGTCCATGATGCGTTCAAACTTCTCTTGGCTGATGTTCGGCGAGAAGATCAGGGACGACCAGAAATTAACCTGCTCCAGGTTGCGGTATTTGCCGTCATCGCCGAGAACGATGGCCGTGTGGACCAGATCGTCGCTGCTGACGCCCAGGTTTTTCTGCATGTTTTTGTCCAGATCTTGTCTGTACGATGCCAGGCCGCCGAGGGACATGATGCCGGCTACGCCTTTGACTCTGAAGTTGTCGGTGCCTTCGTTGTTTTTCCATGTGTAAAACTCAGGATTCAGCAGGCCTTCTTTATACGCCTTTTGCATCAGCTTCAGGCCGGTCAACGTTTCCGGATCCGCCGGACCCCAATGGAATTTGCCGTCTTCGCCTCTGTAGAATGCGGATTCCACGCGGGAGTGTTCGCTGTTGGCCATGATGATGTTCGTCAGGGCATCGTCCGCGTTATAAGACATCGGAACCAGCTTGGAGCCCAGTTTCCCCGGATCCTTCTCTTTGATCAGCTCGGCATAATGGATCAGCTCGCTTGTCGTGTATGCGTCCTTCAACTCGAATCCGACGGCTTTCGCCCAGTCCTTGCGCAGCGCGATGACGCCGATTTGGTTCACGAGCGGGTCGGCCGGTTTGTTTTGGTAGTAGACCGGTTTCGGCAGGATGTACGTGCCGCCCGTCAGCTCTTCCAGTTTGTCGCCAAGGCCCGTCAGCTTGTAGGCTGCGGCTACGTTCGGCCAGCGTTCCTTCCAGTCATCCGGAAATTTGTACAAAAGTCCTTGGTCCACGTAATTCATGAAATCGCCGTGCACGTAGTTCCAGCTTGCCACGTCAGGCAGGTCGCCGGAGTTGATCCACAGGCGGAGTTTTTCCGGCCAGGAATCCCATTGCACGTAGTTGTAATCCCACTCGACGTTGAACTTGTCCATCCAATATTTGTGGAATTCGTTGTCCAGCACGCCGTCCTTCACTTCGGTCGTCTGCGCGACGGAGATTTTCAGCTTGTCCTTGTAGTTGCCGTCCGCGTCTTTTTCGTTGCCGCCGGATGATGCCGAGTCTTTCGAGCAGGCAGTGACCGTCACCATAACCGCCGACAGCGCGACGGCCAGGAGAGGTTTAAGCAGCTTTTTGGTGTTCATGTTTTTCCCCCACTTTGATCAGATTTTTGCAGTTCAGGCTTTTGCAAAATTCGATTCCGGCCGCTCCAGAGTACAATATATGGAGGAATGAAACCGTTTCGCTCTATATATTGCTGATAGGAAGTGCTCTTTTTGAACTTTTGCAAAATCCTCAGTTAAAAATCTATTGTGTAATCAGGTCTTGATAGCCCCTGTCAACACCCCTTTGGCGAAGTGCTTTTGCAGCATCGGGAAGAAGCACATAATCGGCACCATCGATACGAAAACCGAAGCCATCTTCATTCCCGTGGAAAAACCGGATTTGTTCAGGGCGTCCACGCTGGACGCGTTCGAAACGTTTGTCGAGGATTCGACGATGATCGTTCTTAGGACGTTTTGCAGCGGCAGCATCTCCGCCTTTCGCAGGAAAATCATCGCGTCGTACCATCCGTTCCAGAAGGCGACGCCGTAGAACAGCGTAATCGTTGCCATGATCGGCGCGGCCAGCGGCAGCACGATGGAGAACAGGATCTTCCATTCCCCGGCTCCGTCGAGTCTGGCGGATTCCATCAGCGATTCCGGGAGGCCTTGGAAATAGTTCATCATCAGGATCATGTTGAAGGCGCTGAAGCTCCCCACCAGGATGACGGACCACAAGGTACCGGTCAGGTGAAGCGACTTCATGACCAGGTAAAGCGGTACGATGCCGCCGTTGAAAATCATGGTGAACAGGACCAGGAAAAAGATCAGCTTTTTGCCCGGAAACTTGTCCCGGCTAAGGCCGTAGGCCATCGTGCTTGTCAGGAACAAGCTGAGCGGCAGCCCGACGACGAGAATTTTGATCGTATTCCAGAAGCCCGTCAAAATCCTTCCGTCATTCAACAACGCCTTATAAGCGTCCAGCGTCGGATGCTTCGGAAACAGCATCATCGGGTTATCGGCGTATTCTTTTTGCGAAGCGAACGAAATCGCGATCACGTTGATGAACGGGATGAGGATCATCAAGGACAAAATGATCAGGACGACCAGCAGCGCATAGTCGAGAAAGGTCATTTTGCCGATCCGGTATTTATGCCGTTTTGCGGTAGCGGTACTCATCTGTTATTCACTCCTTTCCTAGCGGAACAAGCCGTCTCCGCCCATCATTTTTGCCACTCGGTCGGCGGCCAGCAACAGGATCATGTTCACCAGGGAACGGAACAAGCTGACGGCGGTCGAGAACGAGAAGTCCGTCGAGGACTGGAACGTAATGCGGTAAATGTATACGTCGAGCACCTGGGACACGTTTTGCGTGGCTGCGTTCGCCAAGTTGAAGATCTGGTCGAAGCCCGCGGACATCAAACCGCCCACGTTAAGAATGAACATGACGGTAACGGTCGGAAGAATGTTCGGCAGCGTAATTTTGAAAATTTGCTGCATCCGCGAAGCGCCGTCGATTTGGGCCGATTCGTACTGGTCCTGGTCGATGCCGGAAATAGCCGCCAGGAAGATGATCGCGCCCCAGCCGGTCGACTTCCAGATGTCGGTTAGAATCAGCATCGGCAGGAACATTTTTTCCGAACCCAGGAAGTTGATCGTCGGCAGCCCCATCAGCTGCAGCGCGCTGTTCAGCAATCCGTCATAGGACAGCACGTTGATGACGATCCCGGAAACGATGATCCAGGACAAAAACTGCGGAAACGTAAATACCGTTTGGAACAGCTTTTTGGTTTTGCGCATCCGCAGCTCGTTCAGCAGCAGCGCAAGAAGGATCGGGAACGGGAACGTGATGACCAGCTTGATGATGTTGACGTACAGCGTTCTCCACACGGCCTGCGCGAAGGTTGGATCGCGGAAGACGTATTTGAAGTTTTCGAAGCCGACCCAAGGGCTTCCCCAAATGCCCTCGTTGGCCTTGTAGTGCTTGAACGCCAGCGACAGGCCGCCCATCGGCAGGTAAGCGAACAAAATCAACCAAACCAGGCCGGGAATCAGCAGGGTATAGGTCATTCGGTGCTTCCAGATTTCCTTGTACCAAGGAGTCGCGGAACGCGCTCGTAATTTTTTGTCAGGCCCTAAGGCTGCGGGTTTCAATTTGCATCGCCTCACTCTACTTATTTCTTTTCGTTGAACAGGAAGTCGAAAGCCGTTTTCAGGTGCCTTTCCCAGAAAAGCCAATCATGGGCTCCCGGGCCTTCCACGTACGCGAATTCGAACGGCGTGTTCCGCATGTAATCGGCGAACTCCCGGTTCATCCCGATAAAAGGATCTTCGGTTCCGCAGCAGCAAAGGACCGAAGGGAGCGGCCCGCCTTCATCGATACGTTTCGCAGCCAGCGCGTACAAGTCCTGGTCCGGCTTGACCTGAAGGTCCGGTCCGAATACCGCCTGCATCTCCTTCGCCATCCCCGCTTCCATGTTCGGATCGCGGAGTCGCTTTTGGATATCGGTAACGCCGGATAAGGATACCGCTTTCGCATACCGGTCCGGATAGGTCAGGGCGCATTTCAAAGCACCGTACCCGCCCATCGACAAGCCGGCCACGTAGGTTTTCCCGGGATCCTCGTTCAGCCGGAGCAGCCGGCCGCAAAGGTCCGGAAGCTCCTGCGTCACGTAGCGGAAATACTCGAGACCGTATTCCATGTCCGTGTAGTAGCTTCGGTTGGCTTCCGGCATGATGACCGTGCAGCCGTATTTGGCCGCATACAGCTCGATCGTCGTCAGGCGGTGCCATGTACTGGCGTTGTCTCCGGCCCCGTGAAGAAGATAAAGCGTGCTGCTTGCCGGAACGCCGGCATCGACGGGCGAGATGACATGAATGTTGGTGGTCATCCGCAAGGCAGGCGAGCCGGTATCCATCGTTATATGCGCCATATGTAACCCCTTTCAATCGCGTCGTTTTATAACATACAGTTGCAAAATCGGCTTTATTGTCTTTCGTCTTTGATTAAACTTGCAAAATTCGACAAAAATCTCGGACGGCTTGGCGAAACGTTTCTTTTATGCTCAAACCTCTCCCACAAACGTCCAAATAATGCCTATTTCCCTGTAATGTTCGACCTTAGAGCCTCTGGCAATCCATCATTCCAGATATTTCATATAGACCGTTTTTTGGTTTGTAAGCGATTCATTCGAATCGTTTCGATAACATCATAATCCTCTTGTCACCTCATGTCAACTATCTTTTTCTAAAACCTCTTTCCATGACATGGAATGTTCATCATTCTACTAAAACGATCCATTTCTGGTCTTGATTTCAGCAGGAAAGCGATTGCCGAGGGAAGTTGACAGGGGCATTCTCTTGTAATAAATTCTAGTTTAAAAGAATATCATGGAAACGTTTCTATGAAGAAGAAAGAAGGCTTAACATGTCCATATCGTTATCCGGTTTCGTGGATCGCATATCGAGCCAACGTTTAAACGTGCTTTCGGCGCGCGTGCTTCAACATGGAGCGCCTGCCGCGGCATGGGACTTGACCCGGGATGAGCGCCGGCTGCAGCATTCGGTGAGCAAATCCTTTACATGCATGGCCGTCGGGCTCGCGATTGCCGAAGGCAAGCTGTCCCTTGACACGAAGCTGAAAGATTTTTTTCCGCAGCATGCCGGAGGGCATGTTGGCGCGCCCCCGGACATGCAGCCCGGGGAACTGACGCTTTACAATCTGCTTCGGATGTCTTCGGGCCATGATTCGCCCCCGCTGTGGGCCGAAGAAAGAGCGTCCCTCCAGGAAAAGGATTGGGTGAAATATTATATGTCCTTGCCGCTGGACAGGCCTCAAGGGGAAAAATTCACGTACAGCAGCGGCGACACGTTCGTGGTCTCCGCCCTGGTGCAAGCCGCTGTCGGCGAAACCGTCAAAGATTATTTGACGCCCCGCCTGTTCGAGCCGCTTTGCATAAAGGACGTCAGTTGGGAGACTTCCCCGCTTGGCGTAACGCTCGGATGCGCGGGACTTTCCATCAGCAACGAGGAGCTCAGCCGGTTCGGGCAGCTTCTTTTGCAAAAAGGGATGTGGGAAGGCAAGCAGCTGGTGCCCGCGGAATGGATCGAATTTGCGACCCGCAAGCAGATCGACAACGAGGGCAGCCCGGATTGGAGCCAGGGTTACGGCTGCCAGTTCTGGATGTGCAGGCATGACGCTTACCGTGCCGACGGCGCGCACGGGCAGCTGTGCGTGGTCATCCCCGGCAAAAACGCCGTGATCGCGGTCAACAGCGAGGAAGACGACATTCAAGGGATTCTTGATGCGGTTTGGGCGGAGATTTTGCCGCAGCTGTAATGGAAAAACGAGAATTTTGCAGCGGATTGCAAAGGAGCCAGCCGGATTTTCGGCTGGCTCCTTTGCGGATGCGGCAATAGATAAGCGGGATATGGTATAATATGGGACGTACATACACGCCTTGAGTGGGCGCACCCTCCCGAAAGGGGGTGGTGCGATGAACATTTCGTTCGGTGAAGTGCTTACCTTCGGATTATTCCTGTTGGCTTTGCTGATTTACATCGATAAACGAAAGTAACCCACTCCTGAGGTTCGCGCCTAAGTGGGTTACTTCACGTATCATTGACATGATCTGGAGGGGAATCCCGCTCAAGATGTTTGTACAAGGGGCAGCCTGGGCCGGCTGCTCCTCGCTTATTGTTATCTTAGCATATGGGGAATTATACCTCAAGGAATAGGAACCGCTGCTTCGAGTTGGCACCCGTCCCAGGTCGGGATACACCCCTCCGGGCTGACTGCGAAGCTTATGCTCCCGATGTTGATGCTTCGACGAACCCTGTTGGGTTCTCATCCCTTTATAAATTAAAAAACCACTCTCACGAGTGGCTTTGTACGTCCCAGGAGGGATTCGAACCCCCGACCGACGGCTTAGAAGGCCGTTGCTCTATCCTGCTGAGCTACTGGGACTTGTTATGTAATAGAAAAGCGATGCGTTTATTATTATAGCGCATTTTCCGGAAAATTCAAAGGGAAATTTTTAAAAATGAATCATCGCCATCTTCGCGGGGTAATATGATAACAGCAAACCCACGTCAAAGGAGTTTTTGCAATGCGTCAATTGCTGTCGGCCTTATCGTATTTCAGCATCTTTTTCGCACCGTTTCTCCTCCCCCTGATCATCTGGATCGCATGCAGGGAAGATTCGTATGTCGCCATGCATTCGAAACGGGCGCTGATCTCGCACATCCTTCCTTTCGTCGCGGCCTTACCGCTGCTTTTTCTTACGTTCGGCGCGGAGCATTTAGGCTCGGTGCTTGGATATATCATTTTGTTCATCATCATCTACTTCGGAACGTTCATCTACAACATCGTCAAAGGCATTCAAGTCCTTCGCGAATACGCGTAGCCGAAAAATCCCTTCCATTATATGTAACATTATCCAACCCAAAAACCTCCGATCGCCCGGAGGTTTTTGCGTTTTCAGGGGTACCTACTTATTGCCAAATCGTCTTGGGTTTTGCGGAACAGCCAAATTTCTGTCGTTTTTACTCAGGACTTCGTCAGCAAATTCAGTCTGGTGGGCATACTTGTTGCCTTTCGTCTTTTTGTACGTCGTTGCCACTTTCGCTCACCCCCCTAAGCATAGTATGGGATGCGATGCAAGCCGCTATGACCTTCAATATCTGGCTCGCCTTACAGCTCTTCTTGGGCAAGCGGCAGCGAAAAGAACCGTTCCATCCCGCGACATCATCCCGCTTCTTGTGACAAGTTCTGGCGGCGACCTGCGCCCGGACAGACATTTTATGCCCTTCTTCGGCATATAACTGTATCACTTTCAGAAAATGAGGAATTTGCAAAAGAAAGGATGATCCGTCATGTGCGGAATAACCGGTTTTATTGAATGGAGCGGCGATTTGACGCAGCATTCGCAGACTCTCGTAAAAATGACGGAAACCTTGACACCAAGGGGACCGGATGCCTCGGGAACCTGGATTTCGGGCCCCTGCGCCTTCGGGCATCGGAGGCTCAGCGTCATCGATCCGGAAAACGGGGCACAGCCCATGCTTGTATACGATGATGAGGATTTATACAACATTGTATATAACGGGGAATTGTACAACGCTGCCGAGCTCAAGCAGGAACTGCGAAAAAGAGGACATCACTTCCGGACGAATTGCGACACGGAAGTTCTTTTGGTCTCCTACATCGAATGGGGGCCTGCTTGCGTCGACAAGTTTAACGGCATTTTTGCTTTTGCCATCTGGGACAGCGTGCGGGAACAGGTCTTCATGGCCCGCGACCGGCTGGGCGTCAAGCCCTTTTTCTACAGCCTGATCGGCGGCACCTTCATCTTCGGCTCCGAACCCAAAGCGCTGCTTCAGCATCCCAAAGTCGAACCGGTCGTCGGGCCGGAAGGTTTGGCGGAAATTTTCATCATCGGACCGGCGCGTACGCCGGGGCAAGGCGTATACCGCGACATCCAGGAGCTGCGCGCGGGGCACGCGATGATATTCAGCCGCCAAGGCTTACGCACGTATCCGTACTGGAAGCTGGACAGTTACCGGCACGAAGAAGATACCGAAACGACCGCCGCGCGGCTGCGCGAGCTCCTTCAAGATACGCTGGAGCGGCAGCTTGTCTCCGACGTGCCGGTATGCACGCTGCTTTCCGGCGGCCTCGATTCCAGCGCGCTGACGGCGCTTGCCGTGCAGTATTACAACCGGACGGGGCAAGGACGGATGGATACCTATTCGGTGGACTACGTCGGCAACGACAAACATTTCAAATCCCACGCCTTTCAGCCGGGAGCCGATGCTCCGTGGATTCAGCGCATGGTTGAAGAGCTCGGTACAAGGCATCATTTCATCGAATTCGACACGCCGGAGCTGATCGAGTCGCTGAACAACTCCACCTTGACGCGGGATTTGCCCGGCATGGCGGACGTGGACGGTTCCCTGTACCTGTTTTGCCGGGAAATCAAAAAAGGCGCCACCGTCGCCGTCTCCGGGGAAGCCGCGGACGAAATTTTCGGCGGATACCCGTGGTTTCACCGCGATGACATGCTGAATTCGGGCACTTTTCCGTGGGCCGTCGCCTCCGACATGCGCGCAAGCCTGCTTTCCCCCGAAATCCGCGAGTGGACGCGGCCGCTCGAATACCTCGGAGACCGTTACGCCGAAGCCGTGCGGGAAGTGCCCAGGCTGCGCGGCGAAACCGGCAAACAGGCGCAAATGCGCGTGATGTCCTATTTGAACATTACCCGCTTCATGCCGACGCTGCTTGACCGCAAAGACCGCATGAGCATGGGGGTTGGCTTGGAGGTCCGCGTACCGTATTGCGACCACCGGCTGGTTCAATATGTGTGGAATATCCCGTGGGACATGAAAATGACCGGAGGCCGCGAAAAAGGCATTTTGCGCAAAGCGCTGGAAGGCGTTCTGCCGGAAGACGTGCTGTACCGCAAAAAAAGCCCATACCCGAAAACCCATAACCCCGATTTCCTGGCCGCCGTCAAACAGCAGGTGCTCGACATTCTCGACGACCCGTCATCGCCGATCCTTCCCCTCATCGACCGGAATAAAATCCGCGAAATCGCCGCTTCCCCCGAAGCGTCAACGCATTTGCCCTGGTTCGGCCAGCTGATGTCCGGCCCGCAATTGTTCGCTTATTTGGCCCAAGTCAACCATTGGCTGAAAACCTATCATGTATCGATCAAATAAATAACGCCGACGCCACCAGGCTTCATTCGACCATCGTATCCGTTTGGGATCGGAGGTTACGCCTCCATGGCAATCCATGCAAAAAAAGCCCGTTCGCCGGAACGGGCTTTTTTGCCGTTTTGCCGTTTCTAAGATGTGAAAGTGACTTGCATAGGAAAGAAAAGCTTTAACCGATAACCCCTTTGGACAAAATCAAATTGCCGTAAAGCGCCTTTTCCCCGGTGGCCACCACCGCATAAGCCTTTTTGGCGCGTTCGTAAAATTCGAAACGTTCGATTTCAGCAAATTCGATGCCCTGTTCGACCCGATCCACCAGTCCCCGGTACACGTCCCACACGGGGGTTTCCACCGGATCGCCGGGGGTCACCTGCATCAGCATGACCGGATGGGTCAAATAGCGGTTCAGCGGAAAAAGCTCAAGCGTCGCCGCCAGCAGCTCGGGAATGCCGTGCCCGTCCGCGCGGACCAGGCGTTTGGCCGTCGAGACGGCGGGAAAATTCGCGTCCGCAAACACAATTTCGTCGCCGTGTCCCATCTCGCATAAAACTTTCAGCAGCTCGGGGGAAAGCAGCGGGGATATCCCTTTCAGCATGAGGAAGCCTCCTTTATGTCCTTCACATCACATCCCCTACTAATTACGACGTCGAACCGGGCAATCCTCCCCGGATGGAACAATATTGCCGGCGGTATTTCAGCGGGGACATGCCCGTCACTTCCTTGAATACCCTTCCGAAATGCGTCAGGCTCTCGAAACCGACCTGGCCGGCCACCGCCGCCACTTTGTCGTTCCCCGTCATCAGCAGCCCCTTCGCTTCCTTGATGCGCACATGGTTCACGTATTCGGTAAAGGTATATCCCGTGCTTTGGCGGAACGTTTTGCAAAAATAAGACGGACTGATGCCGTAACGCCGCGCCATGTCCGCGATCGTCAGCTTGTCCTGATAATGGCGGTTGATATAATCGACGATCTCGAACGTTTTATTGCGGACGGAATGGACCAGCGGCTGCTCCCCGGATACGGCGTTCGTTTTTCGGCGGATGAGCAGCAGCAGCTGATACAGCAGCGTCTTCAAGCAGGACTCGTATCCTTCGGGCTTTTCCGTAAATTCACGGATCATGTGGTCAAAAAGACGTTCAACCAGCCCCCGCTCCTGCACGGAAAGCTTAATGAACGGCAGTCCGCGGCTAAAAACCGACATGACGTCGACGGGCATTCCTCCCGCAAACAGATCATCCAAAAACTCCTTTTTGAACTCCAGCGTTACCCGCTCGAAGCTTGCCCCGCCGGCATTCACCAGTTTATGAATCTCGTTCATATCGATGACGAACAGCGCGCCGCTGACGGCCTGATAGGCCCGATCGCCGATGAAATAACAGATGTCGCCGGAAACCAGGTAAAAAATTTCGTATCCGTTATGGTAATGCCGGGACGGCATGCTGGAGCGCTTTTTCCGTTCCCTGTCGATGTAAAACCGCGAAGCTTCGTAAAATTCCATGTCGGCCGCTGCCCCCCTTTCCCGCGTCGATGACAAGATATGTAGAAAAAACCTAATCAAGGCGAAGATTTGTAATGAAAATGATCGTATCATGCGCTATGGTAGGTGGCAAGACGAACAAACCCAGGAACGGAGGTATCATCATGAAATTCGACCTTCATACGCATCACGCCCGGTGCGGACATGCCCATGGGCATATTCGCGATTACATCGCGGCTGCCGTCGGCAACGGTTTATCCTGCATCGGCATCTCGGACCATACGCCGTTTTTCGCCGAAAAGGAAGATCACCCTGCCCCGGAAGCATCCATGGCAACATCGGAGTTTCCCGCATACGTTCGCGAAGTGCTGGAGCTGAAACGGGAATTTGCCGGGCAAATCGAGGTGCTTCTCGGCGTAGAAGCCGACTTTATTCCCGGCTCGGTGGACGTATACCGGAAGGTGCTGAACGATTATTCCCTGGATTACATCATCGGCTCCGTCCATGATTTCGCCGGGGTCAGCCTGTACGATGCCGAACATTGGGAGTGGCTGACGGAAGCGGGCAAGCTTGAACTGAAAAACAGCTACTACGACTACATCTCCCGCTCAGCCCAAACGGGATTGTACGATATTTTGGGACATGTGGACGCCTTGAACCGGTACTTCCCGGGGTATTCCAACCTGTATACGGAAGCCGCCGAACACACGCTGCGCACCATCGCCGCCCACGACGTCGCCATGGAGATCAATTCGTCGGACGACCTGTGGGTTCCGGGCCCCGACCTGCTGGAACGGGCGTTTTATTACGGCGTCAAAGTCACCTTCGGTTCCGACGCCCATGAACCGGCGCGCGTCGGCGAACATTTTGAAGCCGTCGCCCGGCAGCTCTACGACATCGGTTACCGGGAATGGGCCGTGTTCAAAAAACGCAAGCGCATCATGCTGCCGTTGGAACGGTAAGCGAAAACCGAAAAGGCGTGCCCCTGCGGCACGCCTTGCCCATTCCAGCCGTATTAAATGCGCACGTCGGCCACGACCGGATAATGGTCCGACGGCATTTTCCCGTTCCGATGATCCGCGATCGCCCCGTAATTCAACACGCGCACCGGGCCGGCTACGAAAATAAAATCGATCGGGCTTTCAAATTCGATCCCATGTTCAGCCAGCGGCTGCAAAAACTTGGGAAACATGCGGGCGGCCACTTCCCTGGAATCGAACCCCTGAAACGTAAACGCAGGCCCGAAATGCCGATAATCCGCCTCTTTGCTTGCATCCCGCAGCATAGCCGGTTCCGTCTGCCCCTGGCCGGTGAGGACGCGGTATGGCACCGAATCGGAAGTCACGTTGAAGTCGCCCGTCAGCACGGCCGGCCGATCCGCCGCCAGCTCCTTGATCCGGTCCACGATCAAATGGGCGCTTCGTTCGACGGCCACCTTGCCGATATGGTCAAAGTGGGTATTCAAATGCAGGAAGGTCTTGCCGCTATAACCATCCTGAAATTCAGCCCATGTCACGATCCTTCTGCAAGCGGCGTCCCAGCCAAGCGAACCCGGTTCCTCCGGACGCTCCGACAGCCAGAAGGTATCCTGGCGCAGCGGCTTGAGCCTTTGTTTGCGATAAAAGATGCAGGAAAACTCGCCGTCTTTGTCGCCGTCCTCCCTGCCTACGCCAATCCAGCCGTATTCGGGCAGCAGCGCCTGCAAATCCTCCAGCTGTTCGTACAGCACCTCCTGCATGCCCACCAGATCCGGCCGGTGAAAACGGATGATCCCCGCCACCAGCTCCTTGCGGCTGCCCCATACGTTTTCGCCTTCCCTATCGTACGCGTTTTTGATGTTATAGGACATGCAGCGCAGGTCAAGTTCCAGGTTCGCTTTCTCTGCAGACATTCCCCTCACTCCAATCGATGTCAATTTTTGATTCCAATCTTCCCCATCATAGGGACATTAGCTTTTGGCGTCAACCAGCCGGAAACGTTCGCATACGAGCGGAATGTCGTCCGAGAATGCCAAACCAAGCCGGTTCAGCTCTTTCGTAAAAAATTGTTCATGGACCTCCCGCCAGTACCGGTAAGACCGATCCCCTTCGCCTTCCGCCACGGCAAAATCCTCCGGAACTTCGTTCATCGGCATCACGTTGACTTCGACCGTTTGGATGATGGCGACGGGCAGATCCTTGGCATTCAAAATAATGCTGTAATCGCCGACCGCGGGAAGCGGCTCCCCTTCGGCTTCATAACAGGCGAGCGCGGAACAGGTTGCCGTTTTGATCCCGTCGACGACCAGCCGGGCCAGCTGATCCGGGTCGGCCCCGAACGGCCAGGCGCTTACCGATTCCGGTTTTTCCCCGCCCCGCTTGTCCCAATATTCATTCCAATACGCTTGCGCTTCTTCGTTCATGCTTCTTAAACCTCCCCTGCTTTGAAAAAGCTCTTGTAACCCAATCAAATCATATCTTGCCGGCCATGTCCATGCGAAAAAAACCACGGCAGCCGCATATCCGGCTCGCCGTGGTTCATTGTGTGCTAAAGCTTATATGACGCCGACTTAAACCTTCGATTCCCGCTCCTGCAGCATGCCGATCAATTTCCGCAAAGCGGCCCCCCGGTGGCTGATTGCCTGCTTTTCCTCCACGGAAAGCTCAGCCATCGTTTTTTCGTATTCCGGCAGGTAAAAAAGCGGGTCATACCCGAATCCGCCGCATCCGGCAGGCTCGTCCGTAATCCAGCCGTTGACGTCCCCGCTCGCTTCGAGGTGGGCGCCGGTTGCCGGGTCGTACAGGACGAGGGTACAGACGAAACGTGCCGTGCTGAGCAGCGGCTGCTGCGTATCGTCGCCCATTTTTTTCTCCTCCAACATCCGCAGCAGCTTTTCGTTATTTTCCTGATCCGTCGCATGTTCCCCGGCAAAACGCGCCGAATAGACGCCCGGGCGCCCGTCCAGCTCGTCCACGCACAGGCCGGAGTCGTCCGCGAGTACCGGCAGGCCCAGCGCGTCCCCGACCGTCTTCGCTTTTTTCAGCGCGTTGTCGGCAAAGGTTTCGCCGTCCTCCACGACCTCCGGCAGCTCCGGATAGTCGAACATGCTTTGGACTTTTTTGCCGAGTTTCGCGAAAGCATGCTCAAATTCCTTGACCTTCCCCTGGTTCCGGGTCGCGACGATAATCAGATCTTGATCCAGCTTCATTCCTAAACCTCTCTTCCCGATTGGCCCGAGCCAATCATGAGGGCGATCGGTCCAAGCGCTTCCTTTTGTTTCTCGATCAACTGCAATATCCCCCGTTCCCCAAGCTCCAGCAGCTGGTTAAGCTCCTGGCGGGTGAACGGGCTTTCCTCGCCGGTCCCCTGCAGCTCGACAAAAGCGCCGCCGCCCGTCATCACGATGTTCATGTCCACCTTGGCCGTCGAGTCTTCCTCATAATTCAGATCCAACATCGGCTCGCCGTTGACGATGCCGACGCTGACCGAAGCCAAAAAATCCGTAATCGGAAACGCCGGCAGCCTGTGCTGCTCCGCGATCTTGCTTACGGCGATGGCCAGCGCCACGAAGGAGCCGGTGATGGAAGTCGTCCGGGTGCCGCCGTCGGCCTGAATCACGTCGCAATCCAGCGTAATGGTCCGCTCGCCGAGCGCGCGAAGATCAACGACGGAGCGAAGGGCCCGGCCGATCAGCCGCTGAATTTCCATCGTCCGGCCGGTGAGCTTGCCGCGGGCGCTTTCCCGCTGGTTCCGGGATTGCGTCGCGCGGGGGAGCATCGAATATTCCGCCGTTACCCAGCCTTTGCCTTGTCCCTTCAAAAACGGGGGCACCTTCTCGTCTACCGTTGCGGTACATAATACTTTCGTGTCTCCCATTTCGATGAACACGGAGCCTTCGGCGTACTTGTTCACGTTTACTGTTAAATTCATCGGCCTCAGCTGGCTTTCGCCGCGTCCGTTTGATCTCATGTTTTCTGCCTCCTACATTTGCGCGTCCTGTGATATAGAACGGGCTGAAGACGGCTTTTCGGCCGTTTTTCAGCCCATCTATACGATAGCAAGTTTTATTTTATCAAAGTGTCGGCATAAAAGCACCCCGGAAAGGCGCTTACAGCGGAATCTCATTGATGTACTCGGGTTTGGAAACGGGCTTGCTGTAATCCCGGGTATCGCTGATGCCTGTAATGCGGGTCTGTCCGTTCATGTCGATTTTGACCTTGGCGTTGTTGGCGTTTTCGGACACGGTCAGCACGACGGATTGGAGCAGCTCATCCGGAATCGGATCCTCTTTTTCGAACATGTCGTCCTTCAGCGAAACGGTCACCGTGCCGTCTTTTTCAGTTTTCACCGAATCCACGGAAGTGCCTTGCGTCATGACCATCTCGAGGCCGTCGTTTTGCTGCGGGCCGGCAATCAGCTCATGCAGCGCCGCGCTTACCTTGTCTTGCCCGGGCTGCACGAGCCGCGTGACGGGGACGTAATAAGAATAGGTGCCGTCCGGCGTAATGGTCGAAAAATAGACCGTCACCGGCGTCGAATTCGTCAGGCTGGCGCCGTCGGATTTTTGCAGATTGATGCCGAAGCTCCGCGTGAGCGGCTGATTGAGTGGCGTTTTGTTCTGCGGCATTTCCGTCAACCGCTGGCCTTCGACCCACAGCTCCACTTTTTGCACGCCCGGGAATCCGGTTGCCGTCCAAACGACGGCCTCCAATATTTTGCGCTCATCCTGCGGATTATATTGGTTAAACGCGCCGTTGAATTCCACGACCGCCGTTTTCTGCTCCTTGTCCACCGACAATTGCGTAATCTCCGTCCCTTTCGGCAGGATGCCCGCAAATCCCTTAGGCACGTATTTGGAATAGGCTCCTCCCGAGACAAGCGCCGTAAGCGCCTGCTTCAGGCCGTCCTGGTCTTTGGCTTCGGGAATCCCGAGCGACACGGGGGCGAGCAGCCCTTTATCGTTGGCCAAATATACCGTCGTTTTGGGACCGGTTTGCTCCCCGTTGTTCGTCGAGGCCGGGCCGTTCGCCATGTTCAGCATTTGCTGCTCGATGTCGACCGGCGGCTTGTCGATGTCCATGGAAGATTGTGAACCAAAGAGGCTGCATCCGGACAACAACACAGGTACAGCCAGCAATCCGGCAACCGAAATGCCGCGAATTTTTTTAGCCTTCGTCATATTGATGGTTCCTCCTAATCATTTTGTACAGTTTGTACTACCATGTATACGAGCCCCTGCCGCAAAAAATAACAGCCGGTCCAAATAAAAATCCGCGGCAAAACGGGGCCTTCCTCTAAGGATTTGCGAGTGCCCCGACAAAGGCCGGAAAAGTATAAAAAAAGCCCGGGACCGAATACATAATTGGTTAAAACTGGACAAACCCTAGGGGAGGGACGTACAATCGAACTATTACGATGAGCATATTGCGGGGGGATAAGATGAGTGATCCGAACAACGAAAAAATGCCTTACAGCCTGAACAGCCGGAAGGTAGCCAGCGCTACCCGGGAATGGCTGCATAAAAGGGGCGTCAAAGTGGAAGAAATCGCGGAGCTTGTTATGCTCCTGCAAAACAAATATTACCCTGATCTGACGATGCAGGAATGCTTGGACAACGTGGAAAAGGTTCTTGCCAAACGCGAGGTGCAAAACGCGGTGCTGACCGGCATCCAGCTGGACGTGCTCGCCGAAGAAGGCAAGCTGATTTCCCCGCTGCAGGAAATGCTGGTCAATGACGAAGGTTTGTACGGAGTGGACGAAATATTGGCATTTTCCATCGTTAACGTGTACGGCAGCATCGGTTTCACCAACTACGGTTACATCGACAAACTGAAGCCGGGCATCCTGGAACGTTTGAACGACAAAAGCACCGGCGAAACGAACACGTTCCTGGATGACATCGTCGGCGCGATTGCCGCGGCGGCAAGCAGCCGGATCGCGCACCGGAAACAGGCCGAACGCGAACGCCAAAACGGAGAGCCCGAACCGGAGCTTCCCGAGGATTAAAACCAAGCCGGCGCTGCCGGAGCGAACGAGAAAGAGCCGTCCCGAAAGGTCTTGGACCCCGGGGCGGCTCCTTTCGATGCATGGATCACGCAAGGCGGAAATAGACCCTGCCGCCTTCGCACGTCCATGATTCGATCCGTCCTCTGCGTTCAAGCTCCCGGGCATGCGCCAACGTTTCGCACATCGCAAAACGCATCTGGTGAATGCCGAGCTTCGTGCCAAACAACGAAACGCAAAGCCCGAACCCCGTGGCGGGAGCTTCCTCCAGCAGACGCTCCATCTTGGCAAGCCTCTCTTCATGATGCAGCAGCAGCGCCTCCAACCGCTCTTCGAAATGCGTAAAAGGGTTGCGGTGCCCCGGGTAAGCGGTTGAGACCTCCAATGTTTTCAGCTTCAACAGCCCTCGCATAAACGATTGAAGCGGCTCCGGATCGCTGCCCGGCATCAGGCTGACGTTGGGGGAAATTTGCGGCAGAACGGCATCCCCGCAAAGAAGATGGCCGGTCTCCGGGTGGTAAAAGGAAAGATGCCCCGGAGCATGGCCCGCCGTTTCCATCGGCAGCCACCGGCGCCCGCCCATGGCCAAAGGCCGATTTGCATCGATAAAAGCGACCTCCGGTATCGGGGTAACCTGCGGGATAAATCCGTTCAGATGGGCTTCCAGCTGGCCGGCCCATTCTTCCGGCATGCCGTGGCCGCGGAACAGCGCCGGCAAATCCCGGTTCATCGTCGAACCCGGTCCCCACATCAGCTGCGCCTCCCGGTAAGAACGTTCCGACATCCATACCCGGCAACCGGACTGCTCCTGCAGCCACCCGGCACAGCCGAGATGATCCGGATGGTGATGCGTCAGCACGATTTGCCGGATGTCGGCCGGCCCGATCCCCAGCTCCGCAAAGGCTTTTTTCCATTCTTCCTCGTTCCCGGGGGTCCGCGGCCCCGGATCGACGATCGTCACCCCATCAGGTCCGGGCAACAAATAACTGTTTACCCATCGCAGCGGAAAGGACATCGTTATTTTGACTTGAATGATTCCGTTTAAATGATCCGTTATCTCCGGCATGTTCACTTTGGATTAAACCTCTTTCCACGCTTGCTTGGAGCTTTGCGGGCGGTGTCCGACGAAGATCATCCGCTCGGATGTTCGCTCCTCGTAGCCTTCGTCTTCGTCGTATCCGCCATGGACTTCGTCCACGGCCAGACCGGCATCCGCGAGCATTTGCTTCATCTGCTCCAGCGTATACAGCTTGACGCGTTCGTGGTACTGGCGCTGTTCGCCATCCCCTTGCAGGGGAGTAATCGTGATGTCTTTGATGACGAAATCGCGTTCGATGCGGCGTTTTTCGACGATCCGCTGCCCCTCCGCCTCCCGCCGTGATTCCGGCACCAGATGGGAGCGGACATACGGGGAATTCATAAAATCAATGATGAACCGGCCTCCGGGCTTCAGCATCCGGTAAATTTCCCGCAGCACTTTCAGCTGCTCCCCGTCCTCGCGGAAGTAGCCGAAGGACGTAAACAAATTCAGCACCGCGTCAAAGCCTCCGTCAAGCGGAAGGCTGCGCATATCGGCCTGATGCCACTCGACGCGCCCGCGGTCGTCGGATTTCCGCGCTTCGCGGAGCAGCACGTCCGACAGGTCGACGCCGCTCACGCGGTAGCCGCTGTCCGCCAAAGCAAGCGCATGGCGGCCGGTTCCGCAGCATAAATCAAGCACCCGGGCGCCTGAAGGCAAATTCAGCCAGGAGATCATTTTTTTGACCTCCCGGGCCGCGCCCTCCGCATCCCGGTGTTTATAAACGAGCAGATAGTCTTCTCCGAAACTTTTTTCGTACCAGTCTTTGATCATGGCGGCCTCCTGAGACGATAGCGGTTTATGTATTACTTAACCGCGGTTGATCCTATTGTACCCAGGCGGCCGGATCTTCAAAAAATGGCTCCCGCTTGCATCCTACCATTCAGCTTAATGCATCTACCCGATCTTGCCAAGGCGAAAAAGGCTCGTTCTGCTGGCCGTTCGAGGCGTAACATCGGGCGACAAAAAACGTTATAGATACATATCAATGAAATTGCGGAGGGATATTTATTCGAACGAAAAAATATTGGCTGCCCCTTTTGATTTTTTGCGTGCTTCTGTTTGCCGGATGCGCCGACCGCAATACATGGAACGGACCGCTTTACGAAGGAAAGCCCTTAACCATCGGCGTCATCGGAGAAGCGCCTGAGGTGAGGGAAACAAACGTCTCTTTTGTGCCTTTAGGGCTGGAGGAGATGGCCAAAAATCCGGAGAAGCTGTCATCGCGGTTCGACGCCGTCTTTATTACGAAGGATTATTTTCGCGAGGCGTATGCCCCGCAGTATAAGAAAGCATATCAAGAAGCAGGCCTCCCCTTTATCTTCATTCAGATCGACAAACTGCTTCCGATGTACATGGAAGAGGACGTATCTTACGATGACGCTCCAAGCGCAAACGACCTTCGGTTTGCCGCCGGCAATTACCGATCGCCAACAGGAGAAGAGACGCAGGTGCTATTCGCCTTTATAACGACACCGAAAACGAAACGAATATCAAAAGCGCGTACTCCAAAATTTTTAAAACGATCGAATCCAAAAGCATTTGGGAGTAATCCCTTCCAAAGCACAAAACGCCCGGATCCCTCCGGGCGTTTTGACTTAAGCTCTCTATTCGTTGTTACCCCTGCGTGCCGGCCGTTTCCAGCTTTTGCTTGCGCATGCTCGAAAGTTTTTTGCCCCAGGTTAGAGACAACACGAGGCTCAGCACCAAAATGACGGCCCCGAAGGAATACGGCAGATTCATGTGAACGTCGAACAAAATGCCGGCGAGCGCCGGCCCAAAAATATTGCCAAGGCTCATGTAGGCGTTGTTCATCCCCATGACGAATCCCTGCTCCTCAGGCCCGGCCATTTTGGACAAAGCGGTGTTGATCGCCGGTCTCATGATGGACGTAAACGTGAAGAAGATGAGGATCAGCAGCATGTTGTACCAGAAATTGCCCGAAAGCAGCATCAATACCATCATCAATGCCGACACCAGGAAGGACACGTTGATCAGCTTGTTTTCGCCGAAACGAAGCAGCAGCTTGTTGATCACCGCGCCTTGAATGACGACGCCGACGAGCGATCCGACCGTGATGATGACGGAAATTTCCTTCGTGGTATACGCATATTTGTTGTCGACGTACAGGCTGAAGACCGCCTCAAAATTGACGAGACCGAAGGTCAGCGTAAATACGAGAATCAAGTAGATAAAATACGGCGCCTTCACGGAAGCGACCAGTTGTTTCAAGATGCTTTCGCGTTTTTGCTGCGACGCTTTGGCTGCCTGACGGCGTTCCGCCGACAGCGTTTCTTTCAGCATGAAAAAAGACAGGACGGTGGCGACCGCCGCCACGAGAGCCGAAATGTAAAACGGCGCGCGCAGGCCGAGATCCGCCAAAAAACCGCCGATGCCCGGGCCGATCACGAAGCCGAGCGACATCGCTGCCCCAAGCAGCCCCAAACCTTTGCCGCGCGTCTCCTCCGTCGTGCTGTCCGCGACGTAAGCCATCATGGCCGGAATCATCATCGCGGCGCCGATGCCGCCCAAAAAGCGGGATGCGTAAAGCATCCACATGACGTTGGCGACGGCAAACATAAATTGGGAGACCGTAAACAAGCCCAAACCCAATACGATCATCAGCTTGCGGCCGTATTTGTCGGCCCATTCGCCGGCCAGCGGCGAAAACAGAAACTGCGTGAGTCCCGAGGCGGCGATCAAATATCCCGCGGCCGTTCCCCCGGCGTGGAAATCCTCCAGCAGTTTGGGCAAAATCGGAATGACCAGCCCGATGCCCAGCATGGCTATAAACATATTAATCATCAGTACGTACAACGACCTGTTTATTTTTGAACCGGATGACATGAAGTATAGTTCTCCTTTTCCTCGTTACGGATTTTTCTTTCTACATCCTTGCATCTCTAATCTAAATAACGTTTGATGCCGGGCAGCGCGGCCAAGCGGCCGGCAAGCTCCGTCAGCGCCCCGACCTGCAGCAGGTTATGCAGCATCCCCTGCACGATAATGCGCCGCGGCGAGGAGCTTTTCAGCTCATGGTCGAGCATCAGGATCGAATTGCGGATATCCTGTTCTTTTTTTCCCGATTCCCCTAGGCAATCGGCTTTGCGGTACAACCGGCAAATCAGGTTTTCCACATTGTCCGTCTCGGGCTCCGGCATTTCGCACAGCAAATATTCGGGGTAGTTATGCACGCCAAGGATCGGTTTGACGCCGTTATCGCCCATCAACCCTTCCGCCATATATCCCAGCAGCTTCAATATATAACGGGACAGCTCGGTAATGTCGATCGCCACGTTTTCCAAAATGATCAGCACGCTGAACTGCTCCAGCAGAGCGAACATCGAAAAGACCAATTCCACCGCATACGGCTCGATCTCCGGCCCGTACACCCGTTTGAACATCTGCTCGAAGTGCCGGATCATCCGCGCGCGCATCGCGCCCGACGCTTTCACGACCTCTTCGGTATACGCATTCGGGTTTTCCGTGATCAGCATCCGGATCAAATCCCGGTTCGCCAAGGATTCGCGAAGCTGCAGCTCGATCTGCTGTCTCAGGCTGTCAGCCGAATCGCCGTGTTCCCGGTTCATGCTGGCCTGAAGTTTGACGTAAAGCCGGTCGTTGATCATATGGAAAATGGACAGCAATAGCTGGTCTTTCGATTTGTAGTGCTGGTACAGCGTCGCTTTGGACATGCCGCAACCCTCGGCGATATCCTGCATGGTTGAACCGTTGAATCCCTTCCGGGCGAAAATATGGATGGCTGCATCCATAATCTCCTGTTTACGGTCAATGGACATGGCTTGATTTCACTTCCTCTTGGTTTCTTGCCACCCTCGAAAAAACTATACGGTTTTGCAACTGAACGATATAGTTTTATCGAGATTTTAACCGTTCGCTTCCTCCCCGTCAAGAGAAAGTTTTCAATTTCGACAAGGGTTAAAAGCGACCCGATTTCTGGCAGAAAATAGCGGAAAATAATCCGTTTGCGGCCACACCTTCCGACAAACGTTTTGAGAGACAAATGATATATTGAAAGTGCACTTACGATTCAAGTGTATAAAATGGAGGGATTAATCAATGGAAAACTTTGAACAAGAACTGCTGCTGTCCGACGAAGAAGTAGAGTCTCAAATCGAAGACGTCGAGGAAGACGACGAAGAAGAGGAAGAAGAATCCGAAATCGAATTCGATTCCGACGATGAGGACGAAGATTCCGAAGAAGATTCCGAGGAAGACGAAGACCAGTAACCCTAATGCCAATCCCTTCAACCAGAACGGCAGAACTTATCAAACCAACCTGTTCAGCCATGAACAGGTTTTTTCACGGAAAAATTCCGATAAGGGATCTTGGCCACGGCCCTTTGCGGGTGCATTGCGCGGGAGCCCGGGCACTTGAAAGAGGCGCCCGTCCCGCCGATGGGACAAGCGCCTGCCATGATTCAATCTTGATTATTTGCTGAGCGTTTCGGTCAAAACCGGCACGATTTGCGATTTGCGGGATACGACGCCTTTCAGCACGGCCGTATTGTTTTCCAGCTTCACGTTGTACGCCGTTTCCACGGCGGAAGCGGCTTTGCCGAGCGCCAGGGCGACGGAGTCGTTGTTCAGGATGTCGGTGACGACAAAGACGAACAGATCGAGGCCTTTTTGGGCGATGATGCCGTTCAGGGCGTCTTCCAGCTCGGCTTGGCGGCCAAGGACATCGTTCGTGTCCACGACGTTCACCTGAGCGATTTCCACCTTGTGGCTGCCCATTTGGAATTCTTTCGCATCGAGGGAGATGAGTTCGGCAATCGTTTTGCTGCTCATGTCCGCACCGGCTTTCAGCATGTCAAGGCCGTATTCTTCCAGTTTGACGCCGGCGATGTCGGCAAGCTCGCGGGCAGCAGCCACGTCTTCGTCCGTGCAGGTCGGCGATTTCAGCAGGAGCGTATCGGATATGATCGCCGATACCATCAGTCCCGCGATTTCTTTCGGAACCGCGACATTTTTTTCCTTGAACAGCTTGTTCAGGATGGTGGCCGTGCAGCCGACAGGCTCCGCGCGGTAATAAAGCGGATGGCTTGTCTCGAAGTTCGCGATGCGGTGGTGGTCGATGACTTCCGTCACGCGTACTTGGTCGATGTCGTCGGCGCTTTGCTGGCGTTCGTTATGGTCGACGAGAATGACTTCGCCGGCTTCGCCCGCCACTTTATCCACAAGGCGCGGAGCTTCGACCTTGAACGTATCCAGCGCGTACTGGGTTTCGCCGTTCACATTGCCCAAACGCACGGCTTCCGTGTCGAATCCGAGCTGGTTTTTCAAATAGGAGTAAACAATCGCTGAAGTAATCGTGTCCGTATCCGGATTTTTATGTCCGAAAATCAAAGTTTTGGCCATGAGTTTCATTGCTCCTTATTGATTATTGATGTAATAAAGCACAGACATTCCAGAAATGTCTTCGTTTCTACATTCGATTATAGCGGTAATTCGTTAATATTCCAATTCCTTTACAGAGATTTATTTCAAATCGGCGGGTCAGGCTTCGGGAACGGTCTTTTTCGGAATATCGCTTAACGGCACGCCTTCCTTATAATAAAGCGAATGCTGCAGCAAAACGAAAAAAATATGCGCGCGGTCGAAGCCGCGGCGCTTCAAATGCCCGTCGATCATCTTGGCGATGGCGTCATGCTTTTCCTGTTCTCTCGGAAACATATAGATTTCAACCGACTGCGGGCTGTTTGTGATTTTTTCCACATGCAAAAGCTCGATTTTGACGATCTCCTGCGGAATGTTGGCGATGGCTGCCATTTCTTCGACGATCGCGGGCGAGAGGGCCTCCACCACGTTTTTTTCGAACCCCGTAAATCTGACAAAAGGCACTGCATTTCCCTTCTTTCCTGAAGTTGGTGTTACTGCGCATTAGGCACTATATACCGTAACACAAAAACACCGGAGGAGTCACCTCCCGCACGGGGGGACCCCTCCTTGCCAACGTTATTCCATAATTTTGGACGGGTTGGCCACCACGTCGATTTTCTCCTGCACGCGTTCCCGGTCGCCGAGAAACGTCCGGTTCAGCGGCTTTAAATCGTCATCCAGCTCATACAGGATCGGCACGGCGGTCGGAATGTTCAGGTCGACGATCTCCTCGTCGCCGATGTTTTCCAGCACTTTCATGAGCGCCCGCAGGCTGTTGCCGTGGGCCACGACAAGCACGTGTTCCCCGGCTTTGATGCGCGGGACGATCTCCGCTTCCCAATAGGGCACGACCCTGGCGATCGTATCCTTGAGGCTTTCCCCGAGCGGAATTTCCTGGTCGGTGAGTTTCCCGTATCGCCGGTCGTTTTTCGGATAACGTTCGTCTTCGGCGGTGATTTTCAGCGGGGGCACGTCATAACTTCTGCGCCACAGCCGCACCTGCTCCTCCCCGTATTTCTGGGCGGTTTCGTCCTTGTTCAACCCCTGAAGCGCGCCGTAATGCCGTTCATTGAGCTTCCAGCTTTTGCGGACGGGAACCCAAAGCAGATCGTTTGCCTCCAGTATGTAATCCAGCGTTTTAATGGCTCTTTTGAGAACCGACGTAAATGCAATGTCGATTTCGTACGGGAGCGCTTTGAGCAGTTCCCCCGCTTTGATCGCCTCGCGGACGCCTTTTTCCGTCAGGTCGACGTCCGTCCAACCCGTGAACCGGTTTTCCCGGTTCCATTCGCTTTCCCCGTGCCTTACCAATACGACTTTGTACATCTCAAGCATGCCTCCCTTGCTGACGCAGCGGTGTTTCGCTGCAATGGGCCGTGAGGGGCCATCTTCATTATTTAACCGTTATTCGGTTCTTTGATTCATGCGGGCGACGTAATTCTCGGAGGCGAGAAAATGGATCTTGCGCGCCTGTTCGTCATATTCGTAAATGAGAATCGTCCCGTGATTGCTCGAATCGGGATTGTTGTCGATGACGGCGAAACGGTTGGCGCCGAGGGATACGATTTGCTCCCCGTTCGTCGTGATGTTCATCTCGTCGGGAAAACTGGGAATGTCGATCCCATGCGCGTAGGTTTCCATGCTCCCCGTAAAATGGGACGTAGCGTCCGGCTGCGGCTTGACGATCATAATGACCAGGCAAATGACGACAATCATCATGATGCCGCTTAATACCAACATAAATACATTATTTTTCTGATCCAAATCGCTTCTTCCTTCCTATCCAAAAAAATCCGCTTAAATCAGGTTATTTCCTCCCGCGGGGCCTTCGGTTGCCCTGCATGCCCGTCTACTGTAAAATTGAATGGTAGTTACATATCGTAAGGAGGAACATCACATGAGAGACGCTTACTTATTCGCGCTGATGGAGAAAAACCGCAACACGATCATCAGCAAGGTTGAACAACTTCCGGAAGACAAACGCACGCTTGTCCCGCAAGGTTTCAACAACAACATTCATTGGCAGCTCGGGCATCTGCTGACCGTCACAAGCGGCATTTTGTTCCGTTTTGCCGGCAAGGATGCCGTCGTGCCTGAAAATTACCAATCCTTTTTCGGCAATGGAACGAAACCGGCCGATTGGAACGGCGAACCTCCCGCTTGGGATACGCTGGTTCAAGAGCTGACGGCACAATGCAAGCTTGTGGCCGACACCTTCGAAGGGAAACTTGACGAGCCGCTGGCGGTCAAAGAAAATTTCGCCAAAGCCGAAACCGTCCGCGAAGCGTTCGTCGTGAACCTCGGGCACGAAAACTACCATTACGGCATGATCAACGCCATGCTCCGAGTGCTTGCGTAATTCGCGTGCGGCCATCCAGCCGGCATCCGAACAACGCCCTCTGAAATCATATAAAAGACCAAAATACCCTGGCTTTCCAAAAAGCAGGGTATTTTTGGTATCCATATTATTACATAACACGTCTTTTTAGTAAATCGGTTTTTACAGTATTTTCTATTTTTTCTTTATGTTTCGGGGGATTTCTGATCTTGCTTTAAATATTGAGAATCGTCTTATCGCAGCTTGAGGCGGTATTAAACGACGCAAGCCCATTTTTTGGCCGCAACGACACCATTGCCCCGGACCTTACATAATATGAGTTGACTGTATCCCTTTACCTTGTTATACCATACAAACCCGAGCAAGGAGGGGTGACACCATTGAAGGGGAACGATCATAAGAGCAAATTTTTATTGACTCACCGTGAACGTGAAGTGTTCGAACTGCTTGTTCAGGATAAAACGACCCGTGACATCGCCGGTCAACTGTTTATCAGTGAGAAAACGGTGCGGAACCATATCTCCAACGTTATGCAGAAACTGAACGTGAAAGGCCGTTCTCAAGCCGTCGTCGAGCTGATCAAGCTCGGGGAATTAAAGATCTGATCGAGCCCTCAAATGCCTTGGCCTTCTGTAGCATGTCTTCCTTTTGGGGAAGGAATGACAGGAGGTTCTTTATTTTGTCGTTCCCATTCGATACAAGGCTGCGGGACCAGCCCAAAAGCAGGGATTCGTTCTTGCCTTTGATGGGAACGACCATATGCTGAATGGGCCGAAAGGGATCCGCTCAAACGTCGAAAAAACGAACATCATCCGGTTCATTTCACGCAAGGAAGGGTGCCGCAAGGGCACCCTTTTTTTGTACTGCAATTACTGTCTTACGATGAGAATGTCTTGAGGCGGTCTGCCTGTTCTTTGGATTTCGGCAATCTCGGCGTTCGTCAGGTTGCGGCCGACCAAAATGAGCGAAGACGTGACATTATCAAAGTTACCCAGATTGGCTACGTTTTGGCTGCCGCGGAACACGCGGAATGCTCCCCGGAAATTCACCTGCGAGAACAAAACAAGCGTAACTTGAGCAGGCTGCACACGGTTTCTTAGACGGAAGCTGGAAAGCACGTTGTCAAAACGAAACGCTCCAAGATCCCGGACTGCGACTCCTCCACGTCTGAATACTATTCTGCGGCCCGAAAAATTGATGCCGGACCAAAGGGCAAGGCGTACATCACGGTTTGCCAAATATATCAACTCCTTTTCAAAGATTGATATATTCTATGCCGGCTTCATAAATCGGTATAAGACAAACGATCCAGTGAAAATGATGGTTTTTTCATATTTTTAACTCTGTTTTCATAGAATATGCCGTGATCGAGCGGGCTTCTCTCCCGGGAGCCGGGAGTTTAAACCGCTGCGCGCCTGCCGAGAATAGACTCTGAAGGAGGTGCACGGCATTGCTGTTTTGGCTGATCGCCGGCTTTATTGCGGTTCCGTTTGTTATGGCGGTCCTGGCTGCGTTAAACCGCGGGTTCCGTTGGATATGGAGTTTGCTTGCGCTGCTATCTTTTTATATCACCGGTTCCATCCTCGCGGCCGATGTGTACCGGAACATCCTCCATGGGACCGTTCTGACCACGGACGTCCACCATTTGCTGCTTAACCCGTGTTTTCTCGTTGCGGGCGCTTATCTCGGGTTATACGTCCCCTACCGGATGCTTGCCGGGTTATGGGTCCATATGCGCCGCCGATGATCGGCTCCCGCCCGCCCTGGCTGCGCGTATGCAGTGAGGGCCTTTTTTTTGCCGGCCTGCCGCATGTTTGTTTAACCAAAAAATATGTATTGACAGCAATCCTGCGCCTCTATATTATTAATCCATGCATATGACTGAGAATCATTATCAATTATAACCGACATCAAAACTTCCATATAAAAAGGAGCTGCTTTTTCTTGAAGTACAACGTCATTCTTCCAACCGGCATTCTCGCCGCTTCCCTTCTCTTCAGCGGATGCGGGCAGCAACAAAACCAGGACGCCGATGCCGCGTCCGCGACGCCTGCTCCGCCTGCGGCCGCTGAAACGAAAACGGCCCCTGCGGCCGACTTTTCCGCCAGCGTCGAACAATACCGGACTTTTGCGGTGGAACAGTGCGATCTTTTCGTCAAGGAGACCGAAAAATTCACGGCAGCGGTCAAAGCCGGCAAGCTGGAAGAGGCGAAAAAGCTGTACGCCCCTGCGCGCGCTTATTATGAACGGATCGAACCGGTAGCCGAAGCGCTCGGCGATTTGGACCCGAATATCGATGCGCGGGTGAATGACGTCGACGCCGCCGACTGGCGCGGTTTCCACCGGATCGAAAAGGCGCTGTGGGAAGACAAAACGACGGCCGGAACGGAAGGGTTCGCCGACCAGCTGCTGAAGGACGCCCAATTGCTGCGCGCCAAAATCGAAACGATCGATCTGGATGCCAGCCTGATGGTCACCGGCGCGGTGGAGCTTCTGAACGAAGTGTCCTCCTCCAAGGTCACCGGCGAGGAAGAGCTTTATTCGCATACCGACCTGTACGATTTTGCCGCCAACGTCGAAGGCGCGCAGAAAATCTATGAAATATTGAAGCCCGAACTGGCGAAAAAAGACGCGGAGCTGGAAAAAGAAATCGAAACGCGTTTTGCCGCCTTGCAGAAAGAGCTGAATGCGTTCAAAAAAGGCGACGGTTACGTCGATTACACGGCATTAAAACAGGACGAAATCCGCAAGCTCAGCCAGAACCTTGACGCATTGGCCGAACCGTTGTCCAACATGGGCAAGATTTTGGGAGTGTAGCGACATGCCGGAAAAGCACCAGCCATCAAACGACGATTCTATCCTAAAAAAACCGATGACCCGCCGCGATGTCCTTCGTTTGGCGGGTACCGGCGGTCTTGGCCTTCTTCTCGGCGGCGGCGCGATCGGAACGCTGCTGACGACGGAGAACAAGCGCAAGACGAAAGCCGCCGGATCCATCTCCACGGAGGAGGACTCCATTCCTTTTTACGGAGCGCACCAAGCCGGCATCATCACACCTGCGCAAAACTTCATCTGCTTTGCAGCCTTTGACGTGACCGCTAGCGGCGCGCCATCGCTGAAAAAGCTGTTCCAGGCCTGGACCGCCGCCGCCGCGGCGATGGCCGCAGGCCGACCGGTGGGCGAGGAAAGCGGCAATGGCAACCTTCCGCCGACCGACACCGGCGAATCGGCCGGGCTCAGCCCTTCCCGGCTTACGATCACGTTCGGCGCAGGGCCTTCGCTGTTTGACGACCGGTTCGGCCTGGCCGCGAAAAAGCCGCCGACCTTCAAAGAACTGCCCGCATTTAACGGGGATCAGCTTGAACCCGAGTGGTGCGGTGGCGACATTGGCGTGCAGGTATGCGCGGACGATATGCAGGTCGCATTCCATGCCGTGCGCAACCTGGCCAGAATCGCGCGCGGAAAAGCGGTCCTGCGCTGGGTGCAGGAAGGCTTTCAGCGGACGAACCAGGCTGACCCTTCGGGAAGCACGCCGCGCAACCTGCTCGGCTTCAAGGACGGAACCGCCAATCCCCAGGTGGCAAACGAAAAGGAAATGAACCGGATCGTATGGGCGCAAAGCGGCGACGGAGCCCCATGGATGGCCGGAGGAAGTTATATGGCCGTCCGCCGGATCCGCATGCGCATCGAGGTATGGGACCGATCCACCTTGAAAGACCAGGAGGAGACGTTTGGCCGTTACCGTTCCAGCGGGGCTCCGCTTGGCGCGAAAAACGAATTCGATCCGGTCGATCTGAATGCCGCGGACGAAAGCGGCAAACCGTACATCCCCCGGGATTCCCATGTCGCGCTGGCGCGGGGCGACGGCTCCGTTCAGATTCTCCGCCGCTCCTACTCTTATTCCGGAGGCATGGACATCAAAACCGGTCAGCTCGACGCCGGGCTTTTGTTTATCAGCTATCAGCGGGACCTGTTCAAGCAATTCGTCCCCCTGCAGCAAAAACTGGCGAAAAGCGACCGCTTGAACGAATACATTCTGCACGTGGGCAGCGCCGCGTTTGCCTGCTTCCCCGGAGCCGCCCAAGGAGGGTATATCGGGGATACCTTGTTTTAACAATTGATTTTGAAGGAGACTAATGCCAATGCGGTCCATACGCCATGACGACCAGACGAACATAAAACGCAGCCGCCGAAGCAAACCCGGCATGACGGCCATTTTGGCGCTCGCCATCCTGATGTTTTTCCATCTGGCGGCGGACCCGGCATTTGCCGAAACCGGTCAAACCTCCTCCCTGGACCGTCTCCTCCCCGCCGTCGGCAGCGCGCTGGTGGAAAGCGGTCAACAACAGTGGAAAGAAGCAGCCGCAGATTTGGAACAGTTTAAAACGGATTGGACCGCCTTGAAGCAAAACGGCGGCAAAGATTTGGCCGGACAAACGGCACGGGTCGATGCGGCCCTGGCCGAGGCCGAGTCGAAGCTCCGGCAGGAGGATGCCGGGGCCAAGCAGGCGTTGTCGGCACTAGCCAAAGCCGTCAACGCTTACGTCGAGGCCGCTTCCGGCCAGCGGCAAGGCGGCCGCCAAACTTCCGGCGGTGCGGAATCGGCCGCAAAGCTGCTTCCTTTTGCCAAGGAAAGCCTTGCCGCCATGGAGCAAAAGGATTGGGCCAAAGCCAAGTCGAGCTATCAAAACATCGTCGATGCCTGGCCAAAAAGCGAGACGCCGATCCGCAGCGACAACTTTGCCGTCTACGGGCAGCTTGAAACCCAAATCAGCCTGGTGCGCATCGCGCTGCAAGCGGATCCCGTCCGCGAAGACCAGGCCGTCCAGCAAATGAACAAGCTGGTTGCGCTGTTGACGGATTATGCAAACGGAAAAGTCCAGCTGGCCGGCGACGACAACGAAAGCATCCATTCGTTGTCCGACCTGCTGGGCGTGCTGGAGACGGCACGCAAGCAAACCGCGGACGGCCAATCCGCCCAAGCCGCGGACAGCATGAACCAATTCATCGCGTCTTGGCCCGCCGTGGAAGGCGAGGTCCGGGTGTCGTCCCCGTCTTTGTATACCCAAGTGGAAAATCAGATGTCCGAGGTGTCCGGTTACCTTCTTTCGACGCCTCCGCGCAGTCAGGAAGCGCTCCAAATTATCGAAGACATGCAGTCCTCCCTGGCGGAAGTTGCCGGCAGCCACAGCTATACCGCCTGGGACGCCGCGCTCGTCCTGCTCCGCGAAGGGCTGGAAGCCATTCTCGTCATTGCCGCGCTGCTTTCCTACCTGAAACGAAGCGGTCACGCCGAAGGGCGGAAATTCATCTGGTCGGGCGCGGGAACCGGTTTGGCGCTGTCGCTGCTGCTCGCCGGCGTGTTGACCTATACGATATCCAAAGCCGCTTCCGGCAGCGCCCGTGAGCTGATCGAAGGCATTACCGGACTGGTCGCCGTCGTCATGATGATCACCGTCGGGCAATGGCTGCACAACAAATCGAACACCAAAGCCTGGAACCGCTATGTCGGCAAGCAAATGGACCAGGCGCTGGCGAAAGGCAGCCTATGGTCCCTGTTTGCCGTAGCCCTACTGGCCATTGTAAGGGAGGGTGCCGAAACGACGATTTTTTACGTCGGCATGGCACCGTCGATGCCGATGTTTCAGCTGATCCTCGGCGTCGTCATAGCGCTGGCCATCCTCGCGGTATTGGGTTATGCCATCATCGCGCTCAGCGCTGCGCTGCCGATCCGGGCCTTTTTCCTGGTCGCGACGCTGCTGATTTATTACCTCGTGTTCCGCTTTCTTGGGGACAGCATTCATTCGCTGCAGGTCGCAGGCAGGCTGGCGGCCCATTCGGATCCGTCGCTGCCTTCCGTTTCCTGGCTCGGCATGTATCCGACGTGGGAAACGTTCATCCCGCAAATGGTCGTTTTGGCCTACATCATCTGGCAGGTGTTGCGGCAGGAAATCGGCCGATCGAAAAAGTCCCGCGTCAGCGCCGGAAACGTTCAATAACAACAACATTACCCGCTTTATTGCCCGAGTTCCGCGCGAACGCGGGCTTTTTCTTTTTCTTAAACAATACCGGCCCTGAAAAATCCCGTTCCCCCCTTGTCACCGGAAGACTTTTGACCTATGATGGGAGGGAGATAAAAATAATTTTCTTGCAATCCAAAATAAATATTAAAATAATTTTCACACCTCATCTGCGGATGAAGTCGTAAAGGGAGGTCCTTTCGTGGCTCCGTTCTTATATGCGCTGGCGCAGGAAAAGGATAAGCTGTCCCCGCAGGAACGCCGGATCGCCGATTTTATTCTCTCTTCCCCGGCCCAGGTGGTCCATATGGGGATCAAGGAATTGGCCGAGCAATGCGGAACCAGTCCGGCCACGGTCACCCGTTTCTGCAAGGTGTTCCATCTTAAGGGATACCCCGATTTGAAGGTCAAGCTGTCGGCGGAACTCGCCCACACGGGGCTGCAGGAACGAAACCAGGCTTCCTCTTACCAGGACATCGTGGCCAACAATCCGTTATCCAAAATCGTGGAAGCGATGGAAGCCAACCATTTGACCTCCATCCGGGATACGACGCAGCTTCTGGACATGAACCGGCTATCGCAAGCCATTCGGCTGCTGTGCGATGCCCAGCGGATCGATTTGTACGGCGTGGCGACGTCGTCGGTCGTGGCGCTCGATTTTTACCAGAAGCTGATCCGGATCGGGAAAAACTGCACCGCCTTCGCCGATCCCCACATGCAAATCACTTCGGCGTCGACCCTGACGGACCGGGACGTGGCGATCGCCATCTCCTATTCCGGGGAGACCGAAGAGACGATCAGCGCGTTGTCCTGCGCCAAAGACAGCGGCGCCGCAACGATCACGCTCACTTCTTACGGCAGCAACACGCTGGCATCCATGGCCGATATCCCCCTCTTCGTTTCTTCCCTGGAGGAAGGCATGCGAAGAGGCGACATGGCTTCCAGGATCGCCCAGCTTCATATCATTGACATTCTTTTCATGGGCATGAGCAGCGAGCAGTTCGGACAATACGTTCCCAAGCTGGAGCAGTCCTATCAAAACGTCCGGAACTACCGCAAAACAAGAGGAGGGTATTCAAAAACATGAACATCTATACTTTCAAGCATGAGGCCGACTTCAACGCGACCGGTGCGGGTCTCATCGCCAGCCTGCTTCATACGAAACCAAGGTCCGTTCTCGGCATGGCGACGGGCAGTTCGCCGATCGGCATCTACCAGCGCCTGATTGAAATGAACCGGCAAGGGCTGGTCAGCTTCGCCAAAGCGTCCACCTACAACCTGGACGAATACGTCGGCCTGCCTGAAGGGCATCCGGAGAGCTACCGCAGCTTTATGAACGAAAAGCTTTTTAACTACATCGACATCAAAATGGAGAATACGCACGTGCCTGACGGCAACGCCGCCGACCTCGAGGAGGAATGCCGGAAATACGACGCCATGCTCGAAGAAAACGGCCCTGTCGATCTGCAGATTCTAGGACTCGGGCACAACGGTCACATCGGTTTCAATGAACCGGGTGAAAGCCTGATCGGCGGCACCCATGTCGTCGAGCTCCAGGAAAAAACGCGCACGGCCAATGCCCGCTTTTTCCCGTCTTTGGCCGACGTGCCGACGCAAGCGATCACGATGGGCGTCGGGAGCATTTTGAAAGCCAAACAAATCCTGCTGCTGGTCCGCGGCGAAGACAAGGCGGAAATCGTCAAACGCGCCTTGAAGGGGCCGATCACGTCCCAATGCCCGGCATCGCTTCTGCAATGCCATCCGAACGTCGTCGTGCTGCTGGATCAAGGAGCAGGAGGGTTATTATCATGAGCGAAACTTCAGGACAATTGTTGTACGGTAAAGTCGTCGTGCCGGGCAACGTCATCGAGGACGGCGTCGTCGCCATCCATGAAGGCACCATTCTTTATGCCGGCGAGGTGCAGCATTTGCCGGACCACCTGCATCATCTGAATCCCGGCAAAAAAACGGAAGGATATCTCGTGCCGGGTTTCATCGATGTCCACGTTCACGGCGGCAACGGCGAAGACTTTATGTATTCCGGCAAGGAGGAGCTCGACAAAATCACCTCCTTCCATTGTTCCCAAGGAACGACCGCCATGCTTGCCACCACGATGACGGCTCCTAAAGCATCCATCGACAAGGTGCTGAAGGAAGTCCACGAGTACAGGCAGCAGGATATGCCTTATGCCGTGATTGAAGGTGTTCACATGGAAGGGCCTTTCATCAGCCCGAAGTGGCCCGGAGCCCAAAATCCCGAGCATATCGTCCATCCGAACGTCGAATGGCTCGAAGCCTGGGAGGCACAGTATCCGGGACTTATCAAACAGGTCACGCTTGCTCCCGAACGCGAAGGCGCGCTTGAGGCCATCGCCTGGATGAGCGAACACGGCATCAACGCCGCTCTCGGCCATACCGATGCATCTTACGAGGAAGTCGAAGTGGCGGTAGAAGCCGGTCTCCGCCAAGCCGTCCATACGTTCAACGCCATGACGCCGATCCACCACCGCAAGCCGGGCACGGCCGGAGCGGTGCTCAGCGACGACCGGATCCATGCCGAAATCATTGCCGACGGCATTCATGTGCATCCGGCGTGCATTTCCATTTTGACGAAAGTTAAAACAAACGATAACTTGATCCTGATTACGGACGCGATGTCCGCAGCGGGCATGCCGGACGGCGATTATACGATCGGCGATTTGCCCGTGGAAGTAAAGGATGGCATCGCGATATTGAAAGGCGAGTCGAACAGCCTGGCCGGCAGCACGCTTACGATGATCAAAGGTTTCCGCTACCTCGTCGAAACCGTAGGATTGACCGTCGAGCATGCCTCGCGCATTGCCAGCTACAACCCGGCGAAACGCCTTCGCATCGAAGACCGGACCGGGACGCTCGAAGCCGGCAAGCAGGCGGATGTGCTGATGCTGGATGAGCGTTTGAACATTCAGGGCGTTTGGGTACGCGGACGCCAGGTCTTTTAATGAATTCCATCCTATAACAAAAATGACGCTGGATCGCCGGCGTCGTTTTTTTATGCCGCCCTTCCGAATGGAAAGCGTCTTACGCATCAAAAAAAGCGCCAATCAAAGCGTCATCAGATTCGCTTTTTAAGACTTTTTCACCCAATTAAAGTACCCTCCTATTACTCCCCCCCTAAAAAACCGCAAATAAGGCATTTATAGAGCGTTAAACAACGTATTTCACACCCGCTTTTCCTATGTTATGATGCTCAAATAACGAAAATTAATAAACAAGGATGGACGTCCAATGAACAATCCAATGAGCAACCGATTCGCCAGCGAAAAAATCCCCAAATTGATACTCTCTTTGGCTGCTCCTGCCGTCGTAGCACAGGTTATCAATGCCCTGTACAATGTAGTCGACCGCATGTTTATCGGAAGGATGCCGGGTACGGGGACCCTTGCTCTAACCGGCATTGGGGTAAGCTTTCCGATCATCATGGTGATTTCGGCCTTTGCTGCTCTCATCGGTTTTGGCGGCGCGCCGCTTGCTTCCATTCGGATGGGAGAAGGGAATCATGAAAAAGCCGAACGATTGCTTGGCGCAAGTTTTGTGATGCTGCTGATCGTTTCCATGCTGTTGACTATTTCATTGCTAACGTTGAAGTCCCCGCTGCTGACCTTGTTCGGGGCAAGTCCGGATACCCTGCCTTATGCCGACGATTATATGGGGATCTACCTGACGGGTACGGTAACCGTGCTGCTATCGTTAGGATTGAACCAATTCATCGCGGCGCAAGGATTTGCCAAAACGGCCATGGTTACGGTATGCGTAGGCGCGGCCGTCAATACGATCCTTGACCCTGTTTTTATTTTCGGGATGCATATGGGCGTCAGGGGCGCTGCCCTTGCGACGGTCATTTCGCAAACGATCTCGGCGGTATGGTGCTTGGATTCCTCGCATCGAAACGATCCCATCTGCGTTTGCGAATCAAACATATGCGCATCAACGTTCGGATCGTCTGGAGCGTGCTCGCCTTGGGGCTGTCTCCCTTTATTATGCAGTCCACCGAAAGCCTGATTCAGATCGTGTTCAACACCTCCCTTGCCAAATACGGCGGGGATCTGTACGTTGCCGCCATGGGCATCATGAGCAGTTTGATGCAAATTTTCACGCTGCTGCTGCAAAGCTTCGCGCAAGGAGCGCAGCCGATCATCGGTTACAATTTCGGATCGGGCGACTTTGCGCGGGTGAAATCCACGATCATATACTGCAGCTTGTTTTGCGCAGTCTTCGGTCTGGCGATGTGGAGCATAGCCGTTTTTCTTCCTCGGCTTCCCGTCCTGATTTTTACGAACAATGCCGAACTGATCGCTCTGACTTCGGCGCTGATGAACATATTTTTTATGGGCACCTGCATTTACGGCTTCCAATTGGCGTTTCAGCAAATTTTCATCGCACTTGGCCAAGCGAAGGTTTCCATCTTTATCGCCGTGTTGCGCAAAATCATTTTGCTGATACCGCTCGTTTACGCCCTGCCGGCATTCATTCGCCCGAAAACGGGCGGCGTCATTTTGGCCGAACCCATTGCGGATACTTTAGCCGCTCTTACTTGCTGCATTTTATTCGGCTTAACGGTCAAACGGCTTCTTGTCATAAAAAAGACGTGATACGCTAAAACACCAAAAAGCAGCCCGCAATAATGCGCAAAGCTGCTTTTTGTGTTTGTTTTTACTGCGTCATGTGTCTGCCTGCAGGCGTTTTGCCGGGAGCGTTGTGCGTCGTGCCCATCGGGGTTACGCGATGGTCGGTCGTGCTTGTATTCGTCGGGAAAATCCGTTCGATCATCGTCGAAAGCTCATTCACCATGCCGCTGATCGGATGGCCGTTTCTCACATCGGTTGCATAATTGCTGACGCGTTGGACAAAATCAGGATTAGCAGATACGTAAACATTGGTGATGTTTGGATCGGCTTTTTGAACGATCTTCGTGATTTTGTCTTTTACGTCGTTGCTTACCTTATAATTTTGCGAATAGGTTTCGCTTGTGCCAGCCGTTCCCGGCGTGGTGGCGTTAAAACCGTTGTTTCTCGTGATCGGTTCGCCGGCGCTCGTCGTATATCCGCGGAAGTTGCCGCCGGTTCCGGTTCCTGCCGTACCGGTTGTGCCGGCGCCTGTTGCGCCCGTGCCGTTAGTTCCTGCCGCTCCGTTGAAACCGCGGGTATTCACGCCTGCCGCGCCGGTGTTAAAGCTGCTGTTGCTGCCGCTGGCGCCGTGGTTCATCGTGCCGAAACTGTTATTGCGGAAACGGCCGTGGGTGCCGTCCGTGGCATGATTGGCTTGTGCGCCGTGCTCCAGGGAGACTGCCACGTACGCGCTGTTGCCTGCCTTAAGGACGTTGGCGGTGCGCACTTCCTTCAATGCAGCCACTTTATCCGCGACGTCCTGGGCCGAAGTCAGGTTCGACAGGTCATGTCTTGCGTTTCGCGTACCGAAGTTGCCGTCCGTATTGTAGGTGGAAAAACGGTTGCCGTTTCTCAAAGAGTTGACGTTCAGTCTGCCGTCCCGGGTATCCAGCATGCGCCCGTCATGAACGTTGCGGGTGCGCACGTTCGTATTGGCAGGTTCTCTCGTGCCGCAGCCGGCCAATCCGGCCATGCTGACGATCAGTGCGGCGGATACGGAAAGACTAATGGCTTTGGATCGTATCATGAGTTCATCCTCCGTTATAATTAATGTAGTAACATCGTTTAGGATGACCTCGCGCCTAACGCGCTATGCTGAAAGGATTTGGCATCCTGAAGGCCTTTTCGCGGCAGCATCAGGCCGAAGGAGCTGATTTGAGCCTGTCGACGTCCCCTTCCAGCAACTCCAAATCCTTGACAAATACAGGGTAAGCAAAAGATGCCCCCGACGGAATGATCCATACCCTGTCCGGCTCTGACGGTTCGGCTGCGATCAAATACACGGTTTCTTCCGTCTGAGCCATGCCGGCAACGGTTACGGTAGAGTCGATTATTTCATCTTTTAATGAAGAAACCGGTTGCTTTTGTGCCGCCCCTTTGGCCCAAAGCAAGTTCATCTGGGACAGCACCCGCATGGCATCGGATTCCGCTGCGGGCTTGCCGTTAAGCGACCATCCCCCTTCCCCTGCCCCATCGTTTGAATCGGTACGCTGCAGGAGCCATGACGTTCTTTTCCCCTCCCATTCGACCGCCGTCACGTCTTGCGGATCTACCCAGGCCGGAAGGGGATCGGATCGCCCGGCCGCAGAATCCGGCTTACCCGGCGCTTCGGTTTGATCGGGGCGAAAGAAATACGCAATGCCGACGATCAGAATGGCTGCAATCGCAACGATAAGCGCCAAAACCCTTTTTTTCATCTAACACCTTCCCCTTTCGCATGGCGTATTTTGCATGCATGAACGATGCGGCCCCGGCAAAAAGATGTCATTCACATATTACCCCGTTGGAAGCTTTTTACTACCTCTTTCTCCAAGATGCCCGGCGCCGGATCGAAATCGGGACAATGCCTAATGCCAATGTTGCCGCTGCCACATACGATATCTCATGATTATAGCCTTTTAAGGAGGTCATGACATGACGACGGTGGTAGTGACGGGCGGTGCCGGATTTATCGGATCGCATCTGGTACGTCATTTGATCGGTATGGGGCATCGGGTACATGTCATCGATGATTTGTCGGCCGGCAAGGCGGAGAACGTTCCTCAAGGCGCGACCTTGCATCAGGAGGATATTCGCTTCCCTGCCGCTTTTGAGGCGATCGTTGCGCTTCAGCCGGATACCGTGTTTCATCTAGCTGCCCAAGCGGATGTGCAGCATTCCATCCAGCATCCGCGGGAAGACACCGAAATCAATGTGCTTGGTACGCTGAACATGCTGGAGGCCTGCCGCCAAGGCGGAGTCCGCAAATTCGTGTTTGCATCCACCTCGGGCGTTTACGGAAATCTGCAAAAGGATTTGCTGGAGGAAACGGACCCCGCCGTTCCCATCTCGTTTTACGGATTATCCAAATATGCGGCGGAGCATGATGTCCGGCTGTACGGCGAATTGTTCGATCTGGATTGGACCGTCCTGCGGTTCGCGAACGTCTACGGTCCCGGACAAACTTCGAAAGGGGAAGGCGGCGTCGTGTCCATTTTCCTGAACCAGCTCCGGCAAGGCATGCCCTTAACGGTCAATGGGGACGGGGAACAAACGAGGGATTTTATTTACGTTCAAGATGTCGTCGCCGCCCTGGCAGCGGCCCAAACGTCAGGAGAACGGAAAATCCTTCATGTCAGCACCGGCCAAGCGACCTCCGTCAATCGGTTGGTTGAGCTTCTTCGGCTGCACCATGGCCAACATACCGTTTGCGTCCATCGTCCGGACCGGGCCGGAGACATCCGCCACAGCCGCTTGTCCAATGCACGAGCCTTGGCGCATTTAAATTGGCGGCCGGCATACGGCATCGAGGAAGGACTCCAGCTGACGTACCAAAGCTATTTTCGGTAAAAGGAATGCAAAAAAAGCCGATCCCCGGCTGATGGCAGCCGGAGTCGGCTTGATCCGCATGATTCGATTCGTTTTTACGGAGTATCCACCGTTCCTTCCAAATAATACGCGGCAAGCTGCGCTTTGTGTTCGATCGAGCGGGCCGTCAGGAAAAAATGGCGCATAGCGCCGTCTCCCGCCAACACGCATTCTTCTCTCGTACGGGCCTGGGCATAGCAGGTTTCCATCGTCCAATAGATGATGGGTCCGTCCGGGGCGTCCCTCCGAATCATCAGTTCGAGCTCTCCCAGATCGCACATCGGTTTCAGCCAGGATACGTCGATATCCAAAATCACGCGGTCCCCCTCGGCGATTCCTTCCAATGTGACTCCCGTCAGGACCATCTCATCGGGACCGACCGTAAACGGCATGAAGGTTCCCGCTGCAGCCCCCACCCTGGTGTTGTATTTTGCCGTCATGCGACTTCCTCCCATCAAATATGATACAGCATATCAATAAAGCGCACGCAGTACAGATGCGGGTTGAATTCCGTTTGCACCCGTTTTAACGCGCCGCTCCGGATGTTTTCCCTCAGCGGAGCGTTATGCATCAAGTCCAGCCCTTCCTGCACGGCTTGCGCAATATTGCCTAGCGTATAATTTTTGCCGGTTTCGTTATGACGGATGCAAAGCGCGACCCCGTCGGAATTCGTCGCCAGCACCGGACAGCGGCAGCTCATGGCTTCGAGGACCGATAACGGGCCGCCTTCCACCTTGGACGTATTGCACACGAAACCGCCCGAATCGCCTATGGCCGAGAAATAATGCTGCATCTGATGGTTTGGCACGTTCGAATGCATGATTAAACGCGAATGAAGCCCCAATTGATGCACCACGGAATTGAACTGTTCGCGTTCATGGGGAATCGACAAGTTGGGGTCTTCGAAAACCCAAAGTTTC
The DNA here is from genome assembly GCF_018333375.1 of Paenibacillus cookii. Lineage (GTDB taxonomy): Bacteria > Bacillota > Bacilli > Paenibacillales > Paenibacillaceae > Paenibacillus_AQ > Paenibacillus_AQ cookii. Next base: position 87,632 of record NZ_BORW01000003.1, read on the forward strand.
AAATCGGGCACGTAGAAAGACAGCTGATAGCCGATATGAAGGAATTCCCTCCAGTTTTTATTGTCTTCCATGCGTCCAAGCCATGCGATCACCGGGTGTTCCGGAATCGGTCCCGGCCGGTAGGTAAAGCTTTCGGAATCAAAAAAATTGGGGAAATTATACTGAGGAATATTCGGAAACAGTTCCCGAAACAAAGCGGCAATATGCGGAGTGCTCGGATTCAGCAGCGCGCTTGCGTACGTGTTCACGTAAGGAATGGCTTCGATCAGCTGCTGGCGGGCATATTCCTTGGCGCCGTACCCCTGAATTTCCAGTACGAGCTTTCCCGTATATCCCAGCTGCCTGAAGCGGGGAAAGCTTTTGTGATCCGTCGTGACGACGATGACATCGTAATTCCCGGCGGCCAGAATTCCCCGGATCTCTTCATCGTTGTTCGTAATGTACATAGGGACCCCGTCGTTATTTTGCACCCCCGCCCCCCAATGGAAGTAAAGGCAGGAAGCTTGGATTCCGTATCTGGCAAGGGCTTTGCAGCGAAGCCGATTCAACGTATCCATGCCGCCGCTCGGCACGTAAAACACAAACAGCACGTTCATGGCATCCCCTCCTTTGCGTCTTAACGGTCAGATCATTCGAAACATGTCCTCCTGGGTAAACAAAGCGACAAGGTTGCCTTGGTTGCGGACTCTAACGGTCACTGCGGTATGCGTATAATCGTTCACGTTCGTCACCAGCACCAGCTGAAAAGGCTTATGCTCCGTCATCATATGATAGAGGGGAACCGTGCTGCCCGAACCGACATGGATCAACTGAACGTAAAACAGTCCCTGTTCGCCGTAGCCATGCACAAGCATCTCAAAACCTTCCGTACCGACATTGCATATTTCAAGATCGACGGACTGGATGTACGTAGAGTCGATCGGGGCAAAAGGAGCGGCTTCGAGCCGTAATATGGACATAACCTTTCCTCCTGAAAGTCAAGTCTTAATCCTATCCTATGTGACTGCGCTCCAAGTGGAAGGGCGTTTAACGCCCGCCGCAAACCTATTCTTCCGGGAATAAGCGAGAATACAAGCGAAAGAAGCGGCTCTCGCATCTACTATATTGCGAATCGCAATTTAGGAAGAAAGGATGAAAGAATATGAGGGTTGCCGATCTCAAAGGATCCTACGACGCGATTTTCAGTTTGGGAGACTTATGCCTCGCCGCGATGAAGCTCGAAAAATTCGGCCTGCGAAATTATGCCGGTCCGATCGATTGGATGGCGACTTACAACCTATCCGACGTGAACCGCCTTTTAAGGAACCGATTCGCCCATTTTATGGTCTACAATAACCTCGTCGTTGAAGATAAAGTCAGCGAGCAGCTTTATTTGGTGCGCGACACTTATTACGATTTTCTGTCGAATCACGACTTTTTTACCCACAACAACTTTCCGCCAAATCTTGAAGCTTATCCTTACGTAAAAGCCAAATACGACCGCCGCGTTCAGCGTTTCATGGAAAAAATGCTAACCAGCCGTAAAATTTTGTTCATTCGCACGGAAGGCACGTTCGAACAAGCCAAAGAGCTCCAGGAGGTTTTATCGAGTCTTGTCGCGCATGATTTTCGGGTGCTGCTGATCAACCATACCCCTGTCAACGACATCGTGGAACTGGACTGGCCGCTTGAAAAGGTCTGCTCCATCCAATTGCCGAACGCCGATAAATGGTTGGGAAATGATCACCTATGGGGACAAATTCTAAGCGGAATTCATATATCCACTCGCTGAAGAATCGATGAAGGCCGCCGATCCGGACACATGACATGCCGAATCGTGCGGCCCTTTTTTTGGCTGCGGATCCCTGTTTGTTCGATCGTTTAGAAAGTCAAAACCTCCAAGTCCGGAAGTGTGTAATCTATTGGAAGCTGCTCGAAAATCCGGTTCCACACCGCGTAGTTCACCAGCAGATCGACATGGGACGATTGCACGGCAAAAATCCGGTTATACAAATCGCCGATGACCATATAAGGCTCAGACACGTCGTCTCCTCCCTTCCTTGGCATGGTTCGCCAATTATGCTCCTGAAGCTACCCTCGTATATTCGTTCAATAGCCTGGAAATCATCTGATCGAGCGACCAGTGCTGCTGTCCCCAGCGCGCCGCATTTTGGCCGAGCATGCGCCGGTATTCATCGTTTCCTAGCAGCGTATTCAGATGCTGTGCCAGCGTAAGCGGATCTTTCACCGGGGAAACCAGTCCGGTCACGCCATGTTCCACCATCTCCGGCAGTCCTCCGGCATTCGACACGCATGCCGGCAAGCCGGCGAACTGTGCCTCCATCACCGAAAACGGCTGATTATCCTGGATGCAGGAATGGACGAAAATGTCCGATTGCAGAAGCAGGGCCGGAATATCATGGCGCTCGCCGAAAAACACCACATCATTTTGCAATGCCAGAGCTTGGGTTTGGTTCCACAGCTCCTCCCTTTTATCGCCGTCTCCGACGATCCAGCACACCCAATCCTGCTGCCTCATGCTTTTCAGGATGCCTAGCGCCGAAATCAGTACATCGATCCCCTTGACGAACGACAGCCTTGCCGGACAGATGATCACCTTTTTATCCGGCGGCCGGCTGACATCCGTTCCCATATGGGCTTTATGCCAAAATTCCTGGGCATCCAGGCCGTATTGGAAAACGCTGATGCGATGTTCCGGAATGCCGAAATCGCGGACGAGCAGGTTTTTCTGCCACTGCGTCGACGTGATCGTGACGTTTCCGGACGCAGCGCCGCGAGATTCAACGGAAGGGAAATACTTCCAGGCCGGTGAATGCTCGTTGATGCCGAGCTGCGGGTTCATCCGGAAATGGTTGTGAAGCTCTCCCGTGACGGAGCCGTGAACCTGGGCAATCAACGGAACGTGAGCCGGCTTCACCCGGGCGAGCGAACGGGCCGCAAATATATCCTGGGTGTGGATGATGTCATATTGATCCAGCCCGAAACACGCGGCCGAAAGCTCCAGCATATATCGGTCTATCTCATAATAGTGAATGAGGGGATCCGCATGCAGCAAGGGCGCGTATTCCCTGGCCAGCTTGGTGACCACAAGCGGGCGGATCCATTCCTTGGAGATTTCGCGGCCGCGGTTAATAATATGGAATTTGGCGTAATCCGGGCTGTTTCCGAGCAGATCCACCTGATGTCCCATGGCTTCCAGCCGCTGCTGGATTTGCGTCATGTATTTCCATACTCCGCCGACATGGGGAATCAGCCAGTATGTCGCTAGCAGTATCTTCATGCCTTCTCCTTCCCATGGGATCCGGCGACGGGAGCCGGACTCATTGATGGTTTAATGGACGATGCCGACAATATACTATATTGGAAAACGATGCGGCGGGACACGACTCTTGAACCCCCTCACGCCGAATGTTCGGAAATTTCGGACAAAAAAATCACCGGAACATCAGTTCCGGTGATCCCAGTTCGTTTAAGCGCCTTTGAATTAGTCGGAGTAAGCCACGGCTTCGAAGCTTTCGGGCCCTACCCGGGTCGGAATGACCGCCAGTCCTCCAGGAATGCTGACGAAGGCCTGGTAAACGACGAATCCAGGGTTCGTCGTCAACAAATCGATGCCCGTTACGGTAATGACGTCGGTCGTCAGAAGCAACGTTCCTACCGGCATCGACTCGGTAGCGGAATAGACGAGAGTGGATACCCCGCCAACGACCCGGAAGATTGTGATGGTTACAGGAACAAGGACGGCAACGACAGCGCTCAGCGTAACGGTTGCCGTGAAGTGAACGGAAAGATTCGGCCCCGCGGCGGCTGTGTTCAAGCCAAGCGTTCCGAACAAAGCGGGGGTGGCGCTTGCAGGGATGCTGACTGCGCCTGCGGTCGAGACGTTTTGGGAAATCTGGCTATCTATCAAACGGTTTGGCATAAGGAATTCTCCCTCCTTTCATCCATAGATTATGCGAGAGTTTCGCATCATGCATGGACGAACCATCCAGTCTATTCATACAAAAACCGGAAGAAGAGAGAAGGAGTAGAATTCCATATTACCCCATGATTGACAAAATCGGATGGATCGTGTTCCGGACGCGTTCCTGCGTCACGGCATATTCCTGCCGAATGAGATCCTGATACCGAAGCGTGCCCATCGCTTCGTGCCATCGGTACCCGACCAGCGCCTCATCGAGGTACGGGAACGATATGCCTGCCTGGATCGCCCTGATCCATAAATCCAGATCATGCGTATAAGGGAGGGACTCGTTAAACAATCCGATGTGGTAAAACAGTTCTTTTTTCATGATCACCGTGCAGCCGTTGACCGGATTGTTGATCAGAAAAGTGCGGTAAAAGTCCGCCGTCCCGTGAAAAGCGAAGCCGGCACGATGCTGTACGATCTGGCTTTGCCTATCGATATAATCGAAGTTGGTATGGGATATCCACGCCCCGCGTTCCAGCATAAACTGGATCTGGCGGTTGATTTTATCGTGGTAAAATATATCGTCGGAGCTGAGCCATGCGACATATTCCCCCGAAGCATACCGGATTCCGTGATTTAATGCGCTTGCGGTGCCGCCGTTGGCCTTTCCCAGATAATGGATATACGGCATGTACGGACCTAACCGGTCGGCATGCATCGTCGAACCGTCGTCGACGACGATAATTTCGATCGGCCTGTACGATTGCGTCAGCGCGCTTTGCACCGCCTGATCCACGTAAGGATCGTTGTAAAAAGGAATGACGATCGTAACCAGCGGTTTCATTTGGATACTCCCCCTCCGGTGCGGAAATATTGAAGAATGTCCGATACCGACCTCTCGATCGGAATGGACGGCTTCCAGCCGAGCGATTCCAAGCCCATGGGAACCTGCGAATCCCGCTCCTTGATGGAATCGTCCTCATCCCCCCACTCGACCGGGACATCGCTCCCCGAAGCCTTCATGAACAAAACGGCTATTTCCTCAAGCGTGCGTTCTTTGCCCGACGTGACGGTGTAGACCTCTCCCGGCGTTCCCTTTTCAAGCATGATGCCGTAAGCCCGGACGGCATCCCTGACATCCAGAAAATCGCGCCGCGAGGCTCGCGACGAAATGCGGAAAGCCTTCATCGCCTCTCCTCTTTCGCATGCCGCGATGTAGCGGCCCAGCAAAGCGCAAAAGCCCGTCGACGGCCCGGGTCCTATCAAATTCGACGGCTCCGCCAGCATGACCGGCTGCCCGAACAGGCAGCTCCAGGACATGACGGCCGCCTTCTGCAAGCTTTTGCTTAAGCTGTACGGATGGGGCGGCCGGTAAGGAGGAGTGAGGCTGAACACGGCTTTCGTTCCGGCAATCAGTACCCGGCACGCCGGAAACGGGCGAAGGGCATTCAGCAAATAAAGCGTCGGAAGCACGTTGGTTTCCATGTAGAGCAGCGGATCGGCCCAGGATTCGGGGACCGAGTTTTTCCCGCCGAGATGAAGGACATAGTCGGGAGCGATCTTCCGGGCAAGCTCGTCAAGCTTCTGCTTATCCATCAGATCGCAGGTGTGGTATCTTACCCCTTCGATGGCCGGAAGTGCCTGCGTTTGCCGCACGATGCCGGCGACCCGCATGCCGAGCCCGGCAAAATACCGGCAGGCATGGCCGCCGGTAAATCCCGAAGCTCCGGTAATCATAATGACGCGCTTGCGGAGGGAAGCTCGTTCATCCATATCTTCAACTCCTTCAGCATGTCTCGGTAATGGGGGACGGCATAATCGATGTCGGCCCGCGTCGACACCAGCGTGCGGTCCTGCACCGGCTGGTCGACAGGCAAAACCACGACGTCGCGAAGATCCCATATTTCCTGAAACAGCAGCAGCAGGTCATGTTTGCAGATCGGGACCGGGTGGGCCAGATGGATCAAACCCGACACGGAAGAATTCATGAAGCGATCGACGGCCTTCGCCAGCTCCAGCGTCGTCACGCCGTTCCACATGACGTTGCGGTAGCCGGTAACCGCTCCTTTTTGCGACATGAACCAATGCATGAGCCCGATGCCATGGCTTCGGATCTCCGGACCGATAATCGACGTCCGGATGGTCAGATGCCCTGGAGCCCGCACTTCGCCCAGCGCTTTGGTCATCGCGTACATGCTCGTTCCGTCCGGCTGGTCTTCCTCCGTATAGCCGCCCCGGGTTCCTTCGAAGACGCAGTCCGTGCTGATATGAATGAGGCGGGCACCGATCCGGTCCGCGGCCCGGCAGAGCCGGTGGGGCAAAAAGCCGTTGATATGATACGCATTGATCCGGTCTTCATCGGCATGATGGTTCAGGACGCCGATGGCATTGATCACGACATCGGGCCGGACGATGTCCAGCAGCCGGTCGACCATGCACGGTTCGGAGGCGTCAAGGTAAAGTCCCCCGGGACTTCGGGCTTCCCGGGTGGTGTAGAAGACGCGATGTTTTTCCTGACGCCGAAAGTAATGAACCAGCATATGGCCCGCCATTCCGTTTCCGCCAAGAATAAGCAATTTCATCACAGAAACCCTCCGCGCTGGAGAATGTTTTTGATCTCCTCTTTATTCATCAAATGATGGTTGGAGCTGAAGCTGCTGAATTCTACCGGTCTGCAGTGTTTGTAACGTTCCTTGAGCTCGGGCATATGAAGCGTCGGCAGGATGACGAGGTACTCTTCGTCGTATACCACCGTCGTCATGCTTTCGAAATCGCTCATCAGTATTTCGTGGATCTTCTCTCCGGGGCGGATGCCGGATTCCACGATGCTTACGTTTTCTTTGCCGGAGGCTTCGATCAGCACTTCCGCCAGGTCCACGATTCTGCAAGCAGGCATCGTCATGACGAAGATTTCCCCGCCGTAGCTTTCCTCCGCAGCCTTGAACAGCAGTTTAATTGCGTCCGGCAGCGTCAGGAAAAACCGGGTCATCTCCATGTCCGTGATCAGCACCTGGCCTTTGCTCCGGATTTGGTCCTTGAACACGTGCACCACAGAGCCGTTTGTCCCAAGCACGTTGCCGCCGCGAACGGTAACGAAGCGGGTTTCGCTGTTGAGCAGATTCGCGTACACGACCAGCTTCTCGCCGATGGCTTTGGTCATGCCGTAAAAATTCGAAGGATTGGCCGCCTTGTCGGTCGAGATGTAAAACACTTTCTTGACCTTGTTGTCGATGGCTGCTTCGATCACGTTTTGGGTGCCGATGACGTTGGTTTTAAGCGCTTCGTACGGCTGGTCCTCGCACACCGGAACATGCTTGAGCGCGGCAAGATGGAACACGTAGTCGACGCCTTGGCAAACGGCGGTCAGCGCCTCTTTGTCACGGATGTCCCCGATCCGGAAGCTCAGGCGCTTGTCTTCGAACGTCCGGCTCATCGCCACTTGCGACGATTCGTTGCGGGAGAACACGATCACCTCCCTCGGATTTTGCATAAGCAGCTGGGCAACCAATTCATACCCCCAGGATCCGGTCCCCCCAGTCACCATAATACGTTGATTTTCAAACATGCACTTTCCCTCCAAGCAGAAATTTGACTACCTTATCCGAGACGTTTTTGGCCAAATACCCTTCCGGGCAGACCCATTCCCGGTTCAAGCTGATCATCAGGTCCGCCGCGCGCGCGATATGCTTCGCTTCAAGGCCTGATACGATGTTGCTGCCGCAGTCGACGGTTTCCGGGCGTTCGGTCGTATGCCGCATCGTAACGGTGGGGACCTGCATGATGCAGCATTCCTCCTGGACCGTTCCGCTGTCCGTCAATGCGCAGCAGGCGTGCCTTTCCAGCTTGACGAAATCGAAAAATCCGAAAGGCTCGTGGAATTCCACCAACGGGTGCGTGCGCAAATCTTTCAGCCCCGCAATGCGGGAGGCCGTTCGCGGATGAATGCTGCAGATGAGCCGGCGGCCGTATTTTTCCGCGATCATGTTCAGCCCTTCGACGATTTGCCGCAGCCGTTCCGGATGATCCACGTTCTCCGCGCGGTGGGCCGTAACCAAAAAATATTCCTTCGGCTTCAGGGAGAGGCTGTTCAAAATGCGGCTTGCTTCGATCGAATCCTTGTAGTGCTCCATTACTTCATAGATCGGATTTCCCGTCAGCACGATGCGCGAGCTGGGAAAACCTTCGGCAAGCAAATGTTTTTTGCTCTGTTCCGTATACGGCATGTTGATCGAAGAAATCGCGTCGATGACCCGCCGGTTTTTCTCTTCGGGCACGCCGAGGTCAAAGCAGCGGTTGCCGGCTTCCATATGAACCACGGGATATCCGAGCCTTTCGGCAAGCACCGCGCACAGCGCGCTGTTGGTATCGCCAAGCAGAAGGATGGTATCGGGCTTCTCCTTATCCAGAATCCGCTCCATTTGAAGGAACATGGACGAGAGCTGTTCCCCAAGCGTTGCGGCTGCATCCTGCAAAACGTAATCCGGTGAGCGCAAGCCCATCTGCTTAAAAAAAATGCCGCTCAGCCTTTCTGCAAAATTTTGCCCGGTATGCACCAGCACATGCCGCTCTGCATACCGGTCCAGCTTAGGAAGGATGAGGCTGAGGCGGATAATTTCGGGCCGGGTGCCCAAAATCGTCATGATTCTCATAGCGTCCGTCCCCTACTTTCGTTTAATGGACTTGGAGCGACGTTTGGAACGTTTGCCTGCTCCTGCCTTTCTTTGGATCCGGCGTGCTCGAACCGCGGCCGCCGGCCTTCTTGCTTTCCTTGCATGTTTCCTTCTCCTGCCCGCCCTCCTTTTTGCCGGGGCAGCTTGCCCAACCGGAGGCGGCGGAACGTTCAACGCAGGGACGCCTGCGGCGGATACGCGGCGGGAAACGTCCCCGCTCATCCAATCGGGGCATCCCCGCTGCAGCTCCTGAACGAATCCGTGAACCCGCTGCCGGTAGGTCTCCATGCCGTATGCCGTCCTCGCGGCGTTCGCGTTCATGCTTCCGGTATACTGCAGGAACTCCGGTTGATTGACCAGTTCGGATACCTTGGCCGCCAGCGCTCCATAGTCGCCCGTCGGAACCGCAAAGTGACCGTTGCCCGTATTTTTCATCAGCTCGCCGAGACCACCGGAATCGAAGGATACGACCGGCTTGCCGCAAAGCATGCCTTCCAGCGCCGTCATCCCGAAACCTTCCTGCACCATGCTCGGAACGACAAGGATATCCATGGCGCTGTAAGCCGAATGCACCGATTCCACAAATGGGATGAAGCGGAAAGAATTTCGGTGGCCGGAATCATTCACTTCCTGAACGCAGCGGTCGTAATAGGACTGGTCGGCGGGTTTCCCGATCACGACAAACCGGCAATTCGGATACGACGCCGCCAGAATTTTCGCCATGCGGATGAATTCAAGCAGCCCCTTTTCGGGATGGATAAAAGAAGAGATATAGCCGATGCAGATATGGGAGTCCTTCAGGCGGAGAATTTTACGATAGCCGTTCCGGATCAACATTTGGGAAGGCTGCAAAAGCTCATTGTCCGCGGACGGGGGAAGCAGCGTGATCGGTTTGGAGACCGTTCCGCGAAAGACGCGGGCCGACGCCTCCGAAATCGCGATCAGGCAATCGCTGTACTTCTCTACCACGGCCGTGGCCGCAGACGTGTATGCCGTCGTTTGCATCGTTTCGGTTATTTTCCATAAGACCGGAATGCCAAGCAATTTGGCAGCCATGGCGGGCATCACGTTCACGATGGTATTGGTGAGGACGATGTCGGGAGCCGTCTCCGCCATGCAGCGGACAACCGAAGCAAAATCCGGATGGTGCCGAAGCCCCTCCGCTTCCTGTTCGAGCCGTTCGCCGGGCTGATACATGCCAAAAAGCAAGGGGCAGGATTGGATTCGTACCGTCATGCCTTGTTTACGGGCAGAAGCCGTCAGCTTGCCTTCCTGCGGAGCGACCAGAATGCACTCGAAATAAGGCGCGATTTGAAGGCAGAACATCAGCAGGAGCTTTTCGGCCCCCGTGATGCTGCTTGTATTGCTGACATGGGAGAACAGCATCATCTTAGGCTTATACGTCATCATGGGCGTTGAGACCGCTGCAAAAAAGCACAGGGTACGATTCGCACCTCCTTTCACCCAAGTAATACAATATATTAGAAGTGAATCTGTACCGGCACGACATATGCTCCCCTCCAGATGTCCAAAAGTGGAGGGGAACCTCCCCTTTTACGGAAATACGATGGACAGCAATTGGTTCAAGCGATGGCCGTACGTATGCTCGCGGAGCGTGCGGTCCAGCGCGTTCAGGGCGATCTCCCTGCGCTCCTGCTCGTGATGGAGATAATATTGGATTTTGTCTAACAGCTCTTCCGGCGAGTTGTACGTTTCGATCTCCTTGCCGGGCGTATAAAGTTTGGCGAGGTCGCTTCGGGAATCGGTGAGCTGCAGCGTGGCGCAGGCGGAGATTTCGAACGTGCGCGGATTCGGGGATGCGGCGGGAATTTTTACGGCATTGTTGTTGACGGAATCATCTTCGTGGGAACGGTGAAGATTGATGACGATTTTCGAGGCGTTGTAAGCATCCGACGTTTCCTGCGGTCCCATCCATTTATTGACTTCGATCCGGTCCCGGTAAGCGGCAAAATTGGGCAGGCGGTCCCACCAAATGCCGTTGATGAGCGTATTATACTGCATTAACCGGTCCATGATCGGACTCAGGAATTCGATCCGGTTCCAGTAGGCGGAACCGATGAAGCTGACGTCCCTGCGCTGCGGGGAAGGCGTTCTTACCGGTTTGTAAAAATCCGGAAAAGCGGCGAAAGGCAGATGATAAACCTGCTTGCAGCCAAGCTGCTGGTAATATGGAATGCAGTTGGATTCCAATGTGAATACGTAATCGTAATGGTTGACGTTTTCCGTGGTCATATCCGTGTAATACGGATCATCCGTCAGCCAGACGGCCGTTTTGATCCCTTGGCGGCGGATATCGTCCAGCTGCTCGTTTTGAACAAACATGCCGTCCAGCACGAGAACGAGGTCCGGCATCAGTTGATAAGCGATTTCGCAGACCGGCTGGCCAGGCTCAATGACGGTGACTTGGGCAACCAGCCCGCGCAGCGTCGTCGAAATGGCTTCGTCCATCGGAGAATACGGGAACCCTTTCCCCGAGGCGACGTACAGGACGTGAAGCTGGCGGAAAGGGAACGATTCCGTGTGGCTTTTGACGATATAGTCGGCCCGGCCCTTTAAATATCCCTCTTCGTATCCCCCCGAATACCCCGCCTCGCGTCCGCGCGCCCGCGCTTCTTCAGCCGGACTCGGCTGATAGTGGTGCACCATTTTCCGGTGTTTTACGATTGACATGTGACAACCCGCTCCTCTTTCTTTTTTTTCGACAATCTTCAGACCTATCGACTTCGGGGTTCGGTGCCCCGTCTTTGAATAAGTTGGGTTAAACATGCTCCAGCAGCGTTTTGATTCTCGAAACGAAGGAATGCTCTTTTCGCGTCGTCCATAAACCGCGCCATGCCAATTGTAAGCGCTCGTCGTCATGTGCCAGGTAATGGCTGATTTTGTCCTGCAGCTCTTTGACCGAAGCGAATGTTTCGATGTCGTAGCCCGGCCGGTAATGCGAATGCGTATCCTCCCGGATGTCCGTAATTTGCATCGTGCCGCAGGCGCTGATTTCGTACGTGCGCGGATTGATGGATTTGGCGCGGATGCGGTGGGTGTTCCGGTTGTCCTGCCCATACTCGTCCGGGCGATGGATATTGATGACGATTTTTGCCCCGTTGTAATAGTTCACGGTCTCCTCCGGCGGAATGAACCCCAGGTGCAGGAACCGCCCGAGGATTCGGGTCTCCTTCAGCCTTTCCCAAAAACCGCCGGCGATCAGCACCTTTTTGTCTTCCAAAAACGGGGCCATTTCGTCGAAGATCGCAACCCTGTTCCAAAAGGCGTTGCCGATAAAGCAAATGTCGTACAAATGCTGGGGGGCCGGACGTTGGGGCTTGAACATGGCGGTGTTGACGGCCAAGGGCAAATAATGCACCTTCGCCGCGCCAAGTCCGCGGTAAAACGGGACGCAGCTGAGTTCATGGGTAAACACGATATCGTAGCCCGTGCACATGCGGGCCGTATCTTCCGTGAAATACGGATCATCCACGAACCAAATCGCCGTTTTGATCCCCATCCCCCGGATTCTCGCCACATCCTCCAGATGTTTGTCGGGGAATATGTGCAGCCCGTTCATGACAAGGACGAGATCGGGCCGTTCCTTGACGGCCAGCTCCAGCATTTTCGGGGCTTCCCCGACGATGCATTCCTTTACCAGGCTGCGGAGCGCCGACGCAACTCCCTGATCAATGGCATGAAAGCCTTGGGGAACGTAAAGTATTTTCATATCCCGGAAATAGGGCGGCGGCGGCGGGACTCTTTTCTCGACGGCTTGACAAATGCCGAGCCGGTAGCCGGCACCGTAACCGCTTCGGTAACCTTCGCTTTGTTCTGCAACATTTTTTTCCACAGCTCTCACCCTGCCTGTCGTAAAATAAGGTAGAATTCCGGCCGCATATAACATGCGGGAAAAGTGTTCCTATTTGCAGCTGATCTAAGCCGGCTCGGCATTCGCCGAAGGCTTATATCATTCTATAATGATAAATATATGCGGAAGAGGCACATGCATCATGGACGGCTGCCTTTCGGGCGGGAAATTGGCGCGTATCACGTTTTAAGGGCGCGAAAAAGCCTTCAACCCCATAGGTTTCCCATGGAGCGAAGGCTTGACTGTGTTCCTATCCCTGCTAATTTATTTCAGGATTTTGGCCAAATCCTCATTTCGATTGATAAGCGAGCTGATGCCCGTCTTCATAACCTTTGGCGAATCCGGCATTAAAACCTTCGTTGTAAGCTTCGTCGTATCCTTCGTTATAAGCGACGTCCGGCGATTGCGGCAGCGAGCCCTGCTCTACCGGAGCCGGAAGGACGGGGTTACCCCACCCGCGTCTGCGCTTCCTGCGAAGGGCGCCAAGCCGGGAAAGCCGTCCTTTTCTGCCCTTGACAAGCCGGCGCGGCCTGGTTTTGTTCGCACGGAGCCTTCCCGTTCTTTGCACTCGGGCCTTTCGGGCAACGAGAAGCTTCCGCCTCCGGGTGCCGGATCTCGCGGACCGGGAAACACGTTTCTTGGTCTTCATCCGTTATTCCTCCTGTTAGTTCGGTCATCGTGCATGCGGCAGTCGGGATGCGTTTAACCAGGGCGGCGCAGGAGTACCGCTGCGGGGGTGGCATAACGTGATTCCTTGCAGCATCTCGCACATGGCGGCTTGATACTGCGTGAGAAGACGGATGTTTTCGCTCAAACTCCGCGCGGACAATTCCGAATGGGAGGAAATATCCGCAATGCTGCCGAGAATCCGGGCAAGCGCCTGCTGGCTGCGCGCGATGGAGGCGATCAGCTCAAGCTTTGCTTCCTGTTCTCTCACGAAAAGACTCATTTTTCGATGTCTCCCATATCGAATCCCGGGCCGAACATGCCGTCCTCGCCGCCGAAGCCTCCTTCATCCTGAACGAGCACGGCTTTCAAATTGCTGCAAAGCCCGTTTTCGAGTTTGGTCAAACCTTCGAGCAGCTCGACGATTTGGCCGTGAATTTGCAGCGGTTCGTTAAGCTGATGATCATGCGTTTCAAATGCATCCGGGGTCAAGTGGTTGATCGCCCAGTTCCGGACTTTCTCCGCCTCAACCGCCTTTGCCTCCAAAATCATCGCAATGTTCCACTGAATTTTGGATGCGGCGTCCAGCATATGCAAAAATGCCTGCTCCCTGCTCATCTGCAGCACTCTCCTATATCAAGTCTCCAATTACTCTTCCTCATTGCTGCCGAGCTCTTTCACGACATGATTCAGAGTCTCCGCGAGCGCTTCCTGAAGATCCGCGATACTTCCCAGATAGGCGATGATGCTCTTATTGATTTGCCCGGAGTTCTCGATCAATCCGCTAATCCCGTCGAATTCGGGATCGGCGTCCGGAAGGTCGTGAATGATCTGGGACATCCGGACGGCCATTTGCCGCTCGGCATCCAGAACCCTGGCCATCTGTTGATGGGAATGGGACATATGGATTAACATTTCATCGATTTTATTCTGCATGGTCGATTCCTCCTGTAGATGTTCCGCGAAAAGCCGCGAAGGCCCGCCCCTCCTGATCCGCTTCTGCCTGCTATATCTTATGCCGGCCGCCTACATACAGTTACGGGTAACCCGGCCCGCAGTCAAAAATTTATTACAGCACGGGATTTTCGAGCACCGGGGGAGCGATGATCGGCAATCCGCGGGGGATCAAGCGCAGCTTTTCAGGCGGGAGATGAACGATGTTCCGCTCTTTCAGGTTCCAGCGCTTCAGGGCATAGTCCGAAACGAAGGGCCGAACCGAACCTTGGCGCCACTGATAGACGGTTCCGTCGCCGCAGCTGACGATTTGCCCGTCGCTCAGCCCGCCTTCGGCGGGCCTAAGCAAAGCCAGCATCTCCTGTTCCCCCATCGGCGCCTCTGCCGCCGGGATGCTGCGGAGATCCAGCCTGGACAACACAACCGACCGGATTCCCGCCTTCTCTTCCATTCCGCTGCACGGATGTTTTTTGCCTTCGCAGAGAACATACTGACGCCCCCCTTGATCCCGGATCAGCACTTGGGTGGGGAAAAAGTCGGCGGGCGAGCCGCAAGGCTCAGCCTCCCCGTCGGCACCGCGGTATCCAAGCTGCCGTGCCTCCTCTACCCACGCATGGGGATTCCCCCATTTCTCCGCATAATACCGCTCGTTGTATCCTTGAACCGTTTCGAACCGTTCCCGTCCCAGATTCTTCATGCTGACGCTGCCGAAATGATGGATGAACGCGTCGCCCGCAATGACGAGCTTAAGGCCGCACAGCCGGATCCGGATCATCCAGTCGTCATCCTCGTAATTTCCGACGCGGAAGCCTTCATCGAAATAACCGACCCGCTCCAGCAGTTCCTTCCGGAAAAGCACGCAAAATCCGACGATCCTGTCGGTTTGCCGCCATTTGGACGCATCCGGCCGGCTGAAGGCAGCCGCGAACTCCCACATCTGCTCCACGTCGTTATACGGCACCGGGATCTGCTGCTCGCCGCTGATGTAATTCGTCACCGGTCCTACGGCGCCGATTCGGGGGTCGCTTTCCAGGCAGCGCAGCATATGGGTAAGCCAGCCGCCCGTGACCAGCGTATCGTTGTTCAAAATGACGATGGTGTCGCCTTTGGCCATCATGAGCCCTTGATTCACGCCGCCGGCGAACCCCCGGTTCGTTTCCAAACGTTTGTACCGCAGCCGGCCCGCTTTTCGATTCAAGTAGGCTTCCGTCCCGTCCGTCGAACCGTTATCGACGACGATGATTTCGTATGGTTCGGCCGTGTGCGTTTCGATGCTGTCGATGCAGCGGGACAGGTAATCCAGCTGGTTATAGCTGGGAATGACGATGCTTGTGCCGTGGAACGGTCGTCCGAACGCTTCTCTGCCTTGGGCAAGCCCCTGTTCGTAGCCCCGCTCGAACCCGGCTTGGTAACGCAGGGCGGCATCCTTCGCCCGGACGCCGGTTTTTTTCCTGTTCATAGATCAACCCTCCTCGCCTGGCATGATGTCCGCCGGTGCCGGGCACCGGCCGTCTTACGATGCGTCGTCATCGTAGGTCAGCTCGCCGGAAATGAGCTTATCGGCCAAATGGCCGAAATCGAGCGCTACTTTGCCAAGCTCCGCGGCGATGGTTTGGCAGATCACGACCGCGGGAATCCCGCTTGCGACCAGCGCGATATCGAACGTATGCTGCGCCGTCGCCGCAAGCGCGCCAGGAACGTCCCTGAACCCGTTGACGGGGGCGACCGTCCCCGTAATATGCACGCCTGAGGCGGAAAGGACTTCAGCCAACGGTTCTGCCTTGTTGCCGATGACCAGCACTTGCCTGTTTAGCAGCAGCGGTTGAAGCAGCCTGTGCTCGTGAAGCGCATAATTTATGGTTGAGATGGTGAAACGATGCGGGTCATGGCCGATGCCGTAATAACGGAGTACCGGAAACAGCAGGCCCTGATACGTAGGCAACCGCGACGCCGGAATGCCGATGATGTCCGCTCCCCGGACGGCTTCCGCCAGCCGGTCCCTCGCCTCGTAATCCGGAAGGGTGATCCCGGCGCGGGTCAGGAACGGCCCCGCCGCCTTGGCATGCGCCAGCGGAAGCACGGTGTCGTGGGCCAAAGCAAGCAGTTCCCCGTCCCCCAGCCGAACGACCGACAACGGTTTTTTTAAGGCTAACGATTGTTCGAGGCGAACATGAACCTCCTCCGGTTTCAACA
This sequence comes from Paenibacillus cookii, assembly GCF_018333375.1. Lineage (GTDB taxonomy): Bacteria > Bacillota > Bacilli > Paenibacillales > Paenibacillaceae > Paenibacillus_AQ > Paenibacillus_AQ cookii. Next base: position 103,896 of record NZ_BORW01000003.1, read on the forward strand.
ACGGCTGAAGCCGGGGCAAAAAACGCTGTAATCCAGCCTCCATCACCTCTTTGGCCGAGACGCCCGGGAGAATCGTGTACGGCGGAAGCAGCGACGCCATCTCCTCTTCCGCTCCGGTCGCGGCGCCCGCCTTGTAACCTGCGTCAAATCCTTTGGCGTACGCCGACTCTTCGGCTTGGTCCGTTCGCGAATCCTGCACCTCCCCCGTGTCGGGCAAGTTGAGTTCTTGAGTGTGCGCTGCTGAAAAATCGGCCATTCGCCTGCGCCGATGAGAGACCGGGGCCGCTTTTCTCCAGGGGCTGCGTCCGCGTCTTGCATGCCGCTTGCCGGATCGGGCGGCCGCCCGTACGCCGTTTCTTCGCCTTTTGGCGCTCCTGACAAGAGCAGCCTTCTTCCGTAAAGGAACGAAGGCTGCCGTGGTATGATATGGCCGTGTCATGGAATCATCCCCTTCATGCGCCGCCCGGCTTCCTGCAGCGATTCGAAGGTGCCTGCGTCGCTCCACCATTTTTGGAGAATGTCGTATTCCAACTTTCCTTCCGCTGCATACACGTTATTCACATCCGTAATTTCAAGCTCCCCGCGTTCCGAGGGATGAATTTGCGAGATGATATCGAATACTGCCGTATCGTACATATATATTCCGGTGACGCAATAAGAGGACTTGGGCTGCGCGGGCTTTTCTTCGATTTTGGCGATCAGTTCCTTGTTTTTTTCGTCGAAAACGGGGACTCCGTAACGTCTCGCATCTTTCACCTGCTTTAAGAGGACTTTGGCCGTTCCCTCCGGCTGGCGAACAAAACCGTCAACGAACGGCTTCAAATCATCCATAAACAGATTGTCGCCGAGCAGCACGACAAAACGTTCTCCTTCCGCCACAAATCCCCGGGCCAATTCCAACGCCTCGGCGATGCCGCCCGCCTCTTCTTGAATCCGGTAGGTGAGATGGACCCCGAATTCCTTGCCGCTGCCCAAAAAGTCCGTGTACAACCCGGCGGACTGCTTGCCTATCACCATCAATATATCGGTAATCCCTGCTTGGCGAAGCCTCTCCAAGCCGTAGAGGATCATCGGGTACTTCCCTACCGGAAGCAAATGCTTGTTGATCAGCCGGGTCAGCGGGTACAATCTGGTTCCTGTGCCGCCTGCCAATACGACGCCTTTCACTGCACTTTCCCTCCTTCGGGTTCGGTTTTAGTGTTCTTCGATAAACTGGCGCGGATCAAAATGCCATTTTTCGATAAACAACCGGTAATTTCGTTCGATCAATGCCTGCAGCTGCTCCGGCTGCGCTTGTCTGAAGCTGACGCTTCCCCGGTGATGCACGAGCACGTCCCCGCAAATCAGCAAACGGTAGCCCGCAAGCCGGGCCCGGTGACAATAATCGTCGTCTTCATAGTGGCCGGGGGAAAACGCTTCGTCAAAATAGCCGATCCGGTTCACCACTTCCCTCTTGATAAGCAGGCACATGCCGATGATCCGCTTTACTTCGAGCCAACGCCCCGGATCCGGACGGTTGTTTTCGAAGGCGATCCGCTGAAATTCGGACAGGTCCTGAAAGGCAATCTCCACCTTCTGAATGCCGCTTGCCTCGTTGGTGACCGGCCCGACGAGCCCGATGTCCGGGCGGCTGTCGGCGGCGGCAAGCAAATTGCCGAGCCAGTTTTTCGTAACGGTCACGTCGTTGTTCAACAGGAGGAGATACTCCCCGCGGGCTGCCTTCATCCCGAGATTGCAAGCCTTGGGAAATCCTTCGTTGGCCGGCAGGGATATAAAAACGACGCCTTCCCGGGCGCAATATTCATCCGTGCCGTCGGTGGACGCGTTATCCACGACGATAATTTCGTAAGGAACATCGGTGTATTCGCGGATCGACTCGATGCACGAGACGAGCATATCCAAGCCGTTGAAGGTGGGAATGATAATGCTGGTCAAACCCCGTTTCCTTTTCACATCGCATTCCTCCGCATCGCGACGTCCTTGCGGGACAAAGGAGGCTTCAGGCCGGAAACTCCCCTTCGTCTCAGCACTTCTCCAAGCGCTTCCGCATGGTCGCCGATAATCATGCCTGCAACGCTGTTGCCCCTGCCCGTGTTGCCTGCCCGCCTCCGGTTGCCCGAAAAGACGTCTACGGCATGCACCGCCTCCACGCGGTACCCTTCAAGCACCGCTATCGCTTGCGCTTTCGGCGGAACGGACAAATGGCGTAGATCCAACTGCCGGAGAAGCCGCCCGGACAGGGCATGCGGCACGGCGGTCATGGAATTTGCGCCCAAATCCCCCCGGGAAAGAACGGCATTCAAAAAGCTTTTGCAGCGCGTGACCTCATCCTGATCGGCGAACAAGGGCAAAAATCCGTTAAGGTCATTCAAGGCCACGTCGCACCCTGCGTCAACGGCATATAAAAAGGGCGCCAGATCCTCCGCGGCGATGGCCATGTCCCCGTCGCAGAACAACACGATGTCCGCTTCGGCGAGCTTGGCGCCGAGGCTCCGGCCTACGTCGTGCCCCAACAGGTCCGGATAATACGCGACCGTTACCCGGCGGTGCTTCCGGGCAAGCGCGTAACTGCGGTCCCGGCATCCGTTCAGCACGACGATGATCTGCCGGAGCGGCAGCCTTTCCAGCTCGCGCAGCACGGCATCGATGCTGTCCTCCTCGCTGCTCGCGCACACCACCGCAGCCGCGCTGCCGCGCAGCGGAAGCGGAATCCCCCTGTCCTTGCGCCCGGCGGCATCGGAGTACCCTTGAGCGTAAGCTTCCGACAAACGTTTCATTCTGGCGTAACCCGGTTTTTCTTTTATGCTTTCGTTCATCCATTCCGCAAACGATTGCTGAAGCGCGGAAGCATGGAACGCCGAGGCTCCGGAATCCGGCGGGGCGGCGTTTCCGGCTTCCCATCCGGCGCTCGCCGCGCGGCGCAGCCACGGGTCCCTCCGGGTTCCTCCGCGGTAAACCGATGAACGCTTTTTCGTTGTTGATACGCGATGTTTCCTTTCGGGGCGGCGGGACCGCCCGCTATTTCGGCGTTTTCTTGCCGACCGGCCCGTTCCTGAACCCATGCCCTTCACCTCCCCACCCTGTCTCTATCCCGGCCCAGATCGGTGAATCCGGCCCTGGAATCCGTATGGGATATATACCATTCCATCGCCCGCAAATGGTCGTCGATGACGACCTGCTGCAGCAGATCCTGCCCGTTATGTTTGCCCCTGCGCCGGTTCATCCTTCCGACAGGAACCTCGTGAACGGCAGCTACCTTAAGGCCGCTCCGTACGGCGATCGCCTGGGCAAGCGGGGGGACGGAAAGATTGCTTGTTCCGATGCAATCGGCGGCTTTGCGGCTGATCGCATGCGGAACGGTGGTCATCGAGGCTCCGGACAAATCGGGGCGCCCCAAAAACGTGTTCAGCGTATGCTTGGCTAATACGACGGGATGGGGGTGTCGCAGGCGGACCGGCCCGCCGTAACGGTTCAACGCGACATCCGTCCCGTTTAACACCGCGGACACAAACGGTTTAAGATCCGAACCGCCGATCCTGATGTCGGCATCGACAAACAACAACGCCCGACCCGCGGCCGCGGCGGCGCCAACGGCCCGGCCCGCGTCGTGTCCAAGCGGCTCGTCGTAATGCAGGACCCGGGCTCCCATCGCTGCGGCAATCTCCTCCGTTCGGTCGGTACAACCGTTAGCGACGACGATCACTTCGCAGGACTCGTGGACTTTCCAGGCTTCCCTGATGACGTGGCCGATTGTCCTTTCCTCGTTCATTGCCGGGATAATGACCGATACGACCGGGCTCCCGCATGTCCTGCGCGCCAAAAAGCTTGCAACGGTGCGGTTGCTTCTCCTCCGCCGCGACCGATTTGTAGTTCGTATTCGTCCAGATGGCTTGTGCATGCGGGCATACTCCCCCCTGTTCGAGTCGGCTGATATTCCTTAAGTATCCTATGCGGCGGCCACAAGAGCGGACGCGGCGTTTGTGCATGTTTGCTTCGCTCCGCAGCGGTTTGAGCGGCAACGGCTCGCGTGGCTTCAAACGCAAAACGAGCCGGGATCAAGGTCCTTCCAACCTTGACCCGGCTCGCATCATGTCCGGCTTTGATTACATCGGGGCGCTGCCGACGGCAATCCAGGAAAGGAATCCGAACGTTTCGGCCCCGTTTTGGCGGCGAACCACTTCAATGAACGCGGTATCCTCCCGTTGGGTTTTCAATACGGCATAAAAATCTGGGTGGTTGCACATCGCCACGATGACGTACTGGTTGCTTGGGTACGGCTCCTGCAGCATGACGGGGACTTCGACCTTCGTCTCGCCTTCCCCGATGCGGAAAGAGGTCATTCCGCACTGCTGCACGGTCGGCACCCGCGATGCGCTTCGGACCGGAGCGAAGGCCAAATGGGCGGCCGTCACCGATTGATCGGCCAAATGCCTTGCCTCAACGGATTGGTCCTGGAGATGGTTTCCGTTCACGGCCCCCGGCTGCAAATGCCATTCCTGAACGCTTTCGGCCTGCAAATGAAGCGAACGGATCGACTCCGGCTGAATATGGGTGGCGGATATCGCGCCGGGCGCGACCTTGGCCGAATGCACCGCGCCGTCGCGGAGCGCTTCGCCGTGCACGGCGCCGGGTACCAAATGCCGGGCGCCGATCGCTCCGGATTGGATATGGACGCTTCCGACCGAAGATTCCGCCAGTTTTTCGAACGTGACCGCCTCGTTGCCCAAAATCTCCGTGCTCACTGCCCCGCTGGCGAGATGCCGCTCGCTGACGACGCCCGGCTGCAGTTGGTCTTCGCCGACCGATTCGGCGGCCAAATGCATGTAGTCGACCGCCCCCGGTGCGAGATGCCACTTTTGTACCGATTTTTCCTGAAGCTGAGCCGCGGATACCGACCCTGGCAGGATGTGCCCGTGCCCGATCGAACCGGGCGCGATTTTATCCCCGGTGACGGCTTCCTCCTGCAAAGCATCACCCGATACGGCCCCGTAAGCAAGATGCCGCTCCGTGATGATTCCCTCCTGCAGATGGCCGCCGCCGACGGCTTCCGGCGCGAGATGGGAGAAACTGACGATGCCGTCCCCCAAATGCCGTTCTTGTATAGAGCCGGACTGCAGATGGTAAGCCCCAACCGACTCCTCTGCCAGCTGATGGCTTCCGATCGACTCGAAGGCAATTTTGCTTCGCGTTACGGCACCGTCCTGGATCGCCCCGCCGTAAACGGAGCCTTCGGTCAGATGCTCCGCTCCGACGCATCCGTTTTGGAGCTGCTCCGGTCCGACGGAATCCTCGGCCAAATGGCGCGATACGACGGCATTCGGCGCGATATGCCGCTGCTGGATGCTTTTTTCGTGAAGATGGATGGAACGAACGGCCTCCTGCTGCAAATGCACGCTTGCTACCGACTCCGGCGACAAATGCTGGGCGGCAACGGAACCGCCTTGGATCGCTTCCGGTCCGACCGAACCGACGCTAAGGTGACGTTCCTGCACGATCCCCGGCTGCAGTTGTACCGATCCGACAGACTCCGCCGCCAAATGCCGGTGTTCTACCGCGCCGTCTTCGATCGCCAGGGAATGGACGGCCCCTTCGGCCACATGTTCCCTTCCGACCGCGCCCTTGGCAATTTTGGAAGAGAGGATGCTGCCGTCCGCCAGCTTCTCCGGCGTGACAGCCGAATCTTGGAGTTTATCCGTGGCGATGCTTTCGGGCGCCAGCTTCAGCGAAGTGACCGCATGATCGGTGAGATGGACATGGGTCACGATGGCGGGATTCAAATGTCTCGTCTGGATGCTGCCCGGGGCCAATCGGTCCGACGTGACCGCTTCCCTGCCGAGAATGTCCGTGTTGACGATCCCGGCCTGGAGATGTTCGGCCGCAATCGCTCCCGCGCCGATATGGCGGGATTGGATCGCTTCATCCGCAAGGGCATCGGGCGAGACGCTCCGGCCTGCGAGATGGCGGCTGCCCACGGCTCCTGCGCGGATATGTTCCGACCCGATGCTCTCTGCAGCGATCGTTTCCCCGCCGACGGAGTTCGGGGCAAGCTTGCTTGCGGTAACGCTCGCATCCGCCAGCTTCTCGGTCGTTACGGAAGCGGACTGCAGTTGGCCGGCTCCGACGGCTCCTTCCGAAATATGCTTTTGTTCCACGGCCTGGTCGCCTAAATGGATGTTCTGGACCGAGGCCTGCCGCAAATGCCTAGACTCCACGCTGTTTTCCGCCAAATGTTCCCCGCCAACCGCGCCCTGGCGGATTTTGGCGGATAGGATGCTGCCGTCCGCCAGTTTGTTGGCCGTGATGGCCAAGTCTTGAATTTTGTCCGTGGCGATGCTTTCGGGCGACAGCTTTAATGAAGTGACCGCATGATCGGCGAGATGGACATGGGTCACGATGGACGGATTCAGATGTCTCATCTGGATGCTGCCTGCAGCCAGACGGTCGGACGTGACCGCTTCCCTGCCGAGAATATCCGTGCCGACGATGCCGGGCTGGAGATGTTCGGCCGAAATCGCGCCGGGGCCGATATGGCGGGTCTCGACGGCTTTGTCTGCAATCGCGCCGGATTCCACGCTAAGCCCGGCAAGATGGCGGCTGCCGACCGCTCCTGCGCGGATGTGCTCCGACCCGACGCCCTCTGCCGCGATGATTTCCCCTCCGACGGAGCGGGGCGCGAGCTTGCTTGCGGTAACGCTCGCATCGGCCAGCTTCTCGGACGTAACGGAAGCGGACTCCAGTTGTCCCGTTCCGACGGCTCCCGCCGTAATATGGTGTTGTTTCACGGCCTGCCCGCCCAGATGGATGTCCTGAACGGAAGCCGGCTGCAATTGTCCGGACCCTACGCTGTTATCCGCCAAATGCCCCGCGGTAACGGCTCCCTGCCGAATATGGCGGCCGGAAACGGAATCAGGCGCAATCTGTCCTTCCTGTACGGCCCCCTGCCCCAAATGGCGTGTTTGGACCGCTTCGCTTGCGATTTTGCTCGGCAAAATGCTCTGATCGGCGATTTTGGAGGACGTAACGGTCTGATCCACGATATGGGCCGTGCTGACGGACTGCTCCTCCAGCTTCGAGGAGCTGATGCTCTGGTCGGCAATGTGTGCCGCGGTAATTTCCCCCGTCCCGATATGCCGGCCTTGAATGGTGCCGTCCGCGAAATGGATGCCGAAAATGGATGACGGAGCTATAATGCCGCCGCCGATGGACCCCGGCTGAATATGGCTCGAGGTTACGGATCCCTCGGCCAGCTGGGCCGTGCCGATGCTTCCGGCCGCGATCTGCCCGCTTGAGATCGCACCGTCCGCAATCAGGTCGCCCGTCAGCGACCGTTCCCGGATGTGGATGCCTTCAAGCGTTCGTTCCTTGATCTTTTCCCCGGTAATTCCGCCGTCGCGCAATTTGGAGGCCGTGACCGCGCCGTCCGCCAGCTTTGAGGTATCTACCGCACCGCTTGCGAGATGGCGGGATTGGATGCTGGAGCCGGCGATTTTTTCCTCGGTGACGGCCTCATCCTGGATCAGCCGGCTCGAGATGACAAGCTCCGCGAGATGGCGCGTTTTGATCGAGCCGTCGGCGATTTTTTCCGATGCGATCGCTTGATCCTGCAGTTTGTCGGAGGTGATGCTGCCAGCGCGGATTTTTTCTCCGCCGATCGATTGGTCCCGCAGCTTGCTCCCGCCGAATGCGCCGTCCGCCACATGGTCTTCGATGATCGAATACGCCGCGATTTTGGAGGTCGTTACCGCCCCGTCGGCCAAATGGACATGGGTGACGGCATAATCGGCGATCGCTTCGCCATCGACCGCGCCGGGCTTCAGTCTGGACGAGTCGACCGCGCGGAATGCGATTTTGGAAGTGACGACGGATCCGTCGCTCAAATCCTCGGCATAAATAAAGGGCTTCGCCGACTCCGGCAGCTTTTTCTCCGTAATCCATTCCTCGATCGTCTCCTGGGGCTCAAGAACGCTGATCCCAAGGACTTCTTCCCCTGCATCCGGCATCGCCGGGACTTCTTGCTGCTCAGCTTCATATTGCTGTTCTTCTGCCTCCGGTTCCACGGGGATCGCCGGCTCCGGCTGTGCCTCCGCAACGACCGATTTGATTTGAGCATGCGTTTCCTGGACTTTCGGTATAAGATCCAGTTTTGGTTTAGGTATCATTTCCAACTCATGAATATTCGGGTTATCCACGAAATAGCGGCGTCTGCCGTTTCTGTCGGGCTGTTTTTTACCCTTCTTTTTCAAGTACCCTCGCTCCCTTCCTGGCCGTAACATCCTTTGGCATCATATGCGCCCGGATGGGCCTTTGTCACAACGAGGCGAGCTTTTGCATCAGTTCATGCCATCTGGCGGCGGTCTGCTGCCATTGGAAGGACCGGGCGGCCCGCAAGCGCCCCGCTTGCCCCAATTCCCGCCGCAGCGGTTCATCGTTTAAAAGCCGGATCACGGCAGCGCCAAGCTGCTTTCCAAGGGAGGGAAGCGGCAGCACGATCCCGCTTTTCCCGTTCTCTACGATTTCCGGGATCCCGCCCGCATCCGAGGCCACCACCGGAACCGCCGATGCCATCGCTTCCACGTTCACCAGGCCGAAGGCTTCGCCTTCCGCGGAAGGAACCGCCACGACATCGGCCAGATGGTACCAATACGATATCGCGGGGTACGAGACGAAGGGGATGAAGGTCACATGCCCAAGGTAAGGTTCTGCCAGATCGTGAAGATACCGTTCATAAGGATGAGGCCTGCCGGATTGGTAATACGGGCTGCCGACGATCAGCACCATGACGTCCGGCACGGCCCGCACCAGCTCAGGAAGAGCGGCAAGCAGATGATGCACGCCCTTGATCGGCAGCAGCCTTCCGGCATACATGACGATCCGCCTTCCCTGCCAGCCCCTGTCCCTCAGTTTGGCTTCCCGAAGCGCCTCGGAGGACGGATTCCAGCGTGGGGTAAAGTCCTGGAGCCTGACTCCAAGCGGGTTGACGCTTATTTTGTCCCGGAGCGCGGGATGGCGCGCGGTCACCTCATGCTTCAAATACATGCTGTTGACGACGATTCCGTCCAGCGGCTGCAGGACCCGGCCTGCCGACTCCCGATCCATATAAGGCGGCGAAATATAGGTAAGCGAATGAATGGATGCCACCACCTTGCTGTCAGGCAAAGCTTCTTTAATCTTGCAGGCCAGAAGCGGACGGTTCTGCACGTCGACCACCCGCGGCCTCCACGCCGACAGGGCTTGGATCACGGCCGAAGCATAACGGGCGCCTCCGGGAAGGCGATGAACCGGAATCACGCCGTCGATCGACCCGACGACAGGGCGTCCCGGCTCCCGGACTCCGAAAATTCTCGTATCGAAACCTGCTGGCACCATAGGGATCATCTGTTCCACCACCCGCTCCACGGAACTGCTCCGGCCCGAAGGAATATAAAACGAACCCGGCGTTACGACGGCGGCTTTTTGCTTTTCCATTTGCTGTCCCCTCCTTCCCACCAGGTGGAAGTGCCTGTTCAGCATAAACATGCGACTGAACCTTCCCTTCTCTAGCCTATACAACCACGGGGGAGAGCGGTGACAAACGGGGAAGACCCGAAGCCAAAATAGGCTGAAAACGAACGGACAAACGTCCCTTGCTGTCACGAAGCCAGCGGCATAAACTATATCGACCGGGGGGAACGCCATCCGGAAGGCACCGGCCAAGTTTCCGCATCCTAAGATCACGGGCATCTATGGCGAGAGTTTAAAAAAACGACGATAAAGATACAGGAGGGATGAAATGTGTGGTTTTCTTATGTCGGGATTCTGTTGAATGCGGCTGTGCACCGGGGAATTCCGCATGGAACAACCGGGCAGGAATCCCTATCGAACTATGAGGAGGCCGCGCGGGTTTACGGTCTGATCCCCTGCTATATGCGGCTTCAGGATCTTGACCCGGACAACGGGCAGTGCAGCGCTTACGTGCTCAGGGACGATGCTTGGACGCTCGTGCGCATGCCGATCCCGCGCGTCATTCATAACCGGGCGATCTATTTGGACGCTGGGTCGCGGCAAAAAGTCGAATACCTGCTCCGCCAGGGTTACGTTATCTTTAATGCTTTTAACCGCTATGGAAAAGATGAAATACACCATCTGCTCAAAAAAGACCCGCTGCTTGCGCCCCACCTCCCGGAAACGCAAAATGCCACATCCTCATCCATCACGGACATGATGCGGCATTACGACGATTTGGTCATGAAGCCCTGCGTCGGCAGCGTCGGCCGCGGCATATGGCGGCTCCGCCGGGCCGGAGCGGCCTGGAAGCTTACCTATTCCCCCAGCGGCCGATCCTCCGGCTGGAAAACGGTAACGCTGCATCAAAACCAGCTGCCGGCCATGCTGCGGAGACGGCTCGCGCGCATGCCTTACCTCGTGCAGGAGCGCATCGCCCTGGCGGAGTACAAGGACCGGCCGTACGACCTGCGCGTTTCCGTGCAGCGGGGCATCAGCGGACAATGGGAAATCACGGGGTTGTACGCGAAGGCGGCCTCCTCCCGCACCTTCGTCTCGAACGTGGCGCAAGGAGGCAGGGCTTTTCCCGCCGAAACCGTCCTTGCCGAAAGCCTTCCCGGATTGGCGCCCGATGTCGTCTTGACGGACGTAAAACAGCTTGCCCTGCGGATCGCCGCAAGATTGGAGCTGCATCTCCCCTGGGCGGCCGACTTCGGGCTCGACATCGGCTTGTCGAAAACGGGGAAACCTTATTTTATCGAATGCAACGGACGCGATCAGCGTTACGGCTTCCGCAAGGCCGGCCTGAACGGGCTGTGGATGGAAACGTACCGCAAACCCATGGCCTATGCACGTTATCTTCTTGGGGACTGATGCCCGCTCCCTCGTTCCCTCATGTTTAGGAATGATAGCGGACATCGGCGATGCCGAACCACGGGAAGACGACCGCGGCGGCATAAGCCGCGCATGGAGCGAGGGCAAGCAGCAGGACGGCGGCCGCGTCGGTCCATGAAACGTTCGACGGGTAATAATAGGTTCGTTTTCCCCCGCCGTCAAACTGCTTCGCTTCCATCGCAACGGCTACCCGGTGGGCCCGGCGGATGCTTTGGGACAGGAGCGGCACGGCGTACAGCCGGACATGCTCCGCCATCCCCCGCAACCCTTTTCCGCGAACCGTGATCCCCCGTACCTGAAGCGCCTGCCTGCGGATCAAAAATTCCTCCCACACCATCGGCAGCAGGCGGATCGAGGCCATAAAGCTGTAAGCAAACCGTGGGGCCAGCCTGAAATTTTGCATCAGGGCGTAAAACAGCTTCACGGACGGCGTCGTGCTGACAAAAAGCAACCCTTCGGCCGCAAACGCAATCGAGCGGAATCCCAGATGCAGCCCGCGGTAAAAGCTTTCCTCCGAAATGCGAAAGAGCCCCCACTGCCACCACAACGTGTCCCCCTTCCCGAACAGGATCATCGTCATCGAAGAGGAGACGAAAAGAAAACCAAACGGCAGAACCAACAGCAGCGTCTTCCGGACCGGAAACCCGCCGAACGCGAACAATAGAACGGTATAAGTCAGCGCCTGGTACGCCGCGAAGTCGATGTTCCGCGTCAGCACCGTGACCAGGCACAACGCGACAAACAGGACGAGCTTGATGGCCGGATTGGTGCGCAGCAGCACCGTTTGCCGCGTAGGTTTCAGCAATTCGATCATGTGCCCGCCCGCCTTTCTGCCAGATCGGCCTCGATCGCCGGACGTTCGGTAACCGCGCCGTCCAGCACCTCCCACACCTTCGTGGCAACACGCCGGGCGATATTCTCTTCATGGGTGACCATTACGATGGCTGCGCCCTTTTCCTGCATCTCCAGGCAGTATTCGAGGATCGCAAACGTATTCCGGGCATCCTGGCCGAAAGTCGGTTCATCCAGCAAAAGGACGGGCTGCTCGCCCACGACGGCGGCCGCCATGCTAAGCCTCCGTTTTTGGCCGGTGGAAAGCTGGTACGGATGGCGGCGTTCCAGCCCTTCCAAATGAAAGAATCGCAGCAACCTTCGCGCTTTCGCTTCGGCCTCGGCCTTCCCCGCTTGTTTCGCTTTCGCGGAAAAGCCGGCTTCCCCCAGCACCGATTCCGCGACGAACTGGAATTCCGGGTTTTGGAACACGTAACCGATCCGGTCCGTGGGCGGACGAATCGCCCGGCGCGCTCTCCGGGAAGCGCCCTCCGTTTCCGGCATGGCCTCCCCGCATAACCGGTATTCCCCCCGAAAGCGCAGCAGCGACATCAGGCTGAGCAACAACGAGCTTTTGCCCGCCCCGTTCGGACCGACGACCGCGATAAAATCCCCGGGATCGACCCGCGCCTCGTCTGCCCGCACCACGGGCCGGCCGGCCCGGAATCCCGAAAACCGCCGCAGCGTGAGAAGCGGAGCGGATGCGTCCGGTTCCAACGGTTTCGCCGCTCCGCCCCGCCTCAGGTCAAGCACCTTGAAAAAATCCGCCCATACGCCCGGATACCAGATGCCGTACTGCTGCAGCTCCCGCCGGAAGGCGCCGAAAACCCATGCGGGAGGGCCGTCGCCGAGAATGCTCCCGTCCGGAGCCAGCAGGACGATCCGGTCCATCCGGTCCGCGATCTCTTCGATCCGGTGCTCCACGACGATTAAAGTCCGCCCTTCCGCCGCTTTCCAGACGGACTCCCACATCTGTTTTCTTCCCTCGGGATCCAGGAGGGCGGACGGTTCGTCCAGAAAAATGACCTCGGGCTCCAGCAGCAGCACGGAGGCCAGCGCCAGCCGCTGCTTCATGCCTTGGGACAGGCTGTCTACCGGAACATGCAGCAGATCCGGACGCAAACCGACCGCTTCAAGGGCCCGGCGCATTTCGGGCACCATCCGTTCCCGCGGAATGCCGCGGTTCTCCAATACGAACGCCAGCTCTTCGTCGACGTATGGCATGCAAAACTGCGTATCCGGATCCTGGAACACGTACCCTCTGGAATCCGGCGCCACGATGCCTTCCGCTTTGATCGGCACCTCGATCACTTGCGGAATCAGCCCGCCGAGCACCTGCAGCAGCGTCGATTTGCCGCAGCCGCTGGGCCCGAGCAGCAGCACTTTCTCGCCGCGACGAACGGACAGGGACAAATCCTTGAACACGAAAGACGGCTCTCCCGGAAATTTAAGCCTGAGCTTGCTGACTCCCGCCACGGTCTCCGGCCCGAACGGTTCTAAATCCAACGGCTCAATCATGGTCAAGCGCTTCATAATCCTTTTGGGTCACGGGCCGCAGCAGCTGCGTCACGCCGGTAGCCTCCAATGCCTTCGCCAGCGCAAACGCCAAATATCCCGCCAAAATCGCGGAGCTGATGATTCTAAGCACGTATTTGAACAGCATCATCCCGAGCGTATAGTCCGTCACGTAACCGAAATAAACATCGACCGCAAACGAACCGAGCGCAGCGGCCGCGCCCGCAAATGCCGCCGTCCCCATCTTGAAGCTGCGGTAGCGCAGCAAGGCAAAAACCAGTTCCGCCGCAAGGCCCTGCGCGACGCTGTACAGCACCAGCTGAACGCCCCATTCGCTGCCGAACAAAATTTCCACGTGTGCCGCCGCCACCTCCGCCAACAGGGCAACGCCGGGTTTGCGAATCAGGAGCATGGCGAGCGTCGGCGCCAAAAACCAGACCCCGTACACCAGCTCATCAGCCTGAAAAAACAGCGGCTTGAACAGATCGTACACCGAGCTCCAAAAATGATAGACGACGCCAAGCGCAAGCGACAGCAAAATCGTGACCAGCAGGTCGCTCAGCCGCAGCCCTTTCCTTTTTTCCGCCTGAAGCACGTGATTCATCCTACATCTTCCTCTCTTCTTCGGTGAGCGGGAATGCGCAAAAATAGGCATGAAAAAAACCGCCCTGGATACGCAAAGAGAGACGGTTAAATAAGCCCGGTCCATGGGCTTCTATCGCGAATTCTCTACGCTGGCATTATCCAGATCAGATTCCCGGTCAGCAGCGGATACAGCTGCAATCTCAGCCTGATTCACTCAAGCTCCCGCATCCCATATGTAACGGACCGCCCTTCGCCAAAAAAACGAAGCATGCGAAAGCGTCCGGTTCCTGGTTCCAAAATACACCAATTCCGTGCCGGTTGGCAACAGAAAAAATTTTTCCTCGGCAGCCCCTGCCCTACTTCCTCCCCCTGCATGCGGCCGTCCGTCTTGCGTTAGACGTTATTGATTTAACCGCTATTCTATGTCAATATATTTCAGAGTGTTCCAAAAATAGTATGCTGCGCATTTCGGATCTGGCCGAAATTCGGTGAAACCAAAAGGCGGCCGCGCACGTTAACTCTATAAATCGACTCGAAGCACCATCCGAAGGGAGAAATAGCATGGCAAAACGATTGTTAAGGCTGATGACGGAGCTCTCCTCAAGAAAGTGGCTATCCGCATTGATGGGGCGTTTTTCCCATAGCAGGCTCAGCAGGGGCGTCATCCCTTATTTTATAAAAAGCTATCAGATTCCAGCCGACGAAGCCGAAAAGGAAATCCACGAATACAGGACGCTGAACGAGTTTTTTTCGCGCCGGCTGAAGCCGGGCATGCGCCCGGTCGAGGAAGGGCCGAACGTGCTGACAAGCCCGGTCGACGCCAAAATAACGGCCATGGGCGACATTTCCGCGGGGACGATATTAAACGTCAAAGGCCAGGATTATTCCGTGGCGGAGCTGCTGAACTTCTCCCCCCATTTGGAGCTGTACAAACACGGCTATTTTTTTGTGCTTTATTTAAGCCCGACCGACTACCACCGCATCCATTCCCCCATTACGGGGGTGCGTACGGAAAGCGAGCACATCAAGGGCCGGGCTTATCCGGTCAACGAATTCGGCATGACCCGGATGAAATCGGTGCTGTGCCGGAACGAGCGGCTGATCACCTACATCGCCGGGGAATACGGCGAGGTGGCCGTCGTGAAGGTCGGCGCCATGAACGTCAGCAGCATCCGTTACGACGACGAATCCGTGTCCCGCTGGAACAACGGCGACGACCTGGCCTATTTCGAATTCGGCTCGACCGTCGTGCTGCTGACGCAGGACGGAACGTTTACGCCAAGGGCCGGCCTGAAGCCCGGGGACCACGTCCGGATGGGCCAGCTTCTCGGAACGCTTCACCCTCCGGTCCCGCGGGACAAGGGCTAAGATCCGCTTTCGTCCCGTCCCATGACGGAAGCGATCATCTTTTGCAGCAAACGCCCCGGCAGGATCGCTTTGGCCCGGAGCGTCAACCGGGTGCTTCCCGGCAGGGCGTACCGGAACGCGGGCCGCTTCATGCATGCGATACGCGCAACGAGTTCGGCTACCTCCTTCGGGTCGCCTCCTTGTCGTGCGCTTTTTCGCGAAAACGCCAGCACCTTGTCCATCATGGCCCGGTAAGGCGAACCTTCGGGAGCGCTCATTTGCGCGAACCCCTTGTCCCAAATCGGGGTGCCGTAGGCACCGGGCTCTACCAGGACCACATCGATGCCGAAGGGTTTGGCTTCGAGCGCAAGGCATTCGCTGAAACCCTCCATGGCGAATTTCGAGGAAGCATACGGCGCATATCCCGGAAATCCGATGCGGCCGCTGATGCTGCTCATCTGGATGATCCGGCCTTTCCCCCGCTCCCGCATGATCGGCAGCACCGCCTGCGTCACCCGCACCATGCCGTGAAAGTTCGTATCCATCTGTTCCTGCCAAATCGCGGCAGGCACCTCCTCGACGAAACCTCCGTAGGCCGTTCCGGCATTGTTGACCAGCACGTCCAACCGGCCGTACTGCCGGCGTATGTATGCCGCAGCGTCCGCCACGCCGGCCGGGTCGGTAACGTCCAGCCGCACGGCAACGATTTTTCCCTGCACCCCGGCCTCCGCCGCCGCGTCCATCAGCCCTGCCTGCGCCTCCATCCTCCGGATGCCCGCGATGACGGCGAATCCCCGCCGGGCAAGCTCAACCGCCGTCAGCAGCCCGAAGCCGCTTGAACCGCCCGTGACCAGGGCTACCGGCTCCCCTTGCATTGTTTTCATGTTACCCCACCTTATACGGGAATCGCTTCGAACAGAAACGGATTCCCGTCCAAATAATGCCGAAGGAGCGCCAACGAATACGGCTTGCTTTCCCTCAGCTCCGCCGCTTCCCACGGATGCGGGGCATGGAAGCTCTGGTTTTCGATCAGCGCTTTGACAAAAAACGTTTCGAGCGCAGGAATGCAGCCCGGCTGGCCGGAAACGGGCCGCAGCCGCTCGTATCCTTCCATGAACCATTGACGCTGCACAGGGTACAAGCCGATAAACGACTGCGCCAAATCATACAAATAGAAGCCGAAACCGCAGCGCCCGAAATCGATCGGATAAGGCTCCCCGCCTTTGAACACCATGTTTCCTTCGTGGAAATCGCCGTGAATGAGGCCGAAACTCTCGCGATCCCGCCGCATGCCGGACATATGGGCCGTCACTTTGGCGGCCGCCTGCTCATAAATCGCGTATTCGTCCGAGGTTAGAAAACTCCCATGATGCTGCTTGAGCCTGGCCGTCTCCCGCGCGAACGGCTCCCCGTCCCATACCGGGCGGACAAAGCCCTCGGCAGGTTTGAAACGGAGGGCCGCCCGGTGCATCTTCGCCAGCAGACCGCCCATGAGAAGGAGCTGCTCTTCGCTGTACTGTCCCTCCCAATGGTCGCCATCGATCCAGCGAAGCACCGACACCTTCCAGCTTTGCCCCCGACCCGTCTCCACCTCGGTGACGTACGAGCCTTCGCGGTTCGGAACGCCCGTGGGGACCACAAGCCCCTCGACCCGCGCCAAATATTCGAGCCACTCCATTTCCGAAACGGTTTCCCCTGAGGATGCCGCTGCGGGATGAACGCGGAGCAAATACAACCTTCCCGCTTCATCTTCGATTTTATAAGTGACATGCTCCGACACCTGAATGAAATCCAGATGTTTTTCCTGAATACCGTACTGCTCCAGGGCAGCCGTCAGAGCCGCCTCCGCCTGAACGAGCAGCAGCCTTCTGCTGTCCTCCGAATCCGCATGAAACGCTTCGTTCATGGGTATCTCCCCCCTTGTTTTCGCTCTTTTGCCGTTTTTTTCTGTTCTATCATTACAAAATTCCATATAGCCAGCATAGCATACCGGGCCCGGAAATTTCGATAGCCATCGCCGCCGTGCCGCCTGCTCCGGTCCTCGCCATCCTCTCTTGCAGGCCCCCGGCCCATCGCTTGCCCTTTCCAAAAAAACTCATTGCAGCAAAAATGGCGGTGCGGAGTCGACCCGACCCGCCCGCCATGCGTATGTTTGTCTCCTTTACGGGACCGTTGCCTGTCCGCCCATGATCATCGGAGGAAGGCTCCGGTAAGGATTCAACGGATTTCGGAAGGTTTTTTTCCCGTATATTGCTTAAACTGCCTGCTGAAGAAAAAGATGTCGCGATAGCCGAGGGCGTCCGCCACCTCCGTTACGTTCATGCCCGCATGAAGCAAAAGATGCTGGGCGCGCTCGATTCGCGTCCGGATGATGTAGGACTGGACCGGCGTCCCGATCAGCTCCTTGAATTTGATCGAAAAATAGCGCGGCGACAATCCCGCGCGGGCGGCAAGATCCTCTACCCGGTGAGGTTTGCCCGGATGCTGCTGGACGTAGTTCGCGATTTCGTGGATGGCCTCGGTCAGCTGGTTGCTGGCCTTTTTCTCCTCCGGCTGTTCGCGGTCATGCCGCAGCAGATGGATCATGAGCTGCTTCAGGATCAGCTGTCCTTCCTCCTGCGCGGCGAACGTGTTCACCAGAAACAGCCTCACGTACCGGGAAAGCATGTACTCGAAATCAACCGTGTCCGTGAGCCTCCGGTAAGGCTGCGGAATGTCGGTCACCGGCTCGTTGATCCTGAAATGGCTGTACGTCAGCACGAGCGGTTTTTGCGGATTATGGGTTGCGCTCGTATGATCCCCCGGCCTGAACAAAAAGCAGCTGCCTTTGCCGACCTCAAACGGCTCGTCGTTGCGGATCACCGTTCCTTCCCCGCTCCATACATAAAACAAATCGTAGTTCTCCAGCGCTTTTTCGCGTTTCTGCCATTTCCATCCCGGCTCGCATACGATTTTCGCCAGCGAAGGCAGTATTTGAAAAGAAGACGGCGACGCATGCAGCATGGCGTCATTCCCCCTTATGATATTTACTGAACATGAATCAAGTCGATCGCCGTGTACGCAAAAGCGAATGCCGCAATGCAGCAAAAGCGCAAATCCATCTATCATGATACCCTTTCACGAGAAATTTTGCACATCCTGCCACGCAAGCACCAGCCTTCGGACGCCGTCCGCGATCTGTTCCTCCGTCAGATGGGCGAACCCGAAACAGGCCGCCGGAGGCCCCTGTCCCATCCAATACGCCTGCGCATCCCGGAATACAACGCCCCGGCGGACCGCTGCGCCGCGAAACGCCTCGTATTCATCCGCGGACTTCAGCCAGTTCGCATACACATGCAGCCCGGCATCGCCGGGCATCAGTTCGAAAAGATCCCCGGCGAGCGCATGCATCAGTCCCCAAAAATGTCCGTGCCGCGCCCCATACAACCGGGTTAGACGGCGCAAATGGCGCATGTAGCTTCCTTTGGACATGAACCTGGCGAGCGCCCGCTGTTCCAGCAGCCCCGGCGACATCGGCTCATACAGCGATTTGGCGCGCACGGCGGCCTCGACCAGCCCTTCCGGCAGAACCGCAAACCCCAGCCTCAGGCCGGGAAACATCGTCTGGGAGAAGGAGCCGATATAAATGACCCGCTCCTGGGTATCGAGCGTTTTCAGCGGCTCGATCGGACGCCCGCCAAAACGGAATTCGCTGTCGTAATCGTCCTCGATGATGACCGCATCATGCCGCTGCGCCCAGTCGAGAAGCTGCCGCCGCCGCTTCAGGCTGAGCACGGCCCCCGTCGGGTACTGCCTGCTCGGCGTCACGAACAAAATGCCCGCATCCCACTCCTGCGGCCGCACTCCCTGCCGGTCGACCGCCGCCGGAATGATGTTGCCGCCGCAGGCCTCGACCGCCCGCCGGATGCCGTGGAATCCCGGATTTTCGACGACGGCGGCCTCCCCTTCGTTCATCAGCAGCTGAAAAAGCAAAACGATGGCCTGCATCGAACCGTTAAAAAGGACGACATGCTCCGGACGGGCCATAATTCCCCGCGTCACGCGCAAATGGGAAGCGATCGCCTCGCGCAGCTGTCCGTCCCCTTCGGGGGGCGCTTTATGCTGCAGGCCGATTCCTTTGCGTCCCCCGGCGAAAGACAAGGCGCTCCGCCACTCTTCGTACGGGAAACGGCTCATCTCGAGCGGCTGGTTGATGAAGCTGATCTCCGCCCGCTTCGCGGCATCGAGCGGCATGTCCGGAATGCGGAGCAGCCGTTCCCCCCATTGGGAAAGCTTGATCGGCGTTTCCTTTATTTTTTCCATCGACGGCGGGGAATAGCCCGCATCCGTGACGAAAGTCCCCCGGCCCGTTTCGGCATATACGTATCCTTCGGCCATCAGTATGTCATAGCTTTGGGCCACCGCCCCGCGGGACAAGCCGTACCGCTCCGCCATCTCGCGGGTCGACGGCAGCTTCATGCCGCCGGGCAAGCGGCCCTCCTGGATGGCCTCCCTTAACGCATGATACAGCGCCAAGTATTTGAATCGGTGTCGGTCGAGATATGCCTCCATATGGAGCGTCAATTCCATCCCCGTCGCCTCCTTTGTTCGAAAGGCAAAATTGGACTATTAAAATTAATCTAAATTGGATCTTTTTTATTGTCAATGTCTCCATTATGCTGACAACAAGCTTTCGCGGCTTGAAGGGCTGCGATACCGGCAATAGAAATATTGGAGGGAAACCAGATGAGAAGAGATGAATTCAGCGTTGACGAAGAAAAGGAAATCGAAGCATTTTTGTCCGGGATGAGTTTCGGCTTTCTCGGCACGGTCGGGGAGGACGGACGTCCGCGGGTGACGCCGCTCAACTTCGTATACGATCAGGGGATATTTTATTTTCACGGCAGCCGGATCGGCGAAAAAATGAACCATTTGAAAGCGAGCCCCATGGTCAGCTTCAGCGTCGCCGACGAATATGCCCTCATTCCGTCCTACTTCACGGATCCCAATCTTGCCTGTCCGGCCACGACGTATTTCAAAAGCGTCACGGTAAGCGGACGGGCCGAAATCGTGACCGACGTGCGCGAAAAAGCGGCGGTGTTCACGCTGCTGATGCACAAACTCCAGCCGGAAGGCGGCTATGATCCGATCGATGCCGACCATCCGGTATATGCTCCGAGACTGCGCAACGTGGCCGTCGTCAAAATCGTTCCGGAACGCCTCACCGCCAAATTCAAATTCGGCCAAAACCTGGAAGAAGGCGAAAGACGCCAAATCCTCTGCGGGCTGGAAGCCCGGAACCGGGAACGCGACCTTGAAACGGCGGAGCTCGTCCGCAGCAGCGTTCCGGAACGCCCCCGGAAGAAAAACGAATCGCCGTGCCAATCCATGGAAAATATCGAATGATATCCCTGTCCAAAGCGGTTTTGTCCGTGACGGCTCCGGCGGCAAATGATATAATGTAAGGCAGTGAAAACGGAAACCTGACATGGAAATCCCACGGCATTTCCGAACTTACAACCGATTTGGAAGGATGGAAGACATGGTAAACCGACCTGCTGAACAATTGAACGAAAGCATCAAATCCGGCAATCCGCATGTATACGACATGCTGTCCACGCTGGGCAAGGAGATCTACTTTCCGAAAGAAGGCATTCTGAGCCAATCCGCCGAAGCTGCCGGCCATGCCAAAAAGTACAACGCGACGATCGGCATTGCGACCGAAGGCGGCATTCCGATGCATTTGGACGTCATCCAAAGCAAGCTGTCCGCCTATCAGCCAAAGGACCTTTATCCGTACGCGCCGCCTGCCGGCAAACCGGAGCTCCGGACCGCCTGGCTTGCCAAGATGAAGGAGGAAAATCCTTCGCTGGAAGGAAAATCGCTCAGCAGCCCGATCGTGACCAACGCGCTGACGCACGGGCTGAGCATCGTTGCCGACCTTTTCGTCGATGAAGGGGACGCCGTCATTTTCCCGGACAAAAACTGGGAGAACTATGAGCTGACCTTCGGCATCCGCCGCCACGCGGAAATCGTCAATTATCCGCTTTTTACGGACGAAATGACGTTCAACAGCCAAGGCCTGCGCGAGGCACTGTTAGCGCAAAAAGACAAAGGCAAAGCGATCGTCATCCTCAACTTCCCGAACAACCCGACGGGATATACGCCGGGCCTTAAGGAAGGCGATGAAATCGTTGCGGCCGTCAAGGAAGCGGCGGAAGCGGGCATCAACGTGGTCGTGGTCACGGACGACGCTTATTTCGGACTCTTTTTCGAGGATTCCTTGAAGGAATCGTTGTTCGGCAAGCTGGCCGATCTTCATCCGCGCGTCCTGGCCGTCAAGGTCGACGGCGCGACCAAAGAAGAATTCGTCTGGGGCTTCCGCGTCGGCTTCATTACCTATGCATCCGAAAGCAAAGACGTGCTGAACGCGCTGGAACAAAAAACGCTCGGCATCATCCGCGCCACCGTCTCCAGCTGCTCCCATCCTTCCCAGACGTTCGTGCTCGATGCGCTTAAATCGCCGGAGTTCAACGCCCAGAAGGAAGAAAAATTCCAAATCATGAAAGGCCGCGCCAACAAGGTCAAGGCGCTGCTCGACAGCGGAAAATACGGCGACGTGTGGGAATATTACCCGTTCAACTCGGGTTACTTCATGTGCCTGAAGCTGAAGGACGTTTCCGCCGAAGAGCTCCGCACGCATATCCTCCATCAGTACGGCGTCGGAACGATCGCGCTCGGCGAACATGACCTTCGCATCGCGTTTTCCTGCATCGAAGAGGAATACCTGGAGGACCTGTTTGACCTCGTGTACAAAGGCATTGCCGATCTACGGAAATAAGGCGCCTGGAATAGATTTTTTTAGTCAGGAACGGGTGATTGCCCAAGCACAGTCTTTCCCCGAGACATAAGATACCGTGTAACGCAAAACAATCCAAAGTAAAGGGGAATGAACAATGAGCGAAGAAGTAAGAGGCGGATACGGATACGGTTGTGGACCTGGATTATTCGGTAACACGGGTGCTATCCTGGTTCTCTTCATCCTCCTGGTTATCATCACTCGTTCTTTCTGGGTATAATCGCATACCCTTGACTTACAGGCATCGATAAGCACCGCTAAAAAAGGCAGAAGGCCGGGATTCCGGCCTTCTGCCTTTTTGTTTTCGATACTTGCGCGTTATTCGTCGTCCTCATCGTCTTCCGTCTTTTTCCTGCTTGCAAAAAATCGGGACAACAGGCAAAGAACGATCCCGCCAAGCAGCGCCATGAGCACGGTCCCCATTCGTTCGAGCCCGGCCCCGAGCAACGGAAGCCATGTGACTGCCGCAAACGTCAGTTGAATCTGAAACGCGAGTTTGATGGCATTCCTCCGCCGGCTGCCCGGCGCGATCGGATAGACGTGAAGCCAGAAAGATTCGCTGTGAAAACGCAGCAGCGACGACAGCTGGATGCCTGCCAGAAACACGAAAAACCAATAGATGCCGATGCCGACGTTGCTTCCGCGCTGCCACCAAGCCAAAAACGCCGCCAAAATGCCGACCCTGAGCACGATGCCGAGAATGTCGCTGCGCACAAAGCTTTTCATCAGCAAATACCGGTAAGCCGCTTCCGGCTTCCACGGAATGTTGTTTCCCGCCCACGAAAGCCACTTTCTGGCATAAACGCGCTGCTCCCGTCCCGGAACGTTGACGAACCACCCCAGGACCATCAGCACCCGCCCGCTGTGGACTTTCTCCTGGGCAATAAGTCTTTCCCATGCGACGGGGTGTTTGGCGGGAAGTCGAAGCGCGGCGGTATACGTGGCCGCAAGCAGCACGATAAATATCAGGCTCCGGCCTGCCGGCTGCCAGATCCATGCCGCGACGCAAAGCGCAAGCACGACGTAGCGCAGCACCCTATAGGCAAACGTGGCGCGCCGGGAAACCATGCGCAGTTCCTTCCAGCAGCCGTAGCTGGCGAGCAGCTTCAGTGCGATCAGCACGAGCAGGAACAGCCAAAACGGCTTGGGCTGTCCGTCGCTCCGGACGTAAATCGGCCACGAAATGAGAAAGATGAGGGCGAGTCCCAGCAGTTTGTACACAACCCCGCTGGTCCAGCTTCCTTGAAAATAGCTTTTCATCCGGGATTCCTGCGGCAGCAGGAACACGGTGTCCGCCGGCGCGAGATAGGTTCTGAAGCTGCTGTTGACCGTCAGCGGCACGAATAATACGAGCATGATCCAGCGAATCGGGAGCCCCGCCGGAATATGCTGCACCAGGGACGTATACCAAGCCGAAAAAACGATCAGCGCGAACAGCATCAGCGCCGCGACCCCGCTTTGCAGTACATAACCGAGATACGGCAGCACTTCTTTCCCCCAGAAGCGGCTCCGGCGCTCGGCCCTTAACTTCATCAAGTCCATCGTCAATCCCTGCCTTGCACGAGGGTATAAAACATATCTTCCAGCCCTGCCCCGGTCGTTCCGGCCTGCGCTTCGATCGCTTCCAGCGTCCCCTGCGCAATGATGCTTCCCTGATGCAGCACGACAAACCGGTCGCAATAGTTTTCGATCGTCGACAGGATATGGGAGCTCAGCAGAATGGAAGAGCCCCCTTCCTTCAACTCAACCATAAAATCAAGCAAAGACCGGATGCCGAGCGGATCGAGCCCGAGAAACGGCTCGTCGATAATGTACAGCGACGGGCGGGCGACGAAGGCGCACATGATCATGACCTTCTGCCGCATGCCTTTGGACAGCTGCGTCGAAAGACTGTCCATCTTGTCCTGCATCCGGAAAATCCGGGAAAGCCTGTCCGCGCGTTCTTCGTAATCGCCGCGCGGAACGTTGTAGGCCCTCGCCGTGAATTCGAGATGCTCGCGGACGGTCATATCATCGTATAACAGCGGAGACTCCGGTACGAATGCCAGGGAGCCGTGATAGGTTTCGGAATCTTCGTCCCGTTTTTTCCCCCTGACGCGAATCTCTCCTTTTTGGGGAGTCATCAGCCCAAGGATATGCTTCATGGTCGTGCTTTTTCCCGCGCCGTTCAGCCCGATCAAGCCGACCATTTCGCCCGGATTCACCTGAAAGGACACATCATGCAGCACGGGGCGGTTCAAGCTGTATCCGCCGCTCAAGCCTTGAATATCCAGCACCGTATTTCCGTTCATTGCATCACCTCCAAAAAAATACCCGGCTCATCCGCTTATGGACGTTTTTTGTCTTTCAGCCATTTGGGAGCCCCTTTGTTTTTCCGGTCGCGGTCCCGCTCGCTGCCTTTTCGTTCCGGCTGCTTGCCGCCGCGGACCCATTCGTTTTTGCCTTTGGCCGGGCCCGGCGCCCGGCGCGTTTCTTCCTTGGCTGTGCGGTTTCTGCCTTCCCCGCCCCCCGACACGTCCGCCGTCGCTTTCTTGTCCGAAGGCTTTCGCGTTCCGGACGGGCCGCGCCCGCCGGGCAGCGCCCCGGGTTTCAGCACTTTGCCGCCGTACAGCCTGCGCTCTTCCAGCGAAATGCCGAGCTCCCTGGCAAATTTGTTCATGATGAAAATTTGACGGTGCGTCACCAGGGAGAGAACGAGGCCGCTGCGACCCATGCGCCCGGTACGGCCGGCACGGTGTACATAGTGCTCGGAATCCGCAGGCGGATCGTAGTTGACGACCATCTCGAGCCCTTCGATGTCGAGACCGCGGGCGGCGACGTCGCTCGCGACCAGCACCTTGAACTTGCCGCTGCGGAAACCGGAGAGCACCCTGCTTCGGGTCAGTTTATCCGCATCCGCGTACAATCCCTCTGCCGAAAGCCCCATATAATTCAATTTGCCCTGCACTTCGGCGATGGTTTCCGTCTGATTGACGAACACGATCGCCTTTTTCGGATCGTAATGGCGGATCACCCGGCGCAGCGTCTCGATTTTATCCCGCTCGTCGCCGGCAAAATAATAATGCTCAAGCCCTTTGGCGGTCGACTGGTCGGGATCGATGCCGATTTCGACCGGAGCGTTCATCTCGCGTTTGACGAGCGCCGCCGTTTCCTCGCTGACGGTCGCCGACAAAAACACGAGCTGCCGGTCCCGGAGCGCGCTCCGGAGGATGCGGTCGACATCGGCCGCGCCGCCAAGCTGAAACACCTGATCGACTTCATCCACGACGATCGTGTTTACTTCATGCATTTTCACCTTGCGCGTTTCGATCAGTTCCCGGATTCTTCCCGGGGTCCCGACGAGAAGCTGGGGGTGCTGCTTCAGCTTTTCCACCTGGCGTTTCAGGGCCGCGCCCCCGATCAATCCAAGCACGTTGATGCCGAGGTTTTCTCCGTATTTTTCGCCTTCCCTGACGATTTGCATGGCAAGCTCCTGCGTCGGCGCGATCACGAGCTTTTGCGCCGATTTCCGCTCTGCGTCGATGCCCTGCAGGACCGGCAGCAGATAGGCGAGCGTTTTGCCTGTCCCGGTCTGGGAACGGGCAAGCACGTCCGCCCCTTTCAAAATCGCGGGAATCGCTTCCGCCTGCACCGGCGTCGGATCCGTAATGCCGTATTCCGATAAGCTGTCCATCAAAGATTGTTCAATGCCCAGCGCTGTAAACGAAGTTGGGTTCATTCCATTCCATCCTTTTATAGAAGTCATTCTTAACCATTATATGATAAAAGGGCCGCCGCACCAAAAAATTAATTTGCGCGTACGGCGGAGGACGCGAAAAAACCGGCTCTATGCCGAGCCGGCCTGTCATTTTTTATTCATCATCCGATAGGTAAGCCGATCCGACAGGCGCGGGAACAGCTGGTACAAACGCATGGCCGCGGCTGCTTTGAGCGGCAGGTTCAGCTCTTCCTTTCGGGTATCCATCAGGCGCACCATTTTGCGGGCCACGTGCTCCGGCTTCATCATCAGCCATTTGACGTTGCTTACGTAGCCTCCCGAAGGATCCGCGATATCGAAAAAAGGCGTGTCGATGGGGCCCGGGTTGACGGTAGACACCGTAATTCCCGTGCCGCGCAGCTCCTGGCGCAGGGCGTTGCTGAAGCCGAGCACCGCATGTTTCGTCGCCGTATAGGCGGTCGACTTCGCCGTGCCGATTTTTCCGGCCATGGAAGCGACGTTGACGATTTGCCCGCTCCGGCGTTCAAGCATATGGGGAAGCACCGCCTTGGCGCAGCGCACCGTTCCCATATAATTGACGTCCATCATCCGCTCGAATTCCGCGGAAGGCATATCCGTCGCAGGCTCGAATTTGCCGTACCCCGCGTTGTTCAGCAAAATATCGATTCGCCCGTACTCCCGTATCACTTCTTCGACTGCCCGCTTCACTTCGTCTTCCCGGGTCACGTCAAGCGTCTTGACCCCGTGTTTCCCGGCAATGCCGGCGGAAGCTTCGGCCAGCTTGCGCCCGGAGCGCGCCGCGAGGACCGGTACCG
This sequence comes from Paenibacillus cookii, assembly GCF_018333375.1. Lineage (GTDB taxonomy): Bacteria > Bacillota > Bacilli > Paenibacillales > Paenibacillaceae > Paenibacillus_AQ > Paenibacillus_AQ cookii. The sequence goes on from NZ_BORW01000003.1 coordinate 130,420, forward strand.
CTCCCTTTTCGCTGAGCATTTGCGCCGTCAACAGGCCGATTCCGCTGGAAGCCCCGGTAATGAAAACGACTTTATCCTTTAACATGTTCCCGACCTCCTCCTAAGCGATGCATCCTAACGGGCCATGCCCGCGATGCGCTTTTTGCTTCTCCTCTAAAGATAGCAGAAACTGCCGCCGGGAGAAAATCCACCGGAACGAACCGGCCGGGACCTGTTTAGGACTGCCTTTTTCTAGGAAATCATGACCTGAATGTCCAGCTCCCCGATTCCGTCCATGACAAGAGGGATGCTGAGCGCTTTTTGCGGAAAAATCGACGTAACATGCTCGCTTTTGACCACCTTCGGCGGCGTAATGTCGACGCTGACGCCTTGATTGGACAAAATGGTGCTCGCGTTGCCGCTGATCATGTTGCCAAGCTCGGAAATGGCGCTTTGCCCCATCTCGTCCATTTCCGTCAGCACGTAGCCTCCCATCATGACGGAAACCATGCGTAACGCCACGCGCTCATGGATGCCGAACATGATGTTTCCGTTCAACTGTCCGGTCATGCCGATTTGAATCCATATATGGTCCTGAATAAACTCGACCGTCTTGACCCCCAGGTTTCCCGTCGAAGGGGATACCTGTATCACCTGCTCAATGACAAGCCGCGCGGATTCCAGAAAAGGATTAATAACCTCCGCTTTCATTAATGTTTAACACCCCTTCCAGATAGATGACAGCACTACGCTCCAAAAGTCCCATTCCCGTTTGAACCAATTATACGTGAAACCCCTTCACAAATCACGAAAAATTCATATCCGGTTTAATAACTAGGGTATAATTACCCTTATGATTAATCCCTTTTTCCTATTTAAGAATTGTAAGAGGCCGAATCCTGATATGTATATCGGTCCTTTAGGCATAATTTTGAAGACCTTGGCGAATTTTGTAGATGCATTTTTTCCTTCCCCGGCAGGCCCTGCTTTCCGGGCAAAGCCCGAAGCCATAAGCCGAGCGGCATTGCCGTCACTTTCCGAATCCCATATAATTAAAGGATATACATTGGGTCGAGGCTCAGTTAAGGTGAGGATTTGCAAAATCCTGAGGGTACAAATAAGAGTCTAAGGAGGAACTGCATGAACATCAGTCAACTGGAGACACTGATTACCATCTCGAAGACGATGAGTTTCCGCAAAGCCGGAGAACTGCTCAATTTGACCCAGCCTGCGGTATCCGCCCAAATCAAAAGCTTGGAGGACGAGTTCAAAACCGTTCTGGTCGACCGGAATCAGCCGGTAACCCTTACCGACCGGGGGCAAGTGTTCCTTGAACATGCCGAGCGGATTTTGGCCGTCGTGGAGGAGTTGAAACAGCGGCTGTCCGATCTGGATCAGATCCCGCAGGGACATATCGTGCTGGGCACGACGACCTCCATCGCGATCCAAATCCTGCCCCGGGTGCTTTCCTATTTTCAGAACCAGTTCCCGCTGATCAAAACGTCGATCCAGTCCATGGCCTCCTCCCAAATTTATACGAGCGTGGAAAACGGCCAGATCGATGTCGGCATCGGATACTTGATTGAACGCAATCCCAATTTGATTACATCCGTGCTTTATTACGACACTTTCGAGCTGATCGTGTCCCCGAGGCATCCCCTTGCCCGCAAAACGACGGTATCGATGGACGTTCTTCGGGATACGCCGCTGATCCTGCTGTCCCAGGATACGGTCGGCAGAAAGTTCAGCGACGACATATTCAAAAAACACGGCATCGTCCCCAACGTGGTCATGGAGCTGTCCAGCAGCGAGGAAATCAAACGGATGGTCGAAATCGACCTTGGCGCGGCCATCATGTCCAAACAATCGGTCGCAAGCGAACTCCGCCACGGCACCCTCAAAATCATCCCGCTCCGGGAGCTCGAGGTCAGCCATCCCGTCGGCGTGATCTACAAATCCGGAAAATATTTGAACTCCGCCATGCAGCAGTTTTTAAGCGATCTCAAGGGCATGCCGGAAACCCAGTTCATCAGCTCCGAATAAATTCGGGCATCTATTATAGCGAAGGGAGACTGCAGGATGAAATTCGATCTTCATACCCACCATTTCCGCTGCGGCCATGCGGACGGCACGATCCGCGATTACGTCGAAGCCGCCATTTCCGCCGGGCTGCAGGCCATCGGCATTTCCGATCACACCCCTTATTTCGGGGAAAAAGCGGAGCAGGCTTTTCCGGGAATCGCCATGGGGAAATCCGAAATCGCCAACTACGTCGAAGAAGTGCTGGAGCTGAAAAAAGAATACGCGGGCAAAATCGACGTGCTGCTCGGCATCGAATCCGACTATTTTCCCGAGCATTTCGAAACCTACCGCAAAGTGCTGTCCAATTACCCGTTCGACTACATCATCGGGTCGGTGCACAACGTGGGGGGCGTCAGCATTTTCAATAAAAACCGGTGGAAAAAGCTAAGCGATCAGCAGCAAATCGAAGTCAAGGAAGACTATTACCGGCTGATCCAGGATTCGGCGCGAAGCGGCCTCTTTCAATTTTTGGGCCATATCGACGCCATGAAAGGAAATTATCCCGCTTTTTCCGATATTCCCGCCGAACGGATGTTGGACGAAACGCTGCAGGTCATCGCGGAAAACGGGGTAGCGATCGAAATCAACACTTCCGGCAAAACGAAGCTGAGCGGGGGGTGGTACCCTTCCGACGCGATTCTGGAGCGCGCCTTGCATTTCGGCGTCGACGTGACGTTCGGCTCGGACGCGCACAAACCTTCCCGGGTGGGCGACGAGCTGAACCAAGTGGCCGCGCGGCTGAAGGAAATCGGCTTCAAAGAATGGGTGTATTTCAAAAACAAGCAAAAGATCAGCGTGCCGCTGTAATCTGCTGCTTTCTAACGCAAAAAAAATGGACCCGTCACGAGCGGGTCCTCAAAACATCATTTATATTTTCAAAAAGGGGGTCATGCAATAAGTGTACCCCGTCTCTGTTAGAGACGCATAACAGCAATATTTCATTTATGTTACAAAACCATTCCCCCGTTGCAAGCTTCCGTTACAGGCTTCTTTCGACCCCTTTTTTAACGATCCGCTTCTGATTCCCTGCTTGACCGGAACGGTTCACGATCACGATGCCGGCAACGACCAGGCCAAGCGACAGCCCGATCCAGGCCGACACGCGTTCATCCAGCAGCACTGCCGACAGCAGGACGCCGAAAACCGGAATCAGGAACAGGTATAAGGATACTTTGCCGACCGCGTTATATTTCATGACCGTGTTCCACAGCGCAAATCCTGCGGCGGAAAGCACGGACAGGTAGATCAGGAGCAGCCACCCTTTGGCGTCAAAAGAAAACGGCGCGATGCCGCTTCGGACGGCCCCTATTGCGAGAAGCCCCAGGCCGCCGGCGAGCATCTGCTTTCCCGTCAGCGCCATGACGGATTCGCTCACGCTTTCCTTGCGGAAAAGCACGTTGCCGAATCCGCCGAAAGCGGCCGATGCCAAGAGCAGGACGGCGCCGATGCCGAAATGGAACTGCACGCCCTGCTGCGCAAACCCCATGACCAGAATGCCGAGAAATCCGAGCAGCAGCCCCATCCATTTCGCCGGGTTCAACCCTTCCGACTTGTCCAGAAGCCGTGCCGACAAAATTTGAAACAGCGAGGTGGAGCCCACCAAAATAGAGCCTTCGATGCCGGAACTGTAGCTGAGTCCCGCGTACAACACGAGGTACTGCAAAAAGGTCTGGATGAAACCGAGCCGTGCGAGGCGGGGCATGGAAAGCGGCTTGCGCCCCGGACTTCGGGTCTGTCCCGTCAGCATGGCCAGAAGGATCAAAATCAACCCCGCCAGCGCAAACCGGTAGCCTGCAAACACCCATTCCCCGAACACGTCCTTGGAATCGATATGAAAATGCCCATAGCTGATCTTGATGACCGGCAGCGCGCTGCCCCACAACAGGGTTGCCCCCGCGGAGCTGATCAAAATGCCTGCCGGATGTTTAAACCATGTTTCTGCCTTCACTTTGCTGTGCTGAATCTCCCTTCAAATCCTTACCGTCGCTTGTCATGCCCTTGTCCTGAAGGGCCTGGTATTGCAGGTTCGTAAGGCTGTAAATTTTCATCTCGAGCGGTGCCGCAAAAAACATCCTTTTATGGGAGAACGTACGCTCCAGCACCATCCCGTTTTTTTGCATGACGCGTTCCGAAGCGGTGTTGACCGCATGGCACCGCCCTTCTACCCGATGCAGCAGCAGCCCGGCAAAAACATACTGCAGCAGCACGCCTACCGCTTCGGTCGCCAATCCCTGCTGCCAAAACTTCCGGTCGAGCATGTAGCCGATCATGGCGTCCTTTTGCTCCTGCCTCCAGTTTTGCAGCGACACGACCCCGACGGGAACGTTCGTCCCCGGAATCCAAATGCCGTAATGCATCGAATCCGGACGGCTGTCGTTCAATAGCTCCGCGGCCACGCGGCGCGACCGCCCGAAGCTGAACAGCGATCCTTGCGTGACGTATTTCATGACCTGCGGATCGGAGAGGATGCCAAGCAAAGCGGGGGCATCCTTTTTCTCGACCTGCCGGAGCGCCAGGCGCTCCCCCGTCAATTCGGGCGAAAACCGAAACTTTTCCGCGAACATCCGCTTCCTCTCCTTTGCATCGCTACATGATTCAGGCGTTTCCCGACCTCAGCGTCATCATGGTCAGCTCCGGCGTGCACAGGAATCGTATCGGCAAATGGGTTTCGCCGATGCCGCGGTTGACGTAAAGCGGCATTGCCCGCTCCCCGACCGCGTAGGCTCCCATCACGTAACGTCTTGCTCCCGGCGGCGTGAGCATCGCTCCGATGAGCGGAACCCGGACCTGTCCTCCATGGCTGTGTCCGGATATTTGCATGTCGAACGGGTACGCGGCCGCCGTGTCCGCGTAATCCGGCTCATGCATCATCAGCAGCGTAAACAGGCCGTCGGGAACGCCGCCAAGCCCCTTTGCGGGGTCCGGGAAACCCTTTAACCCGTCATCCAGGCCCACGATGGCGATCGCCTCTCCTCGCCGCTCCACAAGGGCGCTTCCGTTTCTCAAGACTTGAAAGCCTGCGACCTTCAGCATGTCGGCGACCAAATCCGGGCGGGTCATGTAATCATGGTTGCCGAGGATCGCAAACTTGCCGAGCGTCCCGTTCATGGAAGCCAGCAGCGGAAGATACTCGCGCAAAGCGTCCGCCTCCGAATCTACCGCATCCCCGGTAAAAAGGACCAGATCGGGCGTTTCTCTTCCGATCGCTTCGGCCAGCCTGGCAATCACGCTTTTCCTGGAGTAGAAACCCAGATGGAGGTCGCTGAAATGCGCAATCCGAATCCCGTCAAATGCGGCCGGAAGCCTGGGGCAGCGGAAGGACGGGCGGACGATGTCCAGCTGCACGGGCTCCCAAAACGAGGCGTATCCCCCGGCCAGCATGCCGGCGCCCAACATAGCCGCCCCCGAGCGCTTCAAAAATGCCCTGCGCGTCATCCTGCCGGACTTTGGACTGTTTTTCATCGTCTGGCCGCTCCCTGTATAATAATGATAAGAAAAGCGTCTTTTTACGTTGATGATTCGAACCCTGAGACCGTTTCCAGAAAGAACGGCATTTGCCAAAAAACTTATCCGTTCTCCATCAATCCAAATAGATCAAAGGAAAGGGATGATTCCCTATGTCTAACGATACCATGTCAAGCCTCATTCAGAAACAAAAACATTTTTACAAAAGCGGCATAACGCGCCCCTTGGCTTATCGTTTGGAGCAGCTCAAAAAGCTGCGGGACGCGCTGACCGCAAACGAGAAAAGGATCATCGAAGCCCTGAACAACGATTTGAACAAAAGCGAGTTCGAAGCCTTTTCCACGGAGATCGGCATCGTGTACGAAGAATTGGCCTTTACGCTCAAACATCTGCGCCGCTGGATGGCGCCCAAAAGGGTCCGAACCGCATTGACGCATATCGGAAGCCGAGGCCGGATCATCCCCGAACCTTACGGTACCGCGCTGATTATAGCCCCGTGGAATTACCCGTTCCAGCTCGCCGTATCCCCGCTTATCGGGGCATTGGCGGCCGGAAACACCGCGCTGCTGAAGCCTTCGGAGCTCACCCCAGCCACGTCGGCGCTGTTGGCCGACATGCTCGGCGGCATCTACGGCGAGGAATACGTGGCCGTGGTGCAAGGCGGGCCGGATGTGAGCCAGGAGCTGCTGGCCCAGCCCGTGGACTACATCTTTTTTACCGGCAGCGTCAACGTCGGCAAAATCGTCATGCAGGCAGCCGCCGAAGGGCTTATTCCGCTGACGCTCGAGCTCGGCGGCAAAAGCCCCTGCATCGTCCACGAAGATGCCGAGCTTAAGCTTGCGGCCCGTCGCATCGCTTTCGGCAAATTCACGAACGCCGGCCAGACCTGCATCGCCCCGGACTATGTGCTGGCGCACCGCAGCATCAAAAACAAGCTGATCCCGCACCTGCGGGAAGCCATCCGGGAGCTTTACGGACCCGATCCGTTATTTAACCCGTCGTATGGCCGCATCGTTTCCGAAAAACATTTCAAAAGGCTTGTATCCTTCCTGGGGAACGGCAGCATCGCCGCAGGCGGCCGGACGGATCCGGACCGGCTCCGCATCGAGCCGACGCTTCTGGATCAAGCGACATGGGATATGCCCGTCATGCAGGAGGAAATCTTCGGCCCGATTTTGCCGATACTGGAATACGACGACATCCAGGAAACCGTGGACATGATTAACGCCCGTCCCAAGCCGCTTGCTTTGTATCTGTTCACCCGGGATGCCGGGACCGAGAAGGCGGTTGTCGGCAGCGTCTCCTACGGCGGCGGCTGCGTCAACGACACGCTGATGCATATCGCCACCCCCTACCTGCCGTTCGGCGGCGTCGGCGAAAGCGGCATGGGGGCCTATCACGGGAAAGGGAGCTTCGACACCTTCACGCATTACAAAAGCGTCCTGAAGCAGACGACCCGTTTTGATATCGCATTCCGTTACCCGTCCTCCAAAAACGGGCTCAAACTGTTGCGCAAGCTGATGAAGCCGTAAAGCCTGGCCCCTCGCTACAGCTCCTCCGGCAGCTTGTCGTCGGGTCCCGGGCTAAAAATCCGCCGGAATTCGGTCAGCATCGACAAAGCGTACGCCACGGTAATGAAGCTGAAGCATATTTCCATGATGACCGCCAGCCGGGACGTGCTGTCCACGGGCGATATGTCGCCATATCCGACGGTCGCAAAGGTCGCCACGCTGAAATAGAGGAAAGAAACCAGCTGGCTGACAAGATCGCTGCCGATGTTTTCCCCGTCAAACGCGTTTTGTCCGAACAGCTTGTAAATCGACGTATAAATGATCGTAAAAAAGCACACGCACATGAGTGCGGCCGCGCTGATCCGAATCAGCAGCGTCTTCATGTAAAACTTCCTTTTTTTCAGCGCGGACTCGGCAATGCCGTTAAAAATGTACAATATGTAAAAAATGACGGAGGCAAGGCAAAACAGCAGGATTAGCGCCCGCATGCCCCCCGCGTCCCGGCACGATCCTCATCAGGTCGATCAGGCCGAACAAATCCTCCAGCGACACCAGCACGTAAATGATGACGGGCGCCAGCAGCACCGCCTTGCTCGTCCATTTTTTCTCCAGCCGGTAAAAAACGGCCATCAACGCCAATAAGCCCGCGATATTCAAAAGCCACATCCACCACGTCATGATCGAACACGCTCCCGCCCGTTACGGAGTCCCGGTTGCCTTTTTGTCCTTGCGGCCCCGGTACCGTAAGCCTTGGATTTATAAAAATTTCTTTAATTTGCATTACCCCCGGGCGGGCATCTCGTCACATGTTTCATCCGTGGCGGCTGATCCTTGGGCGATTCCGCAGCAAAAAGCCCCTCCGCCCTGCAGTTCACTGCAGCGATGGGAGGGGCCTTACGGCTTGGGCTGAACGTTATACGCTAAGCCATTTTTTGAACAAATGCTTGGTCGTCTGTTTGTTGATTTCCGCGATGGACGTCGTGAGCGGAATGCCTTTCGGACAGGAACGCACGCAGTTCTGCGAGTTGCCGCAGCCTTCGATGCCGCCGTCGTCCATCAGGGCGTCCAGCCGTTCGTCCGCGTTCATTTCGCCCGTCGGATGGGCGTTGAACAAGCGAACCTGGGAAATGGCCGCCGGCCCGATGAAGTCGGATTTGTCGTTGACGTTCGGGCAGGCTTCGAGGCAAACGCCGCAGGTCATGCACTTGGACAGCTCGTATGCCCATTGGCGTTTTTTCTCGGCCATGCGCGGTCCGGGACCCAGATCGTACGTGCCGTCGATCGGAATCCACGCTTTGACGCGTTTCAAAGCGTTGAACATCCGGCTGCGGTCGATGACCAGGTCGCGAACGACCGGGAAGGTCCGCATCGGCTGCACGCGGATCGGCTGCTCCAGCTTATCGACCAGCGCCGCGCACGCCTGGCGCGGCTTGCCGTTGATCACCATGGAGCAGGCGCCGCAAACCTCTTCGAGGCAGTTGGATTCCCAGCATACCGGGGCGACTTTTTCGCCTTTGGCATTCTGAGGATTGCGCTGAATTTCCATCAGCGCGCTGATTACGTTCATCCCCGGGCGATAAGGAAGCTCGAATTCCTCGGCGTACGGCGCCGATTCCGGGCTGTCCTGACGGGTAATGATAAACTTCACTTTTTTGGTAGAAGCAGTTTGTTCCGCCATGTCAAATCCCCCTTCTTACTTGTCTTTGGAATAGTCGCGAATCCGCGGCGGGATGAGCGACACGTCGACCGCCTCATAGGAAATTTCCGGACCGTCCGGCGTCCAGGCCGCCTTGGTCGTTTTCAGGAACTCCTCGTCGTTGCGGTCCGGGAATTCCGGCTTGTAGTGCGCGCCGCGGCTTTCGTTGCGCAGCAGCGCTCCCAGCGTCATCGCTTCGGCCAGCTCAAGCATGTTCCACAGCTGGCGGGTAAAGGATGCCCCCGGATTGTTCCAGCGCGATTTATCGTTGATGTTGATGTTTTTGTAGCGTTCTTTCAATTCCTTGATTTTGCCGATCGTTTTTTCCAGCTTGTCGTTGTAGCGAACCACCGTCATGTTGGCGGTCATCCATTCGCCCAGTTCTTTATGCAGCACATAGGCGTTTTCGTTTCCGTCCATCTTGAGGATGTTTTCGTATTTGTCTTCCTGCTTCTTTTTGTACTGGTCGAAGACGGTCGAGGATACGTCCGCCGCGGACTTTTTCAAGCCTTTGATATATTCGACCGCTTTTGGTCCTGCCACCATGCCGCCGAAAATCGCGGATACGAGCGAATTCGCTCCGAGGCGGTTGGCGCCGTGGTATTGGTATTCGCATTCCCCGGCCGCAAACAGGCCCGGAATGTTGGTCATTTGGTTGTAGTCGACCCACATGCCGCCCATGGAATAGTGAACGGCAGGGAAAATTTTCATCGGGATTTTGCGAGGATCGTCGCCGACGAATTTTTCATAGATTTCAATGATGCCGCCGAGCTTGACGTCCAATTCCTTCGGATCTTTATGCGACAGATCGAGATAGACGGTGTTTTCGCCGTTGACCCCGAGGCCTTGGTTGACGCACACGTCGAAAATTTCCCGGGTCGCGATATCCCGCGGAACGAGGTTGCCGTACGCCGGATATTTTTCCTCCAGGAAGTACCAAGGTTTGCCGTCCTTGTAAGTCCAGATCCGGCCGCCTTCGCCGCGCGCGGATTCGGACATCAGGCGCAGCTTGTCATCCCCCGGAATGGCCGTCGGGTGAATTTGGATGAATTCGCCGTTGGCGTAATATACGCCCTGCTGGTAAACGGCGCTTGCCGCCGTCCCCGTGTTGATGACCGAGTTGGTCGTTTTGCCGAAAATGATGCCGGGACCGCCGCTGGCGAGGATCACCGCATCGGCTGCGAACGTATGGATTTCCATCGAGCGCAGGTCCTGCGCGACGATGCCGCGGCAAACGCCTTCGTCATCGATGACGGCCTGAAGGAATTCCCAGTTTTCATGCTTCGTGACCAGTCCGGCCGTCTCGTGGCGGCGAACCTGCTCATCCAGCGCGTACAGCAGCTGCTGGCCCGTCGTTGCGCCGGCATAGGCCGTACGGTGGTGTTTCGTTCCGCCGAAACGGCGAAAATCGAGCAAACCTTCAGGCGTCCGGTTGAACATGACGCCCATCCGGTCCATGAGGTGAATGATGCCCGGAGCCGCTTCGCACATCGCTTTTACCGGAGGCTGGTTGGCAAGGAAGTCCCCGCCGTAGACGGTGTCGTCAAAATGGATCCATGGCGAGTCGCCTTCGCCTTTCGTGTTGACGGCTCCGTTGATGCCGCCCTGCGCGCATACGGAGTGCGATCTTTTAACAGGGACAAGCGAAAACAGGTGAACATGGACGCCCGCTTCCGCCGCTTTGATGGTAGCCATCAAGCCGGCCAGACCGCCGCCCACGATAATGATGTTGTTTGATGCCATTTTTGCTCACTCTCCTTAACTAAGAACTGACTTTACGGTATCAAGCCAAGCGGTTGCTTCCTGGAATTCCGCGCCGCGGAACGCGATCATGGACAACACGAGCATCACGCTTACAAGGACGAACAACGTCATGCAGATGTAAGACGATACGCGCTGCGCGCGAGGCCCGACCGTGATGCCCCAGCTGACGAAGAAAGACCAGAGGCCGTTGGCGAAGTGGAACGAAGCCGATACGACGCCGATCAGGTACAGGATGAACAGTCCCGGTTGGACGAAGATGTCGTGCATCGTGCTTCCCAGCTGTTCATGGGTAATGTTGCCGAGGGCCAACTGGATGCGCGTTTCGTATACGTGCCAGATGATGTACACGAACGTGATGACACCTGTTATCCGCTGGAACAGGTAACGCCAGTTGCGCGAATACTGAAAGCGCCCGTTATTCGGCTTGGCTTGGTAGGCGATATACAAACCGAACACGCCGTGGTAAATCAGCGGCAGGTAGATCAGCCCCCACTCGAGCAACCAGAGAAGCGGAAGATCATTGATCAGCTTGACGCCGGCGTTAAAACGCGCGAGCCCTCCTTCGAATGCGCCGAAGTTCGTCAGCGCATGCTCGATGAAAAACAAGCCGAGCGGAATGACTCCAAGAAGCGAATGCAGCTTTCTGGAATAATAACCATTCATAGATTGACGTGCCCCTTTCTCACATTATAACGTTTTCAATTTTTCATTTTCCGACATTTCACGGAAGTTCGCACACGAAAGTGTGAACAACTTGTGGCACTTTTCATGTTACTCTTTTTTTTCTTATAATGGAATTGCAATATAATTATTAATCATTATAATTTAGATGCATATGTAATAAACGTTGACCCCGATTCCATGGTAAGGAAGGTGAATCTGATGTTCGAGGATTTGGACGTCTTTGCGACGATTGTCGAACAGTCCAGCCTGAACAAAGCATCCCGGATATTGAATTTGTCGCAGCCGGCCCTGTCCCGCAAAATTTCAAAGCTGGAGGACGAGCTGGGCGTCAGCCTGTTCAATCGGCGCGGCAAAAGGCTGGAGCTTACCGCTTTCGGGCAAACCGCCTACAACTTCGCATTGGAGCAGCGGCAGCAAAAGCTCAAATTCATGCAAATGATCTCCAAATACAAAGGCGACGACCAAATTTCCGTTACGCTCGGCGCCAGCCTCACCACCCTGCAGACGACCCTGCCGCCGCTCGTGACCGCGTTCATGGAAAAACACCCGACGGCCGAGCTGAAGCTGATCACGGGAAAAACGCATGAAATCGTCTCCGCCGTGCGCGACAAAAAGCTTGACGCGGGCATCGTCGCCTCTTCCATCGAGGAACCCGGGCTGCGCTGCACCGCATTGTTCGACGACCATCTGGAGCTGGTGCTTCCGAAAAGCCATCCGCTGCTCGAAAAGGATGACGTAAGCATGGACATGCTTCACGGTCTTCCTATGATCATATTCTCAACCGGAACCTGGTACCGTAAACTGACCAACGATCTTTTTCATCGCGCCGGCGTCGTGCCGGACATCCGGATGGAGATGGACTCGTTCGAAGCGATCGTCCGGCTGCTTCCGGCCTGCAAGGCCGCCGCGCTGCTGCCGAAATCGTATTTGCGGAGCCAGCTGCTCGAGGATAACGATCTCGCCACGATCCATGTCCCGGATTTGAAGGAAACGCGGCGCACGACCTCGCTCATTTATCCGGACAACGGCGGGCTCAGCGCCGGCGCCAAACGCTGGGTAGAAGAAACGAAATCGATCTTCGGCCAACTTGCCCGGCAGCATCATTCATGAAAAACAAACCTCTGTTGCACGCCAAAAAGCTGCTCTCCGCCGTCGTATCGTTACGGCCGGAAGCAGCTTTTTTGAGCGGCGAACCTCTCGTTCTATGCTTTTGCCCCGGCGGATGCGGGTTGGCCGTCAGGTGTGATTTCCAGCCCCAATTTGCGGGCGACAAGGCCGGTCGTGCTTGCCTGAAGCAAAATCGTGAGCATGATCGCCATGAACGTCATCGCCGAAATCGCCCCGGCATGCGCCACGCCCATGCCCGCGATCATGCCGGACAAAGCCGCGGGAATGACCCCCGTCTCGCGTACCCACATCATGAACAGAAGCTCGCGCCAAGTCCATTTGACCTTCCGGTCAGGCAGCGCGCAGAGCAGGACGGCAAGCGGACGGGCCACGAACATGAGCACCAGGACCGCCGCAAAGCTTGGCCAAAAATAGTCGCCGAGCGCCTGAAAATCCACCTGGCTGCCGAGCAAAATGAAAATCAGCATCCGCATCATGATGCTCGTATTGTCGGCAAAGGACCCGGTTTCCTCCAGTTTGTCGTCCATCGACAATCCCATCGTGTCCGCATTCCCCCAGACCAGCCCGGCGACAAACGTCGCCATAAATCCGCTGACGTGCAGCATGTCCCCTATTAAATAGGAAGAAAGTGCAACGACGATCATCGCGATCGTCGTATAATCCTTTAACACGCCGAGGCGGAAATGGGCGACCAAATAGGTGAGAATGATCGAAACGACCGCTCCGACGGCAATCCCGCCGACAGCCGTTTTGACGAAATCCCAAGCCATGTCCCCCGCTTGCAGCGCCTTTCCTCCCGTAACCGCCGCGAGCAGCGAAAACGTCAGTATGGAACCGGTCGCGTCGTTAAACGCCGATTCGCTTTCGACCGTTTCCCTGACCCGCTCCTTGATTTTCACCTGTTTAAAGACGGGAATGATCGAAGCCGGATCGGTCGAGGCAATGACGGCGGCCGCGAGAAACGAAACGATCCAATCGAGCCCAAACAAAAAATGCACCGCGGCGCCCACGATGCCTGTCGTAATAATGACGCCGGGGACGCTCAGCAGCGACAGGGTGATCCAAACCTTCCGCAGCCCGCCAAAGCTCAGGTTCCGGCCGCCATCGAACAGGATCAAAGCCGAGCCGGCGGTCAAAATAAACTGATTGATCAGCGAGCTGCTTTCCGCATGGATCAGGTGCAGACCTCTCCCCAGCACCATGCCGGCGATGATAAACACGGCTACGTCCGGCAAACGAAGCCAGGATGCCAGCCTTCCGGCCAACATCCCGACGGTAATGATAAAGAGCAGCAGGATTAAAATATGATGAATGATTTCGGTCGTCTGGGTTTCCACGTTAACTTACTCCCATCTAGTCTGCATTGACGGCTTCGCTTTCGAACCGGTCGATGTTGTCGTTCGCGCCGATGATCACCATAATGTCGCCGGCGCGGAGCTGATCCATTGCCGTCGGAGCGACGATCACTTTTCCCTGGCGGTGGATCGCCACGATGCTGCAGCCGAATTTGGCGCGGGTGTTGATTTCGTTTAACGTTTTGCAGTCCAGTTTTTCAGGCACCTTCATTTCGACGATGCTGTATTCCTTGGACAGCTCGATGTAGTCGAGCAGGTTCGGCGTCACGAGCTGGTGGGCAACCCGGATCCCCATGTCCTTTTCCGGAAAAATGACCCGGTCGACGCCCAGCTTCTCCAGCGCGCGCCCGTGAAGCACCGAAATCGCCTTGGCCACGACCGTGCGCACGCCCAAATCCTTCAGCAAAATCGCGGCCAGGATGCTCATCTGGATATCGTCGCCGATCGCGACGATGCCGCAGTCGAAATTGCGGATCCCGAGCGATTTGAGGACTTCCTCGTCCGTGGCGTCGGCCACGACGGCATGCGTCAAATATTCGCTCATGTCGCTGACGACTTCCTCGTTTTTATCGACCCCGAGCACCTCGTATCCCAAATCGACGAGCTCGAGTGCAAGGCTGGAGCCGAAACGTCCCAGACCGATGACGACAAACTGCTGTGTTTTCATTCTCTCCTGATACTCCTTATTTAATCAATTTCTGTTTTCTTTGAAACTAGCCGATAATGATTTTGCCTTCCGGATGCCGGTACAGCTCTTTGCCTTTTTTCGGGCCGAGTGCGTAAGCCAAAGTCAGCGGCCCAAGCCGTCCCGCAAACATCGTGAGACAGATCAATATTTTCCCGACCAGCGTCAAATGCTGCGTAAGTCCAAGCGAAAGCCCGACCGTCCCGAAAGCCGAAGTCGTTTCATACAAAATGGTCAAAAAGTTGCTGTCCTCCGTCGTCGAAAGCACCATCGACACCCCGACCACCAGAAACAACGCGAGGAAGGTGATCGTCAGCGCCTTAAAGATGCGGTCCTGCGCCAGGCGGTAGCGGTAAAGCACGATATCGTCGCGTCCGCGGATCATGGCGATGACCGCGCCGACCAGAATGGTGAAGGTGGTCGTTTTGATCCCGCCTCCGGTGGATCCCGGCGATGCGCCGATAAACATCAGGATGACCATGAAAAATTGGGACGCTTGCCGCATGCTTGCGAGATCCAGCGTGTTGGCCCCCGCGGTCCGCGGCGAAACCGATTGGAAAAACGACGCAAGAATTTTGCCGCCCCAATTCAAGGAACCGAGCGTTTTCGGGTTCGTGAATTCGAAAACGAAGATGACGATCGCCCCGACCAGAATCAGCGCCCCGGTCATGGACAGCACGATTTTCGTATGCAGCGAAAGCTTCCGTTTGTGCCGGTAATCCACCAGGTCCGACATGACGATAAATCCGATCCCGCCCGAAACGATCAAAAACATGACGACGATATTCACGAGCGGATCGTACACATACCCCGTCAGGCTGTTGAAATGGCCGAAAAGGTCGAAGCCCGCGTTGTTGAACATCGATACCCCGTGAAATATCCCGAAGTATACCGCCCGGCCGACCGGCATGTCAAAGGACCAGCGGATGGCGAACAAAACCGCTCCGCAGCCTTCGATCACGAGCGAAAAGATAAGCACCTTCCGGATCAGCCGCACGATGCCCTCCATCGTGTTCTGGTTCATCGCTTCCTGAAGGATCAGGCGGTCGCGCAGCGAAATCTTCCGCTTCAGCACGAGGGAAAACAAGGTGGCCATCGTCATGAAGCCGAGCCCCCCGACCTGAATCAGCAGCATAATAACGACTTGTCCGAAGGTGCTGAAAAACGTTCCCGTATCCTTAACAACCAAACCGGTAACGCAAGTCGCCGAAGTCGCCGTAAACAAAGCATCGATGAACCGGAGCGGCTTGCCCGTCGTGTTCGAAATCGGCAAGGTGAGAAGTATGGCTCCGATCAATATAATGCCGGCGAACCCCAATACAAGAATTTGCGGGGGAGCCAATCGAAACCACCTGATTTTTGCTGTCAACATAGTCACCTCTTTAAAAAAGTCAAAAGAAAAAAAGCATCGGAAATCCAATGCCTTTCGGTTTGGTTCCTGCTGCATAACGCCTACGAGGTTAGCTGACGGATTCGGGCATGCACAGGTTGCCCTATTCGCTATGGATAAAGCGAAATTCACCCCAAAATAATGGTTCCCCCGTTTTCATATCGAAATTCGGCGTACGGATTATTCATTTGCTTCAAAGATTATAATCCTATTCGTTTTACATCACAAAGCCATTATTCGAATGAATACGTGGGAATACGGCCCGATTGCATCGCAAATCTCATAAAAGTCTGCCTTTCTCTCGCGTTTACAATCACTTTCCACGATTTTCATCATTTTTTCACGGCCAATGGGGGAGAAAACTGGCTTTCGAGGGACATCGTATGCTATGTTTACGTTTATACTAGGTATATATCTTTAGAATCCAAACAAAGGGGGCATTTCATGAATTCCGTCGGACAACCGCTGCGGCTCAAAGCCAATTACAAATGGCTGGGCATTTTTGCGGTCATCGGACTCGTTTTATTCGTCTTGTTCCAGATTCTCCCTTCCACCGCCTCGGAAACGCTGGAGCAGCAAAACACGAAGGTCATCAGCAAGGCGGAGGCCCAACGCGCCGCGGAGGCCTTCATGCAAAACACGCTGCATTTGGAGGCGGACCCGAGCAAGGACGCGGTCATCACGTACCAGTCCAACTCTGATTTATACGGCTATTTGTCGCGGGAAAAACTGCTGAACGAATACAACAAAACGTTTGAAAAAAGTTATCCCTACGACGTGTTCCGCGTCCGTTTGGCCGTACGCCAAAACGAAGGTTACGCCAATATCGACGTACATATGAATTCGGGCAAGGTCGTCGCTTTTTCCGTTACGCCCCGTTATTCGAATTATGCCGCGGCCATGGCGGACCCGAATAAATCCAAACGCGAAACCAAGCTGAAAATCGTGGAAGGCGGCCTGTCGCTGGAGAAAAAAGAAGAGCTTGCCGCACCTTGGCTGCAGCAAATGGGTTACGACCCGGGCAAGCTGGAGCTGTCGACCAAGGAGAACGAGGCGGGGCTCGTATACACCGACCCGAACCGGGCGATCGGCCGTTCAAGCCTTCAAGTCAAATTGACGTTCGAGGAAGGGAACGTTCATTCCTTCGAACAGACCTTTAGCGTGCCGGAGGCGCATGCGGCCTACGTCGAAAAGGAAACGTCCAAAGCCAAATGGCTGACCATCTTGGGCTACGGGCTGCTGACGTTCGTCCTGGGCGTGCTGGCCATCGTATACAGCGCGTTGACCCGGGCCCATACGTCGTTCAAGAGGGGCATTTTCCTGAGCGTGTTTTATTTTGCGGTCGCCACGTTCAGCACGTACAACATGCTGCCGGTATTCCAAGGCGAGGGGGTTTCGAATTTCGGCCTCGTCTTCATGCTCGGTTTTCAGACTTTCTTCAACCTGGTGATGGCTGCCCTTTTGTACTTCTCGCTCGTGGGCGGGGACGGATTATGGCGCAAAGCCGGCATCAATGCCTGGGCCAAAGCCAAAGAACCCGGCTACGGGCCTTACGTGCTGCACAGCATGTACACCGGGTACCTATGGGCGTTTATTCTGATGGGCGTCCAATCCGTCATTTACATCGTGCTCGACAAAACGATCCACAGCTGGTCGACGACCGATGCCACGCAATCGCCGTACAACATGCTATATCCTTGGCTTCTGCCGATTATGGCGTGGATGGCGGGCATTTCCGAGGAAGCGGTCTACCGCCTGTTCGGCATTCCGATGCTGAAAAAGCTGCTGCGCAGCACGTTTGCCGCATGCCTGATCACGACGCTGATTTGGGCGCTCGGACACACGCTTTATCCGATTTACCCCGTCATTACGCGTCCGATCGAACTGACGGTCATCGGGCTGCTGTTCAGCTTCATTTTCCTGAAGCACGGCTACATCGCCGCCATGTTCAGCCACGTCGTCTTCGACAGCGTCCTGATGAGCTTCAGCCTGTTCGCGCTGGGCGACGTGCCGGACATCATCGCGGGAATCGTCACGATCGTGATGCCTGCCGTCGTCGCTTATATCGTTTACCTGTACAACCGCAACAAAAAGAAAGAGGAGCCATATGTCATGACTCCTCATCCCGGAGGGCTGCAATAATTTGTTTGGCGAGCTTGTCTCCGATGGAAAGAGGCCGGAAATCTTCGATGCTGGCCTCTTTTATTTTTTTCAGCGATCCGAAATGCTTCAGCAGCAGCTTGCGCCGCTTCTCGCCGATGCCCGGGATCGAATCGAGCTTGGACGCGACCATCGACTTGCCCCGCTGTTCCCGGTGGAACGAAATGGCAAAACGGTGAACCTCGTCCTGAATCCGCTGCAGCAAATAAAACTCCTGGCTGTCGCGCGGCAGGTCGACCGGCTCGGGCGGGTCGCCGACCATAAGCTGCGCCGTTCTATGTTTGGCGTCCTTGACGAGTCCGCATACGGGGATGAACAAACCGAGCTCGTTTTCAAGCACGTCGACCGCTGCCGAAATTTGGCCCTTGCCCCCGTCTACGACGATGAGATCGGGCATTTCCAGGTTTTCCTTCAGCACGCGTTCATACCGGCGGCGGATGACCTCGCGCATCGTTTCGTAATCGTCCGGTCCTTGCACGGTGCGGACCTTATATTTGCGGTATTCCTTTTTATCCGGCTTCCCGTCGATGAAAACGACCATGGCGGACACGGGATTGGCCCCTTGGATATTCGAGTTGTCGAAAGCTTCGATACGGTGAAGATGTTCGATGCCGATATATTGGCCCAAGTTCGCTGCCGCTTTCAGCGTTCTTTCCTCGTCCCGCTCGATCAGCCGGAATTTTTCGTCCAGGGACACCTTCGCGTTTTCCACGGCCATGCCGACCATCTGCCGTTTTTGGCCGCGCTGCGGCACGAGCACTTTGACGCCCAGCCATTCCTGGAGGGAGGCAGCCGCGCTGTGCGCATCCAAAACGTCGCCGCCGTTTTCCGTTTCCCCCGCCGCCTTGTCCGAGCCTTCGGCATCCTTCCCGGAATCGGGCAGCAGTATTTCCTGCGGCAGGGCCGGGTTGTCGCTGTAATATTGGGTCACGAACGACATAAAATCGCTGTACGCCTCGCCGTAAAACGGAAAAGCCGAAGCATGGCGCTGAACCATCTTTCCTTGGCGCATGTACAAAATTTGTACGCACATCCAGCCTTTGTCGACGGCGAAACCAAGCACGTCGCGGTCTTTTGCGTCGGACGTCGTGATTTTTTGTTTCTGCATGATGGCGTCGATGTTCATGATTTGGTCGCGAAGTTCCTTGGCCCGTTCGAAATACAACTCTTCGGCCGCCTCTTCCATCTTCCGCTGCAGCTCTTTTTTGATCTCCTCATGCCCGCCGCTTAAAAACGACTGTATTTCCTGGGTAATCCGTTCGTATTCCGCAGGGTCGACTTCTTTTTCGCAAGGCGCGAGGCATTGGCCCATATGGTAATACAGGCAAACTTCCTTCGGCATGACGCCGCATTTGCGGAGCGGGTACATCCGGTCGAGCAGCTTTTTGGTCTGCTGGGCGGCGTACGCGTTCGGGTAAGGCCCGAAATATTTGGCCTTGTCCTTCAGCACGCGCCGCGTGACTTCCAGGCGGGGATGCGCCTCGTAAGTGATCTTGATGTAAGGAAACGTTTTGTCGTCCTTCAGCAGCACGTTATATTTGGGCTGGTGCATTTTGATCAGGTTGCATTCCAAAATGAGCGCCTCGATATTGCTGCCGGTGACGATATATTCGAAATCGCGGATATCCGCTACAAGCCGCTGGGTTTTTCCGTTATGGCTGCCGGTAAAATAGGATCGGACCCGGTTTTTCAGCACTTTGGCCTTGCCGACGTAGATAATGGTGCCTGCCGCGTTTTTCATGAGGTAGCATCCGGGCAAATCCGGCAGCAGCGCCAGCTTGTTGCGGATGTTTTCCTGCGCTTTTTCCAGCTCGGCTAACGTTTCGGTCTTTTTTTCGTCCATATATTCCGCTCTCCCCCTCTCCATAACATGTAACAAGAATCGGAAATATAACTTTTATTATATGGGGAATTCTCCAAAATCCAAAGCGCATTTTTATGGGAGAATGTACGACATGCCTGAAAAAAGGCGGCTATGTGAACGCAGCAAAGCGCCCCCGGAAGTTCCGGAGGCGCATCTTATGGCTGATCATGCATATGGCTTGAATTACTGGTGTTTGGAGATGATGTTTTTCAGGTTTTCCTTGGAATTCAATCCAACCACTTTGTCAACCGGCTGGCCGTCTTTGAAGAAGATCAGCGTCGGGATGCTCATCACGCCGAAACGGGAAGCCGTTTCCGGATTTTCATCCACGTTCAACTTCGCGATTTTGACGGAGTCGCCCATTTCGTTTGCGAGCTCATCCAGAATCGGAGCGATCATTTTGCAAGGGCCGCACCATGGTGCCCAGAAATCAACCAATACTGTACCTTGGCCTTCAATTTCAGCATTAAAGGATTGGTCAGTTACGTTTACAATAGCCATAATATTTCTCCTCCTTATAAAAAGCTGAATTTCATCGAAACTTCAGGATTTGTGAAAATCCTCAACTGAAATGTCTTAGCGGACAGTTTTAGTATACCACAATTTTTTCAGAAATGTAAATTCCTTAATTACAGATCTTGCTTCGGCTGTCCTGACCGGCGTGAACCAGCTTATTGTACCCTAAAGTATTCGCCATATATTCTTTACAAATTCTTTGGACTTTGGGTATACTAAGGTTAACTCGGGTTTCTGTGTCAATGACCGCGCTCATTTACATAAAGTGAAACCATCCTGAGGAGGCATTGTATTCATGGATGCAAACGTGCACGCTAACGACCCGCGGGAACACGTAAACGAAGAGCCGCGCAATGACTTGATGGATCTGATGAACGGCTTCGGGGGCATGGCTTTGTTCATGACTCTGATTTTCGCGATCATGGTCATCATCAAGTTCGTGATCTCCGGCTAACATGCTCATCGCTGAAGCGATAGCAAAAAGCCTGGCCTTTCCGCCGCTTCGGCAGAAGGTCAGGCTTTTTTCAATTTCTTGGTGATTCACGTTCAGGAACGAACCCGGCGCTGGTTTTCCCCATGCAGATGCACCACGTCGACAAAAGGCAAAATCCGGTCCATCAGCCGCTGTCCTTTGTACAATTCCTCTCCGTCCTTGCTTGTAAAGCTGAGATGCTTTTCCAGGCCCGCCAGATCGTAATTGGACGTATAAAAGGTCGGCTTGCGGTTCATCCTGTAATTGAGGATCGCTCCGAGTACATGATCGCGTACCCACGGGCTCAAATTTTCCGCTCCGATGTCGTCGAAAATAAGCAGGTCGCAGTTTTTCATGACCTCCACCGTTTCTTTCAGCTTTTGGCTGTCCTGGAGCATCGATTTCAGGTCTTCCACGAAGTCGGGCATGTAGACGATGACGCCGGTGTAACCCGCGATCGCCAGCTCATGGAGCAGATAGCTCATCAGGAACGTTTTTCCCGTCCCGAAGGAGCCGAACAAATACAGTCCTTTCGGCGTGAGCCCCTGCTCCTTCACTTCGCGGATATAGCGGAAAACATGGCTGACCGCCGGCGCGCGCAGCCGGTCTTTCCCCATGATCTCCACTTCGTTGTACCCTTCCGCAAGCGCCCGTTCATCGACGTAAAAGCTGCGGATCCGCTTCCTGATTCTCTCTTCGTTTTGTCTCGCGATGTGCAGCGCGCACGGGGCTTTGCGCTCGACCAATTCCCGCCGCCCGTTTTGCTCGGCCATCTCCAGCTTGGAGTAGTGGCCTTCGAAATCGTTGGGGCATCTGTCGAGCCCCGGACAGTTTTGGCAGTTGCGCCGGTCGTTGACGTATTGGTACAGCCGCGGCAAATTGGCGCGCAGTCGGTCTTCGTCCATCTCCGGATGTTCGGCGCGCAGCTCCTTGACGATCGGATCGCGAAGCAGGTCCTCGAAAATCGCCTGCGATCTTTGCAAAAACGACGGTCCGTTCATTTGTTTTAACACTTGGCCTAATGATTCCAACTTGTATGCTCCTCCTTCCCGTCAAGTGATGCACGATGCCGTCACTTGTTTTTGCTCGCCTGCATTTCGGCGGCCATCCGCAGCATCTCTTCGAATTCTTCCTCGCTGACGGCGTTTGCGGCCCCGCTCTCCTGGGCAATCGGAATGTCAGGCTTTAACCTGGCCGCCTTGCTGCCGTATGTACGGGTCCTTCCGCCCCCGGAAGCGGCCGCCTGCTTGCCTTTCACCTTGGATTGGTCGCGGATGTATTGAACGGCTTTTTCGTACGTGTTCACCTGCTTCAGCAGCATGTTGGAAGCGATCGCTTCGACGAAATTGCGGTTGATGCGCTGCTCGTTGCCGCCCGAGGTCAATAAGGACATTAAATAATGGATCAGAACGTTGATGACTTCCCCGGGAAGCTTGTAGCTGTGGTCGATCTTTTCGAAAATATCAAAAAAGTTGTCCGGCACCGCCCCCGGAAAAAACGTCTTCAGCAGACGCGTGTACGGTTCATTGCGCAGCATCATGTTGTATTGGTGGATGTCGCATTTGGATTGGAACTGGACCGGAACGTCCACGTAATATTCCATTTCGACCGCATGTTCCATCGGCGTCGGCTCCGCCGGATCCTCGAGCTGCCTGAGCGCTACCACCTTCCCGGCATACACCTCGCGCTGCTCCTGGCGCCGTTTATCCTGACGGAATTGCAGGTTGGCCCTGCGCTCCAGCTCTTCAAGCGCGACGCTGCCGTCGGGAGCGAACGCCCCGTCTTCGTCCAGCAGCCGGCATAAATCCTGCACGCTCAGGTCGTATTTATGCACGACGTAATTCAGGACCCCCATCTGCTCATGGTTGAAGCGGAGCTTTTCGACATGGGTCCGGTTGACCGAATCTTTCGGAAAACGGAGAATGATGTCGGCATAATTCAGCGCATTTTCGTCCTCGTGAACCCTAACCCCCGGCTGCCTTGCCGAAGACACCTCGGAAAGCGCCTGCTCCAGCTCGTAATCGATCACATGCGTGTTCAGCTCGAAAATGTCGTAAAACGCGAGCGAGATGTTTTCCTTATGTCCTCCCCTCGGTCCCGACAGTTCCTCCGGTTCGCGCGCCCAAAGCTCCTCGCGGAGCGCCAGCACCGCAAACTTGCCGATTTTGTCCCGAAGCAGCAGCGTCAGGTGCTGGGTATTAAAAAATTCGGCCGGCGACAAAGGCTGCTGAAGCTCGTATTCGTAAACGTAATCCTCCTGCTCCGGCATATAGATGCGGCAGGTTTGAAGCAGCCCGACCGCTTCCAGAAGCGAGGCCTGCTCGATCAGGTACCGGCGGCCTTTTTCGCTGGGCTCGAGTCCCAGGGTCAAAAACAGGCGCCGCTGCTGTTCAAGCGGAGAATAACCCAATTTCTCTATAGGAATCTGCTGAAACAGCAGATGGTACAAACTGATGGCGAAGGCTCCGACCATGGGCTGATAAACCGAGCTGAGCATCCTGCTGTCCAGACTGCTTAAACAAAAATCACGATAAACGCAAAACCTGTGATTTTCCGTAAAATGCAGCAGGCTCTTCATGTGCATATTTTGGCTCCTCCCATCGTAACGTAGACTTTCTCTATTCTATCATAAAAGGAATCCCCGCTCCGATATATTTCGACGATTATTTTATCCCCAAATGAATCCAGTCTGCCAAATCCCGGATGACGAATTCGGGAACGTTCGAGGCGAATCGATATTCGTCGCCCGTCGAAGGCCGGTCGTACAATGCGTACATATGGTTCAGCCCGGGATATAATTTGCAGCTGACGTCCGTCCGTGTCCCCAGCGCCTGCTTCCATACCTTCAAACTGGAGGGAGGAACCTGCACGTCATTGCCCCCCTGGAGAATGAAAAGGGGCACGTCCTGTCCGCGGGCGATCATCGGGCCGCTGTATTCCCGTATATCGAACCACCAATAAGCGTTAGGCAGCGGAAAATCGGCCGGCAAACGCGCCTTGGAATAACGGTCGTCGTGCAGCATGTCCACCGCCCGCCGCCACGTATGCAGGTTCGCTTGCTTGCGCTCCAGCTCCGCCCCGGTTTCGCCCGCTTCTCCCGCCCGCTTCAAAATGCCTTCGTATTGGGAAAGCATCAAATCCTCCAGCGCTCCCGAGGGAGCGGACAAAAGCATCCCGCCGGCGATGGAGCCGCCCCGGTCTTCTTCGATGATCGCAGGGAGGAGCATGCCGCCTTGGCTGTGACCCAGCACGAATATCCGGTCCGGATCGATCCGCTTGTCCTGCCGCAGCAGCCCGACCGCCGACAGAGCGTCTTCGACCGTTTCCTCCCGGACGGTAAAATGAGGCGTCAAGGAACGGTTGGGATATTCATATGTCCGTTTGGCATAACGCAGAACCGCAATTCCCTCGCGGGCGAGCCCGACGGCGATGTCGCGGAACATTTTGCCGCCTCCCGACGATTCGTCCGCGTCGTTCGGGCCCGAACCGTGGACGAGGACGACGGCAGGCACCTTCTCCCCGGCCCCGGCAGGTAGCGTCAACGTTCCGGGAAGCGGGAGGCTTGCGGTCCCGACGATCACGTTTTCGGTTATGTATCGGCCATGAGCGTCATAGGAGGGGGGACGGTACCGATCGGAAACGTTCGGAAGCAGCGCCAGATCGTCCAGCTTCCCGTCCCGGCCGAAGCGCAGTTCCATCCGGAAGCTTCGGCCGCGCGGCGTTTGGTAGGACAAAACCGCGTTCCGGTGCACCCGGTTTTCGGTTGAGCCGGCTTGGATCAGCGTCCAGGAGCCGTAGCTTTCCTCCAGATGCCTTTTGTACCGCTCCAGGACATCGGCCGAAAACAGCTTCGCCAAACCGGGGCTCATCATGTCCCTGGCCTCGCCGTATTCCCCCAGCTGCAAAAGCCGCATCCAGTACATCCCCAGGCCGGCCGGATCGGCTTCCGACGCCCTCCACCGTCCGTCGCGAAAATTCATTTGGACGCCCAGCGCCTCATGAAAAGCGGACACGGGGACATACAGCCTGCCCATCCTGTTCAGGACAGCAAGCTTCGGAAGGTCCAGCGGAAGGCCGTCGATTTCGGACCGGGCGCTGCCCGGCGTGATGTTCCATTTCCGGTTTCCCAACAACACCTTGGCCGCCTTTTCCTCCTTCACCCACAGCACGGTTCCTCCCAAGGCTTCGACCGCGTCGCGGACCGGTACGGCATCCGGTTCGGCCTCCCCCTTTTCCGGGATCCAAACGCACAACATGACAATCGCTGCAAACAGCGCAAGACAGGATTTTCCTTTCAACTTCCCTTCCCCTTCCCGGTTCATGCATGGAGCTGACGACGAGCAAGTTTTGATCAGGGATGCGGAGCAAGCCAGCTCTAAATGAAGCAAAACAGCCCCCCTGCCGGAGAGCTGTCTGCCTTACGTTTGCTTTAAAACATTTTAAATCCGCTTTTGCGCAGCTTTTGGATCGATACGCCGCTGACGATCGCCCCTACGAGCCCCGCCACTCCCGTCAAATAATCGACGATGCGGAAGGAGCCCAGGTAATGGAGAAACGAAGTGTCTCCCCGGTCCCAAAGCGAATAAACGACGATCGGCAAAATCACGATAATAAACAAATAGGATGGAAACCAAGTGGTCTTCATAAGCATATTTAAGATGAAGCCGATCCCGAACATCATCATAAAAAACAAAACCATCAGCACCAATACAGGGATAAACTGCATGCTAACCTGTTCACCTCTTCTTCTCTATGACCCGCTCGCGGTGCGCGGATATGGCTAACGAAAAAACGCTTCTTATTTTATGATAGTAAGTTTACTAGAAAATTTGTCACGAAGCAACGAACAATACGTGAATAGATTGTGACTTCATTTGCTCTTTCCGTTGCGGTTGGGATACAATGAGAAGAAGGTGTTAAAGCAACTAAACTTGGGAGTGATCGATAAAATGAACGAAGCAGCATCCACTTTAGAAGGCTGGTACGCTCTTCACGATTTTCGTTCCATCAACTGGACGGCCTGGAAGTCCGCGGACGACGAAGAACGCGCTATGGCGCTCGACGAGCTCCAGGAATTTTTCAAGGAATGGTCCGAGGTCGAATCCGCGAAACAAGGCAGCACGGCCGTTTACGGCATCGTGGGACAAAAAGCGGACTTTGTCCTGATGCATCTGCGCGAAACGCTGGAAGAACTCAACGCGGTGGAAACCGCATTCAATAAAACGCTCTTCGCCCGCTTCACCACCAAAGCCTACTCTTACGTAAGCGTGGTCGAGCTGAGCAACTATCTGGCAGGGGAAGGCGGCGGCGATCCGATGGAAAATCCGCATGTCGTCGCGCGTTTGAAGCCGATCCTTCCGAAAACGAAATATATCTGCTTCTACCCGATGAACAAAAAACGCGATCTAAGCGACAACTGGTATATGCTCGACATGGAAGAACGCCGGAACATGATGCGCAGCCACGGGCTCATCGGCCGCTCCTATGCCGGCAAAGTGAAGCAAATCATTACCGGTTCGGTCGGCTTCGACGATTGGGAATGGGGCGTTACGCTGTTCGCGGACGACGCGCTTCAATTCAAGAAGCTCGTGTATGAAATGCGTTTTGACGAGGTCAGCGCGCGGTTCGGCGAATTCGGCAGCTTTTTTGTCGGTCCGCTGCTCACGCCCGAATCGTTTGATGACATGCTCAAAGTATAAACAACGGCAAAAAGCTTGCTTCCTTTACTCGGAAGCAAGCTTTTTTATTATGAAAAAAGAGCATCATTCGGATTCGTGCCCGGCGTTTTTGAGGGATTCGAGAAATTCGGCGGTAGCCCGGTCGCGGTCGCGGCTTTTTTCCTTCAGCCTTTCGATGGCAGGCAAAATCAAAATATCGATTTCCTTCTGCACGGCGTATGCCAGGTCATAGCGGTTTTGGTCCTCCAAATAACCTCCCACTTCCATCAGCGCGTTATACCGGTCCAGCTCCTCCCTCGTCAAAAGCGAGCGGACTTGAACACTGCAGTGTCGCATCCTTACAAGAACCTTCCTTTCCTCAGCACGAGCGGAATGCCCCCGATGATGAACAAATAGCGCAAATCGACGAGCTTTTTCAGCTGCGCGGCTTTCCAGCCTTTGTAATGCTTGTCGCCCACGACCCCGATGCCTTCCCCTTTGCCCAGGGAAGCGACGGTGCCCTTGTTCTGGAACACGAATCTGCGCGGCTGCTGGTTGCGGATGGCCGCGACGATGTTATGCGCGCAGCATACGCCCTGCTGCATGGCGATTTGCGCCGTCGGCGGATAAGGCCGCCCTTCCGGATTAAAGACGAGGGCATTGTCACCGATAATATAGATGTTGTCATGGCCGGGGGCGTGAAGATATTCGTCGACCTTCACCCGGCCGCGGGCGGTTTCGAATCCCGCTGCTTCGATCATATGGTTGCCGCGGATGCCGCCGGTCCAAACGACGGTCGCGGCTTTGATTTCTTCGCCGGTAGCCAGCAGAACGCCGTCAGGCGTGCATTCCTGGATGGCAACGCCCAGTTTGAACGTCACGCCTTTTCTCTTCAGCACGTCCATCGCGTATTCGACGAGCTCAGGGGCAAATCCGGGCAGCGCGGTCGGCGAGGCTTCCACGTTATAGATGTTCACCTGGGCCGGATCGACGTCGTATTCTTTGCACAGCGCCGGAATCCGGTCCGCAAGCTCCGCCGCGAATTCGATCCCGCTGAAGCCCGCTCCGCCGATGACGAAGTTCAGGCGATGCTGCGGATGCCTTTCGTTTTTGTAAAGCGCAAACTGGTATTCGATATGCTTGCGGATCAGGCGCACCGAGTTGATGCTGCGGATCGTCATCGCATAATCGGCCAATCCCGGAATGCCGAAGGTCTCGGATTCGCCGCCCAGGGAAATGACCAAATAATCATAAGAAAGGGTTCCGTCCTCCAAAATGACCTTTTTTTCATGCGGGCGGATTTCCTGCACGGAAGACTTGACCAGGTCGATCTTAAATTCGTCGATCAGCTTCGAAATGGGAACCCGTGTATTTTCAACGCTGTCCGTGCCTGCGGCAGGCATATGCAAATGGGTCGTAATATAATGGTAATCGTGACGGTTCACGAGCGTGACGTCGGCTTCGTTATAATTCAATTCTTTCTGGAGCCGCTGTGCTGTCAGAATACCTGCGTATCCCGCGCCGAGGATTACGATCTTGGGAATGTTGCTCATCATCTTGCTCCTTCCAAATCCTTTGTTGTATGAATCAATTCCACATGGTTAAAAGCGCAATAATGAAACGATATATAGACGGTTCAACTGCTTCGATCTATATATCGTTCGGGATTAGAGCCGCTGTTAAGTTTATGAAATTGATTCTTATATCTATATTTGTGATACATTACAAAACTTATTGTGAAATTATACACTTTTATTGTCGTGATGTATCGCGATCCCGGTTATCGAATGGGATATGGATTCCGCCTGATTCTGACGGCTGCGGGAAACGTTAATCAGCGGTCAATTAGAAAAGCAGAAAAAGCAGGAAAAAAATGTCCGAAATTCGACAAAAAGATGGTAATGCACAATTGAAATGATAGCTAGTTTCAGGCAAAAGATCAAGTCTTATTTGGGCCTGAAATCCGCGTCCGAAGCCGCTTTTTCCGGACGGGAACGAACGGCCTCCGCGAATCCTCCCATTCTCTGTTCGCCATGGCCAAGGCAGACGAATTCACTTTCCAGCGGCGGCCGGGATATATTATAATAAGAAAAGCGTCGATTGAAGCGCTTCGAAGCAGGCTGGCCGCTTGTCCAAGTTCGAATTGCGATTGGGGTTGCTGATCTCTTTGAAGATGATTTCTTTTCGATATTCATAGATTATATCATTCGATAACAACGCGGAGGTGCAATATAAAACATGACATCACATACCGATGGTGTTGAAATATCCGACCTGCTCATTATTGGAGGAGGTCCTACGGGAATGTTCGCTTCCTTTTATTGCGGGATGCGTCAGGCTTCGGTCACGCTGATCGAAAGCATGCCGCAGCTTGGCGGGCAGCTGACGGCGCTATATCCTGAAAAATACATCTACGACGTGGCCGGATTTCCGAAGGTAACGGCACAGGAACTGGTGGACAATTTATCCAAGCAAATGGAGTTGTTCCAAACGAACGTGCGCTTGGAGGAGAAGGTCACTTCCCTCGTCAAACGGGACGAGCGTCATTTCGTCGTGACGACGGATAAAGGGGAATACCACGCCAAGGCGGTCATCATTACGGCCGGCGTCGGCGCATTCCAGCCGCGCCGGCTTGAAGTCGAAGGCGCGGAGAAATTCGAAAAAGCGAACCTCCATTATTTCGTGAACGATCTGCAGCAATTCAAGGGCAAAAAAGTGCTTCTGACCGGTGGCGGCGACTCGGCCGTTGACTGGGCCCTCATGCTGGAGCCGATTGCCGAGGAAGTGACGCTCGTTCATCGCCGCGACAAATTCCGCGCCCATGAGCACAGCGTCGAGAATTTGATGAAATCCAAGGTGCGCGTCGTGACGCCGACGGAAATCACGGCGCTGCACGGCGAAGACGCCATTACGAAGGTCACGCTGACCCACGTCAAAACCAAGGAAACGCAAGAGATCGAAGTGGATGACGTGATCGTCAATTTCGGGTTCGTGTCGACGCTCGGCCCGATCGCCGAATGGGGCATCCAGATCGAATCCAACTCGATCGTCGTCGATTCGAGAATGGAAACGAACATTCCGGGCATTTTCGCTGCCGGCGACATTACGACCTACCCGGGCAAAATCAAGCTGATCGCCGTCGGTTTCGGCGAGGCGCCGACGGCCGTCAACAATGCCAAGGTATACATCGATCCGGACGCCAAGCTGTCCCCTGGACACAGCAGCAACATGAAGCTGTAGAAGCCTTTTTACCAAAATAGATATACAAAAAAGGGTATCCTTACGTTTGGAACGCTTCAACTTCCAATCGGTAAGGGTACCCTCATTTTTTCCATGTCGTCTCTATGTATTTCGATAATAGAATGTACACCTCCACAACGCCGTCAAATGGTACAACTGTGCTGCATGTCAAAGGAAATAACGATGGATGTGCATGGGATTCCCGTCGCTTAGTGAACGATGCCCGGAGGATCAGCCTCAAGATTCCGTTTATGAATCTCAGCCAGGAGCAGCGTGATGAAGTCCCGGTCAAGCATCAATTCAACAGCTGCATGATAAGAATCAAGGAGCATTTCATCCGTCAAGATAGCCATTCCTTTCACATCCTTTCCTTTATTTTCCTCGAATCTATCATATCAAACATTCCACATCGGAACAAGCGTTCGCAATATCCACAGGTTATTGTGGAAATCCTGTGTATAATTTGTTAGCAAGTGTCGTAATACCAATAAAAATGCAGTGGATTTTGGGGATAACATTTATACACAGGAGGATGAATTATCAACAACCCTAAAAATATTTTTTCTGAATCTATGATCGGCGGTCTTCCGTTTCATAGGTTTACTGGGGTCTGGTATTAACTTCGAAAATCCATATCTTCCCGCTGTAATCCAGCCCGTAATCGAAACCCAACTGGCCGATGCCGGGAAAATGGCGTTCCAGAATAGCCGTGCATTTTCGCGTCAGATGGCGCATTTCATTCCGTTTGGCCGCCGAGGAGATGTGGGGCAGCGATCTGCGCAGCCCTTCACTGCAGCTCAGCAAACGCCCGCCTTTGCACAGGTTGGTAACGAACAGCCCTTGTCTGGCCAATCGCCCTACCATCGCCCTGAACTCCCAATGGTCTCCGGATTTGACATATTTCACGCGGTAATCGATCGGGCGGCCTTGGATGCGCGCCAGATGAATGCCCTGCTGGATCAAATATTTCCGCCTTACCTTGACCCGAAGCAGCGCTTGGTACATGTCGTTAAAATTGGCATACCGGCTCGTTTGCAAGGATTTCGTAATGCTGTAACCCATGTCGGACCGGTTTATTTTGATCACGCCGTATCCGCCGCCCCCTACGATCGGTTTAACGACGACAAATCCATAGGATTCCAACATCGAATAAAGATTTTCCCTATTTAGTCCTCTGGTTTGCGGTATATAAGGGGCTACTTCGGGATCTGTCAGCAGTGCTTCGGTTTTCAGCCACTTGCTAGCCAACTGTCTTCCCCCCACTTGTACCGCCTCCTTTCTCACTCTTCTCTTTTAGCATACTCGCCGGAGGCGTTCCTCTCCTGTATGTTTGTACATAAACGGTGCATATGGGAGGAAAACGGGGGATTGCGGAGTAAAAACGGAAGCATGGAGCCATAATAGTTCTATTGGCGTCTATCGTTTTATCGGATATAATGGGATTTGAATGTGACAAAGGGAGGAAGCTAACGCCGTGGCTGAATTTTTCAAGATATTGTACTGGGTTGCCATGATCGGCATGTCGATTACGCTGGTTGCCGTTACCGTGGGCATTTTCGCCATTGGATTCAAGTTCATTAAAGATAAACGCAAGGGACTGGGCACCGGCTGCATCGTATTCTCCATCCTCGCGGCAGCGATGATCGTGCTGATGGTTAACCACACCTTCATCGTCCCGGCATCCTGACGCAAGACACTACCCGAAAACGAACGGACAACGCAAAAAAGGGCTCGCGCCATGCTTCATACGAAGCGGTGCGGGCCCTTTTGGACGAGCGGTGGTTTGTGGATCAGCATTCTTCCGGCGCCGGCTTGCCAGCGTTCGTGGCCGTGCGGAACGAAGCTCCGCAGCCGCAGGTAGCCGTGGCGTTCGGGTTGTGCATCGTGAAGCCGCCGCTCATTCCTGCATCCTCATAATCGATTTCAAGGCCGTTGATCAAAGGCAGGCTTTGCTTATCGATGACGACCTTCAGGTCGTTGACGTTCATATATACATCGTTTTCCGTTTCTTCGTCGTCAAATCCCATCGCGTAGGAAAAGCCGCTGCAGCCGCCCTCCTGCACGCCCAAACGAAGGAACATATCCGGCACTTCTTGCTCGGCGAGCATTTCTTTTAGCTTATCGGAAGCGGAATCGCTGATTTGAATCATAAGTCACCCTCCTAAAAGTTTTGCGGAGCCATGCCCCTCGGATCTTTCTTTTTAGCAAAACCGGTATCGTAAGCAGACGCTTACTTAAGCTCAGTATACTCCACAAACGGTATCCTCTCAAGTGACCCCAGCCTTCATCCCAGGAAATACCGACCTTTTTTTTCCTCCCTACCGTATTGCGGAGCCTGAATGTGCGGTTTATAATAGGGTGGGTGACAGGGGAAAGGCATTTGTCGGAATTTTGTCACCAACAGGACAATGGTCTGCCATATTTTTTTGTTATTTTTTTCACAAAAAACATTTACATCCATGACGCAGGCAAGCAGATCTGCCGCCCATACTTAACCGGCCTTTGCTCCTTTCGAGCGCATTGACAAGCCGTTATTTCAAGACTTGATTGAATGAAGCCGGACACCTTCCGACGAGCGGATTTTTTTGTGTTTTTTGACGCAAAGCCGCAACCCATTACATGAACAGGAGGAATGGATATGTCCATGATTGTAACATCGAATACCAGCAAGAGAATGCAAGAAATCGCCGAAAAAGTACGCCACGGGGAGCGCCTGAACCTCGAGGATGGCGTATTTCTTTATGAAACGGATGACCTGCTGACGCTCGGCCAATTGGCGAATGAGGTCAACCTGCGCAAAAACGGCAAAAAGGTCTATTTCATCGAAAACATGAGCCTTTATTTCACCAACGTGTGCGAAGCCAGATGCGCATTTTGCAACTTCCGCAAAGACCTCGGCGACGAAGGCGCTTATACGCTGACCGGCCAGGAAATGATCGAATACGTGGAGCAGCACATCCATCCAGGCGTCCGCGAATTCCATATCGTCGGCGGCCATAACCACCATATGCCGTTCCAATACTACGTCGACTCGCTGCAGGCGCTCACCGACCGCTTCCCGGACGTGACCCTGAAAGCCTATACCGCGGCGGAAATCGATTTTTACACGCGAATCAGCGGGCTGAGCATCGAAGAAGTGCTGAAAGAGCTGCAAAAGGCCGGACTGAAGTCGCTGACGGGCGGCGGAGCCGAAATTTTGTCCGATGAATACCGCAAAAAAATGAAGGTCGACAAAGCCAACGTCGATCGTTACCTTGAAGTGCACAGAACGGCGCACAATCTGGGCATGAAAACCCATACGACGATGCTGTACGGCGCCATCGAAACGCACGAAGACCGCATCCGCCATATGATGCAGATCCGCGAGCTTCAGGATGAAACGAACGGTTTCCTGGTGTTCATCCCGCTTTCCATGCAGCCTAGAAACAAAAACGCCGGCATCATGCGCCGCAACTCGGCCTACGAGGATTTGAAAACCATCGCCATCAGCCGCCTGATGCTCGATAACTTCGATCACATCAAAGCTTACTTCATCAACATCGGCCCGCAGCTGACGCAGGTATCGCTTTCCTTCGGCGCCTCCGACGTGCACGGCACGATCCTCAAGGAACGCATCAGCCATGCGGCGGGAGCCCTGACGCCTGAAGGCCTGACCCGGAACGAACTGGTGTGGCTGATCAAGGGCGCAGGACGGATTCCGGTGGAACGGGATACTTTCTACAATGAAATCAAAGTATATGAGTAGGGCAATTGGGGGCAAACGCGCCAATCCTTAATCCCGATGCAAAAGAAAGGAAAGACGGACTTAATGAGAAAATTTGTCATCCTTGGTGGAGGTTACGGCGGCCTGGCGATGATCGAAGGCCTGGTGAACGGCAATCTTCCGGCGGATATCGAAATCGTGCTGGTCGACCGGATGCCGTTCCAAGGCATCAAAACGGAATACTACGCGCTTGCGGCCGGAACGGCTTCGGATTTCGATCTTCGGATCCAGTTCCCGCAGCATAACCAGCTGACCAAAAGATACGGCGAAGTGACGTCCATTGATCTGGAGAAGAAGCTGGTTCACATGGATCAGGACGAACCGATCGAATACGACTATCTTGCGATCGCCCTCGGCTGCACGGACCGTTATCACGGCATTCCGGGCGCCGAGGAGTATACGAACAGCATCCAGACCTTTTCCAGCACCCGCAAAACGTATCAGCGCTTGAACGACATCAAGCCGTACGGCCAGGTTCATATCATCGGCGGAGGCTTGAGCGGCGTCGAAACGGCCGCGGAGCTTCGCGAGAGCCGTCCCGACCTGAACATCACGATTCTTGACCGGGGCAGCCGGGTGCTGTCGGCCTTCCCTTCCACGCTTTCCGCTTACGTGGAGCAGTGGTTCCGCGATCATGACGTCAATACGAGATCCCATATCTCGGTATCGCGCGTCGAGCAGGGAGCGGTATACAACGGCGACGAGGCGATTTATACCGACGCGGCCGTCTGGACCGGAGGCATTCAGCCGGTCAAGGTCGTCCAGGATCTCGATTTGCCGAAAGACCGCGGCGGGCGGCTTCTGATCAACGAATATTCGCAGCTTCCGGATTATCCGGAGGTTTACGTGATCGGGGACTGCGCGAGCATTCCTTTTGCCCCAAGCGCGCAGGCTGCCGGCGCCCAAGCCGAGCAGGTGGCGGAAGTGATCCACGCCCTTTGGCGGGGAGATACGCCGAAAATCCATAAAATCCGCCTGAAGGGCACGCTCGGTTCGCTCGGCAGCAAAGCGGGCTTCGGATTGATGGGGAAAACCTCCGTAAAAGGAAGAGTACCCCGCATCCTGAAGAGCGGGGTACTCTGGTTGTCCAAACGCCATTTCGGCTAGTCCAGCTCGAGGCTGTCCCAAGCCTCGAGCTCTTTTATTTTGGCCATGATCGCCTCGTAAAGCTCGTCCGCGCTGTCGGCGTCGACGATTTCGCCGTTGACCATGGCGAACGGCATCATGGCGCATTGGCCGCAATTGCTTAAGCAGCCGTACTCTATCACATCATAGTCCGGATTTTCTTCCAGCTTTTCCATGACTTCATCGGTTCCGAAATGCATGTTGTTCGTGCAAAACTCGATAATGGGTCTCAATTGACATCACCTGCTTCATGAATGAATATCAGGATTGTGTATTAATCCTTGGAATAATGAACTTCCCTTAGTTTAGCGGGGCAAAAACAAAATATCAATGCCGTTCATGCGTTCCGAGCAGATATAGCCATTTTATTTTGGCTCGTTTTGTAATATAATAATCATTACAGGAAAGGAGTTGAAACTAATGAGCGAAAACGCACAAAGCACCATGTACGATGAGGTAGCGGAAGTGCTGGATAAGCTTCGTCCGTTCCTTCAGCGCGATGGCGGTGACGTGGAACTGGTTGACGTGGAAGACGGCATCGTGAAATTGAAATTGATGGGTGCATGCGGAAGCTGCCCAAGCTCCACCATTACACTCAAAGCCGGGATTGAACGCGCCCTCGTTGAGGAAGTCGACGGAATCAACGACGTTATTCAAGTATTCTAATCCCATTTCATATCTTCAATCGCAAAGAGTCCTGCCTTCTAACCGGAAGCGCAGGACTCTTTTTTGTTCATGATTTGGGGCCGGCCGGTTCGATCCAAGGACGGATCGGGTCCAGCCCGCCGGAAACGTCCATGATGTTGCCCGTGATGAAATCCGAGTCCTCATGGCATAAATAACGGATGACGCGGGCGATGTCTTCCCCGCTTCCCGGCCTTCCCCGGGGCGTTTCTCCGTCCGAAAGGCCGGATACCTCCGCAATCGTTTTTTCCTTGTTGTCTCCGCGAATGTCGCCGGGACAGACCATGTTGACGGTAATGCCGAACGGTGCTTCTTCCACCGCAAGCGTCTTCGTGAACGAAACCAGGCCCGTTTTCGCCGCGGCATATACCGCCCGGTGCGGCCAGGCCCTTGCTTCCGACGCATGGCCATAGCCGAAATGGATGATCCTTCCCCATTTTTTATGCCGCATGGCCGGCAAGACGAGATGATCCAGCAGCATCGTGCCGACCAGGTTCCCCTGGACGAGCGACAGAATTTCTTCCTTCGCGTATTCGGCAAACAATCTCCTCTCGCGGATGAACGGTCCGGCGTTGTTGACGACGATATCCGCGCTTCCCAGCCGGGATTCCACCTGACGCACCAGCTCTTCAATCTGGGCCGCCTCCGAAATGTCCGCCTGGACGGCAATGCACCGTACTCCAAGCTCCTCGATCCGCTGTTTGAGCTCTTCCGCCTCCTGCCGGCTGTGCACGTAGTTGAGCGCGATGTCGCAACCCTGCTCGGCCAGCGTGAGCGCCGTCATTTTTCCAAGCCCTTTTGCGCTTCCGGTAATCAAGGCGATTTTATCCTTCAACATTGCTCCTCCTCCATGGGCATCGGAAACCCGTTCCAAGTTTCAATATGTATCCGGATTTTTGCGAAATCCTCATATTTATAACCGTATTTCATCGATTCGTTATGTATTCCCTGCTCTTCTAGTATAGAAGATTGGACGGCTTCCCAGCAACTTGAAGGCGGCAGCGTTCGGAATTTCTGCAAAGGTTCGCAGCCCATAGGAAGAAGCATAAAAAAATCCGCGAAGGCATGAACGCCTCCGCGGATCTTCGTCTTACGGTATGCTCAAATGGACGGGTCATAGGCTTAAGCGATTAAAATGCCGGAATGACGGCCCCTTTGTATTGGTCTTCGATGAATTTTTTGACGTCGTCGGAAGTCAGCGCCGCAGCCAGTTTTTTGATCGCGTCGGAATCTTTGTTGTCCGGGCGGGCTACGAGAATGTTCGCGTAAGGATTATCTTTGTCTTCCATGAACAGCGCTTCTTTCACGGGATCGATGCCGGAATCCAGCGCGTAGTTCGTGTTGATGACCGCCAGGTCGAATTGGTCCAATTGGCGTGGAAGCATGGCGGCGTCAAGCTCTTTGATTTTGATGTTTTTCGGATTTTCGACGATGTCTTTGACGGTGGCTTGAATCATGTTGTCTTGTTTCAGTTTGATCAGCCCGTTTTTCGCCAGCAGGCTCAGCGCGCGGCCGCCGTTCGTTTTGTCGTTCGGAATGCCGACGACTGCGCCGTCTTTGATTTCGTCCACGGATTTCACCTTTTTGGAATACGCGCCAAGCGGCTCCACGTGCACGGCTACGACAGGGACGAGATCCATGTTGCGGGTTTTGTTTTCGTCGTCAAGATACGGTTTATGCTGGAAGAAGTTTGCGTCAAGCTGCTTTTGGAACGTTTGAACGTTAGGCTGCACGTAATCGGAAAATTCCTTGATTTCCAGTTTTACGCCTTCTTTTTCAAGCGCCGGCTGAATGTGCTTCAAAATTTCCGCATGCGGTACGGCCGTAGCTCCCACCGTCAACGTGACGGTTTTGGCTTCAGTCCCTTTGTTTTCCCCGCCTGCCGCCGGTTTCTCCTCGGCGTTTTTGTTTCCGCAAGCGGCAAGCGCCACCACGAGAATGAGGCTGAGCAATGCAAACAATCCTTTTTTCATTGTAAATCCCCCTTTAATTGATCAACTTAATAAGATTTATGATTGGAGAACTTGGCGCATGTCTTTCCTTTGAAGCGGAAACCACATGCAGGCGCCAAAGCTCTCCCGACATCCGAAGGTTCGGATGGAATTACCCTTCTATCATTTGCGCGTAAAATGCTTGACGAGCCGGTCACCGGCCATCTGCAGCACCTGCACCAAAACGATCATAAACAGCACGGAAATGATCATGACTTCCTTCTGATACCGGTAATAACCGTAACGGATCGCAAGGTCTCCAAGCCCGCCGCCGCCGACCATGCCGGACATGGCCGTATAGGATACCAGCGTGACGACCGTGATCGTAATGCCTGCAAGCAGGCCCGGTCTGGCTTCCGGCAGCAGCACCTTCATGATGATCTGCCACGTGGAAGCGCCCATCGACTGCGCGGCTTCCAGCACGCCCCGGTCCACCTCGCGCAGCGAGGTCTCCACCAGTCTGGCAAAAAACGGCGCGGCCGCGATCACCAGCGGCGGAATCGTCCCGAGCACTCCATAGGATACGCCCACGATCCATGTCGTAAACGGGATCAAAGCAACGATCAGGATGATAAACGGCACGGAACGCAAAATGTTGACGATGACCGACAGCACGTTGTAGACGATCCGCACCCAGCCGGTGTTCGATCGCGACGTCTGGTACAGCAGCACGCCAAGCGGCAGGCCGAGAATAAACGTAAACACCGCGGAGGAAACGAGCATTTTCAGCGTATCCGCGCTGGCTACGCCGATTTCGTTCCAATCCAGCAGCGAAAAATCAATACCGAACATCAGTCATACACCTCCACGTCCAAACCTTCGTCCCGAACCTTCCGGATCGTTTCCTCGATCGGCCCGGACTCGCCTTCCAGCCGAACGATCAGCTGGCCGTAAGGGATGTCCTTGATCTTCGAAATCGTCCCCTGCAAAATCGCGAAATCGACGCCGGTTTCCCTTGCCGTCCGAGATAAAATCGAGTCGTATGTTTTTTCCCCCAGGAACGTCAGCTTGCATAGCTTGGACGAACCGTCATGCGGCGCCTGCAGCGCAAGCTGGGCGGATTCTCCCGCCTCGCCGAGGATAAACTCGCGGGTCACCGGATGCTGCGGCTTCAGGAACACTTCGGCCACGGCCCCCTCCTCCACGATGCCGCCTTGATGAATGACGGCGACGCGGTCGCAAATGCTTTGGATGACATGCATCTCATGCGTGATGAGGACGATGGTCAGGTTGAATTTTTGGTTGATGTCAAGCAGCAGCTTGAGTATGGAATCGGTCGTCTGCGGATCCAAAGCCGATGTGGCTTCGTCGCACAGCAGCACCTGCGGGTCGCTGGCCAGCGCGCGGGCAATGCCGACCCTTTGCTTCTGGCCGCCGGACAGCTGCGCCGGATATTTGTCGCGGTGATCCTCCAGCCCGACAAGCTGAAGGAGTTCGTTCACTTTGTTCGCGATTTTGGCTTTATCCACATGGGCGAGCCGCAGCGGAAACGCGATGTTGTCGTAGACGGTCGCCGAGCTCAGCAGATTGAAATGCTGGAAAATCATGCCGATTTCCCTGCGCTTGGTCTGCAGCTGCTGCTTGCCGAGCTTGGTCAAATCCACGCCATCGACCCATACCTCGCCGGACGTCGGCCGCTCCAACAGGTTCATGCAGCGGATCAGCGTGCTTTTGCCGGCGCCGGAATGTCCGATGACCCCGAAGATCTCTCCTTTTTTAATGGAAAGGTTAAGGCCGGATAGAGCTTCCGTCGTCTTCGTGCCTTTGCCGTATCTTTTGGTTACTTGTTTCAATTCAATCAATCCGAAGCTCTCCTTCCTTGCTTTCTTAAAGCTTAAGCCTTGCGTCCTATCTATCAATGAAATGCCGAAATGCCGCTCTTCGACATAAGTAGACAAAATAAAAAGCCCTCTTGACGGAATCAAAAAGGGCTCTTCTATTCGAAGTCGCTTCCTCTTCTCATCTGCCAATCTGCAGCGCATGCCTGCAGTTGTAGGAATTAGCACCATGTCATTCGGGACTTTGGCCTCGCGGGGCCGCTTCTCGAATCGGTTGCCGGGCTTCATCGGGCCTGTCCCTCCGCCTCTCTCGATAAGAAAAAATGTATGCAAACAATATTATTTTTTCACGTGATTCAGTATAATCACTTTTCCGCTTCTTGTCAAAAGGAAATTTGTTGGATTTTAGGACCACAGTCTCCCTGCATACCGGTATACCGCGATCAACGATTTGCAGACCATGTCAAGCCCCTGCCGCAGATCCTCCAAATGCTGATCCAGGTCCTCCAGCTCCACTTTGGCATGCAGGCCCTGATGCCGCTGCCACAGGTCGTCCTGCATCTCCGCGTTCATGTAATGAATCTCCGCGTTCCTCCGTTTGCGCAGCACGTTCAGCGCGTCGCGGTATTCGTTTTTGACGGAATTCAGTTCGCCCTCCAGTTCAGGACTGCGCTCCAGTTCCCGGAGCCTGCGGAGGACGGTGAAATACGAGTAATGCTCCTTCACTTTGGCCGTATTCAAGTCAAAAAGTTCATTCAGCACCGTGCCGAGCTTATCCAAAACCGAAAAGACGCGGATAAAGCCGTTTTTATAAAAATAGGCGTATCTTGCATATTCGGTCTGCTCTTGAACGTTCATGTCGTCGACGTATCCGGCCTTGACCGATTTGCGGAAAAAGGCGGCGGCAAACAAGCTTTGTTCCAGCTCGTCCAATGAGGAAACCAGCCCCCGCGTCCATATGTCCAGCTTCCGGAAATCATGGCTCGGGTCGTCGTTTTTGTCCATTTCCTTTTGAAGCAGCCCGATGGTGCGGTGCATCGCATCCATGGCTTCCCCAATCCGTCCCTTGTTCTGGCGCGGCATTTCTCCAAGCAGTGTTCGCAGCATGGGCTTCTCTCCCGGCGTATAGTTTCGGATAACGTCCATTCTTGATAAGACCAAACAAAGCCCTCGAAGACGAAACTCGCGGACTTTGCTGTAGGCAAATGTTTATGATGCCTTGCACTTACACATTTGATGCAGGCTTCAGTTGTTCGACGGGCTCTTTGCCGAGCTGCCATACCCGTACGCTCAAATAACACAGGACGCCGAACAACGAGGAAATGAGCAGGTTATGAAGCAGCGCCGCAAAAATGTAAACCTCGGGGTTGCCCAGCGTGTACACGATGCCCGCGCCGCTGAACACCTGCAGAAGGCACAATACGGCGGCGGCGCCTCCGAGCGTTCGAATCTCCCTGCTGTTCCGGTGCAGCTTAAACGCGCAAATAGCCATGACCACGACGGCGATCAACAGCAGCAATGCCGCTAACCGGTGAACAAACGCGATGGCCACGCTTCCCGTGAGCGTCGGAATGAATTGCCCGTTGCACAGCGGCCAGCCGGAACAACCCCCGGCCGAGCTTGTATGGCTGACGTAAGCCCCGACGTAGACCACTAGGTACGAATAGATCGTAATCGACCATACAAAAGTACGGAAGCCGGGCGAAACGGCCGGTTGATCCTCGGGAGAATCCGTTTGCTTTTCCCGGTCCATTTTTCGGGCCCCGAGGGCAAGCATAAGCGAACTGGCGAAAGCAATGAGCGAAAATCCAAAATGAAGCGCTAACACGGCGGACGATTGGTCATAAATGACGGCGAGCGCCCCCATCAATGCTTGCACGATCACAAAAATAAGCGTCAGCACGGAATAGACGCGCAGATCTTTGCGGTTTTTGGCGTAAAGCCAAAAGGCCGCCACGACGGCCACCGCTGTAAGCCCTGCCAGGCCGCTGACCAGGCGGTGCGAATATTCGATCAGCGAAGCGATCGTGTGCGCGGGAATGAATTGCCCGTGGCATAAAGGCCATTCGTGGCCGCATCCAAGCCCGGAATCGGTTTTGGTGACGACCGTCCCTCCGAACGTTGCGAAAAACATGACGATAAAAGTCAGGTAGCTCAGCCATTTCAATTGTTTTGTATTCAAAATATCTCACCCGCAAGAATCAAAGTAAAAACGCCTCATTTCCCTGAAGCGCCCGTATATTACCAATCCTATTTATTATACCTGATATACCATCGCGAAATATAGCCATTTTGTGACAAAAAGACA
Organism: Paenibacillus cookii; assembly: GCF_018333375.1. Lineage (GTDB taxonomy): Bacteria > Bacillota > Bacilli > Paenibacillales > Paenibacillaceae > Paenibacillus_AQ > Paenibacillus_AQ cookii. The sequence continues at coordinate 171,717 of NZ_BORW01000003.1, forward strand.
AAGCTGCCCTTAAGGCTTACGGATTCGGCAGAAAAACCCGCACCGCTTTTGCGTGATGGCAAAAGCGGTGCCGTAATGGGGTGTTACTTATGAATCGCTTGATATACCTCGACGGCCCGCTGCAGGAAGGTTTCGATTTCCTCCCGCGATTTGCGCAGCTTGTTGACGAGGCGGACGAGCTCGCGTCCATCCGTAAACGCCACGAAGCTCGGAATCCCAAGAATGTTCAGCTCCTGGCTGACATCGTCCACTTTATCGACGTCCACCTCGACCAAAGTCAATTCATTTTTGAATTTCTCTTCCACATCGGGCATAAACGGATCCATGAATTTGCAGTCCCCGCACCAATCGGCTTTGAACACGGCCACCGTCAAACGGGGTGACTGGGTCGCGACTTGAAATTCGGCTTTGGACGTAATTTTTTGCATCTATAATCAGTCCTTTCTGAACAATCGATTCGTTTTTTCTTCCGGATTTTGCAAAATCCTACCCTTAGTGAATCAAAATATGGAGTGGAAGTCAAATTTTTGAGACATACTGGGAATAAGGGATTTCATGAAGAAAGGAGGAGGCTACCCGTGTCGGAAAAGGTGGACGGACAAACGTTCAAAGGGTTCATCCGGTTGGCCAAAACGCTGCCTCAAACGGCGGCCGAAGCGGTCAAAGGCAAATATGTTTGCTGGAAAGCGTCGCAGGAGCTGATTAAGGTCCGCAGGCCGCTGGGCTGGAGGGAATCGGCCGCCCACAGCATCCGCGATCAGCTCAAGCGGCAGCTTGCCGACCGGAATCGGATGCACAGCGGCGATTTCGGCAAGGAAGAGGCGCCGGCCCCGTTGTCGGCGGAGGATCTTGAAACCGTCCAATCGATCCGTGGAGCTGCCCTGGAGGCCTCGCGCAGCAACGTAACCCGGACGAGGGCGTACTACGAGTGCTACCGCGAGTACCCGGAGCTGCATTGGTCCTTTTTGGCCCATATGGTATCCCGCAATGCGGGCTGGAACATGACCGACCTGAAGGGCGGACTGTTTTCCGACGTGATTCCGGCGGAGCTTCAGGAAGATATTTATCAAATGCTGGAGCGCAGCAACGCGCTCATTTTTCTGGATGCCTATCCCCAGCTGATGCTCTACGCCCGCAGCCGGAAGCTCGGAAGAAGCCTGTTCTACCTGCTGCCCGAGTTTCGCGTTTCGGCTTTCATGCGCCCGTTCTGGGAACGCTTTTGGATCGAGCGGGACAGCGCGCTGCTCGCCGTCGGCCTGATCATCAACGAGCAAAACTACATCGAAGGCCGGGTCGTCCAAAACCGTTATTTTCAGCAGCGGGTTTTGCGGCATCCTTTTTTTGCGATGAACAGCGCCTTCCAGATGAATCAGGTCCTTTTTCCGATGCTCGTTGCGCCCCCGGCCGAAGCCGAATCGCCGGAGGAGGCGCCCCTCCCCCCTTCCGGCGAAGGCGAAGGCAGCGCCGATGGGGAGCAGGGCTGCCGCGGCATGGTCGGGCTGATTTTGGAGCATTTTGCCGACCTGGACGAACGGATCGAATTCGGCAAGGCGCTGTACGCCATGCTGTTCGGTTATCAAGAAGTGCTCGCGGGCGTCGAGGCGTTTGCCGCCAACGTGGTCCACAGGGGCTCCCGCCAGGAATATTGGCCGAAGCTGTTTACGGACGACAAAAAAACAGCCCTGAACTCTCCCCAGGAGAGCGCAGAGCTGCTGAAACGGGAATGGCTGCCGCCGGACAAGCGGTTGTACAGCCCGTCGCTTGCCGAGGTATGGCATGATATGCCGTACGAGCCGATTACCCGTTACGACTGGTTCAAATCCAATGAAGCGCTCGATCATCTCACGCGGCCGAAACGGCCGGTGCTGATCGAAATGTCGCATGCGCACCGGTTTGCCGTACAAAAGGCAGCGCTAACGCATGATACGGAACGCGCGGTTTCCGCCGATGCCGCTCCGGGGCGGCCGGACGCGACGCAATGACCGTCAGGCCTCGGCTTACTGTCCCTGGGAATCGGCGGACTTGTACCTGGCCGGCTGCAGGCGCATCAGCGGCCGCAGCAGCTTCTGCACTTTGCGCGGGTAGCCGGCAAGCTCATGCTGGCGCAGCACGCCGAGCATGATCAGCAGCCCCAGGTACAACAGGACGACCGCCCCGCCGACGATGATGCAGGTGATCAGGAACGCCAGCCGGTCCGGCATGATGCGGGTCAGCTGAACTCCTGCTTCGTTCAGGCCGTAACCGACCGCCGCGGTCAGAATGACGGCCGCCAAAAAGCCCGGCCACCGTTGGCCGAGGATGGAAAACGGCACGATCGTCTTCAATTGGCGGAGGTTCAGCAGCGTAATGACCAGGAAACAAAGCCCGGTAGCGGCGATGATGCCGTAAATGCCGATAACGAGCGCCAGCAGGAAGCTGCCGGCCAGCTTCACCAAAATCCCGACCATCACGTTCACCATCGACAGCTTCGCTTTGTTGACGCCAAGCAGGATGGAGTTCGTGGTCATCATCGTGATTTGAAAAATCGTGCCGAACGTCAGCAGCATGATGATCCAGCTGCCGTCGAGGCTGCTGAAAAGCAGCCCGTTAATGGAATAGGCAGCCGTGCAAAGCGCGATGACGATCGGCATCCCCGTCAAAATCGAAATGCGCAGCGCCAGCGTCATCTGCTGCTGCAAATGCTCCTGATCCTTGCGGGCAAAAGCCGACGAAATGATCGGAATCAGCGACGTGCTGAGCGCGATCGCCAGGATCGGCGGGATGCCGGCGATGCTTTGCGCGCGCTGGCCGAGAATCCCGAGCACCTGCGTCGCCTTGGCTTCCCCGATCTGCCCGATCAGCAGCGGGTTGACGATCGACGAATCGATGAAATTCACGGCAGGCACCGTCAGCGACGATAAAACGATCGGAATGGACAACGTAAAAATATCCCGATAAATCCTCATAAGCGGCAGCTTAGGATCGACGGTTTCCTGGAGCATCAGCACCTTGTCCTGCCGGCGCATTTTCACCGTGTAATACAGCATGATGGCAAACGCCCCGATGCTTCCGAGAACGCCTCCGAAGGAAGCGCCTGCGGCGATCCAGCTTCCGCTGTACCCGGCTTTGAGCATGATATAAGCGATAATGATGGCGGCCCCGACGCGGGCAAACTGCTCGACGATTTGCGAAACGCCGCCTGCGGTCATGTTGTTCCGCCCCTGGAAATAACCGCGCATCATGGCGATGGCGGGAAACAGGAGCAGCGCGGGCGCCAAGGCCCGGATCGCCAGCGTCGCTTCGGGCTGTTTGGAGACGTACGTCGCGTAATACGGAGCCAAAATATAAAGCAGCGCCGTAATGATCACGCCGGCAGCCACCGCAAACCAAAGCGCCGCATGATAGACCTGGCGGGCTTCGCCGGGCCGCTTCAGCGCGTAACGTTCCGACACCATTTTGCTCAGCGTGCTCGGAATGCCCGCCGTCGCCACGGTGAGCAGCATCAGATAGACGTTGTTGGCAATCGAAAACGAAGCGTTGCCGACTTCGTCGAGCAGATGTTCCAGGGGCACCCTTTGCACGAGCCCCAGCACCCTCGCCACCAGAGCCGCGGCGGCAAGGATCAGCGTACCTTTGATAAACGATTCTTTTTTAGCCAAACTGTTTCCCCTTCTTTCCCCCAGCGAGCAACCCCCATGGAGCAGATTGCCGGGATTAGCGAAATCCCTGATTGCCAATAACCGCAATGCAAACGGCCATGGAACAAAAATAAAAGCCTGTCCCCTAGGCCCATACAATCCAAATAATAAACACGACGATCATGACGATTTGCAAAATGATTTTCATGACCATGCTGCTGAACAGCCCCACGAGCGTGCCGAAGCCGACCTTCGTCGCCTTCGATACCGAGGAACCGTCGATCAGCTCGCCCACGAAGGCCCCGAGAAACGGACCGATGACCAGCCCGAACGCCGGGATGACAAACGGTCCGATAATGGCGCCGATCGTGCTTAATATGACGGACAGCTTTCCGCCCCCGTACTTTTTCGTCCCCCAGGCGCCGACGGCATAGTCGGCGACAAACAGCACGACGATGATCAGCGTTTCGATGATCCAAAACCACACGCCAAAATGCTCGAACGTAAAAAACCATCCGTAAACGAAAAAGGCTGCGAATATGGCGATTGCCCCGGGCAGCACGGGAACGATCGTCCCGGCCATCCCGACGGCAAACAAGGCGATGATAAGAATCCATCCGAGTACAGCCATTGCTTGATCTCCTTTTGACATTCGTATCCGCCCGGATACTTTGGAATTGATGTATCAGAGTGCTGCGGAATCCTTACATATGAAAAATGAATTTCCGAATGACTTCCGCGATGCCGTCCTTATCGTTGCTCGACGTGACAAAATCGGCGGCTTCCCGGACGACCTCCTGGGCATTTTCCATGGCGACGCCAAGCCCGGCCGCCTGGATGGCGGCCAAATCGTTCATGCTGTCCCCGACGGCGATGACCTCGCTCATGTCGATGTCGAGCAAGCCGCACACCTTTCGAATCCCCGACGCTTTGTTGATTCCCTGCGGGTTCACCTCTAGGTTATGAGGGGAAGAATTCGTGATTTCAAGGCCGCCCATATCCTGCAGCCGCATCAGGATGCGGTGCCGGGCTTCGTCATCCTCCGTATGGTAGCCGAACTTAAGCCACTCCTTCCCTTCGATGGAATCCGTCCAGTGATCCTTGTTATAGACTCTTTCCACGGAGTAGGCCCAAAACCAGCAGTCCTCGGCGACCGCGATGGCATGCATATCCGAGATCAGCTTCGGGTCCATCAGCGAGCGCTGGTGCAGCCGATGCGGGGCGCGCCACACTTCGCTGCCGTTGACCGTGATCATCGGCGTCGAAAGTCCGAGTTCCTCCCCGTAAGGAAGCGCGCTCTCGAAGCTTCTTCCCGTCGAGAGGCATACGTGGACGCCTTCTTCTTTCGCCCGCTTGATCCACTCGGCCGTGTCCGGCGAAATGGTCTGGTCGCTCGTCAGCAGCGTCCCGTCCATGTCCAGCGCCAGCATTTTATATTTCGTGTTCATACCGCTCCTCCTATTTGTACGCATTTTCACGTTTCACACACACATACGGACATTTTACCATAAGCCGCTTGGGGCCACAAAAGTGTTTTTAAAGGCTCTGCCCGGGCCCTTCCGAAAGCTGCAAGCGGCAGGCATGCAAAAGGGCAGGTCCGGGTGCCCCGAATCCTGCCCTCGAGATCATAACGATCCGATGAGTTCAAAAAAGATCGAATGCCGGCTTATTGGACGCCGTTCGTCGTTCCGGTCGTTCCGTTTGCCGCCTGGTTGTTTGCATTTCCTTTCGGCACGCCGTCCAGGCCGTAAACCTGGTCGTAGGCGTCGAATATTTTCCGCGCGACCGGCGCGGCGCTTTGCGAACCGAAGCCGCCTTCCGGGATCATGACCGCGACGGCCAAGACCGGATTTTCGCGCGGCGCATAGGCGATGAACACGCCGTTATCGACCAGCTGGTGGCCGACCTGCTGCGTCGATGTCCCCGTCTTCCGGGCAAAATCGTAAGGGAAGTCGCCAAAAGCGGAGACCTCACTTTTCATGCCGCGCCGGATTTCGTTCCAGTAGGATTTCGGGAAACTTACCGTGTTCAGCACCTCAGGCTTGAAGGTTTTGACGATGTTGCCCTTCTCGTCGGTAATTTTGCTGACGAGCTGCGGCTTCAGCCGCTTGCCTTCGTTGGCCAGCATCACCGTGTATTGCGCCAGCTGCAGGGTCGTGTATTTCCCTTGCTGCCCGAACGACGCATACGCCATCGCGGACTGGACACTGCCCGCCTGTTTGATGTTCGTATACTCCTTGCGTCCTTTCCATTCGCCCGGCAGGCCGCTGCCCGTCAGGACGCCAAGCCCGAATTTGGTCATATACTCGTCCCAAATCTCGATACTCTTGTCCTTATATTTGTCGTAAAGCCTTTTGCCGATCATATCGACCATAAACGCGTTGGAGGACTTTTCGATCGCGCGGGCCGGGTCCATGCCGCCGTACACGTGGCCTCCGGAGTTTTGCACGCGCGCCTGGTGGCCTTCCTTACCGAATTTAGCGAAGCCTTTATCCTCGTAATACGTGTTGGTCGTGATCAAATGCTCGTTCAAGCCAACCAGCACGCTGAGCGGCTTCTGGGTCGAACCGAGCAGGACGACCGACTCCGGATGATCGCCTTTTTTCCCCGGATTAAACGAACGGATCGTTCCGTTCAAGTAAATGTTCTGGATTTTTTTCCAGTTGTCCGGCGAAACGCTGCCCGTCTGCCAGACGTTTGCATCGTAATCCGGCATGCTGGCCATGGCGACGACATTCCCCGTCTTCACTTCCATCGCGACCGCAAAACCGGTCGTGGCGTTCGGGTGGGTCCGTCCGGACACCGGATGGGTATGCAGCCAGCTCAGCTGGTCCATGATCGCCTGCTCCGTGGCCAGTTGCACTTGTTTGTTGATCGTGCTGTAAATGTTGTTGCCTTTGACCGGCGGAACGACTTCGTCCACGCCTTCCGGCATGTTTCGCGGATTGATCGGCACTTTTTTATAGCCGTTTTTGCCGCGAAGCTCGTCCTGGTACATCAGCTCGAGTCCGTCGAAGCCGACGAATTCGGGTTCCGTGTACACCAGGCCGGGATCGGTCGTGACGTCGCTGCTCCGCTGCTTTTCGTCGATTTCCTTATATTTGCTCAGGCTCTTCGAACCGCTGAACGTGCGGATATACCCGATCGTTTGGACCGCAACGGTCTCCGGATCGTAATGGCGGACGCTTTCCTCTTCGATCGAAATGCCGGGAAACTCGGATTTATGCTCGCTGAAATAGGCGATTTCCTTTTGGCTCAAATCCATTTTGATCCGCCGCGGGGAATAACCGGCGTATTTTTTGTAATCCAAGTCCATGGCGTCGATGATGTCCTGCTTCGTCATCTTTTCAGCGGCAGGATCCCCGTATTTATCGAATACGTCCAGCAGTCGCTGCGCGATCTGCTCCGCTTCGGGACGGTTTTTGCTGCCGTTTTTTTGGCTGTAATCCTTCATTAACGTAATGTAAAGCGATTGCGTCGGGGTCGAGTAAGCCAGCGGCACGCCTGCCGCATCATAGATGGTGCCCCGAATCGGCGGAAGCGGTACGTCCTTGACGATGTTGCTGGATTCCTTCTCCGTGAGCGTAGGCCCTTCGACAAACTGCAAAATGGCGAGTCTGATAATGATGACGCAAAAAATGATGAACGTGCTGAAAAAAAACAGGTTGATCCTTAAGTTCAAATTTCCTTTTTTCTTCGTTTCCTCCTGTTCCGGATTGTCCGGTGTATATTCGGTCACCGGCCTCCCTCCTCTCTGCCTGAACATGATCGGTTCGGATTTCGAAAAATCCTCGTCTGAAAATAACATTCATATTTTAGCACAGATGGAGGGTGCTCGGCATCTTTCCCTACCGTTCGACAAGGACGGCCTTTTTACGCAAGCCGGAATGCCTTTTTTCAAGGGACATATCCCCGTGAATTGAAGCCAGGGAGCCCCGCTGCTCTAGGGGAGATGCATACATACGCAAGAAAAAACGGCAGCCCGGACGTTCCGGGCTGCCTCGCGCAAACTTACTGCTGTTTGTTGTTGTCTTGTTTTCCTGCGGTATCCAAACCGGTTTGGTTTTTCAGCTGCTTTTTCGGCACGCCGTCAAGGCCGTACACCTCATCATAGGCGTCGAATATTTTACGGGCGATCGGCGCCGCGCTTTGCGAGCCGAATCCGCCCTCCGGAACGACGACCGCGACCGCCAGTTTCGGGTTGTTGCGCGGGGCGTAAGCGATAAACACGCCGTTGTCGAGCAGCCCGTCTTTCCCCGCGTCCTGCTGCGAGGTACCGGTTTTCCGGGCAAAATCGTACGGGAAACCGGCGAAGGCGGCGCTGACGTTCGTATTCATCCCTCTGCGGATGAGCTTCCAATACGAAGGATCGAATTGAACCCGGCTCAACACTTCGCGTTGGGTCTGTTTCACGACTTTCCCGTTTGCGTCGGTAATTTTTTTGACGATCTGCGGCTTGATGCGCTCCCCCTCGTTCGCCAGCATGACGGTATATTGAGCAAGCTGCAGCGGCGTATATTTCCCGCCTTGGCCGAAGGAGGCGTACACAAGCGCGGCTTGGGCGCTGCCGACGGATTTGGGGATGTCCTCCGAGGTGCCGTATTCTTTTTTTCCGAGCCATTCGTTCGGCAAATCGATCCCCGTAGCGACGCCCAATCCGAATTCCTCCATATATCTGTTCCATACGTCGACGCCTTTTTTGCCGTACTTTTTGTACAGGGCGTTGCCGACCATATCGACCATAAACACATTGGAGGAATGTTCAATGGCGTCGGCAGGGGTACGGAAATAACCGTAGGCATGCCCCTGGGAGTTTTGGACGCGCGCCTGATGTCCCTCTTTCCCGAAAAAGGCTTCTCCGGTATCCGTATAAGGCGTCGTCGTCTTAAACAGATTTTCCTTTAACCCGATCAGCACGCTCAGCGGCTTGATCGTCGAGCCGAGCAGGACGGCCGAATCGAATTCATGCTTCGATTTGCCGGAGCTCAGCGGCGTGATGGCGCCGTTTTGATAATTGTTGTTCAGTTTCTTGAAGTCCTCCGTGGAGGACGCCCCCGTCTTCCAAATGTTCGTGTCGTAATCGGGAATGCTGGCCATGGCCACGACGTTGCCGGTATCGACCTCCATCGCCACCGCGTAGCCGGTCACGGCCTCGGGATGCGTTTTGCCGGATACCTGGTGGGTATGGAGCCACTCCAGCTGGTCCTTGATCGCCTGTTCCGTTTTCAGCTGAACCTCTTTATTGATCGTCAGCCATACGTCATTTCCTTTGACCGGCGGCACGATGTCCACCACTTCTTCCGGAATGTTGGCGGAGCTGACCGATACGACCTTATAGCCGTTTTTCCCTCTCAATTCGTCCTGAAACGAGAGCTCGACCCCGTCGAACCCGACAAGCTCGTCTTTCGTGTACGTTTCGTCGGGTTTCGTGCCGTCTTTGCTATCCTGCCGCGCCTTGTCGTACGCTTTCAGGCTTTCCGTGCGCTTGAACGATTTGACGTAACCCACGGTCTGCACGGCCACCGTCTCCGGATCGTAATGCCGCAGCGTTTCTTCGATGATTTCGATGCCCGGAAACTCGGATTTATGCTCCATGAAATATTGGATTTCTTTTTTATTGAGATCCGATTTTATCCGCCGAGGCGTATAACCGCTGTCCCGTTTGGATTCGAGATCCATCGCTTCGATCACGTCTTCCGGGGCCATCGGCTTGGTGCCCGGGTTTCCGAATGTTTTAAACGCGGCCGCCATCCGTTTCGCCATATCCTCGATTTCGGGACGGTTTTTCTTTCCCTTATCCGAATTGGCGTTGTAATCCTTCATCAGCGTAATATACAGCGATTGGACCGGCTGCGAATAAGCCAGCTTCACCCCGGCGGCGTCGCGGATGTTCCCGCGGTCCGGCGGCAGCGGAATGTTTTTCGTATTCTGGTTCGCCTCTTTTTCGGTCAGCGTCGGCGCTTCCACGAATTGGATGACCGCAAGCCGGACGATGACGACGCAAAAAATGATGAACGTGCTGAAAAAAAACATGTTAATGCGCAGATTCAAACTGTTTTTGCTTTCCTGTTCCATTTCCTCCGGCGATTTCCCGGACAAGAAAAAACGCAAGCCCCTCTCCCCCTTTTTCCTGCGCGTTTACCGAATCAAGCTTTATGTATCCCGATGTCCTGCTCTTATAAATTTTAACATATAAAACCATTAAAAGGAAAACCCGCTGCCATCTCTTTTTGCGTCTTCGCAGCCAAACAAGGCCCAAACGAAGGCTCCAACCCCATCCTATTTCCCGGGCCATAAAACAAACCTCTGGCGGCATGCTTCTTTAAGGCGGAACGCCCCATTTAGCGACCGTGTTTCCCGTAAAAGGAGAAAGAACCGTTCAAAGCTGCGGGAAGAAGGACGCGAAGTAGATGTTGGGGGGCATTGAGCAGGCCCTTGCAGGAGCATGGAAGGGGGGATTCAGCCAGAGACTGGGGCCAGCCTGTCAGTACGGCTGTTTTAAAATGCCGGCATGTCCCCGATCGTTCACGCCAAAAAGCCTATCATCGTCATTCAGCCATATACCGCAAGCCATTTTTTCAATTCGCGTTTCATCATTTCGCGATACTGCGCGGGCTCGATAATCTCCGCCTCGGATCCGAATTGGGACAGCCAGCTCATAAAACCTGGAACATCTTCGACGGTGACGTCGATGATGACGCTCCCGTCTTTCTCCTCCGACTCCGCCAGAGGAATGATCGATTCCTTTTCCTTGTATTTGGGGATCGCCGCAGCGGTGAGTCTTATCTTAAAAGCTACCGTTTCTTTCTCTTCATTTCCTCGGAAATGTGGGTGCCATTCTTGCTGCATATTGGTATGTACTTTGATAAAAACGTCATCCAGCACGACGACCCGCGCAAAATATTTTAACCTATAGGTATACAGTTTTCCCGTATTATGATTTCGTCCCACGAGGTAAAATCGGTGCTGCCAAGGAACAAGGATATACGGATCGATTTTGCCGTACAGAAGCTCGTTTCGCTCGGGAACGTAATATTCCGCTTGAATGATTTGCTGCGACAACGTCGCAAACAAGATCGGGATAAGATATTGCGACTGTTCCTCCGTTTCCTCGTTCCAGGCCCCTTTTGCCATGAGACTGTCCTGATCGTCAAGCTCGGTCTCCAGTCGTTCCGCCCGTTGTTTGTGATGGGCTGCCATCACCTTTTCGTAAGCTCCTTCAAAGCCGCCGGGGAGCAGCGGCTTGACCTGGTGCATCACCTTGGCCAGCGCCGTAAAGGATTGAAGCTCCTCTTCGGTCCAATCGAACGGATACAAGGCGAAGCTGCCGATAAACCGGTAACCTTTTCCGTATCCGAGATGAGTGATAGGTATATGCATGGCGCTTAACGCTTCCATATCGCGATAAATGGTACGTTCGGTGGTACTGCATCTCTCCGCCAGCTCTCTGGCCAAAATGCCCGGTTTGGCTTGAACGAGAGTAATGATACGCATCAATCGAATCAATCTGTCAGTCATGTGGATTCTCCTAGCTCGTATAGTAAATTAGACTCATATCCATTTTGCGTAATGTAGTCCATTCGACTTGCAGCAAAGTGAATCCTGCCTGATAAATCCGATCCCGCTTACGGCCGCTGACGTCAACCGCAGGCGCTTCGAAAACAGGGGGCTAACCATTTTTGATTTTCAGAACCTTATGATTCCGGTACGTCCCGATATAATGTTCGCTAAGCTGATAAAGCATGTCCGCCTCTTCCAGCAAACGTTCGTCCGTATGGCGCGCCGCTTCGATCAGCATCTCGTCCCCTTTTCGGCGCAGCAGCCATTCCCCGCGTTCGATGTCGCCGTTTTCGAACAAATGGATGGCTTCCTTCAAAATGCTTTGGGTTTCCAGCAGCATGACGTGTTTCCTGACATGAAAGCTCTCCGGCTGTTGCAGCAATCCGGTATGGTACGTGTAGTTCATATATAATTCCTTCACAGGAAGTTCCTTGATCCGTTCCTTGTTTTTTTCTTTGAATTTCCACTGGGCGGACAAAACGCCATGCATGCCGGCGCTTTGGGGCTGAAGAGCAAGCTCGATGGCCAGAAACTGCTTCACGCCGTCATACAGATGACCAAGAGGAATCATGAGTGATTGACCCAGGTTTTTCATCGCCTTCGCTCCGTGGATGCGGACCAAAGCAACTTGCGGTTCAAGCCATAAGTGCAGCTGCACGTCTTGGGCGATCAGTTTGGGCGTGTTTCTTCTTCTGGATTGGCGGAAGGATCCCCCGTACCACTCAACCAACAAAATGACTGTATTGGAGCCGCTTGCAAGAATATGACTCCGGTTCCATGTGAAATTTTCCTGAATACCTGAATGCAAGGATTTCACCCCTTTTCATGTCATCTTTCTATCGTACCAAGATCGGCTGACATCATTATGTCATGGAACGTATGTTCGCATGACATATTTCTTTCATGTTAGCATATTTTCAACAGCCAGCGAAGATATTTGGCGATTTTTAATTCCCCCCCATCCTTGCTCAGATGCGCAAAAAGACCTACTCAATACCCATTATAGTATATAAGAACTACACAAAAATAAATGTCGAATTGTGTAACTATGGGTTGAAATAAAAATATTATTTTGCCGGGCGCGCAGCAAACTTCACACTTTCGGCCCATTTCGGCAAAAACACCGAAAAAAGCCCGAAACCCTTCGGATTTCGGACTTTTACGCACGGTTATGATATGATGTAAAAAAGGGCTGGATCATTCCTATAAACGAAGGCAGGCTTTCAGCCCGCCACCGGTCCGGTTCCGGTACCGGACGCCTTGTCGGCTAGCGGGTTCGCCGCTACCGGCGCGTAAGTGACCTTGTCGATCCAGATCTCCCTGCCGACAGGTTTGCCGTTTACCGTGATCAGCATTTTTTTGTATTGGTGTTCTTTTTCCATAACGATCTCTCCTTTTGCGGTTAACGATTTTTCTTCTTAGCGAACCTTTCGCGCAGCGCCTGCAGGCCTTGCGGGATATCGGCTGTCTATGTACAAACATGTACAAGCTTTTTTAACATTGGAATGGGAAGCGGGATCTATCCTGGAAGGGATGGTATCCGCTTCTTTACGATATTTTTTTAAACGGGCGAACCTGGAATGAAACAACCCGGGCTTGTTCCATTTTATGCATCAGGTGGTGTTATCATGACCAAAAGAAAACGGCGCAACGATTTCGCTTTGCCGCAAGTAGCCGTCCTATTTCTGATTCTCTTCTTCGGCCCGGCTCTTTTTCCGCCTCCCGCCAGCGCCAATTATTTTAACGATTTCTATAACGGCGTGGAGAAGTTTTCCGGCCTGCCGGGGGAAGTCAACGAACTGAAGGAAAGCTATCGGCAAACGCTGGACGAGCTGGACCGGGCCAAAGAAAGCGCCAAGGCATTCGAGGAGCAAAACGCGGAGCTCGTGCAGCAAAACCGTCAGCTGGCCGAAACCGTCAACGAGCTGAAGAAACAAAGCGATCTGAAGGACGCCAAAGCCCGAAAATTCAAAACGATGCTGATTGCCGTCATTTTGCTTGTGGCAGGGTATTTTATCGGGATACGCGTACTGAGGTTCTTGATGCGGCGTTCGAACCGTCGAGTGCGGCGGTAGCCTCGGATCGCACCAGAAAGGGGAAAGCGTTTTTGAATATCGATATCCGGGAATCCGGAGGAGAAGTCGGCCAAGCCGTTGATTTTGCGCTTCGTCCCGGCGAAACCGTGCATATTCTTCATCCGGAGCAAATCATCACGTACCGCGGACCTTCCGACGGCCGCAGCGACCGTTTGATGAACGTCAAGGGCATGTACCGCAAAAAGAAGCTGATTCAGGCGGATCTAAGCGGACCGTGCGAGTTTACCGCCGCCCTGCCTCCCGGGTTTGCCGTCAAAGCGGTGGAGCTTCGGGAAGGCAGCGATTTGCTGTACGATTTCCGCAACATTTTCTTTTACAGTTCGGGCATCGAAATGCAGGCGCGGATTCTGCACATTAAAAACATGCTGATCACGAAAGACGCGGTCAAAATGAAATTTTCGGGCACGGGCACGATCGGGCTGTTGACGGAAGGCGCGGTGTACGAAGCCGAACTTCGCCCCGACGAACCGCTTTACGTGGATGCCCGCAGCCTCGTCGCTTATCCCGAAAACGCCAAGCTGGAATTGACCGTATACGGCAACACGCTGGCCAGCCAGCACATGAACTACCAATGGAAAATGACGGGCAGCGGAACGGTGCTGTTCCATGCGGGACCCAAAGGAAGCCGTCTGCAAAAAGAGATGGATCAGGACAATATCTTCAAGCGGATTTTGCGCGAGGTGATTCCTTTCGGAGGGGTCATCATCAAGTAAATCATCAAGTAAGGGGTATACGCCTACCCATTATCTGTCATATAATCTCCTTATCCATTCGATGAGAGCAGGAGGTCCACATGTCAGTTCCAACCGTCAATACCGCCGCGCCGCAAAAAGGACGGCAGCCTCTGGCCGGCACCGACGCCGGCGCCACCGTCTTCCGCATCCTGATTGCGATCAGTCTCGTTCATTTGTTCAACGATTCGATTCAGTCGGTCATACCGGCGATCTTCCCGATTTTGCGCAGCTCGATGCATTTGAACTACACGCAAATCGGCTGGATTTCCTTTGCCATAAATTTCACTTCTTCCATCATGCAGCCCGTGGTGGGCTGGTTTGCGGACCGCAAGCCGAAGCCGGCGCTGCTGCCGATCGGCATGGGATTTACCTTTACGGGCATGCTTCTCCTTGCCTTCGCGGAATCGTATCCGGCGGTGCTGATCGCCGTCGTCTTCGTCGGCCTTGGTTCGGCGGCCTTCCACCCCGAAGGGTCGAGAGTCGCCCATATGGCTTCCGGCTCGCGCAGAGGTTTGGCCCAGTCCATCTTCCAGGTCGGCGGCAACGCCGGCCAGTCCCTCGCTCCGATGCTGACGATGTGGATTTTCATTCCGCTCGGATTGTTCGGGTCGATCTGGTTCACCCTTGTCGCCGGAGCGGGCATCGCCGTCCAGATGTATATCGCCAGATGGTACGGCCGCAAGCTCCAAAGCGGAGCCCAGGTAAAGAAAAAGGCGCAGGCGCGCCGGTTGAAACCCGAGGTGCGCACCAAGGTCAGATTTGCGATCGTCATGCTTGTCGTGCTGGTTTTCGTCCGTTCCTGGTACAGCTCTTCGATCAGTACCTTTTTTCCGTTTTATTTGATCGATCATTTCGGACTCAGCGTCGACGACGCGCAAATATTCATATTCCTGTTCCTTGGCGCGGGAGCCGTGGGCACCTTCTTCGGCGGTCCGGTCGCGGACCGGATCGGCAAGCGAAACGTCATTTTTGCTTCCATGGTGCTTGCCGCGCCGCTGGCGCTGCTCCTGCCGCATGTCGGGTTATGGGGCGTCGGCGTCCTCCTTGCGCTGCTTGGGCTGATCGTCTTCTCCAGCTTTTCGGTCACCGTCGTATATGCCCAGATGCTGTTTCCGGGCAAAATCGGCACCGTATCGGGGCTGATTACCGGTCTTGCGTTCGGGCTGGGCGGCCTCGGGGCGCTAGTGCTCGGCAAATGGATCGACCTGGCCGGCGTCAATACGGTCATGGCCATTTGCAGCTTCCTGCCGCTCCTGGGCATCCTGACGTTCCTGCTTCCTTCCGACCAGCAGCTGAACCGGTGGTCCGGCGAAAGCGACGAAACGAAATCCTGATCCCGCGGGCATGGCCATCAACGATCCGAATCGTTGATGGCCATGTTTTTTTGGTTCAGCCGCGCCAAAATTCTGCGCTTGCGGTACAGCATTTTCCCCGCCTCCGCCACGTCCTCGATCGTCTCTTTATTGCTGATGGAGCCGAAAATCATGCCGGCTACCGGAATGAGCTGAAACAGCTTTTTCGTGCCGAAGCTGTCCCGGTACGTTTGCACGACCTCGCGCCATCCCTGGATTTGGGAAAAGACCTGGAGTTCCTTGTCCTCGCGCTCGAACAGCGCAAGCTCTTCCAGCACCGCTTTTTTTCCGACGACGTCGGCGGAAGCGAACTGAAGGCATTTTACGATAAAAATCCGTTCCTGCTCCGTGCGGGGATCATAACCGTAACAAACCGCGATTTCCTGCAGCACCTTCAGCGACAAGCCCAATACCATGGGAATGTCCGCGGCCAGCGTAAACACGCCGCCGACGCCCGTCGTCGCGCCCTGCACCGCTGCGAATTTGACGCGTCCGCGGATCAGCTCCTCCGCCGTCCGGTCCATGATCGCAAGCGGCAGCTCCCGCGCCTGTTCTAGCGTAAGCCCGCCTTGGGGTTCGTCAATCGTTCCCCCTGCCGCCAAAGTTCCGCTATGTTGCTGCCGATTTTGCTCAAGCAGCTTGAGCACGCTTTTGGGCTGGACGAGATATTGCCCGCCGGTCTGCAGAAACCTTCCCATTTCCCCGAGCAAATCCCCAAGCTTATCGCGGATCAGCTTCGGCGTGACTTTGTCCAGCAGCATAAAAGGAAGGCGGCTCAGCTTCTCCCAGAAAAAGACCTGCTTCTGCTCCTTCTCCCATGCTTCGATGTTCTGCAGTTCCTTTTGCAGATCCATGTCTTCATCCCAATCTTCTCTCATATTTTTATACGCTCCTCTCATGAACCCGCCTTTCGGCAAACGAAAATCATTCTTCGGGTATCCCCCCTGCAATTCGGAAATACTGAAGACCAAGGGAAATTAAATCAATAGGCCTTCCCGCTCCTTGAACCTTTTGATCAAAAATTCGCTGTGGACGCCCGTGATGCCTTCCAGCTTCCGAAGCCTTGCGAGATAGCGCTCGACGTGCTCCTGATCGTCCATCAAGGCATGAACGTGCAGGTGCGGGCCGCCGCTCATCTGATATACGCTCGTAATTTCCTCGTCGCCAAGCAGCTGTTCGGCGACGGTTTCCAGGCGGCTCCATTCCACGTCGATGTTAAAATATACGGACATGTTTTTGCCTGCTTTGATCGGATTGACCGTCACGGTAAATTTGTCGATGATCCCCTGTTCCATCAGATGATTCACCCGTTCCCGGACGGCCGCGCGCGTCAGATTGACAAGCCTGCCGAGCTCGGCGTGGCTCAGTCTGCCGTTATCCAGCAAATGTTTGAGGATCATCTCGTCTTTTTCGTCCAATTGTTTAAATCGCATGGGTCTTCCTCCTCTTCCATGTAGCGAGCCTCCTTCGGAACGGCTGCCGATATTTTACAATGTAATTAAAATCGCAATGAAAACATCCGATTGTATATTAATTATTTTACAATCGTTGTATAATAAACCGGTAATCGATTCGATTGTCAAGTCAATCTACTTCCTAGTTTACAAGTACTACGGAGGAAAAAGCAATCGGGTTCATTTTTATCGAGAGGAAGGTGTTCTACCTTGGTCATGTATTCATTGGAAATCCTTCTGATCTCCATTTTGGCCGGCATCGTCGGATCCGTTCTGGGGCTGGGAGGGGGCATCATCGTGACGCCGGCCTTGACGCTGCTTTTCGGCGTCAGCATCGAGCATGCCATCGGCGCCAGCATCATTTCCGTCATCGCGACGTCGAGCGGATCGGCGATCGCTTATATACGCGACCGCATCACCAATCTTCGCGTCGGCATGTTCCTTGAGATCGCCACGACCGTCGGCGCCATCACCGGCGCCTTTATCGGAGGACTGATCGCCCCCAATCTTCTGTATATCATTTTCGGCCTGCTGCTGGTCTATTCGGCGGTCAATATGATCAAAAGAAAAAAAGGCGGCCAGCAGGAGCAGATCGCCATGCACCCCGCCGCCGCCAAGCTGAGGCTCGGGGGAAGCTATTACGACAAAGCGGCGCAAGAGCAAATCTCTTATAATGTAGGAAATGTGTATGGAGGGTTCGGCGTCATGTACGGCGCGGGCGTCGTATCCGGGTTGCTTGGCATCGGCAGCGGCAGCTTTAAAGTCATGGCGATGGACGTGTTCATGAAACTGCCGCTGAAGGTTTCGACCGCGACGAGCAACTTCATGATGGGAGTCACCGCCGCCGCCAGCGCGGGCGTGTACCTGCTGCGCGGGGATATCGATCCGCATATCGCCGGGCCCGTCGCCCTTGGCGTCCTTGCGGGGGCTACGATCGGGGCGCAGATTATGCAGCGGATGAAGAGCAAAACGATTCGCATGCTGTTTATCCCGGTGCTCCTTTATGTCGCGTTTCAAATGATTTATGAAGGAGTGGCATTGTAGCATGAACGAAAACAGCGAAATTCAAGACGTCGAACTTGCCGTCAGCCGCTGGCTCCGGATCGGCGTTATCATCAGCGCCGCCGTCATCATCCTTGGCCTCATCCTGCTTTTTATTCAAGGCGGAAGCGGGTACCCCGGAGACACTTACCCGCACGACCTGCCGGACATTTTCCGCGGCCTGATCGAGCTTAAGCCCTATGCCGTGATCACGGTGGGATTGATGCTGCTGATCCTTACGCCGGTGCTGCGGGTCGCGATTTCGATTTGGGTTTTTGTCCGGGAAGGCGATAAGTTGTACGTCGTTATCACGTCCATCGTTTTGATCATTCTGATCGTCAGCTTTGCGCTTGGCAAAGCCTGATGGAAGGAGCATTCAGCGTGAGCAGGAGGCTTCTATCTATCGGATGCTTCCGTGATGCCATGCAAAAAAGCAGAAGGAACTCTTCTGCTTTTTTGCTTTTCTTCGTCCATTTTAAGCCGCTGCGGGAACTGCATCCCCTTGCCGAACATAATCTACTGTGAGTACGTTATGCGTTTAATCCGGTTGAATCAAGGTTTATGAAAGGAGTGTTCTGTACCCATGCGTGGAAAGAACTGCAATGCCTCCGTCAGTCAGCGCAACGCCTCTAATAGCCAGCGAAACCCTTCCCTTAATCAACGCAATAACTCCCTCAATCAACGTAACGGCTCCCCCAGCCAACGCAATAACTTCCTTAGTCAACGCGCTACCAAAGAGCTTGCCCTGGTTGCGGCGGTTTTGTTTTTGATCGCGGCCACGATCAGCCTTTATCTGGCATGGCTGGACTTGCGGGGAGGCGGCACGGAGGAAATTCTGGTGTAAGCTCCAAGGCGGTCCCGGCCCCTGCTTCACCCTTTTGGCCCGTCTGCTTTCGGGAAACGGACGACGACCTCCGTTCCGATTCCTTTGCCGCTCTTGAATTCGATCCGCCCCTGCATCGCTTCAATGATTCGGAACGTGACCATGAGCCCGAGGCCGGTGCCTTTCGTTTTGTTCGAAAAATAAGGCTCGCCAAGCCTTGCAAGTTCGGCGGGCTCCATGCCTTCGCCGTTGTCCTGGATATGGATGACGATTTCATGCTTTTGGGCGTAAGCCCAAATCAGGATTTGTCCTTCCTCCCGCAGCGCTTCAATGCTGTTTTTGACGATATTGATAAAGGCCTGCTTGAATTTCGAAGAATTCCCTTGAACATATAAGCCTGGCGGAATTCTTGACGTAATTTTGCTCCCTTGGAAGTTCGCCATCGGAATCAGAATCCCTTCAATATGACGGAACTCGTCGGCCAGGTCCAGCAGCTGAACCTGGTCGATTTCCGGTTTTGCGAAGGTCAGAAAATCGGTGATGATGCCCGAAGCGCGGTCAAGCTCCTCCAAAGCGAGGTTCAGATATTCCTTTTCCTTGCTTCCCGACTTTTTTTCCAGCAATTGCAGGAACCCGCGCGTCACCTGAAGCGGATTGCGTACCTCATGCGCGACGGACGCCGCAAGCTCGCTGATGATCTCCATTTTCTCCGAGCGCTGCAGCTCCGTATTGAACCTTTCCAGTTCCTTCGAATAGATGAGAATCTGACGGTGGTTTTGCGCAAACCGTTGGCCAAGCACGGCGATCAGCGCGATCGCAAACCCGAGCACCCCCCATTTCCACCAAAACAGCTCGTATTTCCCCCCGCTGCCCAAATAGCAGGCCATTTCAACCATGACGGTGAGGCCGAACACGGCAAACCCCAGCGTAAAAATCAACGCGTTCCGGTTCCCTTTGACCGCATACCCGATGGAGCTCCCGATCAGCAGAACGACCTGCAGAATGATCAGGTAACCGAGCGTTTTGACCGAAAACAGGTCGTAAATGGCGATAAGCCGGTCGTGGAGCGCAACGTTAATGGCCAGTAAAACGAGACAAAAAGCCGAATAAACGACTTGGAATTTCCGGAAATGCCGGATCAGATGTTTATATCCCGTGCCGACCGTTTTTTCGAAGAAAAAAGTCGTTGCGGGCAGCAGCGTCAGCAGCGCCATGTCGTAAATGACCAGAAAACATTGTCCGTATCGGTTAAACAGGCTGTACAACAGCGGCGAATAGGTCAAAATCAAAACGCCGATCGACGTCAACACGGCCGTTAACGCCAACCAGGAGACCAAATGGCTTTTGCGCATAAACAAAGCGGGAATCAGCATCATGACGCCGAGGAAAACCATGGAGCTGCCCAAAATCAAGTCGTCCATATTGGATTGGACGTACTGCTTAAGCAGCGACGCGTAATCCCCCGAAAGAACTTCCCCCCCGATTCCGATCCGGTTCCGTTCCTTCTCCGACACGATCTGGACCCGCAGCGTTTTCCCTTCGTCTTCGGGGCGTAACGGAAGCAAAATTTTATGGACGTCATACATATAGCTGCGGGCCTGCTCGTAAATTTTTCGTTCGTTTAGATAAACCACGATCCGTTCGCCGTAAACCTTTTTCAGCAGCAATGCCGGAGTGCCCTCCGGCAGTCCCGGCACGACGGTCCGGTACCATGCCTCTTTGTCATGATGGGCGGGCCGGGGAAGCTCCCGCAGCGAATCAAGCCGCTGCCAGCCCCCGTCTTTCCGGTCCGGCTCCGAAAGCGGCGGGCTCCATTTGAACTCCCACTCCCACCGGGCATCCCCCTCCCCCGAGGCCGAAGCCGGCACAGCCGAAAAAGAAATGGCGCCGAGGAAATTTCCTATGACGAGAACCAGTAGAATGATGACTTTTTGCAACGAGATTTTCATAGGACACACCCCAAATTGGTTCGAATGATGTGAGGCCAACCGACAAAATCGCCGGGCATTCCGCAACATCTCTTTGGGTCCATTATGTTCGATTCCAAAACTTTGCGCAATTTCCCGACACCGAAATGGTTCGGAAGTCCGGCAGGCATGCGGCATTTTTCAACCCGAACCCAATTTAAGGTTTATTTCCGTCCGTTTCGGGTAAGGGTAAATATGAATCCCAGACCATCCCATGAAACCATTCCATGAAAAGGAGATGAAGCGAATGCCCGAACCCTACAAATCCGAAGCCGAATGGACCTATGAACGTTATCAAAATGCCGGGGACCATCCCGCCGAGGACGGCCTGCCCGCGGACGATTTGCGCGACGTGAACACCGACACGGCGCAAAGCATTTCCGCGGAACCTGACGCGGCCGACGTGGAATTTTATGTCCGTTCGGACATGAGCGACGAGCTCGGCGGCCGTCGGGAGACCACCTCCGGGCAAGCCGTCGTGACAGGCGCCGATGAAAGCGGCGAAGAAAGCGGGGATGAATATACCGAGCTGGAAGACGTGCCCGATGCGGACGACATCCAAATGGACAGCCCCATCGACCCCGTGGCGACCATCGAGGATATGCATGGAACCGACCTGATCAACGGCTTCGACGGCGACGAGACGGAGTAACATGCGAAACGTTCTTCAAATAGAAAGGATAGCTTGCGCAGGACATGAAAAAACGGCCCCCGATCACGGCGGCCGTTTGATGTTTTTTTATGCTGCTTTTTTATGCGAACCCCAGCACATGAACCAGCAATAAACCGAGGCCGGCGAGCACGACGGAACCCAACGCTCCGGCGGCGAACGGTTTGACCCCGTTGCGGCGGAAAAAGGCAAAATCCACGTTCAGGCCAAGCCCTGCCATCGCCATGGCGATCAGGATATACGCGAGGTTGATGATTTGCGCGGTCACCGCATGCGGAATGATGCCGAGCGAATTGACGCCGCTCATCAGCAGGAAGCCGAGGACGAACCATGGGATTTGTATTTTGCTTTTTTGCGCCGTCCCCTCCTGCTTGCGGCTTGCCCAATATCCGACGCACAGGGAGACGGGAACCAGCAGCGCGACCCGGGTCAGCTTGACGATGACGGACATATCTTCCGCCTCCTTGCCGCCGGGAGCCGCTGCCGCGATGGCGTGCGCCACCTCGTGCAGCGTGCCGCCCGCAAACGCGCCGTATGCCGAAGGCGTCAGTCCGAGGAACGGGTAAAGCCCGACATATAGCAGCGTAAACAACGTGCCGAGGATCGCGACGGTCGCCGCGCCGACGGCGGTTTCCTGCTCCCTCGCTTTGATCAGCGGCGCGATGGCCACAACCGCGGCGGCGCCGCAAATGGCCGTCCCGCATGCCGTCAAAAGCGCCAGCGGGCGGTCCACTTTAAACAGTCTCGCCAGTCCGTATACAACGAAGATCGTTACCGTAATATTTATGGCGGCAATCAATACGACCCTTGGCCCGGCATGGGCGATATCCACCAAATTCAGCCGCATCCCCAGCAGGATGATACCGAAACGAAGCAGCTTTTTGTTGGAAAAGCCTACACCCGGCATCATCGATTCCGGCACGCCGACCGCCGCCTTGTAGATCATGCCCAGTATAATGGCCAGAACGAGCTGACCCATAATGCTCAGAAACGGAAGCAGCGACAGCCCCTTGGCAAGCAAAGATAAAATGAGCGTCAAGCCGATCCCCAACATCAATGCGTTTGTGTTCCTTTTTCTGCGCGGAGCCGCAGATTCCCTTGAAATCATGGCATTGCATCCCCTTTGTTTTCACTCGGTGTTCTCATACGCTCACTATAAAGTCGGCCGGCGGGGAAGGGAAATACCGATTTGCTATCCCTATCATGAGGAAAACTTATCATTGGGAAGATGCGGAATTCTTTTGGTATTGTTCATCCGCGAAATGAAGTTTATACCTGGGGGTTTTGCAAACTCATGACCTGATACATCGCAATTTATTTATTGCAAAATGCAAACTATGTATTACGATTTATGGGAAGAACCAAAAAAGACGAAGACGATACATAGATCAGGGATGGCCGATCATCCCGAACCGCACTGGAGGAAGATCCCGATGATTACCGATACATTAAAAGTGTTTGTGACGGTGGCCGAGCAGAGGAACTTCTCGCAGGCCGCCAAGCTGCTGAACTTGTCCCAGCCGGGCGTCAGCCTTCATATCCGCAACCTCGAAAACGAGCTGGGAGCCAAACTGATGCACCGTTCCCCGAAGCTCGTGAAGCTAACCGAGGCCGGAGAAATTTTATTTCTCAAGGCGCAGCAAATATTGGCTTTGTACGACGAAGCGAAGGAAGATATCCATATGCTCCGGGACGAAGTGACGGGTTCCCTTTCCATGGGAGCGAGTTTTACGATCGGCGAATACATTTTGCCGAGGGTGCTGGCGGAATATGCGCAGCTGTACCCGCTGGTGGACGTGCAGGTCCATATCAGCAATACGGGCAATATTTTGCAGGATATCCGCGCAGGCCGATTCCACATCGGCCTGGTCGAAGGCAAGGTGGATGCGAAAGACCTGAAGGTGACGGCTTTCATGAAAGACGAAATGGTGCTGATCGCCGCGCCGGACCACCCCATCGCTTCCGAAAAAAGCGTTGATTTCGGCCGGCTGCAAAATCAGGTATGGGTCATGCGGGAGACGGGTTCCGGCACGCGCGCCTACAGCGACAGGCTGATCCAGGACGGGGGGCTTGCCGTAAAACGCAGCTTCGTGTTCAACAGCAGCCAAGGGGTCAAGGAAGCGGTCGCTTGCGGGTTGGGCATCGCCCTTTTGTCGCGCTGGGTCGTCCGCAAGGAGCTGGAAAGCGGGGAACTGCAGGAAATTCCGATCCGGGGAACAAAAATCAGCCGGGATCTGTCCCTGCTGCAAAGCAAGGAAGAACCGGCTGTGATGGCGGTGCTGAAGTTTATTCAAACCTTAAAGCTGAACGTGAAGTCGCTTTACGCCGATTTTTGAGCTTCCTTCATCGTCAGCGCCTCCGCGCCTGCAGGCTGGCGGTAAGCAATAAAGTAGGCGCCGGCCACGAACGCGATGCCGCCGACCAGATTGCCGAGGAATACGGCGGCGAAGTTCGGGAAGTATTGGCTCCATGTCATTTGCCCGGCAAAAATGGCTGCCGGAATGACGAACATGTTGGCGACGACGTGCTGGAAGCCGATGGCGACGAAGGCCATGACCGGGAACCAGATGCCGGCGATTTTGCCCGCGAAGTCCTTTGCGCCGTAAGCGAGCCATACCGCAAGGCATACGAGCCAGTTGCAGCCGATGGCGGATACGAACGCTTGCGCAAAGCTGTCATGCACTTTCCCGGTGGCGATGGCCACCGTTTTAGCCAGGAAAGCGCCTTCGGTCAAACCGACGACATGGCCGAAAAAATAAGCGACGAATACCGCCCCGATAAAATTGGCGACCGTGACGAGAACCCAGTTTTTCAGCACGGCACCGAACCCGATTTTACGGGAAAACCAAGCCATCGGCAGCGTCATCATATTGCCCGTCAGCAATTCCCCGCCCGCGAGCACGGTCAAGATGAGCCCAACCGGGAACACCGCCGCTCCCAAAAAGCCCGCGACCGAACCCCATTCTTTCGGCGCCGTGCCGATGACGCGAATATCCAGCAGAAATCCCAAAGCAATAAAAGCCCCGGCCAAAAATCCAAGGACAAGCACCGAGGAGACGGGGATTTTGGCTTTCTTTTCCCCGTTTTCGGCCGCGATTTCCTTTATTTGTTGCGGTGTGTAAAACGACATGCTGCATACCTCCATACCATTTCGTTGAACTGAATATCATTTCGTTGTCCGAAAACGCTTACCAGAGCAGCGTTAACGGGAAAACCAAAAAAACCGCCACGAACCTTTCTTCTCGCCAGAACCGAAAAGAAAGATTTGTGCCGGTTAATCCTCCTACACGTAACCTATAGGAGCATCAATCACACGTCCAATCGTTCAAATAAAGCGGCTGCAATGCCTACAACCCCTTCATTTGCTTGACATAACACATGATAACATACGTTTTATTTTTGTCAACAATGTGAACTTCAAGATTTTTTGTCCTCTAAACGTTTTAGCCGCCGATCCGGGACATTTCCACCTTGGCCCCGTCGCGCTTCTGCCTGGCCTCGTCCCGCTCCAGGGAATAACGGTCATGGCGTCCTTCCCAGATCGAACCGATCTCCTTGGCGATCGTCTCGTCCGAAACGTCCGAACGCAGCAGCGTCCGCAGGTCATGCCCCTTCGTGGCAAACAGGCAGGTGTAGAACATGCCGTCCGCCGACAAGCGGCCTCTCGTGCAGGATTGGCAGAAGGCGTCGCTGACGGAGGAAATGATCCCAATCTCGCCTTTGCCGTCCGCAAAGCGGTAGCGGGAAGCCACTTCCCCCGCGTAATTGGGGGCGGCAGGCTCCAGCGGGAATTCCGCGCCGATCCGCTCCAGCATTTCCTTTTTGCTCACGACATGCTTCAAGTCCCAGCCGTTCGTGTTGCCGACGTCCATATATTCGATCATGCGCAAAATATGGCCTTTTTCGCGGAAATAGCGGACCATCGGCAGCAGGGCATGCTCATTGACGCCTTTTTGGACCACCATGTTCACTTTGACGGCCAAACCCGCATCCGCTGCCGCATCGATCCCTTCAAGCACCTGGCGCACGCTTGCTTTGCCGCCGTTCATGGCCATGAAGGTCTCGTCGTCCAGCGCGTCGAGGCTGACCGCCACCCGCATCAGCCCCTCCTCGCGCAGCTTCGCGGCTTGTTTGGCCAGAAGGCTTCCGTTGGTCGTCAGGGCGATATCCTGCACCCCTTCGATGGCGGCAATGCCGCGAATGATCTCCGGCAGCTCCTTGCGCAGGATCGGCTCGCCGCCCGTGATCCGCATTTTCCGCACGCCGAGCCGGGCGAAAATCCTGGCGATCCTTACCGTCTCGTCGACCGAAAGCACGGATTCCCGGGGCAGGAACGGATAATCCTTGCCGAATACCTCCTCCGGCATGCAGTAACGGCACCGGAAATTGCAGCGGTCCGTCACGGAAATCCGCAGGTCCCGGAGCGCTCGTTTGAAATAATCACTGGTTTCCATGATGCTCTCACTCCATTTCGCGTGCCAGGGGCAGCCGGACTTACGCGTCCGGCCGCTCTGCATCTGCCGTATTTGGGTTCGGCGCCGGCCGGCATTCGATGATGCGCTGCGGGTGCGTATACACGTTGCATGATTGTCCGCGCACGAAGCCGACCGTTGTAATGCCCAGATTCTCCGCCAATTCCAGCGCAAGCGCCGTCGGCGCCGATTTGGACAGGATGACGCCGCAGCCGATTTTGGCGACCTTAAGCAAAATTTCCGAGGAAATCCGCCCGCTGAACACGATGATTTTATCGTTCATGGGAATGTTCCGTCTGAGGCAGTAACCGTAAATTTTATCGAGCGCGTTATGGCGGCCGATGTCCATCCGGTCCAGCAAAATGCCCTGCCTGTCGCAAAGGGCAGCATTATGGACGCCTCCCGTTCGGCTGAACGTCTCCGATCCTTCCTGCATCTGCCGCACCAGCCTGAAAACGTCGTCAAAAGACAGCTCGACCGGTACGTCGTGCAGCCGCTTGGCGGTTTTGGCGTCGTTGAAAAAAACGAATCCCTGCCGGCTGGCGCCGCAGCAGGACGTGACGTAACGTTTGCTGTACAGCTGGCGGTGAAGCGGACTCCAGCGGCTGACGGTCGCGTGGACGAACCCTTCCTCCTCCTGCACCCATAACTCCTGCAATTCGTCGATGCCGGCAATGACGCCTTCGGACGCCAAGTAACCGACGGCCATATCCTCCATGTATTCGGGCGAACACACGAGCGTGGCGAATTCCTCGCCGTTGATTTTGATCGTGACGGGATGCTCGGCGACGACGAGATCGGATTTTTGCGCGATCCGGCCCTGCTCGAAGCGGATGATGCTCCCCCGTTCTTTCGTCACAGCATTCATGCCGGCCACTTCCTCACACTATATTTTTTTCGAACATGAACACGGAAATCGCCACGTCTTCATCGACCTTGATATCCGTGAACAGATGCACGAGCCGGGAGCCGCAAAGCTCTTCGAGCCCTTCGGGCACCTGGTCTTTGTACAAATCCTTGATCATGTGCGTTCTGGCGCTGTGCACCATCTTTTTGCCTTCCGGCGTCTGCGCGATAAACTTCTCGGTAGGGGTAAAATTCCCGTACATCCGGGTGATCGCCATGTTTTCGACGAAGGTCGTATGAATGCGTTCAGGCCCTTTGCCAAACGTGTCTTTCCGGACTTTCCGGATGATGTCGTTAAACGCAACTTCCTTTTTCATCCCTCAATCACCTCATCACAAGTTTAACACTATACTAAATCTTAGGGACATTGTACAGAATATTTCAACCTTGTTTTTTCGGGCGGAAGTAGTATAATCATGGCGAGACGTGAGTTTTTTCATTGCATGTTAATTTCATAACGGAATGATCAGTTTAGTAGGCCATTGCTAATCGGTTACTCCACTACAACCTGCCGCACCAGAACTAGCGGACCGGGTTTAGTGGAGTTTTTTGTTTGCGGAACTTTTGAGACAAAATTCTGCATGTTTTTGTATGCATATACAAGCGCCCGAAGTCTTCCGTTAACTCCAGGAAAAAATGTTGGGAAGAGAGGTTATTTTCGTGAGCAAACAAACGGTAAGCATTGCTTTGAACGGACAACAGGTCGAAGTCAAAGAAGGAATGACGGTGCTCGAAGCCATTAACCTGGCCGGCCTGTCGCATCCCCAAATCTGTTACGTTCCCGAGGTCGATCCGATCCAGACCTGCGATACGTGCATCGTCGAGATCAACGGCCGGCTGAAACGCGCCTGCTCGACCAAAGCCGAGGACGGCATGGACGTCCGGCTATCCTCGGAACGAGCAAAAGAAGCGCAAACCGAAGCGATGGACCGCATCCTCGAAAACCATTTGCTGTACTGCACGGTGTGCGACAACAACAACGGCAACTGCAAGCTGCACAACACGGCGGAAATGATGGAAATCGAGCATCAAAAATACCCTTACCGGCCGAAGGTCGACCCTTCCGAGGTCGATATGTCCCATCCGTTTTACCGGTATGACCCGAACCAGTGCATCGCCTGCGGACAATGCGTCGAGGTCTGCCAAAGCCTTCAGGTCAACGAGACGCTGTCGATCGATTGGGAAGCGGACATTCCGCGCGTCAAATGGGACGATGGCGTATCCATCAACGATTCCTCCTGCGTCAGCTGCGGACAATGCGTCACGATTTGCCCGTGCAACGCCTTGATGGAAAAATCGATGCTGGGCGAAGCCGGGTTCATGACCGCGATCGACAAGCCGATCCTCGATCCGATGATCGACCTGGTCAAAGAGGTGGAACCGGGATACAGCGGCATTTTCGCCATCTCCGAAATCGAGGCCGCGATGCGCGACACGAGAACGCGCAAAACGAAAACGGTATGCACGTTCTGCGGCGTCGGCTGCTCGTTCGAAGTGTGGACCAAAGGCCGCAAAATCCTGAAAATCCAGCCGTCCCATGACGCGCCGGTCAACGCGATTTCGACCTGCGTCAAAGGCAAATTCGGCTGGGATTTCGTCAACAGCGAAGAGCGCATCACGACGCCGCTCATCCGCCAAGGGGACGCTTTCGTGGAAGCGACCTGGGACGAAGCGTTGTCGCTCGTTGCGGAACGGCTCGGCGGGATCAAAAAAGAATACGGTTCCAATGCGCTCGGCTTCATCTCGTCCTCCAAAATCACGAACGAAGAAAATTACGTCATTCAAAAGCTGGCGCGCCAGGTGTTCGAAACGAACAATATCGACAACTGCTCCCGCTATTGCCAGTCGCCCGCCTCGGACGGCCTGATGTCCACCGTCGGCATCGGCGGCGATGCCGGATCGATCAAAGATATCGCTTCGGCCGGGCTGGTCATCCTGATCGGCTGCGCGCCGGCGGAAGGCCATCCCGTGCTGGCGACGCGGATCAAACGCGCCCACAAGCTGCATGGCCAGAAGCTGATCGTAGCCGATCTGCGCAAGCATGAAATGGCGGAACGCTCCGATTTGTTCATCCGTCCGAAACAAGGCACGGATTTCGTCTGGCTGAGCGCTGTCACGAAATACATGATCGACCAAGGCTGGCATGATGAAGCTTTCGTGCAGCAGCATGTGCATCAGTTCGGCGAATACAAGCAGCTGCTTGAGAAATTCACGCTGGAATTCGCGGAACAAGAAACCGGCATCTCCAAAGAGACGCTCATTTCGATC
Source organism: Paenibacillus cookii (assembly GCF_018333375.1). Classification (GTDB taxonomy): domain Bacteria; phylum Bacillota; class Bacilli; order Paenibacillales; family Paenibacillaceae; genus Paenibacillus_AQ; species Paenibacillus_AQ cookii. The sequence goes on from NZ_BORW01000003.1 coordinate 200,677, forward strand.
GCGACCATGATCCATGAAGCCGACGGAACCGCGATCTGCTGGGGCATGGGCGTTACCCAAAACGTTGCCGGTTCGCATACGTCCGCCGCGATTTCCAACCTGCTGCTGGCGACGGGCAACTACATGCGTCCGGGTGCCGGCGCGTATCCGCTCCGCGGACACAACAACGTGCAGGGCGCCTGCGACATGGGCACGCTTCCGCCATGGCTGCCGGGCTACCAGCATGTATCGAACGACGAAGCCCGCGGACGTTTCGAGCAGGCGTACGGCGTCAAAATTTCGCCGAAACCGGGCATGGACAACATTCAAATGCTTGACGCGGTGGAGCGCGGCGAGCTGAAAGGGATGTACCTGGTCGGGGAGGACATGGCTTGGGTGGATTCGAACGCCAACCATGTGCAGGATCTCCTCAGCAAACTCGACTTTTTTGTCGTGCAGGACGTGTTCCTGTCCCAAACCGCGCAGTTTGCCGATGTCATTTTGCCTGCCACCCCTTCCCTGGAGAAGGACGGCACCTTCACGAATACCGAACGCCGCGTCCAGCGTCTGTATCAGGCGCTCGAGCCGCTCGGCGACTCCAAGCCGGACTGGTGGATCACGACGCAAATCGCCAAACGCCTCGGCTTTGATTGGGGATACACCCACCCGAGCGAAATTTTCGCGGAAATGGCCAGCTTGACGCCGTTTTTCGCCAAAGCCAGCTACGAAGTGCTGGAAGGCTGGGGCAGCTTCACCTGGGGTTCGCCGACCGGCGAAGACACGCCGCTGCTGTATACCGACGGATTCCATTTCCCGGACAAAAAAGCGCGCTTCTCGCTGGTCGATTACATCCCGCCGGTGGAATTCCCGGCCGAATACGATCTCGTGCTGAACAACGGCCGCCTGCTGGAGCAGTTCCATGAAGGCAACATGACCAACAAATCGCATGGCATCAACGCGAAGCTGCCGGAGGTGTTCGTGGAAATTTCGCCGGAGCTTGCCGCACAGCGCGGCGTCGAAAGCGGATCGCTCGTGCGTCTCGAATCGCCGTACGGCGCGATCAAGCTGAAGGCCCTCGTGACGGACCGCGTGCACCGCAACGAAGTGTACGTTCCGATGCATTCCACCAGCCATGAGACGGCGGTCAACCTGCTGACGGGCGGTGCCGTCGACGTCCGCACGCATACGCCTGCCTACAAGCAGACGAGAGTCCGGATGCAAATCCTGAACGTCAAAGGAGCGAGCCCGCTGCCGCTCAGCAATCCGCGCAACAAAAAGCGGCATCCGCAAAACGGCGTCGAAGTGCACCGCAAATGGAGCCGTCCGGATTATGTTTCTCTTGTGGACTAAAGGAAGGGGGAACGAACATGGCCGAACCTATATCGTTTATCAAAAAGAAAGTTTTAACCGAAGAAGAAGTCAAACAGCAGTCTCTCGACCAGCTCAAGGACTCCCTGGCGGAGCATGAACAGGCGATCGACAAAGCGATCGACGTTCTCAGCGAGCTGTACGGCAGCGGCGTGCTGGAGGCGGCCGAGGCGCTTCTGAAAGCGAAAGCCAAGGTCGCCGAAATCGCCCTGCATCAATTGAAGCGTCCCGAAGTGACGAACATGATCAACAACGGGATGGCGGCGGCCGGAGCGTTGGCCCAGATCGACCCGGAACAGACCTCCAAGCTGCTCGGCAGCGTGGCCAAAGGGCTCGAGGAAGCAAGCAAGCCGCAGGACAAAAAGGTGACCGTATTTTCCCTGATGAGCGCCTTGAAGGATCCCGACGTCAACCGCGCCATCGGCTTCGGCCTGCGCTTCCTGAAAGGGATGGGCAAGGAGCTTGGCGATTAGACAGAGCTGAAATCGATTTGCAAGTTAAATAGAAAAAGAGCCTTCGACCGAATCGGAGGCTCTTTTTTGTTGCCGCGTATAAAAACATACCCCGGAGCAGCGGACTCCAGGGCACAAGAAATATATTTATAAAAGGGGTATGGCTTCATTATAGAAGCCGATTCTTAAAATTAGATGAAAATAACCTTCAAGTTTCCTTAAAATTTTATGACGGAAGGCCTAACATCTCATCGGCACCGGCCGCCGCCCGCTGAACGAGTTCCGCCAGTTTGACGGATTTCCCTTCGTGAAGCCGCGATTCCTCCGCGGCAAACGCGATCAAATGGCTCCGCAGCGAAGCCGTCGCCGAAGTGAGCGCCGCGCCGGAGCCGTCCCCGTGCTCCCGCACCTGGCGAAGGAAATCCGCGACCATCCGATCGTCTCCCCCGCCGTGGCCGTCCCCGGCAACGCCGCAATGGAACACGATCTTCTCCCCGCCGGCAAAGCGGCGAAGCGTATAGGTTCCTTCCTCCATGTCGCCGTAGATCTCTCCTTTCGTGCCCATGATCCGTACGCTGCGCACTTCCCTTTCGGTAAAGCCCGACAGCGTAAACGTCGCGTTGGCCCCGCCCGCGAACTCCATGTTGACGACCTGGTGGTCGACAACGTTGTTATCGCAGCGGTAAACGCAGCGCCCGAACGGCCCCTCCTTTAAAGCCTTCATGATCCCTTCGGGGGACAGGTCATGAGTAATGTACCGCGCCCATGGATGTTCCGGAGGCTGGTTATACAGCTTCAGCGCCGAGAACGGGCACTCCTTTTCCACCCGGCAGCCGTCCGTGCACCGGTCGGTCGAACCGGCGGGCGCATGCTCCTTGCGGAAATGCAGCAGCGATCCGAAGGAGCTGACGCTGGTGCACGGCTGGTCGATCAGCCAGGAAATGATGTCCAGGTCATGGCAGGACTTGGCCAGAATCATCGGGCTCGTTTCGGCCGAATTCCGCCAGTTGCCGCGCACGTAGCTGTGCGTCATATGCCGGTAGCCGACGAATTCCGCATGCTGGATCGTCGCGACGGCGCCGATTTCCCCGGCTTCGATGCAGCGCTTGATGCCGGACCAAAACGGCGAATAGCGCAGCACGTGGCTGACCGTCAGCACCCGCTTGCGGGCGATGGCCGCCTGCTCGATCCGGATGCATTCTTCAGGCACGGGCGACATCGGCTTCTCCAGCAAAATATGATAACCCAGTTCAAGCGCCTTCATCGCCGGCTCAAAATGCAGGTGGTCCAGCGTGCTGATGATCATGACGTCCGCGATCCGCCCGTTTTCGAAAGCATGCTCCCATGACGCATAAACGTTTTCGGGCGCGATACCATGGATTTCCGCGATTCGCCGCCGGCGCTCCTCGTGTGGCTCCGCGACCGCTACGATTTTTAACTCCTCCGGATGTTTCTCGGCATAAGGCCCGTAAATATACCGTCCCCGGCTCCCTGCTCCAAGCAATACGGCTGTTAATGTCTTCACGCGGGTTCCTCCTCGTTATGGTGATGCAATGCCCTGATTGTACGCCACCATGCGCAAGGCCCGAAAGAGACATTTCCGTACATTCATATACTATTGTTGACTTCCCTTGCCTGGCGCTGCAGACGGTATTCCTGGGGCGTCGCCTGGTTCTGCTTTTTGAAAAAGCGGATGAACGCCAAAGCCGAATTGTAGCCGAGCTCCCCCGCGATTTCGCCCACTTTCATCGTGCTGTTCAGCAGCCATTCCTTGGCTTTCAGGTTGCGGTATTCGTTGATATAGTCGGACAAGCCGATTCCCGTCAGCTGCTTATACAACCGCGAAAGATAGGAAGGGTTGAGCCCGACATGCTCCGCGATCGCAATCAGCGAAATGTCGCGCGCCAAATGCTCCTCGATGTAACGGTGCACCCGTTTGACCAGATCGCTTGGCACTTCCTCGCCCTGCTCCTCCCGCTTCGCAAAATAACAGTCGGCCAAATTCCAAAAATACTGCTTGACGTCCGGCCAGGCGATGCCTTCATCCTTCCGGTAGAGCAGCATCGTGTCCAGGGTTTTTGACGCTTCCTGCTTGAACTCTTCATTCTGGTCCATCATCGACAGAAACATCGCCGCCATCGAGTGATACAACTCCATCTTGCGTCCATAGGCATGGGCATCGTCGGTCCAGACGGACGTCAGATGAAGATACAGCTTGTTGAACTCTTCCCGGTGCTTGTTTTCGAGACAGCGCTGGAGGAGCTGCAGCCGGGCATGGTGGCAGTAATCGTTTTTGCCTTCCCCGCCTTCCTGCATCTTCAGCAAGTCCACGTCGGAGACGATGACGGAAGGGGACAGGCCGAGTCCGTAGACGAAACAATATTTCAGCAAATGGAAGCGCTCCGAGATGGAAGGCAGCGCCGTCGGCTCGCTGCTGATCGCAAAAGATACCCACACGCGCAGCAGGCGCCGGCAGGTCTGCTGAATGGTGTCCAGCAACCCGCTGATATGGCCGTACCCCGCCTTCCAGGCATCCGGCTCCCCGGCGCCTTCCTCCTCCCAAGGCTGCAGCAGCCATATGATGCGGGAGTTTTCGTAAACGCAGGAATAACATGTCATGCCGGCTCCGGCGTATTCTTTCGCAATGTTTTGAATGCCGTAAAGCAGCAGCGCTTTGTCCATGGGCGTATACGATTCCTTCCACGTATCCACCCTTCCAAGCAGCAGCAGGACGGGCCGGTCCGCCCGAAGCAAAATGCCAAGCTCCTCGAAATGGCGCGCAAGCTCCTCGGGAGTCTCCTGCTTGCCTTGAAGCAGGTCCCAGATATACTCTTTTTGGAGCAGGGGGAGCGCCTCGCGCATCCGCCTGTTGGCCCGCTCCAGCATCCGAAGGTGTTTTCCCTCCTCCTCCAGCTTTTCGAGGGCCCGCTCCACGGAAGCGATGATCTTGTCGTCGCTTTCCACCTTCAGGATATAATCGAACCCTCCGTAAGCCATCGCGCTCCGGATATAATGAAAGTCGTTGTATCCCGTCAGGAAAATCACCTTGCAGGCAGGCCAATCGGCCTGAATGATCTGCAGCAGCTCGATGCCTTCCAATCCGGGCATTTTAATGTCGGAAATGACGATGTCGACCGGCCCCTCCCGCATCAACCGGAGCGCTTCTTCGCCCGAATACGCTTTCAACACGTCGAGCTCCAAATGCTCCGTCGATTGGAACAATTCCAACAAACCGTCAACGATGATCGGCAAATCGTCTACGATCAAAAGCCTACGCATAACCGATTCCTCCTTATTCCATGCCAAGATGTATAAGCACCTTCAGTCCGCCCAGCGAAGATCGTGATACTTCAAGCCCGTATTCCTTTCCGTAATGAAGCTGAATTCGCCGATGCACGTTGATCAGCCCCGTCGTTTCATCCATGCGGTCCCCGGCATGGGCCAACCGGATCCGCAGTTGTTCCAGCTTCTCCTCGTCTAGGCTGTTTCCGTTATCCTCGACGCAGATCGTGAATCGGTCTTTCCCCTGCTCGCTGTAAACGCGGAGATCGCCTCTGCCCGCCATCCCGCCGATGCCATGTTTATAGGCGTTTTCGATAATCGGCTGGAGAATGAGGCGCGGAACCCGCAGCGGAAGCGCCGCTGCTTCGAAACGGACCTGGATGCGATCGCCGTAGCAAACGGTTTGCATGTCGACGTAAGTGCGCGAATGCTGGATCTCGAGCTCAAGCGGAATAATATCTTCGTCATCCTGTGTAATAAATTGGAAATATTCACCGATATAAAGGCAAAACTGGTAAGCTTTCTCCTTTTTGTCGGACTTGATCAGCCTGCACAGCACAAAAAAACAGTTGTACAAAAAATGCGGATTGATCTGCGATTGCAGCCGCTTCAGCTCCGAGCGCTGATTCCGGATCTGCTGCTCGTAATTTTGCTCGATCAGCGTCTTCAGCGAATGGACCGTGTCGTTGAAGGCCTGGTACAAATAACCGAATTCGTCCCGCCTTCGATCGATGGTCAGCGGGATAAGCTCCAGCTTTTGCACCCGTTTGAAACCGTGGATCAGCCTCATTAACGGACGGTACATCAGCTTGATAAGCGAATAGGAGAAAAACGCCCCTACCCCGACCGCAAGGCCGCATGCCCATAAAAACCATCGTCTGTACGTCTGGATCGGTCCGAGTACCGCCGATTCGGGAATGCAGGTGACGGAATAGGACTTCCACACGTCGGAGTATTTAAAAACGGTAAGGTAACGCCCGTCGTTGAACCGGACCATCTCATAACCCTGCTTGGTTCCTTTCGACTGCTTCTGAAAAATAAAGTCTTTGAGCGCATCCTGCAGTTCGGGTTTTTCGTCGCTGCCGATCACCCAGCCCCGCTCCACGTTCAGGAGCATGCTTTCGCCGCCGGGCGAACCCGCGATTTGCTGCAGCGCTTCCTTGATTTTGGCCGTGGATAATTCGATGCCCACCATATATAAAGGATCCCGGAACGTGTTCGTAGGGTAGGACATCGTGAGGAACAAGCGGTCGTTCCAATAGACGAACGGCTCGACGTAAAACGGCCCGTCATGCTGCATCGCCGCGTATTCCGCTTCATTGATCCCCGTCTCGTATTTCACGCTGAGCAGCGTGCGCCCGATCATCGGCACGTAGGCCTTGGATTCCCGAATGAACGGGCTCGAGTTTTTCATCAGGTCGAGGCGTTTTTGGATCAGCGTGATGCTTTGGGCTCGCTCGTAATCCGTCATATTCGTCCCGATGGCCGCAAGCTCCATCAAATCGTTGTCCATGACGTAATTGGGCAAATACTGCATGATGCGCTCAACCTCTTTATCGAGCGAATCGAGGTAAAAGCCGGCCGTATTCAAGGTGGAGCGGGAAATTTCCGTCTGGATGCTGCTCGCCCCCCGCTCGTTGATAAACCAGGTAACCATCATGAGGGGGAGCAGAACGATCAGGAACACCGCCATCATTTTCATAAAAATCGAGGAATCTTTCATTCGGAATAACAGCTTCATCGGTTGTCCCCCGTTAGTTGAGATTGCCGGAACTATTATTCTTTGACGCTCCCCATCACAATTCCTTTAATGAAAAACCTTTGAAGCACCGGATAGATGACCAGGATCGGGAAAGCGGCGACGAAAATTTGCGCGGCCTTGCTCGTCCGGTCGGACAGCTTCTGCATCAGCTCGATGTCCTGGGACTTCAAGAAGCGGAGGTCCATTTTGATGATAATCGATTGCAAAAAAGTTTGCAGCGGATAATGGTCGGGATGGTTCATGAGAATCATGCCGTCGAACCAGCTGTTCCAATGCCAGACGATCGTGAACAGCCCGGTGGTGGCCAGTGCGGGAAGCGACAGCGGCGCATAGATTTTCCACAGCGTCGTGAAGTGGCCCGCGCCGTCGATTCGGGACGACTCCTCCAATTCCTTCGGCAGGTTGCGGTAGAAATTCAGCAGCAAAATGATATTAAACACCTGCACCGCGCCCGGCAGCACCAGCGCCCAGATCGAATCGATGAGGCCCACGGCTTTGATCGTCATGTACCACGGAATTAATCCGCCGTTGAACAGGATCGTAAACACGAAAATCCAGGCGTAAAAGGTGCGCATCCCGAATTGATGCGTTTCTTTGGAGAGCGGGTACGCCGTCAGAATGGTCAGGAACATGCTGATCGCCGTGCCCAGCACGACCCGCTGAATCGTAACCCAAAACGCCCGCAGGTATTCGGGTTTGCCGAATACGTTCTGGTAAGCCGCCGGCGTGAATTCCACGGGCCAGAGAAGCACCTTGCCGGCCGAAGCGGCCGAACCCGAGCTGAACGAAATGGACAAAATATGAAGGATCGGCATGAGGCACATCAGCGACAGCAGCGCGAGAAAAACGAGGTTGCAGCCCAGAAACAGCCGTCTGCCCAATGACTTTTTCATAAGTATGACTGTTCTCCTTTTCTAGAAAATGCGGTAATTGGCGAAGCGGTAAGCCATGACGTACGATACCGAGATCAGGATGAAGGACACGACCGATTTGAGCAGTCCGACGGCGGTCGCAAACCCGTATTGCGCCTGCTCGATCCCCATCCGGTACACGAAGGTGTCGATCACGTCCCCGCTTTCGTACACTTGCGGGCTGTACAGGTTGAAAATTTGATCGAAACCTGCGTTCAGCACGTTGCCGATATTCAGCGTCAGCATCAGTATGATGATCGGCATCATGCCGGGCAGCGTAACGTTTATGGTCTGTTTCCAGCGTCCCGCCCCGTCGATTTCGGCTGCTTCATAAAGCGACGGATTGATGTTCGTCAGCGCCGCCAGGTAAATGATCGTGCCGAAGCCGAACTCCTTCCACACATCGGTAATGACCATCACGTAAGGAAACCATTTGTTGTCCCCGAGGAAAAAAATCGGCTTGGCGCCGAACAGCCCCAAAATTTGATTGATAATGCCCGTCGACGGGGACAACACGTCGATGATGATCCCGCTCAGCAGGACCCAGGACAAAAAATGCGGCAAATAGACCATCGTTTGGAACGTACGCTTCATCCATTCCTGGCGCAGCTCGTTCAGCAAAATCGCGATCGTGATCGGCACGACAAGCCCCGCGATGATTTTCATCGTCGCGATATACAGGGTATTAAACACGATCCGGCCGATATCCGGGTAATCGAGCAAATACTTAAAATGCTTCAAACCCACCATCGGGGAGCCGAACAGGCCTTTGGTCGGGATGTATTTCTGAAATGCCATCAGGACGCCGGCCATCGGGATGTAACTGAATAGGACAAGGAAAATCAATGCGGGAACCACCATGAAATGCAGCGGCCATTCGCGCTTCCATCTGCGTGCGAGTTGATTCATACATGCGTCACCTGCTTCAAGTCGAATTAGAAAAAGGGGGGAATCGATTTCCGATTCCCCGCGAATGATCTTACCGTCGTCGTTGTCGAATTGATTGACTCCTTCAAGCTTCCAAGCCGATTACTTGTTTTTCGCGTACCACTCGTTGACTTCTTTCGTGATGTCATCGCCGCCAAGCTTTTTCCACTCTTCGACGAACTTGTCGAATTCGTCGATCGGCACTTGGTTCATAATGATTTTCAGGAAAATTTCGTCGCGCTTGCGGTTCGAAATTTCCCGTTTTTCCACCATCGTCGGCGTCGGCGCGCCGTAGAACTTGTTCTGATGGAAGAGATTATGCTCCTTGAGGTACGGGATGTTTGATACCGCTCCTTTAGGTCCGGAAATCAGATATTCCCACCACATGCTGATATCTTCGCCGTTGACGTATTTCATCGCGCGCTCGAAGCGCGTTTTTTGGTCCTTCGTTTTCGGCAAGCCGGCATCCTTCGTTTCGATCGCTTTCGGCAGCACGTCGCCGTTGTCGCTCGTCAGGTTGAACGCCATGACCGGATTCAGCAGCCAGTAGTTGTTCCCTTTTTCCTTCAGATCTTTACCAAATTCATACACCTTTTGCTCCGGAGTCGTTTGATGATTGTCTATAGCGATCCACTGATTCAGCAGCTTGATCAGCGCTTCCGGATGTTTGGCCTTTTTGGATACGACGTAATAGCTGTTCGTGCCAAGCTCGATCTGCGTGGAAGCTTCCGTGCCGTCAATGGAAGGTAAGCGGTATACGCTCCATTCCTGAACGACTTTCCCGTCTTTGACGGCGCCTTGGGCCAGATGGGCCGGCGTCCATTCCGCGCCGTACAGCACGCCGATTTTGTTGCTGAAGATCAGTTCGGACTCCTTTTGCATATCCTTGACGGCGAATTCCGGATCGATCAGGCCTTTTTTGAACATGTCCTGCAGGCCGCGCAGCGCTTCCTTCATCTGGGGCTGGATGTCGCTGTACATCAATCCGCCGTTTCCGTCGTCGATCCATTGGTTCAAATACGCATGGTAGCCGTTCAGGAAACCGACCAGTCCCAGCGCGCCCTCGTCGAATTTTTTGTTCAGGGCGATGCCGTAGGATTTTCCCGTACCGCCCGGATCTTTGGTCGCGAAAGCTTCCATGATGTTCATCAAATCCTGCATCGTCTTCGGTTCAGGCAGGTTCAGCTTTTTGAGCCAGTCCGAACGCACCCATACGAGCTGCGGAGCAAACGGGTTGCCCGTCTGCGGGATCGCCATCAGCTTGCCGTCGAAGGTGCCGGACTTCATCTGCAGGCCGCCGTCCTTTTGCATGAACTCCTTCGTTTCGTCGCTGGCGTATTGATCGTATACGCTCGTCAGATCCTGGATCATGTCCGCCTCGATCAGCTGCTGCACTTGAGCCGGGGTCGCCGGGAAGAAATCGGGAATGTCGTTGGTGGTGATGGCCATCTTCAGCTTTTCCTGGAACTGCGGCCGGTCCACGGTGCCGTCGACGACCCATTGGTTTTTGATGCGGACGCCGATGTCTTTTTCATACGCGTCGTACACGGCGTTTTTGTCGAAATTCTCCCCTTCGTCAAACTTCAGATACGGGTCTTGCGCGCGCACGGTCGAAATTTCGATGACTCCGCCTTCCTTGGCAGCCGCCGGCTGCCCGGCCGCTTTTGGCTCCGCCGATCCGGTATCCGCCGTTTTGCTGCTGCAGGCCGTGACGCCCAGGCTCAGGATCAGCGTCAGCGCCAGCCCGATTTTACGTATTTTTTGCACAAATGACCCTCCCATGTTTGGAATTACCGATTTTGTTGAAATCCCTTGATGATGCCTTTCATGATTGTTTCTATCCTTATTATAGGTAGCGCCGCCGGGCAGGGGCTATATACCGGTCTTTACTTCCGTATACAACTGTTGCTGGCCGGAGGGCCCCGGCAGGATATTATTTCAAAAGCAGGCCATGATAAGGGAAGAAAAATACTGATATCCATGTCTGCAAAGGAGCGTTTAACGTATGAAACTATCCGGCAAATCGGCCATTGTTACCGGCGGCGCCAGCGGGATCGGCCAGGCGACGTCGAGATTGTTCGCGGAGGAAGGCGCCAGCGTCGTGATCGCCGATTTTTCCGAAGCGGGGGAAGAACATGCCAAGCGGCTGCGGGACGACGGCCATCAGGCCATCTTCTTCAAGGTCGACGTCACGAAGGAAGACCAGATCCAGGAGCTCATCGAGCACACGGTGCACGCCTTCGGCAAGCTGGACATCATGTTCGCGAATGCCGGCGTCGCCAATGACGATCCCGCCGACCGGCTATCGCTGGAAAAGTGGCAGAAGACGATCGACGTCAATTTGACGGGCGTTTTTCTCTCCGACAAATATGCTCTCATTCAAATGCTGAAGCAGGGAACCGGCGGCGCGATCGTCAACACCGCCTCCATACACGGCCATGCCGCGAAAGCTGGGGTCACCGCCTACGGCTCGTCGAAAGGCGGCGTGGTCATGCTGACCCAAACCCTCGGCATCCAATATGCCTCCAGAGGTATCCGCGTCAACGCGGTATGCCCCGGCTATATCGAAACGCCGCTGCTTAAAGTGCTGCCGCCGGAGGAGAAGCAGAAGCTGGTCGATCTGCATCCGATCGGCCGTCTCGGAACGCCGGAAGAGGTGGCCAAAGCCGTCCTGTTCCTTGCCAGCGACGACGCCTCGTTCGTAACGGGCGCCAGCCTGCTGGTGGACGGCGGATATACCGCCCAATAAACGAATAAAAGCGCCGGGAATCGGTCGATTCCCGGCGCTCTTTCATGTTCAGGATTCATGGCGCCAAGCCGTTTTCGTTTTCATTTGACGAGGATTCGGGTCCCCGGCGGCGTTTCGTTCGGCCGTTTGCCTTTGACGTGCCACAGCGACGGCGTATCCTTTACCTGCCGCAGCTCGATCTGAAAAGGCCGCCGCTCGGGCAGCCGGGGAAATCGCAGCCGCAGCCTGTTCCCGTCGACATGGCTCTCCGCGGGCTGGATCTCGCCCCATTGCCCTTCGTGTTCATCCAGCACGATGACGCCGGAGGATTCGGGATCGAGCCGTTTGTTGAAGGATACGGTCACGTCCGCGGCGCCATGGACGACCGCCGTCAGAGGCTCGGGAGGTTCCTCGTACATGTACCCGCCCAAATGATATTCATAGGCCGTCCAGGTATGGTATCCCAGATCGTAGACCGTGTTTTGGAACGCGTTCAGCCACTTCCGGCTTTTAACCATATTGGCCCTGGAGCCGACATCCGCCTGGATGCCGAGCGGAAGCTCGGGATACGCGGCGCGGATCGGCGCGGCAAAACTTTCGTACGACCGGACGTATTCCGCTTTGAGCCCGCGTTTCATCCAATCCGGCCAATGCGTCTGCAGCATGTGCAGGTCCGGTTTGACCTTGCCGATCATGGAAATGGCGTCGAGCCCCTGCCATTCCTTCAGCCTTAACGTGGAGACGGCTCCGCCGTCCACGGCAAGCGACCAGGTGGCCACCAGGGCATCGGGACGGGAATCGCGCGCCCCGCCGCGGCCGTTAATGATTTCATCGATGAGTGCATTGACGGCGTCCACGCGGAAATCGATCCATTTGGCGTAAATGTCCGGCGTTTTTTTATAATAATTGGCCGCGAACCTGTTCGCGAACTCGGGAACGTCAAAACCGTATTTTTCTTTGAAAGCCTGCTGCGCCGCTGGCCCGATGTCCCCGTAGACCCCGCGGCGGAGGCCGTCCCATTCGGGGAAATACGGCTCCGCGACTTCGATGCCGTCAAACGGATAGTCGCGGAGCATCCGCGCCACGGCTTCTTTTTTCCACTGCACGTACGCTTCCGAAAACGGGGAAAACCGTACGAACCCGTCGTTCAACTCCTTCATCAGCCCCATTTTCCAGGACGGCCATTCCGGAGGCAAACCCGCGGTCGAAAACGTCCCGTTGCCGATCACAAGCGCCCAGACGGCGATGCCCCGCCGGTGCAGGCAATCGATCAGTTCGCCGTCGACCGCCGTTTCCTTCACGACGAAGTAATGGACCGTCCGGTAACCGGCAAGCTCGATTTCCTCGGCGACGCTGTCCCTGGAACGGTTCTGATAGTACGGAAACGTCGGATCGATTTGAATGCTGGGGCCTTCCAAAGCCCAAAGTTTCAGGTTCTCGGAATCCTTTTTCACGTTGTTCTCCTTCCCTCCCGGCTTCGCTAGCTGCACCTTCCCGTAGTAGCATTGCCGGAAATGGAAAATTTCACCCTTCGTCTTTTTTCCCCGGGAGCCTCTTCACCCCTCACCCGCCCAAAAAGGAGCTCATACAATAGAACAAACACGAAACGGAGGGGATTTCCTTGTCGATACTCAAACGGAGGAAAAACATCACGCTCCAGCAGCGGCTTGCCCAATTGACGGGCCATCTGGCGGAAATCAACGGCGAAGGTTTGGGGCTTGAGCCCGGAAAATTGCAGCGCGTCTTCAAAAGAAATTTCATCCAGGTTTCAGGCGAATTGTTCGTCCCGCTAAGCCTGCAGTCGATCCGGGTCTTCGACGTTAAACCTGCTGCCCGGACCGTCCGGGTCGGCCTTAGGACGACCTTCAAAACGGGGAAAGCTTTCTCCAGCATCCGCCTGGTGCAAATCGGGACCGATTTTGTCGAAGTACAGGCCAAAGGGAAGTTTCCTTCCCGGATTCTGTTCCCGCTGAATAAAATCGAAGGCATTTTTCCGGTCGGCTACCATGCGGCCCCTTCCAAGGCGGCTAGCGTCAGCAAATGAAGGGGATAAAAGGAACGCCACACCCATTTGCGCACCCGGAATTCCTCAAGCCTCTTCCATGCGGCCGGCCCATAGACGAGAACCAGCGTCGGCACAATGCTCAGCATCTGCAGCATGCCGCCGAGCCCGTAAACGAGCATGTAAACCAAATTCAGCAGCAAATGGATAAAAAGAAGGCGTTCGGATGCAAAATAGCGGAAGGACAAGACAAGAAGCAGCCCGTAACAACCGTAATCAAACGGAAAAAGCTGCATGACCGCCCCGGCGCCAAGCACGATGCCAACCTTGGCCCAAACCCGGGACGTGCGGTCAAGCGCCTGCATCACGGCCGCAGCCATGAACAGGGTAGCGACGACGTTCATCCCTCCCGGATTCAGGGCCAGCTGGTAAGGCACTTGCGACAATAAGGCCAGCACGAACAGCCTGACCAAATATCGGGATGGCGACTTCGTATAGCGATGCCCTTGAACGAGGGCGTAGGCATAAATCGGAAATGCCGCCCGGCCGACCATCCGCAGCCAAAGCCGGTCTTCGAAAAATACGATGCCGATATGATCCATGAGCATGGTCAGCATGGCAATCAGCTGCAAAACGACTCCTCTCCCTTGCCGGACAAAGTTTGAATCTAAACCTATTTTACTTGGCTGCGGCTCTTTCTCCAAGTTCCCCTCTGATATAATATAGGCATGAACGTTTTATTTTCTTCTACTTATCTTCGAGGAGGGCAACATTTTGAATTTTGACAAACCGATATCGCGACACATGACCGGCTGCGAAAAGTGGGACGGCATGAAACATATTTTCGGTACGGCGGACGCGCTGCCGATGTGGGTGGCGGACATGGATTTCGAATCCCCGCCATCCGTCATCTCCGCGCTTAAGGAGCGCGTCGAGCATGGGGTATTCGGTTATACCATGCAAACGGACGAATATAAGGGGGCCGTGGCCGGATGGATGAAAGAGCGCCATGGCTGGGAAATCGACACCGATTGGATCGTCTTTTGCCCAGGCGTCGTGCCTGCGTTAAGCTTTGCGGTCCAGGCCTTTACCGCTCCGGGAGACAAAGTGGTGATTCAGCCGCCCGTTTACCCTCCGTTTCACAGCGTCGTGGAAGAGCATGGACGCGAGCTGGTCATCAACCCGCTCCTATCCGAAAACGGCCATTATTCCATGGATTTGAAGGGCCTGGAAGAGATTTTGCAAGGCGGGCAAATCAAAATGCTCATTCTGTGCAGCCCCCACAATCCGGTCGGACGGGTATGGACGCGCGAAGAGCTGGAAGCGTTGGTGACGCTTTGCGTGCGCCATGACGTGCTGATCGTCTCCGACGAGATCCATGCGGACCTGGTTTTCGAAGCGGAGGCCCACACGCCGCTCGCCCTGATCTCCGAAGACGCCAAAAAGAGATCCATCATCTGTACGTCGCCAAGCAAAACCTTTAACATTGCCGGATTGAACACGTCCAACATCATCATTCCGGATCCGGACATCCGCAGCGCCTTCCAAAGCGCGCTCCGGCTTTACCATGTGGGATCGATCAGCGCCCTCGGCAGCACGGCGGCGCAAGCGGCCTACACCGGGGGACGCGAATGGCTGGACGAGGTTTTGGTTTACCTGCAGCAGAACATGGATTACGTGATAAACTACGTCGAAACGCATATGCCGGAAATTAAGGTACGGAAACCGGAAGCGACCTATCTGCTATGGCTCGATTTCCGTGCCCTCGGCATGGATCAGGACGAGCTTTCCGCTTTCCTGCTGGCCAAAGCGAAGCTGGCTCTGAACAACGGCGGAGCTTTTGGCCAAGGCGGGGAAGGATTCATGCGCATGAACGTCGCTTGCCCGAAAGCGACCGTCGCCGAAGCGATGGAACGGCTGAACGCGGCGATGAAGGAATGGCGGCAATTGCCATAGAAGAACCCTGCCTGATCAAAGGGGCGTTGGAGAATTCGGTCAAGACCGAATTCTCTTTTTTTATTTGCGCTATGAAAATTAGCACTGTTTTTGTCGAAATATAGGAGGTGAACTCTTCAAGGGACCACAACATACATATATTTTTGGGGGAATCTTTTTGAAAAAACAACTCAAGGGAGTTTTGCGCCTCTTTAAGATCAAAAGACTGCGCACCAGACTCATGATCATTGTCAGTCTCATGGTCATCATTCCCAACATTTTCGTGGCGTTATTTTCCGTGAACAGCGCGAAAACGGAGCTGCAGGACAAAATGGAGGAAACGACGAAATCCAGCGTCACGCTGCTGGACAACCTTGTGGACAGCATGATTCAAATGCAGGTATCCAACGTAAAAATGCTCGCGGGCCAAATCACGTCCGAGGACATCAGCGTGAACTCGATCAAGGTCCGGAAACTGATCAACGACTACAAATCCCAACACCCGGAGGTCGAATAGGTCTCGGTCGGCAATGACCGGGGAGCCTGGATGAAAGCGCCGGATCCCGGCAAGCAGAACGACTACGATCCGCGCACCCGCGAGTGGTACAAGCTCGCCAAACAATATCCGAATCAGGCGATGGTCGCCGATCCGTCCATATCGTACACGACCGGCAATTACGTGCTTTCCATTTCCAAAATGCTGCCTGATGGAGAAGGGGCGATCACGGTCGACTTCAGCATGAAGGAGATGGACAAGGTCGTCAATAACCTTCACCTTGGCAACAAGGGATACCTGTACATCATGGACCGCAACGACCGCATGATGGCCCATCCGACCAAAAAAATCGGCGATGTGGCGACCGGGCCGCAGCTGGCGATCATCCACAGCCGGAAGGAAGGCTTCGTCCACTATACCAACCCTGACACCCACGTGCCGCAGCAGGGGTATTTCACGACCAACGGAACGACCTCCTTCAAAATCGTGGGCATCCTTCCCGACAGCGAATACGCCGACGCGACGCGCCCGATCCTGTACACTTCCGTGGGCGTGCTCGTTATTGCCGTTGCCGCTATTCTTGTCATCATGTTCTTCATCATCCGCGGCATGACCAAACCGATCGAGCAGCTCAACCGCTCGGCCATCCGGGTCAGCAACGGACATCTGAACGAGCGGGTCAGCACCAAACGCACGGATGAAATCGGAACGCTCGCCGAAAATTATAACGGCATGGTCGCTTCCCTCCGCAACATGGTCATGGACATGGGCAACACCTCCAGCCAATTGGCGGCGTCCAGCGAAGAGCTGACCGCCAGCACCGAAATGAATGCGCAGACGGTCGAATCGGTTTCCCGCCTCGTCTCCGAATCGTCCGAGGGCGCCGCAACCCAGGCTCTGGCCACCGAAGAAAGCGCCCGTACGCTGGAAGAAATGACGCGCGGAATCCAGAAAATCGCCGAGTCGGCAGGAGCGATCGTGGACTCGTCCGGCCGCACGGAAGAAGACGTCGAGGCCGGCAGCCAAAAAATCCGCCAGGTCAGCGCCCAGATGGATACGATCCGCCAATCCACGGTGGAATCCGCGGAGCTGATGGATCAGCTGCATAACCACAGCGCGAGCATCGCCGCGATGAGCACCGCCATTGCCGAAATCTCCAAGCAAACGAACCTGCTGTCGCTGAATGCCGCCATCGAAGCGGCCCGCGCCGGCGAACATGGCCGGGGGTTTGCGGTCGTCGCCGATGAGGTTCGCAAGCTGGCCGATCAGTCCAGCATCACGGCCGACGAAATCCAGCAAACGATCGTCAAGATGACCGATCTGATCGCGAGCGCCTTCGACGTCATGAAAAACAAGGTGCAAGCCGACGTCAGCCATGGGCTCGACGTCACCGCGGAAGCGCTCGAAGCGTTCGTGAACATCGAACGCTCCGCCAAACGGATTTCGGACCAGGTGCAGGACATCTCGGCCATCACGGAACAGATGTCGGCCAGCAGCCAGCAAATTTCGGCTGCGGTCCACGAGGTTGCCGGCATCTCCCGCCAAACCGTCTCCTCGCTCGAGCAGGTCTCCGCGGCAAGCCAGGAACAGCTCGCGTCCATGGAGGAAATCAGCTCCTCCGCGGCGGGCCTCGCCCGGATGGCGACGGACATGCAAGCCATGATCGACCGCTTCAAGCTGGATGAATAAGAAAAAAGGCCGCCTTTCAAGCTGCGTCAGCTTGAAAAGGCGGCCTTTTCATCTATTGGGGCCACGAGAGGGGCGCTTATTTGTTCAGCCGTTCATGCAGGAAATCCACGATGTGGACCGCCTCCATCCGCCCGCTGAGCCCGTGTTCCTCGATGCCGTGCTTCATTTGCAGCAGGCAGCCCGGATTGCTGGTCAGAAGATAGGAAGCCTGAGTAGCTTCGGCATGCTCCATCTTATGGTCCAGAATTTGCCCGGCCATCGCCGGCTGGGTAATGTTGTAGATGCCTGCCGAGCCGCAGCAGCGGTCGGCGCCCGTCATCTCCACGTACTGCGCTCCCTCCACCTGTCGCATCAATTTGCGCGGAGCGTCCGATGAGCGCATGACGTTGCGGAGGTGGCACGAATCCTGATACGTGATCCGAACCGGTTCCGTACCGCCGGCCGCATCGTCCCGGCCGAAGTCCAGTTTTCTTCCGAAGCGTACCAGCAAATCGCTGATATCGACTACCCGTTCCGCAAACCAAACGGCATCGTCCCGCCACTGCGGATCCTCATGCAGCAGATGGTCGTATTCGCTCAGAATCGCGCCGCATCCGCCCGCATTGGACACGATATAATCCACGCCGGCCGCCTTGAACGTTTGAATATTGCGTCTGGCCAGCTCGCGCGCGCCCTCCGCTTCCCCGCTATGGGCATGCAGCGCGCCGCAGCAGTTCTGCTCACGCGGGATGACCACCTCAAAACCGGCGGCCGTCAACAAATCGACCGTGTGGATGTTCGTGTCGGTAAACAGCACGTCCATGATGCAGCCCCTGAACAAGGCCACCGTCGCGATTTTTTCGCCTTTCGCCGGATGGCGGTCGCCGATTTGCTCCACGACGCCGCGCCCGGCGGCATCCGGCAAAATTTTCTCCATATCGCGCAGATGTTTCGGAAACAGCTTCATCGCTCCCGTGGCATGGGCTGCGGCACGGAGCCCGGATTTCTGGTAAAACCGCAAGCCGCGCCCGACCCATTTCATCCGGTTCTGATGCGGGAATACCGTCTTGAAGGCCGCGTGGCGGGCGGCTCTCACAAGCGGCTTATGCCGTTTATGGTCTTCGATCGCGTCCCGTGCCTGCTCGATCAGCTGGCCGTATTTGACGCCAGCCGGGCACGCCGGCTCGCAGGCGCGGCAGCCGAGGCAATGGTTCATCTGGTCTTCGAAAGCCTGATCCGGCGCCATCAGGCCGTCCGTCACCGCTTTCATGAGGGCGATCCGTCCCCGCGGGGATTCGGCCTCCAGCCCGGTTTCCGCAAACGTCGGGCAGGCCGGAAGGCAGAAGCCGCAGCGCATGCAGTTGGTCAGCTGATCTTCGTCAAGGCGTAACCGGAGCTTTTCCGTCAGCGGATTCATCGGTTGCGTTTGCCCGTTAGCCACGTTGGATCACCACCCGTTTCCGCGTTTCTTTCGCGAATACTTTGCCCGGATTCAGCAGATGATCCGGATCGAAGGAGTTTTTGATCGCTTTCATCACGTCCATCCCCGCCGGGCCTACCTTCCATTCCAGATACGGGGACTTGACCATCCCGACGCCATGCTCGCCCGTGATGGTTCCGCCCAGCCGGATCGCCGCTTCGAATATTTCCTCGAAGGCTTCTTCCACCCGCGCGATCTCTTCCTTGTTCCGGGCATCGGTCGTTGCCGTCGGATGGAGGTTGCCGTCCCCCGCATGCCCGAACGTGCTGATCTGCACCTGGTGCTTTTTCGCGATCCGGTTGATTTCGATCACCATGTCGGCGATTTTCGAGCGCGGCACGGTCGCGTCCTCCAGTATGGTCGTCGGGCGCAGCCGGGCGAGCGCCGTAAACGCGCTGCGGCGCGCGGTCAATAGCTTCTCGGCCTCTTCCGGGCTGGCTGCGATGCTGACCTGGTCGGCATGTTCGCTTCGGCAAACCTCGGTGATGATGGCGATATCCCGTTCCACGGCTTCTTGATCGCCGTCCTGCTCGATGATCAGGATCGCCTCCATGTCGAGCGGCAGCCCCAGCTTCGCGAAATCATCCACGACGCGGATGGTGGCGTTATCCAGAATTTCAAGCGTGGCCGGGATGATGCGGTTTTCGATGATTTTCGATACGGTGCGGGCCGCGCCGTACAAGTCCTTGTACATGGCCAGCATCGTTTTCTTGTATCTTGGAGGCGGAATCAGTTTCAGCGTGGCCTCCGTGATGATGGCCAGCGTCCCTTCCGAGCCGACCAGCAGCTTGGTCAGGTCGTACCCCGCCACGTCCTTCATCAGCTTGCCTCCCGTGCGGATCACGTCGCCGCTTGCAAGCACCGCTTCCAGGCCGATCACGTAATCTTTGGTCGTCCCGTATTTCAGGCCGCGCAGCCCTCCGGAGCATTCGGCAATGTTTCCCCCGATCGTGGAAATGGCCATGCTGCTCGGATCCGGCGGGTAAAACAAGCCGAGGCTTTCGACATGCGTGCTGAACTGTTTCGTGTTCAATCCGGGCTGTACCGTGGCCGTCAAATTTTCCAGGTCGATTTCCAAAATGCGGTTCATCCGGTGCATGACCATGACGATGCCGCCCTGCACGGGTACCGTGCCCCCGCATAAATTGGTGCCGGAACCTCTGCCCACGACCGGGATTTTGTAGCGGCTCAGCACCTTCATGATCCGCGACACCTCCTCGGTGCTGGACGGGTAAACAACGCCGTCCGGCAAGGATTGCAGCATCGGCGTGCCGTCATAGGAATGGGTGACGAGCGACTGCGGATCGTCCTTGACGTATGCGCTGCCGAGGATCGAGATCAGTTCGCGTTTGACTTCTTCTTGCAGCAAGGAAAGTCCCTCCTTGGGATTCATTCGGTATCGATGGAATATTTAAATTAATCAGGTCATCTGATGACTTTTCTTGGGAACAAGTATACACTAGAATAGATGAATCGAAAATAGACGTATCGAAATTTTTTTCAGACTTGTCCGCTGCCGATGATAAAATCGCTTCAGATGTTATGGACTCGCGAAACATGCTGCATGACGGGCCAGTTGAATGCCAATAACGATAATGAAACTATAGAGACGGATCAGGATCAGGAATTCGGGAAGGACGTTGAGGAAGATGACCAACCAGCAGAGACCGCTTAAGCAGTACGAATGGGTCATGAACGATTTGAAGGAACGGATGCTCGACGGGCGCCTTGCGCCCGGGGACCGGCTTGCTTCCGTCGTCGACCTGGCGGCCCAATACAACGTGGGCAGATCGACGATCCGGGAGGCGCTGAGCGCGCTGAAAGCGATGGGATTGCTTAACATTAAACAGGGCGGGGGTACGTTCGTCAAAGCTGTTCCTTCGGAAGCCGCGCCGGCCCACCCGATGCAGCGTTACGACGATTTATGGGAAGGACGGGCCGCATCGCTCCGCCACCTTCTGGAGGTGCGCCGCGTTCTTGAGACCGGATGCGCCGCGCTTGCCGCGCTGCATCGAACGGAAGAGGACCTGACCGTCCTCGAAAAGCTGCTCGAAGAGATGGAAAATTCCGATGACGAGCATTTCATCGAACAGGCCGACGTCAAATTTCACCAGCAGATCGCGGCCGCAACCCGCAACCCGCTGCTGCTTGAACTGATGGAATCGCTGTCGAGCCGTCTGCATGAAAACATGAAGGATATGCGCGCGCTTTGGTTTTACGCCGAGCGTTCTTCGGCCGAGCGATTGCTGCAGGAACATATCCGGATCTGCGAAGCCATCGCCAAGCAGGATGCCGGGGAGGCGTCCGCCCGCATGGATTTGCATATTTCGAAAGTCGAGCAGGTGCTGAACGAGAAAAAAGCCGGGGACCATCATCTGCGGATGACGTAAACCGGCTTCTTTTTTTCGCTGCTAGTTTTCGAGCCTGATGACCACGCCGCTCCCGACCGCGCATCGGTCCAGCCCTTCCAGCGTCTGCTCCACCCGCTCGATCATTTTCGCCAGATGGTCGCCGTCGTTGCCGGGCAGAAAAGCCGAATCTTCGGACTCCGCGATATATTGCAGCGTGTTCAAAAACAGCTCCGTTTCCAAATCGATCTCGGCGACATCCCGAAGCGCACCGATCAATTCGTCATAAT
The DNA here is from genome assembly GCF_018333375.1 of Paenibacillus cookii. Taxonomy (GTDB): domain Bacteria; phylum Bacillota; class Bacilli; order Paenibacillales; family Paenibacillaceae; genus Paenibacillus_AQ; species Paenibacillus_AQ cookii. The sequence continues at coordinate 222,305 of NZ_BORW01000003.1, forward strand.
ACAGATCCTCCGGCGGAAACCTGCCTTCCGATTGCAAATAAATTTGCTTCAGCTTCGCTTTGACGCTCATGTGGGCCACGACCAGCGCCGCTTTGCAGAAGCCCGCTTCCAGCAGGGGGCGCGCAAAGTTCATATAACTTCGAGACAAATCGTTCCAGCTGCGGGCTTTGGCATACAGCTCGTACACATCCTTTTCAAAAAGGCCGTTACGGATGCTTCTTTGCGATTGTACCGAAAAAGGCAGCATGTAAATAACCTCCCGTTCAGGATCTTGCAAATGTTGCGATGCCTGACGCCTTCCATGCTTTCGACAGCCGAATGGAAAACGGATCCGATGAAAGACACTGCATGTAATTCGACAAAATCCCCGTTACACCATTTAAACTTCTACCTTGGGACACTCGAGCTTTATGCCCTGCGCTGCTATGAATGGTACTAAGGACCTCCATGTTCTTGCGTCTGGATACCCAGTGTGATCCCTTATTGCGTGTATGCTATATATGTCGGCCTTTCTTACTAAAAAATGAATATTATTCCAACAAAAAATGCGCGACTTTTGCGAAAGAGCCTGATTTTGGGGCCCCGCCGCTTTGACGTGGTGCTATAATGAATAAGCCCGCCATTTTACATCATGAAGAAAAAGGAAGCTGAATGTATGATTGCTACCATATTGCTTGAAGTCGTGCTGCCGGTGTTTGTGCTGATTGCGTTCGGCTCGCTGATGCAGCGGCTTTTCCAACTGGATTTATACACTTTATCCAAAATCAACTTTTATTTCATCACGCCGGCCGCGGTTTTTATGAGCATGTACCATTCCGATATGTCCGGCGAGCTGCTGGGGACCGTCGTTATGTTTTACGCCTTGTACGTCCTCATTTTATGGCTGCTGGGGACCGTGACGGGGCGCCTGTTCAAATTCGAAAGCAGCATGAAAGCGGCCTTTAACAACAGCATCATGCTCGACAATTCCGGGAATTACGGAATGCCGATCAACGCGCTCGTCTTTAAGGGGGATATGCTCGCTTCGTCGATGCAGGCGCTGATCATGTCCCTGCAAAGCCTGCTGACCTTCACGTACGGCGTCATCGCGATCCAGGGAGCGAAGATGAAAGGCAACTACCGGAGCATGCTGATCGGCTTTTTGAAGATGCCCGTGCCGTATGCTTTGGTTTTGGGGCTGCTGCTGCATGTGCTGAAGGCGCCGCTGCCTTTGTTCGTATCCCAGCCTTTAACCTATGCGCAGCAATCGATGGTTGCCATCGCGCTGCTGACCCTGGGGGCGCAGATCGTCAAATACCCGCTCAAGCTTTACCGCTTGGACGTATACGTCAGCATGTTCCTGAAGCTGATCATCGGTCCGGCCATCGGATGCGCGCTCGTCTTCGCGCTGGGACTCAAAGGAATACCCGCGCAGGCGCTGCTGATCGCATCCGGCATGCCGACGGGCGTCAATACGTCGATCCTGGCCGAAGAATATCGGAACGAACCCGATTTCGCCGCCCAAACCGTGCTGCTCTCCACCCTGTTTAATGTCGTGACCATTACGGGATTGATCTCCCTCGCAAAGATGTTCTGAGCCTATTCCAAACGAATTCCGAGCATATTCCGTGCTAAATTCGCCGTCATTCTGTGGTAAGATGGATATACGGCAATAGAGTTTAATATTGGGAATTCAGGAGTGGTTAACCATTGGAATTGGAAAAAAGGATTGAACAGCTAGAAGCCAAAATGAAACAAATGGAGCTTGAGCTGACGGAACTGCGCCATGCCAGGCGCGGGGCGGACCAGCCCGTTCAGGGGCCGGCGCCGGGGGTAACGCCTCCGCACGCGGGCGCTCCGGGGTATGCCGGGCACCCTCCGCAGGCTCATCCGCCTTACGGTCAGCCGCGGGTCCCGAACCAGGCCGTTCCCCCGCAGGGCATGCCGGGGCATCATGCCCCTCCGGGCCAGGGCATGTATGGCCCCCCGGCTCCGGGACAAGGGGGGCCGGGTTACCGGCCCGGACCGCAGGGCATGCCGGGATATCCTCCTGCAGGCGTCCCGGGCCAAGGTTATCAGGGCCAGGTTCCGCCGCAACAGCCCCGGATGCAGGGGGCCGGCCAGCCTTATCCGCCGGGGATGAATCCGTACGCTTATCCCGGGCAACAGGCGCAGGTTCCACGCGAACCCAAGCCGCCGAAGGACTGGGAACATCTCATCGCCAGGGTATGGCTTCCGCGGGTCTTTATCGTGGTCCTCCTGCTCGGCGTGTTATGGGGATTTACGGCAGTGGTCAAAGCCGGATATTTGACCGAACCCGTTCGCTGCCTGCTGGGCGTCGTCGCAGCCGCCGTCATGTATTGGCTGGGCGAACGGCAGCTCCGCAGCAAACGGGAGGCGCTCGGACAGGTGCTTTTGGGGGGTTCGATCGGCATCCTCATCTTGTCCGTGTTTGCGGCCCATCAGCTGTATGACCTGATCCCTTCGGGCATCGCGTTTGCGCTTTACGTCATTTCGATTGCGCTATGCGTGTTTACGGCGCTCAGACGCCGCTCGCAAACGCTGATCATCATCGCGACGGTGGCCGGGTATCTCGTTCCTTTCCTCGTGCATTCCGCCGAGCCGAATGCTTGGGTGCTGGCGGGATACGAGACCGCGTTTTCGCTGGCGATGATCGCCGTCGCCTTGAAATTCGATTTCCGAGCCGCCTATTTCGTCGCGGCCGGGGTGCTTCATCTGCCGCTTCTGATCGCTTACGCGGCAGGCGACTTCGATGAAAGCCGCCACGTTTTCATCGGAGCGGTATTCATTCAGCATGCAGCATTGCTCGCCTACGCCTTCTTCGGGCCCGGACGCCGCAAGCTTGACGAAACGTTGTCGTTATTCCCCGGATTCGGCGTCATGGCATTATGGATGTATGCCTTGTACCCGCTGTGGGAAGGTTCCGTCCATTGGCGGCCGTTGATGCTGCTCGTGTGGGCGCTGGTTTACACCCTGGCCGCATGGGGCAAATACATGAAGGAACAGCGTTCCCCCGTGTTCGTCTCCATCGCAACCGTCGCCTGGTTCCTGTGGGCATTCGATATTTCGAACCAGCATTATGCGCCGGCTTCCGCGATCGTCATTGGAACCGCGGGCATCGTCCTAGGCATGGTGCTGAAAAGTTATATGCAGCAAATCACGGCAGCCATCGTATTGCTGTACGGCGCGGCGGGCACGCTGTTTTTGGCCATCCATCGCATCTTTTCCGCCGAAACCCTTTCCTGGCTCGTGCTGCTGGCCTCCCTTGCGGTTCTGTCGTACGCGCTGCGGCGTATGCCGCAACGGATGTTGTCCAACCGCTGGCCGGATATTCTCATGTGGATCGATGCCGGGCTTGCGATCATTTTTATTACCGAGGCGACCAACGTGCTGACCGGCGGGCTGACGAAAGACCTGCGGCATTTGGTGTTGTCCGCGGTGTGGGCGGTGTACGCCATCGCCGTCATCGTATGCGGCGTCATGCTTCAGCGCCGGATGGTCCGGCTTGCGGGCATCGGCTTGCTCTTCCTCACGCTGGTCAAAGTCATCGTCGCCGACCTGCCGGACGTATCCGTTGCGGTCAGAGCGATTTTGTTCATCGGACTCGGCGCGATCGGCATCATCGTCTCCAGGCTCATGTACAAACGCAAACAGGTTCCGCCGCAATCGCCGCCTGATGATGCGGCCGTGGAACGTTAATGCCGACGCGTCGGTACCTGCCTGAACTTATACGAGAAATCGTTTATAGGATGTAAATGCAAACAAAGCAGTCGCGACCCCGTAGCGGGAATGCGGCTGCTTTGTTTTCGTTCGTTCATCCCTGAATCCTTTAAGCCAGCAGCAGGTCGGCAAGCTCCCGGTAACTGCCTGCCGTATACTGCGGCTGATGTTCCGTTTCAGGCTCAACCTGCCTGTGGTTGAACCAGATCGCGGTCCAGCCCGCATCCAGCGCCCCGATCACGTCGTTTCGCCACGAATCGCCGATGTAGAAGCAGCGCGAAGGATCCGTCCCCGTTTGTTCATTGACGCGGGCAAACAGGCGCGGGTCCGGTTTGTCGTAACCGACCGCCCCCGATACGAAAATATGGCCGGAAGGGATGGCGGCATCCAGCGCCAGCGCCTTGATTTTGGCCATCTGGTGCTCCGCCGGTCCGTTCGTGATCAGCCCGACGACATGACCGGCCGCCTGCAAATCGCCGATCAGCTCCGTTGCCCCCGGAAACGGGCTGATCCGGAACTGGCGCTCCAGGTATTGTTCCTGGATCCGGGCCGCCTCCCCATCCGTCACCGCGATCCCGAACTCCGCCAAAGCCAGCTTGGCCCTTTGGATCCTCATCTCCTGCAAATCCCGTTCCGCTCCGGCGGCATTGACCGCGCCATGGCTGGCGGAAAGCTTGTCGCTGTAATATCTGAATCGGTGATATACCGCCTCATACGGAAAGTCCTCTCCGGTGCCGAGCACATGCCGAAGCGCCTCCCTTAGCGGCTGCAAATGATCGTAAAGCGTATCATCCACGTCAAAAAATATCCCTTTTGCGTTCGTCCGTTTCTCTCCCATTGCGCTTCCTCTCCTATGGTCAGGATTGCAAAATCCTTATTGTGATGTTTGTTACGGCAAACGAATTTATGTCTATTTTAGCACATTATGCCGCGGTACAAGCGGGTTTCAGCGACCGCCGGACACGGGGAAAAAAGGCTTACCCCGGGCTTAAAACCCTTTCAATTGTGACAGAACTGGCACAACCGTTCCCCGCCCGTTCAATTTTGAACAAAAATGAAAATCGCCGAATTTAGCCTTTTTCAAAGCTTAATCGGATTTTTTGGCCTTTTTTTGCGAAGAATGTGAAGATTATCACAGAATAATTGTATTTTATTTACAGTTATGTATTCTACTGTATTTGTTTTCTTTTTCACAAGTTACTATGCTATGGCTATAAGGATTCGCGAATTATCCAAACACTCAGCGATTAAGGCATGCTAGAAAGGAGTTTCCCGTGAAGAAAAAAAGATGGTTGTTTTCACTCATTTTTATTTCCGTCGTCATGCTGCTCAGCGGATGCGATACGAAACTGATGGTCCTGGATCCGAAAGGGCCGGTAGCGAAAACACAATCCAATACAATTATCTTCTCCATTCTGATGATGGCGCTCGTGTTAATCGTCGTGTACATCCTGTACATTTTCATGTTGACCAAATACCGGGCCAGCAAAACGCCGGACGATTATGAACCGCCTCATATGGAAGGAAGCAAATGGCTTGAATTTATTTGGACTGCCATTCCGATTATCATCGTAGCCATTTTGTCTGTCGTTACCGTACGTACGACTTATGCCGTAGAAAAGGTGCCGGCCGGCTATGAGGATCAAAAGCCGCTTGTCATCTACGCCTCCTCTTCCAACTGGAAATGGCATTTCAGCTATCCGGAGGAAGGCATCGAAACGGTAAACTACGTCAACATCCCTACGCACCGTCCGGTCGAGTTCCGTCTCTACTCGTACGGTCCGATTTCAAGCTTCTGGGTTCCGCAGCTCGGCGGACAGAAATACGCGATGAGCGACATGATCACCAAGCTGAATCTCGTCGCCGAACATGAAGGTTCGTACATGGGTAAAAACTCGAACTTCTCCGGTAAAGGTTTCGCCCAAATGGAATTCGAGGTGCTTGCCCAATCTCCTGCCGATTACACGAAATGGGTCAAAGAGGTGCAGCAAACCGCTCCGAAGCTGACCGAGCAGGAATTCAACTCCGTATTGCATACGGACTTCGTCGGACGCAAGTCTTACAGCTCCACGCACCTGAAATTCTCAGCTCCGCCTATGGATATGTCCGAACACGGCCATGGCGGGGACAATTCGACAGACAGCAAGGAATCCGGCAAGGATTCCGCGGATCATATGCAGGACATGGGTGACATGAAAGACATGAACGATCATTCTTCCATGGAACACGGTCACTAACATCATGGAGAAAGGAGAACAAACTGCATGAAATGGGACGAATTTTTTGTTACCGGCGAGCCGATGATCTACGCGGCCGATGTCAGCATCGTGCTCGTATCGCTCGCCATCGTGATCGGATTGACCTATTTCAAAAAATGGGGCTATCTGTGGCGTGAGTGGCTCACCACCGTGGACCACAAAAAAATCGGCATTATGTATATTTTGTCGGCGTTGATCATGCTGTTCCGCGGCGGCGTCGACGCCCTGTTGATGCGGGCGCAGCTCGCGACGCCGGACTCCAAATTTTTGGACGCCCAGCACTACAATGAGATATTTACGACGCACGGGGTTATCATGATTTTGTTCATGGCGATGCCGTTTGTCATCGGGATGATGAACGTGGTCGTTCCGCTGCAAATCGGGGCCCGCGACGTCGCTTTCCCTAGACTTAACGCCGTCAGCTTCTGGATGTTCTTTATGGGAGCGATGCTGTTTAACATTTCGTTTGTGATCGGGGGATCGCCGGATGCCGGCTGGTCCGCGTACTTCCCGCTCGCAAGCCTTGAATTCAGCCCGACGGTAGGCAATAACTACTACTCGCTCGCGCTGCAAATATCCGGTATCGGTACGCTGATGACGGGCGTCAACTTTATCGTGACGATCCTGAAGATGCGTGCTCCAGGCATGAAACTGATGCGTATGCCGATGTTCACCTGGTCGGTACTGATTACGAACGTCATTATTTTGTTTGCTTTCCCTGTGCTCACCGTAGCGCTTGCCCTGATGATGTTCGACCGCGTGTTCGGAAGCCAGTTCTTTACGATGGCCAACGGCGGTATGGATATGCTCTGGGCCAACTTGTTCTGGGTTTGGGGACACCCTGAAGTATATATCGTTATCTTGCCTGCTTTCGGTATTTTCAGCGATATTATTTCCACGTTCTCGAAAAAGAATTTGTACGGCTACAAATCGATGGTTGTCAGCATGGTCGCCATCTCGGTCCTGTCCTTTCTCGTATGGGCGCACCATTTCTATACGATGGGCCAAGGCGCCATGGTCAACGGCTTTTTCTCCATCACGACGATGGCGATCGCGGTTCCGACCGGGGTCAAAATTTTCAACTGGCTGTTTACGCTCCGCAAAGGCAAAATCTCGTTCACGTCTCCGATGCTGTACGCGATGGGTTTTATCCCGATCTTTACGATCGGCGGCGTAACCGGCGTCATGCTTGCGATGGCAAGCGCCGACTATCAGTATCACAATACGATGTTCCTGGTGGCCCACTTCCACTATGTGCTTATTCCGGGTACGGTATTCGGGGTACTGGCCGGCATGCATTACTGGTTCCCTAAAATGTTCGGCTTCCGCCTGAACGAACGTCTGGCCAAAACGGCCTTCTGGCTGATCATCGTCGGCTTCAACGTGGCTTTCATGCCGCTGTTCTTCCTTGGACTTAACGGCATGACGCGCCGGATGTACACCTATTCGGCCAGCACCGGCTACGGTCCGCTGAACATGATCGCGACGATCGGCGCTCTCATTCTTGCGGTCGGCTTCGTGGTCCTGTGTTACAACTTCTTCTACAGCTTCCGCCACAGCCCACGCAACGAGGGCGGGGATCCATGGGATGCACGTACGCTGGAATGGAGCACGCCAAGCCCGGTTCCGGTTTACAACTTTGCGAAAGTGCCTGTCGTGCACTCCGAAGATGCTTTCTGGCATGCCAAAAAGCATAACGTTCCGCTTTATGAAGAAGGACCTTACGAAGAGATTCATATGCCAAACAACAGCGGGCAACCGTTCATTCTCGGCGTAATCATGTTTTTCCTGGGCTTTTTCCTCGTGTTCAGCTGGTTCATTCCTGCGATCATCGCAGGCGTCGGCGTGATCATCATGCTGGCGGTGCGTTCCTTCGAACGCGATCACGGCTATCATATTCCACCGAAGGAAATCGCCGCTACCGAACAGAAACTGCGGGGTGATACCGTATGAAAATAAATGACACGCTTCCGCTGGAGTACAGAACCGAGGAGAACAGCAACAAAATCTTCGGCTTCTGGCTCTTCCTTGGAGCAGAGATCGTCTTGTTTTCCACGTTGTTCGCCGTATACTTCACGCTTTGGAACCGTACGGGCAACGGCCCGACCGGCAAAGAGCTTTTCGAGGTCGGCGGTGTTATCTGGGAAACGTTCCTGCTGCTCACAAGCAGCTTTACCTGCGGCCTTGGCATTCATGCCATGCGCCTCGGCTTGAAAAAACCGATGATGATTTTCTTCGTCGTCACGTTGCTGATGGGCCTCGGGTTCCTCGGCATCGAGATTACGGAATTCGTCAACTACGTGCATGAAGGCGCGACGCTGCAAACGAGCGCATTCCTGTCCAGCTTGTTCGTCCTGCTCGGAACCCACGGTCTTCACGTGACCATGGGGATCCTGTGGGGCGCAGGCATCCTGATTCAAGTGGGTCGCCAAGGCTTTACGGACGAGACCGCGAACAAATCGTTCATCTTCTCGCTGTACTGGCACTTCCTTGACGTCGTCTGGATCTTTATCTTCAGCTTTGTCTACCTGAAAGGATTGATGTAATATGGCACGATTGTTCCCGATACGTCACGTGATGGGATATATCTTTTCGCTGGTCCTTTCACTCGTGGCACTTGGCGTGATTTACTGGGATCTGACGTTTTCGGCCGCCATGGTCATTCTGATCATCAGCGCATTGATTCAGGCTTCGCTGCAGCTGGTTCTGTTCATGCACATCGGCGAAACGTCCTCGAAAAAGACGCTCTACCTCAACATCGCTTATGCGGTATTCGTCGGCGTTGCCACGATTTTCGGTACGCTCTTTGCGATGATCTGGGGATACTGATACACCTGAAATCGAAAAAAGCTGTCCTTTGCGGACAGCTTTTTTTTGCGTTATTGACGATGGGCAAGCCGGTTCGTTTCCCCTCCCCCGTATTGCCGGTCACAAGCGCCCCGGAACGGCCTTGCACCGGCATGGATGCGCCGTCCCGTCAATGAAACGCCTTCCAAAACGCCCCTGTCGTATCGATCAAATCGCGGATTTGGGCAAAGGGGATCATAAAGGTTGGGAAACCTGCGGCATACGGGGCGATTTCGTACGGATCGAAAACAAGATGAAGGGCGTCTTCCGTCACGTAAAAGGATTGATCCGGCGAAATTCCTTGATAACTTCCGGGAAATACGTAAGCATATTGCGGGTCCTCCTCAATCTGCCTGCCGACGATGTCGCTCAGCCGCTTTACGTAATCGCTGCCGGGCTTAAACAAATCGTTGAGACGGAACATCCGCCCCGTCGCCAGATCGATCAAAGCAAATGCCTTTGTCGGCATGCCATGTGCCGCGCCAAGGGGATACCGGTATCCGTCCAGCTCCAGCACAAGCAGGTTTTGTTTATAAAACAGAACCTGAAAGTCGCCCGTATAGGTGTAGTCCAGCGTCTGATCCGCAGGAACGGGCTTTACCTGCGACAGCTCCTTCAATCTGGCATTCACCGACCGCTGGGCCGCCGGGTCTTTGATTCCTTCCACGACCGGATCATAAACCAGGTAATCCGGATTCGGCTTATATTTCTCCTCTTTCACGAGGTAGGGCGGCTGCAGCGGAATGACGGTGTTTTGCCGCCAAATGACCCGCCCGCTGCGGTCGATATAGGACAACCGCTGGTCGACGAATGCCTTGATCAGCCCTTCGTTTTCCCGCTCCAGGGTTCCGCTGCCGCCGACGCGAGGATATCCCGGTGCCGGGTTTCCGGTCAAGTCGATGAAAAAAGTGTATCGCCCGTCGGAGGCCGACGCCAATCCGCCTCCGTAATTGGTTACGTCGCGATAGAGAAAATCGGTCAGCCTCCTGCCGTTCTCGTCCGCAATCGCATATAGCGAACCGATGTAGGGCTGCTGCGGATCGACGGCACGGCCGAGCGCAAACCGCCCTTCGTTCAAATCCCGGATATCGTCGTATTCCGGGCGGATCACCCATTCCCCTTGCCGGTCGATAACGCCGAATCTGGATTGGTAATCCTCGGCGGTATTAACGATGGCACGGCCTTGATGGAACGGGAACGCCGAGGCGAAAGCGGCCGGGATCGCGACGCTGCCCTTCTCGTCGATGTACCCGTACTTCCCGCCGGCTACCTTTTGGAATGCAAGCAGCCCCTCTCCAATCGGGCCGACGTAAGCATAAGGGTACGTCGCCAGCCTGCGGCCGTTCCGGTCGATCAAGGCGTATTCGTTCTCTCGGATTTTGACGACGGCCTTGCCGCCGGAAAAATCGCCGGCTTCCGCAAATTGCGCAGCAATGGCTTCATGGCCCTCCGGATCCAGATAGCCGTACCGGCTGCTTCCATTCCCGCCGGCCGGGTCATTGAAGACGGCCCGGCCTTCATGCATATCCGCAATAAACGCATATGTTTTGCGGGTAAGCACCCGGCCCTCTTGATTGATCAGCGTGAAGCCTTGTTCGTCGTTCGCGACGGCCCGGCCCTCCGAAAAGGGATTGATCCACTGGTACCTTGGTTGAACGACAAAACGCCCCGCCGAATCGATCACCCCGTATTTCCCTCCTGCCGCGGCAACGGCAAGACCGTTCTGTTGAAAATCCCGGGCATCGTCGAACTGGGCCGGAATCACCAATTTACCTTCGGCATCGATATATCCCCACTTCGTTCCGTGCGTCGTTTTCAGGGAAGCGGGAAACAACCCGGAAGGCCGCGGAAAGCGTCCGCTTCCGTGCAGCGCCTGCTCGATGTTCCGCTCGAGTTCGCGGAGCGTTTCCTTGGACGGATAGGGATCCGGAAAGGAAAGGGCCCGGCGTACCGAAGCCAGCGCGGGTTCCGGCATCCCGGCCCGATACTGGGCGTCCGCCAGGTAATACCAGTAAAAGGAATAATCCGGATGCTTCCGCGTCAGCCCTTCGTAATACCGCACCACGGTCGGAAAATAGTACCGGTACGCATCCGGCGCGGGAACAAACGCGCCCCGGCTCCACCGAACCACATCCACCCGGTATGCGTCCCCCGTATCATGAATCCAAAGGGCGATTTCGGCCTGTCCGTCCCGTCCGTTCGTCCCGGGCATATCCTCGACATGGACGAAGCTGAAGCTCATGCCAGGCGGGGCGGCATCGGTCAGGACTTCACCCGACCAGGCATAAACGGACAACTTCGACCAAATAGAACCGATCTGCCAACCGATGACTACATGGTTCGTTCCAGGCTGCAGGACCGGTGCGGCAGCCATGTAAGTGACGCCGTATCCCGGTCCCTTCATCCGGGCGGCAGCCTCGTAGCGCCCTTCCCGGTAAACAAGCACCATAACAAATAGTTCGCCTTGCAAACGGTAAACCGCCGTGATTTCGGGAATTCGGTCTCCGGTCATATCGGCGGCAAGAACGGCCGGACGGGGCGCGGGACCGCCGATGTTCGCCAGTTCGGCGCCTTGCGGCAAATGCCGCCTGGCGATCTGGATCGGATGATCGTGTACGGACATCTTGGGATAACCTCCCTTATTCAACAAGCTCCTTCGCCTAATCGTATGCGGCCAGCCGCCATATATGAGTTCTCCCGTCCAAAAACACTTTCGTAGAAGTATTACTTCTTTATATACTCAACCATTTCCTTATGCAGTTCCAGCTCGGAACATTTGAAGATCCCATGAAAATCATGAGGATTACGCATCACTATGTTTAATGCATCAATTCCGTATTGTTCACATACAAATTCCACGAACAAATAGGAGAACTGGAATCCTTTCATCGTTTCGAAATCCCAGGTATCGTTATTTAATTCATCAAAGGATGGGATCGCCAAATTGCGGATCGCATCTTCCGTCGAACCTTTAATAAAGTCCTGAGTCATCTGTTTGGCTTCGAATCCGCCTATCCCCTGCCTGATCCATTTGGGAGCCATTGGATTAATGTCATTGATTAGCCACATGGTGAACAAATGGACCGTGCTTTTTAGGATGGATTGGTACGTATGTTCGGGTCCTGGATTCAACGGAGATACGATCTTAAGAATATGTCCTTCATATGTGCCCATAAACCAATTGGGTGCATCGGCTTCTCCTACAGCTTGATGAAACGTCGGCAGGTCAGGGTATATTTCAATAACGACTTTTCGTGATGGACGGTGATTGTATTTTGTCGAGATACGTTCTACATTATTGCTGAGTTCGGCGAACAAGTCATGTTGTACCTTCTTCAAACGATTACTCGAGTCCTCGTTGCCACCCTTATCTACAATTGAAATCAAATCTTGAATAGACATGATGGCAATATCTCCCCATTCTTTGAGTTCTTTTTTTAGTCGTTCCAGTGACCTGTACAATCTGTTCTTTACTGCACTCTCACGCATCCCAACGATCTTGGAGATTTCAGACAACGTGCAGTCCACAAAAAAACGCAGGGCAATAATTTCTTGGTCTACCTCATCTAATTTTTTTAGCGCCGCTCCGATATCAATCCGAAAATCAACATACTTCGTAAATTCAAGAGAGATCGACTGTGATTCGTAATCTTTAAAATCAAAAGGAGATTCTTTTTTTCGGGATAACTTCCGATATTCGTTTTTTACTGTATTCTGAGCAATCTTAAAAATCCACGTGAATAAATTAGAGGTACCTTTAAAGCTGTGAATATTTTCGGCAGCCTTTAAAAAAACCTGTTGAGTCATGTCTTCCGCAACCCGTGGGTTTAATTTCAGCGAGAAATATTGGCGGATTCGTTGACGATGCTGCTCATACGCTCTTTCAAAGCTTGTGGTGATCGCCTGTTCATCCGGATAAACAGGTTTTGTGTCATGAGCTCCTGACATGGTGAAAACCTCCTCTTGATTTACAATGAATTAGACACCAGAGGGAGCCAAAAAGCCACGTACATACAAAAAATATTATGTATTACACGTTCGGCAAACGAAAAAAAGCCGCAGTTCGCGGCTAATTAAGCGTGTGCGTCCTTGTCGTTTTACATGTCCTGTCTGTCGTGTACGTTGAACCTTGAGCAAGGTACGCCTTTTACTCCCCGTGCTCCGCGATATATTCCGCCAATCGGCGGTAGATCCCCACGATCTCCTCCATCGGCATCCGCACAAGACCGCTGGACGACGGAGCCACGAACTCGTGGATTTCCGGGATGACCGGGTCCGGTTGAAATCCCCAGTCCACTTTGCTTTTCTGGCTGTATTCGGTATAGACGCCTTTGCCGACAAAGCAAGCGACCTTCGGGCGATACTTCCGGAGCTTCGCGCGGAGAATTTCTCTGCCCTCGGCATATTCGCTGCGATCGATGTCATCGATTCCGCGCGTCGGTCTCGCAACGATATTGGTAAAGCCGTACCCCATTTTCAGCAGGTCCCGGTCCTCCGAGGCCTCGTAAAGCCGCGGCGTTAATCCCGCCCGGTACAATATCCGGTAAAAATGGTTGCGCGGATTGGCGTAATGATGCCCGGTCTCTCCGGACCGCAGGCTCGGATTAAAGCCGATAAACAGGATGGACAACCCCATGTCCAGGTGATCCGGTATTTCCGGCATCGCGCTCACCTCCTTTGGATACGTTGGATTCGGAAAGGCATCGACCAGAGGACCGGTTTATTCCCGCCGTTCGGCTGTTGCCCGGTCCCCCGCCCCGCAAGCCTTAGGCTTATGATCATGGTATACCCCGGAGCAGCGACCTGCAACCAGATCATCCGAACCTTTAACACTAAATTAACATCCCCCTCCCTATAATGAAGTTGTCGCCAAAGTCCAGGGCCATGCGAATTGAATGAAGAAAAACATCTACCGACGTACGTTCTCAGTAGACAGACCGCGTTTAGATGAAGGTTTTCCTGCAATATCAGGAAGCAATGGCTCTGCAGTTTATACTCTCTGATTTTATCAGAAAGGGGTAACCTGATTATGAAACAAAGAAAGCGCTATCAAATGATACTTGCCGCCTTTTTCCTCCTCTTCTCCACGGCGTTGTCCGCCTGCTCCTCGTCAAGCTCAACCGGCAGCGCTCCTCCGCCCACGGAAACCGCAAAAGACAGCGCCGAAGCAACGCCAAGCCCTGCGGAAACGCCCAAAGAAACAACCGATGAACCGGTCACCATTAAAATTTTGTATCCTTGGGGGGCCGATGCCTTCGAGCAGCGGTACCGCGGAATCGAAAAGCTGCTTCCGAACGTGACGATCGAACTGGTCGATTCCCAGGCCCAGATGGATCCCCTCCAGGAGCTGAATGCCCAGAAAATCGTTCCCGACATCATTTTTGCAAACTGGGGGCTCGATGCCTTATACGAGCTGGACATGATCGAGCCGCTGGACGACCTGATTCAAAAACACCAGTTTGACCTGAAGGCGCTGGACCCTTCGCTCGTCGCTTCCATTCGCGCGATGGATCGCACGGGCCAAGGACGGATTCTCGGATTCCCCATTCAATACAGTCCATACGGTATTTGGTACAACAAAGAAGTGTTCGACAAATTCGGCATCGAATATCCCACGGAACGTTTGACCTGGGACGAGGTGGTCGAGCTTGCGAAGCAGATGACCGCGGAACGCGACGGGGTTCAATACCGCGGATTGGAGATGGGACCCGGGCTCGCCTCGGGCGAGGTCACCGTTCCGTTGTCCCAGCTTGCGGTAAACTTGACCGATCCGGACACGGGCGAAGTGCTGATCGACAAAGAGCCGGCCGTGACGCGGTATTTTGAACTGATGAAAAAGATTTACGGCATTCCCGGCATTGTGAACGAAGACCCGGAAGCCCGCAAGGATTATGAATTTCCAAAGAAAAACGTAGGCATGATCGTCTCTTGGATCGAATATTTGCGTTGGGGCGTCGGCGACCCCGAAGTTGCCGCGAACATGGAGGCGGCCCCGCTGCCGGTATGGGGGGACGGGGAAGAATCCGCTCCGCCGGCGGGAAGCAATCTGCTTGTCATTAACAAATACAGCGAGCATAAGGACGCGGCCTTCAAAGTGCTGGCGGCTTACCTGTCCCCTGAGCATCAGACGGAGCTCGCCAAAATCGGGGATGCCCCCCCGTTGTTCAATAATAAAGACGTAATCAGCCACTTCGGCGAAAACGTGGAGGTGTTCCAAGGAAAAAACGTTGCCGCCTTTTACGAGACGTCCCCTGCTTTGCCTCCGGCGAAAATCAGCACCTGGGACCCATACGTCGACATCGGGGGCTCCATGTTGAAGTTTTCCCAATCGGACATGGACATTGCATCGTTTTTGCGCCAGCTTAAAGAGGAATCCGAAATCAAGATCAAAGAAGCCAAAAAACAAAAGGAATGATGCGGCTTTCGGCTTAAGCAAACTCAAGCATAAAGAGGTGAATCCTGCTTGAAATACCAGGTATTTAGCGCCAACGAATGGCTGTATCCCGATCAATCCGTCACGCATCCCTCCGAACATGAGCTTCAGATTCGAATCGCGGGAGCCCGGGGCTCTTATGCAGGCTGTCAGGTTCTCTTCAACGATTTGCCGGTTCATAAGGTTTTAAACTGGGCGGTTCATGACAACGGAAAAGGGCTGCGGAGCCTTTCCGCCCTTGCATCGGGCTTTAAGATCTACCGGCTGCTGGACGTGCAAGTGAACGAAAATACCGATATCGACGTATCTACCGTGCCCGTCGGGACGCCGGCTCCTCCTTACGTGACGCGCCAAGCCCCGTTCCGCGTGTACGATGCGCTGCTTCCGGTCGAGAAGCCGTGTGCCGCAAGGAACGCCGCCGAAGCCTACTACCTATGCTGGCACATTCCGGAAGAGGCTGCACCGGGCATTTACGGCGGGGACGTCACCCTGACGGTCGATGGTCAAACCTGTGTCATCCCCGTTCACATCGAGGTATTTAAGGCCGTGATTCCTGCCCAAGGGCGGCTCCACGTCGCCAATTGGTTTTCGTCGCGCAACATCGCCGAGCGGCATGGCCTTGAGCCCTGGTCCGAAGCATTTTGGTCGATGCTCGAACAATACGGGCTGGCGATGAGGCGCTGCCGTCAGACCCATTTCATGGTGAACGGCTCTTTTATCGACGTCACAGCCCTTGGCGATGGACGTTATGCCTTTGACTTCTCAAAAGCGGAACGGCTGATCACGCTGTTCCTCAAGCTTGGATTTACCCATATCGAAGGCGGACACGTGGCCGGACGTGTGAATTGGGAAGATCCGACCTTCGTTTTGAATGCAGTTCCGGGCATCCAAGCCACCTCAAGAGAAGGGTACGCCTTTCTGTCCCAATATTTGAGCGCATGGCGGGACTGGCTTGAAAAGAAAGGGTGGCTTTCGCTGCTCGTTCAACACGTTGCGGATGAGCCGATCGCGCCTTCGGCCGCGGACTATCGCATCCTGTCGGGGATCGTGCGCAAATGGCTGCCCGGGGTGCCGCTCATCGACGCCGTCATCGATACGGGCGTTGCCGGAGCCGTGGATGTCTGGGTTCCTACCAATAAGGAATACGAGCTCCGCCGGGAAGATTACGAGCGCTACCGGAGCTGCGGGGATACGCTGTGGTTTTATACGTGTTGGAATCCGGGCGGCGATTATTTGAACCGCTTCCTCGACATTCCGCTTTTGAAGACGCGTTACCTTCATTGGGGCAACGCGAAGTACGGGCTGGACGGATATTTGCATTGGGGATTCAATTATTATTTTCAAAACCAAGATCCGTTCGAGCTGACGAATCCGCTGCTTGCCCCCGACGTCCACGATCGGCGCGTACCTGCCGGAGATACCCACATCGTGTATCCTGGTTCCGACGGCCCGCTTCTCAGCATGAGGCTGGAAGCCATGCGCGCCGGCGTGGAGGATTACGAGCTGCTGCGGACTCTTCGGGATCATGACCCGGAGCTTGCCGAAGACATCCTTGCCTCCTGCATGAAAAGTTTTACGGAAGTCGACACGGACCCCGCCGCTTTTGACCGGGCTTACCGGCGGCTGCTGGAAGCGGTATCGGCGTATGCGCCTTAGGCAAATCGATTTCCCGTCATGATTTGCGCGCCTCGAAAGGCGGACCAAACCAAAAACGGCTGTTCCGTCCGTAGTCTTGAGCTACGAAGGAACAGCCTTGTTATTTCATGCCTGTCTGAACGCCGGAGAACCCTGGGGCCGACAACAGCCCCGACAAACCTGCAAGTCAATACAGCTTGTCCGAAGTCGCCTTGGCGGTAATTTCCCTGTATTTGATCGCTTGGTCTTTCATTCTTAACGATACGGCGACGTTCAGGATGTCGATGATCGCAAGCTGCGACATTTTGGCCGCGAGCGAGCTGCCCTGCAGCGGATTTTCCCTGCCCACCACGATCAGGACGATATCCGCGATTTTCGTGATCGGCGAACGGGCGTTGCTTGTGACGGCAATGATGCGGGCACCCGCCTTTTTGGCGATGTTCAGGTTGTCGATCGTGTCTTTGGTGCTGCCCGAAATGGACAAGCCAACGGCGACGTCGCCTTTGTTCATCAGGGAAGCCTGCATCGCCTGAAAATGGGTGTCGCTGCTCGCCATGCTGTTTTTGCCGATTCGGGCAAAGCTGTGCGCTCCCTGGGCCGCAGTCAATCCCGACGAACCGACGCCGAAAAAATGAACGTTCGCGGCTTCCGCCAGCGCGTCGATCGCTTGGGTCAGCTGCTCCTCGCTGACAAGCTCCCTCGTCTGCTCCAGCGTCCGCAGATGCGTGCCGATTATCTTTTGGCTCAGCGTCAGCGGGTCGTCATCCTCGGCGATTTCCTCATGAATATGATCGGTCGGCTTCACCAAGTCCTGGGCCAAAGACAGCTTGAAGTCCTGAAAGCCCTGGAATTTCATTTTCCGGCAAAAACGCAGCACCGTCGTCTCGCCTACTTCCGCCTTCTCCGCCAGCTCCGTCACCGAATCGTAAATCAAATCCTGGGCGTTTTCCAAAATATAATGCGCGACCTTCTGCTCGGTTTTCGTCAGGCCGTTCAAGTGGCTGCGGATGCTCAGCAGCGTTTTCCCCATTTCCTGTGCGCCCGGCATGTTTTCCTCCCCTTCCCGTACCATGTCAACGTTTCCAAAACGGCTCGCCCGGAATATGTTCATCTATTGTGCATATAAAGGTGAATTCCGCCTCTAAGTCAATCTTATTGTACCCGGTCGCAAACGCGGTTGGCAAGCGGAGGCGCGTATCCCCAGCCCTGAAACGGACCCTTTCCTCATCCCAAAAAAACAAGTTGCGAATCGAACTAAATATAGTAAAATCTAGAAAAAAGCTCGGGTGGTGGATAGTTTGAAAAGCCTTGGTTGGATTCTGTTGTTGATTTTTGCGTTAAGCGGATGCGGTGGAGGCACTGAAAAAGAAGACGAGAAGTTCACCCAAGAAGACATGGGCATCATCAAAACCGCCAGCGGCGAAAAAGTGCATTTCGGCATGAAACGGGCGGATGCCGAAAAGGTGCTGGGGAAAGGCAAAGACGCCGGAAAAGGCCGATGGGAATACGAACCGGGCATCCTCGTGTTCTATAGGAACGACTCCGTCGCCATGATCACGCTGGAGGAAAAGACCCAGGGCCAATACCAAACGACCCGCGGCGCCGAAATCGGCATGCGGCTCGAACAAATCAGAAACCTCTACGGCGAAAACGACATCCCCGATCCGTCGGGCGCAAACCTGAATTATATTTACGATTTTAACAAAGGGGAGTTCCTTGACGAATACCCCTCCGTAACGGATGAAAAAACCAAGGACACGGTAGTGTTTTCAACGATGTTCGATTCCAACGGGCAAGCTGATGCGCTGATCATGATCGACGTCTATTTTCAGAATCACGGCGAATGAGCGCAGAAGCCCAAAGCCGGTATTTTTTCATAAAAAAATAAAGCCCGCGCGAATACGTCCGCGGCAGGCTCTGACGATATGGGGTTATCTTGCTTCGATGCGCTTTTCCACGCACCACTTGATGACAAACAGAAACGCGATGCTAAGCAGCAGCTCGAAAACGAACGATCCTAGCCAGTTCCAGCCGGCCATGGCGGTCAGCGAATCATGCGTAATCGTGCCTGTCCCGTTTTCGTAATGGAAAGTCACCAGATTGAACGCCTGAGTGGAATCCTGGCCGAACAGCAGGTCTTCCAGCCAGTCCATGACGGCCGACAGGACCAGGAACAGCAGCAGGCCGACCCAAAACGCGCCTTTTTTCGTGATGCTGCGGGCCAGCGCAATCACGACGTAAAAAAACAAAAATCCGTAAACGGTCGTAATCACGGCCTCCAGCACCAATCCGATCCACACGTATACGGGAAGATGAAGCGCATCTCCCCAAAAAGACGTATCGAAGCGGCCTAGAAAATACATTCCCGCCCCGGCAGCAACCACCAGGACTGCGAGCGTGTTCAAGATGGCGTAGACGAGGGACGCCCAAACGTAGGAGAGGGTGTTTACCGGCAATAGCCTGCGGCTCACCGATTTGATGTTGTAGTCGAACACCCTCAGGTTGTTGATCATGAAAATAACGGCGGCCGTAAAGTTGGCAATAAGGATGACGACCATTTTGACTTCCAGCATAGCGGGAGACAAGATCATTCCTAGTTCGCATAAAATCAGCACGGCGCAAACGGCCAGCAGCAAATTCGCGTTCCGTCTCAGGTCGTATTTAAGCAGCTTCATCATTCGCCGAACACCTCTTTGAACATGTCGTCCACGCTCCTTCCATGCTTCATGCGGATGTTTTCCACTTCCTCATGCAGCACGATGCGGCCGTCCCGCAAAAACATCACTTCATCGAAAATCCGTTCCATGTCCCCTACCAGATGGGTGGAGATGATCAGGCTGCTGTCTTCGCGGTAAAAACGGACGATCGCATCCAAAATTTTGCCGCGGGCCACCGGATCGACGCCGCCGATCGGCTCATCGAGCAAATACAGGCTGACGTTCCGGGAGAGGGCCAGCGTCAGCTGCAGCCGTTCATTCATCCCTTTGGAGAGGATGCTGACGCCGCTTTTCTCGTCCAGTTTCATGAAATCGAGCATCTCGCGGGCTTTTTCCATATCGAAATCCGCATAAAAATCGTTGTAGAAGGCGATGGCATCCCTCACCTTCATCCAGCTTTCCGTCATCGGGCGGTCGGGCATGTAGGAAATGAGGCTTTTCGTCTCTCTGCCGGTCGGTCGGCCCATCACAGAAATGTCGCCGGCCGAGGCCGGGGTCAGCCCCGCAATAATTTGCATCAGCGTGCTTTTGCCGCTGCCGTTCGAGCCGAGCAGGCCGATCAGCCGGCCCGGCCCGATATCGAAGCTGACGCCGTCCAGCACCTGTTTTTTGCCGTATTTTTTCGACACGCCGTTAACCTTCAGAAGTGCGTCCATCCGGATGCCCCTCCTTCCGGTCCTTGCCGCTTTCAGCCGCCACGGCCTCTTTAACGATCGTCACGATGTCCTGATTTTTGAACCCCAGCTCCTGCATGCCATGGATGAATTGGTGAAGCAGTTCTCCGGCCATTTCTTTTTTGATCGCCATAATTTTGGATTCCTCGCTTGTCACATATCTTCCCAGACCCCGTTTCGTCTCAACGACCTCCTCGCGTTCGAGTTCCTGAAACGTCCGCTGAATCGTGTTGGGGTTGATTTGCAAATCCGCCGCCAGCTCCCTTACCGACGGGATTTTATCGCCGGGCTGGAGCAGGCCGGATACGATCTGTCTTTTGATATGGTTCATGATTTGAAGATAGATCGGCAAATTGTTGTCGAATTCGATGCTCAAGTGGACAGACTCCTTTCGCCGTCAGCTTAGCTCCTTCGCCGCATCAGGCTATATCACGTTTCTTAAACGTAACAAAGCTGGCGCCAAGAAACAAGACCATATATACCGCCAGTACCGCAATGGAAAAAGGAAGCGTCATCCCTTCGATCGGCGGCTGCCCTCCGTGGCTGTACACCGACAGATCGGCGTTCGGGAACAGCACGTATTTGTAAAAGCTTTTTGGAATCGTTAAGCTGCTGAACACGACCGCCGCCATGCCGACGCCCATCGCCGCGCCCGTTGAACGGGTGAGCACGCCCATCATGAAGCCCAGCGTCACGTAAACGATGCTGTACACAAAAGAGCTGCCTCCCGCGATCCACAGATCCCGCCAAGCGCCGGCACCAGCTTCCATTCCGAAAAACGCCGCGCCGGAAGCGAATCCGACCGCCATCAGCCATACGAATAGCGATAGCGTAAAGAGCAACGCCGCTGCATATTTCGAAGCAAGCACTTTCCCCCGGCTTTGCCCGCGGATCATCAGGAACTTGATCGTTCCCAGGCTGTGCTCGCTTGCAACCAGCCCGGCGGTAAAGATGACAGCCAGCATGGCGGTAAATTGACCGAAGAAGCTCGTCGATGACATCATGGCCGTAAATTCGGAGGCGGAACCGATCATATCCCCTCCCCAGCGTTTAAAGGCCCAGGACAGCGCTACGAGCGCAACGGCGATGATCGCGTAAGGAATAAAAAAGCTGCGTTTTTTGGACATTTTCAGCCATTCGTTTAAGACAAGCCTGTTAAAACTAAGCAATGCGGTTTCCTCCCGTCCATTTCAAAAATTCGTCTTCCAGCGACTGCTTCAGCTCCGTGATCTGATAAATCGGAACCCCGGCGGCGCCCAGCGCGGTAACCGTCTCCGGAATATCCTTGTATCGAAGCGCCACGAGCAGTTCGTTTTGCTCCTCCGCGACCTGCAAAATTTCGGCATGCTCCTGGCTTCCCAGCACTTGCTTCGCTTCATCGAAACGTCCGACCCGGAACATGACGCGCACGAAGCTTTTCTCTTCCGCCGCGGATGCTCCGCCGATGGCGCGAACCGTCACGAGCTTGCCGTCCTGTATGACGACGACGCGGCTGCACAGCTGCTCCATTTCCAGCAGCAAATGGCTGGATACCAGGATCGAAATGCCTTCCTCGCGGGCAATCGTTTTAAGGTAATCGCGCATTTCGCGGATGCCTGCCGGATCGAGACCGTTGGTCGGCTCATCCAAGATAAGCACCGATGGCTCGTGCAGCAGCGCTTGCGCAATGCCGAGACGCTGGCGCATGCCGAGCGAGTAAGCTTTCACTTTCTTTTTCATCGCCTGTTCGAGTCCCACCAGCCGGACCACCTCGTCGATCCGTTCGTTGCTGATCCATTCGTTCATCCGCTGATATTGCTTCAGATTGTCGTAACCCGTCATGTAAGGATAAAATTCCGGGTTCTCGATAATGGCCCCGATATGACGGATCGCCTTCTTCCATTCGTGCCGGATGCTGCTGCCGCGGACGAACACGTCGCCCTCGGTCATTTGGATCAGTCCGGCAATCATCCGGATGGTGGTCGTTTTTCCGGCGCCGTTGGGCCCGAGCAGCCCGACGATCTCCCCTTCGCGCACGTCGAATGAAAGCTGATCGACGATTGTTTTCCCTCCGATTTTTTTGGACACGCCCCTTAACGAAAGCACGGCGGTTTCTTCATGTATGTTTTGAGATTGCGTCACGTTCACATCCCCTTTGTATTAGTGTTATAGTTAGATAGTACACTAGAACATCGGTGATGTAAAGCCCGAATTGAATCCGGCAAAAAATACGGAAAAGCCGCCCCTTTGTTTCAAGGAGCGGCTTTTCCAACATGCCGTCATTATTTATATTGGCTCACGTTCAAGCTTCCGGCAGCGACATCGATCCAATAATAAGCCTCGGGCGTAACCAGGTACAAGTTCAAGGCATCCTCGTTATAGGGTCCCGCGCCAGCCAGGTGGAAAACGCCGTCCTTGTCGAGCGTAACGTGAAGGTCCTCGATCTGCTGCGGCCGCTCTCCCCCGGTCTGCACCATGATTTTCAACGTTTCCCCCGCGTGGCCCGCAAACTTTCCGTCAAGAGCAAGCGTACGGTCGGCACGGAAATCCGCGACGAACATGTAGTCCTCCAACCGATCCGGCTTCCGGTACACTTCCCGTTTCGGCAGCGGCGGCAGCGCGGTTGACGGCGTTACGGCCGCCGGTCTGCCGCGAAGCTCTTTCAGCTTCGGCCGCAAATACTGCAGCAGCTCCGCGGCTTCCCCCCGCGTAAGTTCCTCGCTTCCCTTGAAGCCTTCCAGCGAGCGCTCCGTGACGCCCTTTACATAGTCGAGCGCAAGGACGTACCAGACCGCTTGGCTTTCCGGGTAGTTCACCCCATCCGCCGCAGCAATGATTTCGGCCGCTTTTTGACGTGTAATCGCCCGGTCCCTTGCGGTTTTATTAGCGATTCCGGCAAGCGGAATGTTCCGATCGGCCGCGGCTTTATAAGCTCCGTCCGCCCAATGCGTTTTTTTTGCAGGCGCATAAGCCTCATCATCGACTCGGTACATCCGAAGCAGCGCCGTCCAAAATTCGGCCTCCGTTACCGCCGCATCGGGCCGAAACTGATTGCGGTCCGATGCGGTCATCACTCCCGACCGAAGGGCCCATTCGATCGCGGATCGGCCCGCGTGCCCGGCGATATCCGTTATCGCGGCGGGATTCGTTCCCGGATATTCCTTTAGCTTGAGCTTCGGCAGCACTTTGACCTTGATCCGGTTTTGAACGCTCCCCGATGTCATCGTTACCGTATAATCGCCGGGTTTAACGCCTTTTAACATGCCCCCCGGCGAGACGGCCAGCCCTTTGGGCTCGCTGCTGGCGTAGCCGACTCCGGTTTGGAGCGGTTCCGTCACCCCGTCGTCATACATCCCCTCGGCTTCGATCGGCAGTTCCCCGCCTTCATTGAGAACAAGCTCGGAATATCGGGATTGGACGGAGACCAATTGATGTCCTTTTCCGGTGGTAAAAGACCATGTCTTTTGCAGCTTCCCGGACGTTCCTTTCATCTGATAGGAAAGCGATATTTTGTATGTATGATTGCCTTTCAGAATCTGTTTGGGATACAGAAACAGCGTATCCCCGCCGTAAAGCTCCTCATAATACGGCACCGCCGCGCCGCTTTCGTCCGCGATTTGCGCTTCATGCCAAACCATATCCCGTTCCGTCGTAGCCGAAATGATGTAACCGGAATGATCCACGTTAAATTGGCTCAACGGGTTCGGAGATTCAAGACCGTAAAAACCGACCCCGACGTTCGTCATGCCGTCATAGGGATACACCGAGATGCCTCCTTGGATCGGACCAGGCTCCGAAAAACCGGCAAAGTCGGCCACGGCCGTTCCGTCCGCCAAACCGAAGCCGACTTCCCTGTATTTCGGGCTGAGAATGATTTTGCGGTGATAGGCGGTGTCCAGCCAGCCGTCGATCGCATCCTTGCTGCTCGCCTGCTTGTAATGCATGACCTCCCCGGTGGAATACCCCTTCGAACCAAACGTCCAGCCGGCGGCTTTCAACCGGTCCGTTACGGTTGCTCCCGTATACCCGGGCATCCCTTTGGTTTCGTTATGGGCGCCCTCGGTTTTCTTCCCGTGATTGGCGTTGTAATACGCCGCATGAAGGCTTGCCGCCTTGGATATCACGCCGCTCAGCTGCAACGGCTGCAGTCCGGCCTTCGCCCGGACGCCGTTCAAATGGGAGAGCGCCTCGCTTTGATCTTGGTCCGTCCCTGCCGAAAGCGCCTGCGCGGCAAACGCCGGCGTCGCTATCGCCCCCGTTCCCAGCAGCAGCCCCGCGGCAACGAGCGGCATGATCGCCCATTTGCGGAGCCCTCCGTTTCCTGCGCGCGTTCCCTGTTGTGCGTTTCTCTTCGGCACTCCAACGTCCCGTAAGGACGACTGCCCGCTTTTTTTCATATTCATCGAATAATCTTCCTTCCTTTCCTTCGGATGTTCTCTATATTCGACAAAATCCATCATTTTCCTTCCAAACCAAAACGGGACTTCCGGCCCTATAGCGCCTGAAGTCCCGTTTTTTTTCGATTCGTCACGGATGGTCCCGTGCCTGATACGGAAATTTGCCTATTCCTTTTCGGCCGTACCGGCATAGATTATGCTATATCCATCATCTCTATTATGGACCTGCCCGAAAACGTAGGTCCTTTTTCGTCTCGTTTTTCAGTGATGTTCATTACCGACGCACCTTCACAGAAGACAGACCGCTTTTGGATGAAGTTTTTCTTGCAATATCAGGGTGCAACGGCTCTGTCGTTTATACTCTCTGATATGATCAAAAAATCCAGCTGACCCAATACGAAAGGACGATGAGCGTAAACAGCACGGTGACGGGGATAGCAATGGCTGTCACCTTCAGGTATTGGCCCCAACCGATCTTAACGCCGCCTTTGCGCACGATATGCAGCCACATCAAGGTTGCGAGCGTGCCGATCGGCAGTAGCAGGGAACCGATATCGCTTCCGATGACGCTGGCCAAGTATGATATTTTTAACGTGAGCGGGTCAAGCCCCATATTCGTCAAAGTGATCGTCCCGACCATCAATGCCGGGTGATTGTTGAATATGTTGGATAAAACGCTGAGCAGGCCGCCCATCAGCACGCTGGCGTACAGCAGGCTTCCCGACACGAGCGGCTGCAGCAACCGGATCAGCCAATCCGTCAGACCGATATTGTTCAAGCCGTAGATGATGACGTACATGCTAAAGGCGAAGACTAGAATGTACCACGGCGTTTTTTTCAGCATGTCGGTAGGGGGGATTTTAAGGCGGTACCAGCGCCAGGCGAGCAGAAACGCCGAACCGATAACGGCCATCAAGGATACCGGGAAATGAACGAAGGAAGCGACGAACAAACTGATGCGGACGCAGAAAACGAAAATCAAAATATTTCTCATGAATTTGGTGCGGTCTTCCTGCTGAAGCGGCTGCTGCAGCGGATGCTGTCCGGGTTTTAAGATCCATTTCGGTTGGGAAGGAATCCTTTTCGGCAGGGTCCGGTAAAAGATGAGAAACAGGATGACGGTGAGCAGGAGGAGGCCGAGCGTTGCGGGGACGAACACCATGGCCGTATGCATGTACAAATCCATGTTCACGATTTTGAGGGCGATCAGGTTGACGATGTTGCTGACGCCGATCGGAGCGCTGGAAGCGGTGGCTATAAGGGCGCCCGAGATTAGGTAGGGTATTTTTTGATGGTTTTTGAGCCCCATGTTTTTCAGCATCATCAGCAGGATCGGCGTCGTGATCAAAATGCTGCCGTCATTGTTCACGAACAGCGTCATCAAAAAACAGAACAGGTTCGTCAGCCAAAACAGCCGGATTCCGGAGCCTTTGGCCTGCCTGGTGAGCAGCTCCGTCGCCCAATGGAAAAAACCGAAGCTTTCCAGAACGATGGCCATGACGATGGTCGCCATGATCGTAACCGCCGCGCCGCTGATCGTTTCCGTGATGTTCCCCAGGTCGGCCAGCGTGGCGCTGCCGCTGATCAGAACCAAGGCCGCGCCGATCGTTGCCGGAATCGCTTCGTTGACTTGGGGACGCCAAAAGATAAAACCGATGGTGAACAGGAAGGAACAGACCGTAATCAACACCATGAAATCATGCATGTTAAACCCTCATCTCTAACTTAAAAATGTTATTTCCAGTGCACAACTCTCCTTTGCTTCGAAATCTGGAATCTCGTTTTCTATTAAAACTCCATCCGCCCCCCTCCTTAGGTTTCGTCAAATGGATGTCACTGGTGATACTGTATGTATACGTGAAGTAAACGAGCTTCGACATGGCCAACGCCACGGTTCTCTCAAAATCTACTAATGTCAATCATCGGCATTCGGCCCGGGATGGCATAGGCCGATCCGGGCGGATTGCCCTGAAAAATTACTATTTTCCAAGCGTATTTGCGAGAATGGGAGCAGATGACCCCAACAAACGTTTCACGCAAAAAAAGACCTCAGCCGTTTGGCTGAAGCCTTTCGTTTCGCCGATCATGAATGGATGTTTGCCGGTCCCAGCCATCCGTCCAACCGGGCCTTGACGAACGCGTCGTCATTCAAATGCGGATACTGGCGGTATACGCGGTCGATTTCTTCCATTTGCCCCGGCGACAATTCCTCCTGCGGGTTCAGGCACCATCGCCCCTCCAGCAGCCCCTGCCGCCGCAGCACTTCATGGATGCCCGGAATGCAGCCGCGGAATTGATGGGCCGGATCGAAAAAGGCGGCGTTGCTGTCCGTCACCTCGGCGGCGCGCGTCAGCCATTCGGCCGGAACAAGCTCCGCCTCGCGCACCTTCTTGATCTCTTCCAGCATGGTTACCGCCTGCCGCGTCCAAACGGCCCAATGCCCCAGGAGTCCACCTGCGATGCGCTTCTCGACGACTCGGCCGCCGACCTCAAAGCGGAATTTCGTCAGCAGGTCGATCACGATGTTATCGTCGTTGCCCGTGTATAAGGCGATTTCGTCCCGGCGATCCGACTCCATGACCGCCCTCACCACGTCGAGGGATTGGTAGCGGTTAAACGGCGCCATTTTGATCGCGATAACCCCGTCGATTTCCGCGAAAGCCCGCCAAAAATCGAAGCTGAGCGTTCTCCCGCCCACGGAAGGCTGCAGATAAAAACCGAACACCGGCAAAACGTCGGCCACGCGCCGCGTCCGGTCCAGCAGCTGTTCCTCGGTCAGCTCCCCCAGTCCTCCCATGCTCAGAAGCCCTGCATCGTACCCCAGCCGCGAGGCCAGCTCCGCTTCCGCCACCGCCTGCTCCGCCGGCCCGCAAATGCCGGCGATTTTCATGAACGGGCGGCTCAGGTTGGCGTTTGCCGCCTCTTCGGCGGCCAGGCGCAGCACGGGTTCCAGCAAGCCGACGTCCTTGTCCCGGATCTCGAACTGCGTGGAGTGCACGGCGACGGCGATCCCGCCCGCCCCGGCAGCGATATAGTACCGGGTTAAGGCGCGTTGGCGCCTTTCATCGAGCCGGCGGCGCCCGTCGAGGGCGAGGGGATGCGCCGGAATGGCCAGCCCGTCATGCAGCGCCGCGGCCAGCTCCGGGTTCAAACGTTGTGGCGTCGTGTTCATATCAATATTTTCCCTCCCGCTCCTGAAAGTGCGTCGGCTTGTTCCAGGTCGCCCCGTCCTGACGCACCCAGTCCGCGATCCAGTCGATCATCTGCAGCACCGACACTTTTGGATAGCCGAACGTTTGCATCGCTTTCGAGGCGTTGCTTAGCAAGGCCGTCGGCGCCTCTTGCCCCGCGAACACCGGCTTGACGCCGAGCCTGCGCCCGAACTCCTCGCCGACCCAGCGCAGCGACAGCGTCTCCGGCCCGGTCACGTTCATCGTTACCGGAGGCGAGCTGCATACGTTTAACGCCCTTAACGCGATTTCATTGGCATCCCCCTGCCAGATGACGTTGGCGTGCCCCATGGTCAAATCGATCGACCGGCCTTCCTTGACCGATTTGGCGAGCTCAAGCAAAACCCCGTACCTTAAATCGATCGCATAATTCAAACGGTAAATGAACATCGGGATGCCATATGTTCTGGAAAAATGCTCGAATACGCGCTCGCGTCCGAGGCAGGACTGCCCGTATTCCCCGTTGGGGTTGGGGGCGGTTTCCTCGGTCGCGCCTCCCCCGCCCACCGGCGTAAACGGGTACACATTGCCGGTCGAAAAGACGACGAAACGGGAATGTTTGAATTTCTCGGCGACCCGGCCGGGCAAATACGCATTCATCGCCCAGGTAAAATGCTCGTTGCCGGTCGTCCCGAATTTGTTGCCCGCCATAAAAATGACGTTTTTGACGTCAGGCAGCGCCTTAAGCTCCTCCTCGTTCAGCAAGTCGGCAGAGATGGTCCGGACGCCCATGTCCTCGAGCTGGCGCTTCAAATCGCCGCTGGAAAAACGGGATACGCCGATCACCTTTTTGTTGAGCCCGCCTTTGCGGATGGCGTTCACCGCCAGCCTCGCCATGCTGGGCCCCATTTTTCCGCCCACCCCAAGCAGCATGATGTCTCCGTCGACCTTGCTTAGATCGGCGATCAATTCGTCCGACGGTTCCGCCAGCTTGTTTTCCAATTCTTCGATCGAATGGATGCTCATTCTTGCCCACCTTCCTTTCATCGTCGGTTTCCGTTTCGTTTTCGGATTCGGGCCGTGCCTGAACCCGTCATCGCAAGAGCAGACGCCGCAGCGCATGTGCCGGATTGCCTCGTTTTCCTCGCCTTATTCGTCGCCGGTTCCCCTGCTTTGGCCGCTCCGAGCCCAGGCTCGTAATCCGGATCTTACCGTCCAAGGCCGCCCGCGCGGGAGAGGTGCACGCCCGCTTACTTTCTGAGCAACAGGTTGCGGCCGAATTCGCAGCCGGTGTCGCCGTCGATGATAACGCTTCCACGTTTCCGCAGGAAACGGATGCCTTGATTGATCAAGCTTTCGCTGCGAATGCTCGCACAGATCAGCACCGCATCATAGAGGAATCATCGATGCGGACCTTGACGTGCTGCGGTTGTGCGCCGGGTTCCGGCAGCTCCGCAAACACCGCTTCCCCGTTCGAGCTTTTGGCCGCTTTCATGATCGGCCTCCTGATTCCCGACTGATCTACAAATACAGAAAAGTCACGTTACCTCGTTTTCTATTGATGTATTTCTGATGCATCGATTATACACACCCAATTTTTGGGGTGTCAATATGAAATCAGAAAGTTCTGATGACGCTTATCCCTTGTTCGCCGGGATGCTCCCACCATCCATTTTTAATTTTTTGTAGGCTAACGGGGTGACCTTCTTCAACTTCCTGAATCTTTCGATAAAATAGCTCGTGCTGTTAAATCCGACCTTATAGGCGACTTCCGTTACGTTGGAATCCGTTTGCTGCAGCAAGACTAAGCTTTTTTGAATCCTGTAATCGATCACGTAATTCAGCGGAGTCGTATTCAACATTCGTTTGAAATACCGGCAGCATTCCGAACGGCTCAATCGGCCGGCTCTTGCGATCTCATCCAATGTGACTTTTTCGGCGTAATGCGTATCGATCCAGCTTAACATTTCCTTCATCCGCCGATTCTTTGCCGCTTCCATCGGGTCGTGCTCGAGTTGAAAGCCGTTCATGACAAGGTTTTTCCAAATGAGCGCCAGATTTAGCGTCATATCGATTTCAAAGTAAGGCGGCTTTTGTTGAAGCCACTGATGAATGTTCCATACGGCATCCAAAATGTTTTTTCCCCAAGACGTGTTGGGATCAATATATAAGTAGGGCAAATTGGTCGCTTGAATATAAGGGGCTACATACGTGGCGTAAAGCTCTGGCGATACGACGAAATCGGGGGACACGTTCAAACAGATATAAACGCAGCCCGATTCATTCAGCTCCTCCGCCATGTGCAGGCAGCCGCTATTGATAAAGAGCCCGTCGCCTTGTCGAACGATCAATTTCTCTTCATTGATTTGAAAGCTTGCTTCCCCTTGGACCATCCTGACAAATTGAAGTTCATCGTGCCAATGAAGCGGAATATATCCGTGTATATTTTGATGGATCGTCGTTTCGTAACAGGCAACCGGCAATACGACCGTCCGATGATCGGTGAGTTCCTTTAAGTTTTGGCCAATCTTGAAATTTTTGATCTGCAAACGACCACAACCTCAATATACTTATATTTTTTCATTCAATATCGATATATTTAAACAGATTTTCCACCTATTATATCACTATCATTATATTTAAGGTGGAGAATCCCGTTCATGGACAAATCATCAGGAAAAAAAGGATTGTTTCTCGTGACCACGGGAGCGGTATTTTGGGGGATCAGCGGCACCGTTTCCCAAAAGCTCTTCCAACAAACGGCGGTCGATATCGATTGGCTTGTAACGACGCGTCTGCTCATCGCCGGCGTGCTGCTTTTGGCCGTTCAATGGTTGGCGAAAGACCGCTCGCAACTATTTGTCGTATGGAAAAATAAGAAGACGGCCCTCCAGCTCGTTGCCTTCGGATTGCTGGGCATGCT
Organism: Paenibacillus cookii; assembly: GCF_018333375.1. Taxonomy (GTDB): domain Bacteria; phylum Bacillota; class Bacilli; order Paenibacillales; family Paenibacillaceae; genus Paenibacillus_AQ; species Paenibacillus_AQ cookii. The sequence continues at coordinate 253,058 of NZ_BORW01000003.1, forward strand.
TGCGGTTCAATACACGTACATGGCATCGATTAAATACGGCAATGCTGCGGTCGCCACGCTGTTGCAGTATTTAGCGCCGGTCATGATTATCATCTATTTAATTCTGCGAAAACAAACGGATTTCACGCGAAAGGATTTGCTGACCGTCCTCCTCGCTTTAGCCGGCTGTTTCTTCTTGTTGACCGACGGCTCCGTTTCCCGATTATCCGTGCCGGCCGCTGCCGTCTTTTGGGGTGTTTTGTCGGGAGCGGCGCTGGCTTTTTATACCTTGTACGCCGGTCCCCTTTTGAAGCAATACGATTCCCTCGTCATCGTCGGCTGGGCGATGGTCATCGGCGGTTTGGGACTAAGCGTGATCCATCCCCCTTGGCAGATCGACTTGAACAGCTTTACGCCGGAAACCTATGCATGCCTGGTATTCGTGATCCTGTTCGGCACCATGATCGCCTTTTGGTTTTATATCGAAAGCCTGCAAAGTCTTTCGCCCAAGGAAACAAGCCTGCTAGGCAGTTTGGAACCGCTGGCCGCGGTTTTAACGACGGTGTTTTGGCTGAAAGAGCCCTTTGGACGTTTCCAATGGTTGGGGGCGGCATGCATCATCGGACTGATGTTGGTTTTGGCATGGGATAAAAAGCCGCCTTCAACGAACCAAACGAAAAGAGCTCGGCAGAAGCGCTAGCCAGTTGACCGCGAACGAATCCCTCCGGATCAGCAAAAAATGCCCCTTGCCTCGTAGGCAAGGGGCACAAACGCGATGTCTCCTGCGTTAGTCCGGTTTTTGGGCCTATCGCTGCTTCACGGCAGCATTCCGGATCCTCTCGTGATCGGCCGCGGAGCCCAACCATTGTTCCAGTTTGCCGTACAGCTCCCGCACGTCGATCATGCCCGACCAATACTCCTTCAGGAACCGGCTGAACGTTTTTAACTCATGGATTTTCAGCCCGATTTCCTGGTGATAGGCAAAAGACGGAAACATTTCGCGGTACATGGAGTACCGGGACGGGCGATTCAAACCGCCGGCGCCGTCCGCGGTTTCGGCCGCTTCCTTGCGGGCCGGGATGCTGATCGTTTTTTGCCTGATCAGCCTCTGCGCATCGGACGAGGATAAAAACTCCATGAACCGAATCGCCGCTTCCTTCGCCGGGGAATGGCGGACCACGGCGGTGCCGATGGTCAGCATGAGCGTTTTTTGCGGATCGCCCAGACGGAGCGTCGGGAGCGGACAAATATCGTATTCCAAATCCATGTGCGCAAATTCGTTCAGGTTAAAATACGTCGCGAGGATTGCGGATACTTGCTCTTCCGCGAAGAGACGGATCGTTTCGTCGTTTCCCTGCGCCCAGTAATTCGGGAAGATCAGGCGGTTGTCGATCAGCTCGTGAAGCTTATCCAAACCTTCGAGCATATGCAGCCGGCTGGTGCCGTCCGGCAGCTCCTGCCTTCCCTTTCCCCCCTGCAGCAGGAAAATGGAGTAGCGGTTTTCGGAGGCGGGCAAAAAGTAAATGCCGTGCCGTCCGCGTTTTTCGGCGAGCAGCGACGTGACGCCGATCAGGTCGTCCCAGCTCCAGTAGCTGTCGGGTTCGGGAATGCCCGCTTCGCGGAAATGCCGCTTATTATAGCAGAGGACGACCGGCGAAAAAGACACGGGCCGTGCATATACCTTGCCGTCTGCGACAAAGGCCGCTTCCGTGATCGGGTACAGCCCTTTGTCGGGCGCCAGCCCCTCCAGCAGCGGCGTCAGCCCAAGCTCATGCCACTCCTGAAACTGCGGGCTGTTCAGCGCCACGACGTCCAGCAGCCCGTTCTGGATCATTTCTTCCGCGGAACGGACGTAATTTAACGGATTCAGCGTGATTCTCCGCACATGAATGCCCGGATTGTTTCGGCTGAATTCGGCAATCAGGTCGTCGATCATAAAATCGGTCGTCAGCGACAGCGGACAGCCGAAATGGATGGTGATGGTTTCCTTCGAATGCGGCGTGACCATGCTTCCGACACGGTCGATTTTGACGATCAGCCCCTCCTCTACAAGCTGGTCCAGCCCTTTGCGGATCGATTTGTTGCTGAGCTGGAACTGCTTCGCGAGCGCGCTTTCCGAAGGAAGATACGTCCCTTCCTGACGAATTCCGTTTAATATATCCGTCCGGATCACGTTCACGAAATGGTCCAAACGTTCCTGGAACGTCGGACGATCTGATTTATAACTCATGTATATTTCTCCCATGTTAGTTCGAATAGACATCAGCTTCATTTTAGCGGATTTACATTCATTGTCAACTTTTGGTTGAATGCAAGGAAGCTTGAGGCTGAATGGAAAATGCTTCAAAATGTATATATGCAAGTTAAAACGGGAGAGGCAAGACACCGCCCGTTTCAGTGGTTACTGGAAAGCGATCCCCGTCAGGAGGCGTAGGTCCCGATGAAACTTCATATCACGTACGACAACCCCATTCCCATCAATGCTTTCGAATGGACGCCTGCGGCGCACAGGCAGCCGCCCCATGTGCATGAAAGCCTGGAAATCGGCCTCTGCTTGTCGGGCAAGGGCATCTTTTTCTTCGGCAATAAACGGTATGAGGCCGGCCCCGGCGATTTGTTTCTGGTCAATGGCGAGGAACCGCACATCGCCCAGGCGGATCCGGCGGACCCGAGCCGCTATCTTTTCATTAACTTTGACGCTGCATTGCTGCTGCAGGAAGAACCCTGCCTGCTGCTTCCTTTTTCTTATCGTGCCGCGCATTTTTGCAATCATATCCCAGGCGGATCGGCGCTAGCGCGGCAGCTTGCCCCCTGGATGCTTGCCGTTGCGGAAGAATTTCAGGAGAAAGCCCCGGGCTATCAGGCAATGGCAAAAAGCGCGCTGATTCAGTTATGCGGCCGCCTTCTGCGCCATTATAACGACCAGCTTACGGATGAGGAGCGGAGCGGCATGGTTCAGTCTGCGCGCCATGCGCAAGCGCTGGCCGCTTTGGTCGAGCAGCGTTATCGCGAACCGGTCAGCCTGAAGGAACTGGCCGCTGTACTCGGACTGAGCGTCTCGCGTGTGAGCCGGGCGTTCCTGGAAGCAACGGGTTATCATTTTTCGGAATACGTGTCGCTGCTGCGCGTTCAGTCGGCCAAACGGGATTTGGCCGGCACGGACAAAACCGTCGCCGAGATTGCATTCGACTGCGGCTTTCAAAGCTTGGCAACCTTTTACCGGATTTTCAACGAAAAGGTCGGCATGTCCCCGAATGCTTATCGGCAATCGGGCGGAAACTTTTCCGAAAGCAAAAAATGAGAGGGGCGGCTGCACAATTTGAGAAGTCACGGCTTCCGGATGTAAGTTATAATGAGTGCAAATTTCGATTTGGCTGGCCGCCAATGAAGGAGGAGCACGCCCATGACGAAGTGGCATGGATTACGGGAATTGGTCTTGGCGGAAATAACGCAGCGCCGGGAAGAGGGATGCGACGTCGCAGGGTTCCCGGAGCATCTTGACGCTGCAGGCACCGATGAAACGCGGTTGATGGATGTCTACCGCGAGCTCGCGAAATTAGAACCAAGCACGAATTTTAAATATGATGAGCCGAACGATCTGGAATCGATTCGAAACGAACGCCCGGCAGTCCCGCGAATGCTTGCCGCCAACAGGGGCGAAGGCGAATGGCAGGACAAGTTTTACGGGGCTTGGCTCGGCCGCGCGGCAGGATGCGCCCTGGGCAAGCCGCTGGAGGCTCCCGTCTTCATGAACGGGTCGGGCGGCAGACCGGGCTGGCACAATATTAAACTGTGGTTTGAAGGTGCCGGACAATGGCCGATTCGCCATTATACGCCGAGTGAATCTGCCGCCAAAGAGCAGTACGGTCTCGAAATTGCCCGCTGGAGCAGTCTGGGCAGCTGCGGGGACCGCATCTGTTTCATGGAAACCGATGACGACATTCGTTATACGGTGCTTGGCCTGCTTATGCTTGAGCGGCACGGTCTGGATTTTAATTCATGGGACGTCGGCAAGCTGTGGCACCGGCATTTGACATTTGGTCAGGTGTTTACGGCCGAAGCGCAATCCTACTTGAATTTTGCCCGCGTCACTGCGTATATTAACGGAGAGCAGCCGGAGGATTGGGAAAAACATATCCGCTGGTGCCGTTCCTATTTGAATCCGTTCCGCGAATGGATCGGCGCCCAAATCCGTGTCGACGGCTATGCTTACGGGGCCGCCGGCCGGCCCGAGCTTGCGGCTGAGCTGGCTTGGAGGGATGCCTCCTTCTCTCATGAGAAGAACGGTATTTATGGCGCGATGTTCTGTTCGGCTATGATTGCTGCCGCATTCGTAGAGAACGACGTGAAACGAATCGTTGAGATCGGATTAAGCGAAATTCCGAAAAACTGCCGTTTGGCGGAAGATGTGGCCTTGGCGGTACAGATCGCAGAGGAAACGGAAGACACCTTGGAGCTGGTCGCCAAAATATGGGAGTCCTTCAAGCACTATCACGCCGTTCATACCAACAATAATGCAGCCTTATGCGCGGCGGCGCTCATCCATTCCGGAGGCGATTTCGAAAAGGGGATTACGACCGCCGTGCTTGGCGGCTGGGATACGGATTGCAACGGCGCCACGGTCGGCTCGATTCTAGGCGCATTGCATGGAGCGGCAGAGCTGCCCGAGTCATGGACCGCGCCGCTGAACGATACGTTGTATGCGGATGTCAGCGGCTTCCACCCGATCGCCATCTCGGAATGCGCCCGCAGAAGCTACGACGTTTTTCGGAAAATTCAAGCAGAATAAAAGGCCCGCTTTTCATTAAACCGGCTTCAACAGGTTAAGTCCCTTCCCCTACAAAGGATCCGGAATGCCGGGCGACATGCAGTGTATTTATTTTACTGCGCCTCCCAAAATAAAACGGGGCTGTCCAATAAGTCCCCAAAATAAAAAGTTGGTCGGAAAAACGTCATGTTTTCCGTCCAACTTTTTTTGTTCTGTCGCTTTTGCAGGAAAGTAGCGAGGCGGATGCCTGCCACCTTCAGTAGATTGTGGGCCAAAGCCACAATC